>NZ_JYJA01000028.1 GCF_000956465.1 Microbacterium trichothecenolyticum
CGAAGGGCTCGACCTCGACCTCCTCGCATACGTGGAGCGACGCGACGCCGGAGCCGGCGCCCTCGCCGACCCGTATCGCGAGCACATCGGGCGCCGGGGCCGCGGGGCGGTCGGCGGGCGCACCGTAGGCGGGTTGCGCGGGCGCACCATACGCCGGCTGCGCGGGCGCACCGTAGGCAGGCTGTGCCGGGGCACCGTACGCCGGCTGCGCCGGCGCTCCGTACGCAGGCTGGGCCGGCGCGCCGTACGCAGGCTGGGCCGGCGCTCCGTACGCAGGCTGGGCCGGCGCGCCGTACCCGGGCGGCACGCCGTAGCCCGGCTGGGCGGGTGCTCCGTACCCGGGCGGCACGCCGTAGCCCGGCTGCGGACCGTACCCCGCCGGCGGACCGTAGCCCGGCTGCGCCGGCGTCGTGGAGAACACCGCGCCGGCCGGCGTTGGGTACGCCGGGGTCGCATATCCGGCCGGGTACGGCGTGTAGCCGGGCACCGGGTATGCCCCGGGAACGCCCCGCGGCGCGATCTCGCGCCCGATGTGCTCGCGATACGGGTCGGCGAGGGCGCCGGCTCCGGCGTCGCGTCGCTCCACGTATGCGAGGAGGTCGAGGTCGAGCCCTTCGCGGCGCATGCGGCAGTCGATGTAGATGAGAGCGGTCGCGGTGGACTGCACGACGACGGCGACCGACTGCAGGAGCAGCGTGAGCACCTGCGTGAGGAGCGTCGCGGCGATGAAGCCGATGATGGCGGTCGGCTCGGGATCGCCCGTCGGCGCGATGATCGTCGTCAGCCCCATCGAGAGGAAGCTCATGGGCAGGCTCACGACCTGCGCGACGGCGGCGAAGATGACGCTGATCACCAGGATGATGCCGAGGGCCGGCCAGAAGCGCCGGCGCGTGAGGGTCCACGAACGCGACAGCGCCTGGAGGATCGTGGCGTGCTCGACGATGATGGCGGCCGGCACCAGCAGGAGCTTGATCATCAGCCACCACGTGAGGGGGATGGCCGCGAGGATGACGAGGATCGTGAGCAGGATCGCCGCCGGCGGGGCCGCGATCGCGATGCCGATGATCCCGAGCACGACCACAGCGACGACCGCGACGATCGCCAGGACGACGAGCAGCGAGTAGCCGATGAGGCGCCATGCGATCGGCTTGACCTGACGCCAGAGCGCGCCGAGGGTCTGCTTCTCGGCGACGGCGGCGTGCGTCACCTCGACGACGACGATGCCCTGCACGATGACGCTGAGCGCGCCCGCCGCGAGGGAGAGCACGATGCCGGCGACGGCGGTGAGCGCGATCGAGCCCGCCATGACGGTGTCGTACTCCTCGGTGCCGGGCCGCAGCGTGTCGAGGCGCGAGAACGACGCCCACCCGATGGCGAGCACGCCGCCGAGGACGACGATGTAGGCGAGCGTCTGCACGACGAGCGCGAAGCCCAGCAGCACGCGCGGGTTCTGCCGCAGCGCCGAGAACGAGCGGCCCAGGATCGTGCCGAACGACAGCGGGTGCAGCGGGATGATCCCGGGGCGTGACGCCGGCGTCCAGGCCGGGTATGCGGACACGATTCCCCTCTCGGTCGGCGGCGCGTCGCGGGGTGTGCGGCGCGTCGGCCGCGCCCTCAGGACGGCGCTTGCCCCTATCGTTCCATATCGAACGGATGCTGCAGCCGCCGTGTGGATGAGCCTCTCGGTGTCCGTTCGGGCGAGCTTCGGCCGGTCCACAGCCCCGGTCGACTACTCTGTGGGAAGCGCATGGGGACGCGCACGTCATCCTCTGCGCCTGGACAGAAGGAACGAACGCGCGCGATGACTTCACGCATCCTGGTGGTCGACGATGACACCGCCCTTGCCGAGATGATCGGGATCGTGCTGCGCACGGAGGGATTCGAGACGGTCTTCTGCGCGGACGGTGCCGAGGCCGTCGACGCGTGGCGCACCGAGCGTCCAGACCTCATCCTCCTCGACCTGATGCTGCCCGGCATGGACGGCATCGAGATCTGCACCCGGATCCGCGCCGAGTCCGGCATCCCGATCATCATGCTCACCGCCCGCACCGACACCGCCGACGTCGTGAAGGGCCTCGAGTCGGGCGCCGACGACTACATCGTCAAGCCGTTCAACCCGAAGGAGCTGGTCGCCCGCATCCGCACCCGGCTGCGCCCGGCGAGCCAGCCGGCGAACGACTCGCTGCGGATCGGCGATCTCACCGTCGACGTCGCCGCGCACGAGGTGCGCCGCGGCGACGGGCCGATCGCCCTGACCCCCCTCGAATTCGAGCTGCTCGTCGCCCTGGCATCCAAGCCCCAGCAGGTGTTCTCGCGCGAGATGCTGCTCGAGCAGGTGTGGGGCTACCACTACAAGGCCGACACGCGCCTGGTGAACGTGCACGTGCAGCGGTTGCGGGCCAAGGTCGAGAAGGACCCCGACAACCCCAAGATCGTGACGACCGTGCGCGGTGTCGGATACCGCGCCGGCGCCGTCGTCTAGACGGCCATGACGGCGCCCATCACGGCCGTGACGCCGGCGCGCGCCCGCGTCCGGTGGTGGCGCCTCTGGCGGGCTTGGCCGGGGGACATCGCGGGCCTCTGGCGGCGCTCCCTCCGGTTCCGCACGATCCTCGTCACGATCGGCCTCACGGCGCTGGCCGTCGTGGTCGCCTGCGTGTGGATGGCCCTCGCCATCCAGAACGACCTGTTCGCCTCTCGCAAGGATCAGGTGCTGATGGACGCCGAGCAGGCGCGCGCCGCGGCGCAGCGGACCCTCGACGCCTCGGTGCAGAACGACTCCATCCAGTTGCAGAACGTCATGACCCTGGCGTTCACGGCGCTGCGCGATCAGTCGTCCGCCGTGATCGTGGGCGCCTACCGCATCGGGCCCCTCGTGCCCAACGCGCCGCAGGACTTCAGCACCAACGAGGAGGTGATGAACGAGCTGCTCACGACGCCGATGCGGGCGCTCGTGCGCACCAACCCCGACCAGCAGATCTGGCAGCCGGTGGCCCTTCCCGACGGCGACGACACGACGGTCCCGGGAATCCTGGTCGGGCAGCAGCTCACCATCGATCGCGTCGCGTCGTACGAGCTGTACCTCGCGTACGACCTCGCGAACGCGCCCGAGACGCTCACCTTCGTTCAGCGGACGCTGTGGGTCGTCGGCATCGGCCTCGTGCTCCTGATCAGCGGCATCGCCTGGTTCGTCCTGCGATCCGTGACCACCCCGATCAGCGAGGCGGCCGACACGAGCGCGAAGCTCGCGGCAGGGCGTCTCGACGTGCGCCTGGAGGTGCGCGGCGAGGACGAGCTGGCGACCCTCGGCCGGTCGTTCAACGCGATGGCCGACAGCATGGAGTCGCAGATCAAAGAGCTCGCCGACCTTTCGCTGGTGCAGCAGCGCTTCGTCTCCGACGTGTCGCACGAGCTGCGCACCCCGATGACGACGATCCGCCTCGCCGCCGACATGATCAACGACCAGCGGGAGGACTTCGATCCGGCCACCGCGCGCGCGGCCGAGCTGCTGAACGCGCAGGTGCAGCGCTTCGAGACCCTGCTCACCGACCTGCTCGAGATCAGCCGGTACGACGCGGGCTCGGTGCAGCTCGAACTCGAGCCGACGAGCCTGGCCCACCTCGCCGAAGACGTGATCGGGTCGATGCAGCAGCTCGCCGAACAGCACGGCACGGACGTGCGCCTCGTGGCTCCCGGGGGATATTCCCCCGTGGACATGGACCCGCGCCGCGTGCGGCGCGTGGTGCGCAACCTGCTCGGCAACGCGATCGAGCACGGCGAGGGGCGTCCTATCGTCGTCAGCGTCGACAGCAACCAGCAGGCCGTCGCCATCGGCGTCCGCGACTACGGCATGGGGATGAAGCCCGAGGACGTCGAGCACGTCTTCGACCGTTTCTGGCGAGCGGACCCCTCGCGCAAGCGCACGATCGGCGGCACCGGCCTCGGCCTGTCGATCGCGCTGGGCGACGCGAAGCTCCACGGCGGCGAACTGGCGGTGTGGTCGGAGGTCGGCCGGGGCACGAACTTCGTCCTGACCCTCCCGCGGCAGGCGATGCCGCTCGGGGGGGAGTCGCCGATCCCGGTCGATCCGGGCGATGACGCGGTCGCCGCCCTCGACGACCTCGGCCTCACCGCGCCGATCGAGCTGCCCCGAGACGGCGCGAGCGACACGGATGCCGGCACCCGGGGAGGATCCGCATGACCCGGGTACGCGGCATCCTGGCCCTCATCCTCGCGCTGTGCGCGGTCGTCGTCACCGGCTGCGCCGGCTTTCCCACGAGCGGCCCGCCGGAGTACGGGCTCGAGAACGGCAACACCGGCAACGGCTCGCAGAACGTGGTGTTCATCCCGAACCGGCCGCAGCCGGGCGCCACGCCGCAGCAGATCGTCGAGGGTTTCATCGACGCCGGTTCGGGTCCCGGCGTGCGTGGCAACTGGGCCGTCGCCCGCGAGTTCCTGGCACCTTCGCTCGCCGAGACATGGAATCCGGATGCGGGGGTGATCGTCGACGAGCGAGCCGAGCGGGACTACGTCGAAACTGGCGAGGGCCTGGTCGATTTCGCCTCGGAGGTGGCAGGGACGGTCGACGACAGCGGCGCCTACCAGCGGGCGGACCTGTCTCCCGGGAACTGGACGTTCGAACTCGCACAGCAGGACGATGGCGAGTGGCGCATCACCGAGGCGCCTGACGGGGTCTGGCTCGACGAGGCCCAGTTCCCGCAGGTGTTCCACCGCTACCCGCTCATGTACTTCGACCCGTCCTGGCAGTATCTTGTGCCCGACGTGCGCTGGTTCCCGGTCACCAAGGCGGCGGGAAGCATCGCTCTGGCGCTGGTCAACAAGCCGAAGAGCGAGTGGCTGGCCGAATCGGTCGAGACAGCGTTCCCCGATGGAGTGTCAGCGGTCACAGTCGTGCCTACCGCCGACGAGGGCGTGTCCGACGTCGCGCTCACAGGCGAAGCGATGCTGGCCGCGAGCAGTGAAGCCCGCAACCGCATGCTGACGCAGCTCGAAGAGAGCCTGCGCGCCGCCGGCGTGGCCGAGGTCGTGATGACCGTGGACTCCGCCCCGATCGACGCGCAGCCCGTCGCGGTGCGCTCCACTCGCGTGCCGGCCACGCCCCTGGTGCTGACGGAGGCCGGGTTCGGATTCCTCACGGGCGATGAGATCGACAAGATCCCCGGCCTCTCGGCTGCGGTCGAAGCCGCGTCGCCGCTGAGCGTGCAGGTCGGGGCCGAGCGCGATCTCGCCGCGGCGCGCCTCGCCTCAGGGGCGGTGGTGAGGCTGAACTCGGCCGGGACCGAGCCCGAGGTGCTGGACACCCGGCCCGGATTGGTCGATCCCGTGATCGACCCGTACGGAGTCGTGTGGAGCGTCCCTCAGGACGACCCGGCCGCGCTGCGGGCCTATCTGCCCAACGGCGATGTGATCGAGGTCGCCGAGGCGTGGGGCGAAGGGACGGCCATCGCCGGCATGGCGCTGTCGCGCGACGGGACGCGCCTGGCCGCGCTCGTGAGCGCCGGCGGCCGCTCGGTGGTGTCGGTGGCCGGAGTCATCCGTGACGACATCGCGCCTGTGCGCCTCGGGCAGCCGATGCAGCTCGCCGTCGCGGGCGGTGCGGTGATCGGCGTCACGCGCATCGGAGTCACGTGGATCGACGACGTCTCGGTCGGCGTGCTGACCAGCGGCGCCGACGCCGACTCGACGGTCATCGAGCAGGTGGTCGGCGCGCCGACCTCCACCTCGACGGCGCCTTCGGGCATGGCCTCGATCGCGGGCGGAAGCGGCATCTCGAGTCTGCGGCTTCGGGCCGAGGACGGCACGCTCTACGTCAAGCGCGGCACCAGCTGGCAGCCCACCGCGACGGGCGTCGGGGTCCTCGCGACCCAGCAGGGCGCGCCGCAGTAGGAGGTTCCTCCCCAGGCCGCCCACCGCGATGGCCGTCCACCGATGCGGGATGCCGGCACCGAGACCACCGCGCGCGCCGGGATGCTGAGGCGGTGATACCGGAGATCCTCGTCGCTGTGCGCGAGGCGTGCGCCGATGCGCTGGCGCTGCTGCTTCCCGTCTCGTGCGCGGGGTGCGACGAGCCCGACGTCGCCCTGTGCGAGCGCTGCGCGCTCGCCCTGGCTCCCGACCCCCGAACGCGGTTCATCGAGGCTCCGGGCGGCGTCGTCGCGGTGTGGAGCGGCCTCGCCTTCGAGGGGGTCGCGGCGCGGGTCCTGCGCGCGATCAAGGAGGAAGGGCGCACGAGCCTCGCCGAAGCGCTCGCTCCCGCCCTCGCGGCGGCGCTGGCCCACGCGGGCGCCGGAGACGCCGTGCTGGTGCCCCTGCCGACCTCGCGACAGTCGTATCGCCGGCGCGGCTACCGAGTGCCCGATCTGCTCGTGCGCCGCATCGGCCGGCGGCCGAGCCGCCTGCTCCGGTACGCCCGGCGCACCGCGGACCAGCGCGGGCTCGACCGCGACGCCCGGGCGCGCAACGTCGCGCGGAGCCTCGTGGCCACGGGCGGCGCGGGGCGGCGGGTCGTGGTCGTCGACGACGTCGTGACGACCGGTGCGAGCCTCGCCGAAGCGGTCCGCGCACTGCGTGCGGAGGGTGCCGACGTGGCGGCCGCGATCACCGTCGCGGCCACTCCGCGAAGGCGTCCCACGGGTCGGTGAACGGCTTCCCGACGCAATCGAAACTCACAGGTGACAGAGTCCGAACGCCCGGCTAGCGTGGGGGAGACAAGGCGACTGATGGTCCGCCCTTGGCCGGGCGGACCGGAACAAGGAGGTCAAGGATGGAAACCAGCATCGTCGGCGTGGGAGTGGGGATCACAGATCGCTTCCGCGGTGTCGTCGAGGAGAAGGCCCTCCGCATCGAGAACCTCGCGCCCCGCGCTCAACGCGTGGAGGTCAAGGTCACGCACCGTGCGTATCACAACGGTCGCATGGAGGATGAGACCGTCGAACTCACCGTCAACGGCAAAGGCCCCGTCATCCGGGCCGAGGCGACGGACGGCGACAAGTTCACCGCTCTCGACCTCGCGGTCGACAAGCTGTGCGAACAGCTGCGCCGCGCGAAGGACAAGCGCGTCGACGCGCGCAACCACCCCCGCGGCGCCAAGTTCGAGAAGGGCAGCGGAGCGCTCCAGGGGATCGATCTGCAGCCCGCATCCGTCGACGTGCTCCGCGCCGTCGCCACCGGCGAGATCCCGATCATCACGGGCAATGAGGAGGAAGAGGGCTACACGCCCGTCGTCATCCGCACGAAGGAATTCCACCCCGAATGGATGTCGGTGGAGGAGGCCGTCGACCGCATGGAGCTGGTCGGCCATGACTTCTTCCTGTTCATCGACGCCCGCACCGACCACCCCAGCGTCGTGTACCGCCGCAAGGGCTGGGACTACGGAGTGATCTCGCTGACCACGCAGGCTCAGCCGGACGAACTGGCATCCTGACAGATACTCCGAGGGGTGCGGCTGCTCCGTCAGCCGCACCCCTCGTGCATCTGCGGACGAGAACGGATGCCGCGGCCCGGCCGAACGTCGATGGTATTCGGTATACCATCGACGGGTCGCGCCGGTCTGGCCGCGGCATCCGCTCATCCGTCGAGAGGCACCACCCGTGATCATCCGCAACGCGCGCCCGTGGGGCGCCGGGCCCGCCGACATCGTTATCGAGGGCGACCGCATCGCCGAGATCCGCGCCCACGACGCGTCCGCTCCGACGGGCCCGGACGACGTCGACGGCCGCGGCCGGCTTCTGCTGCCGTCGTTCAGCGACGTGCACGTGCACCTCGACTCCTCGCGCATCGGGCTGCCGTTCCGCCCTCACACGGGTGCCCCCGGCGTGTGGGGCATGATGCTCAACGATCGCGACAACTGGCGTGACACCGACGTGCCGCACGCCGCGATCGTGGCGGGCACCCTCGAGCAGATGATCGCGAAGGGCACGACGCGCGTGCGCACCTACGCGCAGGTCGACGTCGACTGCAAGCTCGAGAAGTTCGACTCCGTGCTCGCCGCGAAGGAGAGGTTCCGCGAGCACGCGGACGTGCAGATCATGACGTTCCCGCAGGCCGGCATCCTGCGCGAGGCGGGCACGGTCGAGTACCTCGAGGAATCGCTGAAGCAGGGCGCCGACGTGATGGGCGGGATCGACCCGAGCCAGCTCGACCGCGATCCGGTCAGGCACCTCGACATCGTGTTCGGCCTCGCCGAGAAGTACCAGGTCGAGATCGACATCCACCTGCACGAGCCCGGCGCCCTGGGCGTGTTCAGCACCGAGCTCGTGCTGGAGCGCACGCGCGCGCTGGGCATGCAGGGCAAGGTCACCTTGTCGCACGCGTACGATCTCGGCTCGGTGTCGGAGTCCGTGAGCCGCCGCCTCATCGACGAGTTCGCCGAGCTCGACATCGCGATGGCCACGGTCGCGCCGTCGACCAGCGGGCATCTGCGACTCGTCGATCTCGTCGACGCCGGCGTGCGCGTCGGGCTCGGTGAAGACGGACAGCGCGACTACTGGAGCCCGTACGGCAACTGCGACATGCTCGACCGCACGTGGCAGCTCGCGTTCGTCAACGGCTTCCGCCGCGACGACCACATCGAGCTTGCGCTCGCCGTCGCCACGGTGGGCGGAGCCTCGATCATGAGTCACGCGTCGCCGCGCATCGCGGGCGTCGGCGATCGGCCGGGCGTCGCCGCCGGAGACCGTGCCGACCTCGTGCTCGTGGACGGCGAGACGCCGACGAGCGCGGTCATGGACCGCGGTGTCGATCGCACGGTGATCCACGACGGCCGGGTTGTGGCCGACGCGCTCCAGGTTCTCACCGTCTGAGACCTCGATTCCTCTGCCGAAGCACGGGTCGGCGAAACGACACGCCGGGAACGGATGCTGCGCCCCGGCGTGTCGTCGTGACCAGCCCGTGTTTCGGCAATCAGGCCTGGGTCAGAACCCGAACCGGTGGCGCCGCGGTCAGTCGAAGATGCCGTCGAGGATGCTGCCGATCACGAGGCCGCCGAGGATGCCGCCCATGACGTCCGAGCCGCCGCCGCGGCGACCGCCGCCCCAGCCGGGCTGTCCGTACCCCTGCTGACCGTATCCGGGCCCGCCCCACTGGTCGGGCTGCGGGCGGGCGGCGTCGATGTCGCGCTGTGCCAGCTGCAGCGCCTCGCTCGCGAGGAACGCGGCACGGCGGGCCATCGCGAACGCCTGCTCGCGGTGGTCCTCGTCGATCGCGGTGACCGCGGCGGCCGACGAGCCGAGGTATCGGTCGAGGTCGAGGCGCACGCGCTCGGCCTCGGCGAATCGCGTGCGCGCGTCGGCGCCGATCCAGCCGCGGTGCCCGGCGATCACGTCGCGCGAGACGGCGAGCTGGCGGTCGGCGTCGTCGATGGCGTGGCACACGTGCTCGAGGGGCGGGATGGGTCGGGCCGCGCGATCGCGCGCGGCCGCGATCGCGGCATCCAGTCCCGCGTTCGCCTCGCGCAGTCGAGAGAGCTGCTCGAAGGGGTCGGTGTTCACGCCGGCCGCGGGAAGAGCCGCCAAGGCCGCCTGCAGCTCCTCGATCGCGGTCTGCACCGCGGGGGAGTGCGGCTCCTTGAGAGCGACGACGAGGTCGCCGCGGGAGTCCTCGACGATCGCGGCGAGCGTCGACTCGGCGCGCAGCGCCTCGACCTCGAACGTCTCGACGGCGTCGATCAGCGTCTCGGCGCGGCGCACGGACTCGGTCGAGGCCTCGAGCGCCATGTTCGCCTGCTCGCGCTGGCCCGCCTCGCGGCGGCGCTCGGCGACGCCGGCGCTGTGCTCAGCGAAGCCCAGGAGCTGCTCCGCCTCAGCCGGGTTCGCCTCGATCTGCGACAGCGCGTGCGACGAGTAACGGATGGCCAGCCGGTCGACGGTGGAGCGGGCGTCGGGCAGGCGCAGGCGTAGGCGCGCGGCATCCGCCCGCACCTTCGCGATGATCTCGGGAGCGCGCCGCGCGCGCTCGATCGGCGCCGCGAGGGCCTCGGTGCGGTCGTCGAGGAGGTCTTCGGCCCACTCGCACAGCTGCACGATGCGGGCGTTCCGGGTCCGCAGCTCCTCGGGGGTGTCGGGAATCTCGTCGTGGTTGAGCTGGTGGAGGTGGAAGGCCTCCTGCAGGTGCGTCCGCACCGACGCGAGCGCTTCGCGCAGCTCGTTGGTGGGGCCGGGGCCCAGCTCGGCGTCGGCGAACGCCAGCTCGTCGGTCGTGAGTCGGATGCGCTCGTCGGCCGCCACCAGCGCCTGCTGCGCGCGACGCGCCAGGTCGGCGTCCTGCGTGTTCAGTTCTTCCTGCTCGCGCTTGCGTCTGCCCCAGAATCCGGCCATGAATCGATCCTACGGGGGCCGCTGGGAGCAGGCTGAGGCGAGCGGGCGCCACCGTGGATTGTTCGCGCAGAGCGTGGCTCTCGCGCACGCGTGCCCCGGTGCCCCAGAATGAGCGCACACGTCGCGTGACCGGGTGCCTGGGGCCCTCGCGGCACCTCTCGCCGACGCGAAGGGGCCGGCGCGATCCTCGCCCAAGGGAGTCGACATGGCCCTGCCCACGTTCCTCGTTCCGGTCTCGCTGCGCGGCTACAAGATGTCGTGGCTCTCCCGCGACGTCATCGCGGGCGTGACGCTCGCCGCCGTCGCGATCCCTGAGGTCATGGGGTACACCTCCATCGCGCAGACCCCGATCGTCACCGGTCTGTACACGATCCTGCTGCCGCTGCTCGCGTTCGCCCTGCTGGGGTCGTCGAAGCTGCTCGTGGTCGGGGGCGATTCCGCGACGGCGGCGATCATGGCGGGAGGCCTGCTGACCGCCGGCATCGCCGGACTCGATCCGGGCTCACCCCAATGGGTGGCGCTATGCGGGTTGACGGCACTCGTCTGCGGCCTGCTGCTCATCCTCGCCCGGGTGCTGCGGCTGGGCTTCATCGGCGACTTCCTGTCGGCCTCGGTGCTCATCGGCTTCCTCACCGGCGTCGGCATCCAGGTCGCGACGAGCCAGATCCCCGACATCCTCGGCGTGCCGAAGGGATCGGGCGACTGGTTCCAGCAGCAGTGGGCGTGGATCAGCGAACTCGGCCGGCTGTCGTGGCCGACGCTCGCCTACGGGGCGGCGACCATCGGCATCATCTTCGCCTTCAAGATCTTCCTGCCGAAGGTGCCCGGCGCGATCATCGCGGTGGTGGGCCTCCTGATCCTCGCCACGTTCACGAACGCATCGAGCTACGGCGTCGAGGTCATCGGCGCGATCCAGGGTGGTTTCCCGCCGATCGGCTTCCCGTCCGGAGTGTCATGGGGCGATGTGCCCGCGGTGCTCTCGACCGCGTTCGCCTGCTTCATCATCATCATCGCCCAGAGCGCGGCGACCTCGCGCAGCTTCGCGGCCAAGCACGGGGACCGCGCGGATGTGAATCGCGACATCGTCGGGCTCGCCGCATCCAATCTCGCCGCGGGCTTCAGCGGCACGTTCGTCGTGAACGGGTCGCCCACCAAGACGCAGATCCTCGACGGGCAGAAGGGGCGCACGCAGGTCGCCAACCTCACGGTCGTGGCGGTGACGCTCATAGTGCTGCTGTTCCTCACGAACCTGCTCACCGACCTCCCGAAGGCGGTGCTCGGCGGCGTGGTCTTCGTGATCGGCCTCGAGCTCATCGACATCCGCGGCCTCAGGCGCGTGTCGCGCGTGCGCCGGGGCGAGTTCTTCATCGCGCTCGCGACGGCCCTCACCGTGTTCATCGTCGGCGTCGGTGCGGGTGTGATCCTCGCGCTCGCGCTGTCGCTGCTCGACGTCGTGCGCCGGCAGTACCGCCCGCGCGACTTCGTGCTCGGCGTGCGCGGCAAGCAAGGGTACGAGTACACGACCGCGGCCGCCGGCGAGCAGACGGCGCCGGGACTCGTGGTGTTCCGATATGACGCCGACCTCTTCTACGCGAACGCGTCGCGGTTCGTCGACGACGTGCAGCAGGTCGTGCAGAACGCGCCCGACCCGGTGAAGTGGCTGGTGCTCGACTGCGCCGGCATCTCCGACATCGACTATTCCGCCGGGGTGGCGTTCTCGGGCCTCGTGGATTGGCTCGATGCCCGCGGCGTCCGACTCGTGCTCGCGCGTCCCGAGACCGCGGTCCTGGACGAGTTCACGGCTTACGGCATGGCGAAGCGGATCCCCGCCGACCGCATCTACAACGACCTCGAGGATGCGGTGCGGGCCTTCCCCGCGCAGCAGGGCACGTCCGGCTCACCCTCCTGAACCGCGGGGACGGGCCCCCACGCCACCACCCGGGGCCGGCGCGCCGCGCGGAGCCTCCGGGCGCGTGGGCCCGGCTGCGACCCCGGCGGCGCGGCCGGGTCAGCCGTCGCTGCGCTTGTGCCGGGGCTTGCGCGCCGGACGGTCGTCGCCGTAGGAGCCGCGTGAACCCGAGTCGCGGTACGAGCCGCGGCTCTCCGAACGGTCGCCGTAGCCGCGGTTGTCGCGGTACGACCCGCCCGTGGCGTCCTTGCGTCGCTGCGGACGCCCGCTGTCGGGACGCAGCTCGATGAGCTGACCCGAGATGCGCGTGTCGGCGAGGCGGTCCAGCGCGCCGGCGGGGAGGTTCGCCGGCAGCTCGACGAGCGAGAAGTCAGGCATGATCTTGATCGCGCCGAAGTCGTCGCGACGGAGGCCCCCCTCGTTCGCGAGCGCACCGACGATCTGACGCGGCTCGACGCGCTGACGCTTGCCCACGTTGATGCGGTAGGTGGCGAAGCCCTCGCGGGGCGTGCGGCGCTCGCCGCGCTCGGGACGATCGCCGAAGGCGGGGCGATCGCCGCGGTCGGTCCGCTCCGTGCGCTCGCGCCGCGGAGCCGGCTCGGGGTCGGCCTCCAGGAGGAGAGGGGTGTCGCCCTGCGCGACGACGGCGAGGGCCGCCGCCACATCCGCCTCGGGCACGTCGTGGTTGCGCACGTAGTGGGCCACGATGTCGCGGAAGGCTTCGATGCGCTCGGCTTCGCCGAGGGCCGCGGTGATGCGGTCGTCGAAGCGCGACAGGCGGGTCACGTTGACCTCGTCGACGCTCGGCAGCGGGATCTCGGTGAGCTCCTGGCGGGTGGCGCGCTCGATCATCTTGACGAGACCGCGTTCGCGGGGCGTCACGAAGCTGATGGCGTCGCCCGAACGCCCCGCGCGACCGGTGCGGCCGATGCGGTGGACGTAGGACTCGGCATCCGTCGGGATGTCGTAGTTGACGACGTGCGAGACGCGCTCGACGTCGAGACCTCGCGCGGCGACGTCGGTCGCCACGAGGATGTCGAGCTTGCCCGACTTCAGCTGGTTGACCGTCTTCTCGCGCTGCGGCTGGGCGATGTCGCCGTTGATCGCGGCGGCGGAGTAGCCGCGGGCGCGGAGCTTCTCGGCGATCTCCTCGGTGATCGAGCGGGTGCGGCCGAACACGATCATGCCGTCGAAGTTCTCGACCTCGAGGATGCGGGTGAGCGCGTCCATCTTCTGCTGCCATGCGGTGATGAGATAGCGCTGCGAGATGTTGGCCGAGGTCTGCGTCTTCGACTTGACCGTGATCTCTTCGGGGTCGTGCAGGTACTGCTGGGACATCCGGCGGATCGTGGCCGGCATGGTGGCCGAGAACAGCGCGACCTGCTTGGTGTCGGGCGTCTCGGCGAGGATGGTCTCGACGTCTTCGGCGAAGCCCATCTTGAGCATCTCGTCGGCCTCGTCGAGCACGAGGTACTGCAGCCCCGAGAGATCGAGCGTGCCCTTCTCGAGGTGGTCGATGATGCGGCCGGGGGTTCCGACGACGATGTGCACGCCGCGTCGGAGGGCCGACAGCTGCACGCCGTAGCCCTGTCCGCCGTAGACGGGAAGGACGTGCACGTCCTTCAGGTGGCCCGCGTACTTCTCGAACGCCTCGCACACCTGCAGGGCGAGCTCGCGCGTCGGAGCCAGCACGAGGGCCTGCGGGGTCTTCTGCGAAAGGTCGAGCCGGTCGATGATCGGCAGCGCGAACGCGGCGGTCTTGCCGGTTCCGGTCTGCGCCATGCCCACGACGTCACGGCCGCCGAGCAGCGTCGGGATGGTGGCCGCCTGGATCGCCGACGGGGTCTCGTAGCCGATGTCCTTCAGCGCCTTGAGGACGGGCTGGCTGAGCCCGAGGTCGGAGAAAGTCATCGCTGCGGGCTCGGTCTGAGCCTCGGCTTCGATCTGGTCGGCGTTCGTGTGCACAGTTAAGCGTAGCGGGGTGCGCCTGTGAGGCGACAGGATGCCGCTTCTCTGCGCTCGTCCGGGTGCCGTCGCACGACGAGAGGCAGGTCAGGTGATCGCGGTGCGACGTGTGAGTTCGGGGCGCCGCGGCGGCGCCAGCCAGTTGGTCACCGCGATCGCAAGAGGAAGCGCCACGACCACCGCGGCGATCAGCCACCACGGGATGTCCGAGATCTGCAGCGCGCCCTCCGACTGGATCGAGAAGCCGATCGGCGCAAGCACGCCGACGGCCGCCCCGGCGAGGGCGCCGAGGCCGGCGATGATGAGCCCCTGCCAGAAGCCGATTCCGCGTCGGAGCGACCTCGTGCCGCCGACGGCGGCGATGGTCGCGTCGTCGGGGCGGCGCTCGAAGCGGGCAAGGCCCAGGGCGACCGCGCTCGCTCCGAGTACGAGAACGGCCACCGCGGCCAGGAGCGGCACCATCCATGCCGCATCGCTCGGGGGCCCTTCCTCGACGCCCGGAGCGAGCGTGAAAGCGGCCCCGCTCAGGAGCTCCGCCTGCGCCTGCATGCGGTCCCGCTCGGCCCATGCCAGCGGTGCCGGAGTCGTCGCAACCACCCGTTCCGGCACGAGCACCATGCCCAGACGCTCTGCGGTGCTCGGGGCGACGGCGATCGCCACCGGCTGCAGCGGGGCATCGACGACGATCGCGTCCATCCGCGCGACGCGCACCGGATCGGCCGGCGGGGGAGAGCTGGACCGACGCTCCCAGATGTTGTCGGGGGTGCGCCCCTCGTAGACGTCGGCGCCCGCGAACGTCGCGACGTCGATCGCTCCGCCCGAGACGAACCGACCGTCGGCGACGAGTGCGGCACCGTCGCGGTACGCGGCGAGGGCGGATGCCGGCAGCTCCAGACCCATCACGACCCTCACGTCCTCGGCGGCCACGACGGAGATCGGATTGCTCGGGTCCTGGCCGAACGACGAGGAGTAGTCCTGCGCCTCGGGGTCGAGCAGGTGCTGTTCGCCGAGAAGCGCGATCGTGAAGGTCACGTCATCGGGCACCTCCTCGGCGGACGGGTACTCCCACACGGTGTTCAGCTGGCGGGACACGACCGCCGCCCGGTCTGCGCCCGCGTCGTGCGCGATCTGGAGGGCGGCGGTGGTGCCGGCCTCGGCGTCTTCGGGATCGTGCACGCCGGGAGAAGACGAGCCGGGCCAGATCGGGACGGCGATGCTCCCGGGCGGTGCGTCGTAGTACCACAGCCGGGCGGTCTGGGCCGTCTGCATCGAGGACTGGGCGAGCGCGAAGACTCCGATGAACACCGTCGCGGCGATCGCGGCGAACGCCGGAACCGTCCGTGAGGCGTTGGCTGCGGCATCCCTCGAGGCGAGCCTCGCCGCCATGCCGGCGTGAGAGAGCCCGCGCGAGGCGGTCCAGAGGAGCCACCGTCCCGAGAGCAGGATGCCGAACTGCGCGACGATCGGCCCGACAACGATCCCGTAAGCGGGCACATAGCGCATGAGCGAGTCGTAGCCGAAGAAGTCGGTGGCGTTGATGGCGGCGACCGCGAACGCGCACAGCAGGGTGATCGCGACCCCGGTCACGATCAGCACCGACCCCCAGATGGGGCGCGCGACGACGGGTCTCTGCGGGCGGCGCGCGCCGCGCAGCGCGCGGAGCGCATCTGTGCGACCGACCGCGCGGGCCGGCATCCATGCCGACACGGTGCCGACGATCACCGCGAAGACGAGCACCGCGGCGATGAGCTCCCACGGCACGTGGAAGCCCCAGAACATCGTCGTGCCGGCGCCGGAACCCAGAGCGATCACGAGGGCCGCGATGCCGATCCCTCCGGCGATTCCGATGGCGCCGCCCACGAGGCCGAGTGCGGTCCCCTGCAGCAGCACCACCCGCGAGAGATCCCGGCGATTCGCCCCCACGCTCGCGGCGACCGCGAGCGCTCGCTGCTGACGGCGCGCCGCGACGGCGAAGGCGGCACCGGCGAGCATCACCACCACATAGCCGGCGAACAGCGCCGCAACCGACAGCATGAGCACGAGCGGCCACATCTTCGCCCACCGCTCGGTCGAGGCCGACGAGTAGTAGCGGTTCGAGAACTCCGGCGGGTCGAACGCCACGGTGCGCGAATAGGCGACGACACCGCCTTCGTCGTTGAGCCGCTGCACGTCGGCCCACGAGAGCTCGAGCTCCGGGAGATACCACTTCTGGGTGCCCCCGACGGCTCTGCGTGCGTGCTCGGGAAGGAACACCGCCGCGACGCCGTCGGCGATGGCTGCGGCGTCGAGAGTGCCGGTCACCGTGAAGGCCGGGCCGTCCGACAGCCGGAGCGTGTCGCCGAGCTCGAGCCCGAGCCGTTCCAGCGCGGCGGGCGTGACCATCGCATCGCGAGCCTTGGCCGGGCGATCGCCCGCCACCAGGACGAACGCCTCCGCGAAGCGCGGATCCCATGTCGTCCCGGCCCACGCCGGGAGCACGGCCGCGCCGTCATCGGTGGCGACCGAGACCATGCCTCTCGAGACGGGGAGGACCTCGGTGCCGGCGGCCAGCAGACCGGTCGGATCGTCCAGCGGCTCGCCGTCCGGCATCGTCATGACCCCGTCCGCGTCGATCGGGTACCCGTTCCACTCCGGTTCTGTCGGCACCTGCCAGAACCCCGCGCCGGGGACGCCGGACGGCGCGATCCACGCCTCCATGTCGCCGAGCTCCGCGGCCGTGCGCTCCTCAGGGCTCGCGATGGCGCTCGCGGTGAAGATGAGGAATCCGGTCATCCCCGCGATGGGAAGCGCCACCAGCGTCGTGACGAGCACGCTCGACACCCACGCGCGTCGCAGCTGCCGCTGCGCCATCCGGACGGCGACCCGCCAGCGGGCAGCCCGCGAGACCGGACCGGGGCCGTGCGGGGCCGGGGGAGCGGACGCGTCGACCGTCCGCTCGAGGGTGCTGGTCATCGCGCCGCCAGCAGCGAGTCCGCGCCCGCGCGCCGGGACTCGTCGACGATGCGGCCGTCGCGCAGGAACACGATGCGGTCGGCGAAGGCGGCGTGGCGGGCCTCGTGCGTGACGAGGATGCCGGCGGCTCCGGCATCCACCCGCGCGCGCAGCATCTTCAGCACCATCTCTCCCGTCACCGAGTCCAGCGCGCCGGTGGGCTCGTCGGCGAGGATCAGCCGGCGCCCGCCGACGACGGCGCGGGCGATCGCGACGCGCTGCTGCTGCCCGCCCGACAGGTCGTCGGGGTACGAGCCGGCCTTGTCTTCCAGGCCGACCGACGCGAGGGCATCGCGTCCGGCGCGTCGCGCCACTCGGGATCGGAAGCCGTCGAGTTCGAGCGGCAGGGTGACGTTCTCGAGCGCGGTGAGCGTCGGGATGAGGTTGAAGTCCTGGAACACGAAGCCGAGCGAGCGTCGGCGGAGCCGTGCGAGCTGCGCCGGCGTCTGCTCGCTGAGGTACTGCCCCTCGACGATCACCTCGCCGGAGGTCGGGATCGCGAGACCACCGGCGATCGACAGCAGCGTCGACTTGCCCGAGCCCGACGGACCCATCACCGCGACCAGCTCGCCCTGGCTCACCTCGAAGTCGACGCCCGACAGCGCCGAGACCGCCGTCGCTCCGGTGCCGTACTGCTGCGTCACACCGATGAGACGCAGCACCGTGTCGGTCATCGCGCCTTCTCGGAGGCGACGGATGCCTCGGCTCTGGCCGGACGCCCGCGCTTGGGCTTGTCGGTCGAGAGTTCGAGCGCCATGGCGTGATGCGGGTGCAGCGCCAGGCGCTGCTCGGAGTGGTCGAGCCAGCGCACCTCGGCTTCGGCCGAGAAGATCATGGAGTCGACGACGAGCGACCACGCGAGCTCCTCCGGGCCGTCGGGGCTCGCGCCGGCGTATTTCGCCCGATTGAGCTCCTGCAGCTGTGCGAGCGACGAGCGACGCTGCGTCTGGATGATGTCCGACACGTCCACGCCTGGCAGGGTCGCGGCGACCGCAAGCTTGATCGCGAGCTCGTCGCGGGTGCCCTGCGCACGCTGCACCGGCGAGGCCAGCCAGTCGCGCACCTCGGCGGCTCCGGCATCCGTGATCTCCCAGTAGACGTGACCGTGCTCGTCCACATCGCCCTTCTCGACGAGTCCGTCGCGTTCGAGGCGGTCGAGCGTGTTGTAGATCTGGCCCACGTTGAGCGGCCAGGTCGACCCTGTGCGCCGGTCGAACTCGGCGCGCAGCTGATAGCCGTAGCACGGGCCCTGATCGAGGATCGCGAGCAGACTCTGACGAACGGACATGGGATCTCCTTCGGGTGGAGGGTCAGAAGCGCAATGCGTCGATGACGTTGGAGCGCACCGCCATGAGCGCCGGGATGAAGCCGGCCAGCGCGCCGATCGCGACGGCTGCGACGAGCCCGGTGACGGCGGCGCGCACCGGGAAGGGCGGGATGTCCTGCATGCCGGAGAACATGTCCATGACGAACGGCGCCTTGAGCACCGCCACCGCGATCGCGATGCCGATCACGCCGGCGACCGCCGTCGCCACGACGCTCTCGAGCAGCACCGACGTGAAGATGCGGCCCTGCGTCGCGCCGAAGCTGCGGCGCACCCCGATCTCGCGGATGCGCTGGCGCATCGCCACGAGCTGGATGTTGACGAGCCCGAGACCGCCCAGCAGCAGCACCAGCCCGGCGATGCCTCCGGTGATCACCTCGAACGCGGCCATCGAGCTCTGCGCGTCCGGCCGCGAGGCCCAGTCCGTGCGGTTCACGCTGACCTGGATGTCGTCCTGTCCCGCGCGCAGATCCGCCGCGAGCGCGGGCCCGAGGTCGGCGACGCCGTCCTCCGGCACCCACGTCTCCCATGCGATCATGGCGTCGGCGGGGAGCGCGTCACGCCGCGCGGCGTACGAGTCGTACATGAGCGTCACGCGCTTCTCCTCGTCGCCGGCGTACTGGCGCGGCGTCACGCCGACGACCGTGTACCGGCCGGCGAGATCGCCCTGCAGACTCAGTGCGAAGCCCGGGCCGAGGGCGGGGCGGCCGTAGACGTCCCAGAGGGCCTCGGTGATCACCGCCGGGGGAGCGAGCAGCTCGGCGTCGGCGTCCTGGAACCAGCGGCCCTCGAGGACGGCGGACCGGTGGATCACGGCGTAGGCGGGGTCGACCAGACGCGCCATCACCGGTCGCACCTGCTCGGGCGTCTGCAGCTGCAGCTGCACCGGGTCGACGATGCGCGTGAGGTGCGAGAACGAGTAGCGCTCCGAGACACGGGCGAGGTGGGCGTCGAACGACTCCCAGTCCATCGGCGCGCCGTCGGTGCGCGACGC
The DNA here is from genome assembly GCF_000956465.1 of Microbacterium trichothecenolyticum. Lineage (GTDB taxonomy): Bacteria > Actinomycetota > Actinomycetes > Actinomycetales > Microbacteriaceae > Microbacterium > Microbacterium trichothecenolyticum. The sequence continues at coordinate 19,518 of NZ_JYJA01000028.1, forward strand.
CGTGATCGACAGCGTCGCCGGCCGGCCGCCACTCTGGTCGGACTGCTCGGCCATCTGCTGACGCTGGTATTCGCTGAGGGCGACGACCGCCGTCAGCGCACCGACCGAGACCGCGATGCCGATGAGGCTCAGCAGCACCCGCAGCTTGTGATGGCGCAGCTCCGACCACGCCTCGCCCAGCGCTCCGACAAGACCGCTCACGACGCCACCTCCGCGCGCTCCGGTTCGTCTTCGCGCGAGGCGGCCTCGACGGCCCCCACGCCCCCTCCGCCCTCCGACGGCACGCCGGACGGAGCCTCCGGGCGCGTCGGCCCGGCCCCGGCCTCGACACCCGGCTCCTCCACGCTCGCGGCGAGTTCGGGTGCCGACGGGTTCGCCTCCGCCGGCGTCGGTGCGCCGCCGAGGTCGAACCGCGTGAGCACACCGGCGTCGAGGCGGTAATGCCGTCGGGCGCGGGCGGCGACGTGGAGGTCGTGCGTGATGGTCACGAGCGCGGCGTCGGCCTCCGAGGCGATGTCGTCGAGGAGCTCCATGACCGTCGCGCCGGTCTCGACGTCGAGGGCGCCCGTGGGCTCGTCGGCGAGGATCAGGGCAGGCCGGCGCACGAGCGCGCGGGCGATCGCCACGCGCTGCTGCTCGCCCCCCGACATCTGCTCGGGCGTCGACTCGAGGCGGTGACCGAGGCCGACGCGCTCGAGCATCTCGGTCGCCGTGCGCCGGCGGCGCCAGAACTCGCGGCCGCTCGCGTAGCCGAGCGGCATCTCCACGTTCTCCAGCGCCGTGCGCCCGGCGAGCAGGTTGAACTGCTGGAAGACGAATCCGACGTTGCGGCCGCGGAGGCGATCGAGCTTGCCGCGCCGCATCTTGCGCACCGGGTCGCCGCGGAACCACACCGCGCCCTCGGAGGGGCGGTCCAGCATGCCCATGAGGTTCAGGAGCGTCGACTTGCCCGACCCGCTGCGTCCGACGATCGCGACGTGGTCTCCGGCGGCGACGGCGAGGTCGATGCCGCGGAGGATGTCGAGGCGGCTGTCGTCGGGGAGCAGGACGTGCTTGGCGACGCCCTCGAGGCGGACGAGGCTCACCAGCTCCACCCCGCGGGCTCGCAGTACTCGCCGCCCATGCCGTCGTCATAGCAGACCGGGTCGTCTCCGGCGAGGACGCCGGGCACGTACTGGCGCACCTGCTCGCCCTCCTCGAGGCCCGCGGTCACCTCGACGAAGGCGCCGTCGCTCACGCCGAGCGAGACGTCCCGCTCCTCGAGCTCGCCGGTGCCGGCGTCCACCCAGACGACGCCCGTGCCCGACCCGCCCTTGACCGCCGTGGTCGGCACGACGAGCACGTCGGACACCGTGCCGAGGTCGATGTCGAGCTGCGCCTGCAGCCCTGCGAACACGACCTGATCGGCCGGCACCGCGCACGTGACCGTCGTGGTGCCGTCCTCGGCGACCGACACCTTCAGCCCGGTGCAGGTGAACGGCGCGGGGCCGCCCTGGATGGTGACGGATCCCTCGGACGGGGCTCCCTGCAGTCGGTACAGCTGCACCGGATCGACCGTGGCCTGCACGTGGAACCGAGCGGGCGTCAGCGACGCCAGCTCGCCGCCGATCGATGCGGGCTGCCCCTTCACCACCGCGATCTCGGTCACCTCGCCCGCCTCCGGGGCCAGGACGTCGATGCTCTTGACCGGGTCGGTCTGCTTGATGGTGAACAGCTTCTGCCCCGCCGTGACGGCCTGGCCCTCGCCCACGTGGACCGCGGTGACGGTGCCGTCGACCTCGGAGCGGACCGGGTAGGCGGCGTCCCGGGCGATGGTGCCCGGCAGGCTGAGCGCGTTGGTGACGGCGCTGCGCTCGACGGGGACGACCGGATCGGCGATCTGCGCCGACGGCTGCGCGGCGGCGGTGGGCGCCGTGTCGGGGAAGAAGGCGATCTTCACCAGAGCGGCCGCGGCGATTCCCATCACGAGCACCAGCAGGATCGGGAAGACCCATCGACGCCAGACAACCATGTGACACCTCTCCGTCGGGGGCATACCGAGTATGTAGTCACCGAGTATATGCATACCCGGCATGCATCCCAACGGATGCTCCGCCCGTGCGCGTGTCGCGCTCGTACGCCGCGCGGGCGGCGGTTCCACCCGCTCGTCGCGGAGTAGTCGGCGGTGCCGCAGTCCCCATGGACGAATGCACACCCAGCGCACACCAAGGTCACGGGTGGATAACATAGGCAGGTATGTCTGGGGTCATGCACCCCGGCGGCACTGGCGCCGTTGCGCCGCTCCCGAAAGCCTGAAGATGGAGACACTCCGTGGCCAACCCCCTCGAGAAACTGCTTCGCGCCGGTGAGGGTCGCATCCTCCGGCGGCTCCAGCAGGTGGTGAAGGCCGTCGGCGCGCTGGAAGAGGACTACGAGCACCTCACCGACGAAGAGCTTCGGGGTGAGACCGCGGAGCTCCGTGCCCGCTACCAGGCCGGCGAGACCCTCGACCACCTCATGCCCGAGGCGTTCGCGGCTGTCCGCGAAGCCGCGAAGCGCACCCTCGGGCAGCGCGCCTACGACGTCCAGATCATGGGCGGCGCGGCGCTGCACCTCGGCAACATCGCCGAGATGAAGACCGGTGAGGGCAAGACGCTCACCGGCGCCTTCCCCGTCTACCTCAACGCGATCGCCGGCGAGGGCGTGCACGTCGTCACGGTCAACGACTTCCTCGCGTCGTACCAGTCCGAGCTCATGGGCCGCATCTACCGCGCGCTCGGCATGACCACCGGCACGATCGTCGCGGGCCAGACGCCCGAGGTCCGTCGCGAGCAGTACAACGCCGACATCACGTACGGCACGAACAACGAGTTCGGTTTCGACTACCTGCGCGACAACATGGCGTGGCGCAAGGAGGATCTCGTCCAGCGCGGTCACTTCTACGCGATCGTCGACGAGGTCGACTCGATCCTCATCGACGAGGCGCGCACGCCGCTCATCATCTCGGGGCCGTCGTCGGGGGAGGCGAACCGCTGGTTCGTCGAGTTCGCGAAGATCGCGAAGACCCTCGAGCCCGGCGTCGACTACGAGGTCGACGAGAAGAAGCGCACCATCGGCGTGCTCGAGCCCGGCATCGAGAAGGTCGAGGACTACCTCGGCATCGACAACCTGTACGAGTCGGCGAACACGCCGCTCATCTCGTTCCTCAACAACTCGATCAAGGCGCTGGCGCTGTTCAAGCGCGACACCGACTACGTCGTGATGAACGACGAGGTCATGATCGTCGACGAGCACACCGGCCGCATCCTGGTCGGGCGCCGCTACAACGAGGGCATCCACCAGGCCATCGAGGCCAAGGAGGCCGTCCCGGTCAAGGCCGAGAACCAGACGCTGGCCACCGTCACGCTGCAGAACTACTTCCGCCTGTACGAGAAGCTCGCCGGCATGACCGGTACCGCCGAGACCGAGGCGGCGGAGTTCATGTCGACGTATCAGCTCGGCGTCGTCCCGATCCCGACGAACAAGCCCATGATCCGCAAGGACCAGGCCGACCTCGTCTACAAGAACGAGACGGCGAAGTTCGCTCAGGTCGTCGAAGACATCGCCAAGCGCCACGAGGTCGGCCAGCCGGTGCTCGTCGGCACCGTGAGCGTCGAGAAGAGCGAGTACCTGTCGCGCCTGCTCGCGAAGAAGGGCATCAAGCACGAGGTCCTCAACGCGAAGAACCACGCCCGCGAGGCCGAGATCGTCGCGCGGGCCGGTCGGCTGGGCGCCGTGACCGTCGCGACGAACATGGCAGGTCGAGGCACCGACATCATGCTCGGCGGCAACGCCGAGTTCCTCGCGGTGCAGGAGATGAAGACCAAGGGCCTCGACCCGGTCGAGACGCCCGACGAGTACGAGGCCGAATGGGACGCGGTCTACGAGTCGATGCGCGACCGCGTCGCGCAGGAGAGCACGAAGGTCGTCGAGGCCGGCGGCCTGTACGTGCTCGGCACCGAGCGCCACGAGTCGCGCCGCATCGACAACCAGCTGCGCGGTCGCTCCGGCCGTCAGGGCGACCCGGGCGAGAGCCGGTTCTACCTGTCGCTCACCGACGACCTCATGCGTCTCTTCCAGTCGGGCGCGGCCGAGGCCATCATCGCGCGGACGAACTTCCCCGACGACGTCGCGATCGAGTCGGGCATGGTCACGCGCGCGATCAAGTCGGCGCAGAGCCAGGTCGAGGCGCGCAACGCCGAGATCCGCAAGAACGTCCTCAAGTACGACGACGTCCTCAACCGCCAGCGCGAGGCGATCTACTCCGATCGCCGGCACATGCTGCAGGGCGACGACATCGCCGACCGCGTGCAGCACTTCATCGAAGACGCGATCAACGCCGTGATCGACGACCACACCGGCTCGGGCCACAGCGAGAACTGGGACTTCGACGCGCTGTGGACGGAGCTCAAGACCCTCTACCCGGTGGGTGTCACCATCGACGAGGTCGTGGCCGAGGCGGCGGGCCGCAAGGGCGGCATCACCGCCGAAGGACTCAAGCGCGAGATCCTCTCCGACGCCCGCATCGCCTACGACAAGCGCCAGGACACCCTCGGCGAGGCCGCGACGCGCGAGCTCGAGCGCCGCGTCGTGCTCCAGGTGCTCGACCGCCGCTGGCGCGACCACCTCTACGAGATGGACTACCTCAAGGACGGCATCGGCCTGCGTGCCATGGCCCAGCGCGACCCGCTCATCGAGTACCAGCGCGAGGGCTACCAGATGTTCCAGGCGATGATGGGGCAGATCAAGGAGGAGTCGGTCGGCTACCTCTACAACCTCGAGGTCGAGGTGCGCCGCCAGGGCGAGGCCGGCGCCGAGCAGGTCACCCAGGTCGAGGCCAAGGGCCTCGGCGCCCAGCCCGTCGAGGCCCAGCGCCTGCAGTACACCGCGGCGAACGACGCCGGGGAGGTCGAGGTGCGCAACGATCGCGGGCAGGTGCAGCAGGCGGCCACTCGTCTTCGCCAGGCGGCTGCCGCGGCCGCCGCGGCTCCCGCCCCGCAGCAGGCGCCCGTCGCCGAGCAGCAGCGCGGAGCCTTCGGCCAGCGGACGGATGCCGAGGCCCCGGCCGCGCCGGCGGCTCCGCTGAACCGCGCGCAGCGTCGCGCGGCCGAGCAGCGCAAGAAGTAGGACTCGCTCGCCAGGTGGCCCGCGCGCGAGCGCGGGCCACCTGGCGTCCATTGGCCCTCCTCGGCCGCCGATATCCTGAAGCGATGAGTCCCCTCCGCCCCCTCGATCAGTCGAGCAAGCTCCAGAACGTTCTCTACGAGATCCGCGGGCAGGCACTGGCAGAGGCCGACCGGCTGGAGGACGACGGGCACACGATCCTCAAGCTGAACACGGGCAACCCCGCCGTGTTCGGGTTCGAGGCGCCGTTCCAGATCGTGCGCGACATGATCGAGGCCGTCCCGCACGCCCACGGTTACAGCGACAGCAAGGGCATCATGTCGGCGCGGCGCGCGGTCGTGTCGCGCTACGAGCAGGTGCCCGGCTTCCCGCAGTTCGACCCCGACGACGTCTATCTCGGCAACGGCGTGTCCGAGCTCATCACGATGACGATGCAGGCCCTCCTCGACGAGGGCGACGAGGTGCTCATCCCCGCACCCGACTATCCGCTGTGGACCGCGATGACGAGCCTCGCCGGCGGCACACCCGTGCACTACCGCTGCGACCCCGATGCCGATTGGCAGCCCTCGCTGGAAGACATCCGTGAGAAGGTCACGCCGCGCACCAAGGCGATCGTCGTCATCAACCCCAACAACCCGACCGGCGCCGTCTACAGCCGGGAGGTTCTCCAGGGGATCGTCGAGATCGCGCGCGAGAATTCGCTGCTGCTGCTATCGGACGAGATCTACGACCGCATCCTGTTCGACGAGGCGCAGCACATCCCGCTCGCGACGCTCGCGCCCGACCTGCTGTGCCTCACGTTCAACGGCCTGTCGAAGACGTACCGCGTTGCGGGCTATCGCTCCGGCTGGCTCGTGATCACCGGTCCGAAGAAGCACGCGGCGGGCTTCCTGGAGGGCATCCAGCTCCTCGCGTCCACACGGCTGTGCCCCAACGTGCCGGCGCAGTACGCCGTCCAGGCCGCGCTGTCGGGCGTCCAGTCGATCGACGCGCTCATCGCGCCCGAGGGGCGCCTCCATGAGCAGCGGGATGCGGCGTGGGAGGGCCTCGAGCGCATCCCCGGCGTGACGTGCCTCAAGCCGAGGGGCGCGCTCTACGCGTTCCCGCGGCTCGACCCGAACGTGTACGAGATCCGCGACGACGCCAAGCTCGTCTACGACTTCCTCGTCGCCGAGCACGTGCTGCTGGTGCAGGGCACCGGCTTCAACTGGCCGACCCCCGACCACCTGCGCATCGTCACGCTGCCCGAGGCCCGCGTCCTCGCGGAGGCCGTCGAGCGGCTCGGCAACTTCCTCTCCTCGTACAAGCAGTAGCAGACGTCGGCTGCGAGTCGCGGCGTGCGTCAACCCCCTCGCGTGACGCGGCCGTGCGTCGTACTTTCGCGGCATGTCCATCGAACTGAACCAGCCGGCGCTGCGCCATGCGCGGGCGCTCATCCGGGACGGCAAGGTCGTGCGCGATGAACGCGACGATTGGTCGGAAGCCGCGCCGACAGCCGACGAGGAGAACTCGTACATCGAGCGAGAAGGATGGACGGAGTACTCCCACTGGCACATCGGCATCGACCATCGCGAGAACGAGGAGACGAAGCAGGCGTACTCGTTCCCCGTGGGCGACTTCAAGAAGGTCCACCGGTCCGGGGTGATCTCGGCTGAGAGCCGCGCCGGACAGCATGGCCACTACGAGATCCGCGACGCGCTGCGGTCGCTGCTCGAGCTCATCGACGACCACGACAAGAGCTGACGACGGGACCGGCCGCATCGTCGGGGCCGGCTCCGTCGCCGGATCGTGGACGCCGTCGCCTCCCACGGCACCGTCAGCCGGGCGCGGGTGACGGCGGCGCGTGCGTCAGAGCAGAGCGAGCGAGGTCGCGCGCCAGCGGCCGTCCATGCCCTCGAGGCGCACGGCGAGGGCGCGCGTGCGCGCAGGCCCCCGCACGACGATGACCGCCTCGATGATGCCGTCGGCGGGGGAGGACTCGTGCACCGACATGATCGTGTGCACGGGGCGCCTCGCCGCCACACCCCGCGCGCTGCGCGCCCGCGTCGCGAGGTTCGCGCGCGTGACGAGCTTGCGGTAGGCGTCCTCGGTGAGCCAGCGAGCGAGCTGGTCGACTTCGCGGACGCCCGCGAAGACCTCGAGCACGCCGACCGTGAGGTTGCGCAGGAACGGCTCCGGAGCGGGGAGCGCGGTGGACGGCGTCCGCTGCGGCGCGAAGAACTCTGCGACCTGCGCGCTGCTGCGGGACGCATAGGGTACGCGGGCGGTGCCCGCGGGCGTCGTTGCCATGGGTGCCAATCTCGACAGGGGGATGTCTTCCCGGACAGTAGATCACACAGCGAACTCTCAGGAAAATCATGCCCGGTCGGCTGTGGATAACTCGTCGGCCGATCGGCCGCGGTGCCCTACTCTCGCTGAGTGCGCTGGGACCGCTTCTTCGACGACCTCGAGGATCAGCTCGCCTCCGAATGGGAGGCGGAGCGTGCCGCGCTCGACACCGAGGCCGAGCGCCTGCGGCTCTCCCGGGTGCAGCTGTCCGAGCGCCTCATGCTGCTCGCGGCCCGCGAGGGGGCCTCGCCGATCGTCGCGTCGTTCGACCTCGGCGATGGCGCCACGGTGCGGGCATCGGTGACCGGCGTCGGCGCTGACTGGGTCGCCCTGGCCCTCGCCGACGGACCGGGCGGCGCGGTGCTCGTGCCGTTCGCCTCGATCGGGGTCATCGGCCTGCCGCACGCCGACCTCCTGCGCACGGCGCGCCCTGCGCCGCCGCGGTCGTCCCTGGCCGACCGGCTCACCTTCGGCTTCGTGCTGCGCGACCTCGTCCGCCGCCGGGCGGGGGTCGCGGTGCACCTGGTGTCGGGGCGGGTCCTCACCGGCACGATCGATCGCGCCGGTGCCGACCACCTCGACCTCGCCGTGCACGACCAAGGCTCGCCGCGGCGCGCCGATGCGGTGTCGGGATACCGGCTGGTGCCGTTCGGGGCCATCGCCTGGATCCGAGCGGACGAGGCGCCGGCGATCCCCTGACCGCCGGGCCGATGCATCCGCGTGAGGGATGCCGCGCTCAGTCCGGGTGGCGTACGATGCTGCCGCCCCACAGCTCGGGGAAGCTGGCGGTCTGGGACTGACGCCACAGCGCCATGCGCCGCGCCTCCTCGGCCTGGTCGTCGAGGTAGTCCCCGACGCTCGCGGCGTCGATCCGCCAGCGTGCGGGCGCGCCGACACGCAGTCCACGAAGCCGCCCTTCGTGGACCAGAGCCATGACCTCGTCGACCGACACGCCGAGCACTTCGCCCACCTGGGCGGGTGCGAGCAGACGCACGTCGGACGTCGGGTCATCTGACATGCCCCCATTATGGACCTGCCTCCCCAGTGCGGGCTGGGCCCCCTCACCCCTGTGGATAACGCCCGACGGCCTCGCGCCGAGTCGGCGACGATGGACGCATGACCGCCGCCCACGACCCCCTCCGAACCCCGCGCCGAGCCTTCTGGGCAGACGCCCGGTTCTTCCTCGGCGTGCTCCTCGTGGCGGCATCCGTCGTCGGCGTGTGGCTCGTCGTGTCGGCCGCGCGCCAGACTGTCCCGGTCTACGCCGCAGCCCACACGATCGTCCCCGGCGAGGCGATCGGGACCGGCGACCTGAAGGTCGTCGACGTCGCGCTCGGGACCCTCTCCGGCACGTACCTCACGGCGGACGACCTCGACCGACCCGTCGTCGCGACACGCACGATCGAGGCGGGCGAACTGGTGCCCGCGGCATCCGTCGGCGATCCCTCCTCCGCACGCACCACAAGTGTCGTCGTGCGCAGCGCCGTCGATGTGCCGGCATCGGTCGAGGCGGGCAGCGTCGTCGAGGTCTGGTCGGCCCCGCTGCGGGAGCAGGGCGCGTACGACGAGCCGCGCATCCTGGTCGCCGACGCCACCGTGGTCTCGGTGACGCGCGACGACTCCATGATCGGCGGCGGTGCGGCCGCCCTCGAACTCGTGATCCCGCGCGCGGACGTGCCGGCCACGCTCGCCGCGATGGCCGACGAGTCCGCGCTCTCGATCGTCCCGACGACGGGCTCCGGCTCGTGAGGGTCGTCGTCGCCGTCGACGAGGCCCGCCTCCTCGTCGAGGGACTGCGGCGCGAGGGGATCGACGTGATCGCCGAGGTCGCGGCATCCGCTCCCGCCCTCGCGGCGGCGGATGGGATGCTGGGCGCCGACGCCGAGACGATGCACCGGGCCCTCGCCGACGCCGACGCGCTGGTGGTCGCGGTGTCGCGCGCCACGATGTCGCCGACCGTCGTCGCACTCTGCGACCGTGCCGGCACGCGCGTCGTGCCGCTCGTCGAGGACGCGGCGGGGGAGCGGATCGCCGCATCCTGCGGACTCGAGACCCCGCTGAAGCTGCACACCGAGCCATGGCGCATCGCCGAAGCCCTCTCGGCGACGCCGCAGCCGCCGACCGCTGCCTCGCACGCGCGCCCGCAGCCGCGCGTGATCGCGGTGTGGGGTCCCGCCGGCGCTCCCGGACGCTCCACCGTCGCGGCAGAGCTCGCCGTCGAACTCGCGCGCGGCGGACGCCACGTCGCGCTGGTCGACGCCGACACGCACGCCCCGTCGCTCGCGCTGACGCTCGGGCTCGCCGACGAGGGCCCCGGATTCGCCGCCGCGTGCCGGCAGGCCGAGCTCGGCGGCCTCGACGCGCGCGAGCTCACCCGCATCGCGGTGCCGCTCGGCCGCACCGGCGTCGACGTGCTCACGGGCATCAACAGGCCCTCCCGCTGGCCCGAGCTGAGCGACCGGCGCGTGGGCGCCGCGCTCGCCGCCTGCCGCGAGTGGGCCGACTACACGGTGGTCGACGTCTCCTCGTCGCTCGAGCGCGACGAAGAGATCATGAGCGACCTCGACGGGCCACGCCGCAATGCCGCCACCCTCGCCGCGCTGCGCGCCGCGGACCTCGTGGTCGCGGTGGTGGCGGCCGATCCGGTGGGCGTCGCACGGTTCCTGCGCGGGCACGCCGACCTGCGCGCCACCGTCGGCGCGACCCCGGTGGCCGTCGTCGCGAACCGGCTCCGCCCTGGAACCCTCGGCATCGACGCCCGTGGGCAGGTGCGTCGCACGCTCGACCGCTTCGGCGGCATCGAGGACGTCTGGTTCGTGCCCCAGGACCCGAGATCGGCGGATGCCGCGATCCTCGCGTCGCAGCCGATCGCCGACGTGGCGCCCCGATCGCCCGTCACACTCGCGCTGCGCCGGTTCGTGGGCGAGGCGATCGTGCCCGCTCCCGCGCCGCAGCGCGCCGTGAAGCAGCGGCGGCGGGGCGTCCACCGCTCCGGTTCCGGGCGACCCGCGCACGCCGACGCCGACGACATGCCACGTCTCGGCGAACGAGTCGTGTGATCAGCGCGCTCTAGGCTAGGTCCGTGTCGACCCTCAGCGATCTCGTTTACGCCCAGGGCCGCTCCAGTGAAGAAGACGTGGAGTGGCTGCACCGTCTCGCAGGAGACGGCCAGCTCCTCGCCGATCTGGCGTTCGCCGACATCGTGCTCTGGGTGCCGACCTCCGACGACTCCTTCGTCGCCGTCGCCCACACTCGTCCCGGCGGCGCGGCGACGCTCTTCTACCGCGACATCGTGGGCGACCGCGTGCGGCCGCAGTGGCGCACGCAGGTGCGCGAGGCGTTCCAGACGGGCCGCATCGTCGACTCGGCGTCGCCCGACTGGTTCGAAGAGACCCCCACCCGCGTGAGGGCGGTGCCGGTGGCCCGCAAGAGCGGGAAGGAGGCGACGGTGATCGGCGTGATCAGCCGCCACACGAACCTCGGCGAGGCCCGCACGCCCTCGCGGCAGCAGATCACGTTCAACGACTGCGCCGACGACCTCTTCGGCATGATCGCGTCCGGCGACTTCCCCGACCTGTCCGCGCCGACGTCGCCGCGCCGCGGCGCGCCGCGTGCGTCCGACGGCCTGGTCCGGCTCGACGTCGACGGCATCACGACCTTCGCGAGCCCCAATGCGCTGTCGGCGTTCAACCGCCTCGGCTTCGACGACGAGCTCGAGGGCGAGTCGCTCGTCGAGGTGGTGACCGGCATCCTGCCGACGAAGCGCCAGTTCGACGAGTCGCTCCCGGTCGTGGTCACCGGCCGTGCCCCATGGCGCGCCGATCTCGAGGCGCGCGGGGTGACGGTGTCGCTGCGCACCATTCCGCTGCGCGATCACGGCACGCGGATCGGCGCGATCGTGCTCTGCCGCGACGTGACCGAGATCCGCCACCAGGAGCAGGAGCTCATCACCAAGGACGCGACGATCCGCGAGATCCACCACCGCGTCAAGAACAACCTGCAGACGGTCGCGTCGCTGCTGCGGATCCAGGCACGTCGTTCCCACACCGAAGAGGCCCGCGAGGCCCTCACCCAGGCAATGCGCCGGGTGTCGGCGATCGCCGTGGTGCACGACACCCTCTCGGAGGGGCTCGCGCAGAACGTCGACTTCGACGAGGTGTTCGCGCGTGTGCTCAAGCTCGTCGCCGAGGTCGCCGCCGCACCCAACACCCGCGCGAAGACGCACTCCACGGGTCGCTTCGGCACCCTGCCCAGCGAATACGCGACGCCCCTCGCGCTCGCCCTCACCGAACTCGTCACGAACGCCGTCGAGCACGGGCTCGCCGGTCAGGAGGGCGACGTCGAGATCATCGCCGAGCGCAGTGACGACCGACTCGAGGTGCGCGTGCGCGACACCGGCTCCGGCCTCCCCGAGGGTCAGGTCGGTCGCGGGCTCGGCACGCAGATCGTGCGCACCCTCATCCAGGGCGAGCTCGGCGGCACCATCGACTGGCACACCATCATGGGCAGCGGCACGGAGGTCACGATCGACATCCCGCTGCGCTACATCGAGCGCACCAAGAACTGACAGCGATGAGCGGTCCCCGCTCCTGCTCCGCGCGGCGCCGGCGCGCTGCGCGGAGCCTCTCGGGGCGGGGGTCCAGCCGCGGGTCGCGGCATCCGCTCATCGAATGCTGTGTGGCGTCCTGAGGATCAGGAGGCGCGGCGCGCGCGGGCGGCGCGGCGCTTGAGCGCGCGGCGCTCGTCCTCGGAGAGACCGCCCCACACGCCCGAGTCCTGACCGGTCTCGAGGGCGTACTGCAGGCAGATCTCGGTGACGGTGCAGCGTGCGCACACCGACTTGGCCTTCTCGATCTGATCGACGGCCGGGCCCGTGTTCCCGACGGGGAAGAACAGTTCGGGGTCGACGGTCAGGCAGGCGGCCTTGTCGCGCCAGTCCATGGTGGTGCTCCTTGTGACAGAGGGGTGGGGAGTAAGGGCCCGGTTCGGGTCCGGTACCCTGTGGGATGTGCGAGAAGAATCTCGCCCCACGTCGCTGTGGGAGCACACGGCTTCACCAATCGTCCCATAGCGGTTTACCTGAATCAAGGGTTCATCGGCGGGTTTGTGTAGGACTTGCTGAGTGTTCCCCAGCGGGTATGGAGAGTTCGCACAAACCGCTGTCGGTGGAAGAAGGAGTCGACGGAGAATGCGGACAAACCTGTCCGGAAGGATCGCCGCCGTGCTGGTGGGGCTCGAGGGACTCGGGCTCGCGGCGCTCACGGTGCGCGAGATCGTCGCGATCGCCTCGGGCGACACCGGCTCGATCGAGAGCGCGATCGCGCTGGCGGTGCTGACCCTCGTCGGTGCGGCCGCGGTCATCGCCTTCGCGTTCGCGATCTGGCGCGGCCAGTCGTGGGGGCGTTCGGGCGGCATCGTCACGCAGCTGCTGATCCTCGCGGTGGCCCTCGGAGCGGCGACGGGCGCGTTCGCCGATCCCGCGGCCGCGCTTGCGCTCGCCGCCCCGGCCGTGGTCGTCCTGGTGCTCCTGGTGCTCGCCGTGCGCGACGCCGGCAGGGCCGGGCGCGGGGAGCGCGACGAAGAGGCCGGCGGGCGGGCGGGCTCCTAGACGCCGAGGAGCGCGCGCACGCGCGCGACGTGGCCCGTCGCACGCACGTTGTACAGCGCGTGCGTGATGCGGCCCTTCTCGTCGAGGACGAACGTCGAACGGATGACGCCCATGAAGGTCTTGCCGTAGTTCACCTTCTCGCCCCATGCGGCGTACTTCTCGAGCACCTTGTGGCCGGGGTCGCTCAGCAGGTCGTACGTGAGGCCGTCGCGCTCCCGGAACCGGCGGAGCTTCTCAGGCTCGTCGGGGGAGATGCCGAGCACCGTGTAGCCGGCGGCCTGGAGCGGGGCGAGGCTGTCGCGGAAGTCGCACGCCTCTTTGGTGCACCCGGGAGTCATCGCCGCGGGATAGAAGAAGAGGATCACGCGTCCGCCCCGCAGATCTTTCAGCGTCACGGCCTGCTCGTCCTGGTCGACGAGCGTGAAGGCGGGGGCGAGGGAACCGGGTTCGAGGCGCGTCGTGGTCACCGTCCCACTCTAGGCGCCGGGCTCCTGGCCCTTCTTGGCGAACGTCTCGAGCAGTCGCTGCAGCGAGTCGAGGCGGGCGGCGCCGCCCGGGCCCAGGCGGCCCTCCTCGACGGCCTCGACGATGGCGCAGTCCGGCGCATCGGCGAGGTGCGTGCATCCGCGGGGGCACTCCTGGGCGATCGCGTCGAGGTCGGTGAAGGCCCGCAGGATGTTCGCGGGGTCGACGTGGCCGAGGCCGAACGAGCGCACGCCGGGGGTGTCGATGACCCAGCCGTTGCCTCCTTCGCCGCGGTAGCGCAGCGACACGGTCGAGCTGGAAGTGTGCCGCCCGCGACCGGTCACGACGTTGACGTGCCCGGTCGCGCGCTTGGCATCGGGAACGAGCGCGTTGACGAGCGTCGACTTGCCGACGCCCGAGTGGCCGACGAACACCGTCGAGTGGCCGACGAGCGCCGCCCCGATGCGCTCGAGCGGCATCTCCTCCCGCCCGCTCGTGAACACCTCGAGGTCGAGGCCGTCGAAGTGCGCGAGGAACTCCGCCGGGTCGGCGAGGTCGGTCTTGGTCACGACGAGGAGAGGACGGATGCCGGCGTCCAGCGCCGCGACGAGGTAGCGGTCGACGAGCCGCGGGCGCGGCTCGGGGTCCGCGGCGGCGACCACGACGAGCATCTGATCGGCGTTGGCGACGACGACGCGCTCGACCTGGTCGGTGTCATCGGCGCTGCGTCTGAGCAGCGAGGTGCGCTCCTCGATGCCGACGATGCGCCCGAGTGTGCCGTCGTCGCCGGACGCATCACCGACGACGCGGGCGCGGTCGCCGGTCACGATCGGCGTCTTGCGCAGCTCGCGCGCCCGGACCGCGAGCGCCGTGCGCTCTGTCGGCAAGTCCTCGTCGACGAGCACGGTGTACCGGCCGCGGTCGACGCCGAGCACGCGCGCGATCTCGGCGTCGCTGTGCGCCGGACGGCGTTTGGTCCGGGGGCGGTTGGCCTTCGGATTCGGCCGCACGCGCACGTCGGCCTCATCGAACTCCGGTTCGTCGTCGTCGAGGTCGTCGAGCCAGCTCACGGTGTCGTCCCGCTCATCGAGTCATCCCGGATCGGTTCACGCTGGTCATCCCGATCGCTCCGCGAACGTGTCCACGCGCCGCCTCACGAGGCGCGCATCGTCTCCTCGGGGAGCCCGCCATCGGCGTGCTCGCCGTCGAGCATCCGCTGCCAGATCTGCGGGAACTCCGGCATCGTCTTGGCGGTCGTGCCGATGTCGTCGACCTCGACTCCGGGCACCGCCAAGCCGATCAGGGCGCCCGTGGTCGCCATGCGGTGATCGTGGTACGCATGCCAGGTTCCGCCGTGGAGCGGGCGGGGGACGATGCGGATGCCGTCGGGCAGCTCTTCGGCCTCGCCTCCGAGGCCGCGCAGCTCCGCGACGAGTGCCGCGATGCGGTCGGTCTCGTGGCCGCGGATATGACCGATGCCGTGCAGGGTCGACGGGGAGTCGGCGAAGGCGGCCAACGCGAAGATCGTGGGGGTCAGCTCGCCGGCGGCCGACAGGTCGAGATCGACGCCCTGGATGCCCGCCCCTGCGGTGACGGTGAGCGCTCCTCCGCGGCGCACCACGCGGGCGCCCATGAGCGACAGGATCTCGGTGAGCATCGCACCGGGCTGGGTGGAGTGCGCGGGCCAGCCGGTGACCGACACCGAGCCGCCGGCCACCATGGCCGCCGCCAGGAACGGCGCCGCGTTCGACAGGTCGGGCTCGATCGCGACGTCCTTGCCGCGGATGGGGCCGGCAGGCACGATCCACTCGCCGATGCCCGGACGCTCGACGTGAACGCCGCGGTGCCCGAGGGCTTCGACGGTCATGTCGATGTGGGGAATGCTCGGCAGTCGCGCCCCGGAGTGACGCAGCTGCAGCCCGACGTCGAACCGCGGCGCCGCGAGCAGGAGCCCCGAGACGAACTGGCTCGACGCGCTGGCGTCGATCGTCACCTCCCCGCCGCGAACGTGGCCATGGCCGCGGATGATGAAGGGGAGCGCCCAGTGGCCGCCGTCGTCGATGTCGACGCCGACGTCGCGCAGCGCCGTGATCATCGCGCCCATCGGGCGGTGAAGCGCGCTCTCGTGCGCCGTGAGGGTGACGTCGCCGCGTGCGAAGCCGCCGAGACCGGCCACGAACCGCATGACGGTGCCCGCCTGCCCGCAGTCCACGACGGTGTCGCCGCGCAGCGGCCACACCGGTGTCACCTCGATGTCGTCGCCGTACGACCCGGTGCCCTCGACGCGCTCGATGCCGACGCCGAGGGAGCGCAGCGCGTCGATCATGCGGGCGGAGTCGTCGGAGTGCAACGGCGCGATCAGGCGGCTGGGGGCGTCGGCGAGGGCAGCCAGGATCAGCTCACGGTTCGTCAGCGATTTCGAGCCGGGAACGGTCACCGTGGCGTGCAGCGCGCCGTCCGCGACGGGCGCGGGCCAGTGGCCGCGCTCGATCGGCGCGGAGGGCGGGGAATACGCGTCGGCTGTCATCGGGTTCTACCCTACTGAACCCGGTGGGCACGAGCCGGGAGCAACCTACCGAGCGGAGCCGGATGTTCGCCACCCTCGAGCGCCTCGATCACGACGCGCCCCTCCTCGCCGAGCGCGACCCGGGCGTCCCAGGCAGCCTGCAACCTGCCGCCGTAGACTGGCGCGTGATGAGCGAGTCGACCGACCAGGCTGCCGAGGCGGACCTCGAACAGGATCCCCGTGCGCAGTTCGAAGAGCAGGCGCTGCCTTTCATGGACCAGCTGTACGCCGCGGCCATGCGCATGACCCGCAACCCCGCCGATGCGGCGGATCTCGTGCAGGAGACATTCGTCAAGGCGTTCGCCTCGTGGAAGACCTTCACGCAGGGCACGAACCTCAAGGCGTGGCTGTACCGCATCCTGACGAACACCTATATCAACACGTATCGCAAGAAGCAGCGCGAGCCGTACCAGGGCACGATCGACGACCTCGAGGACTGGCAGCTCGGCGGTGCCGAGTCGACCACGGCGACGAGCACCCGCTCGGCCGAGGCCGAGGCGATCGACCACATGCCCGCGTCGGTCGTGAAGGACGCGCTGCAGTCCATCCCGGAGGACTTCCGGCTGGCGGTGTACCTCGCCGACGTCGAGGGCTTCGCCTATCAGGAGATCGCCGACATCATGAAGACCCCCATCGGCACGGTCATGAGCCGTCTGCATCGTGGCAGGCGCATGCTGCGTGAACTGCTGGCCGACTACGCAAAAGAGCGCGGCATCACCCCCGCCGCCACAAGGAGCACGAAATGACCGACTGCGGCTGTGAGAAGGCGCGGCGCGACCTGGAGGAGTACCTGCGCCACGAGGTCTGCAAGACCGAGCAGAGCGACATCGCCGAGCACCTGGCCAACTGTGAGGGCTGCCGAGACGAAGCACTCGTCGCCACCACGCTGACCGAGGTGCTTGCGCGGGCGTGCAAGGAGAGCGCGCCCGAAGAGCTGCGCGATCAGGTGCTCGCCAAGCTCCGGGCGGTCCAGGCGGCGCACTGACGCCTGCGCCGGATCAGCCGGCGGGCGTGAAGATCGTGAGCGCGCCGGGCACCACGTCGACTCTCAGCGGGAGCGCGCCGATCGGGTCGCCGTCCGCGTAGGCGGTGACCCCCGGTGAGGACAGGCGCACCGAGCGCACACGTCGCATCGCGACCTCGGGCACGCCCGCGTGCGTGCCCCGGTACACCCGGGGGAGCAGGCGGAGCAGGCGGAGCCTGCCGGCGGGACGCACGAGCACGAGGTCGAGCAGGCCGTCGGCCGGGTCGGCATCGGGACAGATCGGGATGCCGCCGCCGTACGTGCGCCCGTTGCCGACCGTCGCCATCACGAGGTCGCCGACCACGTGTTCGCGCGTGCCGTCGGCGAGCTCCAGCTCCACCTCGTACGGGATGCCGGCGAGCGTCAGGAACTCGACCAGGATCGCGATGTTGTATCGCGATCCGCCGCGCGGCCACCGCATCGCGTTGGCGCGGTCGTTGACCTTCGAGTCGAACCCGCTCGCGAGCACCGATCCGAAGTACCTCGTCGATCCGTCCGCGCGGGTGACGCGGGCCAGGTCGATCGCCCGGGTGACGCCCCCCGCGATCGCGTCGGCCGCCGCCGTGACGTCGAGCTCGCGCAGGCCGAGCGTCGCCGCGAAGTCGTTGCCGGTGCCTGACGGCACGATGCCGAGCGGGACGCCGGTGCCCGCGACCTCCTGGATCGCGAGGTTGACGGTGCCGTCGCCGCCGGCGACGACGACCGCGTCCACGCCGACCTCGATCGCGGTGCGCAGCAGCGCGGAGGACTCGGCCGCACTGCCGCCGCTCAGGATCGACGTCTGCACCCCGTGTGCGCGCAGGCGCTCGGCTGCATGGGTCGCGGCACCGGTGTGGGCGCCGGCACGCGCCGCGGGGTTGACGAGCAGGGCGACCCTCATGTCCGCTCCGACGTGTCGCCGACCTGCTCGACCAGAGCGCCCGGGTTCATGATCCCGCGCGGGTCCAGCACGTTCTTCACCGCGCGCAGGACCTGCACGCCGAGCGGTCCGATCTCCTCCTCGAGATAGGGCCGATGATCGCGCCCCACGGCGTGGTGATGGGTGATCGTGCCGTGGGCGTCGCCGATCGCGCGGGACGCCGCATCCTTCGCCCTCATCCACTGGGTCTGCGGATCGTCGGTGAGCGCGGCGACCACCGTGAAGTAGAGCGACGCGCCCGCCGGGTACACGTGCGAGATGTGGCACAGCACGATGGGCTTCGTGCCTGCGGCGGCGAGGCTCTCGGTGAGCGCCGCGGTGACGGCGGCTTTGAGGGCGGACAGGTTCGCCCACGTCGTCGCGGTCTCGAGGGTCTCGGCGAGGACGCCGATGTCCATGAGGGTGTCGCGCAGCGCGGGCGAGGCGAAGCGGCTGCGCTCCCAGGAGCGTGCCGGATCCTCACCGCGCGACGATGCGCCGTGCGCGCGGAAGACCGTGTCGAGCGCATCTCGTGTCGCCTCGGCATCGGCGGACGTCGCGCCCTCGAAGGTGGCGACGGCGAGGCATCCGCGCAGCCGCGTCAGGTGTCCGCCCATCGCCGCGTTCACCCGCGTCTCCGTCTCGTCGCTCAGCCGCAGGACGGTGGGACGGATGCCGCGCTGCGTGGCTTCGCGCAACGCCGACGCCCCCGCGGCGAAATCGGGGAACGACCACGCGCGGTACGCGGTCGCCGCTGGGACGGGGCGGATGCGCACGGTCACCTCGGTGAGGACGCCGAAGGCGCCCTCCGAGCCGAGGAACAGCTGGCGCAGGTCGGGGCCGGCCGCGCTCGCGGGGGAGCGCCCGAGGTCGAGATCTCCCGCCGGAGTGGACACGCGCAGCGCATGGACGAGATGGTCGAAGCGGCCGTAGCCGCGCGAGGCCTGGCCGCTCGACCGCGTCGCCGCGTATCCGCCGAGGGAGGCGTACGGGAAGCTCTGCGGGAAGTGGCCGAGCGTGTAGCCGCGTGCGCCGAGCAGCTCTTCGGCCTGGGGCCCGGTCGTGCCGGCGCCGAAGGTCGCGAGGAGCGATACCTCGTCGAGCGCGAGCAGTGCCGCGGCCCGGCTGAGATCGAGGGTGATCACGGCGCGCTGGGCGCCGCGCACGGGGTCGACGCCGCCCACGACCGAGGTGCCCCCGCCGAAGGGCACCACGGCGATCCCGCGGTCGGCGCACACGCGCAGCACGGCGGCGACCTCGGCGTGGTCGGCGGGGGAGACCACCGCGTCGGGCGCGGCCTGCAGGTCGTCGAGCCGCCGCCGCAGCAGGTCGGGAGTGCTCTTGCCGCCGAGGTGCAGCATGCGCACCGCATCGTCACGCGTCGCCGCGTCGGCCCCGACCACGGCCGCGAGCGCCGATAGGTCGTCGTCGGGGAGGAGCGACGGCGTCAGGACGGGCGCGGGTCGGTGCGGCACGGGGTGCGCCTTGCCTGGCAGCAGCGTCGCGACGATCGTCTTCGCGGCGGCCGGAAGGCGCGCGGGTTCGGACCCCCAGGCGTCCCAGTCGCCGCGCGGTCGGGGCGTCGGGACGGCGAGCGGACGCCCGGGGTCGGTCGGGGGATCGATGGGCACCGTCGCAGCCATGGCGACAGTATGACACATTCTGTATTGTTGTCACATGGCCGATGGAGTGCCCGACACCGAGACCGCGATCCTCGACGCCGCGCTCGCCGAGGTGCTGGCGCACGGCATCCGCCGGACGACGGCGTCCGACATCGCCCGGCGCTGTGGGATCGCCCGCCAGACGCTCTATCGCTACTGGCCCGACGCGCAGGCGGTCTTCGCCGCGCTCGTGACGCGCGAGCTCGTCGCGGCGCTTCCCGCCGAGGCGGGGGAGTCGGCCGACCTCGACGGGCTCGTCGCACTGCTCGTCGAGACCGCAGACCGCGTGCGGCGTCTGCCCCTGGTCGATCGGCTCCGCGACACCGACCCCGAGCTGTTCGCCCGGTACATCCTCGATCGGCTCGGGACGAGCCAGCGGGCGATCCACGCCGAGACCGCCCGGCGCATCGCCGCCGGCCAGCGCGCCGGCTTCGTGCGCACGGGCGGTCCGCTGCAGCTCGCGGCCATGGTGCTGCTCATCGTGCAGTCGGCGGTGCAGTCGGCGCCGCTCGTCGCCGAGTGGCTCCCCGAAGACGCGTGGCGCACCGAGCTCGCGCACGCGCTGCGCGGCTACCTCGCACCGGCCGCCGAGGAGCAGCGATGACGACGCGCGTCGTGGGGCGCACGCCCGGGCCGTCGGCGCTCTCTGCGGCCCGGCGCGCCCGCGAGCTCGACGCGCTCGCCGGAGGGGACGAGATCGACGTGCTCGTCATCGGCGGCGGCATCACCGGAGCCGGGATCGCGTTGGATGCTGCGAGCCGGGGCCTGCGCACCGTCCTGGTCGAACGGCACGACCTCGCGCACGGCACGAGTCGCTTCAGCTCCAAGCTCGTGCACGGCGGCCTGCGATACCTCGCGTCGGGTCAGATCGGGATCGCGCACGAGAGCGCGACGGAGCGGCACATCCTCCTCACCCGGACTGCGCCGCACCTCACGCGCGCGCTGGCGCAGGTCGTGCCGCTGCACGAGCCCGGCCACGTCGCACGCGGCGCGTACATCGGCATGGGGTACGAGCTCGGCGACGGCCTGCGTCGCGCGGTCGGAACGCCCGGATCGCTGCTGCGGTCACCAGGCCCGATCGGACGCGATGCCACCCTCGCCCTCGCTCCCGCCGTACGCGCCGAGGGTCTTCGCGGCGGCGTCCGCGGCTGGGATGGACAGCTCTTCGACGACGCCCGGCTCGTCGTCGCCGTCGCGCGGACGGCCGCCGGGTACGGGGCATCCGTCCTCACCCGTGTCGAGGCCGTCTCGGTCACCGGACGCGAGGCGACCCTCCGCGACCTCGTGACAGGCCGGACGATCCACGTGCACGCGCGCGCGGTCGTGAGCGCGACGGGCGTGTGGGCGGGGGAGCTCGACCATGACGTCCGGCTGCGGCCGAGCCGCGGCACGCACCTCGTCGTGTCGACGGCCCGCCTCGCCGGTTCGGACGTGTCGCTCACCGTGCCGATCCCCGGCTCGTCGAGCCGCTTCGTCTTCACACTGCCGGCGCAGCACGGTCGCACCTACATCGGCCTCACGGATGTGCCCGACGACGGGCCGATCCCCGACGTCGCGCACGCGACCGAGGCCGAGATCGACATGCTCCTCAGCACGGTCAACACCGTGCTGGAGGAGCCCCTCGTCCGCACCGACGTGCTCTCGACCTTCGCCGGCCTGCGGCCGCTCCTCGCGGGCGCCGACGACCACGACACCAGCGACCTGTCGCGCCGTCACGCGATCATCGAGTCCTCCAGCGGCGTGCTCAGCATCGTCGGCGGAAAGCTCACCACCTACCGGCGGATGGCGGAGGACGCCGTCGACGCCGTGATCCGGCGCGACCCCGGGTTCGCGTCCCGCCCGTCGGGAACGCGCTCCATCCCCCTCGTCGGCGCGTGGCCCCGGCACCGCCTCGGCGAGATCGCCGCGGCGCCGCGCCTGGTGCGCCGGTTCGGCGCAGAGGCGCCCTACGCGGCCGCCCTCCCGACAGGGCCGGCCGCCGCATGCGGCGTGACGGCCCAGGAGTTCCAGTGGGGGGTCGCGGTCGAGGGCGCCCTGAGCATCGCCGACCTCCTCGACCGGCGCACCCGCCTCGGTCTCGTCGAGACCGACCGCGAGCAGTCGACGGATGCCGCCGCCGCCGCCTTCGCCCGTGTCGGCGTCGACCCGATCGAGGGGTGAGCGGCCGTCGCGGCGAGGCTCCTGATCCGAGGATCTGAGCCGGGATGAGGGGCGAGACGCCGGATGCGCTCCGCATCTCGGCTCGCATCCTCGGATGAGGGGGAAACGGAGAGCGGGTTGGCAGGAATCCGCTCCAGGACGGCGGCGCAGACGGGTCGGGGTGTCGCACGTCCCCGTCACACTGGAACGGTGACTCGCAGCGCAACCCACGGCGGACTCGGCGTCGTGCAGGGCACGGCGCTGTACATCGCGTCGGTGCTCGGAACCGGGCTCCTCGTGCTCCCCGGCCTCGCGGCCGACGTGGCGGGTCCGGCGTCCATCGTCTCGGTGCTGGCCGTCATCGTGCTCGCCGTGCCGCTCGCAGGCACCTTCGCCGCCCTGGCCGCGCGCTACCCCGATCCGGGCGGCGTCGCCAGCTACGTGCGCCGCGCGCTCGGTCGCACGGCCGCCCGCGCGACCGGCTACTGGTTCTACTTCGGGGTGGCCGCCGGCTTCCCGGTGCTCGCGGTCCTCGGCGCCGAGTACCTGACCGCGATCCTCCATATCGACCGCGTCGCCGTGCCCATCCTCGTCTTCGCCATACTCATCCCGCCGTTCGCCGTCAACATGCTCGGCGTGCGCGTCGCCGGGTGGGTGCAGTTCGTCCTCACCGGCCTCCTCGTCGGGATCGTCGTCTTCGTCGTGGCCGCGGCCTTCCCCGCGGTCGAGGCGTCGAGCTTCACGCCGTTCCTGCCCCACGGCTGGGCGGGCGTCGGCACGGCGATCAGCCTCTTCGTGTGGGCGTTCGCGGGCTGGGAGGTCGGCACGCACATCTCGGGGGAGTTCCGCGACCCGCGCCGCAGCATCCCGATCGCCACCGCCATCGCGCTGGTCGTGACCGGCCTCGCGTACCTGCTGCTGCAGGTCGTGACCGTGGGCGTGCTCGGCGAGGACGCCGGCGCCGGCGCCGTGCCGTTGCTCTCGCTCGCTGAGGCGGTGGCGCCCGGGTTCGGTCCGACCGCGATCGGCGCCATCGCGGCCATCGTGGTGCTGGGCGTCATGAACGCCTATCTCGCCGCGTTCGGCAAGCTCGGGGCATCGCTCGCGTCGTCGGGCGATCTGCCCCGCGTGCTCGCGCCCGGTGCCGAGCCGGGCGGAATGCCTCGCCGCGCCCTGCTGCTGACGTTCGTGATCGCGATGGTCTACTGCACGATCGCGCTCGCGACCGGAGGCGACCTGCAGACGTTCATCCTGATCCACACCAGCAACATGGTGTCGATCTACGCCGCCGGCATGATCGCGGCGACGCTCATCCTGCCCCGCTTCACGGCCGGCTGGTTCATGGCAGTTGTCGCGGCCGTGCTGTCGGTCGGCCTGCTGCTCCTGGCCGGAGCGAATCTGCTTCCCGCCGCTGCACTCGCGCTCGCCGCGATCCTCGTGACGGTCTGGAAGCGGCTGCGGCGCCCGTCGCGGCGCGCGGACGCGCCTGACGGAGGAATCGTGGCCGCGGAGGCCGGGTCCAACGTCGAGGTGAAGACGACGGCGGTTCCGGCTGAACGCAGTTCGGCCCTGGACTCAGCGCGAAGCTGAGTTCTCCAGGGCCGAACCTGCGGAAAGCTCCGCCTACAGCGTGAGCGCCTGCTGCATGATCGCGGCCTGCTCGGCCGCGTGCACCTTCGGCGAACCGGTCGCGGTCGAAGCCGCCGACGCGCGCGAGACGCGACTGATGGTGCGACCATTGAGGTTCTTCACGACCTCGAGGGCGATGAAGGGCCACGCACCCTGGTTCTCGGGCTCGTCCTGCACCCACACCAGCTCGGCGTTCGGGTACGAGTCGATGACCGCATTGAGCTCGTCGATCGGGGCCGGGTAGTACTGCTCCAGGCGCACCAGCGCGATCTCGGGGTTCGGGTTCTTGTCGAGCTCGGCGCGCAGATCCCAGTGGATCTTGCCGGCGTGCAGCAGCACGCGCTTGACGGCCGACTTGTCGAGGCCGCGGTTCTCGTCGATCACCGGCTCGAACCGGCCGGTGAGGAAGTCCTCGACCGGGCTCGTCGCGCCGCGCAGGCGCAGCATCGCCTTCGGGGTGAAGACGATAAGCGGGCGGCGCGGACGCGCGTACGCCTGGCGGCGCAGCAGGTGGAAGTACGACGCCGGGGTCGACGGGCGCGCGACGGTCATGTTGTCCTGCGCGCACATCTGCAGGTACCGCTCGATGCGTGCCGACGAGTGGTCGGGTCCCTGGCCCTCGTAGCCGTGGGGGAGCAGCAGCACGACGCTCGACTGCTGGCCCCACTTCTGGTCGGCCGCCGAGATGTACTCGTCGATGACCGACTGGGCGCCGTTGGCGAAGTCGCCGAACTGGGCCTCCCACAGCACGAGCGAGTCGGCGCGCTCGACCGAGTAGCCGTACTCGAACGCCATGGCCGCGTACTCGCTCAGCAGCGAGTCGTAGACGTAGAAGCGGCCCTGGTCCTCGCTGAGGTTCGTGAGCGGGATCCACTCCTGGCCGTTCGCGCGATCGTGCAGGACGGCGTGGCGCTGCACGAAGGTGCCGCGACGCGAGTCCTGGCCCGCGAGGCGCACATCGGTCTTCTCGAGCAGCAGCGAGCCGAAGGCCAGCAGTTCGCCGAAGCCCCAGTCGATCGAGCCGTTGCGGCTCATGTCGAGCCGCTTGTCGAGCAGCTGCTGCAGCTTGGCGTGGACCGTGAAGCCGTTGGGCTTGTTCACGAACGTGTCGCCGATCAGGCTCACCATCTCGCGCGAGACGCCCGTGGTCGCCGGCTCGCCGGCGGCCGGCTGGATGTCTGCGTCGGGCACGAGGATGGGCGAGGAGCCGGTCTCGGCCGCGTGCGTCTCGGCGAACGCGATCTCGAGACGGTTCTGGAAGTCCTGCTTCGCCTTCTCGTACTCTTGCTCGGTGATGTCGCCGCGACCGACGAGAGCCTCGGTGTAGAGGCGGCGCACGGAGCGCTTCGCCTCGATGAGGTTCGTCATGAGGGGCTGTGTCATCGACGGGTCGTCGCCCTCGTTGTGACCGCGACGGCGGTAGCAGACGATGTCGACCACGACATCGCGGTGGAAGCGCTCGCGGTAGGCGAAGGCCAGCTGCGCCACGCGCGTGACGGCTTCGGGGTCGTCGCCGTTCACGTGGAAGATCGGCGCCTGGATCGTCTTGGCGACGTCGGTCGCGTACACCGAGGTGCGCGCATCGGTCGGCGTCGTGGTGAAACCCACCTGGTTGTTGACGACCACATGGACCGTGCCGCCGGTGCGGTAGCCGCGCAGCTGCGACATCTGCAGGGTCTCGACCACGACGCCCTGGCCGGAGAAGGCCGCGTCGCCGTGGACGAGGATCGGCAGCCACGTGAACGTGCCGATGGGCTTGCGGTCCTGCTTCGCGCGGACGATGCCCTCGAGCACGCCGTCGACGGTCTCGAG
Organism: Microbacterium trichothecenolyticum; assembly: GCF_000956465.1. Taxonomy (GTDB): domain Bacteria; phylum Actinomycetota; class Actinomycetes; order Actinomycetales; family Microbacteriaceae; genus Microbacterium; species Microbacterium trichothecenolyticum. The sequence goes on from NZ_JYJA01000028.1 coordinate 44,790, forward strand.
GTGCGACGGGTTCGCGGCGAGGTAGACGGGCAGCTCGGACTCGTTGTCGGCGACGAACGTGCCTTCGGTGCCCAGGTGGTACTTGACGTCGCCCGACCCGCTCTTCGAGCCGATCGCGACGGACCCCTCGAACTCGCGGAACACCTGGCCGTACGTCTTGCCGGCGATGTTCGTCAGCACGTTGAGGCGCCCGCGGTGCGCCATGCCGATCGCGGCGCCGTCGAGGCCCGCCTGGGCCGCACCCTGCAGGATCTCGTCGAGGAGGGGGATCAGCGACTCGCCGCCCTCGAGGCTGAAGCGCTTCTGACCGACGTACTTGGTCTGCAGGAACGTCTCGAAGGCCTCGGCCTGGTTCAGCTTGTCGAGGATGCGCAGCTGCTCGTCGTGGCCGGGCTTCTGGTACTTGACCTCGACGTTCTCCTGGAACCACGCGCGCTGCGTCGGGTCCTGGATGTGCATGTACTCGATGCCGATCGTGCGGCAGTACGAGTCGCGCAGCACGCCGAGGATGTCGCGGAGCTTCATCTGGCGCTTGCCGCCGAAACCACCGGTGACGAACTCGCGGTCGAGGTCCCAGAACGTCAGTCCGTGCTGTTCGATCTCGAGGTCGGGGTGCGTGCGCTGCACGTACTGGAGCGGGTCGATGTCGGCCATCAGGTGACCGCGGACGCGGAACGAGTTGATGAGCTCCTGCACGCGAGCGGTCTTGTCGACGCGCTCGGCGAGGTCGACGTTGATGTCGGCCGCCCAGTGGATGGGCGCGTACGGGATGCGCAGCGCCGCGAAGATGTCGTCGTAGAAGCTGCGCTGGCCGATGAGCAGCTCGTGCACCTTCTTGAGGAACTCGCCCGACCCGGCACCCTGGATGACGCGGTGGTCGTACGTGCTCGTGAGCGTGATCGTCTTGCCGATCGCGAGCTCGTTGAGCGTCTTCTCGCTCGCGCCCTGGAACTCGGCGGGGTACTCGAGGGCACCGGCGCCGACGATGCAGCCTTGGCCCTTCATGAGGCGCGGCACCGAGTGGACGGTGCCGATGCCGCCGGGGTTGGTCAGCGAGATCGTCGTGCCCTGGAAGTCGGCCGCGGTGAGCTTGTTGTTGCGCGCGCGGGTGACGAGGTCTTCGTACGTCGTGAGGTACTCGTTGAACGTGAGCTGCTCGGCGCGCTTGATGCTCGGCACGAGCAGGGCCCGGGTGCCGTCGGGCTTCGGCAGGTCGATCGCGATGCCGAGGTTGATGTGCGCCGGCGCCACGAGCGACGGCTTGCCGTCGATCTCGGCGTAGAACACGTTCTGGCTCGGGAACTCCTTGAGCGCCTGGATGATCGCCCACCCGATGAGGTGCGTGAAGCTCACCTTGCCGCCGCGGGTGCGCGCCATGTGGTTGTTGATGACGATGCGGTTGTCGATCATCAGCTTCGCCGGCACCGTGCGCACGCTGGTCGCCGTGGGGACGGTCAGCGACTCGTCCATGTTGGCGGCGAGGGTCTTCGGCATGCCGCGCAGCGTCGTGACGACGTCGGCGTCGGCCTCGCCGTCGGCGGCCGACGGCTGTGCCTTCGGCGCCTGCGCCGGGATCGGCTGCGGGGCGGCGGGGCGCGCGGTGGTGCGCGCCACCGGCTGCGAGCCGATCACCGGGATCGGCGCCGTCACCGGACGGGGCTCGGAGGCCGCCGGCTGGGTCGCCGCCGGGGCAGCGGCCGCCGGGGCAGCGGCCGCCGGGGCCGCTGCCGCCGCGGGGGCGGCCTGGGTGGGTGCTGCTCCGTCTGCGGGGTGGTAGGCCTCGAGAACGGGCCACCACGCCTTGTCGACGGAGTTCCGGTCGATCTTGAACTGTTCGTACAGCTCCTCGACGAGCCACTCGTTGGCTCCGAACTCTCCCTCGTTCGAAACCCCGACGCCCGTCACCTGGCTCGACACGCTGAATCGCCTGCTTTCATCGGTGAAGTTCTGGGATGCGCGCGGGGCTCGATCGCCCGCACACGCGACGGTTAAGCCTAGCCCAGTCTGCGCAGGCAGTTCCGGCCTCAGGCGGCTGCGAACCTGAAAGAACCCGCATGATTATCCGCACAGGAACTGTCACTAACCTTGGCGGTCATGGAGTTCTACGGCGAAACACCCGACGTCGACCTGACCTACTCTGACGTCTTCCTCGTTCCGCGGCGCTCGGCGATCACGAGCCGCCTCGATGTCGACCTCGCGCCCGGAGACGGCACGACGGCCACCCTCCCGCTCGTCTCGGCGAACATGAACTCCGTCACGGGTGCGCGCCTCGCGGCCACCCTGGCCCGTCGCGGCGGGCTCGGCGTCCTCCCTCAGGACATGCCGCTGCAGGAGCTCGACGCCGCGATCCGCTGGGTCAAGGCGCAGCCCACCGCGTGGGACACCCCGCTCGTGCTGCCACCGGATGCGACGGTCGCCGACGCGGCGCGACTGCTCCCCGCCACCGAGGGGCACGGCATCGTGGTCGCGGACGCCTCGTCCGGTCACGTCGACGCGGACGACATCCTCGGCATCGTCCCGGCGACCCGGCTGGGCACGGCCCTTCCCGACGCGCGCCTGGGCGACCTCGCGCGCGGGCGCGCCGCATCCGTCGATGCCGATGACATCGAAAGCGCGCGCCACGCGTTCGACGTGCTCGTCGCCGCCGAAGCCGAGACCGTGTGCGTGCTGCACCACGGGCACCTCGTCGGCACCCTCTCGCGCCGCAGCGCGCTGCGCTCGACGCTGTACCGCCCCGCCGTCGACGCGTCGGGCCGGCTCATCGTCGCCGCGGCCGTCGGCATCAACGGCGACGTCGCCTCGAAGGCGAAGGCGCTCGCGGGGGCGGGCGTGGACGTGCTCGTCGTCGACACCGCCCACGGCCACCAGGAGGGCATGCTCCGGGCCCTCCGGGCCGTCGCCGACCTCGACCTCGGGATCCCGATCGCCGCGGGCAACATCGTGAGCGCAGAGGGGGTGCACGATCTCGTCACCGCCGGTGCCACGATCCTCAAGGTCGGCGTCGGCCCCGGCGCCATGTGCACGACGCGCATGATGACCGCCGTCGGCCGTCCGCAGTTCTCCGCCGTCCTCGAGACCGCCGAGGCCGCCCGCATCATGGGTGCGCACGTGTGGGCCGACGGCGGAGTGCGCTATCCGCGCGACGTCGCGCTCGCGCTGGCGGCGGGTGCGGCATCCGTCATGATCGGCTCGTGGTTCGCGGGGACCATCGAGGCGCCCGGCGAGCTGCAGGTCGACGACGCCGGCCGGGCCTACAAGGAGTCGTGGGGCATGGCCTCGACGAAGGCCGTGCACGAGCGGTTCGGGCGTCTCGATCCGTACGAGCTCGCCCGCAAGGAGCTCTTCGCCGAGGGCATCTCGTCGTCGAAGATCTACCTCGACCCGCTCCGCCCCGGCCTCGAGGACCTGCTCGACATGATCACGTCGGGCGTGCGGTCCTCCTTCACCTACGCGGGCGCCTCGACGGTCGCCGAGTTCCACGACCGCGCGCGGGTCGGGCTGCAGTCGGCGGCCGGGTACGAAGAGGGCAAGGCGCTGCCGGTCAGCTGGTGAGGATGTTGCGGATGCTGCGGCCCGCGGCATCCGTGATGCCGAAGGCTCCGTCAGCGCAGGCGGGCGAGCGCGCGCTCGTGCACGGCCGGGTCGGAGTCCATTCCCGCCGGTGACTCCGGCGCGTACACGACGAGCTCGGTGAACCCGAGTGCCGCGGCGCGCTCGGCGGCGGTGAGGTACTCGTGGACGCTCGTCGTGGGGCGCACGCGGCCGAACCCCAGCAGCAGCGAGCGGCGCACCGCCGCCGGGTCGCGGTCAGCGGCCCGGGACGCCTCGTCGAATCCCCGCGCCTGCTGGGCCAGCAGCGCCCAGTACTCCTCGGCCTCGAGCTGCGTCGATCCGGGGCCGCCGTACGAGTTCCAGGTGTCCGCGTACGCGGCGGCGAGCGCGAGCGCGCGGGGTCCGTGGGCGGCGAGCAGGAGCTCCGGGCGGGCGACGCCCCCGGGTGCCGGCAGGGTCTCCAGACCGCGGAACGACGTCGTGCGACCCTCCCACTCGGTCGTCCCGCCGAGCACCGCCCGGTAGCCTCGCACCACGTCTGCGAAGCGAGCCGACATCTCGGCAGGGCTCTCGCGGGTGCCGTGGTCGGCCAGCGCGCACGTCGGCGCACCCATGCCGAGCCCGAGGACGAGCCGGCCGCCAGAGACGTCCTGCACGGTCATCGCGACGCGCGCGAGGGTGACCGGCGTACGGAAGACGGCCGATGCCACGAGCGTGCCGAGGCGGATGCGCTCGGTGACGGCCGCCGCCGCCGTGAGCGTGGTGAACGCCTCGCTCAGCCACAGCCCCGGCGCCGTCGCGTGCGTGAGGTGGTCGTAGGTGTAGACGACGTCGTAGCCGACCTGCTCGGCCCACCGGTACCACCGCTGCTGGTCGCGCCACGGTCCGACCGGGGGGATCACGAGGCTGATCCTGTCCAGTGTCATAGCGCCATGCTGGCACCTGAGCCCAGGATCGTGCGGGGATGCCTGCCGTAGACTTGTCGGCACGATGGACGACCCTCCTAGTTGCAGACAATCGCCCCACCGACCCGCCACCCCGATGAATGGGGGTGATGCGTGATGGATTACGTCATGTTGGGCGTGGGGCTTCTTCTCACAATCGGCACCGGCCTGTTCGTCGCCAGCGAGTTCGCGCTCGTGAACCTCGACCGAGCGGACCTCGAGGCCCGCGAGGCTGCCGGTGAAACCCGGCTCTCGCTGACGATCAGCGCGCTGCGCATCACCTCGACCCACCTCTCGAGCGCGCAGCTCGGCATCACCCTGACCACCCTGCTCACCGGTTACACGATGGAGCCGGCGATCTCGAACCTGCTCGCGCCGGTCTTCGACGCGTGGGGCATCCCGAGCGGGGTGTCCCGACCCCTCGCCGCCATCATCGGCGTCTCGATCGCGACCGTCTTCTCGATGATCATCGGCGAGCTCGTGCCCAAGAACTTCGCACTCGCGGTCCCACGTCAGACCGCCAAGCTCGTCATGCCGTTCCAGGTGGCGTTCACGACGGTGTTCCGTCCCGCGATCGTCGTGCTCAACGGCAGCGCCAACGGCGTGCTGCGCTCGGTCGGCATCGAGCCGAAGGAGGAGCTCTCCGGTGCCCGGACTGCGGAGGAGCTCTCGAGCCTCGTCCGCCGCTCGGCGAGCGCCGGTGTGCTCGAGGAGGACACCGCGTCGCTGCTGGACCGCAGCCTCACCTTCGCGCGGCTCTCGGCGGCCGACGTCATGACGCCGCGCCCGAGCATCCACGCCCTCGCGGCCGACGACTCCGCGGAGGACGTCATCCAGCTCGCCCGGCGCACCGGCCACAGCCGGTTCCCCGTCTACGGCGAGGACATGGACGACATCACCGGCATCGTTCACCTGAAGGCCGCGGTCGGCGTTCCCCGTGAGCGCCGGGCCGACGTGCCCGCCGCCGCGCTCGCGACCGAACCGCTGCGCTTCCCCGAGGCGGTCCACCTCGACGTGCTGGTCGCAGAGCTGCGTGCACGCGGGTATCAGATGGCCGTCGTCGTCGACGAGTACGGCGGCACGGCCGGCGTCGTCACCCTCGAGGACCTCGTCGAGGAGATCGTCGGCGAGGTGCTCGACGAGCACGACCGCCGCCGCGCGGGCATCGTCCGAGTGCAGGACACGGTCATCTTCCCCGGCGAGCTGCGGCCCGACGAGGTGCGCGACCGCACCGGCATCCGCATCCCCGAGGGCGATGTCTACGACACCGTCGGCGGGTACATCATGAGCGTGCTCGAGCGCATCCCCGTCGTCGGCGACAGCGTCGAGATCGAGGACGGCGCCATCGAGGTGCAGCGCATGGAGGGCCGCCGCGTCGACCGCGTGAGGTTCACACCCACGCCGATGCCCCACGAAGACGCGAACGAGGGAGGTGATCGCCGATGAGCGACTGGGCAGGAATCGCCTGGCTGGTGGTGCTCCTCATCGCCAACGCCTTCTTCGTCGGCGCCGAGTTCGCCGTCATCTCCGCACGCCGCTCCCAGATCGAGCCTCTGGCCGAGAAGGGCTCACGCGCGGCCAAGACCGCGCTGTACGCGATGGAGCACGCGACGCTCATGCTGGCGACGAGCCAGCTCGGAATCACGATCTGCTCGCTGCTGATCCTGAACGTCTCCGAGCCCGCCATCCACCACCTGCTGGCCGAGCCGCTGGGGCTCACCGGCTGGTCGGAGGCCGTCGTCGACGGCGTCGCCTTCGCCGTCGCGCTGATCGTCGTGTCGTACCTGCACGTGGTGTTCGGCGAGATGGTGCCGAAGAACCTCGCGTTCTCGGTGCCCGACCGTGCGGTGCTGATGCTGGCGACGCCCCTGGTGTGGGTGTCGAAGATCTTCCACCCGGTGATCGTGAGCCTCAACTGGACCGCGAACCACATCGTGCGACTCTTCCGCGTGGAGCCGAAGGACGAGGCCGCCTCGACCTTCACCCTCGAAGAGGTGGCGACGATCGTCAACCAGTCCCGCATCGAGGGCGTGCTCGACGACGCATCGGGCACGGTCGCCGCGGCCGTCGAGTTCACCGACAAGAAGGCGGCCGACGTCGCGGTGCCGCTCTCGCAGCTGGTGACGCTCCCGGTGGTCACGACGCCCGACGAGATCGAACGCGCCGTCGCAAAGCACGGCTTCTCGCGCTACGTGATCGTCGATCAGGCGGGCGTGCCGGTCGGCTATGTGCACCTGAAGGACATCCTCCGGGCGGCCGAGGGGCCGGATGCCGCGACCGACGTGGCCCTCCCGATCGCGACGAAGCGCATCCACCACATGGTGCCGGTGCTCGAGTCGACCGACCTGGAGGACGCGCTGGCCGTGATGCGGCGTGCCGGCCGCCACCTCGCACAGGTGCGCGACGAGTCCGGTCAGATCACCGCGGTGCTGTTCCTCGAGGACATCATCGAGGAGCTCATCGGCGAGGTGCAGGACGCCACGCGCCGTCGCGGCTTCTGACGAACGAGATGAGCGGATGCCGCGGCCCGGGGCCGCGGCATCCGCTCATCGCTTCTCGTGTCAGAGGCGGGCGCGGAGGTACTGCGCCGGCCAGTAGTCGATGTCGACGCCCAGCTCGGTTGCGGCGCGCAGGCCGTAGTGAGGGTCGCGCAGCCACTCGCGGCCGGCCATGACCGCGTCGGCGAGGTCTTCGGCGAGCACGCGCTCGGCGTGGGCGGCGTCGTCGATCATGCCGACCGCGTTCACAGGAACGCCCGCCTCGCGCCGCACGCGCGCCGCGAGCTCCACCTGGTACCCCGGCCCCGTCGTGAGCTTCTGGTGGGCGACGAGTCCGCCGCTGGAGATGTCGAAGAAGTCCGCTCCGCGCTCCGCCGCCCAGCGAGCGACAGTCGCGGTCTCGTCGGGGTTCCAGCCGCCGTCGGCCCAGTCGGTGGCGGAGAACCGCACGATGACCCCAACGCCGGGGGCGGCATTCGTCACCGCGTCCAGCACGCGCAGCAGCAGGCGCGCCCGATTCTCGAGCGAACCGCCGTACTCGTCGTCGCGCAGGTTCGACAGCGGCGACAGGAACTGGTGCAGCAGGTACCCGTGGGCGCCGTGCAGCTCGAGCACCTGGAAGCCGGCCCCGACGGCGCGGCGCGCGGCCGCCGCGAAGTCGGCCACGATGCGGTCGATGCCCGCGCGGTCGAGGGCGACGGGCTCGGCGTAGCCGTCGAATGCGATCGCCGACGGGGCGACGGTGGCCCATCCGCCATCCGCTGCGGCCACCGAGCCGCGGCGGCCGGAGAACGGCGACCAGGTGGAGGCCTTGCGGCCCGCGTGGGCGAGCTGCACGCCCGCGACGGCTCCGCGGCTGCGGATCGCCGCGACGATCGGCGCCCACGCGCCCTGCTGCACGTCGTTCCACAGCCCGGTGTCCTCGGGCGAGATCCGGCCCTCGGGCGACACGGCCGTCGCCTCCGCCATGACCAGCCCCGCGCCGCCCGACGCGAACTGCGCGAGATGCGTGTGGTGCCACTCCTGCGGCACCCCGTCGACCGCGCTGTACTGGCACATCGGCGAGACCCAGAGGCGGTTGCGCACGGTGACGTCGCGCAGGGTGAGAGGGGTGAAGAGGCGGCTCATCGGGTCTCCGGATCGGATCGGGTGCGCGGTACTGTGGCCGCATGGTGAGGACGTGGACGCGCGCCGATGCCGCTCGCGCCCTGCGGAGGCCAACCGCCGACGACGACAAGTATTCCCGAGGCGTGCTCGGCATGCGGACGGGCTCCGACGCCTATCCGGGGGCGGCGGTCCTCGGTGTGGAGGCGGCGTGGCGCACCGGCCTCGGCATGGTGCGCTACCTCGGACCCGAGCGTCCCGCCGACCTGGTGCTCGCACGCCGGCCCGAGACGGTGACCGCCGACGGGCGCGTGCAGGCGTGGGTGATCGGGTCGGGAACGGATGCCTCGGCCCGCACGCCGTCCGACACCGCCGCGCTGCGCGCGCTGCTGTCCGACACCGACCCGGTCGTGGTCGACGCCGGGGCGCTGGACCTCGCCGCCGAGGCCACGGCCCCCCGCATCCTCACACCGCACGACCGCGAGCACGCGCGCCTGCGTGCGGCGCTCGGCCTCGGGCACACGCCGGCCGACCGCGTCGCCGCCGCCCGCGAGACCGCCGAGGCCACCGGCGCCGTCGTCCTGCTCAAAGGCGGCGTCACCGTGGTGGTGGCGCCCGACGGATGGGTCGCGACGGTCGAGTCCGGCACGCCCTGGCTCGCCACCGCGGGGACGGGTGATGTGCTCGCCGGTGTCATCGGAGCCCTCGTCGCCGGGGCGATGGCGCAAGAAGGACGCGCGGATGCCGCGAACCTCGCCTCCCTCGCCGCCTCCGGCGCGTGGCTGCACGGGCGGGCGGGCGCGATCGCCGCGCAGAGCGCGAGCATCGCGCGAGCGCCGAGCTCCCCGCCGTTCGGCGACGGGCCGATCACAGCTCTGGATGTCGCGGACGCCCTGCCTCGCGCCGTCGCCGAGGCACTGAGCCGCTGACGGAAGGCCGTACTTCTCATCCCTAGGATGAAGGGGTGTTGCGGCGGATGTGGGTGTGGATCGCGTTCGTCCTCGTCCACGCGGTCGTCATCTGGCTCGGCTTCGCCGGCGACCACGCCGCCTCGTGGGACGTCGATCAGCTGTACCGCTGGTGGGCCGGGCTCACGCTCGGCGGCGATGTCGTGCCGGGCATCACCGAGGACTGGATCTATCCGCCGCTGGCGCACCTGCCGATCCTTCTCGTCGGGGCGCTGCGCGGTGTCGTGGACTACACCCTGGGCTGGGGATTGCTCGTGACGGCGCTCGATGCCGCGGCCTTCGCAGTGCTCGTCGGCAACGGGCGCTCGCGCGGCCGCATGATCGCGGCGTGGTTCTGGCTGGCGGCGATCCTCGCGCTCGGCGGCGTGGGCATGTTCCGGCTCGACGGCGTGACGGTGCCGATCGCGGTCGCCGGTTCGCTGTTTCTCGTCGGCCGACCGTGGCTGGGCTCCGTGCTCCTCGCCGTGGCCACGTGGATCAAGGTGTGGCCGGCGGCACTGCTCGCCGCGGCGGTGATCGCGGTGCGTCGCCGGCTCGCGGTCGTCGGCGGCGCTGCCGCCGTCTCAGCGGTGGTCGTGGCGGTCGTCCTGCTCGCCGGCGGCGGCGCGCACCTGCTCGGCTTCGTGGGCGATCAGACCTCGCGGGGCCTGCAGATCGAAGCGCCGGTGAGCAGCGTGTATCTGCTGCTCGCTCTGGCGGATGTCCCCGGTGCGCGGATCTTCTACGACCCCGACCTGATCACGTTCCAGATCACCGGCCCGTCGGTCGACACCGTCATCATGCTGATGACCCCGGTCCTCATGCTCGGGATGCTCGCCATCGCGGTGATCGGCGCCGTCAAGGCCTGGCGGGGTGCGTCCTTCGTCGCGCTCTTCCCGCCACTGGCATTCGCGCTGGTGCTCGGCTTCATCGTCCTCAACAAGGTGGGGTCGCCGCAGTACATGACGTGGCTGATCGCACCGATGGTCGTGGGTCTCGCGATCGATCGGCGCCGGTGGCTGCGCCCCGCAGCGCTCACGGTGGTGATCCTCGCTCTCACCCAGTGGCTCTTCCCGTTCGCCTACGACTGGCTTCTCGTGCTGTGGCCCGCGGCCGTCTGGCTCGTCGTCCTGCGCAACGCCATGCTCGTCGCGCTGTTCGCGTGGGTCGTGGTGCGCCTGGTGCGGCTCCCGGTGCGCCAGCCGGTGCGGCTGCGCGTGCCAGAGTAGTGCTGGCCCTGCTCGTCCCCCTCGAGAACCGGAGGTTCCCATGCTCGTCGCCTTCTCTGTCGCCCCCAGCGGGACCGGCCGCGCCGACGGCTCGGTGCACGACGCCGTGGCCGCCGCCGTGCGGGTCGTGCGCGACAGCGGCCTGCCGCACCGGACGACCTCGATGTTCACCGAGATCGAGGGGGAGTGGGACGAGGTCTTCGACGTCGTCAAGCGCGCGACCGACGCCGTCGCACCATACGGCTCCCGTGTCTCGCTCGTACTCAAGGCCGACATCCGCCCCGGCCACTCGGGCGAGCTCGACGGCAAGATCGAGCGCCTCGAGGCCGCGATCGACCGCCAGGACGGCGACGCCGCCGCCGAGTGAGGCTCCGGGTCCCGGTGCGTTCATGACGCGCCGCGTCGACGCCCCCGAATCGATTCGACAGGATGCTGCGACCGCCGCTAGCATGACCGCGTGACCTCCTCGAATCTGACGAGGGGGGCGGCGACGTGGGCGCTCCTTTCCCTCGCCGTCGGCAGCTTCGGCATCGGCATGACCGAGTTCGTCGTCATGGGCCTGCTGCCGAACATCGGCTCCGACCTCCTTCCGTCGCTCTGGCAGCTCCGCCAGGAGGATGCGATCTATCAGGCCGGCTGGCTCATCTCGCTGTATGCCCTCGGTGTGGTCGTCGGTGCTCCGACGATCGCCGGCGCGGTCGCGAAGTATCCGCGCCACCGCGTGATGATCGGGCTCGCGCTCGCCCTCACGGTCTTCAACGCGCTCACGTTCCTGGCGCCGACGTTCGAGTGGGTCGCCGCATCCCGGTTCCTTGCGGGGCTTCCGCACGGCGCCTATTTCGGCATCGGTGCGCTCGTCGCCGCCGACGTCCTCGGGCCGGGCAAGCGGGCGAAGGGCGTCGCGTTCGTGCTGACCGGCCTCACTGTCGCGAACGTCGTCGGTGTGCCGCTGGGCACCTACCTCGGCCAGCAGCTGGGCTGGCGGGCGGCGTTCATGGTCGTCGCAGCCATCTTCGCGACCGCCACGGTGCTCATCGCGTTCTTCGTGCCGGAGCATCCGGGGGATCCCTCGCGCACGCTGCGGGCGGAGCTCAAGGTGTTCCGCATCGGTCAGGTCTGGCTGGCGCTCGGCGTCGGCGCGATCGGCTTCGGCGGGTTCTTCGCGGTGTACAGCTACGTCGCGCCACTCGTGACCGAAGTCGCGGGCTCGCCGGAGTGGGTCGTACCGATCGTCCTCGTGCTCATCGGGCTCGGCATGACCGTCGGCAACCTCGTCGGCGGCCACCTCGCCGACGTCGACCTCAAGCGGACGCTCATCGGGGGTCTCGTGGGGCTCGCCGCGGTGCTCGCTCTGCTCGCGCTGACTGCGACCTGGATCTGGGCGCTCGCGTTCTTCGTGTTCGCGGTGGGGTTCGTGGCGTCCGCGCTCAGCCCCACCATCCAGACGCGGCTGATGGATGTCGCCGAGGACAACCAGTCGATCGCCGCGGCGCTGAACCACTCGGCCCTCAACATCGGCAACAGCCTGGGCGCGTTCCTCGGCGGCGTCGTCATCGCTGCCGGATGGGGCTTCGGCGCACCCGCGTGGGTGGGTGTGGGCCTGGCCCTCGCCGGGCTCGTGCTCGCGTCGGCGAGCCTCGTGCTCGAGCGGCGCCGGGCGCCCGTCGCGGTCTGAGCCCCGCGCCGCGGGCCGCCGCGATGGATAGAGTGTGCGGATGCCGGAACCGACGCCGTCCGCCGACCGTGCCCTACGGGCGCTGAGCGACTCGATCGGCGGCGCCCGTACGCGCCGCCCCGAGGACGCCACCGACCCGGCGATCCCCGTCGCCGCGACGGTCGTGCTGCTGCGCGACGCCGGCGACGGGCTCGAGGTGCTGATGATCGAACGGCCGGACCGCGGGTCGTTCGCCGGTGCGTGGGTGTTTCCCGGCGGCAAGCTCGAAGACGCCGACCGCTCCGCCGACGGCGAACCCGAGGAGGTCGTCGCCCGCCGCGCCGGCGTGCGCGAGACGCACGAGGAGACCGGACTCGCGCTGGACGCCGACGCTCTCGTGACGCTGTCGTGCTGGGACCCGCCGCCCGGTCTCGCGCTGCGCATCCGCACGTGGTTCTTCGTGGCGCCGGCCGCAGCAGGCGCACTCGCCCTGTCGGCCGACGAGGCCGTCGCCGCCGAGTGGCTGCGCCCCGCCGACGCGCTCGCGCGGCACGGGCGCGGCGGGTTCACGCTTTATCCGCCGACGTGGGTGACCCTGCACGGCCTGGCCGAGCACGCGGATCTGGATTCCGCGGTCGGAGCCGCGCGCCTCGGCGGCGTCGAGCGCTTCGAGACGGTCGCCCGCCGCGGCGGCGATGGCCCCGTCCTCATGTGGCAGGGAGACGATGAGTGGGAGGCCGACGCCGAGGGCGCAGCATCCGGGTCCCGTCATCGTCTCGAGATCGGCGCCCTCCCGTGGCGCTACGAGCGCACGGACTGAGACCTCCGGGGGTTCAGGCCTCGAGCAGCCGCCGCAGGTGCGAGCCGACGGCGTTCGTCTCGATGAGGAACCCGTCGTGGCCGAAGTCGCTCGACAGCACGACGGCGCGATCGCCGTCGAGCGTGTTGCGGATCCCGCGCGCGATGCGGTGCTGGCCGTCGATGGGGAAGAGCCGGTCGCTGTCGATGCCGAGCACGAGAGCCTTGGCGGTGATGAGGGCGAGGGCGTCCTCGACGCCGCCCCGGTCGCGGCCGACGTCGTGCGAGTTCATCGCCTCGACCAGCGTGATGTACGAGTTCGCGTCGAAGCGGCGCGTGAACTTGTTGCCGTGGAAGTCGAGGTAGGACTCGACGGCGAAGCGCCCGCCGTGCCCGAGCGGGCTCACGCCGGACTGCCACGTGCGCTGGAAGCGCTGGTTGAGCTCCGTGGGGGAGCGGTAGTTGAGCAGCGCCATCCGCCGGGCGAGCGCGAGCCCGCGGTTCGGTCCGTCGCCGTCGCCCGCGTCGTAGTACTCGCCGCCCTGGTACCTCGGGTCGATGCGGATCGCCTCGAGCTGCACCGAATTGAGCGCGACCTGGTCGGCCGTGTTCACCGGCGGCGACGAGAGGATGCCGACCCGCTCGACGCGATCGGGGAGCAGGATGGACCATTCGAGGGCGTGCATGCCGCCCATCGATCCACCGACGACGGCGGCCCACACGTCGATGCCGAGGGCGTCGGCCAGGCGCACCTGGGCGGCGACCTGGTCGCGGATCGTCAGGTACGGGAAGCGCGACGCCCACTCGTAGCCGTCGGGGCCGATGGATGCCGGACCCGTCGACCCCTGGCAGCCGCCCAGCATGTTCGGGGCGACGACGAACCAGCGATCGGTGTCGATGGGCGCGCCGGGGCCGACGATGTCGTCCCACCAGCCCGACGTCGGGTGCCCCGCGCCTGCCGGCCCGCGCACGTGGCTGTCGCCGGTGAGCGCGTGCAGGACGAGCACGGCGTTGTCGCGGGCGGCGTTGAGCTCGCCCCACGTCTCGTAGGCGAGGCGATAGGCGGGCAGCTCGCGGCCGCCCTCGGTGCGGAACGCCCCGAACGCCGCGAAGTGACGGGCGCCCACGGGATCGCCGTCGCGCCACGCACCGGTCGCCGGAGGGCGGCCCAGCAGCAGGCGCGCGTCGGCCTCCGTCACGGGCGCGCTCGGCACCGTGTCTTCGGAGGTCTGCCAGTCCATTCGTCCATTCTCGCCTGAGCATGCGTGGTGGTGCGGTCTGTTACACCGGGCGGGTGGCACGGGTGGGGAGCTGGCGGCCGACTTCGTGGCGGACGAGCCCGACACCGACCAGGAATGAAGGATGCCTCGTCCCGGCGCGGTGCGCCGGGACGAGGCATCCGTGTCCCGAGGAGGGGGATCAGGCGCGAGCGGCCTCCGACACCCGGCGGGCCGCCGCGAGCGCCTGCTCGAGGTCGGCCTTGAGGTCGTCGATGTTCTCGAGGCCCACCGAGAGGCGCACGAGGCCCGGCGTGACCCCGGTCGTGAGCTGCTGCTCGGGCGTGAGCTGCGAGTGCGTAGTCGACGCGGGGTGGATCACGAGCGAGCGCACGTCGCCGATGTTGGCGAGGTGGCTGAAGAGCGTCAGCGAGTTGACGAACTCGCGGCCGGCCTCGACGCCGCCCTTCAGCTCGAACGACAGCACCGCGCCGACGCCCTTCGGGGCGTAGGCGTTGGCGGCTGCGTACCACGGCGACGTGGGCAGGCCCGAGTAGTTGACCGAGGCGACGTCGGAGTGGTTCTCGAGCCACTCGGCGATCTCCTGCGCGTTCTGCACGTGGCGCTCGACGCGCAGCGAGAGCGTCTCGATGCCCTGGATCAGCAGCCACGCGCTGTTCGGCGAGATGGCCGAACCGAGGTCGCGCAGCAGCTGCACGCGCGCCTTGATGATGTAGGCGAGGCCGTCGCCGACCGCTGCCGTGTAGGAGGCGCCGTGGTACGAGGGGTCCGGGACGGTGAGGCCGGGGAACTTGTCGACGTTCTTGGACCACTCGAACGTGCCGCCGTCGACGATCACGCCGCCGATGGTGGTGCCGTGGCCGCCCAGGAACTTCGTCGCCGAGTGGACGATGATGTCGGCGCCGTGCTCGAACGGCTTGATGAGGTACGGGGTCGCGATCGTGTTGTCGACGATGAGCGGCACGCCGTTCTCGTGGGCGACATCGGCGACGCCGCGGATGTCGAGCACGTTGATCTTCGGGTTGCCGATGGTCTCGGCGAAGAACAGCTTCGTGTTCGGGCGGACCGCGCGGCGCCACTCCTCGAGGTCGTCCTGGTTCTCGACGAACGTGACCTCGATGCCGAGCTTCGCGAGCGTGTACTTGAAGAGGTTGTAGGTGCCGCCGTAGATCGAGCTCGACGACACGATGTGGTCGCCCGCCTCGGCGATGTTGAGCACCGCGAAGGTCGCGGCGGCCTGGCCGCTCGCGAGCAGCAGGGCGCCGGTGCCCCCCTCGAGCGCGGCGAGGCGCTCCTCGACGACGGCCTGCGTGGGGTTCTGGATGCGCGTGTAGATGTTGCCGAACTCGGCGAGCGCGAAGAGGTTGGCGGCGTGGTCCGCATTGTCGAAGACGTACGACGTGGTCTGGTAGATCGGCGTGGCGCGAGCCTTGGTCACCGGGTCGGGCTGGGCCCCCGAGTGGATCTGCTTGGTCTCGAAACGCCAGTTCTCGGGTGCGGACATGGCCTGCTCCTGCGGGATCGGATGCCGGGAGCGTGCCCCCCAGCCGGGTTCGAGAGTACGGAGAACCCGGGGTTGTCAACAACGTGGGGGAAATGTGACGTAATGCGATCGGGCCCCGGAATCCCGGTCGGGGAGTGCCGCCGGGCGCGACGTGGGTAGCGTTGTGGTCATGGCGAACAGACGTGCAGTGGTGACCGGGGCGAGCTCGGGGATCGGCGAAGCGGCGGTGCGTGCGCTGCGCGAGACCGGATGGGACGTGGTCGGCGTCGCGCGACGCGCCGATCGGCTCGCCGCCCTGGAGGCCGAGACGGGCGCCGTCGCGTTCGCGGCGGACCTCACGACCGACGCCGACGTCGAGGCGCTCGCCGCGTTCCTGGCGGACTCCGGCCCGGTGCACGCCCTCGTCCACGTGGCCGGCGGCGCACGCGGCACCGACCGCGTCGAGGCCGGCCGCGTCGAGGACTGGCAGTGGATGTTCGACGTCAACGTGCTGTCGGCACAGCGGCTGGTCGCGGCGCTGCTGCCTCAGCTGCGCCGGGCCGCGGCATCCGACGGTCACGCCGACACGCTCTTCCTCACCTCCACCGCCGCGCAGACCGCCTACGCCGGCGGCGCCGGCTACAACGCCGCCAAAGCCGGTGAGGCGATGATCGCGCATGCGCTGCGGCTCGAACTGAACGGCGAGCCGATCCGCGTGATCGAGGTCGCTCCGGGCATGGTGCACACGCCGGAGTTCACCCTCAACCGCCTCGGCGGCGACAGCGCGGCGGCCGAGCGGGTGTACGACGGCGTCGAGAACCCGCTGACCGCCCACGACGTGGCCGACGTCATCGCCTACGCGCTCAATGCGCCCGGTCACGTCAACCTCGACCTCATCACCATGCGCCCGGTCGCGCAGTCGGCGCAGTTCCTCCTCGCGCGCGGCCCGCTGCGCCCGCGCGGCGCGGAGGAACTGTGACCCCCGCCGACGGCACCGTCGTCACCTATCCGGCCGGCGCCACCTCCTCCCGCGGCACGGTCGTCCACGTCGCCGACGCCGGCGACGGGCGAACGGCCGTCGTCCTCGACGAGACTGCGTTCCACCCCGTCGACACCGCGTGGCCAGACCAGCCCGCCGACCGCGGCACACTGGGCGTGGGCGGCGCCGAGATCGTCGTGGTCGACGCCGTCGTCGGCGCGACGCAAGGCGACACCTTGCTGCTCGGCCCCGACGTTCCCGTGCGCACCGGCACCGAGGGCTGGACGTTCGTCGTCGCGCACCTCGTCGACGACGGCGCCGCGGTCGCGGCGGGCGACACGGTGATCGTGACGGTGGACGCCGCCAACCGCGCCGCGCTCTCGGCAGGGCACACCGCCTGCCACCTGGCCTCCCTCGCCCTCGACGCGGCACTCGCCGGCGCGTGGCGCAAGGACGCGCCGACCGATGCTCTCGGCGCCCCGGCGTTCGACGCGCTCGCGATCCAGGAGTCGCGGATCCTGCCCGACGGCTCGCGCGACGTGTACCGCATCGGCAAGTCGCTCCGGCGCAAGGGCTTCGATCCCGATGCGCTGGCCGACCTCGACGCACTGGCGGCCCAGGTCGACGCGCAGCTCGCGGAGTGGATCGCGGCGGGCGGCGCGGTGCGCATCGAGCGCGACGGCGACACGCTCGCGGACCGCCGCACGTGGGTGTGCGGGCTGCCGGGCGCCGAGGCGAGGATCCCGTGCGGCGGCACGCACGTCGCGTCCCTCCGCGAACTGTCGGCGGCGACCGTGGCGTTCACGTCCGCGACGGTCGAGGGCGGCCTCGAGCTCGTCATGACCACCACGGCGGAGCGCGCCTGAGATGGCGATGGCCCTGCCCGAACTCGCCGACGCCGGACTCATCGACCCGGAGTGGTCGGCGGCGCTCGCACCTGTCGCTGTGGACATCGCCGCGCTCGGCGAGCGGCTTCGCGCCGAGGTCGCCGCCGGACGCCACTATCTGCCGGCCGGCGACCGCGTGCTGCGGGCGTTCCAGCGGCCTCTTCCCGACGTCAAGGTGCTCATCGTCGGGCAGGACCCGTACCCCACGCCGGGGCATCCGATCGGGCTCTCGTTCGCGGTCGACGCGCACGTGCGGCCGCTGCCACGCAGCCTCGGGAACATCTACCAGGAGCTGGAGTCCGACCTCGGCATTGCGCGCGCCCCGCACGGCGACCTGTCGGCGTGGAGCGACCAGGGGGTCATGCTGCTGAACCGCGTGCTCACGGTCGCACCAGGGGCGCCGGCATCCCATCGCGGCTGGGGATGGGAGAAGGTGACCGAGCATGCCATCCGCACGCTCGTCGCGCGCGACCGGCCGCTCGTGGCGATCCTGTGGGGCCGGGATGCCGCGAACCTGAGACCGCTCCTGGGCACCACGCCGATCATCGAATCGCCGCACCCGTCGCCACTGTCGGCGAGCCGGGGGTTCTTCGGCTCACGACCGTTCTCGCGCGCTAATGAGCTGCTCGCCCGACAGGGCGCCGACCCCGTTGACTGGCGGCTGCCCGCGTAGAGTCGCCGGCCGACCGCAGACATCCAGGAGAAGCCATGCTCGAAGAGGAATACGAGAAGGACCGCCGCAAGCTGCCGCGCCATCTGCAACGGCAGCCCGAGCCCGAGCGGCCCTTCACATTCACGATCCGGCCCGTCGAGGACCGCGACATCCCCGACATCCGCGAGATCTACAACTACTACGTCACCAACTCGGTCGTCACCTTCGACGAGGATGTGTGGTCGGTGGCGCAGTGGCGCAAGAAGCGCGCCGGCCTCGCGAAGCAGGGCCTCCCGTTCCTCGTCGCCGAGTCGCCGTCGGGTCAGATCCTCGGGTACGCGCTCGTCCAGCCGATGTCGAGCAAGTCCGCGTACCGGTTCTCGGTCGAGAACTCGATCTACCTCGGCCAGGCCGCCACGGGCAAGGGGCTCGGGCGCGCGCTGCTCGAAGCCCTCATCGAGGCGTGCGAGGCGGCCGGGATCCGGCAGATGGTCGCGGTGATCAGCGACAAGGGCGCCGAGGGGTCGGTCGCCCTGCACGAGAAGATGGGCTTCGTCGAGGTCGGGCGCATGGGCCGCGTCGGCTTCAAGTTCGGCCGGTGGCTCGGCACGATCTACATGCAGAAGGCTCTCAAACCCGTGAAGAAGAAGGGCCTCTTCACGCGCTGAGCGTCAGCCGCTCGACCGACCGGGGTCGACGCTCTGCCGGCTCCAGTCGCGCACGGCGTCGACGAGCTCGCGCCAGGCGCCCACGACCTCGTCGTCGGGCAGCTCGGCCTCGAGGGGGCCGGTCCCCGACCACGTCGCGCGGATCGACCACACGAAGCCATCGGGCATCGGCTCGCGGCGTCGCGTCGCCCGGTGCTGGGCAGCGGCTTCGACCTCGTCGTCGGGGTCCTCGCCTGCGGCGGCGCTCGCCTCACTCCA
The DNA here is from genome assembly GCF_000956465.1 of Microbacterium trichothecenolyticum. GTDB lineage: Bacteria > Actinomycetota > Actinomycetes > Actinomycetales > Microbacteriaceae > Microbacterium > Microbacterium trichothecenolyticum. The sequence goes on from NZ_JYJA01000028.1 coordinate 63,681, forward strand.
CGGGCAGCGGTCGATGAGCGTGATCCACTCGGATGCCTCCGCCTCGGGCGGCTGCGCCGACCACCGTCGCGTCATGCCGGCGATGCCGCCGGTGCGCGCGACATCGACCTCGACCGCGGGCGGCCTCGCGGGCGGTGCGGTCGGGTCAGGACTCGGCGTCTCGGTCATCCGGGATCACGCCGACGCCCGTCCACCCGGTGCGGACGGCGTCGACCTCCTCCGACTCCTCACCGTACTCCGCGGCCGCCGCTGCGAGGGTGGCGCGTGCGAAGGTGGTGAAGTCGGCCGTCGACGGAAGCGTCCCCGACGTCAGGGCGCGGTACCAGATGAGCCCGGCGCGCTCCCAGGCGTGGCCGCCGAGCGCCTGCGCCGTGAGGTAGAACGCGTGGTTGGGGATGCCGGAGTTGATGTGCACGCCGCCGTTGTCGTCGCGGGTCTCGACGAAGTCGCGCATATGTGCGGGTTGCGGGTCCTTGCCGAGCACGTCGTCGTCGTAGGCTGTGCCGGGGGCCTTGAGCGATCGCAGCGCCACGCCCTGCACGGCGTCGGTGAAGATCCCCTCGCCGATGAGCCACGTCGCCTCGTCGACCGTCTGCCCATCGCGGTGCTGCTCGGCCAGAGCGCCGAAGACGTCGGCGATCGACTCGTTGAGTGCTCCGGACTGGCCGCGGTACAGCAGGCCGCCCTCGTCCTCGATCACGCCGTGCGCAAGCTCGTGCGCGATCACGCTGAGCGACCTGGTGAACCCGCGGAACACCTCGTCGTCGCCGTCGCCGAAGACCATGCGCTCGCCGTTCCAGAACGCGTTGTCGTAGTCGCGGCCGTAGTGCACGGTCGCCAGCAGCGAGCTGCCGGAGCCGTCGATGCTGTCGCGGGCGTACGCGTCCCACCAGAAGTCGTACGTCGCGCCGAGCCCGTCGAACGCCTCGTCGACGGACGCGTCGCCCGTCGCCGGGTCGTCCTCGCCGCGCACCCGGGTTCCGGGCAGCACTTCGCGGTGCTTCGCATCGGAGATCTCGCGGTCGGGTGCGGGCGTCGCCTCGGCGACGAGCGTTCCCGGCTCCTGGATCGACAGGCGCAGGCGGGAGAGCACCGGACGGTACTCTCGCGGCGCCGCGAGGGTGCGGTGCGCCGCGTCGGCGGCCCGAGCCCAGTTCTCCTCCTGCACGGCGGCGATGCGGGCGAGCAGGTACGGCGGGACGATTCCGGGGCTCATCCTCCGAACCTACTGGCCGTCACCGACAGGGTGGAGTGCCGACGCACGTGCGCGCGACGCGCCACGCAGCGGCGATGTCGACCGTGGCACGGTCGCCTGACGAGGGGCGGCGAGTCCAATGAACCTTCACTGCCGAGGGGTCGCCGGCGCCGGGGCGCCGCACAGCGTGGGCGGGAAGCTCGATGTGCAGGCGACCGTCGTCGCCCACGGGCGCACCACGGTGGCGCAGGGCGCTGAGACAAGCGAGCCGTCCGCCGAGACGCACCGCCTCCCGGACCGCAGCGTCGACACCCGGCGTGACGTACCAGCCGACCCGCACCCGCACCAGCAGCCCGTAGGACACGAACATCCGCACGTCGACGTCCGAGAGTCCGATGCGGCGCAGGTCACGGGTGGACGCGACGTGACCTGCGCGCCCCATCGCCATCTGCCAGGACATCACGACGCCATGATCGCGGCTCACGCGCGCGGTTTGCTCTGCCGGAGATGTTCCTGGGGATAAGGACGACCCGTCACACCCCGGGGAGGAAGCGGCCGCGGCATCACGGGGCGGTCTCCGCGATGGTCGCGGCATCCGTCTCTCGAGCAGCTCTCGCGGGTCCCGACCGGGCGTCCTTATCGGCAGGACTGTTTCTCCACGGACTCGTCGCGCGCAACACCAGCGGGGAGCGGCCGTACGAGGGGAGGCCTCCCCGACTACGTGCCGTTCTCGATGACAGGGATGGAGGCCAGCAGCCGCCGTGTGTACGAGACCTGGGGCTGCAGCAGCACCTTCTCGGTCGGGCCCTCCTCGACGATGCGGCCATCCTTCATGACGACCACTTCGTCGCACAGGTTCTGCACGACGCCGATGTCGTGCGACACCATCAGGAGCGTCAGGCCGTCGCGCACGCGCAGCTCGCCGAGCAGTTCGAGGATCTGCGCCCGGACCGTGACGTCGAGCGCCGACAGCGGCTCGTCGCCCACGAGCAGGCGGGGCCGGTGCACGATCGCGCGGGCGAGGGCGATGCGCTGCCGCTGGCCGCCCGAGAACTCGTGCGGGAAGCGGTCGGCCATGTCCGCCTCGAGGCCGACGTCCTCGAGCACCTCGCGCACACGCGCGCGACGGTCGCCGTCGATCCCGAGCGCCCACAGCGGCTCGCCGACGATGCGTCCGACGCTCATGCGCGGGTCGAGCGACGCATACGGGTCCTGGAACACGATTCCCGTCTGCTTGCGCAGCCAGTGCAGCGACCGTGCCGAGGCGCTCGCGTCGACCGGTCGCCCGTCGAACTCGAGGGCGCCGGCGGAAGGCGTGTCGAGCGCCAGCAGGAGGCGGACGAGCGTCGACTTGCCCGAGCCCGATTCGCCGATGAGGCCGACCGCAGAGCCTTCGCGCACGTCGATGTCCGCGTCCTCGAGTCCCGTCGTGAACGCCTGCTTCTCGAACAGGTGCGTCTTCGGCATGGGGTAGCGCCGGGTGAGCCCGCGGCCGCGGATCAGCACGCTCACTCCGCGCCCCCTGGCCGCCACAGCGTCGCCGTCGCGTCGCGCAGCAGCTCTTGAGTGACGACGGATGCCGGAGCCGACAGCAGCTGAGACAGCGGAGCCTCCTCGACGACACGTCCCTGCTCGAGCACGACACCGTGCGTCGCGATCTGCGACAGCACCGCGAGGTCGTGCGTGATGAAGACGAGGGACATGCCGTCGTCGCGCGCGAGCGACAGCAGCAGCTCGAGGATCTCGGCCTGGATGGTCACGTCGAGAGCCGTCGTCGGCTCGTCGGCGATCAGCAGTCGCGGCCGGCAGGCGAGTGACATCGCGATCGCGACGCGCTGACGCTGGCCGCCCGACAGCTGATGAGGGTAGCGGGCCACGATCCGGTCCGGATCGGGGAGGGCGACACGGGATGCCTCGGCGACCGCGCGGGCCGCAGCATCCCGTTTCGAGAGTCCCTCGTGGATGCGTATCGACTCGGCGATCTGGCGTCCGACGGTGCGGATCGGGTTGAGCGCGGTGCGCGGCTCCTGGAAGACGATGCCGATCTCGTCGCCGCGGATCTCTGCGAGCTCGCGGTCGGGCAGGCCGAGGATCTCGCGGCCGTTCCATCGCACGCTCCCCGACGCCGCCGCACCGTCGGGCAGGAGGCCCAGGATCGCGAGGGCGGTGAGCGACTTGCCCGACCCCGACTCGCCGATGAGTCCCACGCGGGCGCCGTCGGGCACGGCGAACGACACGCCGTCCACGACACGGCGGTCGCCGATGTCGATCGTCAGGCCCCGCACCTCCAGGCTCACGAGACCACCTCCGGGATGTGCAGCCGTGCGCGCCGGGTCGCAAAGGGACTGCGCGAGAGTGTCGGGTCGGTCGCTTCTCGCAGGGCGTCGCCGAGCAGGTTCAGCCCCAGCACGGTGATCGTGATGGCGAGACCGGGCCACACCACCGACAGCGGGTGCACGCCGATGAACTGCTGCAGTTGCGCGAGGAGCAGACCCCAGGACGGCTCGGTCACCGGCGCGCCGAATCCGAGGTACGACAAGCCCGCCTCCGCGAGCACCGCGACCGCCATGCCCCACGAGAGCTGCACGATGAACACCGGCGCGACGTTGGGGAGGAGGTGCCGCCACAGGTTCTGCGCCGGCGTGAGGCCGGAGGCGCGTCCGGCCAGCACGAAGTCGCTCTGCAGCACACGGCGCAGCTCGGGCCGCGTGACGCGGGCGATGTTCACGCCGAAGCCGATGCCGACCGCCCAGATCACGACCCAGAGCGACCCGCCCCACACCGCCGAGATCATCATCGCGATGATGAGCACCGGGAACGCGATCAGGATGTCGACGAACACCGCCACGGATTCGCGCACCCAGCGCGCGGTGAGGGCGCCGAGGGCCGCGAGCGAGATGCCGATCACGGTTGCGACGAGGCCGGCGCCGATCGCGACGAACACCGTGGTGCGGGCGCCCGCCATCAGGAGGCTCAGGATGTCGCGCCCCGATCCGTCGGTGCCGAGCAGGTGCGGCCAGCCCGGAAGGGCCCAGCGGTCGGCGATGTCGACCTTCTGCGGGTCGAACGGCGTCCAGAACCGCGCGACGATCGCGGTGACCGCCACGACGGCGACCACGATGAGCCCGAAGCGTCCTGTCGACAGCGCCCACAGTCGGCTGAGCCACGCCCAGCGCGAACGACGTCGCGTGCTCACGATGCCTCCCGCTGCCGGGGGTCGATGAGACGGTGCACGAGGTCCACGACGAAGCCGACGATGAGCACGAACCCGGTGAGGGCGAGGAGCTCGCCCTGGACCTTCGGCAGGTCGCGCGCGGCGACGTCGGCCACGAGCATGCGGCCGATGCCCGGGAGGGAGAAGAGCTGCTCGATGACGACGGCGCCGACGATGATGCCGGCGACCTGCAGGCCCAGCACCGTGATGACCGACAGCCCGACGACCGGCAGGCCGTGGCGGATCAGCGCCTGGTCGCGGGTGAGTCCCTTCGCGGCCGCGGTGCGCACGAAGTCCTGACCGACCGCCTGCAGCGTGGCGCTGCGCACGAACCGCAGCAGCATGGCGCCTTCGACGATGCCGATCGTGAGGGCGGGGAGGATGAGCGCGCGCAGCGCAGCCCACGGGTCGCTCCACCCCGACCTCGGGAAGCCCTGCGCGGGCAGCCACCCGAGCCACACTGCGAAGACGACGACGAGCATCATGCCCGCCCACACCACGGGCACCGCGGCGAGGGTCTGCGCGCCGACGCTGAGTCCCGTGCCCGATGCCCGCCCGCGCCGCATGGCCGAGAGGACACCGAGCGGCACGCTGATCACGACGGCGATCAGAAGGGACAGGATGCCGAGGGGCACGGTCACCTCCGCCTTCTGGGCGAGCTCGTCCACGACGCTCGTGCCCGTGAGCAGGGAGGTGCCGAGGTCGCCGCGGAACAGTCCGCCGATCCAAGTCAGGTACTGCTCCGGGAGGGGGCGGTCGAGTCCCAGCCGCTCCCGGATGGCGTCCTGCTGCTCGGGGGTGGATCCCACACCGGCGATGAGGTGCGCGATGTCACCGGGGAGCACCCGGAGCGTGAGGAAGATCAGCACGCTGGCGACGAGAAGCCCGAGCAGGAGCAGGGCGAATCGGGTCAGCGTGTATCGGATCACCCGTTGCTCTTGGCGATCTCGGCGACGTTGAGGCGCTCGTTCACGTTGATCGAGGGCATACCGGCGATGTTAGTGCCGACGGCGACGACGGAGGCCCCGTTGTAGAGCCAGTCGGCGGCGGCGTCCTCCGACACGATGCGGGCGGCCTGCTTCAGCAGGTCGGCGGCCTCGGCCTCGTCGGTGGCGGCCAGCGACTGGGCGTACAGGTCCTGAACCTCGGGGTTGTCGTAGGTGAAGTAGTAGTCGGGGTTCGCCCAGTTCTCGAAGTCGCGGGCCTCCGTGTGGAGCACGAAGCTCAGGTCGTAGTCGTGGTTCGTGTAGACATCGGTGAGCCACGTGGTGAAGTCGACCGAGTCCACGTCGAGGGTGATGCCGACCTCGTCGAGATCCGACACGAGGATCTGCGGGATCGTCGTCGAGTAGAAGCTCGGGATGGTCAGCGTGAGCTCGAGGTCTTCCTCGTACCCGGCCTCCTTGAGGAGCTTCTTCGCGGCCTCCGGGTCATACGGCGCGACGTCCGACAGGTCCTCGTAGCCGGGGTCGAGTTCGGGGATCGGACCGTACTGGGTCTGCCCCGACGCGAGGGCTTCGATGATGGCGTCGTGGTCGATCGCCTGGCGGATCGCCTGGCGCACGCGCTTGTCGGACAGCGGACCGGAGGTCTGGTTGAACGCGAGCGTGCCCTTGTCGGTCGACTTGCCGAGCACGAGCGCGAAGTCGCCGCTCTGCTCGACCTGCTCCTTCAGGTTCGCGTCGAAGCCGGTCAGCACGTCCACCTCGCCCGCGAGCGCCGCGTTGAGGGCGGCCTGATTGTCGGGGATGTATTCGAACACGACCTCGGCGGCGCCGGATGCGTCGCCCCAGTAGGCGTCGTTGCGCTCGAAGGTGATGCTGTCGCCCTGGCGCCATTCCGTCAGCACGAACGGACCCGTGCCGTTGGCCTTGGTCTTGTAGTCGACGGTGTCGCCCTCCTTGAGGACGATGCCGGCGCGGCCGGTGAGGTTCCACAGCAGGCTCGAGTCGGGCTCGGTGAGGGTCAGCGTGATGTCCTGCCCTTCCGCCGTGATCGAGGTGACGTTCGCCAGACGCGCCGCGTCGCGCCATGCCGGGGTGTCGCGACGCGTGGTGAGCGACCACACGACGTCCTGCGGGGTGAGCTCCTGGCCGTCGTGGAACGTCACACCCTCGCGGAGCGTGAAGGTGTAGGTGAGGCCGTCGGGCGAAACGGTCCAGTCGCGCGCGAGCGCGGGGACGATGTCCTGCTCGGGCGTGCGGGCGACGAGGCCCTGGTAGATGTTGTCGACGAGGATCTGGTCCAGCGCCGACCCTGCGGTCTCGCGGATGTCGAGGTTGCCGGGCTCGAGCACCAGCCGGACCGCGACCGACGCGTCGGGGTCGGGCTCCCCGGGCGAGGTGGGCGCGGCGACGCCCCCGCCACCGCTGCAGGCGGTGAGGACGAGCAGACCGGCGGCCAGCAGCGACGCTGCGGCGAGAGCGGTGCGACGGAGCATGAAGGTCCTTTCGGGGGGTCCCGGGTGTGCTGTGCGGGGCTCCGGGGCTGCCCAGGGGGTCGGGCTGCCGGATAGGTATCAGCCTAGGGATATCGCCGAGGCGGGCGGCGACTGCGTACTCGGAACGCAACAGAAGTGTTAATGCTTCCCGAGCGGTGCCGCAACGGTCACACGGCGGCCATGGCGCGCAGGCGCGCCCCCAGCTCCAGCGGGATCTCCTCCTGCACGTTGTGCCCCGATGCGACGACGGCGACGGATGCTGCGGGCACGCGTCGTGCGAACTCCGCTGCATCGTCGTCGGTGACGTAGCCGCGCTCGCCGCGCAGGAGGGTCGTCGGGGCCGCGACGGCGGCGAGATCCTCCCAGCCGGACTCGCCGAGCACCGAGGCGACGGCGTCCTGTCCTTCCACAGGCTCAGGGACCGTCGGCCCGGCGGATGCCGCGTTCGCGAGGCGCGCGAAGTGGTGCTTCCACTCCACCCGGCCGTCGGGGCGGATGCGGGAGTTGAAGTACACGCCGCGCTCGGCCTTGCGACGGGTGCCGCCGCCGAGTCCGAAGGCCAGCGCGCGCTCGACGAGTTCGTCGCGCGAGGCCCAGTCGGCGGGGCCGGCGAAGAAGTCCCGGATCTGCTGCGCCCCGGCGTTCGGGTCGAGGCCCGGCGTGATGTCGATGACCACCAGCTCGCGCACGAGATCGGGTCGGGATGCCGCCACCGCGGCGGCGGTCAGCCCGCCGAGCGACTGGCCGACGAGGAGCTGCGGAGCGTCCGTCCACGCGTCGACGCCGGCGGCGACGTCGGGGGCGAGCACACGCGCGACGTAGAGGGCGTCGTCGCGCCACGACGAATCCCCGTGGCCGGGCAGATCGACCGCGAGAGCGGGGAGCCCGAGCGCGAGGATCGTGGTGTCCCAGGTGTGCGCGTTGAGGCCCGCGCCGTGGAGGAATGTCACCACGGGGGCGGCGCCAGGCGAGTCCTCCGGGGTGTACCGCAGCGCGCTCAGCGTGCGTCCGTCGGCGAGCGTCAGCGACAGGCGCTCGCCGCGGGGCACGAGAGCCTGGATGCCGGCCTCCGCGGCCTGCTCGGGAAGGAACGAGAACTCGTCGATGGGGTCGCTCACCCGCTCATCATGCCGCACCGCGGCGGCGCCCGGCCCTGCCCGAGCCGGCCCTGGGTAGTCTGGCGTCATGACGGCAGAACACCGCGTGCATCTCTCGCGAGCGGCGCGACCCGCCTATCAGGCGCTCTCGGCCTTCTCGAAGACCGTGGGCGGCATCGCCGCCGAGAACGGCATCGACGACCGGCTCAAGGAACTCGTGCAGATCCACGCGTCGCAGCGCAACGGCTGCGCCTACTGCGTGCGGGTGCATGTCGAGCGGGCGCTCGCCGCCGGCGTCACGGCGGACGACATCGCGCAGCTGCCGGTGTGGCGCGAGTCGGGCGTCTTCTCCGACCGCGAGCGGGCAGGCCTCGAGCTCGCCGAGGCGTATGTCTACATCCACGAGGACGGGATCCCCGACGACGTCTACAACCGCATCGGCGGCGTGCTCAGCGAGAAGGAGTACGTCGCCCTCAGCTGGATCCTCGTGTCGATCAACGCGTTCAACCGGATCGCCATCGCGGGCCGGTACAGCACGCCGCCCCGCGACGACCTCGTCGGCGAAGACAAGGACGCCGCCGCGGGTGCCGCCTGGTGACCGTCCCCACACCCCCTCTCGATCCGGCACCGGCCGACCCCGTCGTACCGGGGGCGGTCAACCTGCGCGACGTGGGCGGCCTGCGCGCGGGCGACGCGGCCACGCGGTTCGGCGTGCTGTTCCGCTCGGGCAACCTCGCCCGGCTCGATCGGGCCGGCACGCGCGCACTCGCGGATCTTCACCTGCGGCGCATCATCGACCTCCGCGCCGACGACGAGGTCGCGCGCGAACCGAGCCGCATCGCCGGTCTCGACGTCGTCACGCAGCGGGTGCCCCTGTTCCTCGGATCGGTGGAGTCCTTCTTCCGCGACGACATCAGCCTCGACGAGATGTATCGCCGACTCGTCGACGACTCCTCCGAGGGCGTCACCGCGGTGGTCCGGGGCATCCTCGCCGACCAGCCGGTGCTCGTGCACTGCACCGTCGGCAAGGACCGCACGGGCGTGACGATCGCGCTCACCCTCGCGGCGGCCGGTGTCGACCCCGATGCCGTGGTCGCCGACTACGCCCGCACCGAGGGTCTGCTCCCGCCGCGGCGCAATCGCAAGATCGTCGAGATGCTGCGCGCGATGCATCCCGACGCCGTCCACCTCGAGGACCTCGCGACCAGGTCTCCGGCGCCGGTCATGCGCGCGCTGCTCGACGACGTCGCCCGGCGGTACGGGTCGGCGGGGGAGTACCTGCGCGCGCACGGCCTGGCCGACGACGAGATCGCAGAGTTGCGCCGCGTGCTGCTGCGCCGCAGCGCATAAAGACGAGGCGTCCATTCTTCGCGGTCGGTGATGAGGTAAGGCAACCCTTCGTCAGCGGCTATAGTGGAAGGGTCATGGTCCAGAACATCCAGCCTCAGAGTGCCGCGCACAACGCGTCGGCGTGCCGTGCGTCGCGTCACACGCGCGTCCAGCACCTGATCACGGCCGACGAGTCGTCGCTGGCCGAGCTCGAGGCCGTGCTCGCGACCCTCCCGATCTGCTCGACGGGCCGGGTGTTCATCGAGATTCCGGATGCCTCGTGGCTGGCCGAGATCACCGCGCCGAGTCGCATGGTCGTGACGTGGCTCGACCGCTCGCAGCGATCGGGTGCGCCCGGCACCGGCCGTGGCTGCGCCTCGGGTGAGGCGCTCACGCGCGCCGTCACCGCGTGGGCCGACGAGATGCTGTGCGCTGAAGACGACGAGACCCGCATCCACCTGCTGGGCGGCTACCTCGGAACGGCCGACATCGTCGACCACCTGGTGGGGCTCGGCATCCGCACGGACGCGATCCACACTCCCGCGCAGTACGGCCTCGCCACCGCGCGCTGACGCCTCCCGCCGTCGTGGTCGGCCTCCGCCGCCGGATCTACCGCGTCTTCCGCGCCGCGGCGCCCGCGGCCTAGGGTATTGCGCCGGTACTCACCCTATTGACCGCGCCCGGGCCATCTCGGCCGCGTCCTCGTCGTCTCGTGCGATCAGGCCGCGCCGCGCGGCACGTAGTTGCCGTCGGCGAGGCCTGCCTCGATCTCGAACCGGTTGCGCAACGGGTTGCGGCCGGCCAGCAGGTAGAGCAGCGGCATGAGCAGCCCGTAGCGCTGCCACTGGCGCTTGTGCACGGCCTCGTGCCGCAGCAGCGCGTCCGTGATGCGCCCCTCGCCGGTGAGGAAGCACCCGCCGACGCATGAGCCGCCCCGCGGGAACGTCCAGCGGGGCATGCCGCGGAATACCCACAGGCCCTCGCGCTTCTCGACGCGGCCGGTGCTCCAGAGGGTGCCCCAGACCCATCCCACCGCGCAGCCGTACCAGTACCCGACGCGACTGATGGGCGAGTCCAGGAGGAACGCCGGAATCGCCTCGTCGATGCGCCGCCCCCGGATCACGGCGCGCTCGGCTGCGGCGCGCCACCCGGCGGGCGGCGTGGGGATGGGGCTCACGCGAGCGCCCCGATCACGCGCAGGATCGCGCCGAGGTCGTCGGTCGCCGCCGCGAGCGAGGCGGGTGAGTAGCCGGCAAGGGACGCGCCGACGAGCGGCACGCGTTCGCGAAGGCGCCCGACGGCGGCGGTGAGCTCGGCCACGCTGATGCCGAACGGCTCGGGATGGGCGTTCCCGCTGATCTCCGAGGGGTCGAGCGCGTCGATGTCGACGTGGATGTACACCGCCTCGGCGCCGGTCGCGAGCACCGCGTCGGCGAGCGCGTCGCCCGCCGCGAACTGGTCGACGGTGAGCGAGGTGATGCCGAGGTCGGCGACGACCTGGAGTTCGGAGTCGTCGAACGAGCGCGTGCCGCCCAGGACCACCCGCTCGGCGGCGACCGTGCCCGCCGGCAGCGACAGACCCGGGTCGCCGTCGCCGATGACGGCGCGCAGCACCATGCCGGCGAAGGCGCCCGACGGCGAGGAGTCGGGCGAGTTGAGATCGGGGTGCGCGTCGATCCAGACCACAGCGAGTCCGGGGGCGCGGCGGGCGGCGTGCGCGATCGGGGCGAGCGCGATGCCGCAGTCGCCGCCGATCGTGAGCACCGCCTCCTCCGGAGCGGTGACGTCGTGTGCGTCCAGGGCCTGCGCGACCATCCCGCGCACGCGCTGCAGAGCGCTGAGGCGATGGATGCCCGTATCCAGCGACTCGCCGGCCTCCATCGGCACGTCCAGCACCGTGGTCGAGGCCCGGGGCAGGTCTCCGGCGATCGCCTGGGCGCCATCGATGAGCTGCATCGCGCGGGAGGAGGGGCTTCCCTGCCATTGCGGGACAACCAGGTATCGCGTCATCCCTTCATCTTCGCCTAGACCGCGGCCCGTGGCATCCGTCACCGCCGATACAGAGCAGGTGCCGGAGAAGCCGGGATCAGGAAGCGCCGCCGCAGACACGGCGAAGGGCGCCGGATCCTCGCGGACCCGGCGCCCTTCGCGGTGAGCGGTGAGCTCAGTTCTCGATCGCGGCCTGCGTCGGCGCGCCGATCTTGAGGGCCGCGAGGCGAGCCTCGACCTCGGTCAGCTCGCCGACGTCCTCGAGGGCGTTGAACTGGGCGTCGAGGCTCGACGCGGCCAGCTCCTGCTTGCCGGCGGCGAGGGCCTCCTGGCGGCGGACCTTGTCTTCGAACCGGCCGAGCTCGCTCGTCGGGTCGAGCACGTCGATCGACTTGACGGCGTCGTGGACCTTGTTCTGGGCCTCGGCGGTCTTGGCACGCGCGAGAAGCTCGGAGCGCTTGGACCGCAGCTGCTCCAGCTTCTGCTTCATGCCATTGAGGCCCTCCTTCAGCTTGTCGACGACCTCGTTCTGCGTCGCGATGGTCGGCGCGATCGCCTTGGCCTCGTTCTCCTCGCTGATCTGACGCTGCAGCGCGATCTTGGCGAGGTTGTCGAACTTGTCGGCGTCGGCGGTGTTGCCCGTCCTGCGCAGCTCGTCGGCCTTGCGGCTGGCAGCGAGGGCCTTGTTGCCCCACTCGGCGGCCGCCTGAACGTCCTCCTGGTGGTCGCGCTCGAGCAGGCGCAGGTTGCCGATGGTCTCGGCGATGGCCGACTCGGCGTCGGCGATCGAGTTGGTGTAGTCGCGCACGAGCTGGTCGAGCATCTTCTGCGGGTCCTCAGCGGAGTCGAGGAGTGCGTTGATGTTCGCCTTCATGAGGGTCGAGATGCGGCCGAAGATGGACTGCTTCGCCATCGGATTTCCTTCCTATCGGACTTCAGTTCTGAGTCGGTGAGTCTGGTCTGGAGACGGATGCCGCGGCCTGCTGCCCTCGGGCGGCCGGGCGATTTCGGGTCAGAAGCGGCCACCTCCTCGGCGCGCGCGCGTGCCGCCGCCTCCGAAGCTACCGGGTCGCATGCCGCCCGACGAGCGGCCAGGGCCACCGCCGCCGAGCATGCCGCCGAGTCCGCCGCCCATGCCTCCCGAGGAGCGGCCGCCGCTCAGCACGGAGTTCAGCACGATGCCGCCCAGGACGGCGCCGAGCATGCCCCCGCCGGACTGGCCGCCCTGCTGGCCTCCGCCGAACATGCCGCCCGACCCGGCGTCGAACGCGCCGACGTCGTTCTGCGCGAGCTGGATCGCCTGCCCGGCGAGCTGGTCGGCACGCTGCGCCTGCTGCATCGCCTGCTGCGGGTCGCTCGCCTGCAGCGCCTGGGCGCGGGCGAGGGAGGCTCCGGCCTCGGCGAGGCGGGTGCGCGCCTGGGCGCCGACCGCGCCGCGTCGCGCGGTGATGTAGTCCTCGGCCGCCGAGACCTGCGCCTGCGCCTGCATCATCACCTGGCCGACCATCTGGCGTGCGCGCTCAGCCTGGGCCGCGGCATCACGGACGCCCTGCACGAGCGTGTCGATCTGCGTGTTGGCCGATTCGAGGCTCTGGAGCGCCGCGAGCGGGCGCTTGGCGGTGCCGCTGAGCTGGGCGCGCGCGGCGTCGAGCTGCTGGCGCGTCGACGCGATGACGCCCGCGATCCGCCCGTCGGCGTCGGGGAGGGCCGATGCTGCCGCGATGTCGGATTCGAGCTCGGCGACGAGGGCGGTGGCGTTGCGCTCGCCCTCGGCGAGATCGGACTGGAGCTTGTCGATGGCGTTCTCGAGCAGCGTCGCCTGGCCGACCGCCTCTTCGGCGGCGCGGATCCCGACCGCGGCCTCCCCGCCGTCGCCCGCGCCGATGGCGGCCTGCGCGGCGGTGAGCTGCTCGTCGGCGAACGCGAGGCGCTGCCGTGCCTGCTCGGGGTTGTCGACGACGGTCGCGAGCGCCTCGGGTGCGTACGCCGTCTGCAGGCTCTGCAGCCGGGAGGTCGCCTGGTCGAGGGATGCCTCGGCCTTCGCCTTCGCGTCGTGCACGCGCGCGAGCGCCTCAGGGGCGTTCTGCTCGAGCTTGCGCAGCTCGTCGAAGGCGGCCGCCTTCTCGTCGAGGAGCGCGTTGGAGGCCTCGCACAGCGCGATGATCCGCTCGTTCCAGGCGCGGGTGTCCTGCTCGGAGTCGGGGATGTGATCGTCGAGTTTCTGCTTGAGCTCGAACGCCTCGTCCAGGCTCTGCTGCGCGGTCGCGAGGGCCGCCTCGAACTCGGTCGTCGAGGCGTCTCCGAACTGCGCCTTCGCGAAGCCGAGCTCCTGTCTGCTCGTCTTGATGGCGTCGTCGGTCTCGACGAGCAGCGACGACGCGCGCCGCTCGAGTTCCTCGATGCTCGGCTGCGGCGGACCTGCCGGTCCGGCGGTCACCGCGCCCTTCTTGCGCCGGCGAAGGAACATCACCAGCAGCACGATGCCGACGGCGACGACGACGATGACGAGCAGCCACGTGAACCACCCGCTGCCGCCGGAGTCGGTGGCAGGAGCGCCGGCGACGGCGTCGGTCAGGCCGTCGGCGGCCGCATCGATCGCTCCCAGCCAGTCGTCCCGGGCGAGGGCGGGCTGGACCTGCTCCTGCTCGATGGTCGCGAGCTGCTCGTCGCTGACGGGGCCGGTCGGATCGCCAGACAGGTAGTACGCGCGGCCCTGGGTCGCGACGGCGAGCAGGTACTGGCTGACGCCGAGGTTGTTGTCGTCGGCGGTCTGGTTCGCCCAGTCGGCGGCGCTTGCCGGGTCGGTGAACTCGTCGACGTAGACGACCCAGAGATCGAGTCCGGTGTCGGACTTGAGCTGTTCGAGTCGCGACTGCGCCTCCGAACGCTGCCCGGACGAGAGCACCCCCGACTCGTCGAGCACGTACTCCGCGCTCGAGCCGAGCGTGACCGGCGGAGTCGCGAGCGCCGCCCCACCGCCGATCGCCGTGACCGCGACCACCGCAGCGGACGCCAGCGCTGCCGCCCAACGCAGTCGCATCGATCCCCCTCCGGGACTCGTGTTCCCCTCCCGCGAGTCTATTCAGCCGCGGGGATACGACGATAGCCCACGGCCCCGACGCCGGTTGAGTGTTCGCCGAGAACGCACGGACGAGCCGTCGATGCGGGTCGCTCCCGCACTGGGAGCGGGTCGGCGGGTAGCCTTGCCGGTCCGGAGGAGGACCATGGACGATCGCTACGGCGCCGATGTGCTGGCCACAGGCTGGAAGGGCCACGGGGTGCGGGAGCTGCCGCGGGTGGCGGCATCCCGCGATCTCGTCGTGGAGGTCGCAGATGACGGCTTCTGCGGCGCCGTCGTCGCCGCGTCGGGTGGCATGGTCGAGCTCGAGGACCGCCTCGGCCGCCGCCGGCTGTTCCCGCTCGGGGCGGGCTTCCTCATCGACGGCAAGGACGTCGTGCTCGGTCCGCCCGCACCCGCCGCGGCGCCCACCGGGCCGAAGCGCACCGCGTCGGGCTCGTTCGCGACCGCAGACTCGCGCGCCCGCGTCGCGCGTGCCAGCCGCATCCTCGTCGAGGGTCGCCACGATGCCGAGCTCGTCGAGAAGGTGTGGGGTGACGACCTCCGGGAGGAGGGCGTCGTCGTCGAGTACCTGCAGGGCATCGATCTGCTCGACGCCGCGCTCGACGAGGAGCCGCCGTCGGCCGAGCGCCGCTACGGGGTGCTCGTCGACCACCTCGTGCCCGGCTCGAAGGAATCGCGCATCGCCGACGCGATCGCGCGCGGCCGCCACGGGAAGCACGTGCTCATCGTGGGGCACCCCTGGATCGACGTGTGGCAGTGCGTCACCCCGCGGGCCGTCGGCATCGAGCGCTGGCCCGACGTGCCGCGCGGCATCGAGTTCAAGGTGGGCGTGTGCCGAGCACTCGGCTGGCCCGCGCGCGATCAGGCCGACATCGCCCGCGCCTGGCAGCGCATCCTCGCGTCGGTGAAGACCTACCGCGACCTCGAGCCCGCGTTCCTGGGCCGCGTCGAGGAGCTCATCGACTTCGTCACCGTCCCGAGGTAGGCCGTCGGCGTCTCTGCCCCTGGGTAGCCTGGAGGGGTGACGAACCCTGCCACGCCTGCGCCCGAACCCCGCACCTTCCGTGAGAAGCCGGTGTCGTTCGTCCGGCGCAGCGGCCGGATGTCGGACGCCCAGGAGCGCGCGTGGAGCGAGCTCGCCCCGCGGTACGTCATCGAGGTGCCCCGCGACCGTGCGGCCACCAGCATCCTGCCGGACTCGGAGATCGATCCCGCCACGGTGTGGGGCCGCGACGCGCCGCTCGTCGTCGAGATCGGGTCGGGGCAGGGGCACGCGATCGTGCACGCCGCGACGTCGCGCCCCGACACGGACTTCCTCGCGATCGAGGTGTTCCGCGCCGGGCTCGCCCGCACCATGCTCGACGCCGACCGCGCCGGCGCGCGGAACCTCCGCCTCGTCGAGGCGAATGCGCCCGAGGTGCTGCAGCACCTGCTGCCCGAGGCATCCGTCGACGAGCTCTGGATCTTCTTCCCCGACCCGTGGCACAAGAAGAAGCACACCAAGAGGCGCCTCGTCGCCGCGGGCTTCGGCGCGATCGCTGCACGGGTGCTGAAGGACGGCGGGACGCTGCGCCTCGCGACCGACTGGGAGGACTACGCGCTGCAGATGCGTGAGGTCCTGTCGGTCGCCGCTGACTTCCAGGCGACTTTCGAGGGGGAGTGGGCCCCGCGCTTCGACGGCCGCGTGCTCACGGCGTTCGAGCGCAAGGGCGCGCGCGTGGGACGCGACATCCGAGATCTGTCGTACCGCCGCGTCGCGAGGTCATGAGCGGACCCACCGGACCCCTCACCGGCCCGGTCCCGCTGCCGGGACCGGCGCCCGAGCCCGCGCGTGAGCCTCATGTCGAGCTCGACGCGGCGACCCCCGTGACGCAGCGCGACGCTTGGCGCTTCGTGCGCCCGCTCGGTCACCGCGACTTCCGGATGCTGTTCGGCGCCGTCGTGCTGTCGATCTTCGGCGCGGGGATGTGGGCCGTCGTCATGGTCTACACGGTCATCGGCGCGGGCGGCGGTCCGGTCGAGCTCTCGGCCGTCGCCGCGGCGAACGCCGTCGGTCTGCTGGCGTGCGCGATCCCGGGCGGCATCGCGGCCGATCGGGTGCCGCGCCGGCTCCTGCTGCGCCTCGTCGAACTGGTGAACCTGCTCGCGATCACGTCGGTCGCGGTCGCCGGGTCGTTCGGCGTCGTGACGATCCCGCACCTCGCGATCGTGGCCTTCGCGCTGGGCGCGGGGGCGGGCTTCTTCTTCCCGGCGTACAGCGCGATCCTTCCGCGCATCCTCCCGCCCGCACAGCTTCTCGCCGCGAACGGCCTCGAGGGCGCCATTCGGCCCGCGCTGCAGCAGGCCGCGGGTCCGGCGGCGGCGGGTGTCATCGTCGCCGCGGTGCTCGCACCGGCGCACGCCGCGTGGGGCGTGGTGGCGGCGCACGCGCTGGCGTTCGTGCTGCTCCTCTTCGTGCGCCCCGAGCCCCCCGCCGCGCCGGGTGAGCAGCGCGAGGCACCCGAGGGCGTGCGAGGAGTGCTCCACGACCTCCGCGAGGCCGTGGGCTTCACGATCCGCACGCCGTGGCTGCTGTGGACGCTGCTGTTCGCGACCGGATGGGTGCTCGTGTTCATCGGTCCCGAGGAGGTGCTGCTGCCCTTCGTCACGCGAGACCGCGTCGGGGAGGATCCGCGCCTGTTCGGCTTCCTCCTCGCGATCTACGGCATCGGCGGCGTTCTCGGCTCGATCGTTGTGTCGTCGATGAAGCTCCCACGCCGGTACCTCACGGTGATGATGGGCGTGTGGGGCGTCAGCACGCTGCCGTTCGCGATCGTCGGCATCACCCACGAGTACTGGCTCATGGCGCTGTGCCTGTTCGTCGTGGGCTTCGGCTTCAGCTACGGCAACGTCATCTGGGGGACGCTCCTGCAGCGTCGTGTGCCCCGCCACATGCTCGGGCGCATCTCGAGCCTCGACTTCTTCGTGTCCCTCGCGCTCATGCCGCTGTCGATGGCGCTCGCCGGACCCCTCGCCGAGGTGGTGCCGATCGAGGCGATCTTCATCGCGGCCGGTGTGATCCCGCTGATCCTCGGCGCGCTCGCGTATGTCGTCGCGCGCATGGCGAAGGATGAGATCGAGCACCCCCTCGACCACTGACCCCGTCCGAACCGAACCGACCGGAGCCGCCGAGCATGCCCGCACATCCCGACGCCCCGCCCGCGCCGGCCGTCCGCACGTGGTCCTGGTCTCTGGCGCCCGCTCTCCTCGTCTGCCTCGCCGCGCCGGCGTTCTTCGTCGTGCGCGTGCCGTGGCTCGGGTGGGTGCTGCTGGCGGCGGGTCTCGCGATCGCGTCGGTGACCGAGCGGGCGGATGCTTCGACCCGGCCTGCCGCCTCGGACTCCAGCATCCGCCGGCCGTCGCTGGTGCGCGACCTCTCGCTCATCGCCGTGGGACTGCTCATCGTGAGCGCGATCCCGCTCAAGGCGGAGCTCGACAACCTCGCCATCCTGCGGTTCGCGATCGCCCTCGGCGGCGCTGTCGCGGTGCCGTACGTGATCTCACGGTGGGCGTACCGGGACCGTGCCATCCGCTTCCCGTGGCGCGGCGGCGGACGGTGGACGAGGTTCCAGTGGACGTGGCTCGTCGCCGTGCTGCTGCTCGGCTGGCTGATCCTGCCGTTCTACTTCATCACGTCGGGCGTCTACCTCAACTGGCCGGTCGTCGACACCCCGGAGCTCATCGCACGCCTGTTCGTCGGCGTCGGCGCGGTGGGCATCTGGGACGAGCTGTTCTTCATCTGCACCTGCTTCGCGCTGCTGCGGCGGCACTTCCCGTTCTGGCAGGCGAACATCCTGCAGTCGGTGGTGTTCGTCTCGTTCCTGTGGGAGCTCGGCTACCAGGCATGGGGTCCGGTGCTCACCATCCCGTTCGCGCTGCTGCAGGGCTTCATCTTCATGAAGACGCGTTCGCTCGCGTACGTCGTCACGGTGCACCTGCTGTTCGACGCTGTCGTCTTCCTCGTGCTCGTCCACGCGCACAACCCGGGGACGCTCGATCGGCTCTTCCTCGTCTGAGCCCGGCGGGACGGATCCCTGCCCAGGCCCTGCCCAGGGCGCGCGGCTAAGGTGGTCGACGGATCCCCGACCGGATCCCCGGACGACGGATCAGTACCCGGTACGCGACAAGACTGGCCAGGAGCACAGTCATGTCGTGGGTCATCCTCGTCGTTTCCGGCATCCTCGAGGCCGTGTGGGCCACCGCGCTCGGCAAGACCGAGGGCTTCACGAAGCTCTGGCCGTCGGTGATCTTCGGGGTCGCGCTCGTCGCCAGCATGGGCGGACTCGCCTGGGCGATGCGCGACATCTCCACCGGCACCGCGTACGCGGTGTGGGTCGGCATCGGCGCTTCGCTGACCGTCGCCTACGCCATGATCACCGGCGACGAGGCGTTCTCGTTCGTCAAGATGCTTCTCATCCTCGGCCTCGTAGGCTGCGTCGTCGGCTTGAAGCTCGTCGGCCACGAGTGACCTCCGGGCACCGGATGCCGCGATCCGGCGACCGCGCCGGGTCGCGGCATCCGTCCTGGTCGGCCTCGATCATGAGAGCTCGATGAGAGTGCCCCTCGTGGGACTGGCCGTGCCAACGCGGAGTATGTGAGCATCCCCGCAGGAAGCCGGTGCCAGAGGGGTCACCGGCGGAGAGGCACGACCATGCCCATGAGAACCAGGCGCGCCTGGGTTGTCGCTACCGCGACCGCCCTCGTCGCCACCGTCGCTCTCGCAAGTCCCGCGTACGCGGCACCGAACAACAACTCGGTGAAGAAGATCACGAAAGCCGTGACGCTCGACGCCGTCTTGGACCATCTCGAGGCGTTCCAGGACATCGCCGACCAGTACGGCGACCGTGCCGCCGGACGCCCGGGGTACAAGGCATCCGTCGACTACGTCGTGAGTCAGCTCACCGCCGCCGGGTACACGCCGCAGGTGCAGCCGTTCGAATTCGACTACGTCGAGGAGAACAGCGAGCTCATCCGCGTCTCACCGAACCCCACGGCGTTCGTCGACGAGTCGGACTTCCTCCGCAACAACTTCGACAGCGGCAGCCCCAAGGGCACCGCGACCGGGCCGCTCGTGCCCGTCGGCGTGGTCTACCCGTCCGCGGCGCTCCCGCCGAACAGCAACACCAGCGGATGCGAGTCGACGGACTTCGCCGGCTTCCCGGCGGGCGGCATCGCCCTGGTCCAGCGCGGGACGTGCGGATTCGCGGTCAAGGTCCTCAACGCGCAGGCGGCGGGCGCGGCCGGCGTGATCGTCATGAACGAGGGGCAGCCGGGCCGCACCGGCCTCGTCGGCATGATCGGCGACGCCACCGGGCTCAACATCCCGGCGGTCTTCGCGACCTCGGCCACCGGCGCGAACCTGCTCTCGTCGGCGAACTCGATCGTCACCGTGACGGTCGACTACGAGGCGGACACCCGCACCGCGTGGAACGTGCTCGCCGAGACCACGGCGGGCAACGACGCCAACACCGTCATGGCGGGCGCCCACCTGGACAGCGTCCAGGACGGCCCGGGCATCAACGACAACGGCTCGGGCAGCGCCGCGCTGCTGGAGACCGCCATCCAGATGCAGAAGACCAAGCCCAACAACACGGTCCGGTTCGCCTGGTGGGGCGCCGAGGAGAGCGGTCTGCTCGGTTCGGAGCACTACGTGGGCGCGCTGTCGGAGGAGCAGGCGGGCGACATCGCGCTCTACCTCAACTTCGACATGATCGGCTCGCCGAACTACTTCATGGGTGTCTACGACGGCGACAACTCGAGCGGGACGGCCGCACCCGGCTTCATCCCGGAGGGGTCCGCCCAGATCGAGGATGTCTTCGAGCAGTACTACACGAGCGTCGGAGAGCCGTTCCAGGACACAGAGTTCTCGGGCCGCAGCGACTATGGACCCTTCATCGCCGTGGGCATCCCCGCGGGCGGTCTGTTCACCGGCGCGGAGGGCGTCAAGAGCGCCCAGCAGGCGGCGATCTTCGGCGGCACGGCCGGCGTCGCGTTCGACTCGTGCTACCACGCTCCCTGCGATGACATCGACAACCTCAACGCGCACGCGCTCGACGTCAACTCGGATGCGGTGGCCGCCGCCATCATGACGTTCGCGTTCGACACGTCGAGCGTCAACGGCGTCCGCGCTCCGGGCAAGTCGCACGGTGCGGGCAAGAGCATGGACGCGTTCACGGACGACGCCACGCAGTGATCGACAGGATGCTGCGTCCCGGCGACTGCGCCGGGGCGCAGCATCCCTCACCCTCAACCTCATGTCGAGATGACTTCTTCGTGAACTCTTGACGACGGGGTTCGCGAGGAGGAAATTCGATCTTGCGAACGGACAACAGGAACGTAGGACCCGAAAGGGATCCCGGAACACGGAAACCCAACATCGCATTGACGATCCCCCCGGCGCTTCGGCACCGAGGGGATCATCGTTTTGCGCCCGGCATCGTCGGGGCTCTTGTTCGAAGCCGGAGCCCCGGCGAGGCTCGCTCCGCCGCGGTGTGCCGCTCGTAGTCTGACGACGTGGACTTCAGCCAGTTCCTGAGCACGCCGATCACGTGGTGGCAGGTGCTGTGGGCGATCCTCGCCCTGCTCGCCGGGTGGATCGCCTCACGCATCGCCAAGCGGGCCGTCACCGACCTCATGGGCCACGTGCCCACGGCGACCCCGGCCGCGACCAGGTTCGCCGCCCGTTTCGCCCAGTACACGCTGCTGCTCCTCGGCTTCGGCATCGCGCTCGCGTTCCTCGGCGCGAATGTGCAGCCGGTGCTGGCCGTCGTGATCGTGCTGGTCGTCGTCGCCGCGCTGGTGCTGCGCGGCGTCGCCGACAACTTCGCGGCGAGCGTGCTCATCGCCACTCGCAAGCCCGTCGTGCTCGGCGAGGAGATCACCGTCGAAGGGCCGGACGGCAAGCCCATCACCGGCACCGTCATCGAGCTCAACTCCCGCGCCGTGGTCTTCACCACTCCCGACGGGCGCATCGCGCACGTGCCGAACTCGAAGCTCCTCGCGGAAACCCTCGTCAACAACTCGCGCCACGGCGGCAGGCGCAGCGAAGTGCAGGTGCGCGTCGAGCGGGCCGGCGCCGGCGTCGACGAGGTCGTCGAGGCGCTCGCCGACTCCGCCGCTGCTGCCGAGGGCGTGCTCGCCGATCCAGCGGCGGTCGGCGTGCTGGTCACCGCCGTTTCGGAGACCCGGATCACCGGGCGCGTGCAGTTCTGGCACGATCCCGCGCGAGGTCTGTCCGTCACGTCGGGGGTGGTCGCGGCGCTCACCGCGGGACTGGCGCGGCGCGGGTGGTCGGCAACGGTGACGAGCGAGGCGGTCGTGCCGCCCCTCGTGCCCGGCGATCCCGTCTGACACCGCTCGATCGTGCCAAGGTGGACACGACTGTGCCCCACGTATCCAGGAGCAGGTATGCAGCGACCCCTCGCCGGACTGACCAGGCACAACCTGGTCACGGAGCTCACGGCGGGCGTGACACTCCTCGCGATCGCGATCCCGCTCAACATCGGGTACGCGCAGATCGCCGGGCTCCCGCCGACGGCAGGGCTGTATGCCCTCGTCGTGCCCACGCTCATCTACGCGCTGGTCGTGTCGTCCCGTCAACTCGTGGTGTCACCGGATGCGGCGGCGGCGGCTCTCGTTGCCTCGTCGATCGGCGGGCTCGCCACGGCCGGCAGTACGGACTATGCCACGCTCGCACTCTCGCAGGCGATCATCTGCGGGGTCATGTTCGTGCTGATGTCCGTGTTCAAGCTCGGCTTCCTCGCGAACTTCCTCTCCAAGCCGATCCTCGTCGGGTTCGTCGGAGGCCTCGCCCTCGACATCCTGGTCAGCCAGATCGCGAAGATGCTCGGGGTCAAGATCGACTCCGGTGGGGAGTTCGTCGACAAGGTGTTCGGACTCGTGGCCGACCTGGAGACGATCAACGCGTGGTCGGTGGCGATCTCGGCGGTGTCCGTCGCCGTCCTCCTGCTCGGCAAGAGGTTCCTGAGGGCCGTGCCCTGGGCGCTCGTGGTGCTGATCCTGTCCACGGTGCTGGTCGTGCTGACAGGTCTGGACCAGGAGGGGGTCGATGTGCTGGGGGAGATCCCCGCCGGCCCGCCGACCCTCACCTGGCCGGTCATCGACTGGCGGATGTGGATGGCACTGATCCCGTCGGCGATCGCGTTGACGCTCGTCACGACGGCGGAGGGCCTCCTCGTCTCCCGGTCCTACGGTGAGAAGCACCGCTATCCGTTCCACGCCAACCGCGACCTCCTCGCGTTCGGCCTCGGAAACATCGCCGCCGGCGCACAGGGGAGCTTCTCGATGGGCTCGTCCACGTCGCGCACCGCCGCGATGGATCAGGCGGGATCCCGCACCCAACTCCCGTCGCTCGTGCTCGCGGCGGGCACGCTGCTGCTCCTGCTGTTCGGCACCACGCTGCTCGCCGACATCCCGTCACCGGCCATCGGCGCCGTGGTCGGCGTCGCGATCCTGCCGCTGCTCGGTGTCCGGGAGTTCCGGGTTCTCTGGCGCCAGGACCGCTTCGAGTTCGCGATCGGCGCGGTGTGCTTCCTCGTGACGCTGTTCGTCGGCGCGATCCCGGGCATCGTCGTGGCGTTCGTGCTCGCCCTCATCAACCTCGCCAAGCGCGCGGCGAACCCCGCGATCGACGTCCTCGCCGCCGACGACGACGCGAAGCAGTCGCTCCTCGAAGACGCGGCGGCCGGCGCGACGACCGCGCCCGGCGTCGTGGTGGTGCGGATGGCGGCGCCGTTGTTCTTCGCGAACGGCACGGTCTTCTCCGCCGCAGTGAAGCGCGCGGTGACCGGGGCCGACGAGCCGGTGAAGCATGTGGTCATCGACATGGAGGCCGTGACCGATATCGATGTGACCGGCGCCGAGGCGTTCGCATCGCTCGAGGAGTGGCTCGACGAGCAGGGCGTGAGCCTGGCGTTCAGCCGGGTGCGGGTCGCTACGAAGGCGCGCCTCGACGAGCTGGGACTGCTGTCGGGGCAGACCGTCTTCTCGACCAACCGCGAGGCCGTGGCCGCGCTTGCCGCCGCCGGCTCGACGCCGCAAGACTGAGGATTCCGGCCGCCGGGGCCGGTGCGAAGGGATATCACCATGCAACAGCGCGAACCCGAGGGGTCGATCCGCGAAGCCCATGCGAAGGCGCTCGTTTCACTCCCGTTCGCCGACGCGGACGACTTCGCGGCGGCGGACCGCGGATTCATCGGCACGCTCGACGATCCGAAGATCCGCAACGCCGATGGCGACGTCGTGTGGGACGCCTCGAGCTACGACTTCGTGCAGGGCGACGCGCCCGCGTCGGTCCACCCGAGCCTGTGGCGGCAGTCGAAGCTGGTCGCCAAGCACGGACTGTTCGAGGTCGTGCCCGGGCTGTACCAGGTGCGAGGGCTCGACCTCTCGGTGATGTCGATCATCGAGGGGGACACCGGCGTGATCGTCGTGGACCCGTTGATCTCGGTGGAAACGGCAGCGGCCGCGATGGGGCTGTACCGGGAGCACCGAGGCGAGCGGCCGATCCACGCGGTGATCCACTCGCACAGCCATATCGATCACTTCGGCGGCGTGCTGGGCATCGTCAGCCAGGATGACGTCGACTCCGGGAAGGTGCAGATCATAGTTCCCGAGGGCTTCCTCGAGCACTCGGTCGCCGAGAACGTGTACGCGGGCACGGCGATGGGCCGCCGTGCCGGCTACATGTACGGCGCAGCGCTCGATCGTGGACCTCGAGGCCAGGTCGGCGCGGGACTCGGCCAGACCACGTCCACCGGCAACCCGACGATCCTCCCGCCGACCCTCGAGGTCACCGCGACCGGTGAGACCCACACCGTCGATGGCGTCGAGTTCGAGTTCCAGATGGCGCCGGGCACAGAGGCGCCCTCCGAGATGCACTTCTACCTTCCGCGCTACCGCGCGCTGTGCATGGCCGAGAACGCGACCCACACGCTCCACAACCTCCTCACGCTGCGGGGTGCGCTCGTGCGCGACCCGCACATGTGGTCGCGCTACCTCACCGAGGCTCTCGAGCGCTACGGCGACGAGGTCGAGGTGGTGTTCGCGTCCCACCACTGGCCGACGTGGGGCACTGACGAGATCCGTGAGTTCCTGGGGATCCAGCGCGACCTCTACGGCTACCTGCACGACCAGACACTGCGACTGCTCAACCGGGGCTACAACGGCGTCGAGATCGCCGAGATGATCGAGCTGCCGCCGACGCTCGAAGCCTCATGGAGCACGCGAGGCTACTACGGCTCGGTCAGTCACAACGTGAAGGCGATCTACCAGCGCTACATGGGCTGGTTCGACGGCAACCCGGCGCGTCTGTGGCCGCACCCGCCTCAGGCTCAGGCGGAGCGATACGTCGCCGCGATCGGCGGCGTCGATCGGGTGGTCGAGCTCGCCCAGGAAGCGTTCGACTCGGGTGACTACCGCTGGGCCGCGACTCTTCTCGATCATGCGGTCTTCTCCGACGCCGATCATGCTGCAGCCCGCACGCTTTATGCCGACACGCTCGAGCAGCTGGCGTACGGCTCAGAGAACGGCACGTGGCGCAACTTCTTCCTGTCAGGTGCGACCGAGCTGCGCGAAGGCACCTTCGGCACGCCCACCCAGGCGGCCGCGCCGCTGATCATCGCCCAGCTCACGCCCGAGCAGCTCCTCGACGCCGTCGCCATCCGCGTCGACGGACCGAAGGCGTGGGACCTCGACCTCGCCCTCGACGTGACCCTCACCGACCTCGGTCGCACCTTCCACGTGACGCTGCGCAACGGGGTGCTCGTCTACGTCGAGCGGGAGGCCGATCCCGAGACCCCGTTGCAGCTCACGCTCTCGAAGCCGCGCCTCATCCGGCTGGCGGGGGGCGATACGGACTCCGAGGGCATCGAGGTCCGCGGTGACGCCGGGGTGCTGCGGCAGATCCTCGGTGTGCTCGACCAGGGCGACCCGGATTTCGAGATCGTCCTGCCGTAATCGCGTCGCACCGCTCGCCGGCACCGCCCCCGCAGCGCCGGCGGGCGACGGTGAGGGGGCATGCGGTAGCAGTCCGGCCGAGGAGGGTCAAGGCCGGTCCCGACCGTCGTGGGCCGGGGTGAGACTCGGGGCATGAGCCGGTGGCGACGCCTGTGGAGCGTGCCCCTGCTGGTGCTGACGCTGTGCGTCGCTGGTTGCGCGATCACAGTGCCGAGCGATCCGCAGGGCACCCTCGACCGCGCGCGCGGCGGCGAGCTGCGAGCCGGTGCGTCTGCGTCGGGCGAGCTCGTGACCGTCGATGGGTCCGACGTCGGTGGTTCGCTCGCCGGCATCGTGGAGGAATTCGCCGATTCGATCGACGCGAAGGTCGTGTGGACCGTGGGCAGCGAGGAGGACCTCGTCGACGGACTGGAAGGCGGCGACCTCGATCTCGCGATCGGAGGGATGACCGATGCGACCCCGTGGTCGCAGAGCGTCGGTGTCACCCGCGGCTACGCGGGCGTTCCCGGGGCCCGCGGCCCGGTCGTCGTGCTCCTGCCCATGGGTGAGAACGCGTGGCAGGCGGCCATCGAGGCCTATCTCGACAGGGAGGTGACGCGGTGAAGACGATGGGCCGTACCGACCTTCCCGAGACCCAGCAGAAGGCGCTGCGCAGCGCCATCCGCTGGGAGTGGTTCACGATCGGCTACACGGTGGTGACGATCGGGCTTCTCGCCTTCGTGGTCGGCGGCTCGCAGGCGATGAGGACCGCGTGGATCGAGGACATGCTCTCGGTGATCCCGCAGATCGCCTTCCTGGTCGCGCTGCTGTTCATCCGACGCCCGCCCACGCGCGCCTTCCCCTTCGGGCATCACCGCGTCATGGGGGTCGGTCATCTGGTCGCCGGCGTCGCGCTGCTCGCGGTGGGGGGAAACCTGGCCTATGAGGCGATCGGTGGACTGGTGCGGGCCGAGCACCCGTCCATCGGCACGGTGTACCTGTTCGGCCGGACCATCTGGCTCGGCTGGTTCATGGTCGCGGTGATGAGCGTGATCGTCATCGGGCCGTTCTTCTACGGTCATGCGAAGGCGAAGCTGGCGCCGAAGCTGCACAACAAGGTGCTGTATGCGGACGCCGACATGGCAAAAGCGGACTGGACGTCGACGGCTGCTGCGATCGTCGGGGTGCTCGGCGTCGGCATCGGGCTGTGGTGGCTCGACGGCGCCGCCGCGCTGTTCATCTCGGCCGGGATCGTGTGGGATGGCTGGCGCAACAGCCGCGCCGCCATCCGCGACCTCATCGACCAGCGGGCGCGCACCGAAGACGACTCCCGACCCCATCCCCTCATCGCCCGGATCGCCGATCGGGTGGAGGAGTTCCCATGGGTGCGCGCGACTGCCGTGCGGATGCGTGACATGGGCCAGGTGTTCCATGTCGAGGTGTTCGTCGTGCCGGCGCACCACAACGTGCGCCTCAACGAGATCGAGGACGCGCGCGAGGCCGTCGCCGCGCTCGACTGGAAGGTGCAGGACGTCGTCGTCATCCCCACCTCGACGCTGCCGGACGAGGCGGAACCGGCGGGCGATCGCACATCGCGTCGCGACGCCTGAGCGGCCACTTCGCGTGGGCCGCGGCATCCGTTCCTGATGATCAGCCGACGAAGGGCGGACCACCGCTGGACCAGATCGCGTCCGGGCTGGGCGCAGGCAACTCGTCCGGGATGGGGATGATCGCGAGCGGAACCCCCGGCATCAGCAGCAGATGGGCGACCCGCATCTCGCCCTCGCCGTCGTTGACCTCGAGCCAGTAGGGGCCTGCGGAAATCCCCGCCTCGATCTCGTCACGCAGATCCTCGAAGCGGCGACCTCCGATGCTGTAGTGGTCCCCGCCGTAGTAGATGTCTATCCGCTTCATCACCACTCCCATCGCCGTCGCTCATCTCAGTGCCGTCGCGCACCGCCTGCGAAGCACCTTGACAGGCCGACCCACGCGGTCTACGCAGACGCGTCAGCCGGCGAGGTCGTGTTCCTCGACGCCCTCGGCGCGGGGCATCGCCGGCTCCGGCACGAGATACAGCCCCGTGGGGGAGTTCGCCGTGTACGCCAGCGCGTCGATCCATGCCGGATTCAGCTGCGGTTTGCGGCTGCCGTAGAACTTGTAGACCAGCGAGCATCTCGGATGGATCCACACCGTCGTCCGCCCGTCCCCGATACTCGCGTCGTCCCGCCACGTGAAGTGGAACGGCTCGCCCCGGCGCAGCTTGGTGCCGATCACCAGTTGAAGGTGTGCCAGGGTCCTGTCGTCGAAATCGACCTTGACGGTCCCTTCGTAGATCAACTTGCCCATGAGGGGCCTCCCTGGGGAGATGCCGACGGCCGAAGCGCTGGGGGTCGCAAAAAGGAAGGACGTCGATCCGCTCCGCTTCCCATGCTCCTCTGGCGGGAGGATGCGAGCCAGCCCTTGACACCCGCCTCACATCCCGTATGTGTCGGCATCTGCGACGTCGCACTGCGCCCGCCGCGACAGCACGAAGACGGCTCCTCTGCCAAGTTCTCGCGCTTTCTCCGCCACCTTTGCGCGCAGGAGCATCGATCGTCGTCGCGCCCACCTCTCGTCGGTGAGACTCGTCGGTACGGCTGAGTGCAAAGGAACCTCGATGATCACTGTTCATCTTCGCTACGAGATCGATCCTGAGAAGCTCGACGACTTCACCGAGTACGGCCGCGCGTGGATCCGACTCGTCGACAAGCTCGGCGGCACCCACCACGGCTACTTCCTGCCCAGTGAAGGCGACAGCGACGAAGCGTTCGCGTTGTTCACCTTCCCCTCGCTCGCTGAGTACGAGATCTACCGGAGCGCCTCGAAGACAGATCCGGAGTGCCAGGAGGCGTTCGAGTTCGCGCGCGCTACCGGTTGCATCCGCCGCTACGAGCGCCGCTTCCTCTCTCCGGTCTTCTCCTGACATCCGGCAGCCTCCTCGCGCGTGCGAACCCGCTGTGGCGCATTCACCCGATGTCGGGGAGGAACTGATGCCACGCGCGTCGTCGTTCGCGGCGGGGATCGTGCTCGACGCGATCGGTCTCGTCGATGATCAACGTGGACCGGTCGGGTTCGCGATAGGACGGCCACGTCCGCTCGGGCGGAGCACCGGCTGCGAATCGCAGCCACATGGTTCGCATGCGGTGACCGGCCGCCGCGTACTCCTCCGCGCCCCCGAACGCAGTGATGATCCGCGCCATCGCCAGGTCGGTGCGGGCGAAGAGTGCGAACATCTCGACGCCATGGGTGGCATCCAGGCCGAGGATCTCCAGTAGTCGTGGCGCCACGTCGAAGCGGTATGCCCATGTCGCCGCGAAGCGTGAGTGGTAGTCCGCGACCTGCGTGCTGGGGAACCAGAATCCGAAGTCCCCGCCGAAGTCCGCGGCGGCCCGTCGCGCGGGGAGCCCGGGATAGGCGGCGCGCATTCGGCGCCGAGAACCGGCGGGGGCGCGCGCGAAGAGCGCCTCGATCCGCGCTGGAGTCCGCGGCAGGATGTCCACACGGCCCCGGAAGATCGCGCCCTCGCGATTGTTCGTTCCGATGACGAGCGGAACGCGGTACGCGGTCCCGTCTCGGAACGCCCGCAGCGGATGGTGGGGCAGGAAGTCGCCATCGATGACCGGCGCGAGGCAGAACATGCCCGGGTAGGCGTCCGGTGTGCGCATCTGGAGAACAGTGCACGCTGCGACGAGAGCGCCCGGCGCCGCGGTCGTCAGCAATTCGCGCGCGGTGGTGTCGACGGGGAGTGCCTGGGCAGGCTCCTCCAGCTCGTGTCCCGCTCGAGACTCGAGCACCCCGCGCAGGATCTCGACGAACTCGCCCGCCCATCGCGCGCTCATCGAGGACGGGTAGACCGCGCCAGGTGGAGGGCTCTGGGCTATCGCCCGGGCGAAGAGCCCGCGCGCCGACGGCGTTGCCATCAGCGTCGTCACCGCGTTGCCACCCGCCGAGGCGCCGAACACCGTCACGTTCTCGGCATCGCCCCCGAAAGCACCGATGTTGTCTCGCACCCATCTCAGCAGCGCCACCTGATCGCGAAGCCCGAGATTGCTCTCGAACCGCCGATCACGGGTCGAGTAGCGGCTGAAGTCGAGGTAGCCGAGCGGCCCGAGGCGATAGTTGAAGCTGACGTACACGACATGGCCATCGCGGACGAAACCCTCACCCTGTCCCGAGAAATCCCGGGACGATCCGGCGCTGTAGCCGCCGCCGTGGATGTACACCATGACGGGCAGCGGGTTCGAGCCGTGATCGTCCCAGAGGGGCGCGTGCACGTTCACCGTCAGGCAGTCCTCGTCCGCTGCGATGACGTCCGCCGGCGTGTGGACGAGCGGATTGCGCAACGCCTGCGGGGCGGCTGAGCCGAAGTCGGACGCGTCGCGGATGCCCGCCCACGGCACCACAGCCGCGGGACTCGCGAATCGTCTCCTTCCGACGGGCGGCGCCGCATAAGGGATTCCGCGCCACGCGAGCAGTCCGCGTTCCCGCACGCCGCGCACCACGCCACCAACGATCTGCACGTCGACGGTCTCGTCGTCGTGCCACCGTCGGCGACCGATCACGATCGCACGCTGCTCACCTCTCCACCTCAGCCTGATCGGTCGGTGTCCGCAAGGGGCAGGCCGCTCTCGATCGCGGCCGGCGCGCCCCGGATGGTGTCACTTTGTCGTCAAAGAGAAAGGGATCGAGAGTCCTGATGACTCTCGATCCCTTGTCCCGACTGGTGCCCCCGACAGGAATCGAACCTGCGACCTTTTGTACCGGAAACCTCATTCGGGCCGCGGGAGCCGCATGCCAGTCACCGAAATCCGCGGAATTCCGGGCATTTTGGACCTCTGACAGTCCGGTCATGCGGCCGCGCGGTCGGCCGTTGCTGACGTAGGTGGTTCCGGGCTTAGGCCAGGCGTGCTCGATGAGGGGGTGCCGCACCAGCCTGCGCGTCGCGGGGATCGGGTCGATCGGCTCGCTTCCGTCTCCGTGCAGATTTCGGCGTGACCCTGGGTGTACGGTGCGGAAGTGATGTCCATCCGAGTGGGTATCGTGGCCGATCCGGCGTCCCCGACGGAAGTCGCGCGGCGGATGACCGACCTCGTCGCTCCCGACGGAGAAGATCGAATCGCGTGGCACGTCGAGCTGTTGAGCGAGCCGTTCACCCTCGGTTCAGAGGAGGTCGACGTCGCGCTGGCGCGACTTCAGGCTCATGCCGCCCTCCACGAGTGGGACCTCGTCGTCGGGATGACCGAGCTTCCGCTGCGCGATGACAACGGCAGCTACCTGCTGGCCGCTCTCGACCCGCAGCGGCACGCGGCCGTGCTTTCGCTCCCCGCGCTCGGCGGGTTCCGTGTTCGCTCGCGCGCCCGTCGTGCCGTGCGTGGGCTCGTCAACGGCATGGCCGCACCCGCTTCGCCCGATGAACAGCGCGTGCCGATGCCCGGTCTCATCGCCGGTTGGCGGGTGCTCGTGGGCATGGTGCTCGCCAACCGGCCGTGGCTTCTCGCGACCGGGCTCAAGGCCGCACTCGTGGCGGCACTGGCGACCGGGGCGGTGGCCACGGTCGACTCGACGGTCTGGATGCTCGCCGCCTCCCTCTCGGGGTGGCGACTCGGAGTCGCGACGGTCGTGTCCATCGCGATCGTCGTCGCCTGGATCGTCATCGACGGTGAACTATGGGACCGTCCCGAAGACAGTTCCCGCCAGGCCCGGGAGAGGTCCCGTCTCTACAACGCCTCGACGCTGCTGACGCTGGCAATCGGGGTCGTGATCGGTTACGCGGTGTTGTTCGTCGTGAACCTGGCCTGGGCACTGTTCGTCCTGGACCCCGCCCTGATGGGCGACTCGGTCGGAACCCCGCTCGGCTATGGCGATCTGATCGTGCTCGCGTGGTTCGTGGCGTCGGCGGCGACGATCGGCGGTGCCCTCGGCACGGGACTGGAGTCGGACGAGGCGATCCGCGCGGCTGCGTACTCGAAGCGGGAAGAGGAGCGCCGTGCCCGGCTGGCAAGCGAGCGGGCCTAGAACTCGGACTGCGCCGGGGCTGCCGTCGGCGCAGGTACCCGGCAAGCTCTGTGTACTCTTCCCCCCGCACCGTGGCAACCCCCGTGACTATTCGGTGAAATGGCAGCAGCCTGAACGCATGGCGCGCGTCGGGGCAGTGCCCTACTACGCCGCCACTGAGTTCGAGGCGCGGATGTGCCGGGCGAACCCGGTCCTCATCGTCGGGGGGCGGGAACTCCGCCGGGCAGGCGGCCATGTTCCTGGCCCGGACCGCGACTGATGTCAATGTCGTGATCCGCCATGACGACCTGAGCCGCGACATGTCCCGCTATCTGGCGGAACGGATCAGGGCGGCCCTCCGGGTGCACGTGTGGAACAACTGCGAGGTCTGCGAACTGCGCGGCGATGAACGCCTGGAAGAGGTCGTTGTACGAAACGTGAGAACCGACGAGCGCCGATCCCTCAGAGCGACCGCCCTCTTCGTGCTGATCGGGTCCGAGCCGCACACCCGATGGCTCGAAGGCCCAGTCGAACTCGACGAACGGGGGTTCATCATGACCGGCGTCGGCCTGGGAGGCGCCGCGATGTTCCAGACCTCGACCGACGGCGTGTTCGCCATAGGGGACGTGCGCAGTGGGTCCGTGAAGCGGGTCGCGTCGGCCGTCGGTGACGGCGCAGTGGCCGTGCGCCTCGTTTACGAGCATCTCGTCCGAGCGGGAAGAAGGTGATTGCCTCTGAGGTACGGGAGGAGCGTTAGATCGAACGCGATCGCCGCGGTGGTCCGCCGTCATTGGCCGAGCCCTCGCTCATCAGCAGGCCCCGGCACCGGCGTCAGAGAGGACATGGCCGTGACAAGCGACGATGAACAGCCCCGGCGCCGGCGGCGGCGAGAGCCCCCGCGGGCGGACCCCAGTCGTGCGGTGGCCTTCAGCGATGCCATCATCGCGATCGTCATCACTCTCCTCGTGCTCGATCTCCGGCCGCCCGAGACCGAGCAGGGCGAACTGCTGTCCGGCCTGCTGAACGAGTGGCCCACATACTTGGCGTACGCGGCGTCCTACCTCTACCTCGCAGTGATCTGGATGAACCACAAGGCCGCCTTCACCCGGATCAAAGAGATGGACGTGGGCCTGCAGTGGGCGAACTTGGGGATCCTTGCGACCTTGGCCTTGGTGCCCTGGCCGACAGCGGTGATCGCCGAGACGGCACGAACCGGAGACCCCACCGACGAGAAGGTCGCGGTCGGGCTGTACGCCATCGTCGGGGCCCTCTTGTGCCTGTCGTGGCTGGTCTTCTTCTCCTACCTCGCGAAACATCCCGAACTCACCAAGGACGAGGTCGAGGACTCCTACTTCGCGCGAGAACGCCGCGCGCGCTCATCGGGGTCGTGCTCTACCTGGCGGCGGGCGCGGCCGGTGTCCTCGTTCACCCGCTCATCGGCTCGGTGGTCTTCCTGCTCCTCCCCGCCTACTACGCCTTCACCAGCCACGGCCACGACCAGCAGCCGGCCATCCTTCACCGTCGTACCCCATCTGACAACACCAACAGCGCGCGCTGATGCACCGCAAACCCCACCACTGGGGCGGAGGCCTCCGGGGTCGATGACCAGACGGCGGATGCCGAGCCGAGGCCGCCTGAGACGAGGCCGCTTACTCGGCGCACGCACGTGGATCCCACCGTGTTACCCGCACTGGCCGAGCTGGCGATGGGATCGCCGAGCTGCTGAGTGGATCGCGGTAGGCCAGGCGTGTCGCGGTGGTCCGTTGCATCGGTTCTGCTGATGGTCGGCGGTCACGAACTACTGCCGCCCCTGCCTGTCAACCCTGTGCTTCCGTTGTCGTGCCGCGGGCAACTCGGCCGCAGTCGACGCCAGTGCTGCCGCGGATGCGGCGGGGAGGACACCAGCGTGACGTACCCGATCGAACAGCCCGACACGGCCGCGCTCCTGGACGCCCGGTACCTGCTGCACGAGCGTGTCGGTGAAGGTGGCATGGCAGAGGTGTACTGAGCCGAGAACGTGGTCCTCGGTCGCCATCAAGCTGCTCAAGGACGACGCGCAGGTGCTCGACTCGCCGGTCCGCGTGCATCGAGAGGCGAGCGCGCTGGCTCAGCTCAATCACCCATCGTTGGCGACCCTGCTGGATGCAAGTCTGTCCCCCGAAGGGCCTCGTTACCTGGTGATGGAGTAGGTGGACAGTCGGAGCGCAGCAACGTCTTGCCGCGCTCTTCGCCGGTGACCGGATCATGTCCACTTAGCCATACCCGCAACGCGCCGCTCGACAGCTCGTCGGCGCGGATCGCTGCATGCTCGACAACGTAGCGCGTCACCGAACTGTATGTCACCTCGACAGGCTCGCGCGCCAGCTGGGCGACCGCTCAGGGACCGTCTGCGAAGTCGAGATCGCCTATGCGGGTCGGGACGCGGTCGGGAATGGATCTGCGCGGGTATGGCCGTGGTGCATCCGGGCTTGATGACGTCGCTCATGGTTCTTCGCTGGCCCGCCCGATGGGGCGCTGTCTGTGACGAAACGACCCGGGTCGAGGACCGCCGCCATGCCGGTGGCGGTCCTCGACCCGGGCGGTGTCAGCGGCGTTCGCGCCGGTCCTGTCGACGGTCTTGGCGGCGGTCCACGCCGTTCGAGACGACTTTCGCCGTCCCGACGACGGCGGCGGTACGCGCCACCGGTCGGCCGATCATTCCGACGCGACCCAGTCGTCCGATTCCGATAGGCATCGTCATTCTCCTTCTTTGGACATGGATGCGATGAGCGCCTGCGTGGGAATGCGCCCCGAGGCGATCAGCTGTCCGCCGCCTCGGCGCAACGCCACGGCGAACGGCGCGGCCCAGGTGTTCTCCCACACCAGCACGGCGGCGGCGCTGCCCGGATCCATCGCCGCGGCGATATCGATCAGGTCCTGCTCGGCGAGCACTTCGGCGAGCGTCGCCTCGATCTGCGCCAGGTCGCCGAGATCGTCGATGTCTTCGAACTCATCGACGTCGATCGAGCCGTCCTCGCCCTTGTAGACGATCATCAGATCGAGGACGCGGATGGTGTCGCTCGCGGCCAGAGCCACGAGCTCGGCGGCGGCCTCGCCCGTCAGGCGAGTCTGTCCCGGGGGGAACTCCACCACGAGGTAGTCGATGGGCCCAAGTTCGTCGTCCGGCCGGTTGTCGGTGTCTGTCAATTCTGCTCCGTTCATGCGTCGTGTCGGGCGCGGAGTTCGCGACCGTGAACCGTGAGTGCGTAGATCACGAGGATGTCGAGCACGAGCACGGTGATCGACAGCCACGGCTGAGCGGCCACCAGGGTGAGTTGGCCGATCGCATTGATGATCACCAGGATGATCGCGACCACCCGTGCCCACGTGGCACCGGCCAGCAGCGCGAAGCCCACCAGGATGAGCAACAGCCCGGAGATGAGGTGCCACCATCCCCAGCCCTGCACATCGATCGAGAACAGACCGGACTCTGCGAGGAAGTAGGCAGTGTCGGGCCCGATGAGAGCTTGAAGTCCATGCAGGACGTCGATGAAACCAGCGATCAGCAGGACGATCGCGGCGAAGACGCCCCAGCCCACCCAGCCGGTCACGGCGGTGTCGTTGCTGCTCATGATTCTTCCATTCGGTAGAGAGGATGGACGCGGTCAGCCCGCGAGAGCCTTCGTCTTCAGGGCGTCGAACTCGCTCTGCGTGATCGCGCCGGACGACAGCCGGCCTTGCGCACGCTCGATCTCGCCCGCGGGCGAGGACGTCGGCGTGCCGGCGACGCTGCGGATGTAGTCGGCGTTCGCCTGCGCAGCGGCCTGCGCGTCGCGCGCCTGACGCTGGGCCATCGAACCACCGCGGGCGATGAGGTAGATAATCGCGCCGAGGAACGGCAGCACGACGAGGAAGATGATCCACAGCGCCTTTGCCCACCCATTGAGGGTGTGGTCTCGGAAGATGTCGATGAAGATCCAAACGAAGATCCAGATGCAGATCACGACGAGGTAGATCCACAGCATCCACAGCAGGAAATCGAAGAAGCCCATGAAGTTCCCATTCTCAGCAGTAAGCAGAAGCGGCCACATGGCCGACGACCGCCACGCTAGCGAGGGCCTCATAGGGGTCGCATCATCCGAATCGCGTGAAGGTCACACAGTCTGAATGGTGCACGATCGGCATGGGAGACATGGAATTGCGGTGGATGCCGGCACACCTGCGCCACGAAAGGATGCGAGCACATGGACGCACCAGAGCTGCTGCGGCGCTACTGCATCAACGACCCGCGACTTGCCGAGCATCACGACCTGTCTCCGACGATGCAGCTGGACTGGCGCACCACGACGCTGATGCGGATCGCCGCGCTGATCGCCGTCTCGGCTCCCGAGGCCTCGATGCGCACCGCTGTGGACGACGCGATCGTGGCCGGTGTTAGCTCCGACGAGATCATCGCGGTCCTCGACGATCTCGTCAGGATCGTCGGACTTCCCCGGGCTGTCGCCGAAGCCCCGCGGATCGCACTTGCACTGGGCTACGCCGACGACCTCGGCATCGGCGAAGGCGACTGAGGCTGCTCTACTCGCCAAGCAACCCCAGTGCGACGGCCCGCTCGACGGCCTGACTGCGAGAGGTCACCGACAGCTTCCGATAGATCGAACCCAGCTGCGAGCTGACGGTGTTGCGCGACACGAAGAGCCGCTTGCCGATCTCGGCGATCGTGAGATGCGTCTGCAGGTACGGAAGCAGCCGCAGTTCGGCGGGAGTGAGCGGGACGGCCCCCGTCATGGGCGCGATCGCCAGCCCCAGGCGCAGCTCCTCCACCAGCGCCCCGGTCGTGCCCAGATCCGGTCGGATCCGCAGGATGTCGTCGCACTCGCGGAGGAGGTGCGCCGCGCCAGCGCGGTCGCCGAGCATCAGGTGCACCTTCGCGAGCTGCACCCGTACCCGCACCGACAGATAAGGCAGGAGGTGCGTGCAGCCGACGCGCGCCCGCATCCCCCGCGCCAGCAGCCGCTGGCCCGCTGGATGATGACCGCCGTGGACGGCGACCCGGGCAGCCACGGCGAGCGCGAGTGCCGTCGTCGGGTATCCCTCCATGTGGCTCGCATCGATCGCGTCGATGCCCCGCCGCGCATGGTCGGCTGCGTCGGCCCACCGCCCCTCGTCGATCGCGATCAGCGCGAGCTCGGGCTCGCTCAGGATCACCGTGTCGGGATTGCCCATCACCGTCGCGAGCGGGATGGCCTCCTCGAAGCTGACCCTGGCGGTCTGCTCGTCGCCGCGGAGGAGCGCCGCCATGCCGTAGAGGTGGAGCGCCTGATCGCGCCACGGACTGTTCGCCGGCTCATGCTCGAAGGCGAACGCGGCATCCGCGGCCGCTCGGTGATATCCGTGCTCGCACATCGCCGACCGAACCATCGCGCGCGCCGATTCGAACATCACCCGGTCGGTTTCCGGGAGCTCCTCGGCGCGAACGTCGTCCAAGGCGCGGGCCCACCGCTTGCCTGAGCGGACCTCACCCAGCAGGATCGCCGTCCAGGTCATCGAGATGACCAGCGCCGGATGCGCCAGCAGCACGTCGTCGCCGAGTTCGTGCAGCCACCGGCGAACGGTGGCGACCTGTCCCTCCCCGTACATGCCGAGGCCCAACTCGGCGACAAGCCCGCTGGCGCGCTCGTACTCCCCGGCCCGGATCCAGTGCTCGACAGCGTGGGCCGGCACCTGGTGCGCCTCGTGCCACGTCGCCGCACGCCGGTGGAGCTCGGCGACCGCGGCCGCGCCCTCAACACGCTCCAGCTCGGCCAGGAGGAACTCCCGGAACAGCGCATGGAACCGGAACCAGGCACGGTTCCGGTCGGTGGGCGCGAGGAAGAGGTTCGCGGCCTCGACCCGATGGATGAGCGTGCGGGCAGTGTCAATCTCGAGCACGGAGTTGCAGATCTCGGGCGAGAGCTGATCGAGGATCGAACTGCGCCGCAGGAACGCCGCCAGATCCTTCGGCAGTCGCGACAGGCACTCGCGATACAGATAGTCCGCCACGTACCGGTCGCTCCCGGCAGCCGATACGGGTCCCGTGGAGGACCGCGCCACGAGTGCGCAGAGGAAGAGTCCCGTCGGCCAGCCCTCGCAGCGTATGACAACCTCGGCCAGCTCGTCGTCGTCGACGTCCGTCGCGCCGGCGGCCTCGAAGACGGCTCGCGCTTCCGCGCGGTCGAATACGAGGTCGGTGGCTGACACGTCCCACGCGTCTCCGGTGCCGCGCAGCCGGGCAATGAGGGGCGACTCCTGCCGACTGGCCAGGACCACCTGCGAGCCGGTCGCGATGCGCGCCAGCACCACCTCGAGCGCGTCCTGGCACTCCTCCGAGCCGACCAAGTGCACATCGTCGATGAAGAGGACGAAGCTCACCGGTGTCGACGCGAGCGCCGCCGCGAGCATCGGAGCGGACCTTCCGAGCGCGCCTGCCCCGATGCCACGCATGTCGGCCATGACGGCGGCAGCCAACGGTGAGAAGGGCGAGCACGCCGCGGCGATGAGAGGCAGCAGAAGCGCCGGATCGTCGTCGGTACGGTCCACGGAGACCCACGCGACCCGGCGGCTCTCGGTCGCCGCCCACTCGCTGAGCATCGTCGACTTGCCGTAACCGGCCGGAGCAGCGACCGACACCACGCGCGCACCGCTGTCGCGCGCCTCACGGATCTGGCGGCTTCTGCTCACGGAACTCGCTCGGAGATGTGGGATCTGGGTCTTACTGTCCAGCAGGGCCGTGTGCAGTTCGGGTCCCCCCAGGACCACATTGCGGAGCATGTCCGGCATGCACCGAATACTAGGGCGGCGCCGTGAACGATGAGAAACTGACGCGGACGCAGACTCGTGCCACCCACGGGAAGTCCTCTCGTCCCGCACGGGGAGACCACGCACGTGAGGGGCCACCCCGAGTAGCAGGCCCGCGAGCGATAGTCGGGCGCGCACCGGCCACAGGTCCGCCCGGCCGCGCCTCCTACCAACTCCATCAGCCGCAAGCGCGGTATCGCCTCACTTGCGCGACCAGATTCCTTTCGCGCTGCCCGATCGCCCAGGTCAGAGGTTGTTTGCACTCGGGGGAGTCATCCGGGGTGGGTGAGCTGTGTGCTCGGTCGGTTGAGGTGCGGCCCAGATCGGGGGAACGCCGAGACGGCGAGCGGTGTACCAGATGAGGTTGAAGAGCGCGATGGTGCCCGTGGTGCCGGCGGCGATGATGGTGCCGAGGTCGGCGACGAGGATCGCCCAGGCGAGCCAGAACACCTGGTTGAGCACAGCCAGGACCAGGAACAGCACGGATACTCCGCCGACGTGGGGTGCGCGGATGAGGGCGATGCTCTGCCCTGCGTTCGCGATCACCGCCGGGACGAGGGCGACCGCTCCATAAGCGCCCGAGCCGAAGATCTGGTCGATGCCAATCATGATCGCGGCGAGCACGAGGCCGGGGAGCAGGGTGATCAGGAAGTTCCGGCGGAGGTGCCGCGACAGCAGGTAGAGGATCGGGACGGTCGAGGCGAGCGACAGTGCGCTCGCGACGATCTGGGGTGCTTGACCGATCGTGATGCCGTGGGCGGTCCACCCGACGCCGACGGCGAGGAACGCTTGCCATGCCGGCAGCGAGAGCCCTTCGACGTTCCGCGTCCGCGCGAGCCGGATGAGTTGTGGCAGTCCGAGCAGGATGGCGGTGAGGGTGCCCGCCCATCCCAGGTAGTCCGCGGTCGTCATGACTGTGTCGCGGGGGGGCTCGGTCAGGTGTTCTTCTGGTCGCGCCAGGCGAGCCAGTCGGCCACGAGGGTGAGGTCGTAGTCGGGACCGGAGAGTCCGATCGTGAACAGCGTCGTGCCCATCTGGTGGAGCTCGTCGGCGTCCTGGAAGGATCGGTGGGCGATGGAGTCGAGAACGCCGGCGGAGATCTCGACCTCCGTGGTGTCGCGGCCGATGGCGCGGCCGTGTTCGGCGAGGACAGCGAGTTTGCGTTCCAGGGTGGGGATGTCGCTGTAGCTGTGCCAGATGTCGGCGTGGGCTGCGACGATGCGCAGCGTCTTCTTCTCTCCTGCCCCGCCGATGAGGATGGGGATCTTGCGGGTGGGTGGCGGGTTGAGCCGCGCCCAGCGTTCCTCGATCACGGGGAGGTTGTGGGCGAGCGCATCCAGACGCTGTCCGACGGTGCCGAACGCGTACCCGTATTCGGTGTAGTCGCGCTCGAACCAACCGGAGCCGGTCCCGAAGATGAACCGGCCCCGCCCGGTGCCGTGGGCGCTGATCCGGTCGATGGTCCGTGCCATGTCGGCTTGCAGGTTCGCGTTGCGATAGCTGTTGCAGTTGACCAGGGCGCCCAACTCCACCCGACGCGTCTGCTCGGCCAGTGCGGCGAGCATGGTCCACGACTCGAAGTGCGCACCGTCGGGTTCACCGTTGAGCGGGAAGAAGTGGTCCCAGTTGAACAGGATGTCCACTCCGAGCTCTTCCAGCTCGGCCGCGCTGTCGCGGATCGTCTCGTAGGTCGCGTGCTGCGGCTGCAACTGCACGGCGACGCGCACCGGCCTGTTCGTCATACGGTCTCCCCGGATGTCCTCTGCGTCGGTTCCGCGTCGGCCGGGTGCGGGCGCTCGTCGCCCGGGGCCGACGAGGCCCAGTTGCCAAGCAGTTGGAGCGCGTCGTGGTCGTGGGATCCCGGTTCAGCGGTGAGCACCGTCAGCTGCACCCCTGATTCGCCGACCAGGTCGAGTCCGTTGAAGTGAAGGGTCAGGTCGCCGACCACGTGGTGGTGGAAACGCTTCACTCCCGATTGGTGCTCCCACACGTCATGGCGTCCCCACAGCGTTCGGAAGTGGTCGCTGCGCGTGGACAGCTCGCCGACAAGATCGTGGAGGGGTTTGCTGTGCGGGTCGCGTCCGGCCTCGGTCCGCAACTGCGCGACGTTGATGCCCGCGATCGCCTCCCCGTCCGGGTAGAACCGGCGGGCAACAGGTTCCAGGAAGATGAACCGTGCGAAGTTCGGGGGCGTGGTCGTCGCTGTGACGAGCATCTCGTGCATCAGCGCGCCGCCGAGCGGGTTCCACGCCAGCAGATCGGTGCGACCGTTGCCGACCATCGCCACGGCGGACTGCATCGAGTCGAGGAACCACTGAATGCTCAGCGACGGCCGCCACACCGGCGCCGGCTTCACGGCCCGGCGGGTGCCGGTCGTCGACCCTCCCGCCTGGTGCGCAAGCCGGTGCAGATACTCGCGCTCGGCCTCGTCCATCTGCAACGCCCTGGCGACACCGTCCAGCACCGCCTCGGACGCGCCGGAGATCTGGCCCCGCTCGAGACGGGCGTAGTACTCGACACTCACGCCCGCCAGCGCGGCCGCCTCGCCCCGACGCAGCCCCGGCACGCGACGATCGGCACCACGTGCAAAGCCCACATCTTCGGGCTCCACCCGGGCTCGTCGCGACATCAGGAAGTCGCGCACCTCGGAACGGTTGTCCATGCACACAGGCTAGGTCGACCGGCCGCCGCACTGGGATGCCCTGCCAGGACACGTCAGACCAGGGACTCCCGCGCGCGGCCGGCAACCCGTTGGCTGGGCAGCATGCCCCAGCTCTCCCTCCTCCGACTCGCGCCGCAACGCGTTCTCAATAGCGTCGTCGCCGCACTCCTGCTTCTGACCACGCCTACCCTCGCCCCCGCCAGCACAGCCCCCATCCCGCAGGCGTCTATCGCGCTCGACGACTCCGCCACGGCATCGCAGCTCGCGCCGCTGCTTCCGGTCAACGTGACGTTCCACGATCGGATGGGCACCGCCGTGTTCGCGCAGCTGCCCGCGCCCCTCTCCACCGACCACGCCACCCCGATGAACGACTACCGCGCCGGCGACGTCGCGTACGTCACCGCCGAGCAGAGCATCGTCGTCTTCCTCACCGACGGGACCGCGGTCCCCGACCACGGCCTCACTCTCCTCGGCCACCTCACCGCCGGACTGGACGAACTCGTCGACTGCGCACGAGACTGCGCTGTCGAACTTGTGGCCACCAGAACCGGCTGACGCCCGGCCCGACAACGCCCGACCACGGCTGCAACCCGCCCAGCCCCGCGGCCGAGTCGATAGTGCGACAGCGGAGCCTAACCGTGCAGGCGCCCGCATGGGGATCGAGTACGAGCGCCGCATGCGTGCGGACGAGATGGTCACGGTAGTCCGCCGGCCCAAACTTCGGCCTCGCTCCGACAATCAGCCGATCGGGCGGGGCGGGGCGACGTAGTGCCCGGCCGAGCGATTGCTAAGTAGAGCTCCTAGCGCAGCGGAGAGCGGAGTCTGCAAAAAGCGAATGGCGGGAACGGAGTCGTCCCGGGTCCGCTACATTCTTGCCGTCCGGAGAGGCGGCCCGTTACCGCGTCCAGCAGCGTGCGCCTGAAGTCACGTTGTACCGCCGACAGCAGGCGAAGTTCGCATCAGTCCTGCTCGGCACCCGCCGCGGAGGCGGCGA
The DNA here is from genome assembly GCF_000956465.1 of Microbacterium trichothecenolyticum. GTDB lineage: Bacteria > Actinomycetota > Actinomycetes > Actinomycetales > Microbacteriaceae > Microbacterium > Microbacterium trichothecenolyticum. Next base: position 105,527 of record NZ_JYJA01000028.1, read on the forward strand.
GCCACTCCTCGAGTTCGTCGAGGGCGTAGACGACCTTGCGGCCGAGCTTGAAGTACTTCGGGCCCTTGTGCTCGTAGCGCCACATCGCGAGCGTGCCCTTGGTCACGCCTGGCAGCAGGGCGACGACCTGTTCTGGACTCAGCAGTTCATGAGCTTGGCTGAGCCGTCGCCGGCGAGAGTCGCCATGATCCACTCCTTCTGTGTAATACAGAACGTGTTTGACATCAGTGCACGCCTCAACGAGACTGCTCGTCAACGGGAAGCTGTGAAATAGCGCCGTGCACATGCAAGATCGAGACGTGATCAAGGTGACAACGCTGGGCGGGTCGAAGATGACCGAGAAGGCGATGACCGAGCAAATCGGCGACTCTCTTCGGATCGCTCCAGCGTTCGTCGCGTCCATCGTGAGCGATGAGTCTGGCATCGAGACGACGCTCGAGGCTCAATATCACCGGGAAGAGGGTCGCTACGTCGTGACGTCGATTCTCAACAACGCTGTCCGTGACGATTTCGACCCGGAGGCGCTGCGGCGCACGGCGGTGTCGCCGATTCTCCAGACGGCGGTTCCTTGGTGCATGGCGATCGACCTTGAGCGCTGGATCACCGTGGGCGATCTGACCGAGGGTGAAGGCCGGATGATTCCGGATTACATGGCGCGAGAAGTCGTCAAGCGCGGCGCGGGTCAGGTTCGAATGGAAGTCATCCAGATCATCTACGGAGCCGCGGCTCTTGCGGGGCTTCCGCCCGTGAAGGCCGTGCAGCGGGAGATTGAGGTGCCGCATCGCACGGCGTCCGACTGGATCATGCGAGCGCGCAAAGATGGGTGGCTCGAGGGTATGAACTACGCGGTCGGCCGGCAGGCGGAGGGGTGACCGCGACGTGGGCAGCGTCCACCCGTACGAGACCGCGAACGGCGCTAAGCGCTACCGCATCTCATACCGGCGTCCGGACCCTCGCAGACCTCGGAGCGAGGCTTCAAGACCAAGCGGGACGCCGAGCTGCGCTCGTGGAGTTGGAACTCTCCAAGTCTCGCGGTGAATATGTCAACCCGACGCACGCTCGCGTCACGGTCCGCGACCTCGGCCGCGAGTGGCTGACGCAGAGAGAGGGCGTGCTGAAGCCGTCGTCGGTGAGACCGTTGCATTCGGCGTGGAAGAAGCACGTCGAGCCGCAATGGGGGAGTAGGACGCTCGCCAACAACCGGCACTCGGAAGTGCAGGCCTGGGTGTCCAGCATCGCCGGGGGCTCCACGACAGTTCGTCGGGCGCATGGAATCCTCGCAGGCATCCTCGACGCGGCCGTGAGCGACCGGCGAATAGGCCGGAACGTCGCGCGCGATGTGAAGCTGCCATCGAAGTCGCGAGCCGCCGCTCGGCACTACCTGACTCATCAGCAGGTGCAGCTGCTCGCTGACAAGGCCCGACACCCGACCCCGGTGCTCTTCCTCGCCTACACGGGTCTGCGATGAGGCGAGGCGACCGCGCTGCGCGTCCGCCATCTCGATCCGGCTCGGCGCCGGGTGAAGGTCGAAGAGAACGCTGTGCTCGTCTCGTTCGAGGTGCACGTGGGCACGCCGAAGACGCACCGGTCGCGGTGCGTCCCATATCCCGAGTGTCTGGCGACGCCACTTGACGCACTAGCCGCCGGCAGATGTTGTCAAAGTGTTGACACGAGAAAGGGATCGAGAGTCCTGATGACTCTCGATCCCTTGTCCCGACTGGTGCCCCCGACAGGAATCGAACCTGCGACCTTTGGTACCGGAAACCAACGCTCTATCCCCTGAGCTACGGAGGCGTGCCGATCGAGACTACCATCCAGGCGCAGGTCGCCCGGCCACCTCAGGGCGCCGGGGGAGTGTCGTCGAGCGGTGCGTCGGCGACGATCGCCGGCTGCTGCTCCATGCGTTCGATCGCCGTCGCGACGCGGTCGGCGAGGTAGGCATGGCCGCCGGTCGAGGGGTGGTCGCGCCCGATGGGGCCGGTGTCGATGACATCGAGGTAATTGGCCTCGGTGATCCAGTCCTCGCTGATGGGGGAGATGTACCACCAGCCGCGTGCGCCGGCGAGCTCGCTGAGGGCGGCGTCGATCTTGCGCGTCGCGTCCTCTACCGGCAGCACCTGCGGCGACGGACCGAGGACCACGATCTCGGCGTCGGGGTAGCGGGCCTCGAGGGCGTCCCACGCGGCGGTGACGGCATCCCGGTATCCGGCCGGATAGAGCTTGCGGTCGTTGATCGACCCCTCGACGATGATGACGTCGGGGTCGAGGGACGGATCCAGCGCGCCGATGCGCTCGCCGTAGGCGGGGCCGTCAAGTCCGGGCTTGAGGTAGCCGCTGCCGCGCACGCCGTCCACGACGGTCTCGACGCCGAGCTCGTCGGCGAGGAGGTACGCGAAGCCGAGCGTCGGCACGGTCGCGGCCGAGCCGTAGACCCACGAGTCCCCGAAGACGAGAACACGCGCGTCGTCTTCCAACACCAGGGGAGCGGGAGGGACGGATGCTGCGACCGCCGGCTCGCCCTGGGCGACCGCCGCCGGCGCCACCGGTTCGGGCGCGCCCCACGGACGCAGAACGGCCACCGCGCACACCGCAGCGACGGCCAGCGTGGCGCTCACCAGGGGCAGCCACAGCTTCCGGGCTCGGGTACCGCCGGGCGCGTGCATAGAGAGAGGGTAAGTCATGCATCGACGAGGTCTTCCCCCAGGCCGTGAACTGGGGAAAAGAGGGCCGTGATCCTGAGGGTTGGAACCGCTTCCAGAACACTCGCAGCAAGAGGTTGTCAACCCCGCGCGAGCGAGCCCCCGCGGCATGCGAGGATACTTCGGTGCAACGCGTCGTGACCGCTGAGATGGACCTCGAATTGGGGGCATCCGTCGACCTCATCTTCCAGATCGCAGCCGCTCAGGCGGTGCCGATCTCGAGTGAGCATCTGACGTTCACCCAGGGCGATCGCGTGTACACCCCGACCGAGATCGTCGACCAGTCGGGAAGCAGGCTGCACCGCCTGACGGGCGAGCCCGGGCACCTCGAGATCCGTTACGAGGCGACCGTCGACGGGCAGGCCGCGAGCAACCGCACGAGCGATCTCGAGGCCATCACGTACCTGCGCCCGAGCCGTTACGCGCAGTCCGACGAGGTGTTCCAGCAGGCCCGCCGCCAGTTCAAGGGACTGTCGGGCCACGACCTCATCGCGGCCGTGTCGGAGTTCGTCTCCACGAGCACCACGTACACGCCGGGTCTCAGTCAGGGCACCGACAGTGCGGTCACGACGCTCATGACCGGCCAGGGCGTCTGCCGCGACTACGCGCACGTCGTCATCGCCCTGCTGCGCGCGATGGACATGCCGGCCCGCTATGCCGCGTGCTTCGCGCCGGGGCTGCGCCCGATGGACTTCCACGCCGTCGCCGAGGCGTATCTCGACGGCGCCTGGTATGTCATCGACGCGACGCGTCTCGCGAACCGCAACTCGCTGGTGCGCATCGCGACAGGTCGCGATGCCGCTGACTGCGCGTTCCTCAGCTACCACGGCGGCTACGTCGGCCTCAAGCGCCTGCGCGTCGACGCGTGGGTCGTCCCCGAGGCCGCGACCCTCGACGGACTCGACACCCTGCCCGAAGTGCTGCCCGAGGCATCCGATCCCGCTGCCGACGACTTCGGCGCGCTGGTGCAGATCTCCTGACCTCGCGCGGGGGCGGAGCGGGTCGCGCCCGTAGACTTGACGGGCTATGAATCCCGAAGCCCTCTCCGCCGCCCTGCTCGCCGTCGTCGCCCCGCTCGCGGAGGCGCGACGACCCGGTGCGGCCGAGGGGCTCACGGTCGCCGATCTGCCGCTCGAGCGGCCCAAGAACCGTGACCACGGCGACTGGGCTTCGAACGCGGCGCTCAAGCTCGCGAAGGCCGTCGGCGCGAACCCCCGGGAGTTCGCCGCCGACATCGCGGCCGGTCTCGCGCAGGTCGACGGTGTCGCCGATGTCGAGGTCGCCGGTCCCGGCTTCATCAACATCCGATTGGATGCCGCCGCCGCCGGTGCGCTCGCGAAGACCATCGTCGACGCGGGCGCGGCGTTCGGAACGAACGAGTCGCAGCGCGGCAACACGATAAACCTCGAATTCGTCAGTGCGAACCCGACGGGTCCGATGCACATCGGCCACACCCGGTGGGCGGCGCTCGGCGACTCGATGGCGCGACTGCTGCTCGCGAGCGGTGCGACGCTCGTCCGGGAGTTCTACGTCAACGACGCCGGCGCGCAGATGGACCGGTTCGGCCGCTCGGTGCTCGCCGCCGCAAAGGGCGAGCCGCCCCCCGAGGACGGCTACCCGGGTTCTTATATCGACGACCTCGCGCACCGTGTCCTCTCGGCGGTGCCAGAACTGCTGACGCTGCCGGAGGACGAGCAGCTGAGGATCGCGCGCGACCGCGCCTACGAGCTGCAGCTCGGCGACCTGCAGTCGTCGCTCGAGAAGTTCAACGTGCACTTCGACGTCTTCTTCAGCGAGCGCACGCTGCACGCGAAGGGATCGGACGGCGAGCCGAGCCTCGTGGACGAGGCCGTCGACCGCCTGCGCGAGCAGGGCCACGTGTTCGACGACGAGGGCGCCGTGTGGGTGCGCACCACGGACTTCGGCGACGACAAGGATCGCGTCATCCGCCGCTCGAACGGCGAGTACACCTACTTCGCGGCCGACGCGGCGTACTACCTCAACAAGGGCGATCGCGGCTTCGCGCACAAGATCTACCTGCTCGGCGCCGACCACCACGGCTACGTGCACCGCCTCAAGGCGCTCGCGGGCGCGGCCGGCGACGACCCCGAGAAGGACATCGAGGTGCTCATCGGGCAGCTCGTGTCCGTCAACGGCGCACGGCTCTCGAAGCGCGCGGGGAACATCATCGAGCTCGACGACCTGCGGGACTGGATCGGCACCGACGCGCTGCGCTATTCGCTCGCGCGCTACCCCGCGGACTCGCCGCTCACGCTCGACCCCGAGATCCTGCGCAAGCGCACCAACGACAACCCCGTCTTCTACGTGCAGTACGCCCACGCGCGCACGCACAATGTGGCGCGAAACGCCCACGGTTCGGGCGTCGACCGCTCCGAGTTCGCCCCCGAGCTGCTGACCCACGAGACCGAGTCGGCTCTCCTCGGCGCGCTGCAGGAGTTCCCGCGTATCGTGGCGTTCGCCGCCGAGGTGCGTGAGCCGCACCGCGTCGCGCGATACCTCGAGGAGCTCGCGGGGCTCTACCACCGCTGGTACGACAACTGCCGCGTGATCCCGCTGGGCGACGAGCCGGTCGAGCCGGTGCACCGCACCCGTCTGTGGCTCAACGACGCCACCGGCCAGGTTCTGCGAAACGGGCTCGATCTCCTGGGTGTCACCGCACCGGAACGGATGTAGCAATGGCCAGAGGCGATGCGCAGGCGACCGAACCGATCCCCGACGGGACGCTGTCGACGGCACCGGCGCAGCCGCGCCGTGTGTGGCCGTGGATCGTGGCGTTCGCGATCGTCGCCGTGCTCGCCGTGGCCGCGTGGTTCGCCGCCGAGGCGATCGCCCGGCAGATCGTGACCGGCGTCGTCCGCGATCAGGTGCGCACCCAGCTGTCGCTGCCTGCCGACCACCCGGTCGACGTCGACGTCGCCGGCGCCGTCATCCCGCAGCTCATCTCGGGCTCGCTCGACGACCTCACGATCGCCTCCGACGATGTCACGCTCGGCGGTGTGAGCGGCGATGTCACGGTGACGGCACATGACGTCGCGGTGCGCGGCACGGGCGAGATGAGCGGCGCCACCGCGACGGTCTCGCTCGACGAGTCGCAGCTGCGCACGCTGCTGGCGACGGTCGAGGGCTTCCCCGCCGACACGGTGGGCCTGGCCGCGCCGAACGTGACCATGTCGCTCGACCTGCAGCTGTTCGGCGTGTCCGTCCCCGTCGGCGTCGCCCTGGCACCATCCGCGGCCGACGGCGCGATCGTGCTGGCGCCCGCGGCGCTCCGCCTCGGCGAGTCGGAGGTGACCGCCGATGCGCTGCGCAGCCAGTTCGGGAATCTCGCCGACATCGTCCTGCGCGAGTGGAACGTGTGCATCGCGCAGTACCTGCCATCCGGAGTGACCCTCACCGCCGTCGAGGTGACCGGCGACGCGCTCGTCGCCGACTTCGACGTCGACGGGGCCATCGCGACCGATCCGGCGCTTCAGGAGAACGGCACCTGCGCCTGAGCGGCCGCAGGGCGTCACACGGCGCAGGCCTCCGGAGTCGTGTGCCCTAGACTGCTACCACCGCCAGGCGCGTGACCCCCTCCGGCCTGGCAGAGCCGCACCCGGACTCCCGGACGGCCAGCGTCGAAGCTCCCACCGATTGGTCCACCGTGTCCGCCGACCCGCACCACCGTTCCGTCGCTCCCGCGTGGCTCGAACGCCCCGCCGACGCGAACGGGCTCGCTCCGGCCGTGTGGCCGGCGGCCGCGGCGCGCGATGCCGACGGCGTGCTGGAGCTCGGCGGCATCCCCGCGACCGCCTTGCGCGAGCGGTTCGGCACGCCACTCTACGTCGTGGACGAGGACGAGGTGCGCCAGGCCGCCCGCCGCACGCTCGACGCCTTCCGCGCGGCGGCGGCGCTTCACGGCGTTCAGGCCCGCGTCTACTACGCGGGCAAGGCGTTCCTGAGCACCGAGGTCGTGCGCTGGGTCACCGAAGAGGGGCTCGCCGTCGACGTGTGCAGCGGCGGAGAACTCGCCGTCGCACTCGCGGCGGGCGCCGACCCCGCGCGACTGGGCTTCCACGGCAACAACAAGTCGGTGGCCGAGCTCGAGCGGGCCGTCGAGGTGGGCATCGGCTCGATCGTCATCGACAGCCTCATCGAGATCGAGCGTCTCGCGGCGATCGTCGAGCGCCGCGGAGCGACCCAGGCCGTGCTGCTGCGGGTCAACAGCGGCGTGCACGCCGAGACGCACGACTTCCTCGCCACGGCTCACGAAGACCAGAAGTTCGGCTTCACGCTGACGGATGCCCCCGCCGCCGTCGCCCGCATCCGTGAGCTCCCCGGGCTCGAGTTCGTGGGCCTGCACTGCCACATCGGCTCGCAGATCTTCGGCACCTCCGGGTTCGAGGAGTCCGCCGCCCGCCTGGTCGAACTGCATGCCGAGCTTCGCGAAGGCGGTGAGCTGCCGGTCCTGAACCTCGGCGGCGGGTTCGGCATCGCCTACACGTCGGTCGACGACCCCACCCCGATCGAGCAGCTCGCGCTGGGCATCGCCGAGGCGGTCGCGCGGCAGTGCGAGGTGCGCGGCATCCCGATGCCGAACCTCGCGTTCGAGCCGGGCCGCGCGATCGTCGGTCGAGCAGGCGTGACCCTGTACGAAGTGGGCACGACCAAGCCCGTCGAGCTCGAGAGCGGCGACACCCGCCTGTACGTGAGCGTCGACGGCGGCATGAGCGACAACGCCCGCCCGGCCCTGTACGGCGCGCAATTCTCGGCTCGCATCGCGTCGCGCACCAGCGACGCCGAGCCGGCGCTGTCGCGCGTGGTGGGCAAGCACTGCGAGTCAGGCGACATCGTGGTCGATGCGGAGTACCTGCCGGGCGACGTCTCGCCCGGCGACCTGCTCGCGGTCCCCGCGACGGGCGCGTACTGCTTCTCGCTCTCGAGCAACTACAACTACGTCCCCCGCCCGCCCGTCGTGGCGCTGCGCGGGGGAGAGGCGCGCATCATCGTGCGGGGCGAGACGATCGATGATCTGCTCGCCCGCGACGCCGGCCTCAGCACCGTGCACGACGGGCGCGAGCTCGCCGGAGCACCGACGGAAGGAAACCAACGCATGCCCGTACTGAGCGAGCGAAGCGAGCCGAAGTGACCGACTACCGCCGCCTCCGCGTCGCACTCCTGGGAGCCGGAGCCGTGGGCTCGCAGGTCGCCTCGCTGCTGCGACAGCACGCCGACGAACTCGCCGACCGCGCGGGTGCGCGACTGGAGCTGGTGGGCATCGCGGTGCGTGACGTCGACGCCAAGCGCGACGTCGACCTGCCACGTGAGCTCTTCACGACCGACGCCGACTCGCTCATCGTGGGCTCCGACATCGTCATCGAGCTCATGGGGGGCATCGAACCGGCGCGCGAGTACCTGCTCCATGCGATCAACTCGGGTGCCGACATCGTGACGGCGAACAAGGCGCTCCTCGCCACGCACGGGCCCGAGATCTTCGACGCCGCCGACCAGGTGGGTGCCGAGGTCTACTACGAGGCGGCCGCCGCGGGCGCGATCCCGATCATCCGCCCGCTGCGCGACTCGCTCGCCGGCGACCGCGTCCAGCGCATCATGGGCATCGTCAACGGCACGACGAACTACATCCTCGACCGCATGGACACCGAGGGCGCCGAGTTCTCGGACGTGCTCGCCGACGCGCAGCGCCTCGGGTACGCCGAAGCCGACCCGACGGCCGATGTCGAGGGCTACGACGCCGCCCAGAAGGCCGCGATCCTCGCGAGCCTCGCCTTCCACACCACGGTGCCGCTGGATGCGGTGCACCGCGAGGGCATCACGTCGATCGACAAGTCGATGATGGATGCCGCGCGCCACGCGGGGTACGTCATCAAGCTGCTCGCCGTGTGCGAGCGCCTGACCGAGGCATCCGGTGAATCCATCTCGGTGCGCGTCTACCCCGCGCTCATCGACCGCGCGCACCCTCTCGCGAGCGTGCACGGCGCCAACAACGCGGTGTTCGTGCAGGCCGAGGCTGCCGGCAACCTCATGTTCTACGGCGCGGGCGCCGGCGGCGTGCAGACGGCGTCCGCGGTGCTCGGCGACGTCGTTTCGGCGGCGCGCCGCCACATCGCCGGCGGCGTCGGCGTCGGAGAGTCGACGCTCGCGAACCTGCCGATCGTCCCCGTCGGACGCGTCACCACGCGCTACCAGATCACGCTCGAGGTCGACGACCAGCCGGGCGTTCTGGCGACGGTCGCGGGCATCCTGAGCGAAGGCCGCGTGTCGATCGCGACCGTCGAGCAGACCGTCGTCGAGTCGGCCGAGGGCGAGAGCGGCGTTGCCCGACTGGTGATCGGCACGCACAAGGCTTTGGAGCAGGACCTGAGCGAGACGGTCGACCGCCTCGCCGCGAGCGGCGTCGTCGAGCGCGTCGTCTCGGTGCTGCGCGTCGAAGGCAATTGAAGACTTTTCTGAAGGAGAACTGACATGGCACACGTTTGGCGCGGGGTCCTCCGCGAGTACGCAGATCGTCTGGGCGTCACGGATGCCTCGACCGTGGTCACCCTCGGCGAGGGCGGCACGCCGCTCCTGCCCGCCCCCGCGCTGTCGCGCCTTACCGGCACCGACGTGTGGGTGAAGTTCGAGGGCATGAACCCCACCGGCTCGTTCAAGGACCGCGGGATGACCGTCGCCGTCTCGCGCGCGATCGAGCACGGCGCGAAGGCCGTCATCTGCGCCTCGACCGGCAACACGTCCGCCTCGGCGGCCGCCTACGCGGCGCACGCCGGCATCACGGCGGCGGTGCTCGTGCCCGAAGGCAAGATCGCGATGGGCAAGCTCAGCCAGGCTGTGGCGCACAACGGCCGTCTCATCCAGATCCGCGGCAACTTCGACGACTGCCTCGAGATCGCGCGCGAGCTCGCCGACAACTACCCGGTGCACCTCGTCAACTCGGTCAACCCGGACCGCATCGACGGGCAGAAGACCGCCGCCTACGAAGTCGTCGAGCAGCTGGGCGACGCCCCGGACTTCCACTTCATCCCGGTCGGCAACGCGGGCAACTACACCGCCTACACGCGCGGCTACCGCGAGGAGGCCGAGGCCGGCGTCTCGACGCGCGTGCCGCGCATGTTCGGCTTCCAGGCCGCCGGCTCGGCGCCGCTGGTCACCGGCAAGGTCGTGAAGAACCCCGAGACCGTCGCCAGCGCCATCCGCATCGGCAACCCGGCGTCGTGGGACCTCGCGCTCGAGGCCCGCACGGCGACCGACGGGTACTTCGGCGCCATCGACGACGACCGCATCCTCGCGGCGCAGAAGCTCCTTGCGGGCGGGGTCGGCATCTTCGTCGAGCCGGCGTCGGCGATCAGCGTCGCGGGTCTCCTCGACCGGGTCGAGGCCGGCATCGTGCCCCAGGGCGCGCGCGTCGTGCTCACGGTCACCGGCCACGGCCTCAAGGACCCGCACTGGGCGCTGCGCAACGCCGACGGCTCGGAGGTCGAGCCCACCGTGGTCGACGCCACGACGTCGGAGGTGGCATCCGTCCTCGAGCTTGCTCCCGCGGCGGCGACCGCGTGAACGCAGCCGTCGCTCCGGCCCCCGGCCGCCGGGTGGTGGTGCGGGTGCCCGCGACGAGCGCCAACCTCGGACCCGGGTTCGACACCCTCGGTCTCGCGCTGAGCGTGTACGACGAGCTCGACGTCACGGCGCTGCCCGAGGGCGAGCTCGAGATCGAGGTGGAGGGAGCCGGTGCGGACGATGTGCCGCGCGACGCCTCGCACCTCGTGGTGCGGGCGATCGCGTACGCGTACGAATCGGTCGGGCGACGGATGCCGGGACTCCGCCTCGTCGCCAAGAACGTGATCCCGCACGGACGCGGCCTCGGTTCGTCAGGCGCGGCGGTGGTGTCGGGCCTGCTGGCTGCCAGAGGACTGCTCGAGGGCGATGTCGAGCTCGGACCCGACGCCCTGCTGCGCCTCGCGACCGAGCTCGAAGGTCACCCTGACAACGTGGCACCCGCCCTGTTCGGCGGCCTCACCATCGCGTGGGTGGACGAGGGCGGCCCGCAGCACAAGAAGCTGCTCGTGCACCGCGGGGTGTCGCCGCTCGTCTTCGTGCCCACGTTCACGATGTCGACCGAGCTCGCGCGCAGCCTCCAGCCGATGCATGTACCCCGTGAGGACGCTGTCTTCAACGTCTCTCGCTCCGCACTGCTGATCGCGGCGCTCACGCAGAGCCCCGAGCTGCTGCAGGCGGCGACGGAGGACAAACTGCACCAGAACTACCGCGCGAGCGCCATGCCCGAGACCGACGGTCTGGTGCGGGCGCTGCGCGCGGCGGGCTTCGCGGCGGTCGTGTCGGGGGCGGGACCGAGCGTGCTCGTGCTCGCCGACGGCCCGGGACGACGCCTCGAGGCGGCGGCGCTCGCAGCTGCCGCGACCGACACCCCGTGGGAGGCGCTCATGCTCGCCGTCGACTTCAAGGGTGGTACAGTGAGGGAGTACGCGGAGGGTTCCACGTAATACGTGAATCTGGCCTCCGTCGCAAATCTGCGAAACCACCGCACGGCATTCTGACCTGCCGACGTCCGCTGAGCACCCTCGCGGTCCCTCACCCCGTCGGCGGGTGTCTCGACAGGCGTGACAACTGATCGAGACAGGCAGACGCCACCCGGCAGCGCCGTGCGATCGTGCACAATCGTTCCGTTTTTCACAAGGGAGAACTCGTGGAGTCCATCTCCGAGATCCACGCCGACGTTCCGGCCGACGAGCGCGCGGAAGCGCCCGAGGCATTCGGAGACGCCGGCAGCGTCGAAGCCCAGGCCGAGGCCGTGGCTGAGGAAGCCGTCATCGAGGCCGTCGAGGCCGAGGTCGTCGCCGAAGAGGCCGTCGAGGTCGCCGAGGCGGCCGTCGCCGTCGCCGACGAGGCCGTCGTCGAGGCGCTCGCCGCCGAAGAGGCCGCCGAGGAGGCGGTCGCCGAGGCGATCGTCGCCGAGGAGTCGGGTGACGCCACCGCCGCCGAGGTCGCTGAGGAAGCGGCCGAGGAGGCCGTCGCCGAGGCGATCATCGCCGACGCCGTCGCCGAGGAGGCCGTCGCCGAGGCTGCTGTCGCCGACGCGGTCGCCGAGGCCGTCGTCGCCGAGGTCGTGGCCGAAGAGGTCGTCGCCGAGGTCGTCGCCGTCGAAGCGGCTGCCGAGGCACCGGCCGAGGCGCCTGCTGCGCCCGCGAAGGCCCCGCGCAAGCGCGCTCCCCGCCGTGCCAAGAGCACCGATGTCGCGCCGGCCGAGCCCGCCGCGCAAGCACCGGCCGAGACGCCGGCAGAGGCACCCGCCGAGGCCGCACCGGCCGAGGCCGGCGAGCAGGCTGCTGAAGAGGCATCCGCCCCCGCCGAAGGCACCGAGGCGCCCGCCGCCGACGCAGAGGCGCCCGCCGAAGGCACCGAGGCGCCCGCCGAGTCCGGCGAGGGTGGCGAGCAGGCCGCCGAGGGCGAGGGCGCCGAGACGCCGTCGCGCAGCCGGAGCCGCAGCCGCAGCCGCAGCCGCAACCGCAACGCGCAGAACCAGAACGCCCAGGGTGGCCAGGCCGCACAGGGCCAGAACGCGCAGGGCGGCCAAGCCGCACAGGGCCAGAACGCCCAGGGCGGCCAGACCCAGAGCGCCCAGCCCGTCGCGGAGCCGGCGAAGGCCGACACGCAGGACGACGAGCAGCCGGCCCAGGGCAACGGCCGCGGCCGCCAGCGCAACAAGCGCCGTGGCACGCAGGCCGCCGCCGGCGGCGACGAGTTCGAGACCGAGATCGGCGAGGACGACGTCCTCATCCCGATCGCGGGCATCCTCGACGTGCTCGACAACTACGCGTTCGTGCGCACCTCCGGGTATCTGCCCGGCCCGAGCGACGTCTACGTCTCGCTCGGTCAGGTGAAGAAGTACAACCTGCGAAAGGGCGACGCGGTCGTCGGCTCGATCAAGCAGCCGCGCGAGGGCGAGCAGTCCAGCCGCCAGAAGTACAACGCGCTGGTCAAGGTCGACGCGATCAACGGCCTGTCGGTCGACGACGCCGCCGCGCGCGTCGAGTTCGGCAAGCTGACGCCGCTCTACCCGCAGGAGCGCCTGCGCCTCGAGACCGCGCCCGAGAAGCTGACGCAGCGCATCATCGACCTCGTCGCGCCGATCGGCAAGGGCCAGCGCGGCCTCATCGTCGCGCCCCCGAAGGCGGGCAAGACGATCGTGCTGCAGCAGATCGCCAACGCCATCGCGAACAACAACCCCGAGGTGCACCTCATGGTCGTGCTCGTCGACGAGCGCCCCGAAGAGGTCACCGACATGCAGCGCACCGTGAAGGGCGAGGTCATCGCCTCGACCTTCGATCGCCCCGCCGAGGATCACACCACGGTCGCCGAGCTCGCCATCGAGCGCGCTAAGCGCCTGGTGGAGCTCGGCCGCGACGTCGTCGTGCTGCTCGACTCGATCACGCGCCTCGGCCGCGCCTACAACATCTCGGCGCCGACCTCGGGCCGCGTGCTCACCGGTGGCGTCGACGCCTCGGCGCTGTACCCGCCCAAGCGCTTCTTCGGCGCCGCGCGCAACATCGAGAACGGCGGATCGCTCACGATCCTCGCGACCGCCCTCGTCGAGACCGGCTCCAAGATGGACGACGTCATCTTCGAGGAGTTCAAGGGCACCGGCAACAGCGAGCTGCGCCTGAACCGCCAGCTCGCCGACAAGCGCATCTTCCCGGCCGTCGACGTCAACGCGTCGTCCACGCGCCGCGAAGAGATGCTGCTCTCGCCCGACGAGGTCAAGATCACCTGGAAGCTCCGTCGCGCGCTGGCCGGCCTCGAGCCCCAGCAGGCCCTCGAGGTCGTGCTCGGCAAGCTCAAGGAGACGCAGTCGAACGTCGAGTTCCTGGTGCAGATGCAGAAGTCGATCCCCGCGCCCGCGAACGGGCACGGCGGTGGCCGCAGCCACGATCACGACAACAGCATCCGCTGATCCTCGATGCCCGAGCCCGCGATGTTTGATTCTGTCCGGGGTCTGATCGACGAGCACCGCGCGGTCCAGGAGGAGCTCTCCGACCCCGCGGTGCACGCCGATGCGGCGCGCGCCAAGCGGGTGAACCGGCGCTACGCCGAGCTGTCGCGCATCGTGAAGGCCCACGAGGACTGGGTGGCGGCATCCGATGATCTGGATGCCGCCCGCGAACTCGCCCGCGAGGACGACGCCTTCGCCGAGGAGGTGCCGGCCCTCGAGGCCGGGCTGGCCGAGGCGCAGGAGCGCCTGCGGCGCCTGCTGATCCCGCGCGATCCCGACGACGCCCGCGACGTGATCATGGAGATCAAGCAGGGCGAGGGCGGCGCCGAGTCGGCGCTGTTCGCCGCCGACCTCCTGCGCATGTACCTGCAGTACGCCGCCTCGAAGGGGTGGAAGACCGAGCTGCTCGAGCGCAACGAGTCCGACCTCGGCGGCTACAAGGACGTTCAGGTCGCGATCAAGGGCGCCTCGTCCGATCCCGCGCAGGGCGTGTGGGCGCACCTCAAGTACGAGGGCGGGGTGCACCGTGTGCAGCGGGTGCCGGCGACCGAGTCGCAGGGGCGAATCCACACGTCGACGACCGGCGTGCTGGTGTTCCCCGAGGTCGATGAGCCCGAAGAGATCCACATCGACCCGAACGACCTGAAGATCGACGTCTTCCGCTCGTCGGGCCCGGGCGGTCAGTCGGTCAACACGACCGACTCCGCGGTGCGCATCACCCATGTCCCGACGGGGATCGTGGTGTCGATGCAGAACGAGAAGTCGCAGCTGCAGAACCGCGAGGCAGGCATGCGCGTGCTTCGGGCACGCCTCCTCGCCAAGCAGCAGGAGGAGCTCGAGGCCGCGGCATCCGACGCCCGCAAGTCGCAGATCCGCGGCATGGATCGGTCGGAGCGCATCCGCACGTACAACTTCCCCGAGAACCGCATCGCCGACCACCGCACCGGCTACAAGGCGTACAACCTCGACCAGGTGATGGACGGCGCCCTCGAGCCGCTCATCGAGTCGGCGATCACCGCCGACGAGGAGGCCCGTCTCGCGGCACTCGGCTCCGACGACGCCTGACGCGCTGCCCGCGTTCGTCGTCAGACGCTGCCTCGCTCGCCTACGGCTCGCCGAGACACGCCGATGGCGGTTGCCGCGCCCCGGAGTGTCTCGGCGACTCGAGCAGGCGGCACTGCGGGGCAGGCGCGCGGGCGCGTGCGAGGGACGGATGCTTCGCCGCTAGGCTTCGAGCGTGCTCACGCTGCTCATCCGCGCCCTCATCTTCCTGGTCTCGGCGGCGCTCGGACTTGTCGTCGCCGACCTGATCCTGCCCGGCTTCTACCTCCACTGGAACGACTGGTGGGGGATCCTCCTCGCCGTCGTCATCTTCGCCGTGCTGCAGAGCGTGCTCGCGCCCTGGCTGTTCAAGATCACGCGCCGGCACGCCAACGCGCTGATCGGGGGCATCGGACTGCTCTCGACGTTCGTGGCCCTGCTCATCGCTGTGCTCATCCCTGCCGCGGGTATCGGCATCGACGGCCCGGTCGCCTGGATCATCGGGACGCTCATCGTGTGGCTGGTCACCGCGCTCGCGACGTGGCTGCTGCCGCCGCTGTTCATCAAGAAGAAGGTGCAGGACCGCCGCGGCTGACGTCCGAGGATAGGGATTCCTCCCGATCCCGACCAGCCGCCTCAGTCACGAGGCTGGTGGGATGATAGGCGGTATGCAGATCGGCCGGGTGCCCCTCGTCGGCCGCCAGGCGGACCTCGACGCGCTGCGCGAAGAGGTCGACGCCGTCGGCGCGGAGGGCCGCGCCGTCGTCGTGTCGGGTGATGCCGGGATGGGCAAGACCCGCCTGCTCCGCGACTTCACCGAGAGTCTCGACGGCGCCGTCGTCGTGCGGGGAGCCTGCGTCGACTCCGGTTCGGGGCCGGCGCCGCTGACGGCGATCACCGACCTTCTGCGCGACCTCGTCGACGCGCTCGGCGTGGAGGCGGTACGCGAGGCCGCCGGCCCGGGCGCGGACGCGCTCGGCGTGCTCGTGCCGGCTCTCGCCGACAGCGCCGGCGACGCCGAGCGGCTCGCGGACGTCGTCGTCGAGCTGTTCTCCCAGCTGGCCCGCACGCACCGGCTGGTCGTCATCATCGAGGACCTCCACTGGGCTGACAGCACGACGTGCGACATCGCGGCGCGGCTCGTCCGCCGCGCGGCCGCGCTGCCTCTCTTCGTGCTGCTGTCGTACCGCACCGACGACGTCGGGCGGGCGCATCCGCTGCGTCCGGTCCTCGCCGAGCTCGATCGCGCGCGCCTGCTGACGCACCGTCCCCTCGCACGCCTCAGCCCCGCTGAGGTCGGCGCGCTCGCCACCGCCGTGCACGGCGATGCGCTCGCACCCGGTGTGCTGAACGACATCGCCGCTCGCAGCGAGGGGATCCCGTTCTACGTCGAAGAACTCGCGAGCTTCTCCGGCGCCCGGCTTCCGGTATCGCTGCGGGACGTGCTCCTGCTGAGGTACGAGCGATTGGATGCCGAGGCCCGCCGCTTCGCACGCGTGCTGGCGACCGGCGGTGTCGAGGTGGCGCACCCTGTGCTGCGCGATGTGTTCGCTGACGATGAGGCGGCCCTCGAAGAAGCCGTGCGCAGCGCGGTCGACGCGCAGGTCGTCGTCATCCGCGAGGATGCCTACGCGTTCCGCCACGCGCTCATGCAGGAGGCGGTCTACGCAGAGCTCCTCCCGACCGAGCGGACGCGGCTGCACACCGCGTACGCCGTCGCGCTCGAGAACTCGGCTCCGACGGCGCGCGTGCTCGCCGACATCGCCCACCACTGGCGCGCCGCGCGCGTGCCCGACCGCGCCCTGGCTGCCGGGGTGGCGGCGCAGCGCGCCGCGAGCGTCGCCTCGGCGTGGTCGACGGCGGCGGAGGCGGGGGAGCGGGTGCTCGAGCTCTGGGACGCGGTTCCCGAGCCGGAGGAGGTGTGCGGGATGCCGCGCGCCGAGGTGCTGCGGCGGACCTCCGCGGCGCTGGTGTCGGCGAACCGGAACGATCGAGCCCTCGCGTTCGCGCAGGAGGCCGTGGCGCTGTGGCCCGCGGACGACGTCGTGGGCCGCGCCGAGATGCTCGGAGACCTCGCCACCATCGAGTTCCAGGCCGGGGTGTCGGACGGGATCGAGAGCATCGAGCAGGCGCTCGCGATCCTCGGCGACGATCCGCGCCACGGCGTGCAGCGCGCCGGACTGCTGCTCAGCTCGGCGCGCGTGCACATGCTCAACGGGCGCCAGGTCCTCGGCGACGAGGTGGCCGCGCAGGCGCGCGCGACGGCACAGATGGCGGAGTCGGCCGGCGACCCTGCCGCGGCCGAGATCGTGGCGCAGGCTCTGCTCATCTCCGCGACCTGCCGCGCCAGCATCGGCGACGTGCGCGGCGTCGCGCTCTTCGACGAGGCGCGCGGGTACTCGACCGGGTTCGTGCGCGCGATGATGCGCTACTACATCAACTACTCGAACACGCTGATGCAGGTCGGGCGGTACGACGACGCGGTCGCGGTGGCGCAGGAAGGGCTGGAGTACGGGCGATCCCACGTCGCCGACGTGGGGCCCCTGGTCATGATCGAGGCCAACGTAATCGAGGCCCACATCTACGCCGGACGCCTCCGCGAGGCCGAAGAGCTCGGGGGACTGCTGCCGCTGGTCGAACCGGGGCTCTACTCCGCGTTCCTCCGTGAGCGGCTGGTCTGTCTCGCGATCTGGCGCGGTCGCATCGACGGCGCCGAGACGGCGCTGGAGGCGGCACGCCTCGAGCTTGACCGGTTCGGCGCCTACGAGTATCAGACGCGGTTCGGCATGGCTTACGACCTCGGCGAGCTCGCCCTCGCCCGCGGCGATGCGCACGAGGCGCTGGCGCACGCTCGCCTGGCGTGGGAGACGCCCGCCGGCGGCGTGCTCGCCCTGCCGCTGACCGCGATCGCGGCCCGGGCTGCCGTGATGCTGCGCGAACGCGGAGACGACACCGACATCGAGCCCTACCGTGAGGTGCTGGCGACCTTCGAGGACTGGCCGGTCACCCCGTTGTGGGCAGCGGTGTTCGCCGCCGAGCTCGGCGAGGGCCCGTGGGCGGCCGCGATCGACGCGGCGGGTCCCGCCTACATCCGCGCGTACGCACGATTGCGGCACGGCGAGACGCTGCTTGCGGCGGGTGAGCGCACCGCAGCGAAGGAGGCGCTCGCCGCCGCCACCGCGTACGCCGAGGAGCTCGGGGCGGACGGACTCGCCGCGCGCGCTCACGACGTGATGACCGATGCCGGCCTCGGCGAGGTCGCCCCGCGCTCGCTGCTGACCGCCCGCGAGGAGCAGGTGCTCGAGCTGGTCGCCGAAGGGCTCAGCAACGGACAGATCGCGCAGCGGCTCTACATCAGCGTCAAGACGGTGTCGGTGCACGTGTCGGCGATCCTGCGCAAGCTCGACGCGCCTTCGCGCACCGCCGCCGCCGCCATCTACCGTCGCAGCGCGGCGTAGACCCGGCCGGACCCGCGGCGCCGCGCCAGGCCGCGGCATCCGTCATCCCGGCCGCGTCAGATGTGGTACTCAGGCGTCGTGAGCAGGGCGCGGGTGTCGTCGCCGACACGGCGGGCGCGCGGCTTCGCGGGCACGCCGACCAGCACGCTGTCGGCGGGGGCGTCCTTGGTCACGACCGCGTTCGCGCCGACGACGGATCCCGCGCCGATCGTGATCGGGCCGAGGATCTTGGCGCCGGCGCCGACGGCGACGCCGTCCTCGATCGTGGGGTGGCGCTTGCCGCCCTCGCGCTGGCGGCCGCCGAGCGTGACGCCGTGGTAGAGCATGACGTCGTCGCCGACCTCGGCGGTCTCGCCGACCACGACGCCCATGCCGTGGTCGATGAAGAAGCGGCGGCCGATGGTGGCGCCCGGGTGGATCTCGATGCCGGTGAGCCACCGGGTGATCTGGGATCCGGCGCGCGCGACGAAGCGGAGGTCCCGGGTCCACAGGGCGTGCCACACGCGGTGCGCCCAGATCGCGTGCAGGCCGGGGTACAGCACGGCGATCTCGAGGCCGCCGCGCGCCGCGGGGTCGCGGAGCTTCGCCGCGGCGATGTCCTCCCGGGCCCGGGCGAAGAATCCGATGCGCTCGTCGGTCACTTGGTCTCGGCCTCCGGCTCGCGCAGGTGCTCGTAAAGCGCGGTCGACAGGTATCGCTCGCCGGAGTCGGGCACGATCACGACGATGCGCTGCCCGGCGGCCTCAGGGCGTGCAGCGATCTGCAGCGCCGCCCACACGGCTGCACCGGCCGACATCCCGGCGAGGATGCCCTCGCGGGTGGCGAGTTCGCGCGCGACCGTGATGGCGTCGTCGAACTCGACGTCGAAGATCTCGTCGACGACCGATCGGTCGAGCACCTCTGGGACGAAGTTCGGCCCGATGCCCTGGATGCGGTGGCCGCCGGCGCGGCCCTCCGTCAGGACGGGGGAGTCCTTCGGCTCGACGAGGACGATCTTGACGTGAGGGTTCCGCTCCTTGAGCACCTGGCCGACGCCGGTGATCGTGCCGCCGGTGCCCGACCCCGCGACGAACCAGTCCACGCGGCCCTCGGTGTCGCGCCAGATCTCCTCGGCGGTGGTCTTGCGGTGGATCGCGGCGTTCGCCTCGTGCTCGAACTGGCGCGCGAGGATCGCGCCGGGAGTCTCGGCGACGATGCGCTGGGCGGTCTCGACCGCCTCCGTCATGCCCTTGTACGGGTCGGTGAGCACGAGCTCGGCCCCGAAGGCCTTCAGCAGCGTGCGACGCTCCTTCGACATCGACGCGGGCATCGTCAGGATGACGCGATACCCGCGCGCGGCGCCGATCAGCGCGAGCGAGATGCCCGTGTTCCCGCTCGTGGACTCGACGATGGTGCCGCCCGGCACCAGCTCTCCGGCCGCCTCTGCGGCCTCGACGAGCGCGTAGCCGAGGCGGTCCTTGACCGAGGAGCCCGGGTTGTAGAACTCGAGCTTCGCGAGCACCTCGGCGCCGAGGCCCTCGGTGAGCGCGTTCAGCCGCACGAGCGGCGTCTCGCCGAAGGCGGTGGTGATGTCGGAATGGATCCCGGGCACGTGGTGCTCCCTCGATTAAGGCGCTGCGAACGACGACGGCGCGCCGACGCCCCAGGAAGGTTGAGCCGGCGCGCCGTCGTGACGACTCAATCTTCGCGCAGATCCTCGTAGAGAGCGGTCGACAGGTACCGCTCGCCGAACGACGGGACGATGACGACGATGTTCTTGCCGGCGGCCTCGGGGCGTGCAGCCACCTGGAGCGCCGCCCAGATCGCCGCGCCAGACGAGATGCCGACCAGGATGCCGTCCTGCGCGCCGACGGCGCGTGCCGTCGAGATCGCGTCGGGGAACTCGACGTCGATGACCTCGTCGATGACGCCCTGGTCGAGGATCGCCGGCACGAAGTTGGGGCCGATGCCCTGGATCTTGTGCGGGCCGGGCGTGCCCTTCGTGAGCAGCGGCGAGTCGGCCGGCTCGACGGCGACGACCTTGGCGCCGGGCACGCGCTCCTTCAGCACCTGGCCGACTCCGGTGATCGTGCCGCCGGTGCCGATGCCGGCGACGAAGTAGTCGATCTGGCCATCGGTGTCGCGGATGATCTCCTCCGCGGTGGTCTTGCGGTGGATCTCGACGTTCGCCTGGTTCTCGAACTGGCGGGCGAGGATCGCGCCGGGGATGGCGGCGACGAGCTCCTCGGCCTTCGCGATCGCGCCCTTCATGCCGCCGGCGGGGTCGGTGAGCTCGAGCTCGGCGCCGTAGGCCTTCAGCAGGAGGCGGCGCTCGATCGACATCGACGAGGGCATCGCGAGGACCACGCGGTACCCGCGCGCCGCGCCGACCATGGCCAGCGCGATGCCGGTGTTGCCGCTGGTCGCCTCGACGATCGTGCCGCCCGGCTTCAGCTCGCCCGAGGCCTCCGCGGCATCGACGATCGCGATTCCCAGACGGTCCTTCACGCTCGAGGCGGGGTTGTAGAACTCGAGCTTCGCCAGGACGTTCGCGCCGGCACCGTTGGTGACGCGGTTCAGGCGCACCAGCGGCGTGTTGCCGAATGCGGACGTGATGTCGGGATGGATGCCGGTCATGTCGGGACCTTTCGCGGGTTCTCGGCTGAATCGAGCACCAGCCTAGGGGGAGGTGTTTTCCGTGAGTCCTTCTGTGACGAAAGGGTGGCGGGCACGCGGTACCCTCCCGTGCGCCTCGCACGGAGCCGGCCCTAAAGTGGATGCGGTCATGGCTTCTCCCGACGAATCCCCCCTGCTCTCCGATTCCCTCCGCCGCGCCGCCGCGCGCCTGGCCGAGGTCGGCGTCGCCGATCCGTACGTCGACGCCGAGCTGCTGGCCGCCTTCGTGCTCGGCTCCGGGCGCGGGGGAGTGCAGGCCGGCGCGATCCGCGGCGATCGCCTCACCGCCGCCCAGGCCTCCCGCCTCGACGAGCTGGTCGCCCGCCGCGTCACTCGCGAGCCGCTGCAGCACATCATCGGGACCGCGCCCTTCCGCCACCTGGAGCTGCGGGTCGGCCCCGGGGTCTTCGTGCCGCGTCCCGAGACCGAGGTGGTCGCGCAGCTGGCAATCGATGCGCTGCGGGCCGCGGCATCCGCGTCTCCCATCGGGGTGGATCTCGGCACCGGCAGCGGTGCGATCGCCCTCGCGATGGCGACCGAGGTGCCGCATGCGCGCGTCTACGCTGCCGAGAACTCGGTCGACGCGTTCGTGTGGACGAAGGAGAACTTCGCGAACGTCGGCGCCGACAACGCCTCGCTCGCGTTCATCGACCTCGCCCACGCGTTCGGTGAGCTCGACGGCACGGTCTCGGTGGTGGCATCCAATCCTCCGTATGTCCCGGATGCTGCGATCCCGAGGGATCCGGAAGTCCGCTTCTTCGATCCGCCCGCGGCGCTGTACGGGGGAGAGGACGGTCTCGACGTCGTCCGCGTGCTGAGCGGGGTGGGCCTGCGCCTCGCGCACCCCGGCGGCATGATCGTGATCGAGCACGGCGAGTGGCAGGGCGAGGCGATCCGCGGGATCCTCGAGGCCGACGGCTGGCGCGCCGCCTCGACCCACCCCGACCTCACGATGCGCGACCGCGCGACCACCGCCCTGCATCCCTGATCGCCCGTCCCGGTCTCGGAGCGTTCGTCCGGGGCCGCGCAACTAGACTTCCTCTGACATGTCCCCCATCTACGACTGCCGTGACGAGGCGCAGCTGCTCACCGGCATGCGCCAGGCGCGCCAGGCCATCGGCCGCGGCGAGCTCGTCGTCATCCCCACCGACACCGTGTACGGCGTCGCCGCCGACGCCTTCGACCACGCCGCCGTCGCGCGCCTGCTCGCTGCCAAGGGCCGCGGACGCCAGTCGCCGCCGCCCGTGCTCGTCGCAGGACTCACGACGCTGCGCGCGCTCGTCGCCGAGGTCCCCGAGCCCATCGAGCGCCTCGTGGAGGCGTACTGGCCGGGAGGCCTCACCATCGTGCTGCCGTCGCAGCCGTCGCTGTCGTGGGATCTCGGCGAGACCCGCGGCACGGTCGCCGTGCGCATGCCCGCGCACCGCATCGCCCTCGAGCTGCTCGAAGAGACCGGTCCGCTCGCGGTCTCGAGCGCCAACCTCACCGGCATGGCGGCCGGCATCACCGCCGAGGACGCGGAAGCGATGCTGAAGGACAGCGTCGCCGTCTACCTCGGCGATGGGCCGTCCAAGACCGGCATCCCCTCGACGATCATCGACGCGACCAGCCTCGTCGTCGGCGACGCGCCCCTGGTGCGCGTGCTGCGCGACGGCGCGGTCAGCCGCGAGCAGCTGCGCGACGTGCTCGGCGACCTCCTCGAGCCCGACCCGGGCTCCGAGCCCGACGCCGACGCCTCCGGGCCCCCGGGCCCGGCTCCGGCCGACGAGGCTGCGGCGCCCGAGGCGCCGGAACCCGACCGCTCGTGAAGCAGTACGTCTTCACGATCCTCCTCACGGCGGCCGTCACCTTCGTCCTGTCGTGGGCGGTGTGGCGACTCAGCCTCAAGTACAAGCTGTACCCGGGCATCCGCGAACGCGACGTCCACAAGACCCCCACGCCGCGCCTCGGCGGCATCGCCATGTTCATCGGCGTGCTGGCGGCGTTCGCGGTGTCGTCGCAGCATCCGTATTTCTCCATCGTCTGGGCGCAGCCCCAGCAGATGTACGCACTGCTCGGCGCGACCGCGCTCATCGTCGTGATCGGCGTGCTCGACGACCTGTGGGACCTCGATTGGATGATCAAGCTCGGCGCGCAGTTCCTCGCGGCCGGCGTGATCGCGTGGTTCGGGCAGCTCCAGATCTACACGCTGCCGCTGGGCGGCATGACGATCTTCTCGAGCTGGGCGAGCTTCACCCTCACCGTGTTCTCGATCGTCGTCGTCATGAACGCGGTGAACTTCATCGACGGCCTCGACGGCCTCGTCGCCGGCGTGTGCCTGATCGCGAACGCGGTCTTCTTCGCGTACTCCTACATGGTGTTCCGCGACATCGGCTCGAGCACCTACTTCACGCTGTCCTCGCTCATCGCCGCCGTGCTCATCGGCGCGTGCATCGGGTTCCTCCCTCTCAACTGGAGCCCCGCGCGCCTGTTCATGGGCGACGCCGGGGCGCTGATGCTGGGACTCTTGATGGCGTGCTCGGCGATCTCGATCACCGGCAACTTCGACCCCGCGATGATCGCCGACAACGACGCGTTCGGCCGCTCGCAGCTCCTGGGTGCGTTCATCCCGATCCTCTTGCCGGTCGTCGTGGTGCTGCTCCCGCTGCTCGACTTCGGCCTCGCCGTCGTGCGGCGCATGAGCCGAGGCAAGTCGCCGTTCTCGCCCGACCGCAAGCACCTCCACCACCGCATGCTCGATATGGGCCACACAGATCGTGACGCCGTGCTCATCTTCTACGCGTGGACGGCGCTGGTGAGTCTGTCGGTGCTGCTGATGTACATCGGCACCACCCTGCAGTGGCCGGGCGACTATCTGTTCGGCGTGTTCTACGGCATCGTCGGCATCGCCGCATGCCTCGTCGTCACGCTTCTTCCCTCACACCGCCGGCCCGTCTCCGCACCGGCGGCCCCCTCGGCTCCCGGACCCGAACCGCAGCCCGATCCCGCGCCCGCACAGGAGGACGCCCGATGAGCACCAGCCCGAATCCCCGCACCCCGATCTCCAGCACCCCGATCCTGCGCACCGTTCTCGTGTGGTCGGGCACGGTCACCGCCATCCTCGCGGTCGTCGGCGCGGTCGTCGGCTTCCTCGTCGCGGGCACGACGGGCCTCTGGAGCGCCCTGGCCGGCGTCCTGGTCGCCGCGGTGTTCCTCGGCATCACGGGGGCGAGCATCCTCATCGCGAACCGCTGGTTCGGCGACCCGCTCTACGTGCCGATCTTCTTCGGCATCGTGATGGGCGGGTGGATCCTCAAGTTCGTCGTGTTCATCGTGATCCTCCTCGTCCTGCGCGGTCAGCCCTGGATCGAGCCCAGGGTGTTCTTCGTCGCAGCGGTCGTGAGCGTGCTCGCCTCGCTGGCCGTGGACGTCGTCGTCATGGTGCGGATGCGGGTGCCGCACGTCAGCGATGTGGAGCTTCCGACCGACCCCGACGCGGGGGACAGGCGCGACGACGAGTCCGACGGATCCTGATCCGCCGCCGCGCGGATTCAGCGACCTCACAAGTTTGATAGGCTGAACGAGCGCCCGCCCACTCGCTCAGCGAGTACTTGCGGAGTGACGCTCATCGACCATCGTCGCAACGGTTCTCGACCGGTGCCCCGAAGCTGGAGCCAGCGCTGTCTATTCATGCTGCGACCCTGATCGCCCCCTTTGCCACGGATGAACCGCCCGTCTTCCACGGGCCCTCGATCGATGAGTTCTTCCCCGAGGTGCTCTTCAATCTGGCGGGTGTTCCGATCACTCGGATCCACCTCATCCAGTTCCTCGCCACGATCGCCGTCGTCGTGATCTTCTGGCTCGGCACGCGCCGCATGCGCGTCGTACCGGGTCGCTTCCAGAGCCTCGTCGAGATGGGACTGGACTTCGTCCGCGTCAACATCGGCGAGGACCTGCTCGGCAAGAAGGACGCCCAGCGCTTCCTGCCGATCCTCACGACGCTCTTCTTCATGATCCTGTTCATGAACATCACGGGCATCATCCCGTTCCTGAACATCGCCGGCACGAGCATCATCGCCGTGCCGCTGACGCTCGCGGTCGTCAGCTACGTCACGTTCATCTACGCCGGCATCAAGAAGAGCCCGAAGAACTTCTTCAAGAACTCGCTCTTCCCGTCGGGCGTGCCGTGGCCGATCTACATCATCGTCACGCCGATCGAGCTGATCTCGACCTTCATCATCCGGCCGGTGACGCTGACCCTCCGACTCCTCATGAACATGATGGTCGGCCACCTGCTGCTGGTGCTGTTCTTCGCCGCCACGCAGTTCTTCATCTTCGACCTGGGCGGCTGGTGGTCGATCCTCGGCGCCGGCAGCCTCGCGTTCGGCTTCGTCTTCACCCTGTTCGAGATCCTGGTGGCTGTCCTCCAGGCCTACGTCTTCGCCCTTCTCACCGCGGTCTACATCCAGCTCGCGGTCGCCGAAGAGCACTGATACGGGACGGCTGGAAAGCCGCCCACAACTGAAAGGAAACACCCCCGTGGACGCAACTACGGTTCTCGCCGAGGTCACCGGATCCATCGCCACCGTCGGTTACGGCCTCGCCGCGATCGGCCCGGCCATCGGCGTCGGCATCGTCGTCGGCAAGACGATCGAGGGCGTCGCCCGTCAGCCCGAGCTGGCCGGCCGCCTGCAGGTGCTCATGTGGATCGGTATCGCCTTCACCGAGGCGCTCGCCTTCATCGGCATCGCGACCGGCTTCATCTTCGGCTTCTGACCGCGAACACCCAGTCGTAAGGAGACAGGATGCTGCACGCTCTTGTCACGTACGCCGCGGAAGAGGGTGCGGAGGCGCACAACCCCCTCCTCCCCGCGTGGTACGACATCATCTGGTCGTCGGTGTGCTTCATCGTCATCCTCGTCATCTTCTGGAAGGTCGCCCTTCCCCGGATGAAGAAGCTGCTCGACGAGCGTTCCGCCGCGATCGAAGGCAACATCGCCAAGGCCGATGAGGCCCAGCGCAAGGCCGAGGCTGCACTCGAGGAGTACACCTCGCAGCTCGCGGACGCGCGCAAGGAGGCCGGTGAGATCCGTGACGCCGCCCGTGAGGACGGCAAGAAGATCGTCGCCGAGGCCAAGGAGACCGCATCCGCGGAAGCCGCGCGTCTCACCTCGACCGCGCACGCCCAGATCGAGGCGGAGCGCCAGACGGCTCTCGTGTCGCTGCGCAGCGAGGTAGGCACGCTCGCCCTCGACCTCGCCGGCGGCGTGATCGGCGAGACGCTGTCCGACGACAAGAAGGCTCAGGCCGTCGTCGACCGCTTCCTCGCGGAGCTCGAGGAGTCCGAAGGGGCCAAGGCGTAATGGGCAGCGCGACCACTCAGGCCCTGGCGGCGACGACGGCGGCGCTGCGCGCCGCGTCGGGCGTCGACCTCGACGTGGCCGGCGAGCTGTTCGCCGTCGCGCGCGCCGTGGGCGACTCGTCGCAGCTGAGCGGCGCGCTCGCCGACTCCGCCGCGTCGGCCGAGGCCCGCCGCAAGGTCGTCGCCGACGTGTTCGGCGGGGCCGTGAAGCCCACGACGGCGTCGCTGCTGACGACCGCCGTCGCTCAGCGGTGGTCCTCGTCCGACGATCTCGTCGACGGCATCGAGGAGCTCGCCGTGCGCGCCGTCGCGGTCGCCGACGCGAGCGCCGACGTCGAGGCCGAACTCTTCGCGTTCACGCGGACCGTCGCAGACAATCCCGAGCTCGAGCTCGCACTGGGGAGCCGGCTGGGCGACTCCGCCGCGAAGGGCACGCTCGTCGAGAAGCTGCTCCAGGGCCGTGCGAGCGCAGGGGCGACGCTGATCGCGTCCGCTCTCGTCCGTCAGCCCCGTGAGCGCCGCGTGCGTCAGCTGCTCGCGCGCGCGACCCGGCTCGTCGCCGACCAGCGCAACCGCGCGGTCGCCACCGTCGTGGCGGCGGCTCCGTTGAGCGCTGCGCAGAGCGAGCGACTGGCCTCCGCCCTCACCAAGCGCTACGGCACGCCCGTCTCGCTGAACACCATCGTCGACCCGACCGTGGTCGGCGGCCTGCGCGTGCAGATCGCCGATGACGTGATCGACGCGAGCGTGTCGGCGCGTCTGGCCGACCTCCGTCAGCGGCTCGCCGGCTGACACAGACTTCCCGCGCAAGCGGAGATTTCGGGGCCGAGGCCCCTTGAACGAAGGAAAACAATGGCAGATCTCTCTATCAGCCCCGATGTCATCCGTGACGCGCTGAAGGACTTCGTCGCCGCCTACGAGCCCAGCGGGGCTGCGGCCACCGAGGTCGGCACGGTCGTCGACGCCGCTGACGGCATCGCGCACGTCGAGGGCCTTCCCGGTGTCATGGCGAACGAGCTCGTGACGTTCGCGGACGGCACGCAGGGCCTCGCGCTGAACCTGGACGAGCACGAGATCGGCGTGGTCGTCCTCGGCGACTTCTCCGGTGTCGAGGCGGGCCAGCAGGTCACCCGCACCGGCGAGGTGCTCTCGGTGGCCGTCGGCGACGGCTACCTCGGTCGCGTCGTCGACCCGCTCGGCAACCCGATCGACGGTCTCGGCGAGATCGCCACCGTCGGCCGCCGCGCCCTCGAGCTGCAGGCGCCGGGCGTCATGCAGCGCAAGTCGGTGCACGAGCCGCTGCAGACCGGCATCAAGGCCATCGACGCGATGATCCCGGTCGGCCGCGGCCAGCGCCAGCTCATCATCGGCGACCGGCAGACCGGCAAGACGGCCATCGCGATCGACACGATCATCAACCAGAAGGCCAACTGGGAGTCGGGCGACGTCAGCAAGCAGGTGCGCTGCATCTACGTCGCTATCGGTCAGAAGGGCTCCACGATCGCGGCCGTCAAGGGCGCCCTCGAGGACGCCGGCGCGCTGGAGTACACGACGATCGTCGCGGCTCCCGCCTCCGATCCCGCCGGCTTCAAATACCTCGCGCCGTACACCGGCTCGGCCATCGGCCAGCACTGGATGTACGAGGGCAAGCACGTCCTGGTCATCTTCGACGACCTGTCGAAGCAGGCCGAGGCCTACCGCGCCGTGTCCCTGCTCCTGCGCCGCCCGCCGGGCCGCGAGGCGTACCCGGGTGACGTCTTCTACCTGCACTCGCGTCTGCTCGAGCGCTGCGCGAAGCTGTCCGACGAGCTCGGCGCCGGCTCGATGACCGGTCTTCCGATCATCGAGACCAAGGCCAACGATGTCTCGGCGTACATCCCGACCAACGTGATCTCGATCACCGACGGGCAGATCTTCCTCCAGTCCGACCTGTTCAACGCCAACCAGCGCCCCGCTGTCGACGTCGGCATCTCGGTCTCGCGAGTCGGCGGCGACGCCCAGGTCAAGTCGATCAAGAAGGTCTCCGGCACGCTCAAGCTCGAGCTCGCCCAGTACCGCTCGCTCGAGGCGTTCGCGATGTTCGCCTCCGACCTGGACGCCGCTTCGCGCCGCCAGCTCGCCCGCGGTGCGCGTCTGACCGAGCTGCTCAAGCAGCCGCAGTACTCGCCGTACCCGGTGGAGGAGCAGGTCGTCTCGATCTGGGCCGGCACCAACGGCAAGCTCGACTCGATCGAGGTCGAGGACGTGCTGGCGTTCGAGCGCGAGCTGCTCGACTACCTGCGTCGCAACACCACGATCCTCGACACCCTGCGCGACACGAACGTCCTCGACGACGACACCGTGGCCGAGCTGACGAAGAAGACCGACGAGTTCATCCTCGAGTTCCAGGCCGGCAAGGGCCAGTCGATCACCAAGCCCGGCCACGAAGAGGTCGCGGCTGCGCAGGCCGACGACGTGAACCAGGAGAAGATCGTCAAGGGCCGCCGCTAAGGCGGGCCTGGGCTAGCAGACATGGGCGCACAACTCCGGGTCTACAAGCAGAAGATCTCTTCTGCTCAGACGACCAAGAAGATCACGAAGGCGATGGAACTCATCGCGGCTTCGCGCATCCAGAAGGCGATGGCGCGTGTGCGCGCGTCGTCGCCCTTCGCGCGAGCCGTGACGCGTGCCGTCTCCGCCGTGGCGACGCACTCCAACGTCGACCACCCCCTGACCCTCGAACGAGAGACGATCCGCCGCTCCGCGGTCGTGATCTTCTCGTCCGACCGCGGTCTCGCGGGCGCGTTCAACTCGCAGATCCTCCGAGAGGGCCTCGAGCTCGCGCAGCTGCTGCGCGAGGAGGGCCGGGAGCCGGTGTTCTACCTGGTCGGTCGCAAGGCCGTCGGGTACTTCCAGTTCCGTCGCATGCAGAGCGCTGCGGAATGGACGGGCGACACCGACACCCCGCACTTCACAACGGCTGAGGAGATCGCGGCGACCCTGCTCGACGCGTACGACCGCGGCGGCGAGGAGAACGGCGTCGACGAGATCCACCTCGTCTACAACCGCTTCGTCAGCATGATGACGCAGACGCCCGAGACGGTGCGCCTGCTTCCGCTCGAGGTCGTCGAGGCCGAGGAGTCGTCCTCGGCCGCGGTGTACCCGCTGTACGAGTTCGAGCCGGACGCCGAGACCGTGCTCGACGCGCTCCTGCCGGTGTACATCCAGAGCCGCGTCTTCAACGCCCTCCTGCAGTCGTCGGCCGCGAAGCACGCCGCGACGCAGAAGGCGATGAAGTCCGCCAGCGACAACGCCGACAAGCTCATCACCGACTACACGCGCCTGCGCAACAACGCGCGCCAGGCCGAGATCACGCAGCAGATCGCCGAGATCGTCGGCGGCGCCGATGCGCTCTCGTCCGGCAAGTAGCGCTGCGACATCAGACCACACGAAAGAGAAGAAGCCATGAGCCTCACCGCTGACAAGACCGAGACGGCGGTCGTCGGGCGCGTCGCCCGCGTCACCGGCCCCGTCGTCGACATCGAGTTCCCGCACGACTCGATCCCCGACATCTACAACGCGCTGAAGACGACGATCGTGATCGGCGACGACGCGTCCGAGATCACGCTCGAGGTCGCTCAGCACCTCGGTGACGACCTCGTCCGCGCCATCTCGCTCAAGCCGACCGACGGCATGGTCCGCGGTCAGGAGGTGCGCGACACCGGCGGCCCCATCACGGTGCCCGTCGGCGACGTCACCAAGGGCAAGGTGTTCAACGTCACGGGTGACGTCCTGAACGGCGAGCCCGGTGAGACCATCGAGATCACCGAGCGCTGGGGCATCCACCGCCAGGCGCCGTCGTTCGACCAGCTCGAGTCGAAGACCGAGATGTTCGAGACCGGCATCAAGAGCATCGACCTGCTCACCCCGTACGTGCAGGGTGGGAAGATCGGCCTCTTCGGCGGTGCCGGCGTCGGCAAGACCGTCCTCATCCAGGAGATGATCCAGCGCGTCGCGCAGGACCACGGCGGTGTGTCGGTGTTCGCCGGTGTCGGCGAGCGCACCCGTGAGGGCAACGACCTCATCGGCGAGATGGAGGAGGCGGGCGTCTTCGACAAGACCGCCCTCGTCTTCGGTCAGATGGACGAGCCGCCGGGGACGCGTCTGCGCGTCGCCCTGTCGGCGCTCACGATGGCGGAGTACTTCCGCGACGTGCAGAAGCAGGACGTGCTGCTCTTCATCGACAACATCTTCCGCTTCACGCAGGCCGGTTCCGAGGTCTCGACGCTGCTCGGCCGCATGCCGTCCGCGGTGGGCTACCAGCCGAACCTCGCCGACGAGATGGGCGTCCTCCAGGAGCGCATCACCTCGACGCGCGGTCACTCGATCACCTCGCTTCAGGCGATCTACGTCCCCGCCGACGACTACACCGACCCGGCTCCGGCGACCACGTTCGCGCACCTCGACGCCACCACCGAGCTCTCGCGTGAGATCGCGTCGAAGGGTCTGTACCCGGCCATCGACCCGCTGACGTCGACGAGCCGCATCCTCGACCCGCGCTACATCGGTGAGGACCACTACCGCGTGGCCACCGCCGTGAAGCAGATCCTGCAGAAGAACAAGGAGCTGCAGGAGATCATCGCGATCCTCGGTGTCGACGAGCTCTCGGAAGAGGACAAGATCGTCGTCGCCCGTGCGCGCCGCATCCAGCAGTTCCTCTCGCAGAACACCTACATGGCGAAGAAGTTCACCGGTGTCGAGGGTTCGACGGTCCCGATCAAGGAGACCATCGAGTCGTTCGACGCGATCGTCAAGGGTGAGTTCGACCACGTCGCCGAGCAGGCCTTCTTCAACGTCGGCGGCATCTCCGACGTCGAAGAGCAGTGGGCGCGCATCCAGAAGGAGAACGGCTGATCATGCCGCTCAAAGTGAGCCTCGTCTCCGCGGACGCGGAGGTCTGGTCGGGAGAGGCGTCGCTCGTCGTCGCCAAGACCGTCGAGGGCGAGATCGGCTTCATGACCGGTCACGAGCCGGTGCTCGCGATCCTCGCCGAGGGTCAGGTGCGCATCACCGAGACCTCGGGCACGAAGATCATCGCCAACGCGCAGGACGGGTTCCTGTCGATGGAGGGCGATGACCTCACGATCGTGGCCGGAAACGCCGCACTGATCTCCTGATCAACCATCATTCGCACTCGGCCGGTCCCCTCGGGGATCGGCCGAGTCGTTTCATCCGGCGACTTCGCCCCGAGCCCCGCCACGGAGAGCCATGCTGATCCTGCTGCCCCCGTCCGAGACGAAACGGACCGGCGGCAAGCGCACGCCGCTGGATGCGGCAGGACTGGCGCTGCCGGAGCTGGCGCCGCAGCGCGAGGCGGTCGTCGCGGCCCTCGTCGCCCTCTCGGCCGACGAGGACCACGCCGCACGCGTCCTCAAGCTCGGCCCCAAGCAACGAGGCGAGGTCGCCGTGAACGCCGTGCTGCGCGACGCCCCGACGATGGCGGCGATCGACCGCTACACCGGTGTCCTCTTCGACGCGCTGGATGCAGCATCCGTCTCCGCCGCCGGACGGCGCTGGCTGGGAGCCCATGTCCTCGTGCACTCGGCCCCGTTCGGTCCAGTGGGCGCGCTGGATCCCATCCCGGCGTATCGTCTCGGCGCCGGCACGTCGCTTCCCGGTGTGCCGCCGCTGCGGCGACTCTGGGGCGCCGACGTGACCGCCGCCCTCGCTGCGCTCGACCCGCGCTTCGTGCTCGACCTGCGCTCCGAGGCGTACCTCGGCCTCGGCCCCGTACCGGCCGGCGTCGCCTCCCGGTATGTTCGCGTCGTGAGCGAGGGCGCCGATGGCGCCGTGCGCGCCCTCAACCACTTCAACAAGCATGCGAAGGGTGCGCTCGTTCGCCGTCTCGCCGAGGATCGCCCGCGGATCGGGTCTGCCGCGGCCTTCCTGACGTGGGCGGATGCTGCCGGCCTCCGCGTGCGGGAGTCCGGCGCCGGCGAGCTCGAGCTCTTCGCCTGAGCGCTACGCGGTCGGTGTGCGCACCGCCGAGAAGCGATTGCGGCGGCGCAGCGCGAAGCCGAGACGTTCGTACGCCGCGATCGCGCCGACGTTCGATGCCGCCGCGTGCAGCAGAGCGCGGTCGCCGCGCTCCTGGATGTGGAATGCGACGTCGAGCACGAGGCGCGACGCGAGGCCCTGACGACGGTGGTCGGCGTCGACCGCGACGGCGCTGATCTCGGTCCAGCCCTCGGGGTGAAGTCGCTCGCCGGCCATCGCGACGAGGCGGCCCTCGCGGCGGATGCCGATGTAACGCCCGAGTTCGTACGTCCGCGGCCGGAACGGACCGGGTTGGTTGCGCTCGACGATCGCGAGCATCTCGGGAACGTCGTCAGCGCCCAGGAGGACTGCTTCCGGGTAGGGCTGCGGCCGAAGCGCGTCGGTCTCCACGAGCTGGACCCCCTCGCCCTGGCCGACGACCTCCCAGCCCTCCGGCACGTCGCCGTCGTAGCCCGAGAGCCCGATCTCGGCACCGGGACCCACGAGGTCGATGAGCGCCTGCCACACCGCCGGCTCGTCCCACGATCTCACCGCGACGAACGGCGCGACGTCTTCCGGGTAGCGGCGCACGAGGTCGTCGCCGATCGCGAACGAGGCGTGCGGACCGGTCAGCGAGTGCCAGGGGGCGTTGTCGAGCACGGTGGCGTCGGTGTGCGGGGCATCGAGGATGGGGGCGAGGGAAGCATCGGGCACCCGCCCACTCTGCGCCTGCGGCCCAGTCGGCGCAAATGCCCGGCGTCACCGCACGCAACACGTGCGAGAACGCCGCCCGGTCAGCGCTTCGTGTGCTCGGCGGTGCGCTCGGTGTTCTCGGCGATCGCGATGAGGGCGACGACCGCCTCGATGATGAACCTGAGCAGGATGATCGCGAGGAACGTCACGACCGGGACCACGATGATGGTCGCGATGAGCCCGGTGATGCCGGCGCCGACGTTCAGCCACATCACGGAGATCGCGCTCATGATGCCGCCGACGAAGTACACGATGAAGCCGATGGCGATCGCGATCAGGCCGACGAAGTAGAACACGCTCGCCAGGCGCCGCGTGATGAAGGTGCGGAACGAGAGGTCGAACAGCGCGGAGAAGAACCCTCGGCCGACCTCGTTGACCTCGCCGCGGACCGTCGGGACGCCCGTGTCGTCGGGATCGGCGCCGCGCGCGGCGTCAGCGGCGGACTGCGGGGGCAACGGCGGGGGAGTCGAGGAGGACGGAGTCTGGTCGGTCATGGGCAGCCCTTCGGTCGGGAGTTCTGCTCAGGCTATCCACCGCCGTCTCAGCGGGCCATCCCCTTGATATGGGCCGCCAATGCTGACAGGCAGCTGAGAGCGTCGCTAGCATGTGTCCAGCGGAGCAGGGGCTCCGTGGGCGCGAATCGACACGCCCCGAACCGACTCTCTCGGAGGTCGCTCCACATGGACTACAACGACGGCAGCGGAGCTGGGGCGCTCATCGCCTGGCTCGTGCTCGCTCCCTTCCTCTTCCTGCTCGCGATCGCCGGATACGTCATCGGGTCGTGGTTCCTCATGAAGATCTTCGACAAGGCCGGCGTGCAGGGCCGCTGGCGTGCCTGGGTGCCGGTCTACAACACCCTGATCTTCGTCAAGCTCGGCGACCTCAACCCGTGGTGGCTGCTGATCCTCTGGGGCGGCACCATCGTGCTCGGGTGGGTACCGGTGCTCGGCACCCTCATCGGCATCGCCGCCTTCATCTACACTCTCCTCGCCGCGTGGCGCGTGGGCCTGAAGCTGCAGAAGGAAGCCGTCTGGCTCATCCTCTACTTCTTCCTCGCGATCGTGTGGCTCGGCATCAACGCGTTCGACCGCTCCCGCTGGAACACGGCGATCCCCGCAGCCCCGTGGGCAGGCACCTTCCTCGCCGACAACACGGTGTGGTCGGGAATCCCCGCACAGGTGCCCGCCGGCGGCTACCCCGCCAACCCTGCGACCGCCCCCGGCTACGGTGCCCCCACGGGGTACCAGCCCCCGGCCGGGTCA
>NZ_JYJA01000029.1 GCF_000956465.1 Microbacterium trichothecenolyticum
CTCCAACAATGGGAAGACCACTACAACTACGATCGACCCCACGGCGCCCTCGGCGGCCAAACACCCTACGAGCGCCTCAAGCAGAAAGCAGCGGCCCCACTGTCATAGGGCTCCGTCAGTTGCACAGAGCTGCATCCACCGCCCTTTGTTACCCCGCAGAGAGGGTTCGTTCGCTCACACCGGCACGGTTCGTGGCAGAACTCCCGGCGGGGCAAGGGGGTTGCGGCCTGCCCGCGCCATCGTCCGCCGGGAGTGGACGTCCCTAGGTTTCGACGCGGGCGACGGGGAATGCGACGTCGACGCGCAGGCCGACGCCCGGAACATTGTCGAGTGTCGCGGTTCCTCCGGAGACGGAAGCGATCCCCGCGACGATCGACAGCCCCAATCCTGCCCCGCCGCGAGTGCGCGCCGTGCTCTCGCGGGAGAAGCGATCGAACGCGTGCGGGACGTAGGCCGGGTCCATGCCGCCGCCGTCATCGCTCACACTCAGGCGAATGGACCCCGCCTCCTGCACGAGGCGCATCTCGATCGTGCCCTCCTCCCCCACCGCGTCCAGCGCGTTGCCGACCAGGTTGTCGCACACGCGTCCGAAGTCGGGTTCGCTGACGAACGCGATGGCGTCGTCGTCGTGCGTCTCGGCGGTGTAGTCGATACGGATGCCGAGACCCGCCGCCCGGTGACGCCCGCGGTCCGCGGCATCCGCCAGCTCGGCCGCAAGCTCGGCGATCGACGCGCGCCCCGGCTCGGCCTGGGAGTCGATTCGCGACAGTTCGAGCATCGATGTGGCCAGGGACGACAGCCGCGCCACCGTCTTCTGCGCGGCGGTGACGTCGGCCTTCATGTCGGCGAGGCTGGTCGCCTGACGCTGCGCGAGCTCGAGGCGTGTCTGGATGATGGCGAGCGGGGTCCGGAACTCATGGCTTGCGTCCGACACGATCTGTCGTTCGCGCTCGGCCGATGTGCGCAGGTCGCCGATCAGCTCGTTCAGAGTGGAAGCCAGCTCCGAGATCTCATCCTTCGCCGGACCGACGGGAAGCAAGTCGGTGCCCGGCGCCGCCACCAGCTCTTCGGCGCTTCGCCGGAGGCGCGTCACGGGCGCGAGCGCCGCGGAGCCGATCAGCCACGCCGCCGCCCCGAACGCGAGGTTGATCACCGTGAGGCTGCCGATGAGCAAGAGCGCCACCTCTCTGAGGACTTCGTCGTCGTTCATACTGGCGGTGATCACATGCCATAAGCCGTCGGCCGTGGTGACCGAGGTGGATCGCACCAGATAGTCCTCGCCGATCGTCCGCACCCCATCGGGTTCGCCCGCGATCGTCGTCACCGCGTCGGCGAGCCCGTTGGGAAGGGTATTGAGCACCACCTGCCCGGTCGGGTCGACGACCGCGACGAACTGGCCCGGCCCGGGCAGGTCCATCTCTTCCGTGTCTCCGCTGTGGATGGCGGTGACGTACGGGCCTTCGATGCCTTCGAGCAGTCGCTCCTGGCCGTCGCTGACGATGCGCTGCACCTGGGCGAAGATCACGATGCCCGCCACGATCGAGATCAGGATCGCGATCAGCAGACTGCCGCCGGTGATGCGCGCCCGGATCGACAGCCGCGACAGGTTCACGAGCCGGTGGCGACGAGTTCGTAGCCGACCCCGCGAGTGGTCGCGATGCGCACCGGCGCACCGACGGCATCGAGCTTGCGGCGGACGTAGCTGACGTACTGGTCCACGATGTTGGCGTCGATGTAGCTCGCCGATCCCCAGATCGAGTCGAGGATCTCGGCCCTGGGCATCACCTGTCCCGAGTTCACCGCCAGAAGCCGGAGCAAGTCGAACTCGGTGCGGCTGAGGCGGAGTTCCCGCCCACCGGCCGAGATCTCATGTCGGAGCATGTCGATCTGCAGCCCGCCGATGTCGAGGCGTGCGGTGCCGATCGCGTCCCGGCGCCGCAAAGCGCGCAGCCGTGCGGCGAGTTCCGCGAATTCGAACGGCTTGGTCAGGTAGTCGTCCGCTCCGGCATCAAGTCCCGCGACGCGGTCGTCGACCGCGTCGCGGGCGGTGAGCAGGATGATCGCGAGGCCATCGTTCTGACGTCTCAGCCAACGACACACCTCGATTCCCGTCATCCCGGGAAGCATGACATCGAGCACGGCGATGTCATAGTTGCCGTCCTTGGCCAGGGTCAGCGCATCGATGCCGTTGTCGGCGACATCCACGCTGTATCCCTCGGAGCGGAGGCCGCGGGCAAGCAGGTCAGCCATCTCGGGTTCGTCTTCGACTGTCAAGATTCGCAATGCCATGGGCCGACCCCTTCCCTGCTGCGATCCTACGGCGGAGCACGGAAGACGGCCGACCATGGATGGTGCTATGCCGGCACCTGCGCCCAGCTCGCAACGGCAACCGGGCCGCCGAACTCGCTGACCGCCTCAGCCCGCTGGCGACGGACCTTGATGCCGAGATACGCCGCGATGACCACGATGATGGCGAGGAAGACCACGCTGGTGACCGTCGTGCCGAGGCCCCATCCGCCATCGGCGGGCGCCTGCGAGAGGAGATCGCCGATCGATGCACCGAGGGGACGGGTGAGGATGTACGCCGCCCAGAAGCAGAAGACGAGGTTCGCCTTGAACGCGAATCGCGCGACGACGATCACCGCGATGAGCGCCGAGAAGAGAATCGTGCCGACCAGGTATCCGAGCCCGAGTCCCTCTGAGATGAGGTCACCGGCGGCCGTCCCCAGCGCGAATGTGAAGAGGACCGTGATCCAGTAGAACGCCTCGCGACGACGAGTGAAGATCGTCTTGATCGACAGCGTGCGCTCGCGAGAGAACCAGATCCCGAAGGTGATCGCGAGCACGGCGCTGAAGATGACGGTGCTGACCCAGAGTTCGACACCGAGGTTGTCGGTGAGATTGTCGGTGAGGAGGGTGCCGACGATGCTGATCAGGACGACGACGGTCCAGTAGATCCCGGAGTTGTAGCGCCTCGTCAGGAACTGCGCGACAAGGGCGACGGAGAGCAGCACGCTCATGATCCAGGTTGTGACGGTGAGGCCGAGGCCGACATCCAGGTTGAGGTAGTCGGCGAAGGTCTCACCGGTCGTGGTCGAGAGGATCTTTATGACCCAGAAGGCGAAGGTCACCTCCGGCACTCGGTTGAAGAGGATAGTTCTGATGTGTTCCGGCATGGGCTTGGTCATGCCGTCACTTTCCCGATGTGGGCTTGGCGTTTGCCCAGCGGGCGCGTCGGTGGGGGTGAGCGTTCTCTCAGGAAGCCCCGCTCGGAGCCGTTCCTGAAGGAACTCTCACCCGGGCTCCCGATCCTGAACGATCTCTCAGGCGCGGCCCCTGCCCGGTGCCGCGGATGATCAGATCGCCGCTCTAGCGTGGACATCAGACTCGTCCCACCCGGTGACGACGACACACTCGGAGGCGTAATGCCCGCACGCCGATCCCCGTCGAGAGCGGCAATCGTGGTCGGCGGCCTCGCCGGCCTCAGTGCCGTCGTGCTGCTCGGCCTAGTCATCCACGCCCTCGGAAACGGGCCCTTGCCCGTCGACACGTGGTGGCACGACCTCATGCTGGCCTCGCGGACGGATGCCGGGCTCGCCGTCGCTCGCGCCCTCGATGTCATCGGTGGAGTGGTGTGGATGATCGTCATCGGGATCGTTCTCGTGGTGAGCCTGCTCATCGCCCACCGCCCGTGGGACGCGCTGGCGGTCGTCGCCGCGATGCTGGTTGCGGAGGCGACCACGAGCGTCCTGAAGCTGTCGTTCGCCCGGCCGCGACCGGCCGACTCTCTGGTCACCGAGGCGATGACCTCGTTCCCCTCGGGACACACGTCGCTCGCCGCCGCCGTGACCGTGGTGCTCGCTCTGCTGCTGAGGAGACCGATGCTCTGGGCGGCAGCCGCACTGTGGGTCGCGATGATGGCCTGGAGCCGCACCTATCTCGCAGCGCATTGGCTCACCGACGTGTTGGCGGGCGCTGTTCTCGGGTCATCGGCGGCGCTGCTCGCGTGGGCGCTCATCACCGGCATCCGCGATATCGCACAGCGGCGGGCGGTCGCGGCCTCGCAAGATCCGTCGGCCAGGTGATCCGGCACAGACCGCAACGCCGACCGCTCGTCGCGCAAGACGCGAGTCCGCGGTCGGCGTTGCGGGCTGTGCGGTCAGTCGTCGGCGGTCTCGCCGTCGTTCGTGCCGTCTTCGACGCCCTGATCATCGGCCGTCTCGCCGTCGTTCGTGCCGTCTTCGACGCCCTGATCATCGGCTGTCTCGCCGTCGTTCGTGCCGTCTTCGACACCCTGATCATCGGCCGTCTCGCCGTCGTTCGTGCCGTCTTCGACGCCCTGATCATCGGCCGTCTCGCCGTCGTTCGTGCCGTCTTCGACGCCCTGATCATCGGCCGTCTCGCCGTCGTTCGTGCCGTCTTCGACACCGACCGTGGTAGTCGGCGAGGGCGACGAGGCCTGCGCGATGGTCGGGATGCCGATCGCGAGACCCGTCGCGAGGACTGCGGCGGCGATGCCCGATCCGATGGCGATCGGGAGCTGCTTCTTCTCGGGTTCCATGGGTGGGTTCCTTTCAGACGGAATCTGCCGTCGCCTTGACGCTACGAAGGCGATCGTGGGATGAACGTGAGAGCGGCAGCCGCAGGCGCACGGTCGTTCCGGCGCCGGGGCGCGAGCTGATCGAGACACGGCCGCGCAGCGAGATCACAATGTCCCGCACGATCGACAGCCCCAGCCCGCTGCCCTCGCCGCCCCGAGAGGGGTCAGCCTGCCAGAACCTGTCGAACGCGTGGCGAACCTCGGCCGGCGTCATCCCGATGCCGTGATCCTCGACCTCCACGACCGCCCAGCGCCCTCGTGCGAAGACACGCACGCCGACGAGCGTGTCGTCGCCGGAGTATCGGCACGCGTTCACGAGCACGTTCAGCAGCACGCGCTGCAGGGCTGCGGCGGATGCCTCGACCGTCGGCCGCCCGGTGACGCCGACCGTCACCCGCTCCGGTCGCCGCAGCAGCGCGCGCGCCGACTCGACGGCGTCGCCGACCGCGACGAAGCTGGTGTCGGACCGCTCGCCGGCATCCTCGGAGGCGGCGAGCAGGTCGTTCGCGATCGCGCCGAGGGTGTGCGTCGCGGCGAGCGCCGCTTCAGACGCGGCGCGGTACTCGGCGACGCTCCGCGGCCGCAGGAGCGCCATTTCGAGTTGGGCCTGGATCGCGGTCAGCGGCGTGCGCAGCTCATGCGAGGCATCGTCCACGAACCGCCGCTGGGCGGCCAGCGCAGCGGCCACGGGCCTCATCGCGACTCCGGCGAGGATCCAGCTGGACAGTGGCGCGACCAGCAGCAGTCCGGCGAAGGCGACCAGGAGAGCGGTGCGCAGCGTCGCGAAGCCCGCCTCGGCGGTGGGCGCCGACCCGCCGTCCTCGACGCCGTCGAAGTCGAAGGTCGCCGTGACGAACGCGTAGACGCCCAGGGCGAAGGCGGCGTAGGTGAGCACTTGGACCGCGGTGAACCCGAGCGTGAGCCGCCAGCGTGCACGTCGCAGGATCATCCGGTCTCGCTCGTCACGGAGTACCCGGCGCCACGGTGGGTGACGATCGGGTCTGCCTCCCCGGGCATGGAGAGCTTGCGCCTGAGATAGCGGATGTAGGTGGGCACGACGTTGCTGTACCCCTCGTAGTTGCGATCCCAGGCATGGTCGATGAGATCGCTGCTGGTGACGACCGCGTCCGGGTGACGCATCAGATAATCCAGCACCGAGAATTCCTTCGGGCTGAGCGCGATGACGCGTCCGCGACGCTCAACGACACGGCGGCCCGGATCGAGGGTGAGCGATCCCACTGTCAATCGCGGCGGGAGCGCAGTGGGTGCGCGGCGCAGGAGCGCACGGATGCGGGCCAGCAGCTCCTCGACGTGGAACGGCTTGACCAGGTAGTCGTCGGCACCGGCATCCAGGCACTGCACGATCGTGGCGCGGGCCCCGATGGCTGTAAGCATGAGGATCGGGACATCCGCAGCCGACTCCCGGATCCGGCGGCACAGCTCGATCCCGCCCCCCGGCATGCCGGGCAGCCGAACATCGAGCACCACGAGATCCTCCGGCTCGATCTCGAACGTGACGAGCGCCGACCCGGCATCCCCTTCGACGTCGACGGCGTACCCGGCCTCGCGCAGCAGCTGCGCCACGGTCGCGGCCAGCAGCGCATCGTCTTCCACTAACAGGATCCGCATGACACCTCCGCCAGGATCCTCCCGAACGGTGCTGAGGAACGCGCGACCGTGAGGTGGCCTGACTCTGAGAGTTCGTTCAGACGGCCGGCAACGACCGATATGGCGACATAGCCTCGATGAGCGACAGCGCGGTTGCCCATCTGCCACCGACGGAACGGACACCGCATGGACTTCTTGGATGCCGTCATCCTCGGCCTCGTCGAAGGGGTCACCGAGTTCCTCCCGGTGTCGAGCACGGGGCACCTGACCCTCACGGAGAACTTTCTCGGGCTGTCGATCGACGATCCCGGGGTGACGGCGTTCACCGCCATCGTTCAGTTCGGCGCGATCCTCGCGGTGATCCTGTATTTCAGGGCGGACATCGGCCGCCTGATCGCCGCGTGGTGGAGCGGTCTGTTCAGCCGTGACGCGCGCCAGAACCCCGACTACCGGTTCGCCTGGTACGTCATTGCGGGCTCGATTCCGGTCGGCATCGTCGGCTTCCTCGCGAGAGACCTCATCGCCGGACCGCTGCGAAATCTGTGGGTG
Organism: Microbacterium trichothecenolyticum; assembly: GCF_000956465.1. Taxonomy (GTDB): domain Bacteria; phylum Actinomycetota; class Actinomycetes; order Actinomycetales; family Microbacteriaceae; genus Microbacterium; species Microbacterium trichothecenolyticum. The sequence continues at coordinate 6,758 of NZ_JYJA01000029.1, forward strand.
GTGGTCGCCGGCCTCGCACTGTGGAGCGTCGTGATGTACGTCGCGGAACGCGTCGGCAGACAGACCCGGCCTGAGGAGAGCCTGACACTCAAGGATGCTCTGATCATCGGCTTCGTCCAGTGCGTCGCGCTGATCCCTGGCGTCTCTCGATCGGGCGCGACGATCAGCGCCGGTCTGTTCCGCGATCTGAGTCGCGTGGCCGCCACGCGGCTCTCGTTCTTCTTGGCGATCCCTGCGCTCGTCGGCGCCGGGCTGTTCGAAGGCGTCAGCGAGGGGTCGGCGGTCAGCGCCGCCGTGGGTTGGGGACCGGTGATCGTGGGAACCGTCGTCAGCTTCGTCGTCGCCTACGCCACCATCGCGTGGCTGCTCCGCCTGGTCGCGCGCCACCCCATCACCGTCTTCATCTGGTACCGCGTCGGCCTCGCCGCGCTGATCTCCGTGCTGCTGCTGACCGGAGTGCTGAGCGCGACCTGACAAGCGGATTCACCGCGAGCCGGCGACCGGAAGCTGCACCAGGAAGCTGGCGCCACCGCGGTGATCGGCGTCGAGGATGAGGGAACCGCCGTGCAGGGCGACGAGTTCGCGCGCGATCGCCAGGCCGAGCCCTGCTCCCCCTGTAGTGGACGCTCGCGCGTCGTCGGCGCGCGCGAATCGCTCGAAGATGCGCTCCTGCATTCCGGGTGGGACGCCGGGACCGTCATCCGACACCCGGAGCACCGCAGTCTCGTCGTCCTCGGCGAGCTCGATGACGACCCGCGATCTGCCGTATTGCAGGGCGTTGTCGAGCAGATTGCGCACGACGCGGGTGAGCTGGCCGGCATCGCCGATGACTTGTGCAGCCGAGACACGTGAGGCATCGATCGTCAGGTCGGTGAGGCCATGGTTCTGCACCTCTTCCAGCACGATGTCGTCCAGGTCGACCGGCGCGCTCGTGCGCGACGGAACGGATTCATCGAGTCGAGCCAGCAGGAGCAGGTCGTCGATGAGGCTCTGCAGCTGCGCGGCGTCATTCAGGGCACCCCGATGTGTTGCGCGCAGGTCCGCCGTCTCCGGGTGGGCGAGATCGATCTCGAGGGCCGCGCGGATCCGCGTCAGCGGACTGCGGAGCTCATGGGATGCGTCCGAGACGAAACGTCGCTGGCGTGCTGCCGTCGCCTCGAGCCGGGTGAGCATCGAGTTCATCGTGTGAGCCAGCCGCGCGATCTCGTCGCGAGTGGCAGGCTCAGGCACACGCTGGTCCAGGTTGGATGCACTGATCTCTGCGACGCGGGCTCGAATCCGCTCGACGGGACGCAGAACGCGGCCGACCAGCAGCCAGATCACCACACCGAGCAGCGCCGTCGTGGCCGGGACGGCGATGAGCAGGCTCCGCGTCAGCGCGCTCACGCTCTCGTCGACGTCATCCAGCGGCGTCCCCACCAGGATCGTGAGGTCCTCACCGTAAGGCTCTGCCCGCACACGGAAACGAGCGGCGTCAGGTCCGATCTCCACCGTTGCGCTCTTCGGACTCGCTGACGGATCGATCTCGACCTTCGGCGCCGCGGATGTTGCCGCGATGACATCACCTGATCCGTCCAACACCAGAGCGAACGACTCCTCATCGCCGCTGCCCGGAAGGATCTCGCCGCCGGTGCCGGCATCAAGGGAGTCGGAGATCGACCGCGCTGTACGTTGCAGCACCTCGTCGACGCTGTCGGTCAGAACGGCGCGCTGCGCGGTGACGAGCGCCGCCGCCGCGACCGTGAGCACGAGCAGCACCACGATCGAAGCGATCGCTGAGACACCCGCACGGACGCCCATCAACTCAACCGGTACCCCGCGCCACGCACGGTCTCGATCACCGATGTGTTCGTGAGCGCGGCGATCTTGCGCCGCAGGCGGGCGACGTACACCTCGACGATGTTGGGATCGCCCTCGAAGTCGTCCTGCCACACGCCGGCCAGGATGTCGCTCTTCGACAGCAGCCGGCCGGTGCGATGCAGGAAGAACACGAGCACGTCGAACTCCCTCGCCGTCAGGGGCAGCTGGGACTCACCGATCCAGGCGCGCTGCGCACGGACGTCGACACGCAGAGCCCCGACATTCGTGACGGGCGGTACGCCCAGCGAGGCGCGCCTGGTGAGCGCATGCAGCCGGGCGACCAGCACAGGAAAGCTGAAGGGCTTGACCAGGTAGTCGTCGGCGCCGGTGTCGAGCGCCTCGGCCTCGTCGAGATCGCCGTCCTTGGCCGTCAGCATGAGCACGGGTGTCCAGTCGCCGTCCGAGCGGAGGTCGGCGCACACTCGGTACCCGCTGATTCCCGGGAGCATGATGTCGAGCACGATGACGTCGTAGCTGCCCTCGCGCGCTCGCCAGAGACCGTCGATGCCGTTGTCCGCCGATTCGACGGTGAACCCCTCCGACATCAGCCCGCGCTCCACCGTCGAGACCAGCGCCGCATCGTCATCGATTACGAGTACCTTCACGCGCGCCCCTCAGGTTACCTGCGCAGGCAGCCACCCGCAGGTCGTCGGGGCATACGGTGCTTCTCAGCGTACGACGGCTTCGGCCCACGGGCATGTCTCGCAGCGAGCTAGCCGGCGTCCTCGGTGTCAGCCTTGGAGCCGACGACGGCGAAGCCATCATCCAGCTGCACGTCGACCTGCGTCCCGTCGTTCCGTGTGACTTCCACTTCGTACAGGCTCTCCTCATCACCGACTTCGGTGCCGGTGACCTTGCCCTCGCCGACGAACTCGAGCGCTGCAGCGCTCGCCTTGTCGAGCGCGCTGCCCGTGATCGACGTCTCTGTCGAGTCATCGTCTACCGTCGCTGCCAGGGCGACTCCGGTTCCTCCCGCGACGAGTCCCACCGTGATAGCAGCGGTGGTGAGTGCGATCCGCTTCCTACGTTCCATGACATCCTCCTTCGACAACTGCAAGATACTCACGAGGCGCTGACTCCAGACTGAATCCGCGTCAGCTGCTCAGCCTGCAGTCAGAACTCTGCGGCCGCCGGCACGGTCGGCGGAGTGTCAAGATCGGCGCCCGAGAGGATGCGCTCACTGCGAGAACTCTCATTCTGAGAACTGTCTCATCCCACGGCGATCCCGTTCAAATGGTCCGCTCGGGTCGAGTCCCGAGAGTCGGAGCATGAACGCAGACGGTGCGCTGGGACTGGATGTCGTCGTTCCCGTCCACAATGAGGAACTCTCACTCGAGGCCGCGGTGCGAGAACTCCACCGCACCTTGGATTCGATCATCCCGGTGCCGTGGCTGATCACTATCGCTGACAACGCCAGCACCGACTCGACCGCACACGTCGCCGCCCGGCTCGCCGAGGAGCTGTCCTGCGTGCGGGTCCTGCGTCTCGAGAAGAAGGGGCGCGGGCACGCGGTGAAGATCGCATGGCTGCTCTCGGAGGCGACCGTCGTGGCCTACATGGACGCCGACCTCTCGACGGATCTGCGGGCGCTCCCGGCACTCATCGCCCCGCTCCTCTCGGGTCACTCCGATGTCGCGATCGGCACGCGCCTCGCGCGCTCGTCGCGGGTGGTTCGCGGAGCGAAGCGCGAACTCTTCTCGCGCGGATACAACCTCCTCCTGCGCGGCGCGATGGGGGTGAGCTTCTCCGACGCGCAGTGCGGGTTCAAAGCCCTGCGACGGGATGTCGCCCGAGCGGTCCTGCCCTACGTCTACGACACCGGGTGGTTCTTCGACACCGAGCTGCTCGTCATCGCGGAACGCGCAGGGCTGCGTATTCACGAAGTGCCGGTGGACTGGGTCGATGACGAACTGAGCAGCGTCGACATCCTCGCAACCGCGGTGGCAGACATCAAAGGGGTGATGCGCATCGCCAGGTCGATCGCCGTCGGCGCGATACCGATCGAGACGATCTACTCGGAACTCGGCCGCAAGCCACTTCTTCGATCCCGGACGCCTTCGTTCTTCGGGCAAGTGCTGCGTTTCTTCCTCGTCGGCGGGATGTCGACCATCGCCTTCGCCGTGCTGTATGTCGGGTTCGCTTCCTTTCTGCCCGCGCAAGCAGCGAACTTCTGCGCCCTCCTCCTGACGGCGATCGCGAACACCGCCGCGAACCGGCGGTTCACGTTCGGCGTCCAGGGACGGGCGGGAATGACGCGCCATCACATTCAGGGACTGCTCGTGTTCGCACTCTCGTGGGCGATGTCGGCAGGAGCTCTCCTGCTTCTGCACGCCGCGTGGATACAACCCAGCCCCACGGTCGAGGTTCTCGTGCTGACGGTCGCGAACCTGCTTGCGACCGTCCTGCGCTTCGCACTCTTCCGACGGTGGGTGTTCCGCCTCCCGCTCACGACGGATGCCGCCACGACGAGCCGCGCGTCGGTCGTCGCGGCAGTCGCCGCGGGGTCGCAGCGATGAGATCGCGGCCCGCACGCTCGACTCGCCGGGAGAAGTTCGCGCTCGCGGCTCTGCTGCTTGGCGCAGCGTCCCTCTACCTGGCGGGACTCGGGCAGTCGGGCTGGGGCAACGCCTACTACGCGGCGGCGGCGCAAGCCGGGTCGGTGGACTGGACCGCATTCCTTTTCGGATCCTCGGACGCAGGGAACGCGATCACGGTGGACAAACCGCCGGCCAGTCTCTGGCTGATGGCGTTGTCCGGTCGGCTGTTCGGAGTGAGCCCGGCGTCCATGCTCCTTCCGGAGGCCTTCCTCGGAGTCGCCACGGTTGCGGTGACCTACGCGTTGGTGCGCCGCCACCACTCAGCGAGAACGGCGCTGCTGGCCGGCGGGATCCTCGCCGTGACGCCTGCCGCTGCTCTGATCTTCCGCTACGACAACCCCGACGCTCTTCTCGTGCTGCTCGTCACGATCGGGCTCTACGCGACGGTCCGCGCCCTCGACGATCATCGGATCCGGTGGACGCTGCTCATCGGGCTGGCGTTCGGACTCGCGTTCCTCACCAAGCAGCTGCAGGCATTCATCGTGCTGCCCGTCGTCCTCGCGGTCTACCTGTGGGCCGGGAACGGAGGGCTGCGTGAGCGGATGCGGGGTGTCGGCATCGCGATGACGGCTGCGGTGGTCTCCGCCGGCTGGTGGGTCGCCCTCGTGACTCTGGTGCCCTCCGGCCGACGTCCCTGGATCGGCGGCACCTCGGATGACAGCTTTCTGGGCCTGACACTCGGCTACAACGGGCTCGGACGCATCTTCGGCGGGCAGGGCAACAACTCACCCTCCGGCGCCGGGATCGACAGACTGCTCATCGGAAACGCGGGCTGGCTCATCGGCTGGCTGATCCCCGCCGCACTGGCGTTGACAGTCGCGGCCCAGATTTGGCAGAGGAAGGCACCGCGAACGGACCCCGCCCGTGCCACGCTGATTCTCCTCGGGGGAAGCATGGTCACGACGCTCACCGCACTGAGCGCCATGAGCGGGATCTTCCACGCCTACTACTCGGTCGCTGCGGCGCCGAGCATCGCGGGTTGCGTGGCCATCGGAGCGAGCGTCCTGTGGCGCGAGCGTGCACACTCGAGTCGCCGGCTCACCCTCGCAGCGACGGTTGCCGGATCCGGCATCTGGGGGTGCGCGCTGCTCGCATCGGACGGAGGGCCACTCGCCGCGCAGGTCCTCGTCATCATTGCAGCGGTCATCGGCGCGGCCCTGATCTGCGTCGCGCCGACGACGCGGTGGGGATCGTCCACAGCCGCCGTCCTCGCGATCACCGCCGTGATGGCGGGGCCAGTGACTGCTTCCGTCGCGATCGCGAGCGTCGGACACGCCGGCTCCGGGGCCGCGGCGGTCTCGCCTCACAGCGCCGACGGCTCCTCAACGTTCGGCCTGGATCCGAGGGTGGTCGACGCTCTCGCCCAGAACGGTCGCGACTTTCGCTGGGTGGCGGCCACCATCGGATCACCGCGGGCAGCGCGCTACCAGCTAGCGAGCGGATACCCGGTGATGGCGATCGGTGGGTTCAAGAGCACGGACCCATCGCCCACTCTCGATCAGTTCCAGCTGTACGTCACCAGCGGGCAGGTTCATTGGTTCATCGCCTCCGGCCACGGCGCGATCCGATCGTGGGTCGAGCAGAACTTCGCGCCCCAACAAAAGTCCGGCATCACGATGTACGACCTCACGACCCCGCCCTCCCCGCAGCCTGCTGCCGCCCACACGTCCACCATGAGCGAACTGGTGGACACGAACCCAGTCCTGGGCCTATACGCGGCTCGGCGTGGCGACGACCGTACTGCCTATTGATCGAGGGAGGAATCGGATGCTACAGCGCGACCCGCCTCGCCTCACTCTCCCTTCGCGCATCCGTGCCGGGCTTGCGCACCCCGCGCTCGTTGTTGGGTTCGTCGGTGCGATGGTCGGATTCGCGGGGTCGTGGATCCCGTCGTACTGGGGCGACGAGGCGGCGAGCATCCTCTCGACGTCACGTTCATGGCCGAGCCTCGGGGCGCTGCTCGGGCAGATCGACGGCGTACACGGGCTGTACTATGCCCTTCTCAAGCTGTGGACGGCGCTGTTCGGCACGTCCGAGGCAGCGACCCGGCTTCCGAGCGCGATCGCCGTCGGCCTGATGGCCGGCGGCACGGTCGTCCTGGCGAGACGGTTCGTCGGCACCCGCATCGCCGTCATCGCGGGCACCGTCTGCGCGATCCTGCCGCGGTCGACCTGCATGGCCGCCGAAGCGCGCTCCTATGCCATCGGCGCTGCGATCGCCGTGTGGATCACGGTGCTGTTCACCCGCCTGGTGACACGAGATGCCTCACGTCGCCAGTGGCTCCTGTACGGCATCGCTTGTGCAGGCGCGATGTACCTCTTCCTCTACCTGGGCCTCATGCTCGTCGTGCACGGCGTCGTCGCTGCGATCCTCTACCGGGAATCGCTCGCACGCTGGATGCTGACCGCGGGAGGCGCCACGCTGCTGGCTGTTCCGATCATCTTGGTGGCATCTCTCCAACGGCAGCAGATCGGCTTCCTCGCTCGGCGGCATTACGCCACACCCGCGAACGTCCTCACCCGGCAATGGTTCGGCTATCCCGTTCTCGCGGTCGTCGCGTGGTTGCTCATCCTCGCGACAGTCGTCTGGCTGGTCCTTGCTGTCATGGGCCGGCTGCCGCGCGGGGCTCGACTCCAAGCGACCGTGTTCTCCCTCGTGTGGCTGTTCATCCCGACGGCCGCCCTGCTCATCGGCAACGCCCTGCTGTCGCCGATGTACAACGTGCGGTACCTGTCGTTCTGCGTGCCCGCTGCCGCGCTGGTCATGGCGCTCGGCGTCGCGGCCATCGGCGAGCTCGCGGCACCGCATCGCCGGCTCGCAATCAGCACCGCTCTCACCGCGGCGCTGGTGGCGGCATCCGTCCCCGTCTACCTCGGCCAGCGCACGCCGTGGGCGAAGGACGGCGGGAGCGACTGGCGGGCTGTTGCGGAGTACGTGCAGCAGCACGCGCACGACGGAGCCGTGCTGTTCGACCAGACCACAAAGCCGTCACGCGCCCCACGCATCGTGCTCGACCTCTACCCTGCCGCGTTCGCCTCGGTCGACGACGTCGCCCTGCAGACGCCGCTCGCCGAGCGAGCCGGCCTGTGGGACGCCGTCGCCCCGAACGCCGACGCGACATCACGCATGCGAGGAACCAGCGAGGCGTGGGCGGTGGAAGCCGCACAGGGCACGACGGTCCCGCCGGATGTCGCGCTCCTGACGCAACTCGGCTTTCAGGTCGACTCCGCCGTTCTCATCCACCGCACCACCGTCTACCACCTGTCGAGGAAGTGACCCGATGACCACAATCAGTTGCACACGCAACGATCACCGATTTGCCCACATTTCACCCACGAACGCCGCAGATCCGGCCCGATCGAGGCGGATTCGCGAAGAGACCCGATCTGCGTGATTCCGCGGATATCGGACCGAATCCGCCCCAGACGGAAGCCCTCAGCGACGACTGAAAATCGAAAGGTCACCGGATCGATGCCGGTCGGAGCCACTGAAACCCTCTCCTAGCTTCTACATGGAGGGGGTTTCTTCGTTAACCCCGCCGCACGCGGTACCCGAGATACACGAAGCCGTTCTCGAAGCGACGCTCGTCGGTCAGCTCCAGATCGAGCCGCAGTCCTTCGTCGAGGAAGCGGATGCCGCCGCCGACGACGACGGGGCAGAAGACGACGTGCACCGCGTCGAGGAGGCCGGCTCGCGCCGCCACAGAGGCCAGCTGACCGCCGCCGATCGCGAGTGGGTCGGCCGAGGCATCCTTCAGTCGCCGCGCCTCGTCGGCGTCGAACGTGGAGCGCAGCTCGGTGCGCCGGGTGGTGACCGCGCCCAGGCGGCGCGAGTACACGATCTTGTCGACGTCGCGCCACTGCAGAGCGAACTCGCGCTCGGCGGGCGGCAGGTCGTCGAGCGGGATGTCGTCCCACACCTTCATCACGTCGTACACCTTGCGGCCGTAGAGGTGAGTGCGTGCCGGAGCCAGCAGCCGGTTCACGAACGAGTGGACCTCCGCGTCCGGCGTGGCCCACGTCCATCGGCCGTCCGGACCCGCGATGTAGCCGTCGAGCGAGGCGGAGTTGAAATAGATGAGTGACCCCATGCGTCGGCAGGCTACCCGGCACGTCGCTCGCGGGCCACCGTTCCCGCGTTGCCAGCGAATCGTCAGCAACCACCACTTGCGGTGGGGACGGATGCTGCGGCTATTGTTTCTCGATAGCTACGTACCGTTTATCGATAGGCAGGCTCGCATGCAACGCACCACGATCGTCGTCCTGAAAGTCCTCATCGCGGCACTGCTCGTGCTGCTGCTGTGCTGCCAGGTATTCGTGGTTCCGGCCGTCGCCGCGCAGTCGGCGGTCCGCTACTCCGAGATCGCCTATTTCGAGATCCCAGGCACCATCGTCGGCATCCTCTTCCTGCTATGCGTGCAGGTGGTGCTCGTGTGCGTGTGGCGGCTGCTGTCGCTGGTGCGCGAAGACAGCATCTTCAGCGAGAGCGCGTTCCCCGACGTCGATGTCAGTCTGGCGGCGGTCGCGTTCGCGACGTTCCTGGTGCTCGTCGCGCTCATCGCACTGAGCCTCACCGGATTCATGACGCCGTCCATCACCCTGCTCCTGCTGCTCGGCGTCGTGGTCGGCGCCGGCCTGTCGCTGCTGATCGTGGTGCTGCGGAGCCTCCTGCGCAAAGCCTCGCAGCTCGAGCACGACCTCTCGGAGGTGGTGTGATGCCGATCATCATCAACCTCGACGTGCAGCTGGCGAAGAAGAAGATGTCGGTCACCGACTTCGCCGCCGCGATCGAGATCACCCCCGCCAATGTCTCCGTGCTGAAGAACGGCAGGGCGAAGGCGGTGCGGTTCACGACGCTCGACGCGATCTGCCGGGTGCTCGACTGCCAGCCCGGCGACATCCTCGAATGGGTGCCCGACGACCACCCGGCGGCGATCGCCGCGGCGGAGGGCGAGGCATGACAGCAGCGACGGCGAGTGGCAGGGCGACGCCGGCGTGGAGCTCCACGGCGATCGCGGAGCTGCTCGACGTCGTGCGCTGCCCGGTGTGCGGCTCGGGCGTCGTCGCCGAGCGGCGGTGCCCGGCATGCGGCGCGGACTTCCGCGGCGCGATCGGCCGCGATCTGTGGGCGGCGTCTCAGGACGCCGTGGATGCGCTCCGCGTGCGCCAGGCGGTCCTCGACCGGGTGCCGATCGCCCCGATCGCAGCGGCGGTGAAGACCCCGGCCCCGTCCGCCGCGCCATCGGCACCGGTGGCCGCGCCGCCTCCGGCCGTCGCAGGCGCTTCACGCCCCGGCCCGTCCGCGACCGTGCAGTCGGTGCTCGCGGTCGCGGGAGCAGGGCTCGTCGCGGTGGCGGCGGTGGTGTTCACGTTCTTCAACCCCGACCTCGCAGACCCGCTGCCGCGTGCCGCGATCGTCGGCGGCATCGCCGCGGCGTTCCTCGGCGGATCGGCGCTCCTCGCGCGCCGCGGCCTGCGCTTCTCCGCCGAGGCGATCGGCGCTCTCGGCGTGGTCTTCCTCGCCCTCACCATCGCGACGGCGCTCGCGCTGCTTCCACCCGGCCTGGACGGATGGGTCTTCACCGCGCTGTCGACGCTCGTCGCCGGCGGCGCCCTCGCGGTACTCGGCCCACGCGCCGGCATTCGCGCGTGGCTCTGGAGCGGTCTCGTGGCTCTGGCCTTCGTCCCGCTGATGCTCGGCCTCGCGACCCCCTCGGCGCTCGCGGCGACAGCCGGCTGCCTGGCCTCCGCCGCCGCGGCGAGCGCCCTGGTCGCCTTCGCGTCCCGCGGGTCGGCCGGCTTCGCCCGCCCGCTCACGGCGGAGGTCGTGACCCTCACCGTCGTCCAATTCGGCTTCGCCGCTGCGGCGCTCGTGACGGTGTGGGCAGCGGATGCCTCCACCGGCGTCTCCCCCGCGTACCTCGCGAGTGCGACCCTGGTCACGATCGCCGGCCTGGCCGCAGCATCCGCCCGGCACCTCGCGGGAGCGCTGTGGAGCGGTCTCGCCGGTGGGGCGATCGTCGCCTCCGCGGCGGTGCTGCCGCTCGCCTCGGCGACGGGAGGCTACTGGCTCGCGGCGTTCCCCGTCGCCGCAGGCCTGGGGCTCGTCGTCGCGGGCGCGCTCAGCCCACTGCATCGCATGATCGCGCGCGGTGCATTCTTCGCCGGAGCCGTCGCGGTCGTCGCGGCCGTCGCCGTGATCCCGACGCTCACCGCTCTCCTGACGCTGGGGGGCGTCATCGCCAGCCCGAGAACCGTCCTTGTGTCGGCGACCGGGCTCGGGCTCACAGCAGGGCTGGCGGCCCTGGCCCTGTCGCTCGCGTCGTTCGCGGCCATCACGACCCCGCACGGCGTCGCGGTGACGGCTGCGACCCGGGACGAGGCATCCGTCCCCCCTGCCCACAGGTTCGGGGCGGACGCCGCGCCTTCTGGGCGCGCGCCGTACGCCCCGAACGCACCCGATGCGCCCCGGATCCCCGACGCCGGAACGGTCGAGCCGTGGCGGCCGTCGGCGATCGGGACCCGGTGGCTCGGATTCCTCGGCGCATGGTACGCGGTGCTCGCGTTCCTCACGGTGCTCGCGCTGGCGGACCTCGGGGTGTGGGCGCGCATCGCGCTCGGGCTCGTCGCCGCGGTCATCGCGGGCACCGTGTCGACGACGCGGCTGCGGGATGCCCCGGCCGCCGTCCGCATGCCGCTCGTGGTGGGTGCGCACGCGGCCGTCGTGTTCGCCGCGGTGCTGTCGTGGCGCGACGACGACCTCACGGTGTGGGCGGGCGCGGCCGTCGTCGCCACCCTCGGCGTGCTGGCGCTCACGGTGCCGCGCGCAGCCCGGTTCGTGCACGTGGGAGTCGGGTTCGCCTACGCGCTGGTCATGGTCGCGACGGCGCTCGCCCGTGCGGGGGCGGATCCGCTCGTGGTGGTCTGCCTCACGACCTGCGCCGCCGGCGCGGTGGCCATCGCGGTCACGTTCGCCCGCCGGGTCCCGTCGCGCGAGTGGTACGCCGTGCTCGTCGTGACGGCCGTGCCCTTCGCCATCGGCGTGCTGCAGGTGGTGTTCGAGCGCAGCGGCTGGACCGCTCTGTCGACAGCGGTGATCTTCTGCCTCGCCCTGACACTCGTCACGACGACGCGGCCGGGGCTCGGCATCGTCGTGCGCACACTCGCCGCGGCGACCCTGGTGCCCGCCGTCGCGGTGGTCGCGGTGTGCCTCGGCGCGCAGCTGCTGCCGATGAGCGGCTCGCCGATCGTGCTCCCCGTCATCGCGGCGATCGTCGCCGGCGTGCTGGCGTCGGCGGACCTCCTCGCCGCGGCGCTCTCGCGACGCCTGCCGGCGGCGCACGTGCGGGCCGCAGGGCTCGCGGTCGAGGCATCCGCTCTCCTCACGGCGGTGATCGCCGTCGGACTCTCATTGGTTCGCACGTCGGCGGGGCTGCCCACCACGCTGCTCGTGCTCGTGATCCTGGGCATCGGGTTCGTCGCGACCGCACTCTTCTCACCGCGTCACTACGCGTGGCCTCTCGCCGGCGCGGCGTTCACGGGCGCCTTGTGGAGCGCGTGGGGCCTCGTGGGCGTCACCGGCCTCGAGCCGTATCTGCTGCCGCCTGCGCTCGGGGTCGCCGTCGTGGCGGCGTGGCTGACCGCCCGCGGGCGCCCCGCGGCAGGCCTCTACACGGTCGGGCTCGCCGTCGCAGTGGTCCCCGTGCTGATCGCACTCGCGCTGGACGGCACGGATGCCGCGACGCCCGCGCTCGCGATCGACGCCGGCTTCCCCGCCCGGGCGTACGCGCTCGTGGGCGCGGCGTGGGCGCTGGTGGCAGCATCCGTCGTCGTGTCTCGCGCGTCCGCGCCGCGTGTGCGCCGCCTGCGGGTGCTGCGCGCGCCGACGCTCGCCGTCGCGATCGTCGCAGCCGCGGCCGCTGCGGTGCAGGGCGTGCGGTGGGGTACGGGGCTGGATGCCGCGCCCACGGATCCGCTGATCGTCGCGGCGCTCGTGTTCGGGCTCGTCGGCGGCGGGGCAGCGGCGTGCGCCGCGCGTTCCCTGCACCGCGGGGCGACACCGGAGACGCTGATCGCCCATACGCGCTGGCTCGGCGCCCCCGCCGTGCTGATCGTCGGCATCGCGACCTGGCCGGCGATCGAGCGGGACTGGTCCGTCATCTGGACGATGTGGGCGCTGCTGCTGGCGCTGCTCACGCTCATGGTGGGGGTGGCCGCACGCGGCCTTCGGGCGCCGACCGCGCTGCCCCCGGTGTGGTTCCTGTTCGCGGTGTCGTTCACGACCGCGGTGGTCGCGTGGAGTCCTCGCGACTTGCGCGTCGAATGGTTCTCGCTACCGCTCGGGCTCTTCCTCCTCGCGGCGGGGGCGCTCGCACTGCGAAGGCCCGCACCGTTCGCGCGCGCGAGGTCGCTCCAGGCGTGGCCCGCCGGCTGGACGGGGTCGTGGCCTCTCCTGGCGCCCGGTCTGATCACGATGCTGAGCGCGTCCGTCGCGGCGACCTACACCGACCCTCGCACGTGGCGCGCGATCCTCGTGATGGCGATCGCACTGGTCGCGATCCTGGTGGGCGCCACCCGGCGTCTCGCCGCGCCGTTCCTCATCGGGATCGTCGTGCTGCCTGTCGAGAACGTGCTGGCGTTCATGGTGCAGATCGGCCGCGGCATCGAAGCGATGCCGTGGTGGATCACGCTGTCGGTGGTGGGCGCGGTGCTGCTCATCATCGCGGTCGGCTACGAGCGGCGGGCGGGCGATGGCACCGGCCTCGCGGCCCGGCTGCGCGACCTCGCCTGACCGCCGCGCACTCAGGACTCGAAGGTGACGTCGACCTGAATCTCGGACGCGAGCCGCTCGAGCTCCCGGGTGAGGGCGGCGAGATCGACGGATGCCGGGATCCGGGCCGTCACCGTCGCCTCGAACAGCCGGCCGCCGTACATCGCCGCCTCACGCGTCTCGGTGGTCATCCGGTCGATGCTGATGTCGTGGGAGCGCAGCACCGTCGTCATCTCCCGGACGATGCCCGGATGGTCGTTGCCGATCAGCTGGAGGGTGAGCGGACGCATCGCGGCCTCCTCCGGGGAAGGCTCGACCCCTGTGCTGACGGTGACGGAGAGCAGCCCGTCGAGCACAGACAGGGACTCGCGGAGCTCGTCCGCGCGCGCTGCCGCCACGGAGACCTCGACGACGCCGGCGAAGACGCCCGACAGCTCGGCGAGCTGGCTGTTCTCCCAGTTGCCGCCGTGCCGATCGACCACATCGGCGACGGCCGCCACGAGACCGGCTCGATCGCCTCCGACAAGGGTGAGCACGAGCGTCGTCATACCTGTCAGGGTAGCGACCGCGCGCGCTCAGCGCGGGGCGAGCTCTGACGTCACCGGGAACGGCAGCCGGAAGCGCTCAGGATCGGCGCCGACAGCGGACGCCGCACCGTACTCGTCCGCGACGACGGTGACGCCGCGGGCGCTCGCCTCGGCGATCCGCACCGGTCGCTCGGTGCCGTCCGCGAGGCGGAGGGTCCACTGGTCGGCGAGATAGCCGATGCCGAGCTGCTCGAGCAGCACCTCGGCAGCGAGCCACTCGACGCCGCCCACGCCTTCGGGCGTGCGCTCGCGGCCGAGCAGGTCGAAGACGCGGAAGCCGTCGCCGGAGGGGAGCATCCATCCCAGGATCTCGCCGTCGGCGCGGCGGTGCTCGATCCAGTCCGCGGGCAGCATGGGACACGAGCGTACCGACACCGACGCCGACAGGCGACGCGGATCATCCACAACCCGCACCGCGGTCGGGCAGTGGGCCGCGGCATCCGGGTAGCATCCGCTTCAGAGATCGCACGTGGGGATGCGCGGTCCGGACGCGGGGAGTCGTATGGTCACCTTCGGCACACCTCCCGCCCGACGGCCGTCGGAGCGGGTGCGTCGCCGGCGCCTGTTCGCGGGCATCGCGGGCGCTGTCGTCCTGCTCGCCGTGATCGGCGGCTCGGTCGCGGCGATCGGCTTCGCACGCGCGGGCGCCCACGACCAGGAGACGGATGCCGCGCCCACCGCCACCGGATCGGCGACGCCGACGCCCACTCCCACCCCGACGCCACTGACACCCGAAGAGCAGCTGCTCGCTTCCACCACCGACCCTGCGGCGTGCGCGGTGAGCTTCATGGGCGACGGGATCGCCGACGCACCCATGCTGCAGACGCAGGGCGCGCTGTACGCAGGCTTGCCGATCCCTTCGCGCGACGGACTCGTGTTCGCCGGCTGGTACGCGACGCCGGCGGATGCCGCGGCGTTCGCGATCCCTGGACGCGTGAACGGCTCGGAACCCGTCGTCTGCACCGACCAGCGCGTGACGCTGCACGGTGCGTGGATGAGCCCCGAGCAGAATGCGGCCGAGAACGCCCGCATCCCGATCCTCATGTACCACCAGTTCACCGCCGACCCCGGCGGTGAGAGCGGCTGGCTGCGCGGCAACTACGCCTACATCGGCGACTTCGACGCGCACATGAACCACATCGCGACGACAGGCTTCTACCTGCCCACGTGGGACGAGCTGTCGGCCTTCATCGACGGACGCCTCTTCCTGCCGAACCACTCGGTGATCGTCACCGACGACGACGCCGACCAGACCTGGTTCGACCTCGCGGCTCCCGTTGTCTCCACCTACAAGGTGCTCACGACCTCGTTCATGATCACGGCCTACCGGCAGGATCCGCCGCCGAACCCCTACGTCCTGCGACGCTCGCACACGCACGACATGCATCGCGCGGGCGCGAACGGCGACGGGCTCATCACGAACCTCTCGGTGCCCGAGATCGTGGCCGACATGGAGGCGTCGTACGGCGTGCTCGGGGCCAAGGAGATCATGGCCTACCCGTTCGGGCACTACAACGACACCGCGAAAGAGGGCCTGCGCCAGGCGGGCTGGGAGATGGCCCGCACCATCGAGCCCGGCTACGTCACGATCGGCACCGACAAGCTCGCACTGCCCACCGTGCGCATCAACTACGGCATGGGACTGGACGCGCTGATCAACCTCATCGGGTGATCGCGTGGGGGTGACGGATGCTGCGGGCCGCAGCATCCGTCAGTGATCGTGTATCACACGAGATGACACAGGCTCCTCTGTCAACAGCAGGACGATCTGAAACACAGCGAAGCTTGAGCAATCGCGCTTCTTAAGTCGATGCGCCCGCTGTATTGTGACAACTGCGTGGGAGCTTTCGGGCTCTCCTATGACATCGGGTTTGGGATCCGATGTCGGCACTGGATGGGGATCCGGTGGGCGCACTGGGGATAACGCGGCTGGTTACCCGGCCACCGCAAAAAACTGGGGAATATCGCAATGGCATATCCATATGCCGTGCGCTCATCGTGCCTGGGGGTTGCACGATGACGGCCATCGACGCCGGCGCACGTACCGTGACCGGGCTGGACGCACCTGCGTTCCCGCCGATCCTCACCCCACGCGCGACCGCCACGAAGCCGCTCACGACGCTGGTGCCGCGGACGGAGCCCGCGATCGAGCGGCGGCGCCTCTGGGAGCACCGCTACGCACGCCGTCTGCAGGCCACCGATGCGGTCGTCGTCATCAGCGCGACCGCCCTCACCGCCCTGATCGACACGTCGGTGTGGTCGACCGGCGCGTTCGCGGTGGGGCGGGTCGCTGTGCTGACGACGGTGGTGTGGCTGCTCTGCCTCGCGCTCGTGCAGAGTCGCGCTGCATCGATCAGCGGCTCCGGCGCCACCGAGTACAAGCGCGTGATCCACGCCACCGGGTTCGCCTTCGGCGTCATCGCGATGATCTTCGTACTCTTCCAGTGGCAGGGGGTGCGGCTGCAGCTCATCGCCGCGCTGCCCGCCGGACTCTTCGCGCTCCTCGTCGGACGCTGGCTGTGGCGCAAGTGGCTGCTTGGTCAGCGCCGGTACGGCCACTACGCGTCGCGGGCGATCGTCACCGGCAGCCGCGACGACATCGAGTACGTGCTGCGCACACTCGACGAGCGCGGATCGGGCTACGTCACCATCGGCGCCGCGCCATCGGACCAGAGCGACGAGCCGATCGTGATCGACGGCCGCGTCCACGACGTCGTCGGGACCATGAGTTCCGTCGCGATGCACGCCCGCACGCTCGAGGCCGACACGATCATCGTGGCCACCCGGCCAGAGGACGACCCCGACTTCATCAAGCGCCTGAGCTGGGAGCTCGAGGGCACGGCGTCCGAGCTGATCATCTCGAGCCGCGTCGCCGACGTCGCGGGCCCGCGCATCTCGCTGCGTCCCGTCGACGGGCTGCCCCTCATCCACGTGAAGATCCCGGAGTTCGAGGGCGGCAAGCACGCCCTGAAGCGAGCAGTCGACGTCGCGTTCTCATCCCTGGTGATGATCCCGTTCTCGCTCATCGTCATGCCGGTGATCGCACTGCTCATCAAGCTCGACGACGGCGGTCCGGTGTTCTTCCGTCAGACGCGGATCGGCCGCGACGGCCAGGAGTTCGGCATCCTGAAGTTCCGCACGATGCGCGCCGACGCCGAGGAGCGACTCGCTGAGCTGGAGGCGCAGAGCGACGGCAACGGTGTGCTGTTCAAGATGAAGAACGACCCGCGCATCACGCGGATCGGCGCCATCCTGCGGAAGTACTCGATCGACGAGCTCCCGCAGTTCTGGAACGTGCTGATCGGCGACATGAGCGTCGTCGGACCGCGCCCGCCGCTGCCGAAGGAGGTGCGCGAGTACGAGGGAAAGGTCTACCGCCGCCTCTTCATCAAGCCCGGCATCACGGGGCTCTGGCAGGTGAGCGGGCGCAGCGACCTCTCGTGGGAGGAGAGCGTGCGGCTGGACCTCCGGTATGTCGAGAACTGGTCCATCACGAGCGATCTCATGATCATGTGGCGCACGGCCAAGGTGATGATCGCCCCCACGGGGGCGTACTGATGGCCCGCACAGCGCTCGGTCGACGACAACGGCGTCGTCGGCCGACATGAGCCGGATCCGCGGCCACCCATCCGTCGAACCCCGCCAGTGCGCACTGGCGGCCACCCGAGACGGTGCCCTTCCCCCAAGGGGGCGTGGCCGCGGATCCCTGGGGAAAGTGTGCAGATCGCACACGACGACAAGCGAACAGACCGACTGGGGTAGGTCACGACAACGGCTCTGGGGGCCAACACATGCTGAGCATCATCATCGCAGCGCACAATGAAGAGCCTGTGATCGGGTCATGTCTGGACGCGATTCGCAACGGCCTCCGCACGGACGCGGAGATCATCGTGAGCGCCAACGGATGCACCGATCGTACGGTCGAGGTGGCACGCGAGCACCGCGCGGCCGTGATCGACCGGCCCGAGCCGGGGAAGCCGGGCGCGCTGAACGCCGCCGACGAGCTGGCGACCGGTTACCCCCGGGTGTACCTCGACGCCGACATCCGAGTCCCCGAAGGGGGTGTGGCCGCCCTGGAACGACTGCTCGACCAGGGCGCGCTGGCGGCGGTCCCCCGGCGCCGTGTGGACACCTCGGGACGCCCCCTCGCCGTCAGGGCCTACTTCGCGATCAACGAGCGTCTGCCCGTGTTCCGCGACGGACTCTTCGGCCGCGGGATGATCGCCGTGTCGGAGAGCGGCCGGCGGCGCTTCGATCGGTTCCCGGCAATGATCGCCGATGACCTCTTCCTCGACTCGCAGTTCTCGGCTGCCGAGAAGGCAGAGGCGACCTCGGTGGAGGTCGTCGTCGAGGCACCACGCACGACGAAGGCGCTCGTGAACCGGCTCGTGCGCGTGCGCCGCGGCAACGCCGAGATGCGCTCGGCATCCGCGAGCGGTGAGGTCGCGGTCGCGATCCGTCCGTCAGACAAGTGGGCGTGGCTCCGCGACGTGATCCTGCCGAACCCGCACCTGGTCTTCGCCGCCGTTCCCTACCTGGTGATCACCGTGACGGCCGCTCTCCGCGCGCGGCGCGCTCCTGACACGGCCGACGCGTGGGGCCGCGATGAGAGCACGCGCCAGATGACCCCGGATCTCATAGGCTCGACCGGATGATGGTGAATCTCTGCTTCCACGGCCTCGGTGTGTGCGAGCGCGAGCGGGAGCCCGGCGAGGCGCGGTATTGGATGAAGGAGGACGTCTTCCTCGGCGTGCTCGACGCCGTCGCGGACCGCGCCGACGTCGCGCTGAGCTTCGACGACGGCAACCGCTCCGACGCCGAGATCGCCCTTCCCGCGCTGCGCGAGCGCGGACTCACGGCCACGTTCTTCGTGCTGGCGGGTCGGCTCGACGACCCGGCGAGCCTGGATGCGGCCGACCTGCGGGCCTTGCGGGCCGAGGGGATGTCGATCGGGTCCCACGGATGGAGTCACATCCCCTGGCGGGGCCTGACCAGCGCGGATGCGAAGCGCGAGTTCATCGACGCCCGGAGCGCCCTCGAAGGAGCGAGCGGAGCGAAGATCTCCGAAGCGGCGTTCCCACTCGGCCGGTACGACCGGTCGGCGCTGCGCCGTCTCAAGGCGGCGGGCTACCGGACGGTCTTCACCAGCGACCGGTTCCCCGCACGGAAGTCGTCCTGGCTGCAGGCGCGCTACAGCGTCACGGCCGACGACACGGTGGAATCGGTTTCGCGGATCGCGAGGGGCCGACCGGGCCTCCACGAAGCAAGGAATGTGCTGGCCAGCGCGGTCAAGCGCGTGCGGTGATCCCCGGCGGACGGGGTAGCGTTGGACAGAGGCATCCCGACCGAGGATGCCGGATCGTCGTCTTGGGGGACGCGACATGGGGGATGAAAAGGGAACGCCTGAGGAAGGGCGGCCCGGGGCGGCTGCGGAGCCGACCGGCCACGGCGACGCCACCGAGGCGACGAGCGATGGCCACGGCACGGAGCCGACAAGCGCCGGCGGAGGCACGCGGCTCACGACGGGCATGCGGACGGTGCTGTGGATCGTCGCTGCCGTGGTGGTACTCGGGATCGCCGTCACCATCTGGCTGCTCACGATCGGCAGCGGGACCGCCGGAGTCGACGGCGCCGACCCGGATGCGGGATCGACCCCCACTGCGACGGTGACCCAGGGGCCGATCCCGGGCGCGACTCCGACGACCGGCAGCGAGGTGCAGCCGCCGGACGAGACCGCGGCGCCGATCGACCGTCTCCCGCCACTTCCGACCTCGTCTCCGCTCGTCAGCGACCCGCTGCCTGCCTCTGGTTCGGCATCCGGAGAGCTCGTGAAGGGCTTCCCGGTCGACCTGATGGGTCCGGTGCCGGACTCGCAGGTGCTCGAGAGCTCGATCTCCACGGAAGGCTCGACCATGCAGGTCAGCCTCGTGGCTCGGACGGATGCTGCGGACGACGACGTTCGAGCGCACTACCGCGAGCTGTGGGCCGACCTGGGTCTGACCGATACCAGCGGCGGCGACGGGTCGATCACGTACTCCGACGCCTTCTCGTCGCTGTCGCTGGCATTCTCGGAGTCGTCGGGGACCGGCACCGTGTACATGATCTACGGCGTCTTCCGCACGAGTTGAGCACCGCTTGTACATCTCCTTCTCCAACTCGCCCGAGCCTGAAGACAAGACGGGCGACGCGCCGCGCACGCCACCGGGGACGCGCACGGTCTCCTCCACGGTCATCACCCTCGGCATCGTCTCGATGCTGACCGACATCTCGTCTGAGTCGGTCGCGGCGATCCTCCCCCTCTACGTCACGGGGGTACTGGGCCTGTCGACCATCGCCTTCGGCTTCCTCGACGGCCTCTATCAGGGAGTCAGCGCGCTGGTGCGCATCGGCGGCGGCTACGTGTCGGATCGGTCCGACCAGCCCAAGTGGGTGGCGTTCGTCGGCTACGCTCTGGCCGCGGTCGCTCGCGTCGGGCTGCTCTTCGCCTCGGGGTTCGCGGCGATCACCGCGGTGATCACGGCGGATCGCATCGGCAAGGGCATCCGCACCGCACCCCGCGACGCTCTCATCACGGCGACATCCGAGCCGGAGAACCTGGGCAAGTCCTTCGGCGTGCACCGTACGCTCGACAACATCGGCGCGGCGATCGGGCCGCTGATCGCATTCTTCATCCTGCTGCTGATCCCCGACGGCTTCCACACGGTCTTCGTAGCGTCCCTCGCCTTCGCGCTCATCGGCGTGCTGATCCTCGGGCTGGTCGTCCCGAACGTCCGCACCCGCGGGCGCGAAGGCGCTCCGGGCACCGGCGAGGGCACGCCGGCCGCGCCCGCACCGTTGCGCAAGAAGTTCGACTGGGCGGCCGTGACGACGGGGCCGATGCGTCGCGTCCTGGCCGCCGCCGGCATCCTCGGCATCCTGACGATCGGCGATGGCTTCATCTACCTCGTCCTGCAGGATCGCAGCGACTTCGCGGCGCAATGGTTCCCCCTGATGTATGTGGGCACCAACCTCGCGTTCCTGGCGTTCGCCATCCCTCTGGGACGCCTGTCGGACCGCGTCGGACGTGGCCGCGTCTTCGTCTTCGGGCACGTCGCGCTCGTGGCCGCCTACTTCGTCGCGGCGATGCCGATCACCGACATCGCCGCCACCATCCTCTGCCTCGTGCTGCTGGGCGCCTTCTACGCCTCCACCGACGGGGTGCTGGCCGCCCTCGCCAGCCAGTTGACGACTCCCGAGACGCGAGGCACGGGGATCGCCGCCGCCCAGACGGTCGTGGCACTGACGCGTTTCGTCTCGGCGACGGGCTTCGGCTTCCTCTGGTACGCCGTCGGCCCGGAGTACGCCATGATCGTGGTGGCCGTCCTGCTGGTCGTCGCCATCCCCCTTGTCGCGCTGCTGCTGCGCCCCTATCTCGCCACCACGCGACCGCTGTACCCCGACACCGACCAGAGCGAGCCCACGGAGGTCTCCGGCGAGTGAACAACCGCACCAAGTGGCTGGTCGTCGCCGGCGTCTCGGCCGTCGCCCTCGCAGCCACCGCCGCCGTCGGCGTGGTCGCGTGGCAGCAGTACCAGACGAGACAGGTCGCGCCCAGCGCGGCAGAGACGACGGCGTCCGACGACTGGGCCACCGGCGACCGGGTCGTGTTCCGCAACACGGCGCTGGGCGAGGGCTACGGTCTGGTCGCGAGTGTGCCGCTCGCCGAGCCGTCGGGCGTGCGGGCGCTCACCGCTGTCGCGTGCGACCGCGTGGACGCGACGCCCGAAGAGTTCTCGTGTCTGCGCACCGAGCGCGGCGTCGTCCCGTCCTACAGCGCGTCGCTGTACACGAACGACGGGGTGGTGCGGCAGACCTGGCCGCTTCCCGGCATCCCCAGCCGCACACGCATCTCGGACGACGGGACGCGCATAGCCACGACATCCTTCGTCACCGGTCACTCGTACGCCACGATCGGCTTCTCGACCGAGACGGTCATCCACGACGACGCCGGTGGCGACTTCGGCAACTTCGAAGAGTGGACGTTCATCGTCGACGGCGCCCCCAGCGCACCGCTGGACCGGAACTTCTGGGGTGTCACCTTCATCGACGACGAGGCCTTCTATGCAACTGCGGGGATGACGAACTCGGGCAAGACCTACCTCGTGAAGGGGGACATCCCGTCGCGCACGCTGACCACGATCGCGGAGGATGTCGAGTGCCCGTCGCTGTCACCCGACGGCACGCGGATCGCCTTCAAGTCCGTGACCGCGGGTTCCGGCCCCACCGTCCACTGGACGCCGGCGGTCATGGATCTCGCGACGGGCGAGGTCGAACTGCTCCCGGAGCCACGCAACGTCGACGATCAGATCGAGTGGCTGGACGATGACACGATCCTCTACGGGATGCCGCGGGACGACCAGGCGGGCGACTACGACGTGTGGGCGCTCGCCGCCGACGGCTCAGGCGACCCCGCGGTCCTCATCGAGCACGCCTGGTCGCCGTCGGTGGTGCGTCGCTGACAGCCGCCTTGCGGGCGGACTTGTGCTGCGCCCTGAGGACGATCAGCCAGGCCAGCGCGGCACCCAGCGCCGCTCCGAGCGTGTTGGCGAGGATGTCGCGGATCGTCGGCTGACGCGACGGGATGATCACCTGCGCGAGTTCCGCGGCGGCCGAGAGTGCCAGCGCGAGCGCGACGCCGTACCAGGGATGGCGGAACAGTAGGGTGAGCAGGAATCCGAGGGGCACGAACATGAGAATGTTCGCACCGAACTCGATCCAGCCCGTCCCGAACCAGTCCATCCCGAACCCGTCGCGGAGCCAGTCGCCGATCCGGTTGACGATGCCCGAGTACGACACGGGCAGGAGCAGGACGAGCCCCACGACCAGTGCGTAGGCCGCCAGCCCGGCGATCACCCAGCGACGACGAACGGATGCGCCTTCCGACATGCACGGCTCCCCTCGGTGTGCACAAGCGCGGATCTGATGCCCCCGGGTCCACATTAAGGGCGGGGGAAGTGTACATGAGTCTTCTCTCATCCGTTGATGGGGCGCAGGAGGGTAGGTGATACTTCCATTACCCCGAATAAGTCATCCCCCGACCCGGAATCATCATGTCTCGAAAAGCACTACGCGCTCGCCTACGCCTTCGTACTCGCATACGCCGCGCCAACATCGGATTCACCGCTCTTGTCGCGGGTGTCCTGGTCGCCGCCGGATTCGCCGTCGTCCCTGCCATCGCCGCCCCGACGACGACCGGAATCTTCGCCGACGACCTCCAGCCGAAGATCGCCGCCGACTCCGACCGGACCGCGGTCGAGCTCGGGGTGAAATTCTCCCCCGACAAATCGGGCACCGTGACCGCCCTGCAGTACTACCAGGGCAAGGGTGCGAAGAATGTCACGACGGCGACGCTGTGGTCGTCAGACGGCACGGTACTCTCGCAGGTCTCGTTCACGGCGTCGACCACCGTGGGCTGGCGCACCGTCGCGCTCTCGAAGCCCGTCACCCTGACGGCTGGGGCGTCCTACGTGGCGTCCTACAACGCACCCAGCGGCGGATACGCCGTCACCGAGAACGACCTCACTCGCACAAGGGTGCAGAACGGCTTCACGCTCAAATCCGGCGCGGGCGTGTACCGCTACGGCGCGACCGGCAAGGTCCCGACCTCGACGTACTCGGGCTCGAACTACCTCGTCGACATCGTGTACAAGCCGTCGACCACGGCGACTCCGAGCCCCACGGCGACCGCGACGCCCAAGCCGACCGTGACGCCGACCCCCACCGCGACGCCCAAGCCGACGCCGACTCCCACGACGACGCCGAAGCCGACCCCGACGCCGACTCCCACGGCCACCCCGACGCCTACGCCGACGCCCCCGACGACGACCCCGCCGACGACGACCCCGCCTCCATCCAGCTCCGGTGGAACGGTGGTACTCGGTAGGAGCTTCCCGAACGCCAACACGACGGGTGTTCCGGCCGGTACGACGCTGACCAAGTACACGGGTCCGTGCACGATCCAGACCGCTGGCTACGTCATCGACGGCAAGCAGGTCGACTGCAGCCTCCGCATCCTCGCCAAGGATGTCGTTATCAAGAACTCCAAGATCAACGGCACGGTCTACGCCGACTACACGCAGAACCAGGGATCGTTCACCATCACGGACAGTGAGGTGGACGCCGGCGACGGTCCGTGGACCGGGATCGGCGATGCCTGGTTCACAGCGACCCGTGTCGAGGTGACGGGTGGAACCCGTTCGATCAACTGCTACGCCAACTGCACGGTCCGCGACTCCTACGTCCACGGCCAGCTGCACGACACGACAGGTGTGCACCACGAGTCCGGCATCCGGATCAACACGAACAGCTCGCTGATCGGGAACACCATCGCTTGCGACGCGCCGGACTTCCCGCCGGACGCCGGGTGCTCGGCCGCGATCACCGGCTACCCCGACTTCGACCCCGTTCAGAACAACACAGTCGACGGGAACCTGATCATCGCCGGTTCGGGAGGGTACTGCTCCTACGGTGGATCGACTGCGGGCAAGCCCTACTCCGGACAGACGAAGAACATCAAGTTCACGAACAACGTCTATCAGAAGGGTTCTTCCGGGAAATGCGGCTTCTGGGGCGCGATCACGTCCTTCGACCGCAACGCACCTGGAAATGTTTGGACCAACAACCTGTACGACGACGGCACTGCCGTAGCACCGGCCAACTGACCAGCGACGGCTTGTGAGACGTTGCTGGAGTGGTGGTCCGATCGACTCGGATCACCACTCCAGCAACGTCAATTCGCTGTACAGGTAGTCGATGTCCTCGGGGTCGGACGCGCCTTTGAACATCTTGGGTCGCGGATGGCGGACTTCGAAGCCCCATCCGCGCGGTGTGAAGCCGAGGACTCGCCTCTCAGCGAGCACGCCAACGTATCCGCGACGCAGCAGGTGAGACGCGACGGCTCCCCAGTTCGACTCGAGCACCACGGGGTCCCCGCCGACGTAGAGCGGTGATGCGAAGAGCGGCAGCCGCTTCCGCCGGTCCCGGCGGTAGACCAGATAGGCGTATCGCTCCCCATCCTGAACGACGAGATGGCGTGCGGCAGCTGCGTCGTGATGGTCAGCGAACACGCCGGCGTCCGGTCCGCTCAGAGTGCGAGCGATCACGTCCGGCGCTTCGGTCAGCCGGGCACCACCACCGATCCGGGGCAGGCAGACCATGAGGCGCGTCGCCGACGGGAGAGTGGAGAACCCGAGACGCTCGTTCATCGCCGGCACGTTGCCGCTCGGCGACAGGTCAGTGAAGACGAGATCCTTCTGGCCGAGGAGCGCACGGACGAGCCTCAGCGAGTGGGCGCGGTACGGTTCAAGAACGCAGAACGCGGCGAGATTGCACACCCCGAACGTCGCACCACGCCGCGTCCGCGTTGAGTAGATCGCGGCATACACCCCGACCACCGAGCCGCCGCTCAGCAGGGCGAAGCCACGATTCGGGCCGTCCGCCCAGGGTGGCGCCAGTACGGCGAGCCAGCGTTGGGGACTGATTCGCGGATTGAGATGACGGTGGAGGAACTCCGCCGCTTCGGGAGCCTCCGCCTCGCCGATCGGCACCACGATCGGGCGAGCGGGCACCTGGGTGCCGGTCACGCGACCTCCCCCGCGGGCTGCCCGTGCCGAGCAGTACGATCCCACAGAGCCCGACGCTTGCGGTATTCGAGGAACGTCACCGCGGCGATGGTTGCGCCCAGGCCCAGGACAGCAGTCATCCCCAGCGCCCGCGGGCGACTGCCGCCGACGTGGTGGATGATCGTCGTCTGCGGTGCGACGATGGCTGTCACCTCGTTGACCGGATCGACCCCCTTGTCGCTTTGGAGCTCGTGCAACTGAGTCATGATCTGTCCGACGAGTTCGTCCTGCTGCTCCTGCACGCGTTCGCGTGTAGGGGCCACGATGTCGAGCACGAGCTGCTGCGTCGCAAAGTTCGTCCCCCACTGCCCGCCCGTGTCAGGCAGGCCCAGCGACCAGCCGTCGCGCACGCCGAGTCCGGCCAGCATGACGTCGGGCGAAGCGTACTTGGTGACCTCGCCCGGCCCGGTCAGCCGCTTGGCGACCACTCCGGCCAGGTCGATGATGTCCTCCGACTGCGTGCGCAAGGCATTCGGATTCGCCGAACTCGTCGGAGCGAGGAAAACGATCTCCGTGCGGGTGAAATACACCCCTCTGTCGCTGACGACCGCGTAGCCTGCTAAGGCAGTCACCAACGCGCCGACCAGTAGAATCGGCCACCGCCGGAGAAGAGCCGCCAGCAACTCCCAGAAAGTCATAAGTCCCCGTACCTAAGATAAACCTCGCACCGGTGGCCATCCGCCATCTCAGCAGGGGGAGAGTCAGCAGTGATCCTGGACGTAATGCGAGCGATGGCACGTCGATGGTACATCGTTCTGACCGGGCTTATCCTGACTGCCGCCCTCACGTGGACGGCGTACCAGGCGACGCCGCCCGAGTACGAAGCGCGCGGTCTGGTCCTCCTCCTTCCGGGCGCGAACGCCGTGCCCGACGGCGGCAACCCGTTCCTCGCACTGAGCGGGTTGGAACAGCCCGCCAGCATCGTCGTCGCCTACTTCGGCAGCACGGCTGCGCAAGAGGAGGTGGCGGGGGTCTCGGACACCGCAGAGTTCTCGGTTCAACTCGATGCCTCCACGCGCGGTCCCGTCATCGCCATCGACGTGACCGACCAGACGGCGGAGGGAACGATCGAGACGCTCGACTTCCTCGCGGCGCGGGTGCCCGAGGAGTTGCAAAGACTGCAGAACGAGGTGGGTGCGCCCGCGCCCTCCATCATTTCTTCGATGCAACTCGTCACCGATGACGAGCCCGAGGCGGACAACTCGGGAACGGTGCGGATCACGATCGCCGCACTGGCAGCAGGAATCGTCGCGACCGGTGTCGCGACGTTCGCATTGGACGGCGTGCTGATGCGTAGGCGTACGCGCCGCAGGGCGAAGGCCGCCGCGCAATTCGGCCCCAGCACATCCGTCGATACGGAGGCGGTAGCGCTTGACGCCGACCCCGCACCCGAAGCGGCGGCAGACTACGACGCGTTGGTCGGCGCCGAGGAGATCATCCCGTCCGATGATCCCGCCGTGGACGATCCCGTCGGAGGCGAGAGCCCGGCCGACGATCCGAATGAGACCGCCGACCCGCAGCAGGGCAGCTCGCGCTCGGCCCGGGATCGTGTCAGTGACCCCGAGAGAGTCTCGTCCGGTTCTGGTCGCGCCGGTCTCGATTCGCGCGCAGGACGCAATCGTTGACCATCACCTCGCTCGGGATCGGCCAGCGAACGCGGTGGATCGACGCGGTCGCCTGGCTCACCGTCTATCTCGGGCTCCTGCTCTTCATCCCCTCACGGCTCATCCTCGGACCCCTGGGAAGCGCTGGGGCCCCGTCGATGCTCTTCGGACTCGGAAGTCTGCTGCTGTGGCTGTTCGCCTTCCTCGGAGCCGCACGACGGGCGGCCACGGAAGCCCAGCCGATCCGCATCGCGCTGGGCGTCTTCCTGTTCTGCGTCGGAGTCAGCTACGCCCTCGCGATGTCGAATCCGCTCATCCCCGACGAAGCCAGTCCCGGCGACGTCGCGCTGCTGGCGCTCGCCTCCTGGGCCGGAACGCTGTTACTCACGCATGACGGCATCAGCGACCGGGGTCGGCTCGACACCCTGATCTGGCGATTCGCCCTCTGCGGAGGAGCCATCGCGGCGCTGGGCCTGCTCCAGGTGGTCACCCGCCAGCTGTGGGTGGACCAGCTGTCCATTCCCGGACTCACCAGCACTCCCGGATACGGGCTGAGCACACGAGGCGGGTACGTCCGGCCCGCAGGCACGGCGATCCACCCCATCGAGTACGGTGTCATCCTCGCGATGATTCTGCCTGTCACCCTCCATGTCGCGTTCCACCACACTCACCGTCACGTCCTGCTCCGGTGGGCACCCGCAGCCGCAGTCGCCCTCATCCTCCCCCTCACGTCGTCCCGCTCGGCCTACCTCGGGGCGCTGATCGCCTTGGTCGTATGCCTCATCGGCTGGACGAGGCAGCGACGAGCGCGCGTGATCGGGGTCGGCGTCATCGGGCTCCTCGCCATGACCGTTGTCGCCCCGAACTTCCTCAACTCGATCATCGGGTTGTTCACCGGGGCGAGTGAGGACCCCAGCATCACGTCACGCACCGATAGCTTCGCCCTCGCGCTCGAGTTCATCGAGAGGAGTCCCTGGTTCGGCCGGGGCCTGGGCACCTTCCTGCCGAAGTACCGGATCTTCGACAACCAGTACCTCCTGCTGCTCGTCACGGTCGGCATCGCCGGCACCGTGGCGTTCCTCGCTCTGGCAGTCACCGCTGTCGTCACGACGATCCGTCTTCGCACACGTCTGCGCGACGAGGCATCCCGGGATCTCGCGATGGCCCTGACGGCCGCCATCTGCGCCGGGTTCAGCTGCCTCTTCATGTTCGACGCATTCGCGTTCCCTATGACTATGGGCGCGCTCTTCCTCACCCTGGGACTCGCCGGAGCGCTCCGCCGCGTAGAAGATGCCAAAGCGGGCCTCGCTGCCCTCCTAAGATGACATCGTGCGTGTAGATGTCGCAGCTGTGGTGGTCACCTACAACAGCGCGGAACACATCGAGGAGCTCCTCGACAGCATCCCCGCTTCGATGGGCACGCTGGCCTACTCCGTCGTCGTCGTCGACAACGGATCCTCCGATTCCACCGTCGAGCTGCTCGAGCAGAGGGCCGACGTGATCGCCGTCCGCTCCTCCAACGTCGGCTATGCCGGCGGCATGAACCGAGCCGTGCGTGCGTCCCCGCCCGCCGACGCGGTCCTCATCCTCAATCCCGATGCCACCCTGGACAACGGCGCCGTTCCCGCCATGCTCGACGTACTGCGCAAACCGGGTGTGGGGATCGTCGCACCACGGGTGCGGGAGGCGGACGGGAGCCTGTCACCCACGCTCCGCCGAGGCCCGACATTGGGTCGGGTCGGCGGGCTGAGCTTCACCGGCTGGCCGGCGTTCACCGAACGCATCGAGAAGGCCGCCGAGTACGACACCGAACACGAGGTCGATTGGGCGGTCGGCGCGATCCTGTTGGTCGACGCAGAGTGCTACGAGCGGCTCGGCGGAATGGATGAGAGCTATTTCCTCTACTCGGAGGAGACGGACTTCAGCCTGAGGGCGAAGGACGCCGGATGGTCCACCGTATACACCCCGAACGCGAGTGCGATGCATATCGGAGGCGGCTCCGGTGAGAGCGCCACGACGCACATCATGAAGCAGGTCAACCGAATCCGCCTCTATCGCCGAAGGGCGGGGACCACGCATGCCTGGTTCTACTACGGGATGACGGTGCTCATAGAGCTGCGCCGCGCGCTGCTGGGTCACGACAAATCCTGGCCCACGGTGCGCGCCCTCCTGCGCCCGTCCCTGAGGCCGCCGGCACTCAACGCCGGCGGCAGTATCCTTCCCCGCTGACGGAGACACGGGCCCGATGAAGAAGCTCCTGATGGTCGCCCCCGCCTGTGACGGCGAGGATGTCGGCGAAGCCTGGGTGGCGGCCCAATGGGCCTTCCGTCTGGCCGCACGTCACGAGCTGACGCTCCTGACGACGTACAAGCGCGGCCATACCCCGATGGCCCGGCAATTGCCCGGTGCACGGGTCATCGAATGGCAGGAGCCGCCCGGCGTCGGCCGGCTGGAGCGGCTGAACAGTCTGATGCAGCCCGGCTACGTGCCCTTCTACGCGCGGTCCCGACGGTGGATCCGTCAGCGTCTCGAAGCGGGCGAGCACTTCGACATCGCGCACCAGGTTGTGCCGGTCGCGATGCGCTACCCGTCGCCGGTCGTCGGTCTGGGGATTCCGTTCGTCATCGGTCCCGTAGGCGGAAGCCTCGACTCACCTCTTGCGTTCGTCGAGGAGGAAGGCGCGACGCCCTGGTACCAGCGGCTGCGCGCGCTCGACGGATGGCGCATCCGGCATGACCCGCTGCTGCGGCGCACGTACGAGCGGGCCGACTGCGTGGTCGGCGTGGCCGACTACGTTCGAGAGTTCCTCGCCGGACTGGATCTTCGGCGATTCGAGATCATGAGCGAGACCGCGGTGGAATCCGTCCACCCGCCGGTCGACCGAACGGGCAGGAGCGGACCGCTCCGACTGCTGCATGTCGGCCGCATCGTCCGCACCAAGGGACTGCGGGACACGATCCGCGCGATGGGTGCGCTGCGCGACCTCGATGTGGTGCTGGATGTCCTGGGCGACGGCAACGATCGCGGGGCCTGCGAAGAGCTCATCGAGGAGCTCGGCCTCGGTGAGCGGATCACGCTGCACGGGTCCGTGCCTCGAGCTGTCGTCGACGAGTTCTACCGAAACGCAGATGTCTTCGTCTTCCCGAGCTACCGTGAGCCCGGTGGCAACGTCAGCCTCGAGGCGATGTCTTGGGGGTTGCCCGTCGTGGTCTGCCGGCGCGGCGGCCCGGGCGCGAACGTCGACGAATCATGCGCCTTCCTTCTCGACGCCGACGACCCTACCCAGCTCGCCGCGGACTGTGCGGCGGCCGTGCGGGCGCTGGCAGAGGATCCGAACCTGCGCGAGAGGATGGGCGACGCGGGGCGCAGACGTGCGGAAACCACCCACCTGTGGTCCGGGCGTCTGGACCGGATGGATCGGATCTACGACGAGGTGACAGGCACGACCGCCTGAGCCTCAACCCGCGTCGCTCGTCGCGACGATCAGGTTGGTGAGAAACGCGACGCTGCTGGGCCGCGGATCCACGCTGCCGTCGAGCACCCGCGACACCCACGACGGATCGACGAAGTCGAGCTCCTCCAGAGGGCGCAGCACCTGCGACTCGGCACGCCAGTGCTCGACCACCTTCGCCGCGAGAATGGTGCCGCCGGCGGGAGGGCGGTTGCCCCGCTGCACGCGCTGGATCGCCTTTCGCGCGAAGCGCTTGCCCGTGCTCGCCAACTGGGTCACCGGTTCCCAGCGCGAGGGCGCCGCATACGTCGCAGGAGCAGGCCGTCCGTCGAGCGGGAGTTTCCCGAGCTCGGGGTCGAGCTCCATCTGCAGGGCGCCGAGGAAGCGGGAGTTCACCTTGTCCTGCGGCCTCAGCCGGTATGCCAGATCGAGGAAGCCCTCGTCGAGCATCGGGTTGATGACGATCCTCTCCACGCTCACCGCGAGGTCCGTCGCACCCGCCCACCGCTGCATGCGATGACGCAGGTACAGCTCGTCAGTCGCGCGGAACCACTCTTCGCCACCGTCGACTAGCGCGTCGTGCACCTGCGCCGTCGCGACGCTCTCGGCCCATGCGGCGAACTCGCCGACAAGCAGGCCAGGCTCCACGGCTTCATTGACGAACATCCGCCACGCCGCGAGGCGTGCGGCATCCTGGCGGTCGTACGTCCGGTCCCGGACGCGCCCGACGTAATAGAAGCCTCGCGCGATCTCACCGCCCAGTCCCGAGATGCGCACGCCCTGGTCGAACGCGCGCTCGGCGATGCGCTGGGCGGCAAGGGCGACGGGGTCCGCCATGGCGTCCAGGCGCGTCGCCTCGATCCGGCACAGCTCCCAGGCCTCAACAGCGCTCACGCCGGCGACGTCGGTGAGCCCACGGACGTCGTGCCGGATGCCGTACTGCTGCGCGATCATGCTCGCGATGGCGGTATCGCCCTTGCCAGGCACATCGAGGGTCATCGCTCGAAGGCCGCGGCGACGCGCGGGCGGGATCGCGCTGAGCAGCAGCCGGGAATCCATGCCGCCGGTGAGCTGGAGGACGGCGTCCGGGTAGTCGTCGAGCACGGCATTGAGCGATGTGCGCAGCAGATCCGCTGCCTCCTGGACCGCCTCGGCCGGCGAGATGGGCTCATGGCGCCGCGCCGACGTCTTCGTGAGCGTCACACCTCGCTCGTCGAGCGTGACGACGGCGCCGGCTTCGAGTTTCTTGACGCCCGCGAAGAGGCTGTTGCCTCCCAGCTGCCAGCCGAGCAGCGACTGGATGCCGACGGCCATGGGGTCCAGCTGCGCATCGAGCGCGCGCGCTGCCAGGAGCGCGGACGTCGAGACGAGGGGGACGGTCCCTTCGCCTGGATCCGAATGGAAAATATGCTGGAAGCCCATGGAGTCCGCTACCGCCTCCGCGCCCTCAGGAGACGCCCCGAGGGCGCCGAACGGCGGCAGGAGCCGCGTCAGCGCGTCCGGGCGGTGACGGAGTAGGGCGACGATGTCGGCGTGCGCGACTCGGCCGTCCGCGCGCCGCGCGGTTCTGCTCAGCACGAGAGCGAGACTCGCGTCACCGACTTCAGCGAGGGGGTCCACCCCCCAGTGCCAGATGACGATAGGGCCGCAGTCGGCTCTGATCGCGGCGGCCGGAAACGGCACAGGCGGATTCGCCGGTCCGGCGATGGCCAGGGCTCCGGGAAGCAGTTGGTCAGGCTGCATGGCCGCTCAGAGCTTCCGCTCGGGGCGCGGAGGGCGGCCGGTCGTCTCGGGAATGTGCGTCATGTGTGCTCCTCGCAGTATGCGCTGATGTTGCTCGAGCCGGGCGCATCTCGCGCTGCGGACAGGCGGTCGCGTTCTCAAGCTCATGCGATCAGGTCCTCCGCAGTGACGGGGGTGTCGATCGCCCGGGCATTGTCCCGCAGGTGGGCCGGCTCCATGGTGCCGGTGAGGATGACCTTCACGCCGGGCACTGCGGCGGCGTGGCGCAACAGCCGCCGAGCGATCGGCGCAGCCCGGTGCGGCGCAGACGACGCGGCTTCGCGATCCAGAAGCTGGACGCGAAGGGCCTCCGATCCCATGACCCGGTTCGCGATGAGGTCGACGCCGGTCATGGAAGCGGGAGCGGCGCTCGCGAGCGACCAGGGATTCACTGCGGTTTCGGCCACGGGGCAGCCCCAGGCATCACGAACCGCGGCGATCGTCCGCGGCATGTCGGTCGACACGCCGAAATGAGCGATCACCCCGGACCGCTGCGCCTCCTGGAGTATCTCGTGCGCCTCGTCGTCCTCGACGATCGAAGCCGGTGGCAGGTGCAGCAGGAAGATCTCGATTCGATCCCGCCGCAGACGTTTCAGGCTCCGCTCGATGCTCCGCGTGAGCGAGGCATGATCCAGCGCGAATGCACTTCCGGCCCGCGCCTGCGTGGTCTTTCGCGCCCGTTGGCCGAACACACGGAAAGGACCCGGCAGGTCGACCGTGGGCAGTCCGATCTTGGTGACCACCACCCACCGCTCCCGATCGGCCCGCGTCAGCTCGCCGATCCATCGTTCGGCCATCGTCGAACCGTACGCGTCGGCCGTATCGATGACATTGACCCCGCACTCGCGGCAGGCATCGAAAAGTGCCTTGGCGTCCGACTTGGACCGCCCTGTGCCGATCGATGCCAGGCGAGACGTCCCCAGGCCGAGGATCGAGACCTCCAGCCCGCCGAGAGTGCGTCGCTCCATCAGCGATCCCGGCGGTGCTCAGTCTGGGATCTTGGAGTCGACGAAGTCCGTGAGCGTGCCGACCGTCTCGAACAGGTCTGCACCGAACTCGTCGTCGTCGATTGTGATGTCGAAACGATCCTCGAGGGCGCCAACAAGCGCGACCACGCCGAACGAGTCGAGTTCGGGGAGCGCGCCGAACAGCGCGGTGTCGGCGGTGAGCTCTTCCGGCGACTGCTGCAGCTCGAGCGTTTCGATGAGGACACCGCGGATGGCATCGATCGTGGCGGTCATGGTTCTCCTTCGGGTTCAGACGAGGACTTCGGCTGGGACCGGGTGCCCCAGGAAGGCGGTGGGGCTCGCGGTGAGTCCGTACGCTCCTGCTTGGAAGATGACGATCAGGTCGTCGATGTCGGCCGGCGGCAACTCGACGTCGTCGCCAAGCAGATCGAGGGGCGTGCAAAGGCAGCCCACGACGTTGACCCCCTGGTCGCCGGCCGCGTCCGCGCGATTGCCCACGACGAGCGGATAGTTGCGGCGGATGGCCTGCCCGAAGTTCCCCGAGGCGGCGAGCTGGTGGTGCATGCCGCCGTCCACGACCAGGAACGTCTTGCCGCGGCTCACCTTGCGGTCGACGACACGCGTGACGTACACCCCGGACTCGCCGACGAGGTACCGGCCGAGCTCGATCACTGGGCTCGCCTCGGGGAATCGCTGAGCGATCTGCCCATCGACCAGATTGTGGAGGCTCGCCGCGACCGCGTCGAGGTCGAGCGGCCGGTCGCGTTCGGTGTAGGGGATCCCGAAGCCGCCGCCGAGATTCAGGTAGCGCAACGGTCCCGCCAGCCCCGCGGCGAGGTCCGTGACGAGGTCGACCGTGCGACGCTGGGCCTCCGCGATGATCTCGGCGTTCAGGTTCTGCGAGCCGGCGAAGACATGGAAGCCCAGGAGGTCCATGCCCGATCCGGCATATTCCCGCAGGACATCGGGAACCTGCTCGGCGTCGATTCCGAACTGCTGCGGGCCGCCCCCCATCCGCATCCCCGACCCCTTGACCGCAAAGTCGGGATTGACCCGGATCGCGACGCGGGGCGTCATGCCCAGGTCGTCTCCAGCGGCGAGTACCCGCCGCAGCTCCGTCGTCGATTCGATCTCCACGATGATGCCCGCGGCGACCGCCTGCCGGATCTCGGCCGGTGTCTTACCGGGCCCGGCGAAGCTGACCCGCTCTGGCCGGATCTCCGTGTCGAGCGCAGCCTGCATCTCAAGCCCCGACGCGACGTCGATCCGGTCGACACGGCGTGCGAGGTGCTGCACGATCGCCGGCATCGGGTTCGCCTTCATCGCGAAGCTCAGCTCGACTCGCTGCGGAAGCGCGGCGCGGAGCCGTTCGACCCGCGCATCCAGCTGCGCGCGGTCGTACGCGAAGAAGGGTGTGGAACCGACGCGCGCGGCCAGCCGGGTCAGCGGCATGCCGCCCACCCGCAACTCACCGTCGGTCGTCCCGAATGCCGCGACATGCTCAGCCGGCTTCATCCCGACACCTCCGCCTTGATCAGATTGCGATCGAACTTGCCGTTGGGAGACCGGGGCAGCTCGTCACGTATCTCGACTTGCCCGGGCACCATGTACATCGGAAGTCGTTGGCGCAGGGCCGTCGTGAGCCCCGAGACATCGAGGACGCCGTCCGTCGGGGTCGCGACCAGCACGATCCGCTGCCCGAGCGCAGCGTCGTCCACCCCCACGGCCACCACGTCGCGCACCAGGCCGGTGCTGTAGGCGGCCTCCTCGACCTCGGTCGGGCTGACGCGGTAGCCCGACGTCTTGATCATGTCGTCCTTGCGGCCGACGAAGTACAGGAAGCCTTCGTCGTCAGCCACGACGGTGTCACCCGACCAGACGGCCAGTTCGGGGGTGCGCCACTCGTCCCCCACGCGCTCGATCGGCTTGTACCTCTCGCGGGTGCGCACCGGGTCCTTCCAATACCCGAGGCCGACGAGAGCTCCACGGTGGACGAGCTCACCCTCCTCGCCCGGATCGCACAGCGTGCCGTCGGGGCGGAGGACGAGGATCTCGGCGTTGGGGATGGCCTTGCCGATGGAGTCCGGCCGCCGATCCACCTCCGCGGGGTCCAGGTACGTCGACCGGAACGCCTCGGTCAGCCCGTACATCAGGAAAGGATCCGCCTGAGGGAAGATCTCCCGGAGCCGCTCGAGCGTGGCCCGCGGCATCCGTCCTCCCGTGTTGGCGAAGTAGCGCAGGCGCTCAGCGGCTTCAGCCGGCCATGGGACGTCGGCCAACTGAATCCACAGCGGCGGCACGCAGGTGAGCCCGGTGACCCCATACTGCGCGCACAGCTTGGGAACTTCACGCGGAAGCAGGTAGTTCATCAGGACGCAGTGCGCGCCGACGGCAAAGGCGGTGGTCACCTGGCTGAGGCCGGCGTCGAAGCTGAGCGGCAGGACGCTGAGGATCACGTCGTCCGCGGTGTTCCCGAGGTAGGTGCTCACACTCTCGGCCCCCACGATGAGATTGCGGTGGCTCAGCACCACCCCCTTCGGCTTGCCGGTGCTTCCCGAGGTGTAGAGGATCGCGGCCGGATCCACGTCCAGCACGGCAGCGGGGCGAACGGATGCCTCGACCTCTTCCCGTTCCGGCCAGGGGTGGACGGTCACGCCGGGTGCTGCCGCGTCTGCCGAGCCCACGGCGATCACGTGCTCCACCGCGGTGTCCGGCAGGGTGTCGGCGATCTGGGCGAGGCGGTCGGCCGACGTGATCAGGTAGCGCGCACCGCTGTCGGAGAGGATGTGCCCGACCTGCGGAGCCTTCAGCACGTGGTTCACCGGAACGAACATGCCTCCAGCCACCGAGGCCCCGAACAGCCCGAGTACCGTCTCGATCCGCTTCTCGAGGTAGATCGCGACGCGGTCGCCGCGCGCCAGTCCCAGGTCGAGCAACCTGGCGGAGAGCGCTTGCGCACCGCCCCACGCCGCCGCGTAGGTGACGGTCCCACCCTTGTAACTGAGCGCCGGAGCGTCGGGGGATGCTGCAGCCGCACCCGCGAGCAGGTGGTGGAAGTTCGTGCGGATCACGGCGCGCGCCTCTCGGTGACGTAGCGATCGAACTCGGCATCGTCGTCCAGATCGACGTAGCGCCGCCCCTGCGCGTCAGCAGTGTCGCGCCGCCCCTCCCCCGCCGGCACCGCAGGTCCCGGCTGCGAGAAGCCGGAGACCTCGTCGAACACCGCGACATACGCCTCGGCCTGCGGACGCCAGTCGAGTTCGCTTGCGACGCGGGCACGCGCCTTGCGGCCGAGCTCGACGCGCAGCGCCGGGTTGTCGATGAGACGCTCCACCTGGTCCGCGAACGTGTGGATGTCGCCCGACGGCGCGTACAGCAGGGTGTCGGCGCCCGACACGCGGGTCTCGACGAGGTCGAAGGAGACCGCCGGCAGGGCGTAGGACATGTACTCCATTGTCTTGTTCATCGTCGACAGGTCGTTGAGCGGAGTCTTCAGGTCGGGACAGAGACCGATGTCGGCTCGGCTCAGGTACTCGGCGATCGCTACGCGGTCCACCCTCCCGGTGAAGGTCACCCGATCCTCCAGCCCGAGGCGAGCGGACTGGGCCCTGAGCTCCTCGAGGCAGTCGCCGAAACCCAGGAGCGTCGCCGTCACGTTGCCGCGACTTCGCTTGTTCACCAACTCATCGACGACCAGCAGCACCTGGTCGACGCCGTCCTGGGGACCCATGATGCCGAGATAGACCAGCTCGATGCCCTCTGCCGGACGGGGGTCGGCGGGGTAGATCGGTCGCATCTGCTCAGTGTCCGGCCCGCTCCTGACGACAGTGACATGGCCGGGCCGACGATTGCCACGACGGACTGCGACGGCCTTGTAGGACTCGTTGGTGGAGATGATCCGATCGGCCGCGCGGAACGTCCGCCGCTCCAGCCACCGCAGCCCCCGGTACTCCAGCCGCTTGAGCAACCCCGTGGGATGGCCGAAGCGCGAGATGAAGAGCTCCGGGTTCAGGTCATGGTGGTCGAAGACGAACCTCACTCCGCGGACACGCCACAGCAGAGCCAAGAGCCAATACGTGTCCGGCGGGTTGCAGGCCTGGATGATGTCGAACCGGCGGCGACGCCACGCTGCGAGCGAGAGCCAGGCCGTCCTGACCCAGCTGTACGCGAATTCCCACGCGAACCCGAGGAGTCCTTCCGCCTCGGGCGCGGGCGCGTACTTATAGATGTCCACGCCGTCGATGTGCTGGCGGTCGGGATCTCCGGGTCCCTTCGGACAGATGACGCTGACGCGGTAGCCTCGCGCGACGAGCGCCTGGCATTCCAGCCATACGCGCCTGTCGAGCGGCACAGGCAGGTTCTGAACGATGATCAGGACATGGGGTGACGTCATGAACCGTAGACCTCTTCCTCGATGATGCGCACTACGGCCTCCTTCGTGGGGTCCCACGACCGGCCCTCGACGGAAGAGGCTGCCGCCGCTGCCCGCGCACCGATATCAGGCGCTGTGACTGCCTGCCCCAACGCGGCGGCCAGAGCGCTGCCAGTCGGCGCCGCCCATCGCACATGCGGATTGGGAAGCACGACTCGCGCGAGGTCCATGTCGTTGACGACGGGGATGTTGCCCGCCGCCAGCATCTCCTCCGCGACCAGCGTGATATTCGTGAACGACATCGCGAGTCCGGCGATCGTGGCGCCGTACAGGTCGTTGAGCTCTCTCGTGGAAAGACGCCCGTGGAAGGTGAACGGGAAGTCGACCTGGCGCGGGCGGGCACCGTACACGTGGATCTGGTGCTCCGGATGCATCCGGTGGAACAGCCCGAGTGCTACGCAGGCCAGCTGGTACCCGCGCCTCGGGTAGTCGGGGCGGCAGTAGAAGACGATCCCCGCCCTCGACCGCGGCGGCGAGGGTGGGCTGTAGGCGGCCGAGTCGCAACCGAAGGGGACGACATCGCTCGCGAGGCCCGTCTCCCGCAGCACCATCCCATCCAGCATCTCGCCCAGTGCGATCCGGCGGAAGGGCAGCCGATACGACATCGCCGCGAACTCGTACTCGGCGCCGTGCCCGTAGAAGTAGGGCTCGTAGTCCTGCATGAAGTACAGGCGACGGGTGGGCTCCTGTGCGTACTTGGTGATGAGATGGGTGGACTCCCATCCCGAGGCGACGACGGCGTCCACGCCGGCGATCCCCTCGCGCACGTCCCGCACCTCCGCCCCGAGCTGCGGCCAGTGGCGGCGCACTATGGCGGACAGTTCGGCCACGTCCAGGCCGTGCCGGTCGTAGAAGTAGAGCACGCAGCGGTGGCCGCGGGCCTCGAGTGCGGCCACCATGCGAAACAGCGTGGTGTGCCCGCCCGATCCGGGAGCGGGAGCCGTCGACACCCAGCCGACGGTGAGAGGCGCTCCGGCGGCCGGCCTGGTCTCCGGCTCGGGAAGCGACGCGGGAACGTCGGTGAGGATGTCGGCGGCGTCGAGCTGGAAGAAGAGGTCGGCGGCGCCGCTGGAACTGTAGGCACGCCAGGCGACGCGCTGCGCCACGCCGCGGGGCCCGACGGCCCACGCGCGCCGCGCCTTGGCCAGAGTCCTGTCTATCCGGCTCATGCTCCACTCACCCGCATCGGTCCCCCGCTCTCACACACCCGACATCATCCAACGCACGTGGTACCTCTCCTGCCGCCACCGGCGTCGTGCCCGACGGAGCGCTGCCGCCGCCCGCGTGCCCCCGCCGTCGGCGCGGCGCAGCAGGCGCCGGTACTCGGGGCTATCGAAGACCTCGGCGCTGGCCTCCCGCGCGAAGCGCAGGAGATCTTCCGTCTCGGAGCGAGAGCGCCCGCGATCTCGGGCCGAAGACGCGAAGCGCAGCGCATCCTCTGCGAGGCCGCGCCCGGCCAGCGCGAGCATTCGTGAGCGGTCCGGCTCGGGCAGCGCCTCCAGAGCGTGCTCGAACGCGAGGCGACGCGCCTTGAGGTCGACGAGCGTGCCCGCGCCATCGGTCTCGCTCATGCTCTCCCCGTGCTCCCGGTGAAGCGCCTGATCGGCGCCGCCGACGTAGCCGATGTCGGACACCGCCGCCGCCCGGAGCGATATCTCCATATCCGGCGCATAGTCGACGGCGGGATTCATCGCTCCAGATTCCCGCAGGAAGGACGCACGGATGACCATCTCGGGGTTGGTGATCGCGCTGACACCCAGCCGACACCGCTCGGCTAGCCAGTCGCGCCCGGCCCACACCGACCAGCGGACGGTGGCCACGCGGCCGTCCGGCGGCGTGCTCGTCGTGAAGTGGCGCGGGTGCCCGTAGACCAGGCCTACCGACGGGTTCGCCTCGAAGAGCGCGATCGCACGTGAGAGCGATCCGGGCGTCAGCAGGTCGTCGGCGTCGAGCTTGACGACGAACTCGCCGGTCGACGCCTCCCAGCCGGCGTTGAAAGAGCGGACGTGGCCGGAGTTGACCGGATTGACCAGGAGCCGCACCCGGGCATCGCCCTCGGCCAGCCCGGCCGCGACCTCGCGGCTATCATCTGTGGACTGGTCGTCGACGACGATGACCTCAACCTCGACTCCGTCCTGGCTCAGCGCCGACCGGACGGCGTCGGGCAGGAACCGCCCGTAGTTGTAGCAGGGGATGACGACGGATGCCGTCGCCTGTGTCGCCGGCTTCACCCGCGGCGCCGTGCCGGCCCGGATCGGGCGCGGGGCGCGCGGCGACAGCCTCGCCAGCAGCCGATGCACCGTCCCGTCGAGCGCGTGCTCCTCCTGGAACCTCGTCCACCGCGAGTCACTCATCGGACACCTCCACGATGGCACTGTCGCCGCCCGCACGGATCGCCCGAACGTGTGTGCGCAACCATGGCCACATCAGCGCACCGTAGACGAGCACCGCCGCCCCTCCGCCGACCAGGAGCTCCAGCAGCGCACCCGGCAGCAGCCAACGCGCTCCCAGCGCAGCGAGCACCGCCGGCACCGTGGCGAGAGTCGGCCACCACGCGGCGCGGACGAACTCCGCCATGCGGACGCCCGTGCCGCGCAGCGCGATGGCGTAGGCCGGGAGGATCACGACGGCCGCGACCACAACGTGCACCCACCCCGCGCCGACGATGCCGTACGCGCGCGTCGCGAAGATCATGCCCACCGTCAGCGCGACGAGCCACACGATCTGGATGATCAGGACTCCGCCCGACTTCCCGCGGGCGTAGAGGTACCCCGCGAAAATATCGAAGACGACACGCATGCTCCCGTAAACACCGAGCGCCGCGAGGACCGGGGCGGCAGGCAGCCACTTGGCGCCGTACACGACCTCGATCACGGGCGCGGACAGGGCCGCCAGTGTGGCGCCGGCGGGGAGCGCACCGGCCCACGCGACGGCCGTGAGCGCTGCCAGCCCTCTACCGCCCTCGGTGGATCGTGAGAAATACGGCAGTGAGACCGATCGCACGACCTGTGCCAGAGCGCTCATCGGCCAGCTCGAGATGTTGAATGCCAGGACGTAATAGCCGAGCGCCGTGGCCCCGGCGACTCGCGCGAGGACGATGTTGTCGACATTGAGCAGCCCCCACGAGAGCATGTTGGCGGCCGCAATGGGCAGGCCGAAGGCGAGCACCGGGCCGACGACCGACCGATCGATCCCGTAGCGCGGCTTCACCCGGGCCAGCACGAACTGGAGGGCGGAAGAGACGATCTGCGCCGCGACGCGGCCGATCGCCAGGCCGAGCACGCCGAAGCCAAGACCGATGAGAACCAGCGTGACCGTGGTCGAGACGATGAAGTCGGCGACGCCGATCAGGAACATCTCCCGCTGCTGGAAGCGACGCTGCAGCAGGGCGTAGGGCACGACCGACGCGCCCGCGAGTGCGAGGGTGAAGGCGAGCACTGAGATGGCGGGAGCCGCTTCCGGGCTCCCCAGCAGATCGGCAAGCAACCCGCTGGAAAGGACGGTGATGATGGTCATCGTGGTGCCCATCGCCAGGCCCAGGGTCGCGACGGTGGGTGCGATCCGGTCCGGTTTATCGGAGCGGATGAGGTCGGCGGACAAACCGAGATCTGCGACGGTGATCAGAATGGACTGTACCGTGAGCGCCACCGCATAGACGCCGAACTGTTCGGGGCTGAGGATGCGCGCCAGGATTATCCCGACGACCAGGCTGCCCAGCCGCAGCACGATCGTGCTCATCCCGCTCCACGCGGCCGCCCGGGTCGCCTTCGCGCGCAGTCCCGGCTCCTGTCCTGTCACCTCATCCCTCCCCGTCACGAACTGCCGACGCCGTCGAGGGCGCCGTGCACCCACACGCGCACCGTCCTGCCGTCCCATAGACGCGTGAGCCGGTCCTCTACCTCCGCAGCGGCGCGATGCCACCGCCCAGCCTCTTCTATGCGCGGTTCGATCGAGGTCTCGACCTGCTCGCCGACGATCACCAGCAGGACGGTGTCGTCGAGCTGGGGCGGCGCGAGATGGGCGGCGCCGACCGCCCCGGTTACGACGACGGCTCGCCCCGAGCCCAGCACGCCGGCTAGCACCCGCTCGTTCGTCGCGTACCGGAGGCCGTGAGGAACCTCGGCAGCCGAAGCATCGGGGGAGGCCGCGCGGCCGACACGCACGAACGCGACGTCCGTGCCGTCGTTCACGACGGCCGACTCCGCACGCGCGGCGATCGCGTCCTCGACGAGCAGAGCGATGACGACATCGACGGGCAGCCCGGCCAGGAGCGTCGAGATCGCGGTGCGGTCCGGCTCTCGGCTCACGCCCCGCAGGCGGGACCATTCGCGAACCGCACGGCCCGTGACGCGTCGGCCAGCTCGCACTCCCCGTCGGGCGATGACCGACACACGCGGCGGTCGGCGGCGGGCCGGCCCGCGTGCGAGGTCGACGGCGCTGGGCTCGGCCACGTGCGCCACGCGCGCCGCGAGCTCGGGTCGGCCCGCGGCCTCGAGCTCACCGCGGAACTCCGCCCGCCATAGTTCCCAACGCTGCGCGGATGCGCCGTGGACCGACCGCCGGCGGGCGCGATGGGCGAACCCCACAGGCAGGTCGGTCAGGTGCGACAGCACCCACCGCGTGCGGTCGAGCTCTGGATGACGGAGGCCGGGATAACGCTCGGACAGTTCGACAGCCTCGCCCGGCTTGCCTTCACAGAGCACCGCCCGCAGTAGCCCTGCCCACTCCACAGGGTCGGGCTGGGACGCGCCATGTGCACGAACGACGACGCCGGTCGAGTACTCCAGGATCCGCCGTGCGCGGGACGGCTCACCGAGCTGGAGCCAGCTGCGCGCGATGCCGTACGCCGCCTCGGGCTCGAAATGCATGTTGAGGACCTTCGCGAACTCATCCAGGGCGAGCTCGGGGCGCCCCGATCGCAGCCGCTCCCGTCCAGAGGCGACGAGGATGCGATCCACGCCCGCCGGAGCGATCGGGCTCACCGCACTCGCAGCCGGCGCAGGGTACGGGTGTTCGAGTGCGAGCGGGCCGAAGAGACCGGGCTGAACGACACGCTGCCCCGCACCGGCCCGCCGGCTCAGGTCGTACCAGTCCCGGATCTGGGAGCGATTCTCGATCGAGTGCCGCGCGTGGGCAAGCTCCTGGCCCGACCGCGCGATCCGCTCCCGGAGCGTCTCGTCGCCGAGCACCTGTTCGACCTTCTCGACGACATCCGCGGTGTCGGCGAAGATGCAGTTCTCCATGTCGACGAACCCCGCCGCCTCGACCGCCTCGGTCCGCTCGGTCAGCAGGATCGCTCCCGCGGCCGGGATCTCGAAGTGCTTGCGCACCAACTCGTTGGCGATCGTCCCGCAGGTGGGGACGATCAGGGCCGAGCTCAACGATCGCGCATACGCCTCACCGCTGGGCATCCCGATCGAGGCATCGCGTCCGAACCATCCCGCATGCGGCAAGGCGCGCACAGGGAAACGCTCGGAGAGCAGGCGATCGACCCTGACCCGCCACGGATAGTTCGTCGCCCGGCTGCCGCTGAGAAGAATCGTCTGGGACTTGCCCTCCGGGTAGGAATGGAACACCGCCCGGTCGGCGAAGTTCGGCCACACGTAGGTGCGGTCGGCGATATCGGGGGTGTAGCCGGTCGCCGAGGCCGCGATCGTGAAGAAGGTCTCCACCCCCCAGTCGTCCATGTCGGAGAGGAAGACCGAACGCGTGAGGCAGTAGGCGTCCGCGTCGAGGAGACCGATCTTCGGGATCTGCGGATGCGTGTCGGTGCGAGTGATCGAGCGGTCCGGCCGAGCATACACTCCGGACTCGAACAGGGCCACGTCGGGTCGGACGCGGTCGACAACCTCGTCGTAGTCGCAGTTCTCGGCGATGACCGTGACGTTGAAGAACTGCTCGAGGCACCTGACGTGATCATCGAAATGACCGCGGATGAACTCTGGCAGATCCGTGTCGTTCAGGCGGAA
Source organism: Microbacterium trichothecenolyticum (assembly GCF_000956465.1). Lineage (GTDB taxonomy): Bacteria > Actinomycetota > Actinomycetes > Actinomycetales > Microbacteriaceae > Microbacterium > Microbacterium trichothecenolyticum. The sequence goes on from NZ_JYJA01000029.1 coordinate 50,437, forward strand.
GAACGCCAGACGCGGCCGTGCGGCCGCGTCCGCAGAGAATGCTGCCGCGAGGTCAGCCATGGCCCCGCGTGGCGGTTGACAGCTCGTGAACGACCCGCACCTGCTGGTCGGGCACGATGTGAGGGAAAATCGGCAGCGACAGGATCGTGTCGGCAGCGCGCTCGGCGACCGGGAACTGCCCGCGGCGATATCCGAGCCCCTCGTAGGCCTCGGTGAGATGCACCGCAGTGGGGTAGTGGATGCCGACGCCGATGCCGGCGGCACCGAGTTCGGCCGCCACGCGGTCCCGGTCGTCGACGCGGACGACGTAGAGATGCCAGACGTCCTCGTTGCCCGGACGCGTCGCGGGCAGCCGCACGCCGTCGACCTGCGCGAGTAGGTCACCGTATCGGGCGGCGGCCGCGCGTCGCGCGGAGTTCCAGCCGTCGAGCCGGCGGAGCTTCGCCCGCAGCACCGTGGCCTGCACGGCGTCGAGCCGCGCGTTCATGCCGATGTGGTCGTGCACGTACTTGACCGAGCTGCCGTGGGCGGCCAGGTTGCGGATGAGCGCAGCGACGCCTGCATCATCGGTCATGACCGCACCCGCGTCGCCCGCCGCACCGAGGTTCTTGCCGGGGTAGAAGCTCGTCGCGGCGACCCTGCCCAAGGCGCCGGCACGCCCGGCGGGACCCGACGCACCCTGGGACTGTGCGGCGTCCTCGACGACCTCCAGGTCGTGCTTCCGGGCGATAGGGGTGACGAGCTCCAGCGGCGCCGTCTGACCGAACAGATGCACGGGCGCGATCGCCTTGGTACGGGGGGTGATAGCCGCTTCGATCGCGTCCGGGTCGATGAGCAGGTACTCGTCGTCGACGTCCACGAAGACGGGCACCGCCCCGATGCGCGAGGCGGCCTCTGCGGTGGCGATGAAGGTGTTCGCAGGCATGATGATTTCGTCGCCCGGCTCGACTCCGATCGCCCGGTAGGCGAGCTCGAGCGCATCCGTGCCGTTGGATACGCCCACCACGTGCTCGACGCCGATGTATGCGGCGTATTCGTATTCGAACGTCTCGACCTGGGGGCCGCCGATGAAGGACGCCGACGTCAGCTGCTCGCGCCAGATCGGGAAGACCTCCTCGGCGATCTCCGCCTGCTGGGCGGTGAGATCGAGGAAGGGGACATTGGTGCTCACGCGCGTGCTCCGATCTCGCGGGCGGGCACACCGGCCCACGTCGCCTCCGTGGGGACGTCCTGCAGCACGACGGCCCCCATCCCCACCGTGGACTCGGAGCCTATCGTCAGCCCCTGCCGTACGGACGCATTCATGCCCACGTAGGCGGCTTCCCCCACCCGGACGGCTCCCCCGAGCGAGACCCCCGCGGCGAGCGTCGCGAAGTCCTCGAGGGTGTCATCGTGAGTGATCGTGCAGTTCGGCATGACCACAACGTGGTGGCCGATCACGGCATCCGCGGTCACCACCACGCTGTCCAGCACAATGCTGCCGGCCGCGATGTCGCTCGATCTACCGATGCGCGCGGAGCGGGCGACGAAGGTCGCGTACCGCTCCTCGTCGACGCCGAACTTGCGAAAACGGCGCACGACGTTGCGGCGGCTCTGGCTCGGGCCGACGCAGACGAGAAGCGACTCGGCGCGTGCGACGGCGTCGGCGACGGAGCCGACGACGGGAACGCCGTCGATCTCCGTCTCATGCAGCTCGACATTGTCGTCGAGGATGCCGACGACACCCGTGATCCCCGCTGCCAGCACCTCGCGCGCCAGCCCGCTCGCCCCCACGAGCAGAAGTCCTGCCGCCACTACGCCGCTCCGATCGGCGCGCGCAGGACGGCGATCACGCGATCCTGGTCCTCCTGCGTCAGCTGGTGGAAGACCGGAAGGATGAGCGTCTTCTCGTTGAGTCTCTCGGTGACCGGCAGGCCCCCTTCGGGGGTGAGATCACGGTACGGGGGCTGCCGATGCGCTGCCATGATTCCCCGGCGCGCCGAGATGTCGGCGTTCGCAAGAGCCTCGAGAAGACCGTCGCGATCGGTCGGGTACTCATCGCCGACCTCGACCCAGAACGACTGGAAGTTGCCCGTGCCGTATTCGGGATCGGTGACTGCCCGCAGCCCGACGATCTCCTCGATCGCCCCCTGGTACCGCTCGGCGATCTCGCGGCGCCGCGCGACGATCTCGGGCAGTCGCCCGAGCTGCACGAGCCCGACCGCGGCCTGAAGATCGGTCATGCGGAAGTTGAAGCCGACCTCGGTGTACTCCTCGGCGGGCGGCAGCAGCGACGCGTGGCGGTCCGCCGCCGAGACGCTCATCGCGTGCTCGCGGAGGTGCCGTGCCCTGTCAGCCCAGTCGGGATTCGACGTCGTGATCATCCCGCCCTCGCCTGTCGTGAGGAGCTTGCGGGGGTGGAAGGACCACGCGGCGATCTCGGCGCCGGCCCCGACGGGACGGCCCTTGTACGTCGAGCCCGCGCCGCACGCGGCATCCTCGATGACGACGATGTTCAGCTGATCGGTGAAGGCCCGGATGTCGTCGATGTCGACCGGAACGCCACCCTGATCGACGGCGATCACCGCGCGCGTCTGAGGAGTCAGGGCCTCCGCGACCGTGTGACCGGTCACGTTGCCCGTGACGGCGTCGACCTCCGCGAACACGGGGTTCGCCCCGACGTAGGTGACCGCGTTCGTGGTGGCGATGAACGAGAACGACGGCACCACCACGTCGTCGCCCGGGCCCACGCCCGCGACGATGAGCGCGAGATGCAGCGCCGTCGTGCAGCTGCTGGTCGCAACGGCGAAGCGGGCCTGCATCGCGTCCGCGAACTCCTCCTCGAAGCGCGCCACCCGTGGGCCCTGTGCGACCCATCCGCTGGCGATCGCCGCGGCGACGGCATCCGCCTCCTCCTGGCCGAGCCAGGGCACCATCACGTTGATGCGGTCGCTCATGAGACGGGGACCGCCCGACCCGCCGCGATCTCCTCGCGCAGCGGCTGCCACCAGTCGACGAGCTGGCGCAGGCCCTCGTCGATGCCGATGGTCGCCTCGAATCCGAGGTCGCGCCGCGCGGCCGACGTGTCGGCGAGGCGCCGCGCGACGCCGTTCACGGCACGCTCCGGGCCGTGCTCGACACCCAGGTCCGAGCCCATCACGCGCAGCAGCGCCTCGGCGAGCTCGAGCAGGCTGGTCTCGGCGCCGCTGGCGATGTTGTAGGTGCCTTCGACCACGTCGCTCTGCGCGGCGAGCAGGTTGGCGCGCGCGATATCGGGCACGCACACGAAGTCCATCGTCTGCTGGCCGTCGCCGAAGATGAGCGGCGGCTTGCCGTCGGCGATGCGCTCCATCCACCGCACGAGCACCTCGGTGTACAGACCGTGGACATCCATTCGCGGGCCGTACACGTTGAAATAGCGCAGCAGCACGTAGTCGAGCCCCTGCATGGCACGGAAGCTGCGGATCAGGCCCTCGTTGAACGTCTTGGCCGCCCCGTACAGGGTGTCGTTGTTCTCGTGGTGGTGGCGCTCGGTCGTGGGGAACTCCTCCGCCATGCCGTAGACGGACGCGCTGGATGCGGCGATCAGCTTCTTCACACGGTGCTTCGCGGCGGATTCCACAACGTTGAACGTGCCGTCGACGAGCACCTCGAGTGCGAGCCGCGGCTCTTCCGCGCACTGGGTGATGCGGATCGCCGCCTGGTGGAAGACGACGTCCTTGCCGGCGGTGAGGTCGTCGATGAGCTTCGCGTCGCGGATGTCGCCGTCGACGAGCTCAACCTTCCCGGTCGCCAGCGCGGCGTCGAGGTTCGCCCGGCGACCGCGCACGAGGTTGTCGAGAACGTCGACGTGGGCGACGCCGGCGTCGAGGAGCTGGTCGACGAGTGTCGAGCCGATCGTCCCGGCGCCGCCGGTGACGAGGACGCGGGTGCCTTCGAGAGTGGTCATGCTTCCTGCACTTCCTTGATGTGAGATGCGACGTGATGGGGCGCACCGTCTGCGCCCAGGCTGGTGGAGGCCGCTTCGAGCACCGAGAGCACGCGCAGGCCGGACTCGCCGCTCGTGCGGGCCGGGCGGGCATCGCGGATCGCCGCGGCGAACTCGCCCGCGACGTTCGCAAGCGCCTCGCGCTCGGGCAGCGCGGGCGCCCACGTGTCGCCGAGTCGATACGAGATGTTCGCCGCACGCGTGTCGGCCGTCGCCTTGGACTGCAGGGCCAGGTCGACGCCACGGTCGTAGACGCTCACCCGCTGCTGCGGATTGAGGTCGTCCCATACGAGCGTGCGCCTGGTGCCGCCGATCACCATCTGCCGGATCTTGGTGGGGCTCAGCCAGTTGACATGGACGTGAGCGATCCCGCCACTGGTCAGGGGCATCGCGAGGTAGCCGATGCACGCCTTGCCCGTGCGCAGCGGGTCCGAGCCGTGCGCCGACACCGAAGTGACGTCGAGACCGCCGGGGAGGATGAAGTCCATGATCGACAGGTCGTGAGGGGCGAGGTCCCAGAACACGTCGACGTCGGGCTGGATCAGGCCGAGGTTGATGCGCACGCTGTCGACGAAGAGGATCTCGCCGAGCGCCCCGTCCTCGATGAGCTCTCGGATCTTTAGGACCGCAGGCGTGTAGCAGTAGGTGTGGTCCGCCATGAGGACCAGACCGTTCTCACCGGCGCGCTCGACCATCTCGACGCCGCGCTCGCGGGTGTCGGCCAGGGGCTTCTCGACCATGACGTGCTTCCCGGCATCCAGCGCGGCCAGCGCGATCGGATGGTGCGTGCGCGCGGGCGTGGCGATGGCGATGGCATCGATCGCCGGGTCGGCGAGCACGTCATCGAGGCTCGGTGTGATGGGGACCCCGCCGACGCTGTCGGCCACGCGCTGGGCGCGTTCGAGGTCCAGATCGCAGATCGCAGCCAGGTTCCAGTCCGCCGACGCACGGAAGTTGCGGGCCAGATTCGGCCCCCAATACCCCGCACCGATGACGGCGACGCTCAGTCGTGAAGACACGTCGGATTACCCCCATTTCCTTCTCTCCAGTCCCCAAACCGGAGTGATCACTGCTGCAGAACCCCGTCGACTAGTTGTCGGGATCGAAGATGACGTCTACCCAGTACTTGTTGCTGCTGATGTTGGTCGGATTGGATGTCCCGAATCCGGCCACGCCCCCATTGGCGACTGTAGACAAGGGGGCCACTGTTACGGAAGAGGCCAGTGCACCGTCGGTCACGGCATACCGTCCGGAGGAGCTATAGAGCGTCACCCGGTACTCCGTGCCGACGGTCAGTCTCACCGGCGACGAGAGCAACGCGCTCTGCCATCCGGACGATGTCTCGTTCTGGAACGTGACCTGGGCGAGGACCGTGCCGGTCGCGCTGCGCAGGTAGCCCGTGTGGGTGCCCGTGTTGAGGGTGCCCTTGTAGTACTTGATCGTTGTGACCACACCGGGAGCACTCGTGCGGAATCTCGTGCCCACCTGGTAGGCCAGCACCGCACTCGCGTTGGAGTTCGTGGGAGTTCCGGTCGCGAACAGGCTCACCTGGTCCGGCTTGGCCATCGTGGTGAACGACCACGTTCCGCCGGTCACCGCACCACCGTTGGCGGTCACCGTCGCGGTGTAGGTCTTGGTCCAGTCGAGGGCAGCCGCCGGCACGAAGCTCGCTACGCGCGTCGTCGCGTTGTACGTCGACGTGCCGGCGATGTTCGTCGCTCCCTGCGCCAGCGTGATCGCCCCGGCCTGCGCGCCGCTCGACAGAGTCGCCGTGATGGTGAGCGCCGACGGGTTCACGTTCGTCGCGCCCGACGCCGGCGAGCTCGACGTCCGGGTCGCCTGGGCGATCGTGGTGAACGACCAAGTGCCGCCGGCCAGCGCCGCTCCGTTCGCGGTTGCCGTGACCGAGTAGGTCCGCGAGAAGCCCAGCGCCGCCGCCGGTGTGAAGGTGACCACCCCCGTCGACACGTTGAAGCTGGACGCGCCGGCGACCGCGGCGCCGCCGGTCGCGACGCTGATCGCCGCGGACGACGCGTTCGAGATCGTCGCCGTGATGGGCGCGTTGACGAGCACCCCGGTCGCCGACGACCCGGGCGTCCTGGCGGTGATCGCCGGGTTGGCGATGGTGGTGAACGACCACGTGCCCGAGGCCACGGCCGTGCCGTTCGCCGACACGGTCGCGGTGTAGGTCTTCGCCCGGTCCAGTGGTGCAGTCGGAGTGAAGGTGACGACGCCCGTCGAGGCGTTGAAGCTTGAGGTTCCGGCCACCGCGTTGGCGCCGGCATTGAGCGAGAGGGTCGCGTTCACCGCGCCGGTCAGGGTGGCGGTGACCTGGGCAGTGGCAGGATCGACCGTGCTGGCTCCTGCGGCGGGTGTCGTCGCGGTCAGCGTCGCCACCGGGAGGGTGGAGAACGACCACACCCCGCCCGTCACGGCCGCGCCGTCCGCCGTCACCGAGAGCTCGTACGTCTTGCCCCACTGCAACGAGGCCGCCGGGACGAACGTGACGGTGCCCGTGGACGGGTCGAAGCCGGACGATCCGGGGACCGCTGCGCCGCCGCTGCTCAAGGTCATCGACGCGGCGGTCGCGTTGACGAGCGTGGCCGACAGCGTCGCCGTCGCGGGATCGACGTTGGTGGCCGACTGGGCGGGCGTGCGGTTGCTGATCGACGGCGCCGCAAGCGTCGAGAACGACCAGGTGCCGTCCGCGACCGGCTGCTGACCCACGCTGACCGAGACCAAGTAGGTCTTGCCCCGCGCCAGAGCCTCCGTCGGCACGAAGCTCACCACGCCCGTGGCGGCGTCGAAGGTGCTCGCGCCCGCGACGGCGGTGCCGCCTGTCGACACCGCCATCGTCGCCGACGTCGCATGCGCGACGGTCGCATTGATCACCGTCGTCGTCGAGACCCCCGTCGCATCGGCGCTCGGAGTCCGCGACGACAGGGCCGGTGCTGAGGGCGGCACGACGGTCGGCGGCGGCCCAAAGTCGATCTCCACATCGGCGAAGTAGGCCGACCCACCCCAGCTCGAGGTGGGGAAGCCGCCGTTCGCCCCGTAGAAGAAACGCCCGTTGTCGGTGGACGGCCCCGTGATGTCGCCCGAGACACGTGCCTGCGAGAAGTACCCGCTGGTGTACCCGTAGCCGCCGTTCGGCGCGAAGTACGACACGACATAGGTGACGCCGGGCTTCACGAGGGTCGGTGTGCTGAGCACGGCCCGCTGCCATCCCGAGGCCGATTCGTTCTCGAACGTTACGTGCGCGAGCTCCTGGCCGGTCGAGGTCCACAGGGTTCCCCGATGCGTGCCAGTGGACCCCTCGCCCTTGTAATAGCGCAACGCCGTCACGTTGCCCGCCTTGGCCACCGTGAACGCGGTGCCGAGCTCCACCGGGTCGGTCTCGGCCACGGACGCGACGGTGGGCGACGCATCGCCGAACAGCGTCTGGACCTCGCCGGATGCCGGCGGCCCGACCGACTCGAACGTCCAGGAGTGCAGGCCCAGCCCCCCGAGGGTCACCGTGGCGGTGTACGAGGTTGCATACGCGAGCGCACTGTCCGGCTGGAACGACACGGTGCGGGTCACCGCATTGTAGGTGGCCTCGCCCTCGGTCTCGGCGCCGCCGGCCACGACCGTGATCCCGACGGACTGGCCGGCCGCATCGCGGTTGAGCGTCGCGGCGATCGGCGCGTCGATGGCCACCGCCGTCGCGGCGTCGGCCGGCGAGGTCGACTCCACGGCGAGCGGGGTCTCTCCCTGCGAGTCGGGGACGAACTCGAGATCCACGAAGTAGTTGGTCGAGTTCCAGGTCGAGGTCGGCATCGCCGCGCCATCGCCATAGCGGAAGACGCCGTTGGCGGGACTGACAGCGGTGAGCGGACCCGACGACACTGGCGCCGCGAAGTATCCACCCGTGTATGAGTAGCCGCCGCGGGGAGCGAGGTAGGACACCGTGTACACCTGTCCGGCGGTGAGGGCGACCGGCTGCTGGAGCACCACGCGCTGCCAGCCGCTGGCGGTCTCCGACACGAAGGTGGCCTGCGCCAGGCGCTCGCCCGCCGCATTCCAGATCGATCCCACGTGGGTTCCGGTGTTCGAGGTCGACTTGTAGAACCGGATCGCGGTGGCATTGCCGTCCGACGCCGTGGTGAACGACATCCCGAGCTCGACCGATGCCGTGTCCGACGCCTCGGTCTGCGCCGGAGTCGCTGCGCCCAGGAGCGAGAAGATCGTCGCCGAGCCGACGGCCGTGAACGACCAGCCGACATCAGCGCCGGCCACGCCGGACTCAGAGACGATGCCGGTGATGGCGACCGAGACCTGCGCCCACGAGGAGTACGGTGCCGAGGGCGTGAAGCTCAGCGTCTTCTTGTCGCCCGAAAGCGACCACGATCCAGCCACCGGGCTGCCGTTCGCCTTGACCGTGCCGGTGTATCCGCCGCGCAGCGCGCCGCTGAACGTCGCAGAGATCGGCGCATTCGCCGCGACGGCGGTCGCGCCGGCGGCGGGCGACGAGCTCGTCAGGACGGGGCTGTCGCCGAGCGGCTGGAAGACCACGTCCACGCCGTAGTCGGTGGTCGAGCTCTGCGTCGGGAACCCGTTGGAGTAGGTGAAGACCGATCCGGCGGCGGCGACGGTGAGGGGTCCGCGGGTGTACTCCTGCGCGAACGTCGCCGGGGTGGCCGAATACCCGCCCTGCGAGGCGCGGTAGGACACTACGTATCGCACGCCGGGCTGTACCGTCACCGGAGTCGATAGGTTGGCCTTCTGCCACCCGGAGGCCGACTCGTTGGTGAAGTCCACGGTCGCCAGCGCAGTGCCGGAATCGTCCCAGAGCGTGCCGACGTGAGCGCCCATGTTGCCAGGTCCCTTGAAGAACTTCAGCGCACTGATCTTGCCAGGGATGGCGACGGTGAACCCGACACCGAGCGTGACCGACGACGTGTCGGAGTCGCTCTGGATCGCCGGCACGCGGCTCTCGTCGAAGAGGCTGCACGGGCACTGCCCATCGGACTGGCCGTCTGCACGCGTCGTGAACGTCCAGCCGGAATCGGGCGCCAGGCCCACTCCCGCGGCGTCCTGCGCGACCGGCGTCACCGTGTACGCCGTGCTCGGCGCGTACGTCCCCGTGGGAACGAACCGGATCACGCGAGTGGCCGAGTCGTAGGTGACCGTCCCCGGCACGGTGGCGCCGGAGGGATCCTTGATCGTCAGACCGACGGACTCTGGCGTCGCCGGCCTCGTCAGGGTCGCCGTGACCGGGGCGTCCAACGCGACGCTGGCGGCCCCCGCGCCGGGCGTGCGCAGCTGGATCCGCAGGGGCGACGTGTCGGACTTGGTGAACTCCACGTCCACGAAGTAGTTCGCGTCGGACCAGGTCGAGGTCGGGAACTGCCCGGCCACGCCGTACACGCCGGCGGTGTTCGCGCCGGTGGCCGACGTCACCTTCACCGGCGACGAGGGCCGCGCATTGTACGGCCAGTAGCGTTCCTGGTAGGCGTAGCCGCCCTGGGGCGCCGTATACGACACCGTGTATGTCTGGCCCGCGATGATCGGCACGGGTGAGGAGAACCGAGCGGTCTGCCAGCCGGTGGCCGACTCGGTCGCGAAGGTCACCGTGGCCAGGCGTACGCCCGCCTCGTCCCAAAGCGACCCGACGTGCTGGCCGAGGTTGCCGGCTCCCTTGTAGAAGCGCACGCCACTGGCATATCCGTCCAACTCGGTCGAGAAGCGCAGCCCGAGCTCTACCGCCTGGCTGTCATCGGTGGACGGGTTGGCCGGAGTGGCGTTGCCCAGCGCCGAGTAGGGACCGCCGACGGTGATGGCGCGGCTCACGCCGGTCGACGAGTAGTTGGCGCTGTCGTCGATCGCGCGGGCCGTGATCGTCTGGGCGCCGTCGCCCTGCTGCACGTAGGTGAAGGTCCAAGAGGTGGTGCCTTCGGCTCGGCGCCACGTCGTGCCCCCGTCGGTGGAGACCTCGACGCCGGCGACGCGGCCGCCGACGTCCGAGGCCGTGCCCGTCACGGTGACGGCGGTGCCGTTCGGGATCGCCTGGCCGGCCGCCGGCGAAGTGATCGTGGTGGTCGGCGCCGTGGTGTCCGTGCTCTTGGTGGCCGCGAACAGTCCCGACATCAGCGTCGAGGGCTGGGCGCCCATGTCGGCCAGGAGGTTCACGGTCGCCTGCTGAATGCGCGAATCGGAAGTGCCCTGGCGTCCGTCGTGCACGTCGTCCAGGCCCCAGCCCCAGCGGATCGTACCCGCCGAGAAGACAAGCGCACCGCTGGGCGCACGGTACAGGGTGATGTGGTGCTGCGTGGTTCCCGCGGCCACGACGTTCCCGTAGTCGCGCAGGTACTGCGTCGTCGGCGCGACGGTGGTCGACATGCGGATCAGGCCCGCCGGGCGGAATCCGTTGTCGACGTCCTCGTTCGTCTCGTAGCCGAGGATCCCGTCGCCCAGGCTGACGCTGGTCCCCGATGCGATGTTCGACAGACCGGCGTTGCGCCAGACCCGGAGCTTGCCCTCCTCCGAAGTGACCTTCATGGGCAGGTCGATGTCGTTGACCATGTACATCGTGCCGGTGAGCGCGTTCTCCGGGTTGTGCGCTCCCTGCGCGGACGTGGCGTATCGGGGGTCGCGCGAGGTTCCGGTCCACTGCTCGTCGGGGTCGATCTTCCCGTACGCCCAGGTCTCCTTGTACGTGACCAGCGTGCGGTAGGGCGTGTGGGAGCCGTCGACCGACGACTCCCAGCGCACACGCCAGTAGCCTTCGTTGCCTGTCAGGAACTGGAAGTTCACGCCGGCGTCCCGCGCCGCCTCCATGTTGGCGCGCTGAGCGCCGGACCAGTACTCGTCGTGACCGACGGACAGGAAGACCTTATGGTTGAGCAGCTCGGAGCCTCGGCGGTCCGTGTCGATGTCGGTGGTGTAGCTGACGTCGTAGCCGTTGCGCTCAAGGAAGCGGACGGTGGGGTATTCGGAGTCGAAATAGAAGTCGCGTTGAGTGTCACCCGACGGCGAGTTGAGATCTGTGGAGTCGCGCGTCGCGAAGGGGCGGTTGTAGCTCAGCTTGTACGCGCGGTTGTTGGCACCTCCCTGGTAGAAGTTCGCGCCGCCGTAGGTGTTGTACGCGTGCCACGTCGTGTCGGAGGTCTGGAAGAACACGTCCGAGGTGTTGCCGTCCTTGCGCACGATGAATGTGATGTGGCTCGCATCGCCGTTGGAGCGCGTCAGCTTGGCGATGTAGACGCCCGAGACCGCGCTCGTGGGCACATCCCATGATGCCGAGACGCCCCAGGTGCCACAGTCGTACAGCCCGGTGCTGGCCTCCGAGATGCACTGGGGCTGGTGCTGCGGCAGCGGCGCGGTGACGGGGACCGAGGTGATGAACCGCGCTCCGAGCCCCTGGTACCACCCAGTGCGATAGATGTCGATCGTGTAGGCCGAGGCATCCGTATCGATCTTGAAGTCGATCTTCGAGCCTGCGTTGACGGAGATGTCGGTCGCGAAGCCCTGGATGCTCGAGTCGCCGGCGCCGGAGACGTCCCACACGTCCGGGTCCGTGCCCGGCTTCTGGTTCTCGCAGACGATGGGGTTGATCGTCGCCCCGCAGGGGCTGCCCGCGGCCTGCGCTGCGGGCGTCGGCGCGAAGGCGACGAACGCCGCTGCGATGAGCGCGACCACGGCCACGAACGTGCTGATCCGGGCACCACGGGGCCACCGCCGACGAACTCCGACCGTCCCCATTGCAAAGTTCGTCATGATCCCCAGTCCCCGCCGACGTCGCGGTCATCCGACGCTGCGACCCCCGTCGCAGCGCGAGCTCCGGATCGCGCGCCGTCAAATCCCCATGGCGCAACGATTCGGGTCTCCCCGCGGGCAGTATATCCTCATGCCGCCCCTCCGTGGAGGGGGAGCATGGCGTACCTTTACCCACTCTTGAGGGAGAGCCCGGGCCCTCGACTGATACATCTTTCGAAGCAGACCCCGGCCCCGCGACGCGAGGAACCAGAAGACATGTCAGACGCACCCGTGATCCAAGCATCCGCCGATGTCGCCGACAGTGCCGAGCTCGGCGCCCGTACGCGCGTCTGGCATCTGGCGCAGGTACGCGAAGGTGCGCGGCTCGGCACCGACTGCAACATCGGCAGGGGAGCGTACGTGGGCCCCGACGTCATCATGGGCGACAGCTGCAAGCTGCAGAACTACGCGCTCGTGTACGAGCCCGCGCGTCTGGGCGACGGAGTGTTCATCGGGCCGGCCGCCGTGCTCACGAACGACGAGTTCCCGCGGGCGGCGAACCCCGACCTCTCCCTCAAGAGCGCGGACGACTGGCATGCGGTCGGCGTCACGATCGGCGACGGCGCCTCCATCGGGGCGCGCGCAGTGTGCATCGCTCCGGTGACGATCGGAGAGTGGGCCCTCGTCGCGGCCGGGGCGGTCGTCACCAAGGACGTGCCCGCCTACGCGCTGGTCGTGGGTGTTCCTGCGCGACGCATCGGGTGGGTCGGCAAGGTCGGCAAGCCACTCGTCCAGGAGGGTGGCGCGTGGGTCTGCCCCGAGTCGGGTGACCGCTACATCCAGGAGGGCGAGCGACTCCGTCCTGTGGACTGACGGATGCCTCGGGCCGAGGCATCCGTCCTCTAGAGCTCGCCGGGCTGCATGGCCTCGCGGTCGAGGTCCTCGACGAAGCGGCGGGCGGGGCTGACCTCGGCGCCGGCCTTGCGGGGCGCGTAGACGACCAGCGAGTGGAAGAGGAAGCGCACGAAGAACGCGACAACGAGGGTGATCGCCGTCGCCACGACCGCTGAGATGTGCCCGGTCGAGACCATCATCGCGACGATCGGGATCCGGATGACGGCCTCGGCGTTGTTGAAGGTGAACGACTTCGCGAAGCGCAGCCACACTCCGGAGGCGCTCTCGCGCATGTCCTGGAAGACGAAGCGCTCCTGCAGCAGGAAGTTGCCGATGATGGTCACCTCGGCGGCGATGATCGCGGCGACGATGTAGTCGACGCCCCAGTGGGTGAGCGCCCAGACGATCCCGACGTTCGCGATGGCGCCGAGCCCGCCGATCACGGCGAACAGCGACATCTTGCCGAAGCGCAGCGCGGTCAGCTGCGTGAGGAAGTGCAGGCCCTGCCGCATCGACGCCTTCGACTCACCCGCATGGCGGTCGGCGAAGTCGAACGGGACCTCCGCGATGCGCATCGGGCGGCGCGCGAGGATCTCGAGCAGGATCTTGAACCCCCGGGGGCGGAGCTGCTCCGGCTCGATGGCGCGGCGGTCGATGAGGAAGAACCCCGTCATCGGGTCGGAGACGTCCTTCAGCCGGATGGGGAACATCGCTCGCGTCACGGCGGTCGACGCCTTCGACACCGTCACCCGGGTGCGGTCGGCGAGTCCGCCCGCGGTGCCTCCGCCGGCGTAGCGCGAGGCGATCACGACGTCCACGTCGCCGCGCGAGTAGCGGTGCCAGAGCTCCGGGATCTCTTCGGGCGGATGCTGCAGATCGGCGTCCATGACGAGGCAGGCGTCCGCCTCGGCAGCGGCGAAGCCTTCCATGACCGCTCCCCCGAGGCCGCCGACGGGTCGGTCCCGGTGGATCAGCCGGACCGGCAGGGAAGCGGATGCTGCGACTTCGCGGATCACGTCGGGAGTGGCATCCGTGCTGTCGTCGACGAAGACGATCTCGGCATCGAGCCGGTTCTGCACCGCGGCGGTGATACGCCGGACGAGCTCCGCGATGTTCGGAGCCTCGTTGTACGTCGGAACCACGATGGACAACAGCATCGCGGGCTATCCTCCCACGCGTCGGTGAATGGTCCACTCAGGGTTCAGCAGACGCATGGGAGACGCACGGCCGGCACACCGGATGCCTCACCCGGCCCGCGCCCAGGATCCATCCCGGAGAATGGAAGGGTGACCTACACGCCCGACTCCTCCTCGACCATCACGATGTTCGGCGCCGACTGGTGCCGCGACTGCATCCGCACCAAGAAGCAGCTCGACGAGCTCGGCATCTCGTACACGTACGTCGACCTCGTCGCCGACCCCGCCGCGGCGGACGTCGCCCGCGACATCTCGGGCCGCACCAACATCCCGGTCGTCGTGTACCCGGATGCCTCGCACCACGTCGAGCCGTCGAACGCCGACGTCGAGTCGAAGCTGCGCGAGCTCTCCCTCATCTGAGGCCGCCCACCTGTCTTGCCCCGGGTGAGGGGATTGTCGGGGGGTCGGCGATCCGGCATCTCGACACCCTGACGCCGCGGCATCCCTCCTCATTAGGCTGAGGCCGTGAGCGTCGAACGCAATACCCGGGCGATCGAGGGATCCGTCGTCACCGACTTCGAAGACCGCATGAGTTACGGCGGCTACCTCGATCTCGCCACCCTGCTGTCGGCCCAGCGCCCGCTCAGCAACCCCGAGCACCACGACGAGCTGCTGTTCATCGTGCAGCACCAGACCACGGAGCTGTGGCTGAAGCTCGTGCTGCACGAGCTCGGCGCCGCGTGCCGGCTGCTGCGCGAGGACCAGCTCGCACCCGCGCTCAAGGGCATCGCGCGCGTCAAGCACATCCAGAAGACCCTCACCGAGCAGTGGTCGGTGCTCGCGACGCTGACACCCGCCGAGTACGGGCAGTTCCGCGGCGTGCTGGGCAACGCGAGCGGCTTCCAGTCGGCGCAGTACCGCGCCGTCGAGTTCACGCTCGGCAACAAGAACGCCGCGATGCTGCGGGTGTTCGCCTCCGACCCCGCCGCCCACGCGCTCGTCGGCGCCGCACTCGAGGCGCCGAGCCTCTACGACGAGTTCCTCGGGCTGCTCGCCCGCTCGGGCTACCCGATCCCCGCCGAGGTGCTCGGGCGCGATGTCACGAAGGCGTGGACCTACACGGCGGAGCTCGTGCCGGTGTTCACCGAGATCTATCGCGACCCCGAGGCCCACTGGGCGGCCTACGAGACGTGCGAGGAGCTCGTCGACCTCGAGGACAACTTCCAGCTGTGGCGCTTCCGTCATCTCAAGACGGTCGAGCGCATCATCGGCTTCAAGACGGGCACCGGCGGATCGAGCGGCGTGCCGTTCCTGCAGCGGGCCCTCGATCTCACCTTCTTCCCCGAGCTGTACGCCGTGCGGACGGAGCTGTGATGTCGCACGATCCCGACGCACTGCGCGAACTCCTCGGTGCCGATGCGGCGCTCTGCCACCGGGCCATCACCGGCGAGCACGGTGTCTCGCTTCCCCCGTTCACCGATCACCACGTGCACCTGCATCTCATCGATGAGAGCGGTCTGGCCGCGGGCGGCATCGCGGGAGTCGTCGATCTCGGCGGCGACCCGGTGGCGCTGGCACGGCGCGGGAACCACAGCATTCCGCGCGTGGCATATGCCGGCGCGTTCCTCACTGCGGTGGGGGGATACCCGCTCGGCCGGTCCTGGGCACCCGCGGAGATCGCCCGCGAGATCGCGGACGCGTCGACCCACCCCGGCGTCGCCGGCGGCGCGGGGACCGCGGTCGACGAGCAGGCGTCGTTCGGGGCATCCGTCATCAAAGCCGCGCTCAACAGCGCGGCGGGTCCCGTGCTCGACGCGCAGGCGCTGGCCGCGATCGTCGAGGTCGCGCGCGAGCGCGGGCTGCCCGTCGTCGCGCATGCGGAGGGCGACGGGATGCCGCAGCTCGCACTCGACGCGGGCGTCGACGGCTTCGCCCACACGCCGTTCACCGAGTTCGTCGGACGCACCTTCACCGCCCACGCGGTCGCCGCCGGTCAGGTGTGGATCTCGACGCTCGCGATCCACCGCGCAGACGCCGAGTCCGCCGAGTACGCGCGGGTGAACCTCGCGGGCTTCGCCGCCGCGGGCGGGCGCGTGCTCTACGGCACGGATCTCGGCAACGGCGAGCAGCCGGTGGGCGTCAACCCCGAAGAGGTCGCGGCGCTCGACCGCGCGGGCATCCGCGGTGCAGCGCTCATCTCCACGCTGGCCGACCCCTGGCCCCTGGCCGATCCGCCCTCGGGCGTCTGCACCTTCGTCCCCGGCCCCCCGCCCACTGGACTCGACGAGGTCGCCGAGTGGCTGCGGGGAGCGACCGTCGTCCCCACCGAGGAGCTCATCCATGACGACCACTGACCCGGCGCAGGCGCGGGTGGCCGAGCGGCTCGAGGACGAGGCATCCGTTCTCGACGCCGCAGACCCGCTGCGCGCGCACCGCGACGCGTTCGTCGGAGCCGAGACATCGCTCGTGTACTTCGACGGGAACTCGCTCGGTCGTCCGCTGCGGGCGAGCGTCGATCGGCTCGCCGCGTTCGCGCGCGACGAGTGGGGAGGGCGCCTCATCCGCGGCTGGGACGAGTCGTGGATGCAGCTGCCGTTCGACATCGGCGACGCCGTGGGGCGCGCCGCGATCGGCGCCGCGGCGGGCCAGACGGTGATCGGCGACTCGACGACCGTCCTCCTCTACAAGCTGGTGCGGGCCGCGTTCGACGCGGCCCTCGCCGCGGATCCGGCGCGCGTGGAGATCGTCGTCGATCGCGACAACTTCCCCACCGACCGCTACCTCGTCGAGGGCATCGCCGCGGAGCGCGGCGGACGCGTGCGCTGGATCGACGTGGATCTCGCCCGCGGCGTGTCCGCCGAGGCGCTTGCCGCGGCGGTCGGCTCCGAGACGGCGGTCGTGCTGCTGTCGCACGTCGCGTACCGCTCGGGATATCTGACGGATGCCGCGACCCTCACCCGCATCGCGCACGCCGCCGGCGCGCTCATCGTGTGGGACCTCTGCCACTCGGCGGGCTCGGTGCCGGTCGAGGCCGACGCGTGGGGATTCGACCTCGCGGTGGGCTGCACGTACAAGTACCTGGGCGGCGGTCCTGGTTCGCCGGCGTTCGCCTACGTCGCCTCGCGGCTGCAGGATCGGCTCGCCCAGCCCATCCAGGGGTGGATGGGCGCGGCCGACGTCTTCGCGATGGGCCCGGAGTACCGCCCGGCCGGCGGCATGCGGCGCTTCCTGTCGGGCACGCCGCCCATCGTCGGCATGCTCGCGATGCAGGACACCCTCGACCTGCTCGAGGAGGTCGGGATCGAGGCCGTGCGCGCGAAGTCCATCGCGCTCACGCAGTTCGCCGTGCGGGTGGCCGACGAGCTGCTCGCCCCGCTCGGGGTCACGGTGGCGTCGCCGCGGGATCCCGCTGAGCGCGGCGGACACGTGACGCTCTCGCACCCGTCGATGCGCGCGGTCACCGGCCGCCTGTGGACCCAGGACGTCATCCCCGACTACCGCGATCCCGACGGCCTCCGCATCGGCCTCTCCCCGCTGTCCACGTCTTTCACCGAGACCATCGCCGGGCTTCGGGCGGTCGAGGCCGCGGTCCGCGCGGAGTCCTGACGGCGGGATCGGCGTCCACAGGCCGAGCCGAGCAAGCGACACTGCTGACCTACACTGGCGCGATGAGCAATGAGGCTCCGCCGGCGACTGGGGTTCCGGCATCCATCTCCTCCGCACGTCTCAGCCGGGGCACGATCGCGCGCTATGCGACCGGGTCGCTGGGCACGGGCGGGTTCGCGACCCTGCCCGGCCTGGTGCTGACCTACTACCTCACCGACTCGCTCGGCGTCGCGGCGCTCGCGGCCGGCGCCGTGATCACGGTCGCGAAGGTGTGGGACGTCGTGATCGACCCGGTCATCGGGGCGCTCACCGACCGCGACCTCGCCCGCCACGGCAGCCGGCGACGCCTGATGCTCATCGGCGCGCTCGCACTGCCGGTGCTGTTCGCGCTGACGTTCGCGGTGCCGCCGTCGCTCGGTCCCGTGGTGGCCGGCATCTGGGTGCTGCTCGCGTTCACGCTCACGGCGACGGCGTTCAGCCTCTTCCAGGTGCCGTACATCGCGCTTCCCGCCGAGCTCACGCCGCGCTACGACGAGCGCACGCGCCTGCTGACGTGGCGCGTCGTCGTGCTGACGCTCGCGATCCTGCTCTTCGGCGCCGGGGGCCCGGCGCTGCGTCGTGTGTCGGAAGACCCGTTCGTCCAGTACCTGGTGATGGGCGTGGTCTGCGGCGTGGTGATCGGGATCGGGATGCTGGTGGCCACCGGTGTCGCCAGGCGCCGGGTCGACGCCTCCGGGGCCGCTGCTGCACCTGCAGCTTCGGCGAGCGCGGAGCCTTCGGCGGGGATCCGGGAGCACTTCGCCTCGGGGATCGGTGCCCTCACGCGCAGCAGGCCGTTCCGGCTGCTGCTGTCGACGTTCGTGCTGCAGGCGCTGGCCACCGGGCTCATGCTCGCCGGTGCGCAGTACGTGGCGACGTGGGTGCTGCACTCTCAGGCCGCGGTCGAGCTGCTGTTCGTCGCGCTCATCGCGCCGGCCCTGCTCGCCGCCCCCGCGTGGGGAGTGGTCGCGCGCCGCATCGGCAAGGAACGGACGTTCACGATCGCGAGCGTCGTGTTCGCGATCGCGGCCCTGTCGATCGTCGGCATGCTGTGGGCGCCGGGCGACTGGATCTACGCGCCGGTCGGCGTCGCCGGCATCGCGTACGCGGGCATGCAGTCGCTGCCGATGGCGATGCTCCCCGACGTCATCTCGCACGACGAGCGCACGCACGGACCCGGTCGCGCAGGGTCGTTCAGCGGCGTGTGGACCGCCGGCGAGACGGTGGGCTTCGCGCTCGGCGCGACGACGCTGGCGGTGATCCTGGCCGTGACGGGATACGTCTCGTCGACGGGCACGCAGGTGGTGGAGCAGCCGGATGCAGCGATCACGGGCATCGTCGTGAGCTTCAGCCTCGCGCCGGCCGTGCTGATCGCGCTGAGCCTTCTCACCCTCGCCCGCTACCCGCTGCGCCGCGCCGACATCGATCACGGCTGACGGCCGGGCGCCGCAGCATCCGTCCGCCGGCACAGAATCGGAGATCTTCGCCGACACGCGGACGAACGGATGCCGCCTCCCGGCGTGTCGGGCCGCACCGCCGATTCTGTGCACGACGACGTGGGATCGGGTCGCACACCTGCTGACACCGAGTGTCTGGCGCCGTGACGTAGGATGCCCGGTGACGGACTCACGAGCGGGAGTCGCGCGCGAGTTCGAAGGAGAACACATGTCCCCCACCTCGTCCGCGACGCCGGCGAAGCCGCGCAAGGCGCCGGGGAACGCGCCGAAGTCCGACGTGCCGGCGGACGAGCGGGCGGCGCTCGATGCCGACATCGATCGGCTCGAAGCGGGCGCCAAGGTGTGGGTCGCGCTGACCCTCGACCAGCGGGCCCGCCTGCTCGGCCGCGTCCGCGATGCCGTCGGCGTCGTCGCACAGGAGTGGGCCGACGCCGCGACGGTGTCGAAGGGCCTGACGCCAGGGCATCCGCTGTCGGGGGAAGAGTGGCTCGGCGGGCCCTACGCCGTCATCGGACTGCTCGACGCCCTCCGCGAGACGCTCGAGGCGCTCGCGAAGGGCCGCAGTCCACTCGACGGCGTCACGCTCGACGAGGCTCCCGGCGGTCGTCTGCGCGCGCACACGTTCCCGCTGAACGGCACCGAGAAGTTCCTGCTGTCGGGCTTCACCGGCGAAGTGTGGTTCGAGCCGGGCGTCTCCGCGATCGAGGCGACCCGCGCGGCCGGCCTCGCCCAGCTCAGCCCGACCTCCTCCGGCGGTGTCGGCCTCGTGCTCGGCGCGGGCAACGTGACCTCCATCCCGGTCGCCGACGTGCTGTACGAGCTCTTCGCGCACAATCGCGTGGCGCTGCTCAAGGTCAACCCGACGCAGGACGCACTCGTGCCGGTGTTCGAGCGCGCGCTCGCCCCGCTGATCGAGCCCGGCTTCGTGCGCATCGTGCGCGGCGGGGCCGCGACCGGCGCCTACCTGACCTCGCACCCGCGCTTCGCGCACGTGCACATCACCGGCTCGGCGGTCACGTTCGACGCGATCGTATGGGGCACCGGGACGGATGCCGCACGCGAGTCCGGAACCCCGAAGCTGCAGGTGCCGATCACCGCCGAGCTCGGCGGCGTCTCGCCCATCATCGTGGTGCCGGGCCGGTGGTCGGCGGCCGACCTGAAGTACCAGGCGGAGCACGTCGCGACCATGCGCCTCGTGAACGCCGGGCACAACTGCATCGCAGGGCAGGTCGTCATCGTGAGCTCCGACTGGCCGCAGCGCGCGGACTTCCTGCGCGAACTGCACGCGGCGTACGCCGCGGCCCCGCAGCGCCCGGTCTGGTACCCCCGCAGCGAAGAGCGGCTGGAGGCCGCAGCATCCGCTTATCCCGATGCCGTGTGGAGCGCCGACCGCACGCGCGCGATCGTCGCGGCCGGCGACGGCGACGACGAGGTCGAGACGGTCGAGTACTTCGCACCGATCCTCGGGGTCGTCGAGGTCGGCGGCACCGGCCAGGAGTTCCTCGATGGCGCAGTGGCGCACGCGAACGACCGCCTCACCGGCACCCTCGGCGCGAACGTGATCATCGACCCCGCCACCGAGGAGGCGCTCGGCGAAGGGTTCGAGCGCGCGATCGCCGACCTCCGCTACGGCGACGTCGCGATCAACACATGGACGGCCTTCAACTTCCTGACCGCACGCCTCACGTGGGGCGGTTTTCCGGGAGCGACGCTCGCCGACGTGTCGAGCGGCATCGGCGTGGTGCACAACGCGCTGCTGCTGGATCGGGTCGAGCGCTCGGTCGCGCGCGGCCCGTTCCGCCCCTTCCCCCGGTCGGCCGGCAAGGGCGTGTTCACGATCCTGCCGACGCCGCCGTGGTTCGTGAGCTCGCGCACCGGCGCCGAGGTCAGCGCCGGCCTCACGCGCTATCTCGTCGACGGCAAGCTCCCCGGATTGGTGAAGACCCTGACCAAGGCCATGCAGGCGTGACCGCCGGCTTCGGTGACGACGGGCTCGAGGCCGACTACGTCGTCGTCGGCGCGGGCTCGGCGGGTGCGGCGCTCGCAACCCGGCTGAGCGAGGACCCCGACGTCTCGGTGCTGCTGCTCGAGGCCGGCGCCCCCGACAGAGCGCCTCAGCTGCACGTGCCCGCTGCGTTCTCGAAGCTGTTCCGCGGCGAGTACGACTGGAACTACGACACGGTGCCCCAGCCGCAGCTCGAAGGCCGCACGGTCTACTGGCCGCGCGGCAAGACGCTGGGCGGGTCGTCGTCGCTCAATGCCCTGATGTGGATCCGGGGCTTCGCCGCCGACTACGACGAGTGGGCGGATGCTGCCGGCCCGGCGTGGTCGTGGGACGCCCTGGTCCCCTACTTCCAGCGCGTCGAGCGCACCGCCGACCCGGTCGACCTGACGCAGGGCTCCCAGGGCCCGCAGTCGGTCGAGCACCAGCGCGACCCCCGGCCGCACACGGCCGTGTTCCTGGCAGCGGCGCGGGAGGCGGGGCATCCGGTGACTCCGCCGAACCTCCCCGCAGGGCAGGGGTTCTCGCAGACGATGGTCAGTCAGCACCGCGGCGCCCGCGCCTCGACCGCCGACGCGTACCTGCGGCCGGCGAAGAGGCGGCGCAACCTGCGCGTCGTGACGCGGGCGCACGTGCGACGCGTGACCTTCGCCGCTTCGACGGGGACCGGGACTCCGCGCGAACCGCGTGCGACCGGCGTGTACGCCGACATCGACGGGATCACGCGCCACGTGCGCGCGCGGCGAGAGGTCGTGCTGTCAGGCGGCGCCGTCAACACCCCCCAGCTGCTGATGCTGAGCGGCATCGGCCCGGCGGAGCACCTCGCCGCACACGGCATCGACGTGGTCGTCGATGCGCCCGAGGTCGGCGCGAACCTTCAGGACCACCTCGTCGCCGGGCTCGCCCCCGCGGCCCACGGCGGAACGCTCTACGATGCCGAGAAGCCCGCCGAGCTCGTGAAGTACCTCCTGGCCCGCAAGGGGATGCTGACCTCGAACGCCGCCGAGGCGTACGGTTTCGTGCGCACACCCGTGGCCGATGCGGCCGGCGTCCCCGAGAGCCTCCCCGACATCGAGATCATCTTCGTGCCCGGGCCGTACGTCGGCGAAGGCCTGGTCCCGATGCCGGCGCACGGGCTGACGGTCGCCGCGATCCTGCTCAGGCCCGTCAGCCGCGGCACGATCCGCCTCGCGTCGGCGGACCCGGCCGAGGCTCCGCTCATCGACCCCGCCTACCTGTCGGACGCCGGCGACATCGACGCCACGACGCTGCGCGCGGGCCTCGCCGAGTGCGAGCGCCTGATCGACACCGACGCGCTGCGGAAGATCACGACCGGCGGGTGGGTGCTGCCCGAGGGCGGCGAGAACATGACGCCGGCCGATCGCGCCGAGCTGTCCCTGCGCCGCTACTCGCACACCCTGTATCACCCCGTCGGCACGGCACGGATGGGGACGGATGCCGCATCCGTCGTCGACCCCGAGCTCCGCGTCCGTGGCGTGAGCGGCCTCCGCGTGGCCGACGCCTCGGTCATGCCCACGGTCATCCGCGGCCACACGAACGCTCCGTCGATCGTGATCGGCGAGGTCGCGGCTGACCTCGTGCTCGGCCGACGCGTCTGACCGGCCCTGGCGGTCCCGGTGGGTGACCGCGGGGCGCCTCAGCGGTGGGGCGCCGGCACCGCGACCTCGGGGAGCGCCAGCGGCGTACCGCCGGCGAACATGCGCCGGACCAGGGGCAGCGCGGCGCGCGAGAACATCACGCGGGTCAGCGCCCGCGACATCGCCGCCTCGAACCGGGTCGCCGGGACCATCCGCCTGATGCCGCCGCCGGGGATCTCCTTGCCCTTCTCGGCGAACGGCGCGATGTCGGCCGAATAGTGGCGCAGCGCACCCACGGCGTCGCCGGGCGTCGCCGCGAGCCGTGCCGCGAGCAGGTACGCCCCGATGAGGGCCGTGGCCGTGCCCTGACCGGTCATCGGCGAGCCGCACGACGCGGCGTCGCCGAGCAGCACCACGCGGCCGTTTGCGACGTCCGGCACGTCGATGCGCACCAGCTCATCGAAGTACAGATCGGATGCCTCGGCCAGCGCCCGGAGCACAGCCGGCGCATGCCAGCCGGCGCCGGCGATGCGATCGCGGATCAGCGACTCCTGCGCGGCTCGGTCGCCGCGCAGCGCGGTGTCGCGGTCCATGCGGAACGTGAGGATCGCCTTCGAGGTCGCCGGATCGCGGTCCGGTCGGATTCCGAAGGTCGCTCCGGGCACGAACCGCATCGCGAACCAGTGCTCTTCGAGGTCGGCTGGCGTCGGCATCGTGAAGAACGCGGCGTATCCGCCCAGGTAGGTGGCGAACCGGTCCTCCGGCCCGAAGGCGAGCCCGCGGGTGAGGGAGTGCACGCCGTCGGCGCCGACCACGACGTCGAAGCGGCCGGGTTCGGCGTGTTCGAATTCGACGTCGACGCCCGTCGCATCCTGGGCGAGAGCGGTCAGGCGATCGCCGAAGCGGAGCTCGAGCAGCCCGGGTGACGCGTCGGAGGCGGCGCGCAGCGCGTCGAGCAGCACCTGCGCGAGGTCGCCGCGGGCGATTTCGATCTCGGCGACCGCTCCTTCGCCGTCGAAGTCCGCCATCGACATGCGGCCGAACACCCTCCCCTCGCCGTCGACGTACGACATGCCTTCCTCGTGCACGCGCAGGCGATTGACACCGGGCATGATCCCCATGCGCTCGGCGACCTCGCGACTCGCACCGCGCAGGTCGACCGCCTGCCCGCCCGGGCGCGGAGCCTCCGCACGTTCCACGACGGTGGTGCGGATGCCGGATCGCACCAGCTGCACGGCGAGGGCGAGACCGGCGATCCCGGCGCCGGAGACGAGGACGTGAGGCGTCGCGTCGAAGTCGTTCATGAGGTGTCCCATCTCTTAGACATCTGTATGAGACATATGTCTAACAGACTTGTCAGACGTTTGTCTAGCACGTTCGTCTCAGACACATCGGTACGATGGGCGCATGGGCAATCGCGAAGACCTCCTGGCCGGTGCACGACAGGTGATCCTCGAGCGCGGCGTCGCCAAGGCCACCGCGCGCGACATCGCCGCCGCGGCAGGTGTGAGCCTCGCTGCGATCGGCTATCACTTCGGCTCGAAGGACGAGCTGATCAGCGCCGCGCTCACCGAGTCCCTCGGCAGCGGCATCGGCGACGCGATGGAGGCCATCGTCGACGAGACGGCCGCACTCCCCCTGATCGACGGCTTCGCCACGCTGTTCGACCGCATGCCCGAGATCTTCGCGGCCAACCGGGAGGCGCTGGTCGCCAGCCTGGAGAACTCCGTTCGCGTGTCACGCGACGCCGGTGCGAGCCGAGCGCTGGCGGATGCCACGGAGCAGGCGCACCTGGGCATCGTCGAGGTGCTGCGCTCCGCACGCCCCGACCTCGGCCCCGCCGACCTCGATGCGATCGCCAAGCTCGAGTTCGTGCTCGTGCAGAGCCTCGGTCTGCTGTGGATCATCAGCCCCGAGTCCCTGCCGACCGGCGACGAGCTCGCCCGCGCGGTCACCGCGATCGCCGGCGACGGCGCGGGCGGCGCCTGGACCCGGCCCTCCTCCACCCCGTAAACAGGTCAACCGCGGTTCCACAGGACGGGCCCCCGCGCACGCGTCCTGCAGAAGCCCGGTTGACCTGTCGGGGGGATGGAGGGATGGATGCTTCGAGCCCGGCCTCGGCGCGTACACAGCGAGACGCCCCCTCGCGAGGAGCGGGGGCCTCGAGCAAACGTGACTCGGGTCAGCGATCCCCGCATACCCCGTCAACAGGTCAACCGCGGTTCCACAGGACCGATCTCCGCGCTCGTGTCCTGCGGAAGCCCGGTTGACCTGTTGCGGGATGGAGGGACGGATGCTGCGACCCCCGGCCGCGGCGCGTACACAACGAAGACGCCCCGCCGCGGGGGGCGGCGGGGCGTCTGGGAAGCGTGCGCTGGGGTCAGCGGCCGCCGCGGCGGTTGGTGCCGTTGGGGCGGACGACCGAGCCGACCATGAGCTTGCCGCTGCCGCCCGACGAGGCGCGACGGCCCGAGGTGCGGGGGTTGCCCGTGGGCTGGGCCGAACGCGAGTGGCCGGCGCTCTGGTCGTGACGCTGGTGCGACGCCTTGTCGTGCGCGGCGGCAGCGTCCCGACGCTCACCGCCCGACGCCTGCTGACGCGAGCCCGAACCGCCCTGGCCGGAACCGCCCTGGCCGGAACCGCCCTGGCCGGAGCCGCGACGGCGACCGCCGCCCGAGCGACCGGCGCCGGAGCGACCGGCGCCGGCTGCGGCATCCGTATCGCGAGCGTCACGAGCGGCACGCTTGCGCTGAGCGTTGGCTCCCTGGCTGGTGCCGCGCGGCGTCTCGGCGACCGGGGCCGGCTTGACGTACGGCGCGACCTGGCCGACGAGCTCGACGACCTCGGGCGAGGTCGCGGTGACCGCGACGGGCTCGACGGAGATGGCGGCCTTGCGCAGCAGTTGCGACACGTCGCGCTTCTGCTCGGGGAGCACGAGGGTGACCACGGCACCCTCGGCGCCCGCGCGGGCCGTGCGGCCGGAGCGGTGGAGGTACGCCTTGTGCTCCGTCGGGGGGTCGACGTGGATGACGAGCTCGACGTCGTCGACGTGCACGCCGCGGGCCGCGACATCCGTCGCCACGAGCACCTTGACGGAGCCCGACGAGAACGCCGCGAGGTTGCGGTCGCGCGCGGCCTGCGACAGGTTGCCGTGCAGGTCGACGGCCGGGATGCCCTGACCGGTGAGCTGCTTGGCGAGCTTCTTCGCCTGGTGCTTGGTGCGCATGAACAGGATGCGGCGACCCATGCCCGAGGCGAGCGCCGTGACGACGTCCTTCTTGGCGTCGGCGTCGGCCAGCGTGAAGACGTGGTGCGTCATCGCGGCGACGGGCGAGTGCGCCTCGTCGACGGAGTGCAGCACCTCGCTCTGCAGGAAGCGGTTCACGAGCTTGTCCACCCCGTTGTCGAGGGTCGCGCTGAACAGCAGGCGCTGGCCGCCGGCCGGCGTCGCGTTCAGGATGCGCGTGACGCCCGGAAGGAAGCCGAGGTCGGCCATGTGGTCGGCCTCGTCGATGACGGTGACCTCGACGGCGTCGAGGTGCACGAAGCCCTGCTTCATGAGGTCCTCGAGGCGGCCCGGGCACGCCACGACGATGTCGACGCCGGCGTTGAGGGCGTTGACCTGACGGTTCTGGTTCACGCCGCCGAAGATCGTGGTGGTGGTGAGGCCGTACGCCTTGGCGAGCGGGGCGAGGGTCGCATCGATCTGCGTGGCGAGCTCGCGCGTCGGCGCCAGCACGAGGCCGAGCGGGCGCCCCTTGCGACGGCTGCCGCCGGCCAGCTTGCCGCCGAGGCGCGCGGCCATGGGGATCGAGAAGGCGAGGGTCTTGCCCGAGCCGGTCTTGCCGCGGCCCAGCACGTCGCGGCCGGCGAGCGTGTCGGGGAGCGTGTCGACCTGGATCGGGAACGCGGTGGTCTTGCCGTTCGCGGCGAGCGCGTCGACAAGGGGCTGAGGCACGCCGAGCGCGCCGAACGAGGTTTCGGTCATGAGTGGATGTTCTCCGGGCACACGGGTGCCCTGTCGGTGGCCGGGGCGTATCTCGCCCGCGGGTCGCCGTACGAAAGATGTCAGCGCGGTTCTTCGGAGCGGGGTCCGGATGCCGGCGAGGGAAGCGTTCTACGACGCGAGAAGCGCAAGAATGCGCTGCAAGGGTTTCCACCCTACCAGTGGGTGGCTGGGCGTTGCCCTCCGCCGTCAGAGGCCGGCGGTGTCTTTGCGTTTCTTCGACCCTTTGCGTATGCGCTCCCGGCGGAGTGCCGGCTCGGCGTGCGGGGCGGCCTCGGGGTCGGGGGCGTCGTCGGGGTCGTCGGCCTCGAGGTCAGCCTCAGGCGCGGAGGACTCCGCTTCCGACTCGGGCTCGTCGGGCTCGTCCATCGCCGACTCTGACGTGTCGGACTCCTCCTCCGTCGGTTCACCCTCAGGGTCTGCCGACTCGGGCACCTCCTCGGACTCCGCTGCGATCCCGGCAGCGCCGGGCTCGTCCGCCGGCGCCTCCGTCGCCTCCGCCGGCGCCTCCGCGTCCTCCGCCGGCGCCTCCGCGTCCTCCGCGGGCGCTTGCGTCTTCTCCGCCGGCGTCTGTTCCGCGAAGCGGTCGGTCGCAGCGCGCAGGGCGGACGCGATGCCCGGCTCGGACGCGGCGTGCGCAGCATCCGGGATCATGACGAAGTCGGCCTCGGGCCAGGCGCGGTGGAGGTCCCACGCGGTCATGGCAGGGGTGCAGACGTCGTAGCGGCCCTGCACGATGACGGCGGGGATGTCGCGGATGCGGCCGACGTTCGCGATCAGCTGCTCGGGT
The DNA here is from genome assembly GCF_000956465.1 of Microbacterium trichothecenolyticum. GTDB lineage: Bacteria > Actinomycetota > Actinomycetes > Actinomycetales > Microbacteriaceae > Microbacterium > Microbacterium trichothecenolyticum. The sequence goes on from NZ_JYJA01000029.1 coordinate 77,669, forward strand.
TCGAACCAGCCGCCGTGCAGGAAGTAGTGGTTCTCGATGCGGGCGAACGCCACCGCCGCGCGCGGTTCGGTCATCGCCTCGATGAGCTCGTCATCCGGGAGCAGAGTGAGGTTGGCGGCCTCCCAGCGCGACCACGCGACCGCAGCCGGCACGTGCACGGCGGGGTCGGGATCCGAGAGCCGGCGGTGGTAGGCCTGCATGAGCTGCGAGCGCTCGAGGATCGGGATGGGGGCGATGAAGTCCTCCCACAGATCCGGGACGATGGATGCCGCGCCGCCCTCGTAGAACCACTCCAGCTCGTGGCGGCGCAGGGTGAAGATGCCGCGCAGCACGATCTCGGTGACGGCCTGCGGGTGCGCCTCGGCGTAGGCGAGCGCCAGCGCGCTCCCCCACGAGCCGCCGAACACCTGCCACCGCTCGATGCCGAGGTTCTTGCGCAGCAGCTCGATGTCGGCGACGAGGTGCCACGTCGTGTTGTGGCGGAGGTCGGCGTCGGGCTCGCTCGCGTGCGGAGTGGAGCGGCCGCAGCCCCGCTGGTCGAGCAGGATGATGCGATACCGCTCGGGGTCGAAGAAGCGGCGGTGCCAGGCCGACGTACCGGCGCCCGGCCCGCCGTGGAGGAACACCACCGGCTTGCCCTCGGGGTTTCCGCTCTGCTCGTACGCGATGCGGTTGCCCTCGCCGGCGATGAGCGTGCCGGTGTCGTAGGGCTCGATGGGCGGATAGAGGATGTCGTCGAGGTGTTCGTTCACAGGCTCGCCCCCGAGACGGCGAAGGTGTCGCATGCGGAGGGACCGTTCCGGTAGCCGGTCTCGAACCAGCGCTGGCGCTGCTCGCTCGAACCGTGGGTCCAGGATTCGGGGTTCACGATGCCCCCGGACTCCTGCTGGATGTGGTCGTCGCCCACCGCGCCGGCCGCGTTGATCGCGTCGGCGATCTGCTGCTGCGTGGGCTCCTTCAGATACGGTACGCCGTTCTCGTCGACCTGCGTGGTCATGTCGCCCACCCACGCACCGGCGAAGCAGTCCGCCTGCAGCTCGGTCCTCACGCCGTTGCTGTCTGGACCGGTGCCGTTGCTCGGGTGCTGGTCCATGATGCCGGTGATGTACTGCACGTGGTGGCCGTACTCGTGGGCGAGCACATAGAGCTGGGCGAGGTCGCCGGCGGTCGCGTCGAACTGCTGGCGCAGCAATCCGAAGAAGGTCGGGTCGACGTAGACCGTCTCTTCGGGCGGGCAGTAGAACGGACCGGTCTGGTTGGAGGCCGTACCGCAGGCGGTGCTGGTCTGCTGGTCGACGATGATCAGCTGCGGGGCGCGATAGCCCTGCACCTGGGTGCCCCAGTACTTGTCGAGGACCACGGTGCCCGCGGCGAGGCGGCACGCGTCGTTGCTGTTCGCGTCGGCGCCGGTCTCGCACTGCTGGATCTCGGACTCCTCGCCGGATCCGACCTGCGGCTGCGAGGGGATGATGCTCGACAGGTCCTGTCCGGTGAACAACTGGAACAGGATCACCGCGATCGCGCCGAGGCCGGCGATACCGCCGCCTGCCACCGCCACGCCCGCTCCTCGACGCCGCGCCGTGTTCCCCCCGACGTTGGCGTTCTCATTGAACGTCATGCCGTCACGGTACCGCGACAGTCCGATCCAGAGCAGGAACCATTCCCTAATCGGCAGGAATGAGTAAAATGCCGCGGTCTAGGCTCGGGGCATGGCGAGCGAACCCACGACCGTGACCATCACCGGCGGCGGAGGCCAGATCGGCTACGCACTGATGTTCCGCATCGCAGCGGGCGACATGCTCGGCCCGGATCGTCCGGTTCGGCTGCGCCTGCTCGAGATCCCCCAGGGCATGCGCGCGGCCGAGGGCGCGGCGCTCGAGCTGCAGGACTGCGCGTTTCCGCTCCTGACCGACGTCGACGTCACCGACGACCCGCTCACGGCCTTCAACGGCACCCGCATCGCGATGCTCGTGGGCGCGCGGCCGCGCACCGCCGGCATGGAGCGTGGCGACCTGCTCGCCGCGAACGCCGGCATCTTCGGGCCGCAGGGCAACGCGATCGGCGCGGTGGCCGACGACAGCGTGCGTGTCGTCGTGGTGGGCAACCCCGCGAACACGAATGCGCTCATCGCGGCAGCATCCGCTTCGCCCGACATCCCGTCCGAGCGCTTCACCGCCCTCACGCGCCTCGACCACAACCGCGCCGTGGGCCAGCTGGCCGAGGCGCTCGATGTCGCCGCCGGCGACATCGCAGACGTCGTGATCTGGGGCAACCACTCCGCGACCCAGTTCCCCGACGTCGCGCACGCGATCCTGCCCGACGCGACGTCGGTGCTCGAGGCTCTGGCCGAGCGCCTCGGCGGCGAGGCCGCGGCCGCGGCATGGCTCGACGACGTCTTCATCCCGCGGGTGGCCAAGCGCGGGGCCGAGATCATCGAGGTGCGCGGCTCGTCGTCGGTCGCGTCCGCGGCCAACGCCGCGATCGACCACGTCCGCGACGAGCAGCACGGCACCCGCCGCGGCATGACCTCGGCCGCGGTCGTCTCGCGCGGCGAGTACGGGGTGCCCGAGGGGCTCGTGTGCTCGTTCCCTGTGACTTCGCGCGGCGTCGGATCGCACGGCGGCGGGTACGAAGTCGTCGAGGGACTCGACCTCGACGCCCGCGCGCGCGCCCGGGTCGCGGCATCCGTGGACGAACTCGTCGCGGAGCGCGACGCGGTCCGGGCGCTCGGCGTGCTCTGACGCGGAGGGCGGTTCGCCGGAGGCCGGAACGGGCGGCAATAGGCTCTGAGTCGTGGAAGCCCTGATCGTCGTCATCATCGCGATCGTGGTGATCGCCCTCGCGACGGCGGTCGCGCCCAAGCTCGGGATCGCGGGACCGCTGATCCTCGTGCTCGTGGGCGGCGCGGTGAGCCTGCTGCCGTTCCTCGAGATCCCCGAGATCAACCCCGAGTTCATCCTCGTCGGCGTGCTGCCCCCACTGCTCTACTCGGCGGCCGTCTCGCTCCCCGCGATCGAGTTCCGCCGTGATTTCGGGCCCATCGCCGGCCTGTCGTTCCTGCTCGTCATCCTGAGCTCCGTGCTGCTCGGGTTCTTCTTCATGGCCGTGATCCCCGGCATCCATCCGGCCGTCGCTGTCGCGCTCGGGGCGATCCTCAGTCCCACGGATGCTGTGGCCACCTCGATCGTCAAGCGCCTGGGTGTGTCGCGGCGCGTGGTGACGATGCTCGAGGGCGAGAGCCTGCTCAACGACGCGACGGCGCTGGTGTTGCTGCGGACCATGATCGCGTCGGTCGGACTCGCGACCAGCGTCACCGGCGACACCCGCATCGGGTTCGGGTTCATCCCGGCGTTCGCGTGGGGCGTCGTCGTCGCGGTCGTGGTCGGCGCGATCGTCGGGTGGCTCAACCTGCGCCTGCGGTCGCTCATCAAGAACTCCGCAGCGAACACCGCGATCGGCTTCGTGGTGCCCTTCATCGCGTACATCCCCACCGAGGAGCTCGGCGGATCCGGCCTCGTCGCCGCGGTCGTCGCGGGCATCGTGACCGGCCAGGGTGCGGCCCGGTGGTTCACGCCCGAGCAGCGACGATCGGATGAGCACAACTGGCACACGATCGAGCTCGTGCTCGAGGGCGCCGTCTTCCTCATCATGGGCCTGGAACTCAGCGACATCGTCGAGCAGAACGTCGAGCAGCACAACGGCATCGGCACCGGACTCGGGATCGCGCTCGGCGCGCTGACGATCATCATCGCGGCGCGCGCCGGGTACGTCTCGCTGCTGGTGTGGCTGCAGAGCCGCCGCGCCCGCGGGCGGCAGCGCACGCGCCTCGAGGCGATGAACACGCGGCTCGACCAGATCGCCGACGGCTCGGTCGTGCCGGATCCGCGATATCGCGGCCGTCGCGGCGAGGCCTCGTTCGACGACCCGCGTGCCCAGCGGCGCCTCTCGTCGATGCGGTCTCGCGTCTCGCGAGCGCTCAGCGACCTCGATTACTACCAGGCGTCGCCGCTCGGCTGGAAGCACGGCGCGATCATCGTGTGGGCCGGCATGCGCGGCGTCGTGACGCTCGCGGCCGCTCAGACGATCTCGAGCGACGTCACCGACGACCGTGCGCTGCTGGTGTTCATCGCGTTCGCGGTCGCCGTGGGCAGCCTCATGCTGCAGGGCTTCACGCTGCCGTGGGTGGTCAAGGCGCTGCGGCTCGAACGGCCCGGCGACGACAGCCTCGACCGCGCCGAGCAGTCGGCGCTCGACGACGAGCTGCGCGATGCCGCGGTCGGCGCACTGTCGAGCCCCGCGCTCCGCCGCCGCGACGGATCGGCGTTCGACGAGGAGCTCGTCGAACGGATCGGCAGCCGCATGGTCGATCCGCCCGACGACGCGGACGGGCTCCCGACCCGCGACCTGCTGGAGCTCCGGCTGGCCATGATCGAAGCGATGCGCGTGCGCCTGAACGAGCTGTCATCGGGCGGCGACTACAGCACGCCCGCCCTGCGCCACGCACTGGCCGAGCTCGACGCCGACCAGCTCAGCCTCGAGCTGCGCCTCGACGACGAAGAGGACTGAGCACGGGTCTTCCGCGACCGCTGCAGTTCCTGGCGCCTGTTGCGTCGCGCGACGCAGCAGGTGCCGGAAAGTGCAGCACTTGCCTCCGGAGGCTACCGCGTCGCCAGGTCACGGCGGTGTGGGGGACAATGGTCGAGAGCGAGGGGGCCTCACATGAGCGAGACGACGAAGACGCCGGATGCCGCGCACACGCACGCGGCGCCGACTCCGGGGTCGGTCGCGTCCGACACCGCGCCGCTGCATCTGCCGCACCAGGCGGCCGAGTGCCCCAAGTGCTTCACCGAGCTGCAGCAGAACCGCAACTGGTGGCTCGCCCAGCCCGCCGGCTCACGTCTCGTCGGGCTCGTGATCGCACGCGACGACATGCCGTCCGTCGTCGAGCAGCGCAATGACCTCACGCGCTTCGGCGTGCCGATCGAAGGCTTCCGCCACCCCGCACCGGAGACGCTGGAGTCGTGGGAGGAGCGGCTCGTCCGCCTGTACGGCACGCTCGTGCGCGGCGACGTGCTCGTGGTCGCGAACGTGCACGCGCTCGGGCGCGACATCGACGAGGAGACCCGCACCGTCGCGGAGCTGCACCGCCGCGGTGTGGTGGTGAAGGTCGTCAGCCACGGTGGGCGCCACCTGTACGACGCCGGGCGCTGACGCGCCTCGCCGGTCAGCCGATGCGGGCGCCTGCGACGATCTGGCGGATCGCAGGCAGCGACGTCTCGTAGTCGGCCGGGGTGGCCGTGCCCGTGACCCGCACCACGTCCGTGACTGGACCGTGCTCGACCACGGTCACCGCGACCACCTGCACGACGGTGCCGACGGCGGCCGTCGCATAGGCGAACTCCGACACGGCCCACGTCCGGCCGGACAACTCGACGCGCGCGGAGTCGACCGGCGCGACGTCGGGAAGCTGCGCGACGTATTCCTCGACTGCGGCGGCCGCCGCCTCGAGCGTGTGTCCGGCTTCGGCGCGCGTCAACCCGACGACCACGTTGGGCGAGAACGCCTCGGGGCCGCGGTCGTCGATGAGCGCGAGCACCGTGCCCGCGAACGCCCGCGGCTCCCAGCCGTCGGGCGCGTCGAGGGTCACCGCCGGGAAGGCGGGGAAGGCGTCGCTGGGGAAGGATGCCTGGGACATGAGGTCCTCTCGGTGTGTCAGGTCCGTATGGGTCGTCGTAGGGCGGGCGTGGTCAGAACAGGCTCATGATGCCGTCGGCCATGTCCTTCGGGCTGAAGGAGATCGACGGCTTCACCGAGAATCCCACACCCAGCGCGAGGCCGAGCTCGAGTTCGAGATCCACCTTGTCGACGCCGAACTGCGCGTTGACGGCGGCTTCCGCCCCGATGCCGGCGCGCACGCCCGCCTCGAGCTCGCCGCCGACCCCGAGCATCTCGGCCTCGACGGAGCCCTTCGCCTCGGCACCGGCGAACGCGCCGGCACTGACGCCGGCCTGCGCCCCCTCGGGCCCGAGGGTGAGTCCGCCGCCGATGTCGGCGCGGGCGCCGGCGAGCGCCTCGCCTTCGACGCCGACGTGGCCGAGGTCGTTGCCGTACTCGGCCGATCCCTCGGCGTAGGCGCCGGCTTTCACGGAGGCCTCCCCGCCCACGCCGATGCCCACGTTGTTCTGCGTGACGTCGTCGCCCAGGTGCTTGCTGCGGTCGTTCGCATCGTTGCGCTGCGTCTCGTCCGATTCGCCGAAGCTGTAGTCGCCCGACGCGTTGGCCTTGACGCCGGCGCCGATCTCGCCGTCCGCCTTCGCCGTGCCGCCGAGCACCTCGGCCTCGGCCTCGCCGCGGGCGTTCAGACCATAGCGCCACGCGACCTCGCCGTCGCCCGCCTCGACGACGCCGTTCTCCCAGCCGGCGAAGTTGGGCGAGTCCTCGTCCGTGGACGATCCCGGCGGTGTGGTCGTGCCCCCGCCGCCGGTGGTCGGTCCGGGCACGCTCGTCCCGGGTCCACCCGGGCCTGCGGAGCCACCGGGGCCGCCGGAGACGGAGCTCGTGACCTCCTGGTCGTCGGCGTTGGTGCGCAGGGCCCGCGACGCGTCACGGAGGCGGGTCGCAGCATCGGTCAGCCGGCGCGAATGGTCCGTGTCCCAGTCGGAGCGGAACGTCGTCGCGTCCGCGCCGTGCCACGGCGCCCTCGAGAGCTCGCCGCTCAGCAGCGTCGTGATCGACTCGAGCGACTGCGCGGCGCGCTCGAACTCGGATGCCGCGTCGCGCAGCTGCGCGACGTCTGCCCCGTAGACACCCATTTCGCACCTTCCGGCGGATCAGGCCCGACCTACGCGTGCAGGGGCGGTCCCGAGGACCGCCCCTGCAACGCGTCGATCAGAGCGACGACGAGGTGCTCTCCTGAGCCGAGGCGTTCGCCGAAGCCTTCTGGCCGGCCTCCTGCAGCGCGGCGATGACCTTCTTGAGCGACGCGGTGTGCTCGCCGTTCCAGGCGTTGCGGAACTGCTCGGCGTCCGGGCCCGTCCACTGCGTCGAGTTCAGCTTCGAGGTGAGCTGCGACAGGATCGACTGGATGTCGCCGGCCTTGCTGTTGAGCTGCGTCGAGAGCTCGCGGACCTGCTGGACGTCAAGACCCCAAACGGCCATGGTGTTCTCCTTCGTTGGTTGCCCGGCGAGCGGGCGAGTGGTTCCGGTTCAGGCCCCGAGTCGTTCCGGGAAGTCCTTCGAGAGGCGATTCCCTCTCATGTCCACGACGCTATCGGCGCCGCTTCCACACCGTCGATGGGGACATATCCCCATCGACGTTGCACCGTCACCAGACGCCGTCCGAGACGGCCACCTGCAGGCGCCGTGCGCGCCCCTGATGGATCGTGAAGCCGCGTCCTGGCGGGAAGTCGGCGCGCTTGACGCGGCCGAGCGACAGCCCGAAGAGGGAGTCGCCGTCCACGTCGCTGGGGGCGAGCAGCAGTCCCTGCCTGGCGGCCTTGAACGGCTGGCCGAGGAGCCACGCCTGGCTCCACGTCGACGACTCCGCCTCGCCGACCACGAACCCGTCGGCGCGCACGGCGGCACGGATCAGCCGGTCCAGCGGCGACTCGGCCTCGCCGCCGGAGAACTCGGTGAGGTGCTCGACCAGGATCGCGGGGTTCGCGAGCGCCCCCGACTCGATCTCGTCGGCGAGCGTGGCGGCGAGCGCGGCGACGGCTGACGGGTCCTGTGCCGCGTACCCCGGCTCGGTCGCCAGCCGCAGCGCGGTGCGCCGGGCCGACAGGTGCACGACGGGCCGCTGCGGATCGGCGCGGCGCAGCGCGCGCCCGATCGTCTCGAGGGTCGTGGTGCGGCCGCTGCCGGGGGGGCCCGCGAGCTGGAACGCCCCGCGCGCGTCGATGCCGGCCGGTCCGAGGTCCTCGTCGGCGAGTCCGATCACCAGGTCGCCGCGCGGGGTGCGCGGCGGCAGCTTCGCCAGGTCCGCGCGCTCCGGCAGACGGCCGACGGCGGGGGCGTCGGCGACGCCTTGGCGCCGCATCGCGTCGGCGAGGCGCTCGAGCTCACGCGCCTGCACCGCCATGTTCGAGCTGCCGCCGAGCACGGCGAACTGGATCTCGTCGCCGTCGAGCATGCCGCGGCCAGGGGGCGAGGCCGCGGTCAGCACGTCCTTCGGGACGCCGAGCAGCAGGTAGTCGTCCTCGGTGGCCAGGCGCAGCACGAATCGCTTCTGCACCGTCGACGAGATCGAGGTCGGGATCGAGTTCGGGCGGTCGCCGGTCATCACGAAGTGCACGCCGACCTGGCGGCCGTCGACGGCGATCTGCGAGAACACTGCGAACCAGCCGGAGCTCCCCGATGCGAACTCGTACCGCTCGCGGAACGCGCCGAGCCCGTCGATCAGCACCACGATGCGCGGCTCGTCGGGACGGCCGGCGAGGCGCCGGTACTCGCCGATCGTGCCCGCCCGTAGGTCGCCGTAGCGCGTCGAGCGCTCGTCGACGATGTCGCGCAGCATCCGGAGCAGGCGGGTGACGCGCTCGTCGTCGTCGCCGTCCACGACCGCACCGACGTGCGACAGACCCTCGAGCATGCGCAGGCCGCCGGCGCCGAAGTCGAGGCCGTAGACGTGCACGGGGCCGCCGCGAGGTGTGATGGCCGCCGACACCGCGATGGTGCGCAGCGCCGTGCTCTTGCCGGAGCCGCCGGTGCCGAAGATCGCGACGTTGCCGTCGCGGTCGGGCTCGTAGAACGTCGTCGGCTGCGACTGCGTGTGCGGGTCGTCGACCACGCCCAGCAGCATCCGTTCGTCCGTGCGGGGGCTGGGAAGGCGTGCCAGGTCGTAGGCGGTCGCGAGCTCGTCGAGCCACGGTCTCCGCGGGGCGGGAATGGCGAGCGCGGATGCCGCGGACCTGACCGTGCGGACGATCCGGGCGATGTCGGTCGGACCGGGATCGGCGACCGCCCTGACCTCTTCGGCCGGCACCTCCCAGCGGGCGCCGACGCCGAAGTCCAGCTCGTGGATGCCGATCTGCGGGCGCGGTTTCTCGCCCGTCGTCCAGCCGCCGACGTAGCCGGTCTGGAACGACGCGATGCGCCCCGGTCCGGTCTTCGCGGCGCCGCGGCCGGGGATCGACGGATCGAAGTGCGCGGCCATCGGCGTGCCGAGGATGTCGGTGGAGTCCTCGGTGTCGGCCATGCGCAGGGCGACGCGGAGGTTGGTGTTGGCGCGCAGGTTGTCCTTGATGACGCCGGCGGGCCGCTGCGTCGCGAGGATCAGATGCAGACCGAGCGAGCGGCCGCGCTGCGCGACGTCCACGACGCCGTCGACGAACTCCGGCACTTCGCTCACGAGCGCGGCGAACTCGTCGACCACGATGATGAGGCTCGGCGGCGTCTCGGGGTCGCCGGTGCGCTCGAGCGAGACGAGGTCCTTGGCCTTCTTGCGGTTGAGCAGGTGCTCGCGGTATCGCAGCTCCGCGCGCAGCGACGTGAGCGCGCGGCGCACGAGGTGCGGCGACAGGTCGGTGACGAGGCCGACGGTGTGCGGCAGGTCGACGCAGTCCGCGAAGGCCGAGCCGCCCTTGTAGTCGACGAACAGGAACGTCACGCGGTCGGGGCTGTGCGCCGCCGCCATGCCGAGCACCCAGGACTGCAGGAACTCGGACTTGCCGGCTCCCGTGGTGCCGCCGACGAGCGCGTGGGGACCCTGCGTGCGGAGGTCGAGGTGGAAGGCCCCGGCACCGCCGTGTCCGACCAGCGCGCGGAGGTTCCCCTCCTTCTTGCGGCGCTGCGGCGGCCGGCCGTCGCGCGGGGTGATCGAATCGCTCTCGCGCCAGCGGTCGACGATCACCGCGGCATCGCCGCCGATGTCGGCGGCGGCGAGGTCGATGAACGACACCGAGCGCGGGAGGTCGGACTCGTCGTCGACGGGGGTTCCGGCGTCGACCGTCGGCGACAGCACGCGCGCCCACGCCGTCGCCGAGCCGTCGTCGAGCAGTTCGACGCGCACCGGGGTGCTCGAAAGGCCCCGGCGGACGATCCCGGCCGCCGTGCCCTCGGCGGCACCGTCGACTACGAGGAACGTCCGGCACGCGGCGGGGAGGGCGAGCGCCGTCGGCGCGACCCAGAGGAGGTGCACCGCGACGTCGGGGCCGCGCTCGGCGAGGCGCGTCAGGCGCGCGCGATCGACAGTGGCGTCGTCCTCGACGATCACGAGCACCGCGGGCACGCGCGACGGTGCGGCGTCGGCCGGCTTTCCCGACTCGATGGGCCCGCGGCCCTTGTGCACGTCCTTGTCGCCGACGCGCTCGTCGACGAGACCCTCGAGACGGGAGAGAAGGGATGCTGCGGTCCCGGGGTTCGCGGCGAGGTGCGCGCCGTCCAGCGGAGTGTGGGGCGAGCTCGTGTGCGGCAGCCACTCGAGCCATGACCAGGCCGGACGCGACGCGGGTGACGTGAATGCCGTGACGATGAGCTCGGCAGGAGAGTGGGTCGCCACCAGCTGCATCGCGAACGCGCGCGCCGCGGCATCCGCCTGTCCGCGCGAGCCCGCGATGCCGACGTTGCCCGCCTCGCGGAGGTCGGCCACGACGGGCACGTCGTCGATGGTCGCGAAGCGCTCGCGCACGGCCAACAGGCGCTCGGTGAACTCGGGCTCGGTGTCTTCGATCGAGCCGAGCTCGATGACCGCGCGAGAAGGCAGGGTGCCCGTGCCGAGGCGGGCCGTGAGGAATGCCGGGTGCTCCGGGCGATGGGTCCACGTCAGGTCGCCCCACGACGACAGCGACGCGAGCGCATCGGCCAGCGCCGGCACCTCGGCCGAGCGCACCGCGCGCTCTTCGATCTGCTCGCGGTGCAGCAGCGCGTCGAACTGCTCCATTCCGGCGTCGAAGCGCGCCACCGCCTTCTTGTGCTCGGCCCGTGCGGCGAGCTTGTTGTCGACGAACGCCGCGATCATGATGAGCGGGCTCAGCGCGATGAAGACGACGGCGAGGATCGACTGGGTGAACCAGAAGAGGATCGCACCCATGAACAGCGGCGCGATGAGCGCGATGATCGGAAGCCGCTGAGCGGCCTGCGGCCGGGGCGGTTTGGGCGCCGGGAAGTCGGGCTTCTCGTAGCGCGGCACGACGCGCGGCGAGCGCACGATCTCGACGGTGGATGCCGCCGAGTGCACGCTGCCGGGGCGCGTGAGCGGCACGACCGACACCTCCGTCGACCCCAGCAGCACGACGTCGTCGGGCGAGAGCGTGGTGCGGGCGATCTGCTCGCCGCCCATCACGAGGCCGTTGGCCGAGCCGAGGTCGATGATCTCGATGCCCGCGTCGACGTTGATGCGCGCGTGGCGCTTGGACACGAGGGCGTCGTCGATGACGATGTCGGCGCCCCGGTCGCGGCCGACGACGTTCGATCCGGCGCGCAGCGGCAGCTCGCTGCCGGCACGCGGTCCGTTGCGGATGCGGAGCACCGCGGCGGGCGCGTCGTCACCGACGTACGCGGGCGCGGCGACGACCTGCACGGTCTGCCCCGAGCGGATGCCGGATTCGGCGACGGCGCGCTCGGGGTCGACGATGCGTGGCCCCGCCGACTCGGCCGCCGCGAGGGTCACGGCACCCGGGTCGGCGATCTCGGCGGTCGGATCGGCGAGCACGAGTGTGCGCGCCAGGTCGCCCACGGTCGAGGTGCCGTCGGCCGTGACCTCGAGATCCACCGGCGTTCCGGGCCGGTGGAGCGTGAACTTGAGCTTCACGCGTCGTCCTCTCCCAGGTCGTTCTCACCGCGGAGGGAGCCCTCGTGCTCGACGTCCAGGAGGGGGAGGTCGTCGCGGGTGACGAGGCGCGCCGCGATCGCGTGCTCGACGAGTCGCACACGGCGGTTGGTCGCGTACGAGCGCACCCCGCCGCGCATGCCGGGCACGCCGACACGATCGAGCTTGTCGCAGACGTTGTCGAGCTTGCGGTTGAAGCGCGTGAGCGTCCACCCGAGCCGCTCGGCGGCCTGCGCCGACGTCGGCAGCTCGCTCATGCCGGTGCCCTCGCGCCGCAGCACGGGCTCGGCGAGCGCCAGGATCATGACGCGCTGGCTGTGCGTCAGCGGCACGTCGCCGATCGTCGAGAGGCCGTCGTCGTCGGCGGGCGGCTGCGTGTCGCGGAACGTCGGCTCGGCCGCGTGGATCGTGAGCTCGTACGTCGTCGGGCCGGCGCTGAAGATGACGGATGTCGAGGCGAAGACGAGCGGCAGCCGTGCGCCGGGGGCGAGCCAGGCCTGCACGCGCCCGCCGGAGTCGGTGACCGTCGCCGACAGCCGCGAGCCCACGTTGGAGAGCAGCCAGAGCCCCTCGACGTTCTGGATCGTGAGGAAGTTCCGGTGCAGGAACAGGTTGTCGTCGATCGCGAGGTCGCCCTCGCGCCCCACCGTGAAGACGGCGCCGGGCTCGACGGAGAACTCCTCGCCCGCGAACTCAACGGTGAGCGCGTCGGCCTCTGCGGTGGTCACGGCGTGCACCCCCGGGTGGGATCGGGCTGCTGCTGACCGTTGGCCCGCACCAGCGTGACGTCCACACAGGTCTGCCCCGTCGTCGCGGCCGGCACGGTGATCTCGGGCGCCTCGACCGGCTCGGTCTCGCCCGTGCCGTCGGTCAGCGAGACGGCCTCGATGATGTAGAAGTCGCCTTCCTGGGGATCCGGGTTCGTCCACGTGAACCTCACGCCGCCCTCGACCGGTGCGCCGACGACGTCTGCGACCGCCGGGACGACGGTCGAGAGCGGATCCTGCGGCTTCGAGGACTCCGTCGGCCTCGGCTGCTCCTGTGCCGTGCCAGACAGGATGCCCGGCAGCGACACCCCGACGATGACCGCGACGATCACGAGCGCGGCGGCGCCGAGCCCGATCCACAGACCGGTACGGCGGCGACGCGGCGCAGCATCCGTGTTCTCCTCCTGCGGAGGTGCCGCCTCGAAGGCGGGAGCGCGGACGATCGTCTCGTCGAGCGACACCGGCAGGCCGAACTGATCGCGCCGGACCGTCTGCTCGTACGCCGACGGCGGGGCCGCGGGCGCCCGGCGGGCGACGGTCTCGGTCTCGACGGGCGCCGCGTCGAACCGCGGCGCGTAAGCCTGGCTCGGCGCGGTCGTGGCGGAGGGGCGGGTCATGCCCGCGGCGGGAGTCGTCTCGGGGTTGATGCTGACGACGCCGCGGACGCGAGTGAGGCCGTCGTCCTCGTCCTCCTCGATGTCGTCCGGGAGCTGGTCGTCGAGGATGTCGATCGGTGTGACCGAGTGCGACAGCTCGATCTGCACGGTCTGCAGCGCACGCGCGAAGGCGAGCGCGCTCTCGTAGCGGTCGGCGGGTGCCTTCGCCATCGCGCGCTCGAGCACGCGCTGCAGCGACACCGGGACGTCGGCGCGACCGAGAGTGGGAAGCGGCAGCGTCTCGATGCGGTGGATGAGCTCGGCCGCGCCGTTGCGCTGACCGGGCAGCTCGAACGGCGAGCGTCCGGCCAGGAGCGTGTAGACGGTCGCGCCCAGCGCGTACACGTCGGAGCGCGGCTCGCTGCGGGGCACGTCGGCGAACGACTCCGGCGGCGACCACGGGATCGACAGGCCCGCCGACTCGGCGGCCGCGTTCGTGGTCGAGGCGATGCCGAAGTCGGTGAGCGCCGGGCGGTTGTACTCGGTGACGAGGATGTTCGCGGGCTTGATGTCGCGGTGCAGCACGCCCGCGCGGTGAGCCGTCTCGACGGCGGCGGCCACCTGAACGCCGACGCGCAGCGACTCCGCGATCGAGAAGGGCTCGCGCCGGTACCGCACCTGCAGGTTCGGCCGCGGGCAGTACTCCATCACGAGGTAGGGGCGGCCGTCCTTGGCGACACCCGCCTGGTAGATCGTGACGATCGCCGGGTGCGTCGACAGCATCGCCATGACGTTCGCCTCGGCGGTGAACTCCTCGACCGAGCCGCTCGACATGCGGTCCGTGAGCAGCACCTTCACCGCGACGCGGCGCTTCGGCAGCTGCTGCTCGTACAGGAACACGTCGGCGAAGCCGCCCGATCCGAGCAGGTCGACGTAGGTGAAGCCGGGAAGATCCGGCGGCGCCATGGGCGCGCGCTTGGCGCTCACGACAGCCCCTCGATCGCGACGGTGATGCCGTCGCCCAGGTCCAGCACGTCGCCCGGGATCACGACCGCCCCCTCCCCCGGATGCAGCCGCACCGGTTCGGCGCCCTGGCGCAGCAGCGTCGTGCCGTTCGTGGTGCGCAGGTCTGTCGCGACGATGCTCTCGCCCTCGACCCGCAGCTCGACGTGGCTGCGCGAGATGTCCTGCTGCGGACTGTCGACGGCCACCAGGTGCGGCAGGTCGGTGCCGCTCACGCGCGTCGAGCGCGGGCGCCGGCCGATCACGACGGTGCGATCGAGCAGCAGCACCTGCCCCGTCGACACCCGGATGCGTCCGGGGGCGGGCGGCCGCGGCGGCGCGAGCGGCGCGGGGGTCGAATCGATGGGAACTCCGGCTCCGCCCGCCGCCTCACGCAGGGCGCGGGCCTGGGCCAGCGAGATCGTGGCCCCGTCGTGGTCGCCGGCGGGCGGGGCTGTGGGAGCGCCGTCTTCGTCCTCGCCCTCGGGGCGGACGGCGGCGTCTTCGACCGAGCGGATCACCGTGGCGCCCCAGAGGTGGTCGTAGCCCGTGGTCGAGGCGAAATCCTCGGCGGCGACGGGCGCGGCGGGCGACGGCACAACGGTGTCCGCAGCGGCGGGAGGGATGAGGGCCGAGTCGAGGGGAAGCAGGGTCTCGGCGTCGACGACCGACGGCACGGCCGTCGAGTCGATGAGCTCGGCGGCGGGGGTCGAGGACGGCACGTCGGGCACGGCGACGCGCGAGGACCACGGACCGCGAACCGGCGGCTCGCCCGACGAAGGGGCTGCCACGGGCTCCACCGGACTCGCCGGCGCTTCTGCGGCTGCCGGCGCATCGGCTGAGGGAGCCGGCTCCGACGCCGCGGGCACCGCGACGTCGCGCCGACGCGGACCGGGTGCGGGCTCGACCGGGGCGTCACCGGCGGCCGACGTCGCACCCGCCGGCGCAGCATCCCATTCGATCCTGCTCGCCAGCACGATGCCGTCGGCGATCTCGAACTCGGCCGGCGTGTCGGACCCAGGCGTCGTGAGCGCGACGCGCACCGCGCCCGGGATCACGCGCTCGGTCCACGTCGTGACGCCGGCGCCCGATACGCGCTCCGACGCCGCGGCATCGACGTCGAACGCGAAGTCGCCGCGCACGGCGACGCGGATCCCGTCGCCGTCAGCGAGGGCCACCGCGAACGCGGGGATCGCGGTCAGCGACGCGCCGTAGGCACCGGTGAGCGCCTCGATGACGCCGCCGAAGCCGCGGCCGTCGGCGAGCACCGACCGGATGCGGGCGAGCAGCGACGCCGAGGCGCCGGGCTCGAGCACGGCGAATCCGCGTGGGGTGACGGCGACCGGCGTCGTTCCCGGAGCGTAGATCGTGGGCATCAGAATCCTCCCGCGAACACCGCGCGGGGCAGCGTGTCGCCGTCGATGTCGGCGTCGGTGGTGCCGGCGGCGTTCGCCGGCACCGTGTCGCGCTCGCACGTGCGGCTCGTGCGCGTGCGAACCGCGAGGGCGTCCACGACGATCGCGGTGATGTTGTCGCGGCCGCCGCGCACCATCGCCTCGTGCACCAGCCGCGTCGCCGCCGCCTGCGGGTCGGCCTCGGCCAGGAGGATGCCGTGGATCGCGTCCTGCTCGAGCTCGCCCGAGAGTCCGTCGGAGCACACCAGGATGCGGTCGCCGTCCTCGGCCGGGATGAGCCAGTAGTCGGGCTCGGCGTCGCTGCCCGCCCCGATCGCGCGCGTGATCACGTTGCGGCGGGAGTCGCGCTGAGCGGCGTCGGCGGCGAGCTGCCCGCTGTCGACGAGCTCCTGCACGACCGAGTGGTCGACGCTCACCTGCTCGAAATGGCCCTCGCTCAGGCGGTAGGTGCGCGAGTCGCCCAGGTTGATCGCGAGCCAGTAACCCTCACCGTCGACGTCGGCGATGACCACGCCCGCGAGCGTCGTGCCGGCACCCGCACCGGCGCCGGCCGGCAGCGCCGCGACGCGGCGGCGCGCGGCGACGACCGCGGCCTGCACGTCGTCGATAGTCAGGCTCTCGCGTCCGGAGAGGCCCGAGAACTCGTGGATCACCGTCGCGCTCGCGATCTCGCCGGCGTTGTGACCGCCCATGCCGTCGGCCACGAGGAACAGCGGCGACACCGCGAGATGCGAGTCCTCGTTGATGCGGCGGCGCAGGCCCGCGTCCGTCGACGCCCCGAACGCGACCGCGATCGGCGGAGGTGATCCGGTCATCGCTCGAGCCCCACCGTCACGCGCCGGTCGCCGAACTCGAGCGTGTCGCCGTCGCGCAGGTTCGTGCGGACGCCCGGGGTGAGCGGGATCCGCCCGCCGTCGCGGACGAGCGTGGTGCCGTTGGTCGAGTGCCGGTCGGCGATCCAGGCGCCGGCGGTGTCGCCGCCGACCTCGAAGTGCGTCTTCGACAGCGACAGCGTCTCGTCGCGCACCGGGATCGCGACCGCGCCGTCCTCGCTCGCGGGGTTGCGACCGTAGAGGGTGCGCCCGTACACGGCCATGCGCGTGCCGTCATCCCACGTCAGCACCGCGAGCACGGGCGCGCCGTCGTAGAGCGCGGCCCGCTGCGCCGGCGGCGGCACCACGATGCGCGTGGACTCGACGTCCTCCTCCGCGGAGGCGGGGACGACGGTGGAGGCGGTCGCGGTGGCGCCGAGCGGCTCGGTCGTGGTCGCGGCGGGGAAGGGCATGGTGACGCTGGGGAAGGACCCGGCCGCCCGCGTGGGCCCGGGTTCGTGCGTGATCCACGGGACGTCGGCGATCACTCCGGTCGATACAGGAGCGGCCGGGCGCGTCGAGGCCGGGGCTGCGTGAGCCGGCATGAACCCCGGTGCGGGCAACGGGCCCGCAGGCTGCAGGGAGGGCGCCGGCGCCAGCGATGCGGCCCCCGTCGGCGGAGGCAGGTACGGGTTCACCGTGGCCGTCGCCGCGGGCGCAGGGGGCGCAGCATCCCGTTTCCGGATATCGACCACGAGGGCACGCGATGCCATGTCGTGCCAGCCCTGCCGGCGGCCGCTCGCATCGAAGAGGGGCGTGAAGTAGCCGACCACGATCGACGCGGCGAGGCCGAACACGATGTTGCGCAGGATCGCGCGCCAGAAGCCGATCGGGGCGGCCGAAGCGGCGTCGTGCAGGCGCAGTCCGAGGATCCGCTGCCCGATGGACCCGCCGCGGCCGCCCTGCATCGCCGAGTAGACGAGCCACCAGGCGAACAGCAGGAGGCCGATCCCGGCGTAGCTGAGCAGGATCATGACCGCCAGGCCGTCGCGGTCCCAGGCGGGGCCCACGCCGAAGATGATGCCGACGACGATGCCGACCAGCACGGCGCCGATCACCCAGGCGACGCCGATGTCGATCGCGAACGCCCCCACTCGGCGTCCGATGGTCGCCGCGGGGGCGGCGCCTGGCGGGCTCGCGGTCATTCGTTCTCCTGTGCGGGGTGGGTGGAGCGCTCGGGTGCGCTCCGGGTCTTGCTGCCGCGGCGCGAGCGCCGGGTCGAGGTCTGGGCCGCTTCGGCGTCCGGTGCGTCGGGCTGCGGGGCAGCGACGGCGTCCGGCGTCCGCGTCCGCGGTGCGCGCGCCGGGCGCGCAGGCAGCGCGAATCGCGTGCCCTCGAGGAGGGTACGGATGCTGAGCCTCGCGCCGAGACGCTGCCACACCGAGCGACCCTTCCCCATGCCGCCGACGATCTCGTCGACCTGTGTCCAGAACGCCGCGATGTCATCGGGCGACGGCTCGGTGGGACCGAACACCTCGAGGTCGGCGCGGGATGCCAGGGTCGCGACCCGCGGCTCGGCGAACGCCGCGGTGAGCACGCCGGCGTCCTCCTGGCGCGTCGCTCCGGGGCGCACGGGCGCCCCGAAGTCCGAGGCGCGATCCACGAGCTCGTCCCACCCGCCGCTGATGCGGTCGGCGGCGCGCTCGGCATCGCGCCGCTTGCGGCGGCGCGTGGCCTTCAGGGCGCCGATCACGATGAAGGGCGCGAGCACCACGGCGAGAAGGCCCAGCAGGCCCGCGCCGATCGACACGATCGTCCACAGCAGGCCCGCGTCGAACGCGTTCTCGTCCTCCGAGCCCCGGTCGTCGGCGACCGTCGGAGGCAGGTCGACGGGCTCCGCCGGCGGGGGCGGTGGCTGCAGCACCTGCGGCTTGGGATCGGCCTTGGGCTTGGTCGTCTGGTCGCTGGGGACCTGGTCCTCGGGAGGCGTCGGGTCGAACGGCACCCATCCGGCGCCGTCGAAGGCGACCTCGACCCACGCGTGGAGGGTCTCGCCGGTCGCGGCGTACACGGGCTCTCCGGCGGCATCCTCGTCAGGGTAGAACCCCATCACGACGCGCGCCGGAATGCCGACCTGGCCCGCGAGCAGGGCCATCGCCGTCGCGTACTGCTCGTCGTCACCCACCATCTGCTCGGAGCCGAGCAGCGTCGCGATGCGCTCGGCGCCGTGGCCGGCGCGCGAGAGCGGCTGGCCGGCGAGACCGTGGCTGAAGTAGCCGCCCTCCGACAGCATCTGCTGCAGCGCGCGCACCTGTTCCACGGGCGTCTCGGCCTCGGCGACGGTCTTCGACGCGATGTCGGCCAGCGCCTCGGGCACGCCGGTCTGCTTCGGCATCTTCAGCGGTGCGAACCTCTGGTCGGCGAGCGCCTCGTCGCTCGGCACCTCCGGGATCACCGCGTCGAGCGTGTACTCGTCGCCCTTCTCGAGCCCGACCGTGACCACGCCGGTCTCGGTCGCCTCGTTGTAGTGCGCGGTGCGACGGAGGTCGTCGGCGCGGTCGCCGTCGAACGTGACGCTGCGGACGGCGCCGGCATCCGGCATCCACACGCCCTCGAGCTCCCCGATCTCGACGTGCACCGTCGCGGGCGTGCCCTCGGCGCCGGCGGACATGTTGGTGCGCGCCGGTGTGAACGCGCTCGACGAACCGCTTCCGTCGTCCGACACGTTGTACACGGTGCCGTTGTACGCGTCCATCGTGGCCAGACGCATGCGGGCGCCCTCGGGCAGGCCGCTGACGGTGAAGAGCGGGTCCTCGGGGTGGTCGCGCACGTACGCGCGGAACGACTGCAGCGGGCTGGCGAACTCGCGGATGTCGAACGGCGGGATCACGACGTCGCGCAGCACGTACCGCGGCGACGACGGCGCCGCGAACCCGCTGGTGGCGACGCCGACGACGGCGGCGATCGCGACGACGGCGGCGCCCATCAGCACGCGCCGCAGACCGGCGCCCGACTTCGCCGCTCCCTCGCCGACCGAGATCGCGGCCGCCTGCGGCTGCCACGCCTGGCGCAGCGCCAGCCACACCACGGCCACGAGCCCGAACGCGACGCCCTGCACGACGGGCACGAACGGCTCGGACGTGCCGAGCGCGATCTCGATGGCGAGGAACGCGGCCGCAGGGATCAGCGCCCAGCCGGCGCTGCGCAGCCGCAGGGCGAGGGACGTCGTCAGCACCGCCGCGACGAGCGAGAGGATGAACGGCACGATCAGGTGACCGTCGTCGGTCGCCACCGGAGCGATGGTGGTGAGCAGCTGCTTCCACGACATGACCACGCCGAGCGCGAGCTGCCCCAGCGTCTCGAGGGTGGGGATGACGCCCGCGACCGTCGTGTGCGGCAGCGCGAGCGCCCCGCCGAAGAGGAAGTAGACGGCGATCGCAGCTGCCGTCAGCAGCAGGATGCCCCAGCGGAACAGCCGTCCGAGCACGCCCAGCCCCATGCCGAGCACGAGTCCGCCGAGCGCGGCGACGAGATAGCTCGCGCCGTCGAACGTCGGCGCGAATCCGACGATCGGGATGAGCAGCAGCAGCGCGACAGCGCCGAGGTCGAGGATCCAGCGCCGGGCCGGGAGCGCGTCGGCGCGCGACGCGCGGGGACCGGATGCCGCCGCCCGAGGCGGCGTCGAAGCCTCGGCCCGCGTGGAAAGCGGCGTGACGGACGCGCTCATGCGAGCACCTTCCGGAGGGCGTTCGGGAGCTGGTCGAGCGCACCGAGGGTCACGACATCCGCGTCGCCGATTCTGCGCAGCGACGGCGCGGAGTCGCCCGGCGACGCGACCACGGCGAGCACGCGCGCGCCGAACGGCAGGCGACTGCACGCGGTGCGCAGATCGTTGGAGTCGACCTTGCTGCCGCACACCAGCACGACCACGCTCGCGAGGGGCAGAGTCGCGGCGACGACGCCGGCGAGCTCGACGACGGAGCCCGCCTTCGCCTTCGAATGCCCGAGCGCCGAGAGCGAGTCGAGGAACTGCTTGCCCGTGCCGGCCGGCAGCGCGCGCTCCTGCACCCGCACCTCGACGCGCTGCGAGTCGCGCAAGGCGCGCAGGCCCAGGGAGCCCGCCGCCGAGATCGCGAGCTCGAACTCGTCGTCGTCGCGGTAGTCGCCGGGGCTCGTCGACAGGCCGATCACGAAGTGCGATCGGCGGGTCTCCTCGTACTGGCGCACCATCATGTGGCCGGTGCGCGCCGTCGACTTCCAGTGCACGTGGCGGAGGTCGTCGCCGGGCTGGTACTCGCGCAGTGCGTGGAACGAGACGTCGTCGGGCGACAGGTCGGTGGCGGGAAGGCCCTCGAGGTCGCGGAGGAACCCGAGCGACTGCCCGTCGAACAGCACCGTGCGCGGGTGCACGAACAGGTCGACCGGCTCGTCGCGGCGGTGCACGCGCTCGAAGAGGCCGAGCGGATCGCCGCGCACGACGCTCACCGGGCCGACCTTGACGACCGCGCGTCGCGACGTCGGGATGGCGAAGAGCTCTTCTGCGGACTCGCCGGCGGCCAGCCGGTTCACGTCGAAGACGCCGCGGCCACCTCCGACCGGCAGCAGCACGCGCGAGGGGAGGATCGCGCGCGAGCCGGTGTTGGCGAGGGTCAGCGCACCGACGGCCCGCTCCCCCACCACGACGCGCGTGCGGTTGAGGTCGAGCGACACGTCGTAGGCCGTGCGGCCGATGAGGAACAGCAGGCACAGCGCCAGCACGACGGTGATCGAGATCGCCGCAACGGTGAGCTCCCACCAGCCGAGCGACCGGCCGGCGATCCACAAGGTGAGCGCACCGGCGATGAGCACCCAGGCGACGGGGCGCACGACCCCGAACGCGCGGCCGAGCACCGCGCCGACGCGCCGCAGCGCGCCGAGCACCAGCTGCCCGTACCAGGCGCGGCGGTCCTCCGTGGCCGCCGGCTGCCCGAGTGCTTCCGTCGTCATCAGGCCGCGGACCTCGCCTGCGGTGCGGCGACCGACTCGAGGACGCGCCCGATGACGGTCTCGGCCGAGGTGCCGGCGAACTCCGCTTCGGGGTCGAGCACGAGGCGGTGGGTCCACACCGGCGCCACGAGCGCCTTGACGTCGTCGGGCAGCACGAAGTGGCGGCCCTGTGCGGCGGCGTAGACCTTGGCGACGCGGATCATCGCGAGCGAACCACGCACCGAGACGCCTACGCGCGTGGCCGGGTCGTTGCGCGTGGCCTCGGCGAGCTGCGCGGTGTAGCGCAGCACAGCCGGGTCGACGTGCACGGTGCCGGCGAGGTCGGCCATGTCGGCGACGGCACCGGTCGTGATGATCGCGGGCAGGTGCGCCGACGGGTTGCGGTCGGCCGCGCCCGCGAGGATCCGCTCGGCCACCGCGAGGTCGGGGTAGCCGATCGACGTCTTGACGAGGAAGCGGTCGAGCTGCGCCTCGGGCAGCTTGTAGGTGCCCGCCTGCTCGATCGGGTTCTGCGTCGCGATCACGAGGAACGGACGACCGACGTCGTGCGTGACGCCGTCGACGGTGATCCGCGATTCCTCCATGACCTCGAGCAGCGCCGACTGGGTCTTCGGCGATGCGCGGTTGATCTCGTCCGCGAGGACGATCGAGGCGAACACCGGGCCGCGGTGGAACTCGAAGCGGTGCGATGTCTGGTCGTAGATCGTGACGCCCGTCACGTCCGACGGAAGCAGGTCGGGCGTGAACTGGATGCGGCTCGACGTGCCCTGCACGGTGGCCGCGAGCGCCTTGGCGAGGCTCGTCTTGCCCGTGCCCGGGGCATCCTCCAGCAGCACGTGGCCTTCGGCGAGCATCGCCGAGAGCACCAGCGCCACGACATCGCGCTTGCCCATGAGGGCCTGGTCGACGTTGTCGACAAGTCGCGCGAAGGTTCCCTGGAACCAGGCCGCCTGTTCGGGGGTCATCGTCATGCGTGTTCTCGTTCTCTCGTTGCTGTCGTGTTCGTAGGGCACAGCGGTCAGTACCAGACCATCGATTCGGCGTTGCCCGTGCCGCCCGGGCCGCTGTAGCTCACCCAGCTGGTGTACCCGGTGTAGCCGGTGTAGCAGCCCAGCTGCACGCTGCCGTTGGCCGGCACATAGAAGGTGCGGTTGCCCCATCGACCCTCGGTGTCGTTGCAATTGAGCGTGTAATTGCCGGCGACCCAGTTCTCGACGTTCAGCACCATGTAGCCGCAGGACGCGCTGCTGCAGCCCGGCATGCCCTGGGCGCTCGAGCCCTTGCTGGTCCAGGCGCGCGGCTTCGGGGCATCCACCGTCCGTGCCGAGTCCGACACGACAGCACTCCATTGGCCGGCGGCATCCTGTGCGCGCGCGTCGATCCGGTGCGTCTCGCTGTAGCCGTAGTTGGCCGACGTCGACCCGTTGTTCGCGACGTTCTGCCAGCCGCCGCCGTCGATGCGGATCTGCATCTGGGTGATGCCACGACCGTTCGGCGACGGGGCGCTCCACGAGTACGTGATCGATCGGCCATTGGCGGAAGCCGACACACCCGGGTTGCGGACGGGACCGTACGGCTTGGCCACGTTCGACGCCGCCGACGGGTCGCCGTTGTACCGCACCCCGTCCATCGCGGTGTACGCGCGCAGCCGCACCGTGTAGTCGGTGCCATTGCTGAGCCCGCCGATGGTGTTGCCGGTGAGCGACTGCCAGTTGCCGCCGTTGAGCGAGTACTCGTACTTGACCTCGCCGGCCGTCGCGCCGTTGCCGGGCGCGGGCGAGTACGACACGTCGATGCTGCTGTCACCGCGCGGCGTCGTCGCGCTCACGGCCGTCGGCGCACCCGGCACGCCGAACGCGCGACGCGGTGCCGATTGAGCACCCCACGCACTCCAGCCCGCCTTGTTCGAGGCGCGGACGCGGAACGTGTAGTCGCTCGTGGACGTCGCGACGTTGATCGCCTGACGGGTCTGCGTGCCCGGGATGCCGGTGACCGTGTTGATGACGCTCGAGCCCTGCATCACCTGCACCTCGTAGCCCGAGATCGCATCGCCGTTGTCGGCCGGCGCACCCCATACCACCTCGAGCTGGGCCTGATTGCCCACCGGGTCGAGACGGTTCACCGACGGGGAACCGGGGGCCTCAGGCGCGCGCGCCGGGATCTCGCTCACCGACCACGGGCTGAAGCTCGACGGGTCGGGCGCGCGGTTGTGCGCCTGCACGCGCACCTGGTACGCGACGCCGTTCTGCAGCCCGTCCCACACGATCGAGTTGCCCGTGACCTCGGTCTTCTGGCCGAGCCCCGACGGCGGCGCGGGCGAGATCTCGAGCGTGTACTTCTCTACCGGCGAACCCGGCGTCGTCGGCGTCACCCACGAGACGGTGAGACTCCGGTCGCCGAACACGAGGGTGGGCGCGGCCGGTGTGTCGGGCCGGGCGTCGGGGCGGGCCGTCTCGGACGGCGCCGACGGGTCGGAGGGGCCGACGCGATTCTCGGCCACCACGGTGAAGTTGTACTCGACGTTGTTCGTCAGCTGGTCGAGGGTGCACGTGGTCGCGAGGCAGACCTTCTCGTAGCCGCCGGTCGTCGAGGTGACGAGGTAGCGCTCGATCTCGGCGCCGTTGTTGGCCGGCGGCGTCCACGACAGCACGACCGTGCGATCCTGCACGCTCGAGACGATCGGGGTGCCCGGAGCATCGGGCTTGCCCTGCACGGTCAGCCGGATGCGGCCCTCGACCTCACGATCGGGATCGCCCGTGGCGTCCTGCACGCGATAGCGCACCACCATCGTGCCGAAGAACTTGGCGTCCGGCGTGACCTCGACCTGGTCGCCCGCCACGCGGACATCGCCCTGACCGGTCTCGGTGAGCGCCGTCGTCACCTTCAGCGGCTTCCCCGGGAAGGGGTTCACGTCGTTGCTCAGCACCCCCACGGTGACGGTCTTGCCTTGGTGGGCCTCCGGCACGATGTCGTCGTTGGCGGTGGGCAGCTCGCGCGTCGATGCGATCACTCGCACGTTGACGGTGCCGTCGACCGGCTCGGTGGTGCCGTCGTCGATCCTCAGGCGGATCGTCGCCGCGGTGCCCTTCTTCGTCTCGGCCGCCGCGCTGACCTTCAGCTCGTCGCCGTCGATCGTCGCCGTCATGCCCTCGGGAGCGCCGCCGACGATCTGGTACTCGATGCGGCCCGCGTCCTCGGGATCGGGGTCGGTCGTGAGTCCGCCGAGGTCGAGCGTCGTCGCGTCCTCGCCGGGCGCGACATCCATCTGCCCGTTCACGAACGTCGGCTGCTGGTTCGCTGGCGGCAGCACGGTGATCGGAAGGGTCAGCGTGGCCTTACGACCCTCGGGGTCGTCGGGCCCGGTCCCGTCGGTCACCTCGAAGGTGATGGCGTCCGGTCCGAAGTAGCCCTGCGCCGACGTGTAGACGAGCGTCGTCTGATCCTTGATCAGCGACGAGCCGTCGTTGTGGGCGGCGGTGACCTTGGCGGCCTCGGTGATGACGACCTTGCCGCCGCCCGCCGCACGCACGTACTTCGAGAGCGCCAGCTCGACGGTCTCGCCGCTGTTGACCTCGACCGGCTCGGCCGACACGAGGGTGGGCGGCAGCGAGGAGAGAGAAGGGACGTGGATGAACGCGGATGCCTCGTTCCCGTCGCGGTCGGTGATCGTGTAGGTGACGAGCCGGTCGGCGTCGCCGAGCGTGATCCGCACCTTGCCGTCGGCGAGCACGCGCGAATCCGCGTCGGCCACCTTCAGCTCGAGGTCGTCGACCGTGCCGTCGGGGTCCTCGTCGTTCGCGAGCACCTCGAGGTCGACGACGCCGTCCTCGACGTCGGCCGCGCGGACGTAGTCGTCGCGCGCGATCGGCTTCTGCAGGGGCACGTCCTCGGCGACGGTGATCTGCAGCACGGCCTTCGCCTCGGCGCCGCGCGCGTCGCGGATCGTGTACTGCAACGACGTCTCGACGGGCTGCGACGGCGAAGTGACCACGACGCGGTTGCCGTCGACCTTCGCCTTCAGGCCCGCCACGTCGGGCAGGATCAGGCCGTTCTTGACGATGCCGAACTCGTCGCCGTCGGGATCGGAGTCGTTCGCGAGCACCGGCACGGCGACCGAGCGACCGGGACGCATGATCACGGAGTCCTTGACGGCGTACGGCGCCTGGTTCACGCCCTCCGGAGGCGCGATGCCGACGCGGATGGTGGCCGTGGCCTCCGCGCCGAGGCGGTCGCGCACGCGGTAGGTGAAGGTGTCGACGCCCGCGGTGTCGTCGAACGCCTCGTAGACGAGGTGGTCGGATCCGGTCTCGGTGATCCGGCCCTTCCCCGGCGATGATGCGAGGCCGACGAGCTCGACGGAGTCGCCGTCGGAGTCGATGCCGTCCAGCGGCACCGCGATACGCACGCGACTGCCGCCGAGAACGCGGGCGGTGAGGTCGCGTGGGCGAGGGGCCGCGTTGGTGTCGGCGTTCACCGGCAGCACCTGGATCGTGATGTAGCCGGCGTCCTTCTGCCCGGTGCTGTCGACGGCCTCGTATGTCGCGTAGACCGTGCCCGGCTCGTCGGAGGCGCGGAAGCGCACGGTGTCCTGCGAGACGAAGATCTCACCGTCCTCGGGCTCGATGAGGGGCGGCACCAGCTCCGGCGCGACGTGGATCGTGTCGCCGTTCGGGTGGTAGTCGTTGTCGAGCACCGGGATGGTCACGACGTCTCCGGCGCGCACCACCACCTGGTCGTCGTTGGCGACCGGCGGGCGCAGCTGAGCGGGGGCCGGGATGGGGATCACGATGACGTCGCCCTCGGCCGACTGCGAGCCGTTGGAGATGCGGTACGAGATGCGCACCTGCTCAGACAGCGCCGCCTGGTCGCTGATGCGGAGAGTCTCGTGGTTCAGCACGGCCACCGCGACGCCCGAGTTGGGCTCGACGGTGACCGACTGAACGACGAGGATGCCGCCGGAGGGGTCGGAGTCGTTGGTCAGGACGTTGACGAGCACCTCGCCGCCGCTCGGCAGCAGGGCGACGTCGCGCACGGCGACCGGCGGCAGGTCGGTCTCGCCGTCGGGGAGCACATCGACGCGCACGATGCCCGGAACGCCGGCTGCTCCTGCGGCGACCATGTACTGGACGTAGTACGTCCCCGGCGTCGCCGAGCGGAACGTGAAGGTCTTGTTCGCGTAGTCGGGGACGATGTCGGCACCCGTCACCGGGTCGACGCGCGCAAGGCGCAGCGGCTCGCGGCCGGCGCCGACGTCGTTCGCGAGCGGGGAGACGGTGGCCGTCTGTCCGGCGCGGACGGCGATGTAGTCGGCGTTCGTCACCGGGTCGATCGAGCCGACCGGGCGCACGTCGAAGCGGACGGTGCCGACGGTCACATCCGACCCGTCCGAGACGGTGATCTCGACATCCTTGCGGCCCTGCGTGCCGCCCACCGCGCGATACGTGATGCGCCCGTCCGACGTGTAGTCGGCCTCGTCGCCCTCCGCCGGCTGGACGGAGCCGAGGAACACGTCGTCGCCATCGGGGTCGATCCAGTCCGGCAGCACGCTGTATGTGATGGTGCCGCCGGCCTCGACGGCGACGGTCGTCACGCGATTCTGCTTCGGCGGCGAATTGACGTCCCAGCCGTGCACCGCGAGCGAGACACGGGCGGTGTCGGTGCCGCCACGCCCGTCGGAGACCTCGTACGTGAAAGAGGTCGAGCCCTGGGCGTCCTCCGGGACCGCGATCTGCAGCGACCGGCCGTTGTCGATCGACTGGATCTCGCCCACCGAGGGGCCGCCGTCGACGACGCGCGTCGTCAGCACGTCGCCGTCGGGATCGCTGTCGTTGTCGAGGATGGGCAGGATCGTGGTGCGGCCCGGACGCACGCCCAGGTCGTCGTCGTTCGCGTCGGGTGGGGTGTTGATGTCGGAGCGCTCCGGGAGGACCGTCTCGGTCGTCTCCTCGGTGGTCTGCTCGTCGTCCTCGGTCTCGCCCTCGGGAGGGGTGATCTCGTCCCAGTTGTCGACGCGCTGCAGGTCTTCGGCGGCCATCCAGGTGGCTCCGCCGACGACGTCGTTGAGCACGACCACGTCGCGGTTGACGCGGAACTTCAGCAGCGATGTCGGCTCGATGCCGTCGATGTCGGCCGCGAGGTCGTCGGCCTCGCCGGCGCAGTCGCGCACGAACCGGCCCGAGCCCGTCCACGCGGCGTAGCCGCAGCCGTCGAGCCACACCGGCGCGGCCGGCGCGCCGTCTGCACCGGCCTTCACGCTCGTCGGCTCCGACCCGTCGAACGGCACGCGCACGAAGGCGGAGGCCGTGGAGAGCGCGACGGCATCGGACGCTGCGGACGGCTGCTGCAGGACGGCGTTGCGTCCGCCGTCGATCTCGGACGCACGGCCGTCGACGATCACGGTCGCGGTGGCCGTGTCGAGCACGGCGGGTTTGTCGCCGACAGCCGTGACCGAGAGCTCGGCCTTGCCGTCGATTCCGGGCAGCCCGGCTCGCGAGGGCTCTTCCGGGGTTCCGTCCGCCCCGACCCGGATCGTGATCAGCTCGGCGCTCTCGGGCGAGACCACGTAGACGACGCCGTCGACACCGACCGCGACATCCGCTCCCTTGCCGACGCTGGCGGTGGGGTCGGTGCCCTCGATCTGGAACGAGCCGACGCTTGCGCTCGGAACCACCCACAGGTCGCCGGAGGCGCGGTCCAGGATCGCGACCGTCTCGCCGCCGAGCGCCACGTCGGCGTCGCCGGGCAGGCCGGCAGCCCCCGACAGGGCGACCATGGCGGGGTCGATGACACTCACGGACGAGCCCGAGTCGTCGACGAGGAGGACGGTGCTGCCCGACTGGAGGATGTCGTAGTCGTCGCTCGTGGTGCGCAGGCCGCCGTCGAGCACCTGGGACTCGTGGTTGAAGTGGCCGACGAGCAGGCTCGACTGCTTCGTCACCCAGACACCGCCGTCGTGGAGGTCGACCTCAGTGGTGGGCACGCCCTGATAGACGAACGCGAGCGTCGTGATCGTGACCGCCGCAGCCGTCACCGCGCCCGCCGACGCGAGGGCGCGCGGGCGCGCGCGAAGCCAGGCGAATGAGCTCATGGGACGTCGGCCTCCTCCGGGGCATCGTGCGTCTTGTCGTGGCGTGGGACCCCGGCGAGGGGCGTCGCGAGCTCACAGAAGACCTGGGGGAACACCCCAGCCTAACCCGCGGCACGGGGTGTGACGAGACAGGGAGTGTCAACTCCGGAGATCGTATTCCACCTGATCAGACATGATCGATGGGGACAAACACCCATCCCCGGCCGCGGGCTTCGGTCACGCGCCGACGTACTCCCGCAGATGCTGGGCCGTCAGCGTCTCTGCACCCGCGACGAGGTCGGCGGGCGTGCCTTCGAACACGATCGAGCCGCCGTCGTGTCCGGCCCCCGGACCGATGTCGATGATCCAGTCGGCGTGCGCCATCACGGCCTGGTGGTGCTCGATCACGATCACGCTGTTGCCGGCTTCGACGAGGCGATCCAGCATCCCCAGCATGTTCTCGACATCGGCGAGGTGCAGCCCGGTGGTCGGCTCGTCGAGCACGTAGATCGCGCCCTTCTTCGCCATCGAGATCGCGAGCTTCAGGCGCTGACGCTCGCCGCCCGACAGGGTGTTGAGCGCCTGGCCGAGCGTGATGTAGCCGAGGCCGACGTCGATCATGCGCATCAGAGTCGTGTGTGCGGGACCTTTGGAGAAGAAGACGGATGCCTCGGCCGCCGACATCGCGAGCACCTCGGCGATGTTCTTGCCGTCGAGCGTGTACTCGAGCACCTCGTCGCTGAAACCCGATCCCTCGCAGAGCTCGCAGAGGGTCTCGACCGTCTGCGTGAACCCGAGGTTCGTGATGATCACGCCGAGGCCGCGGCACGCGGGACAAGCGCCCTCGGAGTTCGCGCTGAAGAGCGCGGGCTTGACGCCGTTGGCCTTCGCGAACGCGGACCGGATCGTGTCGAGGATGCCGGTGTACGTCGCCGGGCTCGAGCGCCGGTTGCCCTTGATGGGCGACTGGTCGACGACCACGACGTCGTCGAAGCCGGGCACGTTGCCGTGGATGAGCGACGACTTCCCCGACCCCGCGACGCCGGTCACGACGGTGAGGATGCCGAGCGGCACATCGACGTCGACCTCTTTGAGGTTGTGCTGGGTGGCTCCGCGGATCTCGAGCGCGCCCTTCGCGGCCCGCGTCGAGTCCTTGAGGCGCGCGCGGTCGCCGAGATGCCGGCCGGTGATGGTGCCGGACGTGCGCAGACCCTCGACATCCCCCTCGTACTGCACCTCGCCGCCCGCGCGGCCGGCGCCGGGACCCAGGTCGACGATGTGGTCGGCGATCTCGATGACCTCGGGCTTGTGCTCGACCACGAGCACCGTGTTGCCCTTGTCGCGCAGCAGCTTCAGCAGCCGGTTCATGCGCTGGATGTCGTGGGGGTGCAGGCCCGCCGTGGGCTCGTCGAAGACGTAGCTGATGTCGGTGAGTGCCGAGCCCAGGTGCCGGATCATCTTCGTGCGCTGCGCTTCGCCGCCCGAGAGCGTGCCCGAGGCGCGGTCCAGGGACAGGTAGCCGAGTCCGATGTCGATGAACGACGCGATCGTCTGGCGCAGGCCCACCATGAGCGGCGCGACCGAGGGGTCGTTCACCGTGTCGAGCCACACCGCGAGGTCCGTGATCTGCATGGCCGCAGCATCCGCGATGCTCGTCCCGTTGATCTTCGATGACCGCGCGCCCTCGTTCAGGCGCGTGCCGCCGCAGTCGGGGCAGGGCAGGAACTTCACGGCACGGTCGACGAACGCGCGGACGTGGGGCTGCAGCGAGTCGCGATCCTTCTGGAGCATCGACTTCGTGATCTTCGGCACGAGACCCTCGTAGGTCATGTTGATGCCGGCGATCTTGACCTTGGTCGGCTCCTTGTAGAGGAAGTCGGCGCGTTCCTCGGCACTGTAGTCCTGGATCGCCTTGGCGGGGTCCACGAAGCCGGACTCGGTGAACGCCTTCACCATCCAGCCGTCGGGGTTGTAGCCGGGAACCTGGATGGCACCCTCCCTGAGCGACTTGGTCTTGTCGTAGAGCTCATCGAGGTCGACGTCGCTCACCTCGCCGAGGCCCTCGCAGCGCGGGCACATGCCGCCGGTGATCTCGAACGAGCGGCGCTCCTTGACCTTCTTGCCGCCCTTCTCGAACGTCACGGCGCCGGCGCCCGAGACCGAGGGGATGTTGAACGAGAACGCCTGCGGAGAGCCGACGTGGGGCACGCCGATGCGGCTGAACAGCAGCCGCAGCATCGCGTGCGCGTCGGTCGCGGTGCCCACCGTGGACCGAGCGTTCGAACCCATGCGCTCCTGATCGACGATGATCGCCGGGCTCACGTTCTCGAGCGCGTCGACCTCGGGTCGGCTCAACTGCCCCATGAACTGCTGCACGAACGTCGGGTACGTCTCGTTGATGAGGCGCTGCGATTCGTTCGCGATCGTGCCGAACACCAGCGACGACTTGCCGGACCCGCTCACCCCGGTGAACACCGTCAGGCGGCGCTTCGGGATGTCGACCGACACGTCCTTGAGGTTGTTCTCGCGGGCGCCGACGACGCGGATGACCTCGTGCGAATCAGCGATGTGGGACTCGGATGCCATGCCGACGAGTATGCCGGTCACCCCGGACACCGCGCTTCCTGAATCCTGCTCGATCCGGACCACCTCGGGGGTTTGGGGCGCAGTTATTCCGTTGGGGCGGAGAATCTGCGCCCCAACGGAAGGAATGCGCCCCAAACGCGGGGGACGGGGGACGGATGCTGCGCCTCAGGCCGCCTCGGAGTCCGCAGGCTCGATCGCGAAGTTGTCGCGGAAGACGCACGTCGGGTCGTAGGTCGCCTTCACGCGACGCAGTCGGGAGAGCGTCGCGGGCGGGAAGGCCTCGGCGATCCGCTCCGGCCGCTCGGACGAGTCGAAGCTCAGGTACATGCCGTCGACATGATCCGCGAGCGTGCGCCACTGGGCGTCGAGCCGGTCGGGGTGGGATCCGAGTGCGGCGACCGAGAAGTTCGCCGACCGGTGCGCGTACGCGGTCGCGTCCTCCGCGACGTCGGCCACCGCCCCACCGACCGAGCGGAGCTGGAAGAACGGCACGGCGCCGGAGTCCAGCATCCGTGACGCCGCCTCCGCGAAGGCGGGCGTGACGTGCTCGATGAGCCCGGAGCGGGAGTGCGGCTCGCCGGCACCGTGCTGCGGGCCGAGGTCGGCGTTCGCCATGATCTGCGCGTAGGTCGTCAGCTGCACGGACTGCTGGACCAGGGGGGCGAGCTCGGCGAACGGCTGCAGGCGGGCGATGATCGTGTCGGGGTCGTCGGAGTCGACGATCCCGTAGAGCTGGACGACCTGCGGCTGACCGGGGCGCGGTCCGCCGGTGAGCAGGAACAGCGTGAGGTCGCGCGGCGACTCCTCGACGATGCGCCCGTAGCCCTCGAGGAACTCCGCCACGTCGTCCACCTGGAACGCGAGCTGCGCGTAGCCCACCTGACCGACTTCCCGGGCCTCGAACTCGAACGCCGTGACGATTCCGACGTTGGCGCCGGCCCCGCGGATCGCCCAGAAGAGGTCTGGGTGGGTCGAGGCATCCGTCCGCACGATCGAGCCGTCGGCGAGCACCACCTCGGCCGCCCGGAGATGGTCGATGGTGAGGCCGTGCTCGCGGGCGAGGAGGCCGATGCCGCCCGCCGTCGCGAGACCGCCGACGCCCACGCCGCCGTAGTCGCCGGACGTCAGCGCCCAGCCGTGCTCCCCGAGCGCTGCGGCGACCTGCGCCCAGCGCGCCCCCGGTCCGATGCGCACGAGCCTGCGGTCGGTGTCGAGCACCTCGATCTCGTCGAGGCTGCGGAGGTCGATCACGATGCCGCCGTCGTTGGTGCTCCGGCCGCTGATGCCGTGGCCACCGCTGCGCACCGCGAGAGGAAGTTCGGGATGCCGCCGCGCGAACGCGAGCGACTCTGCGACCTGTTCGGCCGACGAGGGCTGGAGCACGATCCCCGGCCGCCCGCCGCGCATGTAGGTGGCGCGCACGTCGCCGTACTCGAAGTCGCCGGGCTCGATCGCGCGGAGGCCGGCCGGCACGTCGTCGTACGCGATGCCGTCCCGGCGCGCGGCGAGGGCCGCGGCTGACCGCACCGGCGCGGCGTCGACCCCGCGGGTGCCGCGCTCGGCGGCCACCAGCTCGCGAACGGCGGGGGCCACCTCCTCGCCGAAGCGCTGGAGCAGGTTCGGGTCGTCGCCGGCGAGGATGAACGTGCCGATGCCGTCCTCGACCGCGAGCTTCGCGAGGCGCTCGGCGAACTCGCGCGGATCGGCGGCGAGCTGCCCGATGTTGAGCAGACGCCGGATCTCGCGCGGGTCGCGGCCGACGGACTGCGCAGCCTCGTCGATCGCGGCGTTGCCCTTGGCGAGGTCGCCCGGCTGCATGTAGCCGAGCGACGGCAGCCATCCGTCGCCCTTGCGCCCGGTGAGCGCGAGCATGCGCGGCTTGTACGCGCCGATGTGGATCGGGATGTCGTGCGCCGGCCGCGGCCCCCGCTTCGCGCCGTGCACCGCGTGGAACTTCCCGTCGGTGAACACGCCCCGCCGTTCGTCGGTGCGCCACAGCTCGCGGATGAGGTCGATCGCCTCGCCCAGCGCCGTCACGGCCTGACCCGGCGTGAGCCGCCTGCCGCCCATCGCTTCGATGGCGTCCCAGAATCCGCCGGCACCGAGGCCGAGGTCGAACCGCCCGCCCGACAGCAGGTCGATGCTCGCGGCGGCGCGCGCCACGACGGCGGGCGGGCGCAGCGGCACGTTCAGCACGTTGGGCGCGATGCGGATGGTGGAGGTGCGTGCCGCGACGAAGGACATGAGCGTCCACGTGTCGAGGAACGCGGGCTGATACGGGTGGTCCTGGAAGGTGACGAGATCGAGACCGGATGCCTCGGCCACCTGCGACAGCAGCACCGGGGCCTCGGGGCTCGCGGCGGAGGGGGTGATGAAGGCGCCGAATTCGAGCGGGTGTCCGTAGTCCATGAGGTCCTTTCAGCCGAGTGCCGCGGGGCGACGGATCGCTGCGACGCCGGCCGGTGAGTCGGGGGCTGCCTGGGGGTCGGGACGCATGCCCGAAAGGAGGATGTCGAGGAGCAGGTCCCGGTCGGCAGGGACGCCGAGACGCACGGCGTGCTCGACACCGCAGAGGAGTAGCTGCAGTTGCGCGGCCGAGACGTCGCCGCGCACGACGCCGTCTCGCTGGGCCCGCGAGAGCACCGCGTCGTAGCCCGCGAACACCTTGCCCCGCGCCGCGGCGCACTCGTCGTGCAGCACGGGATCCGTGCGGGCCATGTCGGTGAGCACGGCTTCGAGACCGCCGTCCTCGAGCTGGAGCGTCAGGGCGTCGTCGAGGAACCCCCGGAACGCCTGCCGCGCGTCCGGTTCGGCGGTCGCGCGGTCGGCGGCGTCGCCCAACCGCACCAGCGTGTCGACGCTGAGCGCCTCGACGAGCGCTCTCACGGTCGGGAAGTGCCGATAGACGGTGCCGATGCCGACGCCCGCATCGCGGGCGATGTCGTTGAGTCGCAACGCGCGCACGTCATGCCGGCGCGCGACCTCGAGGATGCGCTCACGGCTGCGCAGGGCATCGGCTCGGGGGCTCACACCCTCAGCCTACACCCGAAACGGATGAACTATCCGTTTCTACGGAGCCACCCTCCAGCAGCCGTCGACGTGATCGTCGACCATGCCGGCGGACTGCATCAGGGCGTACATCGTCGTCGGGCCCACGAACCGGAACCCGCGCTTTCGGAGCGCCTTGCTCATCGCCGCCGCCTCGGCGGTGATCGCCGGAACGTCCGCGAAGGTCGCCGGGCGTCGGTGGGATGCCGGGGCGAAGGACCACATGAAGGCGTCGAGCTCGCCGGGCTCGAGCTCGAGCACCAGGCGCGCGTTCGAGATCGTGGCCTCGATCTTGGCGCGGTTGCGGATGATGCCGGCATCCGTCATCAGACGTGCGATGTCGTCGTCGCCGAACGCCGCCACCGCCTCGGTCTCGAAGCCCGCGAACACCTCGCGAAACCGCGGGCGCTTGCGGAGGATCGTGATCCACGACAGCCCCGCCTGGAACCCTTCGAGGCTCATCTTCTCGAAGAGGGCCCGGTCGCCGTGCAGGGGCACACCCCACTCCTCGTCGTGGTAGCGGGCGTACTCGAGGTCGTCGCCAACCCACGCGCAGCGCGCGCGGCCGTCGGCGCCGAGGCGGACATCGGTGCTCACTGCGCCAGCCTAGGCTCCCCCGCCGACGTCGCCGGAGTTCAGACGCGCGTCACCACGCCGATTCCCGGATGCCGCCCGCGTCGCTTACCTTGGAATGTCGGGCTGTTCGGGTCCGCGCAGCTGGGAGGCAGGACCATGAAGATCGTCGCGTCGGCGGATTGGCGGGACTCGGTCCCCTTCGAGAACCCCGTGCTCCTCGCGGACGTGGTCCCGGGCGAGGCGACGCGCTGCTTCACGTGCGGCCCCGACTCCGAGCTGCTGCCCCGCACCGAGCTGTGGGCGTACAAGCACCGTCACCCCAAGAACCACGACGGCTACGTGCGCTTCTATTGCGCGTACCACGTCCCCGCAGCGGCGATCGTTCCGCAGCCGGCGGCGGCCGCGCCGACCGCGCGCGCGAAGTCGTCGTCCCCGCGTCCGGCCGCGCAGCGTCGCGTCGCGAAGCCCGTCGTCCCCGAGCGCGTGCGCGCGATGTGCCCGAACTGCTTCATCGAGGTCTCCGCGACGGGCGAATGCGGCAACTGCGGCTGGACCGCCTCCTGACGGACGATCCCGATCCTCGATCGAGGATCGTTGCCGAGCAGCGGAGCCGTCGGCGCAGACCAGCCCTCATCCCGGCTCCGCTCCTCATTCGAGGACGCCGGCTCGCACGGTGCGAGCCGGGCGCCGTCACTTCTTCTTGAGCGACTTCTCCGACACAGGGGCGGTTCCCGACGCGGCGAGCGCGCGGTAGTACTCGCGCGCCTCGTCCTGGCGCGTGCGCTCGGCACCCGACGCGATGGGAGCGCGGACGTGCTCGGGCGCGAAGCCATAGGCGTCGACGAGATCCTGCGCGTGCGGACGCAGCCGCGCCGCGAGCCGGTCGATGTAGCGGGAGACGGATGCCGCGCGCTGGGTCGAGAGCCGCCCGTTGATGATGTACCACGCAAGGTGCTTCTCGATGAGGTGCAGCCCGAACAGGTCGCGGAGCCAGGTCAGCACCTGCTTCGTGCCCTCGTCGGAGACGCGGTTCACTCCGTCGGTGAAGGCCTCCCACTGCAGGAGTTCGCCGTGAGCACGGGCGGCCTCGATGAGTTCCGACTGGTGGCTGTTGAAAAGCGCCGCCGCCTCGGCGGGCGACAGCTTCGCGGCCGGACGCAGGGCGGCGGCGACGTCCGCCACCATCTGCTGCACGCGGCCGGCGAGCAGTTCGTGCTGCTGGTCGGTGCGCAGTCCCAGCTCGATCGAGCGCGCCGTCGAGCCGAAGTCGGTCACGGTCTGCCCGAGCTGGCGCAGGCCCGCTCCGTGGAACACCTTGCCCGCCGTGTGGCCGACGGCGAAGCGGGCGAGGGCCGCGGCATCCTTCCCCTTGAACTGCTTGGCGTAGTCCGACAGGAGCCGCTTGCCGACCAGCTGGAGCAGGACGTTGTTGTCGCCCTCGAAGGTGACGTAGACATCGAGGTCCTGGTGGAGGCCGACCATGCGGTTCTCGGCGAGGAAGCCGGAGCCGCCGCAGGCCTCGCGGGCTTCCTGGATCGTGCTCAGCGCGTTCCACGTCGACAGCGGCTTGAGCGCCGCCGCGAGGGTCTCGAGGTCCTCGCGCTCCTCAGGGGTGTCGGTGCGGCCCGAGAAGACCGCGTCGAACTTCTTCAGCAGCTCGTCGTGGCTGAAGAACTGCGCGTAGTTCTGGGCGAGGAGCGGCAGCAGGCGCCGCTGGTGCTTGCCGTAGTCGAGCAGCACGACCTCTTCGGTGCCCGCGCCCGAGTCGAACTGGCGGCGCTGGTTCGCATAGGTGAGCGCGATGTGCAGGGCGAGCGCGGTGCCGGTGGTCGCGGCGCCGTCGAGCGACACGCGGCCCTGCACGAGTGCACCGAGCATCGTGAAGAAGCGGCGGCCGGGCGTCGGGATGTCGGAGGTGTACGAGCCGTCCGCGGCGACCTGACCGTAGCGGTCGAGCAGGTTGAAGCGCGGGACGCGCACCTGGTCGAACGCGAGGCGGCCGTTGTCGATGCCGTTGAGGCCGCCCTTGACGCCGTCGTCCTCGCTGATGATGCCCGGGAGCATCGCACCCTCGTCGTCGCGGATCGGCACGAAGAAGCAGTGCACGCCGTAGTTGACGCCGCCCGTGATGAGCTGCGCGAACACGGTCGCCGCCTTGCCGTGCAGCGCCGCGTTGCCGAGGTAGTCCTTGTACGCGCCCCGGAACGGCGTGTGGATGACGAACTCCTCGGTCTCGGGGTCGTAGGTCGCGGTCGTGCCGATCGACGCGACATCCGATCCGTGGCCGGTCTCGGTCATCGCGAACGCGCCCGGGATCGAGAGGTCGGTGATGCCCGGCATCCACTTGTCGTGGTGCTTCTCGGTGCCGAGCTGGAAGACGGCCGAGCCGAACAGGCCCCACTGCACGCCGGACTTGATCTGCAGGCTGGGGTCGGCGAGCACGAGCTCCTGGAAGCCGGCGAGGTTCGCCCCGTTGTCGTTCAGTCCGCCGAACTTCTCGGGCATCGCGCGGCGCGAGCCGCCGTGCTCGACGAGCAGGTGCAGCTGCGTCAGCACACGCTCGCGGTGCTCGGGCATCGGCTGGCCCTCGATGCGCCAGAACGCGGGGTCCTTGATCATCTCGCGGGCTTCGCGGCGGGTCTCGCCCCACGTCCCGAGGAGCAGATCGGTGACCGCAGCGATGTCGATACGGGGATCGGATGCCTCGGCAGCGGTGTGCGGAGCGGTCGGCGCTCCGCCGGCGGGTGTGTTCTTGTGGACGGCGGGCTTCTTGGTGCGGACGGCGGCGTCAGCCATGTGCATCACCTCTCGGTGCGACGGGAAGGATCAAGTTTCCTTAGACCGTAGGACTCCCACAACCTCCACTCAAAGCCTCTAGTGGATGTCCACAACGCTGGAGCGACCCTGGTGACGGATGCATTGTGCGAGACGCACAGCAAGGGCGCCTCGGGAGGCCGTGCCCGAGGTGTTCGGGCAGTACCGCGCGAAGGTCCGCGTCCAGGCCTAGGCTCAGGTCATGAGCCCGCCGACGGCGATCACGACCGCGTTCATCCCCGTGCACGATCCGCGAGCGAGCGCGCACTGGTACGCGGATGCGTTCGGCCTCGGCGTCGTCGAGGAGAGCGACTCCTCGAGCGTGCTCGCGGGCTCGCACGGGCAGGTGACGCTCATGGGCCCGAAGAGCGGCATCCACGGAGAACCGGGCCTGCCGTGGGCGACCTGCAACTTCCGCGTCGATGACCTCGCCTCCGTGCACGAGCGCCTGGCGCGGCTCGGGGCGCACCCGGGCGACGAGCTCGGCGACCCCGACCGCTGCCTCTTCTTCACCGCGACCGACCCCGACGGGAACACCATCCTCGTCACCGACCGCTGAGCCCCGCCCGCTGACCCCCGTGCAGCCGCGCGGTCCCGTGCGGCCGTGTCCGCGCGCGGCGGTTGCCCGGCCACCCCCACGCCCACCCGGCCGCCCCGCCACGCAGCCATCGCCGCGCGGGCGCACAATGGACGGGATGACCGATGCGACCGTCACCCTCGCGGCGTGGGGTCCCGACGACCTGCCGCTGCTCGAGCGCGCCAACACGCCGGAGATGACGGCGCACCTCGGCGGTCCCGAGACGCCCGCCGAGCTCGCGCAGCGGCAGGAACGCCACCTCCGCCTCATGCGCACCGGCGAGGCGGTCATGTACCGGATCGAGCTCGGCGGCGTCGCTGTCGGCGGCATCGGGTACTGGCGGATCGACCACGACGGCACACCCGCGTGGGAAGCCGGGTGGAACGTGTTCCCCGAGTGGCAGGGCCGCGGCCTCGCTCGGGCGGCGCTGCGCCTGCTCACCCAGGAGATCGCCGCCCGCCACGACCGCCACCTGCTCGTCGCCTTCCCGGGCGTCGACAACGCCGCGTCCAACGCGCTCTGCCGCACCGCGGGATTCGAGCACCGCGGTTCGGGCACGCAGCCCTGGCGCGGCTCGGAACTCTCTTTCCACATCTGGACCCTCGACCTCTCCCCCCTCGATCTCGATGGCCGCGAGCCCGACCTCGACGAGCGCTTCGGCGAGGGCGTGCTCGACGAGAAGGTGTGGTGGCCGCACTACCTGCCGCACTGGGCGTCGCGCGAGCGCACGGCCGCCCGGTACTCGATCGCGCCCGACGCGCTCGAACTCTTCATCGACGCCGACACCGCGCCGTGGTCACCCGAGTTCGACGGCGACAACCGCGTCTCGCACGTGCAGACCGGCCAGTTCTCGGGCGCGCGCGGCAGCACGATCGGGCAGCACCGCTTCCGCGACGGCCTGGTGGTGCGCGAAGAGCAGCCGGAGCGCCGGCTCCACCTCCCGCGGTACGGCGTGGTCGAAGTCCGCATGGCCGCGGTGCGCCACCCGGACGCGATGGTGGCGTTCTGGCCGATCGGCTTCGAGGACCGCCCCGAGGACTCCGGCGAGATCTGCATCGCCGAGATCTTCGGCAGCGAGGTCGGCGAGGAGGGCGGCTGGGTCGGCGTCGGCGTCAAGCGCCAGCACGACCCGCGCCTGCGCGACGACTTCGAGAAGATCCGTGTCGAGGGCGATCTCACCCAGATGCACGACTACGCCGCCGAGTGGACGCCCGACGCGGTGCGATTCTTCATCGATCACCGTTGGGTCAAGACCGTGCGCCAGCGCATCGACTACCCCGTCCAGCTCATGCTCGACCTCTACGAGCTGCCGCGCGCAGACCGCACGCGCGACGTCGCGGCGCTCCCCCACACGTTCCGCGTCGAGCGGGTGCGCACCTTCCCGCGCTCGTGACGCCCCGGGCCGCGTGCACCCGAGTGCGCACCGACCCGCCCCCGTGACGCCGCAGGGCCGGGCGAACCCGCGGTCTCGGCATCCGTCTCAGAAGAGCCCGACGATGCGCCCGTCGTCGTCGACGTCGATGCTGTTCGCCGCAGGGGTCACCGGCAGTCCGGGCATCGTCATGATGTCGCCGCAGATCATCACGACGAACCGCGCGCCGGCGGCGAGGCGCACCTCGCGGATGTCGACGACGTGGCCCGTCGGCGCACCGCGCAGCTTCGGGTCGGTGGAGAACGAGTACTGCGTCTTCGCGACGCACACCGGGTACCCGCCGTACCCCTCGTCCTGCAGGCGCTTGATCTGCGCGCGGACGGCGGTCGATGCGGTGATCTCGGACGCCCCGTAGATCCGCGTCGCGATCGCGCTCATCTTGCGCCACAGCGTCGCGTCGTCCGGGTATGTGAAGCGCAGCGCTCCTTCGTCGTCTGGTTGCGCGGCCCGCTCTTCGCACAGCCGCACGACCTCGCGCGCCAGGTCCTCCGCGCCCGCGCCGCCCTCGGAGAAGTGCTTCGCGACCACGGCGGTGACCCCGACGGACTGGGCGGCCGCGGCGAGCGCCGCGGTCTCAGCATCCGTGTCCTCGGCGCGATGGTTGATCGCGACCACCGTCGGGATGCCCCACGTCTCACGGAGGGTCTTGAGGTGCCGCAGGAGGTTGGCGGTGCCCTGCTCGAGGGCGGCGACGTTCTCGTGCGGGAGGCCCTGGACCTCGACGCCGCCATGGAACTTCATGGCGCGCACCGTGGCGACGACCACCGCGACGTCGGGGCGGAGCCCCGTGGTGCGGCACAGGATGTCGACGAACTTCTCCGCGCCGAGATCGGCGCCGAAGCCGGCCTCGGTGACGACGTAGTCGGCCATCCGCAGCGCGGAGTCGGTCGCGAGGTACGAGTTGCAGCCGTGGGCGATGTTCGCGAACGGGCCGCCGTGCACGAACGCGGGCGTGTGCTCGAGGGTCTGCACGAGGTTCGGCGCGAGCGCGTCGCGCAGGATCGCGGCCATGGCCCCGTGCGCGTGCAGGTCGCGAGCACGGATCGGAGCGCGGTCACGCGTGTACGCGACGACGATCTCGCCGAGCCGCTCCTTGAGGTCGGCGAGGTCGGTGGCGAGGCAGAAGATCGCCATCACCTCGCTCGCCACGACGATGTCGAAGCCGTCCTCTCGGGGGTAGCCGTTCGACGGACCGCCGAGGCCGATCACGGCGTCGCGGAGCGCCCGGTCGTTGACGTCGAGCACGCGCCGCCAGGTCACACGCCGCACATCGATGCCGAGCGCGTTGCCATGGTGCACATGGTTGTCGATGAGCGCCGCGAGCAGGTTCGTGGCGATCGCGATGGCCGAGAAATCGCCCGTGAAGTGGAGGTTGATGTCCTCCATCGGCACGACCTGCGCGTACCCGCCGCCCGCGGCGCCGCCCTTCATCCCGAACACCGGTCCGAGCGCGGGCTCGCGCAGGCAGATCATGGCACGCTCACCGATGCGGGTGAGCGCGTCACCCAGGCCGACAGTGGTCGTCGTCTTGCCCTCGCCGGCGGGTGTGGGCGAGACGGCGGTCATCAGCACGAGCCGCCCGCGCGGCTTGTCCTGGAGCGTCCGCAGGTGCCGCAGCGACACCTTCGCCTTGAACCGGCCGTACGGCTCGAGCTCCTCGTCAGGGATGCCGAGCCCTTGGGCGATCCGGGTGATCGGCCAGAGTTCGGCCTGCTGTGCGATCTCGATGTTGCTCGTGGCCACGCTCGCTCCCCGCTGCGGGCCTCGTCGCCCGCCTCCGTCAGCCTATGCGGGTGGCGCTCACACGTCGCGGACGCGCACCGAGAGGCACGTCACGCACCCCTCGAGCTTCTCGAACTCCGTGATCGGCGTGGTGATGACCTCGAGCCCGCGCGACCGGTAGAGCTCGGCGGTCTCGGGCGCGTCGGCCGACATGAGCACGGTGGCGTCGTCGAGCACGACGACGGCGGTGCCGTGCTCCTCGGGCACCGCCAGGAAGTCCGGGTAGGCGGCCGGGTCGTCGACGAGCGGCTCGAACCCGACGACCGTGCCGTCGGGAAGCGCGGTCACGCCGCTCTTGAGGTGCAGCACCTTCGAGACGGGCACGCCGACGACGCTCCAGCCGCGCGGCGCGAGCAGGTCGCGCAGCTGCGTGATCCCTTCGTCGTTCGTGCGCAGCGTCCGCCCGACGTACACCGTGCGCCCGATCTTCAGCACGTCACCGCCGTCGAGCGTGCCCGGCAGCTCGATGGCGCGGTACGGGATGCCGGCACCCTCGAGCGTCGACCGCGTCGAGGCGATCTCGCCCCGGCGGGACTCCGCCCCCGGGCTCGTGAGCACCGCGAGGTCGCCGAACATGACGACGGCGTCTTCGATGAACACGCCGTCGGCGTGCTCGTCGGCCGGGGCGACCTCGACGACGTCCCAGCCACGCTGGCGGAACACGTCGACGTACGACTCCCACTGACGCTGCGCGAGCGCGGCATCGACGGGCACGCGCGCGATGTGGGTGAGCTCGCCCTCCGCGAGACGGGGCGATGGACGACGGACGAGAAGGCGCGGCATGGGCGCAAGGCTACCGCCGCGACCCCGGGGGGCAGCGTCCGTTCCCCCTTTGACGTCTGTGATCCCAGACGCTGGTCGGGTGCGCGGGCCTATGCCCGACCCGCCTCGCGCACCAGACTGGGGGCACTCCGGGCGCTGTGGCCCGGCCACCCCGTGGGAGTCCGACATGGCCGCACTCGGCGAACAGCTCTTTCGACGCAAGCCCATCGTCATACAGCAGAAGCACCACAAGGGCGAGGAGCTCGCCCGCAACATCGGCACCTTCCAGCTCATGATGTTCGGCGTCGGCGCGACCGTCGGCACCGGAATCTTCTTCGTCCTGAGCGAGTCGATCCCCGAGGCAGGCCCCGCGGTGATCATCTCGTTCATCGTCGCCGCGATCTGCGCCGGCCTCTCGGCGCTGTGCTACGCCGAGCTCGCCTCAGCGATACCCGTGAGCGGCTCCACCTACTCGTACACGTACCACGCGCTGGGCGAGATCTGGGCGGTGATCATCGCGGGCTGCGTGCTGCTGGAGTACGGCGTCGCCGTCTCGGCGGTCGCGGTGGGCTGGAGCGGCTATTTCAACGAACTGCTCGAGAACACGCTCGGCTTCCGGCTGCCGGATGCCCTGTCGGTGTCGTTCATACCCGGATCCGATGGCGCGGCGACCGGCGGCATCATCAACCTGCCCGCCGTCGTCCTCGTGGCCCTGTGCTGCCTGCTCCTGATCCGAGGGGTCGCCGAGTCGGCCACGGTGAACACGATCATGGTGCTGATCAAGCTCGGAGTGCTCGCGCTGTTCATCGTCCTCGGCTTCACCGCGTTCAACGCCGACCACTTCGAGAACTTCTTCGCGTTCGGCGCCGCCGGCATCAGCGCCGCGGCGGGGACCATCTTCTTCTCGTTCATCGGCCTCGACGCCGTCGCGACAGCGGGCGAGGAGGTGCGCAACCCGCAGAAGGCGCTCCCCCGGGCGATCATCGGCGCCCTCATCATCGTCTCGACCGTCTACATCCTGGTCGCGATCGCGGGTCTCGCCGCAGAGCCGGTCGAGTTCTACTCCACCGAGGAGGCCAGCGAGGCAGGCCTCGCCCAGATCCTGGAGAACATCACGGGCAACCCGATCTGGGGCACGATCCTGGCGGCCGGCGCGGTCGTCTCCATCTTCTCCGTGACGCTGGTGACGCTGTACGGGCAGACCCGCATCCTGTTCTCGATCTCTCGCGACGGGCTCGTCCCGCGGAAGTTCCTCCGCGTCAACGCCAAGACGATGACGCCGATCTACAACACGGTCGTCGTCTCGACGATCGTCGCGATCATCGCCGGCTTCGTGCCGTCCGACTACCTGTGGGACACCGTCTCGATCGGCACGCTGATGGCGTTCAGCGTCGTCGCGCTCGCCGTCATCGTGCTGCGTCGCACGAAGCCCGATCTCGAGCGACCCTTCCGGGTTCCGCTCTACCCGGTGGTTCCGATCCTCACCATCGCCGCGTGCGTCTACATCCTGTCGGGGCTGGCGGCCATCACATGGGTGATCTTCGGCACCTGGATCGCGATCGTGCTGCTCTACTACTGGTTCTACGGACGAAAGCACGCGACGCTGAACGACTACACCTCGGCGGAGCAGATCGCCGAGCCGATCCGTCCCGAGGACGAGACGTGACCTACCTCGTCGGCTACGGACCGCGCGGCGACGATCGCAGCGCGATCGA
Organism: Microbacterium trichothecenolyticum; assembly: GCF_000956465.1. GTDB lineage: Bacteria > Actinomycetota > Actinomycetes > Actinomycetales > Microbacteriaceae > Microbacterium > Microbacterium trichothecenolyticum. Next base: position 121,372 of record NZ_JYJA01000029.1, read on the forward strand.
ACTCGCGTTCCAGTTCGTCCGCTCGCATCCCGAGCCGGTGGTGGCGGTGTCGGTCGTCCCGCAGGGCTGGGGCACCCCGCTCGCCGGCGGTGTCGACCGCGAGTACGAGGAGTGGGCCGCGAGCGAAGGCCGGCTGAGCGCGGAGCTCGCCCTGTCGGACTTCGCGCACCACCCCGGCATTCCCGCCGAGGCGGTGTGGGTCGCCGGCAGATCCGCGCCCGCGACGCTGATCGAGCAGGCCGTGGCGCGGGATGCGCGGATGATCGTCGTGGGATCCGCCGAGGACGCGGAGCCCGGGCGCGTGCGGCTGACCTCGAAGACCGACCGTCTCGTCCACTCCTCGCCTCTGCCGGTGGCCATCGCGCCGCGGAGCTTCCGCACGACGAGCGCGGTCACGAGGGTGACCGTCGGCTTCCGCGACGACGACGCCAGCTGGTCGCTGCTGAACCGCGTCGCGGAGTTCAGCAGGCTCGCGTCGGCGCGCATGCGCCTCGTGACGTTCCTCGTGAACCCGGCGCGCCGGCCCGTCACCACCGACATCAGCCACGCGCAGACCCAGGTCATCGAGCTGTGGGGCGTGCAGGCCGCGGCCGCGCTACAGGAGGCGGCAGCGCACCTGAAGACGCTGGGATTCTCGGACGAGGAGCTCGAGTACGGCATCGCCGCCGCCGGCGACTGGGGCACGGCGGTGTCGTCGGTCGGCTGGACCGAGGGGGACGTCATGGTCGTGGGATCGTCCTCCACGCACCGCCTGGCCCAGGTGTTCCTGGGCTCCAGCGCGTCGAAGATCCTGCGCAACGCACCCGTGCCCGTCGTGGTCGTGCCGGGGACCGGCGCGTAGCCCTGCACAGAATCGGAGGCTCTCGGCGACACGCCGGGTCACAGCATCCCGAGCCCGCGTGTCGGGCAGAGTCTCCGACTCTGTGCGCCGGAAACACGACGACGGATGCTGCGCCGCGAGGTCGTGGCGCAGCATCCGTGTCAGCGGGTCAGAGCGAGAGCCCGTGGCCGAAGCGGAACAGCGGGTCGGCGGTGTCGAAGGGCACGTCGGGGCGCGAGGCCTCGACGGCCGCCATCGAGCTCGGCACGTCGAACGGCAGCGTGCCCGTCGCCGGGGATCCGCCGGTCAGCACGTCGAGCAGCGCGTCGGGGTTCGCCCCCCAGTTCGCAGTGACGGCGCCGGCGGTTTCGACGATCGGGCCGAGGATCGCGGGACGGTCGAGGAACACGTCCACCACGGTCGGCACGACCGACGACACCGCACGCACATGGGCGACGACGTCGTCGGGGAAGTCCAACGACCCGGCGTGGAAGAAGTTCTCGAACATCGACCCGCGCTGCTCGTACGGCGCCTGGAGACGCAGGATCGCAGCATCCGCGTCGTCCGGCGTCGCGACGATCTCGCCGTAGTGGGCGACCGCCTCAGGCGCGATGCCCTCGACGTAGAGCTTCACGCCGCGGCGCAGCGGCAGGACTCCGTCGTTCGAGAGCACGGCGATCGAGGCACGCTGCGCGGCTTCACCTGCCGCGCGGAACTCCGGGGAGCCGACGATGGCGTCGGCCGCCTCGACGTCGACGTACGGGTTCTCGAACAGGCCGAGCTCGAACTTCTCGCGCAGCAGGCGGCGCGCCGAGACGTCGAGGCGCTCCTCGCTCACGCGGCCGTCGCGCACGAGGCCGAGGAGGAGCGACGGGTCGTGCTCGCCGCCGAACTGGTCGGCGCCGGCGTCGAGGATCTTGACCATGCGCTCGGCGGGGGTCAGATGCTCAACGCCCCACGCGCGGGCGGCGAAGTCCGTGCCCATGATCGGCTGATCGGTGACGAGGCCCCAGTCCGTGCACACGATGCCGTCGAAGCCGAAGCGCTCACGCAGCAGTCCGGTGAGCACGCCCTTGTTGAAGCCGAAGCCGACCTCTTCGTACTCGGTGCCGACCGGCATGCCGTAGTACGGCATGATCTGGCGGCCGCCCGCGGCGAAGATCTGCTCGAACGGCTTGAGGTGCAGCTCGAACTGCCCGCCGGGGTACACCTGCTCGCGGCCGTAGTCGAAGTGCGGGTCCTCGCCGTCCTTCTGCGGGCCGCCGCCCGGGAAGTGCTTGGTCATCGTGCTCACCGAGCCGGGTCCGAAGGCCGAGCCCTGGAAGCCGCGCACGTAGGCCGCGCCCAGCTCGCCGGCGAGATCCGCGTCCTCGCCGAACGTCTGCAGCTGGCGCGCCCAGCGCGACTCGGTCGCGAGGTCGACCTGCGGGTGCAGCGCGACGCGGATGCCGACGGCCGTGTACTCCTGTCGCGCGATGTCGCCGAAGCGCTGCACCAGCTCCGCGTCACGCGTCGCCGCGAGCCCCAGCGGCTCGGGCCACTGCGAGAACGGGCCGGCGAACATCGCGGCGCCCGGGTTGTCGCTGAACGAGTGGCGCGGATCCGTCGAGATCGACACCGGGATGCCCAGGCGAGTGGATGCCGCGAGCTCCTGCAGCTTGTTGTGCCAGGCCGCGATGTCACTGGCCTTCGGCGCGACGCCCAGCAGGTTGAAGTGGTTCATGTGACGGCCGGCCACGTACTCGCGGTTCGACGGGATGCCGAAGGCCGCGTCCCCCTCGGAGAGCTCGCCGCCCTCGCCCATCACGATCATCGTCTGGAAGAAGAGGCCCGCCTTCTCCTCCACCGTCATCTCGGCGAGGAGCAGCTCGACGCGCTCGTCGACGGGCAGGCTCGCGTCGAGCCAGGGCCGGGCGGATGCGGCGGGGGTCGCAGCATCCGCGATCGTCGTCGTGGTGTCGGTCATCACTTCACTCCCTTGATGCGGTAGACGAGCACGGCACCGGCGAGGGCGACGAGCGCGCCGAAGAGGTACCACGTGGTGTAGCCGCCGAGGGGCGTGGCCGCTCCGATCGCGATGATGGCCGGGGCGATCGCGGGGGCGATCGACTGCGGCAGTGCGTTGGCGATGTTGAGCACGCCGAGGTCCTTCGCGGTGTCCTCCGGGTTGGGGAGCACCTGCGTCGCGAGGGCGAGATCGACCGAGAGGAACGAGCCGGCCCCCAGGCCGATGATCGCCTGTGCGACGATCAGCGTCGTGATGTCGGGTGCGACCGCGAGCAGGGCAAGGCCCACGACCATGATGCCGCCGGCGATCGCGACGAACGGGCGCCGCTTGCCGATCTTGTCGGACAGGATGCCGCCGACCGGCGCCGAGATCATCATCGCGGCCATCGACGCGAGGTTGGCGATCAGGATCGTCGTGATGGCGGCCTGCTCGTCGAGCTGGAACTTCTCGGTGAGGTAGAAGGGCAGGAACGTGGCCACGCCCGCGTAGCCGAACATGACGAAGAACTTGGTCAGCCACGTCCAGCCGAAGTCGGGGTGCTTGACCGGGTTGAAGACGAACGAGCCGAAGAACTGGCCGACGGTGAAGCGCTGCGCCGGCTTGTGCTCGAGGCGGCGATCCTTGAGGACCAGGACGAAGAGCACCGAGAGCACCGTGGCGATGGCCGCCGGCACGACGAAGCGGGCGAAGTCGTCGGAGAGGAACGTCACGAGGAAGTTGCCGCCCAGGATGCCGAGCGGCGTGGTGATGCCGATGATGCCCGACACCTTGCCGCGGCTCTGCTGGGGCACCTGGTCGGGAAGAGTCGCGTTGGCGGCGGCGAGCACGGCGTTCATCGCGGCCTGGACGATGCACCATGCCACGAGCACGACCCACAGCGACTCGGTGACGCCGATGAGCGCGAAGCCGCCGAGCCCGACGAGCGTGCCGCCGAGGATCCACGAGCGGCGCATGCCCCACCGCGACGTGGTGCGGTCGGAGAGACGGCCCGCGAGCGGATTGGCGATGAGCGCGAAGAGCGCGCCGACGCCGAGGACCAGGCCGAGGTTGCCGGTGGCCTCCTCCGGCGTGGCCGAGATGTGCTGGATCTTGAACGCCATCGACACCATGACCGGCGTGAGCAGCGCGAGATAGACGCCGAAGTTCACTGCGGCGAGGCCGGGGGTGTAGCCCCGGGGAGTCTTCTCGGGCGTCGTGCCCGGGGCCTTGAAGCCGGTCGTGCCGGCGGCGGCAGCCGTTGCGGCGGGCGACATCTCTGTCATCGGAGTCCTTTCTCAGGTGCGACGCGGGTCGGCTCCGACGCGCGTCCAGGCACGAGCGTACATGAAACCCGACCGTTTGGTAACTCAAATTCGACCGAGCGGTAATCGACGAGGATAGGATGGGCGCGGGCGAGCGCAGGGAGGCGGTGACGACATGACGACAACCACGGCACCCGGCGCCGTGCGCACCGCCCGCACCGAGCAGACCCGCGCCGCGATCGTCGCCGCGGCGCACGACGCGTTCGTCACCCGCGGCTACCGCGCCACGTCGCTCCGCGACATCGCCGCCGCCGCCGGCATCAGCCATCCCGGTCTGCTGCGGCATTTCGCCACGAAGGACCAGCTGCTCGCGGCCGTGGTCGACCTGTTCGAGCGCGACAACGAGACCGAGCTCCTCGAGCGCATGGCAGCCGAAGACCCCGGCCACCTCGCCTACAGCGAGCTGGCCCGGCACAACGAGACCGTGCCCGGGTACCTGGCGCTCTTCGCCGCGCTCACGGGCGAGGCATCCACTCCCCGTCATCCCGCGCACGAGATCATGCGCGACCGGTATGCGCGCCTGCGCGAGCTGTCGGCCGACGCGATCGACGAGGCGATCACGCAGGACACCGTGGCGGCGGACCGCGACCCGGGCGGCGAGGCCGTGCGCATCGCCGCCGCGTGGGACGGGCTCCAGCTGCTGGCACAGTACCTTCCCGAGCGGGTCGACATCGCCCAGACCCTCGAGACCTACGAGGAGTCGCTCGCTCTGCCCGTCGGCTGGCGTGGCGCGGACGATCCCCCACCCGCGACGACGGCGGCGCCGGTGCCGCCGATGCCCTCCTTCGCGACAGCGGATGCTGCGCCCTCGGGCTATCGCGTGGGCCGCGAGCGCCGCGCTCTCATCGTCGACGGCGCCACCGCGCTCTTCGCCGAGGAGGGCTACGGCGACACGAGCCTGCGCGACATCGCCGAGCGCGTCGGGGTCTCGAAGTCGACGCTGCTCCACCACTTCGCGTCGAAGGAGGATCTGCTGAGCGCGGTGCTGAGCCACCGCGACCGGCAGATCGAGTCGCGGGCGGACTACGTTCCCGCCGACCGTACGGTCGAGGAGCTGCGCGGCCTCCCTCGCGGGGCCACCGTCAACGCGGCCACGGCCCCTGGCCTCATCGAGGTCTACGCCGTGCTCTCGTGCGAGGCGGTTCCCGCCGACCACCCCGCGCACGCCTACTTCGCGGAGCGCTTCCGCGGTGTGGTGGACCACTTCGCCGCGCTGTTCCGCGCCGCCCAGGAGGACGGCGACCTTCCCTCCCACCGCGACCCCGAGTTCGAGGCACTCTGGCTCACCGCCCTCTGGGACGGCCTGCAGTACCAGTGGCTCTACGACCGCTCCTCGGTGGATGTCGCGGCCCAGCTGTCAGCGCACCTCGACGACGTGCTGCCACGGTGACGGGTCAGGCGGCGGCGACCACCGCGAGCACGGCCTCGCCATAGGCCTCGCGCTTCTTGGCGCCGATGCCCGAGACGCCGTCGAGGTCGGCGAGGCTCGCGGGCCGGCGCTCGGCGAGCGCGCGCAGCGTCGCGTCGCCGAACACGATGTAGGCGGGCACGCCGAGCTCCTTCGCAACGCCGGCCCGCCACGCGCGCAGCGCCTCGAAGAGGCCGGCGTTCGCCGGGTCGAGCGTTTCAGGCGCGGTCGTCTTGCGGACGCGAGCGACGCCGCCGGAGCGGCCCATCACGTCGCGACGCAGCGGCACCGGCGTCTCGCCGCGCAGCACGCCCGCGGCGGACTCCCCGAGCGCGAGCGTGCCGTACTCGCCGCGGGCGACGAGGATGCCGCGGGCCAGCAGCTGGCGGATCACACTGCGCCAGTCCTGATCGCTGAGATCGGCGCCGAGCCCGTACGTCGAGAGCTGGTCGTGACCCTGCTGGCGGATGCGGTCGGTCGAGGCGCCGCGGAGGATGTCGACGAGGTGTCCGGCGCCGAACGCCTGATTGCGCTCGCGCTGGAGGCGCACGATCGTCGACAGCAGCTTCTGCGCCGGGACGAGCCCGTCCCACGTGTCGGGCGCTTCGAGACACGTGTCGCAGTTGCCGCACGGGGATGAGGCCTCGCCGAAGTAGGCGAGCAGGTTCTGACGGCGGCATCCGACCGTCTCGCACAGACCCAGCATGGCGTCGAGGTGCTGCCCGAGCCGGGTCTTGAAGGCGCGATCGCCGGGCGACTGGTCGATCATGCGGCGCTGCTGCACCACGTCGCCGAGTCCATAGGCCATCCACGCGACGGATGCCTCGCCGTCACGGCCGGCTCGACCGGTCTCCTGGTAGTAGCCCTCGACCGACTTCGGCAGATCGATGTGCGCGACGAAGCGGACGTCTGGCTTGTCGATGCCCATTCCGAAGGCGATCGTCGCGACCATGACGACGCCGTCCTCGCGGAGGAACCGGGACTGGTTCGCGGCGCGCGTCTCGGCGGGAAGACCGGCGTGGTACGGGAGCGCGTCGACGCCCTGCGCCGAGAGGAACTCGGCCGTCTGCTCGACGGACTTGCGGCTGAGCGCGTAGACGATGCCCGCCGCGCCCGACCCCTGCGACCGGATGAACGCGACGAGCTGGCGCCGCGGATCGGACTTGGCCTCGATGCGGTACTGGATGTTGGGCCGATCGAAGCTCGACACGAAGTGGCGCGCCTGCGGCAGCTGCAGCCGCTCGGTCATCTCGCGATGTGTCGCGGGCGTCGCCGTCGCGGTGAGCGCGAGACGCGGCACCCCGGGGAACCGCTCGGCGAGGGCGCCCAGCGCCAGGTAGTCGGGCCGGAAGTCGTGGCCCCATTGCGACACGCAGTGCGCCTCGTCGATCGCGATGACGCTGAGCTTTCCGCGCGCGAGGAAGCGCAGCGTCGCCTCGGTGTTCAGCCGCTCGGGTGCGACGTACAGCAGGTCGAGCTCACCCGCAAGGTATGCACGCTCGACGGCCGCGCGCTCGGGCGGCGCCTGTGTGGAGTTGAGATACGCCGCACGCACGCCGTTGGCGACGAGCGCGTCGACCTGATCGTGCATGAGCGCGATGAGCGGGCTCACGACGAGCCCCGTGCCCGGGCGCGCCAGCGCCGGAACCTGGTAGCAGACGCTCTTGCCGCCGCCGGTGGGCATCAGCACGACGGCGTCGCCGCCGGCGATGACGTGGTCGACGATCGCGTCCTGCTCACCGCGGAACGCGTCGTAGCCGTACACCTCGCGCAGCACGGTGGCCGCATCGGCCCCTGTGAAGTCACGGCGAGGACCGGCCCCCGCGAACGGGTCGATCGATGTCGAGGCGGCCAGCAGTGGATCGGGCGGGGGCATCCACCCGTCCTCCGGCGGCGCCCATGAATCGTCGGGCGCTGGAGCGAACTCCGACTCCCACGCGAGGTCGGCGTACGGGTCGCCCTGGGGGATCGTCACCCGTCCCAGGGTAGCCGCGGCATCCGACGCGCTCCCCCGCCCCCGCACCACCGTGCACAACCCCGTCGCGAACCGGGCACCCGGGTTGTGGGGAGGAGCCTCCCGGCATCCTCGATTGAGGATCAGGGCCGAGATGAGTAGCGGTGCGCCGTGGCCAGGTCCGCATTCCGGCCCTGGTCCTCAATCGAGGAGCGGGCGGAGCCGCCTCGCGACGAGCTCAGCACCACTTGTCGGCGAGGGTCGCGATGACGTTGAGGTTGCGGTTGGTCGCGACGCCGAGCAGCTTCGCCGCGCGGAGCGGATCGACGGTTCCGGCCTGGTAGCCCGGGCCGAGCAGCGCGTGCGCGACCCGGCCGCGCACGACCATCTCGCCGGCATCCGTCTTCAGCCCCTCGATCTCGGCGACCGTGTCGGCCGGCAGCGCTTCCTTCAGCAGATACACGTAGTGACGCTCCAGGCCGTGGCGGCCCGCGGTGAGCACGACGGCGTCACGGGCGATCGCCGCCAGCTCGTCGATCGTGAACACGATCGACGGCACGTCGAACCCGCGATCTTCCGCGAACGCGTCCTCGAGCGTCTTCTCGATCCTCGCCCGCGAGCGCATCGGCGTCGTGAAGCGCACGTTGCCGGTGTTGATGTGGGTCTGGACATCGGTGAACCCGACGCCCTCGACCACCCGCACGATGTCGGCCTTCGGGAACTTCCGGTTCGCCCCGAGGTTTATCGCGCGCAGGAACGCCACATACGTCGGCATGACGCCATCATTCCCGACAACGCCGCTCCCCGTGCGCGACCGCTGCAGTTCCCTGCGACTGCTGTGTCGCGCGACGCAGCAGTCGCAGGAAAGAGCAGCAGCTACCGAGCCCCGGCTCAGGCGATCCGCTAGCCTCTTCGCATGCAATGCCTGTGACCCGTCTCCGTCACCACTCCGTCCGTTCGCGAACAGCACGGACAAGATCACGGATGCTGCCACCCGGCGTCCGTGGAAAGGCATCGCATGTTCCCCTCCACGTCGTCCCTTCCGCTCGCCGGCAAGACCGCCCTCGTCACCGGCGTCTCTCGTCGGCGCGGCATCGGCTTCGCCGTCGCCGCCCAGTTCGCGCGCCTCGGCGCCGATGTCTTCTTTCACCACTACCGCCCGCACGACACACGCCTGCCGTGGGGCGGCGACGACCTCGACGCCGTGCGCGAGGCTCTGCGCGCGGAGCTCGCGCCGGGCGCGCAACTCGGCGACATCAGCGCGAACCTGCGGGACGCAGTTGGGCCCACGCGCCCGGAGGCTCCGGGCGACGCGCCAGCGGCGCCTGGAGGGGGCGTGGGGACCGTCCCCCTCGTCATCGAGACCGCACGGGCGTTGACCGGGCGGCTCGACATCCTGGTGTGCAATCACGCGCAGTCGGGCGACGACGGGTCGATCCTCGACATGACCGCCGAGCGGCTCGACGCCTTCTGGCAGACCAACACGCGATCGACTCTGCTGCTCACGCGGGAGTTCGCGAGGCTGCACGCGGGCGCGCCCGCACCCGACTCGCGCCCCGGCGAGCGCGTCGAGCGGCGGGGGCCGTTCGCCGAGCCGACGGGGCGCGTGTTCTGGATGACGTCTGGCCAGATCCACGGCGCGATGCGGGGCGAAGTCGCGTACGCGGCGAGCAAGGCGGCACTCGCGGGCGTCACGAAGACGGTCGCGGCGGAGCTGCTCGACCTCGGCATCATCCTCAACACGATCGATCCGGGTCCCGTCAACACCGGCTATCTCGACCCCGAGACGACCGATCGGTCCCTCGACGAGATCGAGACGTGGATGCGGTCGACACCGTTCGGCCGCTACGGCGAGCCCGCCGACCCAGCGCGGCTCATCGGCTGGCTCGCGACGCCCGACGGCGCGTGGGTGGTGGGCCAGGTGCTCTCGACCGACGGCGGCCTCGGGCTCGGCTGAGCGCGGCCGCGGCGAGTTTCGTCGTGCGATGGGCACGAGCGAGGCCCGCGGGCTACAGCCGCACGACCTCGGTCACCCGCACCACGGCGGTGCCCGCCTCCTCGGACGCCGCGAGGTCCACCACGCCGCGGACGCGCCAGTCGTGATCGCCAGCCGGGTCGTCGATGGTCTGCTCCACGCGCCAGAGCCCCGACTCCGCAGCATCCGTCTCGTCCACGGTCACCAGTCGGGGTGAGCGCGCCGCGCCGCCCGTCAGGATCTCGTCGTGGTCGTCGAAGTAGGCGTCGAGCGCGGCCGGCCAGTCCACCTCGGGGTCGAGCTCGACGAGCTCCTCGTCGCGCTGCAGCGCGGCGAGCTGCACCCGCCGGAACAGCTCGTTGCGCACCAGCACCCCGAACGCCCGCCGGTTGGTCAGCACCGACGGCGGGGCCGGGGGAACCACCGGCGCGGCCGGGTCGTCGACCGGGTTGATCAGCGCCTCCCATTCGTCGACGAGGCTCGAGTCGACCTGTCGGACGACCTCGCCGAGCCACGCGACCAGGTCGTGCAGGTCCTCGGTCTGCGCCTCGGCCGGAACGGTCTGACGCACCGCGCGATACGCGTCCGAGAGGTACCGCAGCACCAGCCCCTCGCTGCGCGCGAGCTGGTAGAGCGAGATCAACTCCGAGAACGACAGCGCGCGCTCGAACATGTCGCGCACGACGGACTTCGGCGACAGCTCGAAGTCGCGCACCCACGGCTGGCTCGACGCGAACACCTCGTAGGACTGCGCGAGCAGCTCCTCGAGCGGCTTCGGGTACGTCACCTCTTCGAGCAGCGCCATGCGCTCGTCGTACTCGATGCCGTCGGCCTTCATCGCCGCGACCGCCTCGCCGCGCGCCTTGAACTCCTGCTGCGACAGGATCGGCCGCGGGTCGTCGAGCGTCGCCTCGATGACGCTCACGACGTCGAGCGCGTAGTGGCCGGTGCCGGTGCGGGCGCCGTCTGAACTCCTTCGAGCCGCGCGTTCGCCGGCGGATCCGCCGGATTCCGGGCCCACGGCCCCCGATTCGAAGGAGTTCGTGTCGCGAGCGCTCGTGTCGTCGGGGTCGAGCAGTTCGATCGCGGCGAGCGCGAACGGCGACAGCGGCTGGTTCAGCGCGAAGTTGGGCTGCAGATCGACGGTGAGACGGATGTGATTCCGGATGCCGCGACCCCCGGCATCCGGACCCCCGGTGCGGTCGATCTCGACCACGCCGGCGGTCAGCAGCGTCCGGAAGATCGCGATCGCGCGCCGCGCGAGCTCGTAGCGACGGGCGCGGGGCTCGTGGTTGTCGAAGACGAGCGAGCGGACGTTCTCGAACACGTCGCCGCCGCGGGCGATGACGTTGATGAGCATCGCGGCGGTCAGCTGCAACTGCGGCACGAGCGGCTCGGGCTCGGCCTCGACCAGGCGCTCGAACGATCCGAGGCCCCAGTTGACGACGCCCGTCGGCGCCTTCTTGCGCACGATCTTCTTGCGCTTGGCGGGGTCGTCGCCGGCCTTGCGGAGGGCTGCCTCGTTCTCGATCTCCCACTCCGGCGCCATCACGACGACGGTGCCCGAGGTGTCGTAACCGGCGCGTCCCGCCCGACCGGCGACCTGGTGGAACTCGCGCGCGGAGAGCTGGCGCATCTTCGTGCCGTCGAACTTCGACAGCGCCGTGATGAGCACCGTGCGGATCGGCACGTTGATGCCGACGCCCAGGGTGTCGGTGCCGCAGATCACCCGCAGCAGGCCGCGCTGCGCGAGCGTCTCGACGAGCCGGCGGTACCGCGGCAGCATGCCGGCGTGGTGCACGCCGATGCCCGCGCGCACGTATCGCGAGAGGGTGCGGCCGAAGGCGGTCGTGAAGCGGAAGCCGCCGATCGCCTCGGCGATCGCATCCCGCTGCTCACGCGAGACGATCCGGATCGACGACAGCGCCTGCGCCCGCTCCATCGCGGCCGCCTGCGAGAAGTGGACGATGTACACCGGCGCCTCGCCGGTCTGCAGCAGCTCCTCCACGGTCTCGTGCACAGGCGTGCGCGCGTACGAGAAGTGCAGCGGCACCGGACGCTCGACGCCGGTGATGCGCGACACCGTGCGGCCGGTGCGGCGCTCGAGGTCCTCTGCGATCGTGGTGACGTCGCCGAGAGTCGCCGACATCAGCACGAACTGCGCACGCGGCAGGAGCAGCAGCGGCACCTGCCAGGCCCATCCGCGATCGGGGTCGCCGTAGTAGTGGAACTCGTCCATCACGACCTGATCGACCGCGGCATCCGCTCCCTGCCGCAGGGAGAGGTTCGCGAGGATCTCCGCCGTGCAGCACACGATGGGGGCATCCGGGTTCACCGACGAGTCGCCGGTGACCATGCCGACGTTCGCGGCGCCGAAGATGTCGACGAGCGCGAAGAACTTCTCGCTCACGAGCGCCTTGATCGGGGCGGTGTAGTAGGTGCGGCCGCCGCGCGCGACGCATGCCGCGTGGGCCGCGACCGCGACGAGCGACTTGCCGGTGCCCGTCGGCGTCGACAGGATCACGTGGGAACCCGACACGATCTCGATGACCGCTTCGTCCTGCGCGGGGTACAGCGCGAAGCCCTGATCTCCCGCCCACTCCACGAACGCGTCGTACAGCGCGTCGGCGTCGGGCGCCCCCGCGGGCGCACCCGAGGCCTCGGCCGCGGCCCTGATGGTCTCGAGAAGCGTCACCGTCCGAGTCTGCCAGGTCGCAGCATCCGTGCGTCCTGGCCGTCGCCGCGCTCACTCGGCCCCTCTCGCGCGCCCCCTCCCCTTCGCGGATCCGGAATCCGGACTTTCGCACAGTCTCCGCAGCCGCAGGGCTCCACGCTGCGGAAAGGGATCACAACTCCGAGTTCCGGAGCCGCAGGCCGGGTGGGGCGCGGGCATGAGAGGCGCCGGCGCGGGCATGAGAGGAGACGGATGCCGCGGCGCGGCCGCAGCATCCGTGTTCAGCGTCCGAGCTCGCCCAGGATCACCTCGGTGTAGGCGGTATACCCCGCGTACGTCGGGTGCAGGTAGCCCGCGGGGTCGCCCACCGGGTCGATCCCGAACCACGGGTCGCTGGGCACGCCCGGCACGAGCTGCACGCCGTGCCCGGCGAACGCCTCGACCACGTCGGCGTACCTCACGTTCGCGCCGCCCGCGGCGGCGGCGCCGACGGCACCCTGGATCGCGGCGTTGAGCGCGTCGGTCGCCCCGTTCACGGCGGCGACGAAGGCGGCGAGCTGGGCGAACTGCGGGGCACCCGGCGGCGCGGCGAGAAGATGCGGGTACCCGGTGACGACGATGGTCGCATTCGGCGAGCGCTGGGCGACCGATGCGATCAGCGAGCTGAGCGGCGTGACGATCCCCGGCGCGGAACCGACGGCGATCTGGATCGCGGCGAGGCACGGCGCGGGGTCCCCGCCCGCCGCCGCGGCCGCGCACGCGGCGTAGACCTGGTCGAGGTCGAGGTCGTTCGCGCCGACGGTGAGCGTCACGACGTTCGTGCCCCGGTTCACCTGCGACAGCTGACCCATGGTGTCGGCGATCGTGGCACCGGAGCACCCGGCGTTGCGCAGCAGGTTGAACTTCGGCGCCTGGTCGAGCTGGGCGGCGTAGCCCCCGTCGGTCCGGGCGCAGGCGTCCAGCGGTACGCCGCCGCCCTGTCCCGCGGCGATGGAGTCGCCCAGGGCTACGTGTTTGGCGACCAGCAGCGGCGAGGCCGTGACCGGTCCTGCCGCCCCCGCGACGAGCACAACGGCCCCCAGTGCGACGGCCGCGAGCGCGGCCAGAATGCGTCGTTTCATGATTCCCCTTCGAATCCTCACCGGATCGACTCCCCCGAATCGGCCCGCGCAGAGTGCGGACGAGGCCGACGATAGACCCGTGGCGACGGTCCCGCCAGGGCTTCGCGTGTGCGCGCGGTGGCGGAATCACGCGACCGACCCGTACGTTGAGAGCACGACGGAGGGATTGAAGTGACCGAGACGCAAGCGCAGACCATCGTGACCCGCAACGACGAGGATCGCCGCTATGAGGTGCACGTCGACGAGGTGCTCGCCGGGTTCACTGTCTTCCGCATCGACGCGAAGGGCCGGTTGCACTTCCCGCACACAGAGGTCGACCCTGCCTTCCGCGGCCGCGGTCTCGCGCAGATCGTCGTCTCGGAGGCGATGGCGGATGTCGCGCGCCGCGGCGAGACGGTCGTGCCGCACTGCCCGGTGGTGGTGAAGTACCTGCGCACGCACGACGTACCCGGGCTCATCGTCGAGTGGCCCGACCAGCCGCACCCGGAGTGATCGGAGCCGGCGACATGACCCGACTGGACGCCGACGACGCTGTCGCCACCGAATCCGCTGTCGAGTGCGCGGGCCCGCGCACCCTGCTGCTCGAGGCCCGCGAGGTGCCGCTCGGCGGAGTTCGCGCGATGTCCGTGCACCGCGCGCTCCCGCAGCGTGAACTGCCGCTCGTGGGCGCCTGGTGCTTCCTCGACCGATTCGGTCCGCAGGAGACGCGCATGCGCGTCGAGCCTCACCCGCACATCGGCCTGCAGACGGTGACCTGGCCGTATCTCGGCGACGTGCGCCACCGCGATTCCGTCGGCAGCGACGTCGTCGTGCGTCGCGGCGCCCTCAACCTCATGACCAGCGGCGCGGGCATCGCCCACTCCGAGTACTCGGTCGGCGACGATGCCGCACCCCTCGATGCCCTGCAGCTCTGGGTCGCCCTCCCCGAGTCACGACGCCACGGCGAACCAGCGTTCGAGCAGCATGCGGTACTGCCCGAAGTGGAGCTCGCGCCCGTCACCGGCGACGCGGGTTCGGCCACGGTGGTGCTCGGCGTGCTCGCGGGCGTCGCGTCGCCGGCCACTGTCTACACGCCGATCGTCGGCGCCGAGCTGCGGCTTCCGGCGGGCGCGACGGTGACGGTGCCGCTCGAACGCGCCTGGGAGCACGCGCTCGTCGCCGTCTACGGCCAGGCCGCCGTCACGGCGGACGCCGGCGACGACGTCGTGGTCGACGCGGCGCATCTCCTCTACCTCGGCACACACCGCGACGAGGTCGTGATCTCGAGCCCGGCCGGTGCGACGCTGTTCCTCCTCGGCGGCGAACCGTTCGAGGACGACGTCGTCATGTGGTGGAACTTCGTCGGCCGCACCCACGAAGAGATCGTCGAGGCCCGCGAGGCCTGGGAGACGGGCGCCGACCGCTTCGGCCGCGTCGTCGACCATGGCGACGAGCGCATTCCCGCGCCGCCGATGCCCGCCGTCCGCCTGACGCGACGCCGGCGCCGCCTGTGACCCTTCCCGTCAGCGCGAAGGGCGCCCGGGCCTGAGCCCGGGCGCCCCTCGTGTGCGGATGGGTTACGGCACGTCGACCGACACCACCGTGCGCACCTGCGAGTCGCCGTAGCGGACCACGCCCAGGTAGCTGCCCTTGTCGAGGCCCGACCACGACAGGTTGTACGTCGCCGCTTCTCCCTGCTGGGCCGCCAGCGTGCTCGGGGTCGCGGTGAGCGAGCCGACGCCGCCGGGACCGACGAGCGCGCTCGTCGCCGTCCAGGTGAACGGACCGGTGAACGCGTAGACGTTGGCCGAGACCACGTACCACCCGCCGGTCGGCTGCGTGATCTGCACGGCCTCGTCCGCGGACGCGGTGGCCGACTGCCAGCGCTCGTAGTACCGCAGGTCGGTCGGGCTCACCACGCGGTAGACGGTGAGGTCCAGGTCGGTGCCCGCGGTGTCGACCGACGAGTCCAGCGCGAACTTCGCCACGTCGATGCCCGCCGGCACCTGGATCAGCACGTTGGTGGTGCCGCCGTTCGCCTCGCCGGTCTTCTCCGTGCCGTCGATGAGCACGTCGGCCTTGGCGAGGCCGAGCACCGTGAGCGGCAGCTGCCCGGTGAAGCCCGGGGTGACCGTGACGTCGAGGTCGCCCTCGGCGCCGGTGCCCGACGCGGTGGGCGGAGCGTCGGCGCTGACCGGGTAGACCGCGATGGGCGAGCGCACCGTGTTGCCGGCGCCCGTCCACGTGAGGAACCCGGTCGCCCACTTCTCGAGTGCCGCACCGGCCGTCGTGAAGGTCACTGTGAAGGACTTCGACTCGCCGACCTTGAGGTCCAGGGCCGACGGCTGGACCACCGCGTCGACACCTGGGACGCTCACCGACGCGGTGTACGTGCCGGCTGTGGTGGCCGTCACGGTGCGCGTGATCGTCTGCGTGCCCGCGAGCGCGCCGATGCCGATCGAGGCGAGGTTGAGGTCGCTCGGGTCGATCGGGTCGACGTCCGAGAAGTAGTCCTGCCCGAGGGCGCCCTCGAGGTACCCGGCCCAGTCGACGATGCCGTTCTCGTAGACGAGACCCGGGTTGAAGTACCGCTTCGGGTCGACGTGACCGGCGCCCTGGGCGAACGTGTCGGCCGTCTGCCGGCCGTTCGCGTCGACCAGGTTGTACGCCGTCGTCATGAGCGCCGACTTGATCTTCGCGGGCGACGCCAGGGGCTCCTCGCCGAGGTAGAGCGCACCGAGGCCCGCCACCTGCGGCGACGACATCGAGGTGCCCGACTTGAAGCCGAATGTGGGCTTCTCCTTGGGTCCGTTGTGCGTGGCCGCGAGGATCGCGACACCGGGAGCCGAGACGTCCGGCTTGATGACGTCACGGCCGTCCGCGAGGATCGGGCCGCGGCTCGAGAAGCCGGCGATCTGCGGGGTCGGCGTCACCTTGCCGGTCACGTTGTCGCCCACGAGCGTCGCCGTCGCGCCGGCACCCGCGGTGCGGACGTAGTCCAGCAGCGCCGCACGGTACTGCGCGTCGATGTGGACGGTCGGCACCGAGTGGAAGTCGTTGTCGAGCGATCCGGCGGTCACGTTGACGAGGATCATCGCCGTGCCGCCCGCTGCCTTGACCTCCTGCGACTTCTCGACGCGGGCGTTGGTGCCGCGGTCGCAGATCACCGTCTTGCCCGCCGCCTTGGCCGGATCGAGCGTCCCGAGGAAGCACAGGGCCGCCTCGTTCGGCGCGGCACCCGCCTTGGCGATGTCACCCGCGTACACGACGGGGCCCGTCAGCTCCTTGCCGAACGGCACCGTCACCGATGCGCCCGCGGCCTGGAAGCCGTTGGGCAGCTTGACCGTGCCCTCGTAGGTCGGGATGGTGGATGCCGCGACCGTCGTGTACCACGGCGATCCGTGGTCGGCGGTCGAGGCGCCGGGGCCGTCGTTGCCGGCGCTGACCGCGACGAAGACGCCCGCGGCGGCCGCGCCGAGGAACGCGTAGTCGTCGGCGCTCAGCACGGTCGACGCGGCACCGCCGCCGATCGAGTAGTTGATCACGTCGACGCCGTCCGCGACGGCCTTGTCGATGGCCGCGATCAGGTCGCTGCCCGCGCAGATGTCGTCGGTCGTGACGAGTTCGTCCGGTCCGACGTAGCAGGCCTTGTACGCCGCGACCTTGGCCGCCGGAGCGACGCCCGAGATCTTGCCGAACCCGATGCCCTCGACCGACGCGTCGACGCCGAAGTTGCCGGCCGCGGTGCTCGCGGTGTGCGAGCCGTGGCCGTCGCCGTCACGGGGCGACAGGAAGTCGTAGCTGAAGTCGAAGCCCGACGCCGCCGCACCCGCGGAGAAGTACTGGGCACCGATGAGCTTGGTGTTGTAGTGGCGCTTGTCCCAGCTCTGGGCGATCGTGATCGGCCCGCGGAACTGGCCGCCGTCCGCCTTGTCGAAGACGATCGTGTCGCCGTTCTCCGTGTACGGGACGCCCGCTGCGCCCCTCTTCTTGAGCTGATCGCCCGCGAACGAGGGGTTCTCGGGCGCGATGCCGGTGTCGATCACACCCACGACGACGCCCTTGCCGGCCTCGCCCACGCCGCCGACGGCATCCCAGATTCCGCCCCCGCCGGTCGTGTTCGAACCGAGGCCGAGGAACTCCGTCGAGGGGACGGCGGCCGTGGGATGGTGGATCTCGTCGGGGAAGACGCCCAGCACGCCCTTGTCTGCGCTCAGCTCGGCGACCTGCTTCGCCGTCAGCGCGGCGCTGAAGCCGTTGACGGTGACGCCGTAGGACTGCTGGGGCGTGACGCCGGCCTCGGCTGCCACATCCGCCTGCTGCCTCTTCAGGTGCGCGAGGTACTTCTTGGAGTTCGTGGAATTGGCGTCCAGCTGCGTGCCCTTGTCGGGCTTGGTGCGCTGGATGCCGCTCGTGCCGCCCTCGTAGGTGGCGAGGGGCGCGTCCTTGAGGAGGACGATGTACTGGCCGTCCTCGGCGTTGATGGGGGTCGGGGTGTTCACCTCCTCCGGGACGCTGCCGAAACTGGCGGTGGCGGTGCCCGTGAACAGTGCGGCGAGTGTGACGACCGCGGCTGCTCTGACGGAGGATCGACCCATACGTGGCCTCCATTGATATGTGGGGAGTCGCTGCGCCACATCGTCGGGGCGCAGCGGATTCAAACGTAACTGCCAGGTGAATCTCAGTTAATGAGAGCTCAGTGAGAATCGCGAGGCTGCATCCCAGTACGCTGGGCAGGTGGCTGCCCGCACCCGGATTTCGACGAGCGTTCTGCTCACCTGCGCCGCCATCGGCGTCGCGACCGGTGTTCTGCAGGCGGGCGCGGGAGCGATCAGCGGCTTCGTCTCGGCCGGGGCGCCGATCCTCTACGGCCTCGTCCTCGGCGTGCATGTGCTGCCCGGGGTGGTCGCGCAGGAGCTGCTGCGCCGCCCCTGGGTCGCGCTGATCACGCACATGGTCGCCGCCCTCGTCGCGAGCGCAGTGGTGCCCCTCTGGATCGGCCGCTACATCGGCACCGCCCTCCTCATCGGCGGGCTGCAGGAGATCATCGCCGCGACCTCGCGCTACAAGCGTTGGGAGCCGTGGCGCTTCTTCCTCTCGGCCGTCATCGTCGGCGCCGTCATCGCGGCCGCGATCTGGTTCGCGGCGGACGTGACCCGCTTCCCGCTGTGGGGTCAGATCGTCTACGTGGCACTGTTCATCGCAGGCCCGGTGGCATGGACCGCCGTGGGCCTCGCGATCGGGTCCGCGCTGCGGCGTGCGGGGGTCGCCCGCCGCAGTCAGCTCTGAGGCATCCGTCACTCCGCTCGCCGTTTCGCCGCCATACGGGCGCCCGGTAGGTTAGGGAAGGCTAAGTTTCCTTCGACGATCGGATGCCCGTGTCTGCTGCCGTGCCGCTGCTGCGGGTGCGCGAGCTCGGCATCACCCATGACGGCGAGACCACGCCGGCGCCGGCATCCGTCTCGTTCGATGTCGCCCCCGGAGAAGTGGTGCTGCTGCTCGGCCCGAGCGGGTCGGGCAAGTCGACGCTGACCCTCGCTCTCAATGGGCTGCTGCCGCAGGCCGTGCCGGCGACCGTCACCGGATCGGTCGAGGTCGAGGGACTCGACACCCAGGCGACGCCCGTCGCCGAGCTCAGCACCCGCGTCGGCATGGTGTTCCAGGACCCGGACGCGCAGCTCGTCACCGGCACGCTCCTCGACGAGGTGGCGTTCGGGCCGGAGAATCTCCGGATGCCGGTGGCAGTGGTGCTCGCCCGCGCCGAGGAGGCCCTCCGCCGGGTCGGCCTGTGGGAACGCCGACGCGACAACCCCGACCGCCTGTCGGGCGGCGGACGCCAGCGGCTCGCGATCGCGTGCGCCCTCGCGATGGGGTCGCCGCTCCTCGTGCTCGACGAGCCGACCGCGAATCTCGACCCCGCCGGGATCGAAGAGGTGTACGCCGCCCTCGCCGAACTCGTCGCAGCCGGCGACCGGGCGATCCTCCTCGTCGAGCACAACCTCGACGCCGCCGTAGGCTTCGTCGACCGGGTCGTGGTGCTCGACCACGACGGCTTCCTGGCGGCCGACGGCTCGGTGGATGACGTGCTGCGCGGCCGTGCGGAGGACCTCCACGCGATGGGCGTGTGGCTGCCCGTATCGACGATCGCCGCCCTGCGGCTCCGCCGCGCCGGCTTCGCTCTGGATCCTCTGCCCTTGACCCCCGACGAGCTCCGGGCCGCGCTCGACGCCTACTTCGACGACCACGACGAGATCCTGACGGGCGGCGCGGCGCGCTCACCC
>NZ_JYJA01000030.1 GCF_000956465.1 Microbacterium trichothecenolyticum
CTGCTCGCCTGTCGCGAAGGGTCGGCGCGGGTGACCCGATGCGACAGGTGGACAGAATGCGATCAGAAGCGGTCGAGGCGCCTGCGGCCCCGGCCCCCGAGCCCGCGCAGCCGGCCGGGCGCGCCCTCCCCGCCGGCACGTCCCCGCGCGGCTTCGCCCTCTACGTCGGCATCGACGAAGCCAAGGCCGCCGCCTCCGGCGTGAACCTCGGCGTGCTCGTCGACGCCCTGCGCCGCACCCTCGCCGAGCTGGCCCCGTCCGCCGAGACCTACGCCACCGTCGCCCTCGCGCCGGTGGGCTCGGGCGGCCGCGACGTCGACGTCGTGCGCCTCGCGCTGCACGAGCCGTCGGCCGTCGCCCGCACCAAGCAGGAGGAGCCCGAGGACGAAGAGCCCGCCTCGGGCGGCGTGGTCGTCGACATCTCGCGCAAGCGCGTGCTCATCGACGGCGAGTCGGCCGCCTTCACCTTCAAGGAGTTCGAGCTGCTGCAGTACCTCGTCCTGCGCGAGGGCCGCACCATCGAGCGCACCGAGCTGGTGACGTCGCTGTGGCAGGGCGCGACCGACGAGGACGCCCCGGGCGAGCGGACGATCGACGTGCACGTGCGTCGTCTTCGCGCCAAGCTCGGCCGGTACGAGGACATCGTCCGCACCGTGCGCGGCGTCGGCTACCGCTTCGACCGTCACGCCGACGTCGTCATCCGCTACGGCCACGGCACCCCGTCGCCCGACCGCTTCTGATCGCATTCTGTCCACCTGTCGCATCGGGTCACCCGCGCCGACCCTTCGCGACAGGCGAGCAGGATTCGATGTCGGAGGGCGGGGCGTAGGGTGGGCGGCATGACCACCTCGCTCTCGCGCATCCCTCGAGCGAGGGATGCCGAGCGCTTCGGTCCACGGGCGGCGACCCGCGATCCCCGGCCCGACTATGGCCGACCGCTCGAGACGGAGTACCGGCCGCGGCATCCGCTCGACCTCCGCCGCACTGTGCTGTATCAGCGACGCGGAGCCGGGGACCCGACGATGGCGGTCTCGGGCGCGGTCATCTGGCGGGTGAGCCGTACGCCGGCCGGCATCGCGACGCTCGCGATCCGGGAGACGCACCCGGGCGTGATCCGCGGCGCCGCCTGGGGTCCGGGCCGCGAGTGGGCGCTCGCGCAGCTTCCCGCGCTGTGCGGTGCGGACGACGAGCCCGGCGACTTCGATGCGTCGCGGCATCCGCTCGTCGCCGACGCTCATCACCGCAATCCCGGGCTGCGCCTCTCGCGCACCGATCTCGTGTTCGACGCCCTGGCGAGCGCGGTCTTCGAGCAGAAGGTCACCGGCATGCAGGCGTTCGGAGCGTGGCGGCGCGTCGTGACGTGGTGCGGCGAGCGTGCTCCCGGCCCGACGCCGGCGCCGATGTTCGCCCCGCCGACGATCGACGGATGGCAGCGCGTCCCCTCGTGGGTGTGGCACCGCGCGGGGCTCGAACCGCCGCAGTCGAAGACCGTCGTGCGCGCCGCCCGCCGCGGCGACGCGATCGTGCGGGCCGTGCTCGCCGCCGACGACGGCGAGGCCGTCGACCGCGTGCTCGTGAGCCAGCCCGGCATCGGTCCATGGACCTCCGCGGAGACTCGCATCAGGGCACTCGGCGACGCCGACGCCGTGAGCGTCGACGACTACCACCTGGCTCACGAGGTCGGCTACGCGCTGACCGGCCATCGCACGGACGACGATGGGATGCTGCGGCTCCTGGCCGCGTGGCCGGGTCAGCGCCAGCGCGTGATCCGTCTCATCGGGGCGAGCGGTGTGCGCGAGCCCCGGCGCGGCGCGCGCCTGCACCCCGAAGACCACCGCGACCGCTGACTCTCCGCGCGTCCGCGCCGCGGTCGCGGCGTCCGCCGACACGATGGACGCATGATCGAGTCTCTGCACGGCCTGCCCGACGGCGTCATCGGGTTCCGCGCCATCGGCGCCGTCGACGCATCGGACTACGTCGGGTCTCTCGACCCGGCGATCGACGCGGCGGTGGACGCCGGCCGCAAGGTCAACCTGGTCTACGTCCTCGGCGACGAGTTCGAGCGCTACTCGCTCGGCGCTCTCTGGCAGGACGCCAAGCTCGAGGGGAAGCCGGCCGACGTGTGGGGGCGCATCGCGCTCGTCACCGACCACAGCCTGATCGGCGAGGTGATCCACGGCATCTCGTTCCTGTTCCCCTGCGAGCTGCGGATCTTCGCGGTGTCGGCGCTCGACGACGCGATCGCGTGGGCGGCGGAGGGGCCCAAGGACACCTGACGCGGACCTCCTTGTGGATGTCGGAGGTCACGACGACACTGGGACGCGCCACGCGGCCGGGCGCGGCATCCACCACCCACTTCAGGAGTTCGACATGCCCAGCCTCAACCCGTATCTCTCCTTCAAGAACGAAGCCCGCGAGGCGATGACGTTCTATCAGAGCGTGTTCGGGGGCGACCTCGACATCTCGACGTTCGGCCAGTTCGAGGGGATGGTGCAGGACCCCTCCGAGAACGACCTCGTGATGCACGCGCAGCTCACCAGCCCCGACGGGTTCATCCTCATGGGCGCCGACACGCCCACCGGAATGAACTACGAGAGGCCGGCCGGCATCTCGGTCTCGGTCAGCGGTGACGACGAGGCCTCGCTGCAGGGCTTCTGGGACAAGCTCGCCGACGGCGGCACCATCACGATGCCGTACGACACCCCGCCGTGGGGCGGAAAGTTCGGCATGCTCACCGACCGCTTCGGCATCGACTGGATGGTCGCGGTCAACGCCCAGCAGGCGTGAGCCCACGGCGCGGACCCCCGCAGGAGCCGGGGTCCGCGCTCGCTCGACGCAGGGTGCCAGCGATCAGGCGTAGGCGCTGTCGTCTACGGGCGACGGCGCGGGCCCGAGTGCTTCGAGCTGGGTCCACACCTCGTCGGGGATCGGCGTCGCGGCGAGCTCGTCGAGCTGCGCGAGACGCCGCGCCGACGAGATGCCGACCACGGTCGAGTCGACCAGCGGCGACCGCAGCGAGAAGTGCAGAGCCACCGCCGGAAGGCTGACCCCGAACGAGGCGGCGACACGCTCGAGGCGCGACACCCACTCCTGCAGCTCAGGGGTCGCCGGACGGTAACCGTACATCGCACCCTCGCGCGCCCCGGTGGCGAGGATGCCGGCGCCGAACGGCGCCGCGTTGAACACCGTCATGCCGCGCTCGCGCGCGTCGGCGAACACCGTCGCGGCGGAGTGGTCGACGACCGTGAAGCGGTTGTGGATGAGCACGGCGTCGAAGACGCCGGTCTCGACGTAGCCGGCCATCATCCCGACCGGTCCCGCGGCCACGCCGATCGCGTCGACTCGACCCGATTCGCGCAACTCGATGAGTCCCTCGACCGCGCCGCCGCGGCCCATGGCCTCGTCGAAGGTGACGGTGTAGGGATCGTGCAGGTGCAGCAGCGGCAGACGCTCGACGCCGAGGCGCGCCGTCGTCTCTTCGAACGAGCGCATGACGCGGTCGCGGTCGAACGCGCCGGTCTCGGGGTCGCAATCGACCTTCGAGATGACGCGGGTCGCGGCATCCGTTCCCTTCCGTGCGATCGCGAGGCCCAGCACCGCCTCGGACCGCCCCCCGGAGTAGTTGTTGGAGGTGTCGATGAAGGCGTGGCTGCTGTCGAACAGCTGCTCTGCGAATCGGACGGCGGCGTCCTCTTCGGGGGAACCGGGCTCGGTGCCTCGTCCGAGAGGGGAGGTGCCGAGGGTGAGCGGGCTGACGTTGAGGGTCATGGCATCCGTTCCGTATGAGGTGGGTCCTTCCAACCTACCGAGAGCCTCCGGGCCACAGGCGGCCCACGGGCTCCGCCGCACCCCTAGGCTTTCGCCATGACCACGACGCGGAGAGGCTGGACGCGCGGGCACTCGGGCTGGGCGCTCGGCACGGCCCTCATGTTCACGCTGGGGATCGTCTTCGGACTCATCTGGGGCAACGTGCTGCTGGGCGTCGTGCTCGCCGCCGCGGTGTCGATCGGGTGGCTCATGGCCTACGAGTCCTGGCGCGGGCGCAGTGTCGGGCTCGAAGATCGCGACGACGACGGCGCCCAGCTGTAGGCGTCGCACCCGCTCACCCCTACCCCTGGCCGCCGCCGCGTCGTATGGTGAGCGCCAGGAGGTGGTCCGCCATGCAAGCGAGCGTCGGCGATCGCGTGATCATCCACGGCCGTGTCGTCGGTGCCGTGGAGCGCGCGGGTGAGGTCATCGAGGTCCGCGGCACCGGGGACAACCCGCTGCTCGTGGTCCGTTACGACGACGGGCACGAGGCGATCCTGTCGCCGGGAAGCGACTGCGAAGTCCGGCACGCGTCCTGAACCGCGTGCACAGAATCGGAGGATCCGCCCGCCACGCCGGGACGTGGCATCCGTCTTCCGGCGTGTCGAGGAAGACCTCCGACGGTGTGCTCGGCGCCGCGTGCTACCCCAGGAGTTCGTAGCGCGACGGCTCCTCGCCGAGCACGTGCTCGCCGAGGAACGCGAACACCGTCTCGTACCAGACGACGGCGTGCTGGGGCTTGAGTACCCAGTGGTTCTCGTCGGGGAAGTACAGGAAGCGGTGCGGCATGCGCCCGTCCTCGTCGGCATGGTGCTCGGCGAGTTCCGACCACAGCCGCAGACCCTCGCCGATCGGCACGCGGTAGTCCTTGTCGCCGTGGACGACCAGCAGCGGCGTGCGGATGTCCCGCACGAAGTGATGCGGCGAGTGCTCGGTCATCGCCTCGGGGGTGAAGATCCGCTGCCAGTACTCCGAGCTGTCGGTCGTGCCCGAGAACTGGTCGAGCGCCCAGAGGCTCGCGTGGGTCACGATCGCCTGGAAGCGGTCGGTGTGACCGGCGACCCAGTTGGCCATGTAACCGCCGAAGGATCCGCCCATCGCGGCGGTGCGCGTCTGGTCGATGTCGTCGCGGGCCTCGACGGCGTCGGTGATCGACAGCAGGTCCGTGTACGGCTTGCCACCCCAGCTGTTCCAGCCGCGAGCGATGAAGTCCAGGCCGTAGCCGGTCGACAGGGCGGGGTCGGGCAGCAGCACGGCATACCCGCGAGCAACCGCGAGCAGCGGTGCCCAGCGCCAGCTCCACGCGTTCCAGCTGTTGAGGGGACCACCGTGGATCCACAGCAGCAGCGGCGCCGGCGAATCCTCCGATGCCCCTTCGGGCAGCAGCAGCCAGCCGCGCACGCGGGCGCCGTCCTCAGCGGTGGTCTCGACCTCGGTGATCGAGCCCGGGGCGGCCGGCGTCGGCGCCGGCGTCGCGAGCGGGGTCACCGCGCCGTCGCGTGCGATGCGGACGGGGTGCGGCGGCACGACCCACGACGAACGGAGCGCCACGACATCCCCCGTACGGCGGTCGACCACGACGTTCGCGTACGCGAAGTCGTCGTCGGTGAGCTTCTCGGGCGCGCCGCCGTCGACGGGGATGCGGAACACCGGTGCGCGGCCGTCGTGGTCGGCGGTCGCGATGAGCGCCGTGTCGTCGGCCGCGAACTCCAGCGACGACGCCCAGTGGTCCCACTCGGCCGCGACGCGCTGTGCGCCGCTGCCGTCGATCCCGGCGACCCAGATCTCGTAGTCCGTGGGAGCGGCCGGGCTGCTCTGGACCGTGCGGAGGTAGGCGATGCGCGCGCCGTCGTGGCTGATCGCAGGCATCTCGTAGTCCACGCCGACCTCATCGAACAGCGTCGTGCGCTCGCCGGTCGCCGTATCGATCGCGACGATCACGCGGCGCCCGGCGCGCTGCTCACGGTGCTCGAGCGACACCACGAGCGTCGCCCCGTCCGGCGTGAGCGCGGCCTCCGCGTGGTCGAGCGACCGCACCGGCTTCGGCGTGAGGTCCCGCGGACGCGGCAGGGTCGCCGGGTACGGGTTCGCCTCGGTCCCGGACGCCGGGGCCCCGGCGTCCGCGGGGGTCGAGGCATCCGCTTCCGACGCGTCTGCTGCCGCCGTGTCCGCCACCGCCGCGGCGATGGTGTCCTCGAGGGCGTCGATGTCGATCGCGAGCAGGTGCGGCTCGGCGGGGCCGAGGTCGTGGTCCCAGTAGCGGACGGGGTAGGTGTCGTGCAGGATCGCCGACACCTTCTTCTCCTTGCGCTTCGCGCGCAGCGCCGCCTCGCCCTCGAGTGTGTCGGCGCCCGGCAGCAGGGAGGCCGAGATCACCAGCCGTGCGGAAGCGTCGGCGGTCGCGGCGATGCCGTCGACCCCGCCCGCCAGTCGCGTCACGGGCCGCGCTTCACCGCCGGTGGCGGGCAGCAGCCACAGCTGGCCGGACTCGTCGTCGGCGTCGCCGTCGGCATCGGGCCGGGCGGAGACGAACAGGATGTCGCCGCCGGCCGTGAACGCGGCGCCCGCCTCGCCCTTCGCCGACCGCGTCAGCCGTCGCGGCGTGCCGCCGCCCGTCGCCGGCACCGCCCACAATGACCGGTCGTAGCCGGTGCCGTCCTTCTTCAGCGCAGCGACGGTGAGCACGGCGGTCTTCCCGTCGGGTGAGAGGGCGAGCGCCTCCACCCGCGGAAGGGCGATGTAGTCGGTGAGCGAATCGAAAGCGGTGGAGTTCGAGGGGGACGCCATGCGCTCCACGCTAACCGACGCTCCTCGGCCCGCGGAATGTGGATCCGTCAGCTCCACTGCGTGAGCTTGTCGGGGTTGCGCATGATGTAGACGTCGGTGACCCGCCCGTCGCGCACCTCCAGCGACACCAGTGCGCTGGGCTCGTCGTCGATCGTCGCGAGGAATCCCAGCCCGTCAGGCGTCTCGATCGCGACGAGCACCGCGTCGGGCTCCAGCCGCGGCAGACCGAGGAGGAACCTCCCGACGCGGTCGGCGCCGCGCACCGGACGCAGCGCAGCCGAGACGCGTCCTCCGCCGTCCGAGCGCAGCACGACACCGGGATCGAGCACCGCGACGAGGGCGTCGAGCTCGCCGGTGGCGGTCGCCGCCGCGAAGGCGCGGGCGACCGCGTCATGCTGTTCCCGCGAGGCTGCGCCCGTGCGATGCTCGCGCACGCGCCGCCGCGCCTGCGACGCCAGCTGCCGCACGGCATCCGCGCTGCGCCCCACCGTCTCGGCGATCTCGGCGAACGGCACGCCGAAGACATCGTGCAGCACGAACGCGACGCGCTCCGCAGGGGTGAGCGACTCGAGCAGCACGAGCAGTGCCATCGAGACGGAGTCGTCGAGCGTGACCTGCTCGATCGGGTCGAGAGGGACGGATGCTGCGAGCGGTGAGCCCTGCGGCACGGGCTCCGGCAGCCACTCCCCCACGTAGTGCTCGCGCCGGGCGCGCGCCGAGCCCAGCATGTCGAGGCACACGCGTCCGGCGACCCGGGTCAGCCAGGCGGCGGGGTTGCGGATCGCGGTCCGCTCCTCGTCCGACAGGCGGAGCCAGCGGACGTACGTCTCCTGCACCGCATCCTCGGCGTCGGCCACCGTGCCGAGCATGCGGTAGCAGAGGCCGAGGAGGGCCCGGCGTTCGCTCTCGACCTCGTCGGTGGGAGGCATCCGTGATCCCTTCTCGATGTTCCGGCGACGCATGCCCGGAGAATGTGAGCCGATTCCTCACATTCTCGCGTGCCGCATCGTCGGACTGTCGAGATCCCCGTTCGGGGACGAGAGGAGTGATGTCATGAGGATCGCGGTCGCCGGAGGCACGGGTGTCGTCGGAAGCCATGTCGTGGAGGCGGTGCGGGCGGACGGACACGACCCGGTCGTGCTCAGTCGCGGCACCGGCGTCGATCTGACCACCGGGGCGGGTCTGGACGCCGCGCTCGACCGCGTCGACGCGGTCATCGACACCGCGAACGTCTCGACGCTGTCGGCGGATGCCGCCACGCGGTTCTTCGAGACCGCGACCGGCAATCTCGTCGCCGCGGCCGCTCGGGCGCGCGTTCCGCACGTGGTGCTGCTGTCGATCGTGGGGATCGACCGGATGCCGTACGACTACTACGCAGGAAAGCTCGCGCAGGAGCGCGTGGTCGAGGCAGCGCCCGTGCCGTGGACCATCCTGCGCGCGACGCAGTTCCACGAGTTCGCCGGCCAACTGTTCGACCGGGCGAAGGTCGGGCCGCTGCATGTCGCGCCGAGGGCGCGCGTGCAGCCGGTCGCCGCGCGCGAGGTCGGCGCCCACCTGGCCCGACTCGCCGCCGGCGCACCCCAGGGCCGCGCCGCGGACCTCGCCGGACCGCGCGAGGAGCGGCTCGACGGGATGGTCAAGGCGTATGCCCGGCGCACCGGCCACGACGGCTGGATCCCCTCGGTGAGCCTGCCGGGCGCGCAGATGAAGGGCATGCGGGCGGGTCTCGCGCTCCCGGGCGACGGCGCGGTGCTGGGCGTCCAGACGTTCGCGCAGTGGCTCGCCGAAATCGGCTGAGCCCGTATCCGACCGGCGGCAGCGCGCCTCCCTCCGATCGAGGCGGTGCGCCCGTCGGGCCGCTCCGTGAGCGGCTCGGGTGCGCACTCTCCCCCGAGCGAGCCCGAGCCGCTCGTATCGTGCAGCAGGACCGAGCAGGTCTACGCTGAGCGGGGGTCGGGGTCACACGCACCAGGAGGATTCGTGAGACTCGCCATCGCCGGCGGCACCGGCATGACGGGCGGGCACATCGCAGAGATCGCGCGCGGGCGCGGCCACGATGTCAGCACCCTGTCCCGCCGCACGGGGGTCGAACTCCTGAGCGGCGCAGGGCTCGCGGGCTCGCTGGACGGGGTCGACGCGCTGATCGACGTGACCAATGTGACGACCGCGAAGCCCGACGTGTCGGTGATGTTCTTCGCCGGGGCCACGAAGAGCCTCCTCATGGCCGAGCGCGCAGCGGGGGTCGCCCACCACCTGGTGCTGACCATCGTCGGCGCCGAGGCGGCCCCCGACGGCTACTACGCCGGAAAGCTGGTGCAGGAGCGGCTGGTCGCCGGCAGCGACGTGCCGTGGACGATCCTGCGCACGACACAGTTCCACGAGTACGCGGCGATGATGTACCACCGAGGCCACGCCGGGGCCCATGTCACTCCGTCCGGTCGCGTGCAGCCCGTCGCCGTGCACGAGGTCGCCGCGCACCTCGTCGACCTGGCCGAGCAGGGTCCCGCCGGCCGCGCGACCGACCTCGCCGGACCGCAGGAGGAGAGCCTCGCCGACATGGTGCACCGCTACGCCCGCGCGATCGGCCATCGCGGCCCGATCCCCGTCGTGAACACCCCCGGCGGCCTCGGCCGCGCCCTCCGCTCCGGAGCGCTGCTTCCCGGCCCCGATGCGCTGCGCGGCACCCAGACGTTCGCCGAGTGGCTCGACGCCCTCCCCGACGCCTGAACCGGAGCGGATGCTGCGACCCTGCGCGACGCGCCGGGTCGCAGCATCCGTTCGGTCACATCTCCTCGTGGGTGTTCGGGTCGCCGTCCCACAGACGGCCGCGCTCGAGCGCGCTGATCGCCGCGAGCTGATCGTGAGTGAGCGTGAAGCCGAAGACGTCTGCGTTCTCACGCTGTCGGTCGGCGTCGGCCGACTTGGGGATCGGCGTGCTGCCGAGCTGCGTGTGCCAGCGCAGCACCACCTGCGTCGGCGTCACGTCGTGGACCGTCGCGAGCTCGGTGAGGATCTGCTCCGTCAGCAGCTCGCTGCGCTTGGCGAGCGGGCTCCAGCTCTCGGTGCGGATGCCGTGCGTCGCGTGGAACGCGCGAAGCTTCGCCTGCGGGAAGTACGGGTGCAGCTCGACCTGGTTCACCGCGGGCACGACGCCCGTCTCCTCGATGAGCTCGGTCAGCTGGTCCTCGGTGAAGTTGGAGACGCCGATGGAGCGGACGAGTCCGAGTTCACGCGCCTCGATGAGGCCGCGCCAGGTGTCGACGTACTTGCCGACGCTGGGGTTCGGCCAGTGGATCAGCTGCAGGTCGATGCGGTCGAGGCCCAGCCGATCCAGCGAGCCCTTGACGCTGTCGACCGCCTCCTGCCGGCCGTGGTGGCGACCGGGGATCTTCGACGCGACCAGCAGTGTGCCGCGGTCGACGTCGCTGCGCCGCACGGCCTCGCCGACCTCGCGCTCGTTCTCGTAGTTGACCGCGGTGTCGAGCAGCCGGTAGCCGGAGCCGATCGCGCCGACCATGGCCGCGATCCCCTCCTCGCCCCGAAGGCCGTAGGTGCCCAGGCCCAGCTCGGGGAACCAGGCGCCGTCGTTCAAGGTCACGGTGGGGATCGCGCTCATGGCTCCATCCTGGCCCTGCTGCCCCGCGCGCGCCGCGTGTCGCGCGCGGGGCTGTCACGGACGGACGTCGGGTCTCACCTCTCCCAGCGCTCGCGCAACCAGTCCAGCGTCACGATCGCCTGGTCCCTCTGGAAGGTGCGCAGCGTCGGCATCCTCGGCGGCACCGGCCGCAGCGATGACCCGAGGAACATGCCCGCGAAGCCGGCGAGCACACGGGTCGCGGCATCGCGAGGCATGCCGTCGAAGATCGCGTACCGCCCGATCAGGCGCTCGATGTCGGCATCGGGGTCGTAGTAGCGCACGTTGATGAGGAGCGACAGCGCGTCGAACCACGCCACGCCCCTCGCCGCCCACGGCCAGTCGATCAGCACCACCGACCCGTCTTCACGCAGCAGGATGTTGTCGGCGCGGGTGTCGAAGTGCACGAGCCGGTCGCCGCGCACGTCCGCGACGGCGCGGGCCGCGGCATCCGTCAAACCGTCATGGTGCGCCCGCACCCACGTGTCGAGTCCGCGTGGCAACGGGGGCAGGGTCACAGGGTCGATGCGCTGCCATTCGGCGGCGTCGCCCGCGATCGCGTCGGCGAGCGTCGTCACGGCGGCGTCCGCGGGCAGCGGCGTCGCCGTCATCGCGTGCAGCGCTTCGAGGACGGCCTCGAGTTCGCCAGGCTCCCACGGAGTGGACGGATGCCGCGCCTCGACGTCCTCGAGCACGAGGGCGACCCAGTCGTCGTGCTCGACGAAGCCGAGGAGTGCCGGCGCCGGGACGTGGGGCGGAAGTGCTGCCGTGATCGCCGCCTCTGCGCGGTGGATTCCCGGGGTGTCGGCGTTCAGCGACAGCCCGGCGCTCTTGACGAACGCGCGGCGGCCGGATGCCGTGATCACGCGGTCGGCGGACCCGGGCGAGAACCCGCCCGTCTGCGACAGCGCCTCGACCACGGGCTCGCCGAGCACCTCTTCCACCCGCGCGCGCAGCGGCGGCGGGATCTCGTTCCACGGGAGGCGCGTCATGTCGGGATCGGCACCGATCCGGGCGCGGCGCCGACGAGGGCCTCCGCCGCGCGGGCCGTGCGGGCGGCGAACCGGGTCGTGTCGGTGCCGCGCGAGAGGGACTGCGCGTTGAGTCCGTCGATCATGCCGATGAGCTGCCACGCCACCTCGCCGGGCTCGGTCGTCGAGAAGGCGCCGGCGCGGCATCCGTCCTCGATGATCGACTCCACGAGCGTCTGCCAGCGCTCCATCTGCGCCCGCACGGCACGCGCGAGGGCGTCGTTGCGGCGGGCCATCGCCCACCCCTCGACCCACACGACGGTGAGCTCTTCGCGCTCGCCGTCCATCAGGGTGTCGATGAGGGCCCCGAGCCGTGCACCCGGATCGGCGACCGCACCGACGACCCCCTCGACGTCGCGCACCTCCTCATCGACGAGGTCGGCGTAGACGCGCGCGACGAGGTCGTCCATCGAGGGCTGGTAGTGCGCCACGAGGCCGGAGGCGACTCCTGCACGCTCGGCGACTGCGCGCAGCGTGAGGGCGCTCGGTCCCTGTTCCCGCGCGATCGCGGTCGCCGCCGCGACGATCTCGGCAGCCCGTTCGGCGGGAGCCTTGCGGGTCCGCGGCCGTGACGATGTGCTTGACATGGTCTCGCCAGCATAGGTATCTTTCCTATTGATCGCTAGATCAATTACTTCGCAAGGCGCATCGACCGCCACCGCGACAAACACCGAACGAAGGGGCGCCGATGGCCTGGAGGATGCCGCACGAGGGCGATCCGCACGAGCGCACGTGGATGGCGTTCCCGAACGAGGGGCCGACGCTCGGCGACGACCCAGCCGAGCAGGAGCGCTTCTACGCGGCGTGGAGCGCGGTCGCCAACGCCGTCGCCGGCTTCGAGCCGGTCACGATGCTCGTCGATCCGTCGAAGGCCGAGCGCGCCCAGCGCATGCTCGACTCCGCCATCGACATCGTCGAGACGCCGGTCGACGAGTTCTGGTTCCGCGACCACGGTCCGACGTTCGTCGTGGACGACCAGCGTCCCGGCGCGCTCGGCGCCGTCGACTGGATCTTCAACGGCTGGGGCGCGCCCGAATGGGCCTCGTGGGAGAAGGCCGCGCAGCACGCCCGCTTCACCGCGGACCTCGTCGGCGCCGAGCTGGTGAGCTCGCTGCTCGTCAACGAGGGCGGCGGCATCCACGTCGACGGCGAAGGCACGGTGCTGGTCACCGAGACCGTGCAGCTCGACCCGCGCCGCAACCGCTTCGCCGACCGGGCACGCGTCGAGGCGGAACTGCACCGCACGATCGGCGCGACGAAGGTCGTGTGGCTCCCCCGCGGCCTCACCCGCGACTACGACGAGTTCGGCACGAACGGCCACGTCGACATCGTCGCCACCATCCCGACCCCCGGCCGCATCCTGCTGCACGCGCAGCAGAATCCCGAGCATCCCGACTTCGAGGTGTCGCGCGATCTGCGCGCCTTCTTCTCGGAGCAGACGGATGCCGCGGGCCGAACCTTCGAGATCATCGACCTCCCCGCCCCTGAGAGTCTCCGCGACCATGAGGGATTCGTCGACTACAGCTACGTCAACCACCTCGTCGTCAACGGCGGGATCATCGCGTGCGGGTTCGGCGAGGACCGCGCCGACGCGCAGGCGCGCGAGATCCTCGAGGCCGCGTACCCGGGGCGCCGCGCGCTGACGGTCGACGCCCGCCAGATCTTCGCGGGCGGCGGCGGCATCCACTGCATCACGCAGCAGCAGCCGACGGTGGTGGCGCGATGAGCCTTGGGCGCGCACA
This sequence comes from Microbacterium trichothecenolyticum, assembly GCF_000956465.1. Lineage (GTDB taxonomy): Bacteria > Actinomycetota > Actinomycetes > Actinomycetales > Microbacteriaceae > Microbacterium > Microbacterium trichothecenolyticum. The sequence goes on from NZ_JYJA01000030.1 coordinate 13,002, forward strand.
GAATCGGAGCGTCGCGGCGACGCGCCGAGGAGCGGATGCCGCGAACCGGCGAGTCGCCGAAGACCTCCGACTCCGTGTCCGACGGGAGATGGCCTGATGTACCCCGTGGTCGAGAAGACGATCACCGAGCTGCGCGAGGCCCTCGAGTCCGGCGCCGTGACGAGCGTCGAGCTCGTGGACGCGTATCTGGCTCGCATCGACGCGTACGATGCGCCCGGCACGGCGACGGCGCTCACCGCGGTGGTCGTGCGCAATCCCGACGCGCGGGCCGAGGCCGCGGCATCCGATCTCCGTCGCGCCGGAGGGCGCGCGCTCGGGCCGCTCGACGGCATCCCATACACCGCCAAGGACTCGTTCATGGCGAAGGGCCTCACCGTCGCGGCGGGCTCGCCCGCGTTCGCCGACCTCGTCGCGCAGCGCGACGCGTTCTCGATCGAGCGTCTGCGCGGTGCCGGGGCCGTGCTGATCGGTCTCACCAACATGCCCCCGATGGCCAACGGCGGGATGCAGCGGGGTCTCTACGGCCGCGCCGAGAGCCCCTACAACGCCGAGTACCTGACTTCGGCGTTCGGGTCGGGCTCGTCGAACGGCTCAGGCACGGCGACCGCGGCGAGCTTCGCGGCGTTCGGGCTCGGCGAGGAGACGTGGTCGAGCGGCCGCGCGCCGGCCTCGAACAACGCACTGTGCGCCTACACCCCGTCGCGCGGCGTCATCTCGGTGCGCGGCAACTGGCCGCTCGTGCCCACGATGGACGTCGTCGTGCCGCACACCCGCACGATGGCGGACCTGCTCGAGATCCTCGACGTGATGGTCGCCGACGACCCCGAGACGCGCGGCGATTTCTGGCGCGCGCAGCCCTGGATCCGGATCCCGGATGCCTCCGCCCTGCGCCCGGCGTCGTACCCGGCGCTCGCGTCGGGCGATGCCGACGCCGCCGCCGCGACCCTCGCGGGGCGTCGATTCGGTGTGCCGCGCATGTACATCAACGCCGATCCGGAGGCCGGCACCGCCGCTGACGGCGGGATCGGCGGACCGACGGGCACCCGTGTCGAGACCCGGCCCTCGGTGCTCGCGCTGTGGGAGAAGGCGCGGCTCGACCTGGAGGCGGCCGGCGCCGAGGTCGTGGAAGTCGACTTCCCGGCGGTCACGAACTACGAGGGCGATCGCCCGGGCGCCCCGACGATCAAGACGCGCGGGCTCGTGACCGAGGCCTTCCTCCAGCGCGAGATCGTCGACCTCTCGGCGTGGGCGTGGGACGACTTCCTGCGAGCGAACGGCGACCCGGCGCTCGATCGACTCGACGGCGTGGACGGCGCGACGATCTTCCCGCACCCCGACGGTGCGCTGCCCGACCGGTACACCGGCTTCGACGACGACATCGCGACCTATCCGGCGCAGGTGCGCGAGCACCCGTACGCGTCGTTCGCCGACATCCCCGAGATCGCCGACGGCGTCCGCGGCCTCGAGGAGACGCGGCGCATCGACCTCGAGGACTGGATGTCGATCCTCGGCCTCGACGCCGTGCTCTTCCCCGCGGTCGCCGACGTCGGCCCCGCCGACATGGACGTGAACGCGGCATCCGCCGATCTCGGCTGGCGCAACGGCGTATGGGTCGCCAACGGCAACCTCGCGATCCGGCACCTCGGCATCCCGACGGTGACCGTGCCGATGGGCACGATGGACGACATCGGGATGCCGGTGGGGCTGACGATCGCGGGGCGCGCCTACAGCGACCCCGACCTGCTCGCCTGGGCCGCGGCGTTCGAGGCCCTGCGGCCGCGCCGCACCGCTCCCCCGCGCACGCCCGAGCTCGACTGAGAACCCATGGAACTCCGCACCTTCACGTCGACGACTCCGGATCCCGCCACGCGCGGCGCCGAACTGGGTGCGGCTTTCGCAACCCAGTACCGGCGCACGGCGCAGCTGTACCTCGCGCACTTCGCCGAGCTCGGCATCCCTTCCGATGCGGTGAGGGCGATCGCCGACCGCACGCACGCCTCGCTCGCCACCTGGGCACCTGGCCTCGGCGCGGAGGCCGACGCCATCGCCGCTGCGGCCGGCCTCGAGCCGTGGCGGCTCGCCGCCGTCGGCGGACGCACCGAGATCCTCGCGGTGGCACCGCCGCCGAGGGAGGGCGAGTGCTCGACCGCGGTCCATGTCGGCCCGCGGCTCGCTGCCGAGACGCTGCAGACGTGGGACTGGCACGACTTCTTGGTGCCGGAGGGACTCCTGGTGGAGTTCGCCACCGCCGGCGGGATGCGCGTGAAGATGTTCACCGAGTTCGGCACCGCGGCGAAGATCGGCGTCAACAGCGCCGGGCTCGGCCTGCACTTCAACATCCTGTCGCACCAGACGGACTCGGACGCCGGCGGCGTCCCCGTCCACGCGATCGCGCGCCGCGTGCTCGAAGAGGCCCGGTCCATCGGGGACGCGCGGGACATCGCAGCGAGCGCGACGGTGAGCGCCTCGACAGTGCTGACGGTCTTCGAGACCGACGGTGCCGGGTCGCGGGCCGCGTCGCTCGAGCTTTCTCCCGCAGGTCTCGGCGCCGTCGAGCCCGCCGCGGACGGCTGGCTCTTCCACACGAACCACTTCCTCGACTCGGCGCTCTTCGCGGGCGACACCATGCCCGCCGACTCCACGACCATGGAGCGCCTCGCGCATCTCGAGGACGTGCGGGACGGCCTCGCCGGCCTGGATCCCACCGCCCGGGCGCTCGCGGCGTGCGGCGGACAGGGAGCCGCGGCCGAGATCTGCATGACCCCCGACCCGACCCTCCCCCGCATCGATCAGTGGGCGACCCTGCTCACGGTCGCCGTCGACACCCAGTGCTTCGCGCTCGAGGTCTTCCCCGGCCGTCCTGACGAAGCGGCTGCCGGAGGCCTCGCCCGCTTCTGACCCGCCGTGTCAGCGCAGGCCCGAGCGCAGGTCTTCAGCGGCCCCGCCGGTCACGTCGGTCCCGGATGTCGCCGGGGTGGCAGCATCCGCCCCCTCCTCGTCGGTGTGGAGCGACGGCGGGGCCGCGGAGTACGCGTCGGACAGCTCACGATAGGGCTTGGACACGAAGGCGAGCAGCACGACCAGCAGGAGCACCAGGCTCGCGCCGGCGAACGCGAGCGCGATGCCGCGAGCCTCGCCCTCGCCGAGCAGCCAGCCCCACGCCTGCTGGCCCTCGGGCGAATTCATGTAGGGGATGAGCCAGAACTGCGCGATGGGTCCGATGAGGAAGGCGGAGACGGGTGCCGCGGCGGACTCCACGCTCGCGGCGAAGCCGAAGACGCGCCCCTGCTTCTCGAACGGCACGACGCGCTGCACGATCGTCTGCTCGGAGGCTTCGGCGATGGGCATGAGCGCCATGAAGATCAGGATGCCGAGCCCGTACAGCCACCACCACTCGCGGATCGCGAAGGTCATGCCGAGCAGCGCGATGCCGATGTTGACGAGCAGCATCGTGCGCACCGGGTTCTTGCCGAGGCCGAACCTCGCCACGAGTGCGCCGCCGATGATGAATCCGAAGCTCGTCACGCCGAGGACGATGCCCCACATCTCGACCGAGAAGAGCGTCAGTCCGTACGGGTCCATGAGGGCCATGAAGACCCCGCCCACGAGGTTGTTGAACGTGGAGAAGAGGATGAGGGCGAGAAGCCCCGGCACCGCCATGACCGCAGGGATCACGCCCTTGAAGCCGAAGCCCTTCGGCGCCTCCCCCTCGACGTGGGCGACGCCGCGCTCGGGGATCGGGACGAAGATGAGGTGGATCAGCGCGACACCGGTGGCAGCGATCGCGATGGCGACCGTCCAGCCCATGCCGAGCAGCCCGATCGACAGGCCGGAGAACACGCTCGTCACCATGAACGCGATGCCCTGCACCGCACCGACGAGACCGTTCGCCTTGTCGCGCCGGTCCCCTGGGACGAGCAGGGTCACCGTCGTCGAGAGCGCGATGTTGCGGAGGTTCTCGACGACCCCGCCGAGGAGGATGACGCCCGCGAACGCCCAGAACCACGGACCGGTCCAGTCGAGCAGCGCACTCTCGGGGAACGCCACGAACATGGCGCCGGCGACGACGTAGGCCGACACTGTCACGATGCTCGAGAGCAGCATGACCGACTTCTTCTTCATGTGATCGACGATCACGCCGAACACGACGCCGAAGACGGCCACGAGCAGCATGTACGACCCGCCGATGATCGCCGTCGCGAGCACCGACTTGGTCTCGAGGTACACCCAGAACGTCAGCGCGAACCAGAGGTAGCTCGAGGTCACGTTGGCGAGCGCGGTGTTGACGAGCACCTGGTAGAACGCGCGGAGCGTGCGCGCATCGGGGCGGTGCTGGACGGGATCTTCGGATGCTGCGGGCCCGGCAGGGCTCGGCTGGCTCATGACGGATTCCTTCGGCGTGTTCGTGGAACGAGCGGCGAGGGCGAGGGCCTAAGGTGAATGTGGACACTGTTCACATTCGGTTTTCATAACGTACACACCCGGCCGGGAGGACGCAATGACTTCGCCCGTGCGCGCCTATCATCACGGTGACCTCCGACACGCGCTGATCAGCAAAGGCCTGCTGCTCGCGCGCACCGGCGGCCCGGGCGCGGTCACGCTGCGCGAGGCGACCCGCGCCGTCGGGGTTTCACCCAATGCCGCCTACCGGCATTTCGCCGATCGCGACGCCCTGGTGCGCGCCGTCGCCCGCGAGGCGCAGCTGGCACTGGCCGACGCGATCACTTCGCGCGTCGCGGCCACGCCGCGCGACCTCTCCCCCGCGGAGGCCGCGATCGAGCGGCTGCGCCGCGTGGGCCTCGCCTACATCGACTTCGCGCGCGCCGAGCGCGGGTGGTTCGAGACCGCGTTCTTCACGCAGGACACCCAAGCGAACGAGGGCATCGTCACCCTCGACGACGAGATCGTCGCCCCGTTCCGGCTCCTCATGGAGACCCTCGACGCGATGGTGCACGCGGGCGCCCTCTCCCCCGATCGCCGCCCATACGCCGAGTGGGCGTGCTGGTCGGCGGTGCACGGCTTCGCAGACATCGCCGTGCACGGCCCGGTGCGCTGGCAGCCGGCATCCGTCATCGACGCCCTCGCGGCCTCCGTCGTGGAGTCGGCCATCACGGGTGTCCGCGGCACGACCGAGGCCTCGGCCGCCGACTGAGCTGCGCCCCTTGCCGTCACCCCGCGAACCGGCAAGACTCGCACCGACGGAGGGGATGGAGATGGCCGGTTCAGGGACCGCTGAGGACCCGTGGCAGCTCACCACGGCGCCGGGCACCAGCGAGTACACGATGTACCGCGACGAGGCAGCGGACCCGCCGGCACTCGTCTGCCAGGTGGGCTCGACGACTCTCAAGTACCACCTGAGCGCGATCGACGACCTCGCGGCGTGGCTGCGCGAGCAGGGCGACTGGGTGCCGCTCGGGGCCGCCGACGAGCAGAAGCCGGCGGCCGACGGCACGGTCGAAGCGTGGGGCCGTGACGAGGGCAACCCCGTCGGCGGCTGGTATGGACTCCGCAAGGGGTACCGCGGACGGTTCGGGATGTATCTCCCGCCGCTGCTGGAGGAGCTCGGGCTCGCCGAGCTGACGCACGACAAGCGCAGCAACAGCGTCCGCGCCGTGTGACCGGCATCGACACGAGCGGCACCGCGGGCGGCGGGGCTTCTAGACTTTCGCCCATGCCGCGCCCGCCGGAAGCGACCACGTTCGCGCGCCCGTCGATGGTGGGCCGCGGGTTGTCATGGGTCGCCGACTACGTCTACGCCGGGCGCCGGCAGCTCGCCGTGCTCTCGTTCCCATGGGCGATCGGGCGACCTCGCCCCGCTCCGCCGGCGTGGCAGCGTGGCGAGCCCGGGCTGCCCGAGGTGTATCTCATCCCCGGTGTGTACGAGCACTGGACGTTCCTGCGCCCCCTGGGCGACGCGCTCGCTTCGGCGGGCCATAGGGTGCGCGTGGTGCACGGTCTGGGTGTGAACCGGCGCACGATCGCTTCGACGTCGGAGCGCCTCGCCGGCCTGCTCGCCCGCACGCCGGCGCCCGACGCCGGGCGCGTGCTCGTCGCCCACAGCAAGGGCGGCCTCATCGGCAAGCACCTGCTGGTCTCGTCCGGGGCCGCCGCGCGGGCCGCCGCAGCGGCGGCCGCCGGCGGCGACCCTGCCGAGGGCGCCGCGGCAACGACCGACGGCGGTCGCCCGCTCGGCCTGGTCGGGCTCGTCGCCGTGGCGACGCCGTTCGGCGGCTCGCGGCTCGCCCGCCTCTTCGTCGTCCCGAGCATCCGCGCCTTCAGCCCCAAGGACGAGACCATCCTCACCCTCGGCCGCGAGACGTCGGTCAACGGCCGCATCGTGTCGGTGTTCGGGCCGTGGGATCCCCACATCCCCGAGGGGAGCGCACTCGATGGCGCGACGAACATCGCCGTCCCGACGTCGGGCCACTTCCGGGTGCTCGGAGCCCGCTCGACCGCGCGCGCCGTGCTCGATGGCATCGCCGTGCTCACGGGAACGGTACCCGCGGCCGACTAGCCCGGTCAGGCCTCGGGGCGGTGCGGCCACCAGTCCGGCAGCAGCGCGAGATACACCCGGAGGAAGTCCTCGACCCGCGGGGACGGATGCCGCAGCCACCCGTCGATGATCCCCACCGTGCCGTCCGCGAGGAAGCGCGCGGCGGCGTCCGAGACGCTCGCGGGGGTCGCGCCCGCGACCGGCACCGCGATCTCGACGCGCCCGCGGTCCAGCAGTGTCTCGGTGGTGCCGCGGAAGTGCCTGCTCAGCATCGCGTGCAGCGCTCCGCCGCCGTCCGCGAGCTCGCGGCGGTAGATGTCGACGTGCCGCAGGATGTGGTGCAGCACACCTTCGGTCACGGTCGCGACGGCGGTGGCGGCATCCGATCGGTCCTTCATGAGCTCGTCGCGCAGCACGTCGAGCTCGGCGGTGAGCGCCGCCTCGACCAGCGCCTCGGGCGATTCCGCGTGCTCGTAGAAGGTCGAGCGATGTACGCCCGCCGCATCGGCGAGCTGGGTGACCGTCAAGCTCGCGATCGGCCGATCCTCGGCGAGACGGAGTGCCGCGGCGTACAGACGATCACGACTGCGCTGCTTGCGAGGGTCCATGGCGCCTCCGGGAATCTTTTCGACAGGTGTAGGTTAAGTCATGTATAGCCGACAGATGTCGGAGAAGTGATCGGCGCCACGCGATGACGCCACCAACGGAGGTAATCATGGCTACGTACGATGTCGCGGAGCGTTCCGCCATCGTCACCGGCGCAGGATCCGGCATCGGCCGGGCGGTCGCCCTCACCCTCGCCGCCAACGGCGCGGCGGTCCTCGTCGCGGATGTGCGACAGGAGGCCGCGGACGCGGTCGTCGCAGAGATCACGGGCGCGGGCGGCACGGCAGCGGCGTTCGTCGGCGACGTGGCGGACCCTGCGGTCGGGCAGGCGGCCGTCGAGGCCGCAGAGGCCCTCGCTCCCCTGCGGATCGCGGTCAACAACGCCGGTATCGGCGGCGCGGCGGCACCGATCGGCGAGTACCCGATCGACTCGTGGCAGAAGGTCATCGAGATCAACCTGAACGCGGTGTTCTACGGCACGCGCGCGCAGGCGCCCGCGATCGCGAAGAACGGCGGCGGCTCGATCGTCAACATCTCGTCGGTGCTCGGCTCCGTCGGCATCCCCATGTCGTCGGCCTACGTCACCGCCAAGCACGGCGTCGTCGGCCTCACCAAGAACGCCGCTCTCGAGTACGGCACGCAGGGCGTGCGCGTGAACGCGGTCGGCCCCGGCTTCATCCACACTCCCCTCGTCGACGCGAACCTCGACGCCGACGCGCAGGCCGCGCTCGCCGCCAAGCACGCGCTGGGCCGCCTCGGCGACCCGCAGGAGGTGGCGAACCTCGTGGCGTTCCTCGCCTCGGATGCCGCCACCTTCGTCAGCGGCAGCTACCACCTCGTCGACGGCGGTTACGCCGCGCAGTAGCATCCGCCTGTCCGGAACCGGCGGCCCGCGTGCACCCGAAGCACGCGGGCCGCCTCCCATTCCGCGCGATGTCTACAGCTGCGGCGGGGTCCACACGAGAGTGTGGCCGGTCGCGGTGAACATCTCGTTACCGGCGAGTTTGCCGGTCGTGGTCGACTCGAGCACGAAACCCAGCGCCTCGTAGAAGTCGCGCGCGGCGTTGCCGTCGAGGACCTCGAGTTCGACCCGCCCGCCGGAGCGCGCGACGAAGTGCTCGACGAGTGCCCGGCCGACGCCGCGGCGGTACTGGCCGGGATCGACGTAGATCCAGGTGATCTCGCCGCCGCCGGGGCCGACGCTGCCGGCGATGAAGCCTGCGACCGCACCCTCGGTCTCGGCGACCCACACCTCGTCATCGAAGAGGCCCTCGTTCTCATACGTGGCGGCGAGGTCGAGGTACGCATCGAGGAGCCCGGCGGCGCGGAGCTCGTCGAGCCGGGCGGCGTCGTGGATGCGCTGGATGTCGTCCCAGTCGGCGCTGTCGTACGGACGGATGAGGACGGTCATGGTGTCTCACCGGGCACCGCGGCCGCGCCGCGCCACGCGGCGAGGACCTCGACATGGCGCAGCAGGAACGCGCGCTCGTCGAGGCGCTTGCGACGCAGCCACCCGGTCACCTCGTCGTTGCACTTGCTCGCGTTGCACGACCGGCACGCGGGGACGACGTTCTCGAACGTGTAGCGGCCGCCGCGGGAGATGGGCAGCACGCAGTCCTTCTGGAACGGACCCACCGTCACGCCGCAGTAGGCGCACGCGCCCCACGCCTCGACGAGGTCCTCCCACTCGTCGAGTGTGAGGTCGTTGTCGGCAGCGGCCACCCGGCGAGCGCGGCGTCGCGCGGCGCGCGCACGCCTGGTCTGACTCACCGCCATGCCCGAAGGCTACCGACTCCGTCAGGCGACGGGGTCGGGCACGCCGTCGAGGAGCTTCTCGATCGTGGTGATGACGCCGTGGTCGAGGTTCGACGGGGCGCGGAAGCGCGCCCGCGCCGCGACGAGCGGATGCGCGTTGGCCATCGCGAACGACAGGGACGCGGCATCCATCATCTCGAGGTCGTTGAGGTAGTCGCCGAAGACCGCCGTCTGCTCGGGCGCGATGCCCGTCGCCGCCTGCAGTCGCCTGAGCGCGACGCCCTTGTTGACGCCCTGGTTCATGACGTCGATCCAGTGCTCGCCCGACACGACCACCTGGTGGGTCGCTCGCAGATCGTCGAGCGCCGGGGCGGTGGCCGCGGCCTCCGCGAAGTCGAAGATCGCGACCTTGAGGATCTGGTCGTCGACGGCGAGCAGATCGGGCACGGCCTCGAGCCGGGCGTAGTACTTCTCGGCCTCGGGGAGGAAGGCGTCGTCGGCGCGCTCGATGTAGGCGGACCGCTTGCCGCACACGACGACGCCGAGGTCACGCCCCTCGGCGGCGAGCGCGCGCAGGCGCGTGACGAGCGACGCCGTGAACGCAGCGTCCATCGCGTCCGAGCTGATCTCGGCGTCGCCCTCGACGACGTACGCGCCGTTCTCGGCGATGAACACCATGTCGTCGAGGTGCTCGGCGAACGCGTGCTGCAGCGTCGCGAGCTGGCGTCCGCTCGCCGGCGCGAAGCGGATGCCGTCCGCGTGCAGGCGGTCCAGCAGCGGCCAGAGGGCCTCGGGGATGCGGCCGTGGCCGTCGAGCAGCGTGCCGTCCATGTCGACGGCGATCAGGCGGAGGTCGGGCGAGGGGAAGGGCATGGTGCTTCCACCCTACGGTCGGCTTCCTGAACGCCGGGCGGACGCCCGCCTCACAACAGCGGCGGGCCGTCGGTGAGTAACGCGTAACCAACGCGCGCACCCGCGCGGGTACCTTGGGGTGCGTGACAGCTCCCATCGATGCCACCACCACCTCCGCCTGGGCCGAGCTCAGCTCGATCCGCGACTCGTTCGCCCCCGATCTGCGCGACTGGTTCGCCATCGATCCGCGTCGCGCCGAGCGTCTGAGCTTCGAGCTCGCCGACCTGCACGTCGACCTGTCGAAGAACCTCGTGACCGACGAGATCCTCGCGGCGCTCGTGAAGCTCGCCGAAGAGACCGGGGTCGCCGAGCGCTACGCCGCGATGCTCGCCGGCGAGCACATCAACACCACTGAGGACCGAGCGGTGCTCCACACCGCGCTGCGGCGGCCCGCGGGCGCCGCGCCCGCGCTCGTCGTGGACGGCCAGGACGTCGACGCGGATGTGCAATCGGTGCTCACCGCCATGACTGCCTTCGCCGATCGCGTGCGCTCGGGCGAGTGGCAGGGCGTGACCGGCAAGAAGGTCACGCACATCGTCAACATCGGCATCGGCGGCTCGGACCTCGGTCCGGTCATGATCTCGGCGGCCCTCGAGCCGTATGCCACCGCCGGCATCCAGGCCCGCTTCGTGTCGAACATCGACCCGTTCGACCTCGCGAACAAGACGAAGGACCTCGACCCCGAGACGACGCTGTTCATCGTCGCGTCGAAGACCTTCACCACGCTCGAGACGCTGACCAACGCCCGCCTCGCGCGCGACTGGCTGTGGGCCGGCCTCGCGGCGTCGGGTGCGATCGACGGCTCGTATGAGGCGAGGACGGATGCTGTGGCCCACCACTTCGTCGCCGTCTCGACCGCTCTCGACAAGGTCGCCGCGTTCGGCATCGACACCGACAACGCGTTCGGCTTCTGGGACTGGGTCGGCGGCCGCTACTCCGTGGACTCGGCCATCGGTCTCTCGCTCATGATCGAGCTCGGCCCCGACGTGTTCCGCGAGCTGCTCGCCGGATTCCACGCGGTCGACGAGCACGTGGCGAGCGCGCCGCTCGAGCGCAACGTGCCGGTGCTGATGGGCCTCCTCAACATCTGGTACTCGAACTTCCTCGGCGCCCAGTCGCACGCGGTGCTCCCCTACGCCCAGCAGCTCTCGCGCTTCGCCGCGTACCTGCAGCAGCTGACCATGGAGTCCAACGGCAAGTCCGTCCGCTGGGACGGCTCCCCTGTCACCACCGACACCGGCGAGGTGTTCTGGGGCGAGCCCGGCACCAACGGTCAGCACGCGTTCTACCAGCTGATCCACCAGGGCACGCGCCTCATCCCGGCCGACTTCATCGCCTTCGCCAACCCCGCCTACGCGCTCGAGGACGGCGGCCGCGACGTGCACGGCCTGTTCCTGTCGAACTTCCTCGCGCAGACCAAGGCGCTCGCCTTCGGCAAGACGGCCGAAGAGGTCGGGGCCGAAGGCACCACCGGGGCCCTCGTCGCCGCGCGCACGTTCGCGGGCAACAAGCCGACGACGTCGATCTTCGCTCCGGCGCTCACGCCCGCCGTGCTCGGCCAGCTCGTCGCGCTGTACGAGCACATCACGTTCACGCAGGGCGTGATCTGGGGCGTCAACTCGTTCGACCAGTGGGGAGTCGAGCTCGGCAAGCAGCTGGCTCTGCAGATCGCGCCGGCCATCGAGGGCGACGAGGCGGCGATCGCCGCGCAGGATGCCTCGACCCGCGCGCTCCTCGCCTACTACGCCGCGCATCGCGAGTAGGCCGCACGCCGTCGAGGACGATGCCGAACGCGTGCCCGGTCGGCTGGGCCGCGGCGATCACCCCCGCTCCCGGCGAGAACACGGTGTCGCCGACCGGCTCGATGGCCGCGCCCGGGCCCGGTGACCCCGTCGGGAAGACCCATGATCAGGCTGCCGATGCCGATCGTGAGACCGCCGACGAAGCAGCCTACGAGCATGCGCGGATAGATCCGCTTGAACCGCAGATGGATGCGGTAGAGCGACGGCTCCGAGATGCCGCCCAGCAGGCCTGCGGCGAGCGCGCCGGTCGCCGTCTGCCGCATCTGGGTGTCACGGTGGCGGAGCGAGAGCACGAGCACACCGGCGGTCGCACCGAAGCATGCGAAGTTCCACGCACCCATCGGGCCTTGGATGAAGTCGTACCCGAGCGTCTGGATGTTCAGGAGCATGATCGCGTTGATCGGCCAGTGCAGGCCGAGGGGCACCATGAAAGGGTAGGCGGCGGCCCGGTATGCCCCCGGGCCAGGACTTTTCGTGGCGGATGCTCCCGCAGCTACGCCTGCAGGCGACCGGCGAGGCGGGTCGCCGTCATGTACGCGATGGCCTCGATCGAGATCATCGGGTTGACGCCGGAGGCCGTGGGGAACGTCGAGGCGTCCGCGACGACGAGGTTCGGCACCTCCCACGTGGCGCCGTCGGGGTCGACCGCGCTCGTGGAGGCGGAGCCGCCCATGCGCGCGGACCCCATGATGTGCAGCGCCGCCATGGAGCACCGGCCCGGACCGTAACCCGCCGCAGCGCAGCGCGCGATGAAGGCGTCGAGGGGCTCGCCGCCGGCGCGGGTCCACTCGATGCCTGCCTGGTGCCCCGAGAACATGCGCAGCGCGCCGGCCGCCTCGAGGATTCGGGCGGCACCCGCCACCCCTGCCTGAACGCGTGCGGCGTCGCGGTCCGACAGCAGGTAGTGCATCGTCGGCTCTCCGGACTTGTCGACACGCACCTCGCCCGCGTCCTGGTCCCGCGTGATCACGCCGACGCTCGAGTAGTGCGCGAGGCGCTTCATCACGTCGAGGTGGGGCCGCGCTCCCCGCCACGACTGGAACGCGACCGACAGCCCGGGGTTGGCCGCCGCGGTCTCGTACACGGCGCCGTAGCCCGAGCCGTCGAGGTCGGCGTGCTCGGCGGAGTAGCGCGCCTGCATGGCGCCCTCCCAGGGGCGCACCTCCTCGTCGAACTCCGCCCACACCGCCGTCGCCGGGTGCAGACGCAGATGCGTGCCGATGTTCGGGTTCGTCAATCCGGAGCGACGCAGCAGCGCCGGCGTCTGGACGGCTCCGCCGGCGGCCACGACCGCGCGGGCACGCACCGTGACGTTGTGGCCGGCGGCGGTGCGGCCCGACACGCCGGTCGCCCGCCCCGCCGCGGTGTCGACCTTTCGCACGTCGACGCCGGTGTAGAGCCGCGCACCGGCGGTCTCGGCATCCGTCAGCCACGTCTTGGTCACCGACTGCTTCGCGCCGATGCGGCACCCGTAGCCGCAGCGGCCGCACTCGGGGCCCGTGTCGCAGCCGACGACGTTGCGCTCGAGCACGCCGACGTGCCAACCGAGGTCGGTGAGCCCTCGCTCCATGATGCGGTCGCGTGCAGAGGGCTCGCTGTAGGCGCCGTTGACGCCGAGCCGTGCCCACACCTGATCGAGTGCGACGTCGTACTCGGGCGTCGTGAACTGCGGCACCCCGTGCGCGGCCCACTCCTCGCGCACGTGGTCGGGCGTGCGGAACGAGGTCGAGAAGTTCACGACGGTGCCGCCGCCGAGGCATTGCGCCGACAGGATGCTGAGCTGCCCCTCGGCGGTGGCGGAAGGCCCGGGCGCGTAGAGGCGGGCGAGGCCGCCGAGCTCGCTTCCGTCGAAGTCGCGATCGTCAAAGTAGGCGCCCTTTTCGAGCACGATCACGTCGAGCCCCTGCGCCGCGAGCACCGCAGCCGCCGTCCCGCCGCCCGCGCCAGAGCCCACGACGACCACGTCGCACGCGAGCGCGAGGTCGGACTCCGGTGTCTGCGGGTGCAGCGGCGGCGTCGCCGCGTCGGCGCGGGGGCCGGGAGGACCTGGGTAGCCCATGGACGCCCAGAGGGGTGAGGCGCCGTCAGCTCCGGGGGCGACGTAGTACGACAGCATCGCCGCGGACTTCAGGTTCTGAAACAGCACGCGCTTGAGGGGCACGCGCGAGTCCGACAGGGCGATGAGCGCCGCCTCGCGCTTCGCGGCCGGCAGCGTCGAGAACCGGCGCGGGCCGATGCCGAGGAGCACGCCGCCGAGGGGCGTGTCCCACAGCGAGAGCACGCGGGCGAGGAGTTCCGCCTCCCCCTTGCGGGGATTCGCCTCGAGCATGCCCTCGGCGATCGCAACCGCACCCAGCCGGCTGGCCGAGGGGATTCCGTTGCCGTCGCCGGGAGCGAAGGTGTCGAAGATGGACTCGAATGTCGCCCGCTGCGCTGCGGTCAACGTCATGGGTGCCTCCAGGTGCGCCGTTGCTGCCGCCAGCATGCACCATCCTGCCGGCTCCAGGCAAGCTTTAAGTGAATCGCGATTCACAGCCTCCAGCACGCATTCAAGGCTCACCGAGGCTTCCGCGTGAGAACATTCTCATCCTCCGATCAGGCCTTTCCCGCAAAAGCGCTCTCACGTTCCGTCCAGGAAAACACCGGGAACCGTCCAGACACCATGAGGCAGACTCGGGGACTTGTGCGTCCGACCCGAAGGCGCGCAGGCGCCGATACCCGCGGCGCGAAACCCGAAGGATCGTACGTTCGTCATGCATTCAGACCAGTCACTCACGCCTGCCCGCCGTTCACGCCGCCGCTTCTTCGTGCCCGCCGTCGCCACCGGAGCCGCGCTCGGCGTGCTCCTCACGACGGGCCTCACGCTCGCTTCTCCGGCACTCGCCGCCGCCGCGCCGCTGGCCGCCTCGGCGATCGCGTCCGCCACCGCGCCCGAAGCGACCGCTGATTCGTTCCGCGATATCCGCTCCGATGCGCAGAGCACCCTCCTGTCGGCTCGCGTCGCGCTGAGCGACGCCGCCTCGGTCACCGCCGACATCGCCGCCGCAGGCCTCGACCTGGGCATCGACGACACCTCCGTCGCCACCGCCGGCCTCGAGCAGGCGGCCGACCGGCTCGCGAAGCTCGACCTCGTTCCGATGCTCCTCGTTCCGGGGCTCACCGCCGAAGCGAGCGGCGCCACCGAGACGGTGAAGGCCCGCGTGACAGAGCTCCGCGAGCACCTCGCCGCTGCCAAGGAGAAGAAGGCCGCAGAGGAGGCGGCAGCCGCAGCCGCAGCCGCTGCCGCAGAGGCGCAGCGCCAGGCGGAAGAGGCCGCCGCCGCGCTCGCCGCCGCGAACACCCCCGAGGGCGCCAAAGCGACCGCGCGCCAGATGGCCGCCTCGCAGTACGGGTGGGGCGACGGCCAGTTCTCGTGCCTCGAGTCGCTCTGGAACAAGGAATCGAGCTGGAACTACCAGGCCTACAACGCCGGAAGCGGCGCGACGGGCATCCCGCAGTCGCTTCCCGGCAACAAGATGGCCAGCGCCGGAGCCGACTGGCAGACCAACGCCGCCACCCAGATCGCGTGGGGCCTCGGCTACATCGCGGGCTCCTACGGCACGCCGTGCGCCGCGTGGGGCCACTCGCAGGCCACCGACTGGTACTGATCAGCCACTCTGAACAACGGATGCCGCACCCCGGCCGCAGTCGCGGGGTGCGGCATCCGGCATTCAGGCGTGCGCGTGCGCGCCCGGCCCGTACAGCTCCGCGACCTTCTGCGACGTGAACCATCCGTCGTATGCGTCGGTCTTCGGCCAGCCCTCGGGCGAGTCCTGCCATTCCTCCTGACGGCCGTACGGGAGCACATCGATCAGCGGGAACGTGTGGCTCAACTGCTCGGTGCCCCGGCCGTTCGTGTGCCACGTGCGGTACACGGTGTCGCCGTCGCGGAGGAAGACGTTCACCGCGAAACCTCCGCCGGCGGGCGCGTCGACGTCGGCGCCGAACGGACTCCCGGCGGTGGAGTACCAGTCCATGCGGTTGCCCGTGCGCTCCTTGTACTCGAGCGCTTCGTCGATCGGCCCCTGCGTCACGATGACGAAGCGGGCGTCGTACGCGTCGAGGAAGTCGAGCCGCGTGAACTGCGAGGTGTAGCCGGTGCAGCCCGGGCAGTGCCACTGCTTCCCCTCGAACCACATGTGGTTGTACACGATGAGCTGCGACTTTCCCTCGAACACGTCGACGAGGCGCACCGGGCCGTACTCGCCCATCAGCGTGTAGTCCGGCATCTCCACCATCGGCAGCCTCCTGCGCTGCGCCGCGATGGCGTCGAGCTCGCGCGTCGCCGCCTTCTCGCGCACGCGGAGCTCATCGAGCTCGCGTCGCCATTGCTCGGCATCGACGACGGGCGGAAGGGCGTTCTGGGTCGAGCTCTGCATCGGAACCTCCGAGTGTCGAGTGCGTATGTTGACACTGTACACATCTGAACGCCCCGGTCAAGGGCCCTCGTCGCCACCAGGCGAGGGCACTCAGGAAATCGATCACGGAAACATAACAACGACCTCTTGCCAGCGTTATCTGGCCGTTATAGAGTGCTTGCACGGTAGTTGTTTTGCTGTGGCAGCTACCGGCATGTGATTGCAGGACACTCTTGGTGCAAGGGACAAGGGCCGGTCGGTAGCCTCTCCGACCGGCCCTTCACTTTTGTCCGCTGGCCAGGACATCTGCCACGCCCGGTCGACCACTGGCGATGACCGTCGGCACCCGTGCATCCAGGATCCGGGCGCACCTGGGAAGATCACGAAAAGATCACAGAAAACGCTTGTCAGCGTTATCTGGCCGTTATAGAGTGCTCGCACGGTAGTTGTTTTGCTGTGGCAGCTACCGGCATGTGATTGCAGGACACTCTTGGTGCAAGGGAAAAAGGGCCGGTCGGTAGCCTCTCCGACCGGCCCTTACTCTTGCCCTTTGCTCTAGTGGCTGACCGCCTTCTCGGCGCCGATGCCGGTGAGCGAGCGGACCTCCATCTCGGACTGCTTCTTCGGGTCCTCCTGCGTCTTGTCGAGCACGCTCACGATCCAGCCCAGGAAGAAGGCGAGCGGGATCGAGATGATGCCGGGGTTCGACAACGGGAACCACGCGAAGTCGATCGCGTCGGTCTTCAGCATCGACGTCTCGGAGCCCGAGACCACCGGCGAGAACACGATGAGCAGGATCGCCGAGGCGAGACCGCCGTACATGCTCCACAGAGCGCCCTTGGTCGTGAACCGCTTCCAGAACAGCGAGTACACGATCGTCGGGAGGTTCGCGGAGGCCGCGACGGCGAAGGCGAGGGCCACGAGGAACGCGACGTTCTGACCGTTCGCTCCGATGCCGCCGATGATCGCGACGATGCCCATGATGACCACCGTGCGCCGCGCGACCTTCACCTCGGCGCCGGGTTCGGGCTTGCCCTTCTTGACGACCGACGCGTAGATGTCGTGCGCGAACGACGCGGCGGCGGTGATCGTGAGGCCCGCGACGACCGCGAGGATCGTCGCGAAGGCGATCGCCGAGATGAGGCCGAGCAGCAGCGGTCCGCCCAGCGAGAACGCGAGCAGAGGAGCGGCCGAGTTCGGGCCGCCGGGTGCCGCGGCGATGACCGCCGGCCCGACGAGAGCGGCGGCGCCATAGCCGAGGACCAGCGTGAAGACGTAGAAGATGCCGATGAGCCAGATGGCCCAGACGACGGACTTGCGCGCCTCCTTCGCCGTGGGCACGGTGTAGAAGCGCATCAGCACGTGCGGCAGGGCCGCGGTGCCGAGCACGAGGGCGAGACCCAGCGACAGGAAGTCGATCTTCGAGGTGTCCGAGACGCCGTACTTGAGGCCCGGGTCGAGGATCGCCGGGTTCTCGGCGACGGCCACGGCCTTGTCGAGCAGCGCCGAGAAGTCGAAGCCGTTGAGCGCGAGCACCCAGACCGTCATCACACCGGCGCCCGCGATGAGGAGTACGGCCTTGATGATCTGCACCCAGGTGGTGCCCTTCATGCCGCCGATGAGCACGTAGAGGATCATCAGCGCGCCCACCACCGTGATGACGACGGCCTGGCCGAGCTGGTCGCCGATGCCGAGCAGCAGCGACACCAGGCCACCGGCGCCCGCCATCTGCGCGAGCAGGTAGAAGAAGCAGACGACGAGCGTCGTCGTCGCCGCGGCGATGCGCACCGGGCGCTGCTTGAGGCGGAACGACAACACGTCGGCCATCGTGAACTTGCCGGTGTTGCGCAGCAGCTCCGCGACGAGCAGGAGCGCGACGAGCCAGGCGACGAGGAAGCCGATCGAGTAGAGGAACCCGTCGTAGCCGGTCATCGCGATCGCGCCGACGATGCCGAGGAACGACGCCGCCGACAAGTAGTCGCCCGCGATCGCGGAGCCGTTCTGGCCGCCCGTGAACGAGCGACCGGCGGCGTAGTAGTCCGCCGCGGTCTTGTTGTTCCGGCTGGCGCGGAACACGATCACCATCGTGACCGCGACGAACGCGCCGAAGATCGCGATGTTGAGCCAGGGCTCACCGGGCGACGTGGTCGCCGCCTCTCCGAAGTGCCGCATCAGCGCGCCTCCCCTGCCTTCTCGAACTCGCCGGTCTCGATCTCGTCGCGGATCTCCTCCGCGAGCGGGTCGAGGCGCTTGTTGGCGTAGTGGACGTACCAGGTCGTGACGGCGAAGGTCGTGACGACCTGCGCCATGCCGAGGACCATCGCGATGTTGACGCTGCCGAACACCCGGATCGACATGAAGTCGTGGGCGTAGCTGGCGAGGAGGACGTACGCGAAGTACCAGGCCAGGCACGCGCCCAGCACCGGGAAGACGAAGCTGCGGTGTGTGCGCCGGAGCCGTTGGAATTCGGGTGATGCTTGGACCGCGCTGTAGTCGACCTCTGCGAGGTCCGTCGCGGCGCTGGGGGCTTCGTTGCCCATGGGCGTCTCTCCTTCGAGCGGGATCGGCGCGCCCGTCGGCCGCGCCGCTGCGTTGACAGTGCGACCATGCTCGTCTTCGGCCGGTGGGGCCGGGGGCCGTCGCCGTTCGTCGTCGGTGAGCGGCGCCCATGGTGCGACGAACGGCGGCCGACGGACGACGAACGACGGCTACGCTGGCCGCATGCCCGAGTCGATGCTGCTCGCCGCTGCCGCCGGCGTCGTCGCCGGGGCTCTCGCGGTCGGCGTCGTGATCCTGCTCCGGCGCATCGTGGTGGCATCGAAGGAGCTCGGCACCGACGTCGAGCAGGCGACGTACCAGACCCTCCACCTGGCGAGCCGGGCCGCCAAGCACCTGCGCGGGGGCATCGCCGAGGGCGACGCGACCCGCGCCGGTCGCCACCTCAGGGCCCTCCTCGGGTGCGACACGCTCGCGCTCGTCGACCCGTCGGGGCAGGTGACCGTCGAGGGCGACGACGCCGTGCGCGAGATCGCCGAGCGGCTGGCCGCCGAAGCCCGCGCGTCGGGCCGCACACAGATGCAACGACGGGCGCGGATCGGCGAACGGGAGACGGATGCCGTCGCCGCACCGATCCTCGCCGGCGGCGTGCCCGCGGGGGCCATCGTCGCGTTCGCGCCGCGCGTGCGGGCCGGGCTCGTGCGCGCGACCGGCGAGGTGGCGGACTGGGTGGCCGCCCAGGTGGAGCTCGGCGAGCTCGACGCGTCGAGGACCGCGCTCGCCGAGGCCGAGGTCCGCGCGCTCCGCGCGCAGATCAGCCCGCACTTCATCTACAACTCGCTCAACGCGATCGCCTCCTTCATCAACACCGACCCCGCGAAGGCGCGCGAGCTCGTCCTCGAGTTCGCCGACTTCACGCGGTACTCGTTCCGCCGGCACGGCGACTTCACGACCGTCGCCGAGGAGCTCCGCTCTATCGACAGCTACCTGAAGCTCGAGCGCGCGCGCTTCGGCGACCGCCTGAGGGTCACCCTGCAGATCGCGCCCGAGGTGCTGTCGACGGTGGTGCCGTTCCTGTCGATCCAGCCCCTCGTCGAGAACGCGGTCCGCCACGGGCTCGAGGGCAAGGAGGGCGGCGGACGCATCACGATCGAGGCCTCGGATCTGGGAGCGTTCGCCGAGATCAGCGTCGAGGACGACGGCGTCGGCATCGACCCGGTCGTGCTCGAGCGCGCACTCGCCGGCGGTGCGCCGGGCGAGCACGTGGGTCTGCGCAACGTCGACGCACGGCTCCGGCAGGTGTACGGCGACGAACACGGGCTGGTCGTGGACACGAACGTGGGTGCGGGAACGCTGGTGCGGATGCGGGTGCCGAAGTCGCAGCCCGGCCGGGTCGCGGCATCCACCGGTCCCGTGCGTGCGACGGCGACCCTCGAGCGGCCCGAGGGAAGGCGCGAACCGTGATCTCCGTCCTCATCGCCGACGACGAGCAGCCCGCGATCGAGGAGCTCGCGTTCCTGCTCGGTCAGGACCCGCGCATCGGCGTCATCCACCAGGCGCCCTCGGGGGCCGAAGCGATCCGGCTGCTCACGCGGGAGAGCGTCGACGCCGCATTCCTCGACATCCACATGCCCGGTCTGAGCGGCTTCGACCTCGCGCGCGCCCTGCAGCGGTTCGAGCGTCGGCCGGCCCTCGTCTTCGTGACGGCCGACGAGGAGAGCGCCCTCGAGGCCTTCGACCTCGCGGCGGTGGACTATCTGCTCAAGCCTGTGCGCACCGAACGGCTTCACCGCTCGGTCACGCGCGTCATCGAGGCGATGAAAGCGCAGGCTGCGCCGGCGACGGATGCCGCGGCCGCCGCCCAGCCGGAGCTCATCGCCGTCACGCTCGGCGGCACGACGCGCATGATCCGGCGCGACGAGGTGCGCTACGTGCAGGCTCAGGGCGACTACGCGCGGCTGCACACCGAGGAGGCGAGCTACCTCGTGCGCGTGCCGATGTCGGATCTCGAGCGGCAGTGGTCCGACGCGTTCGTGCGGATCCATCGCTCCTACCTCGTCGCGATCCCCCACCTCGCGCGCCTCCGGCTCGGGGGCGACCACCCGAGCGTCACGGTGGGCGGCGCCGAGCTGCCGGTGAGCAGGCGGTGCCTGCCGGCGCTCCGCGAGAGGCTGGAGTCGACGACGATCCGGCCCCGCTCATGACCACGAGCCACGCCGACACACCCTCCGACCGGCAGCCGCCCGCCCCGGGCCGGGTACGCGTCACAGCTCCGCACGCGGGCTCCCCCACCGCATCCGTCGGTTCCGCGTCGCGGGAGGCGGATGGAGGACCCACGAGCGACATCGCCGGCGTGTACGTGCGCTCGCTGATCCGCTCGCAGCTGCGGCTCGGGATCGTGTTCGCACTGGGGTTCGTCGTCGCCACCGCCCTGTTCGTGCTCGCCATCGCGCTCGTGCCCCAGCTCGACACGACGTTCGTCCTCGGCGTGCCGCTGTCGTGGCTGCTGCTGGGGGCCGGCGTGTACCCGCTCGCCATCACCGTCGGCGGACTGTACGTGCGCACGGCGACGCGCAACGAGGCCCGGTACCGGGCGCTCGCGGAGGACGAGTGAACGCCGCGATCGGCTACGTCGCCATCGCGGCCGTTGCCGTCGCGTCGGCGCTGATCGGCTTCTACGGCCTGCGGGTGTCGCGCACGACGAGCGACTTCTACGTCGCGAGCCGCACCGTGCGTCCCTGGTGGAACGCGTCGGCGATCGGCGGCGAATACCTGTCGGCCGCGTCGTTCCTGGGCATCGGCGGCCTCATCCTTCTCACCGGCTCGTCGGCGCTGTGGTTCCCGATCGGGTACGCGGCGGGATACCTCATGCTGCTGCTGTTCGTGGCCGCACCCCTGCGCCGCTCGGGGGCGTACACGATCCCCGACTTCACCGAGGCGCGGCTGGACTCCCTGTGGGCTCGGCGCGTGACGAGCACGCTCGTGATCGTCATCGGGTGGTTCTACATCGTGCCCCAGCTGCAGGGCGCGGCCCTCACGGTGCGGATCACGACCGGTCTGCCCTCCTGGGTGGGGTCGCTCGCCGTCGCGGTCATCGTCGCGGTCGTGGTCGCGGCGGGCGGCATGCGCTCGATCACCTTCGTGCAGGCGTTCCAGTTCTGGCTGAAGCTCACGGCGCTCGCCATCCCGGTGGTCGCGATTCTCCTCCTCGCCGGCGGCGTCGAGCCCGCACTGCCTCCGGTCGAGGCGTTCCCGCCGAGTGCCGGACCGGGCGACCTCGAGGTCTACCGCACGGTGTCGCTCATGGTGGCGCTGCTGCTCGGCACCCTCGGACTCCCCCACGTGCTCGTGCGCTTCTACACGAACCCCGACGGCGTCGCGGCACGTCGCACGACCGTCATCGTGCTCGTGCTGCTGTCGGTGTTCTATCTGTTCCCCACCGCGTTCGGGTTCCTCGGCCGCGCGTTCGCGCCCGATCTCGCGCAGTCGGGCGATGCCGACGCGCTCATCCTGCTGCTGCCCGGCCGGCTCGTCGCCGGGCCGCTCGGCGATGTGCTGACGGCCCTCGTTATCGCGGGGGCGTTCGCGGCGTTCCTCTCCACGTCGTCAGGCCTCGTCGTGTCGCTCGCCGGCGTCATCAGCCAGGACCTGCTCGGCGGCAGCGTGCGCGGCTTCCGCATCGCGGCCGTGCTCTCGTCGTTCGTCCCCCTGGTCGTCGCGCTGGCCACCGAGCCGGCCGGGCTCGCCGGCAGCGTCGGCCTGGTCTTCGCGTTCACCGCGTCCACGCTGTGCCCCGTGCTGCTGCTCGGCATCTGGTGGCGGGGCCTGACGGCCCGCGGCGCGATCGCGGGCATGCTCACGGGCGCGATCCTCTCCGGCGTCGCGATCCTGGGCGGCGGCCTCGTGACGGCGGGGTTCCCCGTTCTGCGCCCGTTCCTCGAGCAGCCCGCCGCGTGGACCGTCCCCGTCGCGGTGACCGTGACCGTGGTCGTCTCGCTCGGCGATCGCCGCGGCATCCCGCGCGGGACGGACCGGTTCCTCACCCGGCTGCATGTGCCGGAACCGATGCCCTCTCACCCGCGCGACGGCTGAGCCGAGCGTCGTCTCCGAGGAGCAGCATCCCGGATCAGACGCCCCCGCCACCGCCTCCGCCACCGCCGCCGCCCGCCGAGCCGCCGCCCGACGACCCGCCGGACGTGGACGACGACGAGGCCGACGTCGACAGGTTCGAGATCCCGGCCGAGAACGCCGCCGCGTTGAATCCGGTCGATCCCGAGTACCAGCCCGGGGAGTTGCCCGAGCCGTACAGCACAGCGAGCTCCTCGGCCCACTTCTTCTCCTGACCGAACACCACGGCGTACGGCAGCAGGGTCTCGTACAGCTTCAGCTTCATGCGCGGGTCCGAGACGTCGACGCGAACGCGCTCAGCCCCCTGCGGAGACTGCAGCATGCGGATGCGGTCGGCCTCGGCCCACTCGATGAACTGCTTCAGCCCGAGCAGGTGGTCGCGCGTCTCGGCGCCGGCGGCGGTGAGCGGCTTGCGCGACACCATCCCCGCCACCAGCAGCACGACGAGCACCGATCCGATGATCAGCAGGATCGGCATCCACGCGGTCACGTAGCCCGCCAGCGCACCGATGCCGAAGAGCAGCACGAGCACCGCGGACACGATGGCGATCACGACCGGCCACACCCGCGCGCTGATCGGCACCTTGCGCCGAAGGCCCCGCGCCGACAGCTCCGACGCGGCCGCCTTCAGCACCTTCTGCGCGGTCGTCGAGAACCTCGTGTCGGAGCGGCCGAATTCGAACTCCTCGCCCGGCATGCCCGTCGGGAACAGGCCGGGCAGCAGCATCCGTCCGTCTCCGTCGGCGAGGGACGGGTCCACCAGCACGGCCTTCAGCTTCGTGCCGCCGAACCACTTGGGCGGGCCCTCTTCGATACGGATGCTGCCCACCACCGCCTGCTCGAGCACCTCGGCCGGGATCGCTTTCGTGGTGCGGCCGAGCAGCACGGCGCTCTCGAGGGCGTCTATGCCGCGCGGCGGCGTGTACTCCGCGATGATGACGGAGCGTCCGGGCTCGTCGCGCAGATGACGACGGCGGGTGACGGCAGCCAGCGCGACCGCGGTGCCGAGTCCGAGCACGGCCACCCCGCTCTGCAGCCAGCCCCACGGCGACACGAAGTAGCCCGGGTCGAATTCGGTGAACGTGTCGGGCTCGAACCCGATCGCGATCGTCAGCGTCTGGTACGGCTGCACGTTCAGGGACGAGGCAACGGTCGTCCCGTCGGCATCGTCGATCGGGCAGGTCTGCGTCGAGCCTTGGTAGCCGACATAGCAGGCCTGCGCGCCGGTTCGCGCGGCCTCGAGGTCGGCCGGCATCGTCACGCGCGCGGTGATGCGGCCGAAGGGCTGCGGCCACTCGACGCCGTTGACGTTCCAGTAGAACTCGTCGGCCCCGGTGTCGGCGAAGTGGTGCGTGACGTTCTGGAGCGTGTAGGTGAAGACGTACGTCTGACGGCCGTGGACGAAGTCGTCGGCTCGCGACGTCATCGAGTAGTAGCCGTCCTCCGATTCCGTCTCCTCCGCGCGGGGCGCGCCGGTCTCGTCGGTGATCGAGACGAGCTCGGGGTGCAGGGGTGCGCCCAGGTAGCTGTCGGGAATGGCGCGGCGCATGCCCCGGTTCTGGTCGAACTCGGGGAACAGCGCCACGAACGTCTCGACGACCGTCAGGGTGCTGGTGCCGTCCTCGGCACGGCCCAGCTGGTACTGCACGTCGAGGCTCTCGAACGAGAAGTCGTCGACGCCCGCGTGCGCCGGGCTCGGGTTCAGGCCGGCGAGCAGCACTCCGGCGAGCAGGGCGAGCACGAGCCCCACGGCTCCGAGACGATGCGTGCGCCACGACCCGACTGCAGAAGACGCCATGGGGCCAGCCTAGGGTCGGTGCGAGGCTCTAATCTTGACGCTATGACCGATCGCCGTCTCGCCATCGACGCGTGGGAGAGTCTCTTCCGCGCGCAGCACGAGGTGTTCGGCGACATCAACGACGATTTCGACGACGAGACGCTGAGTCAGGCCGAGTACGACGTGCTCCTGACGGTCACCCGCGCCGACGACCTCACCGCGCGCCTGCGCGACGTGACTGCGAACATGCTCATCAGCCAGCCGAGCGTCTCACGGCTCGTCGACCGCATGGTCGCGCGCGGACTGATCACCAAGTGCGCCGACCCCGACGACGGGCGCGGAGCGCTCGTGCACGCGACGGATGCCGGGGCCTCCTTGTTCCGCCGCATCGCCAGTGCCCACGGCAAGGCCATCGCGGAGCGGATGTCGCTGCTCTCGGACGACGAGCTCTCCCAGCTGCGCGACCTGACCGCGAAGCTGCGCAAGAAGCGGCCCAGCTGCTGAGCCGTCGGGCTACGGAGTCCGCCTCCGAAGGGTCAGCGACGCGAGGATCAGCGCGCCCACGGCGAACGCGACCACGATGAGCAGTGGACCGAAGACGTCCCACCCCTCGTCGCCGTCGGTGACCGCGTTGATCGTGTCGATCGCGTAGCTCAGCGGCAGGATCTTCGAGATCTGGTACAGCGCCTCGGGCATGTCCTCGCGGGGCATGAACAGGCCGCCCAGGATGATCTGCGGGAACACGATGAGCGGCATGAACTGCACCGCCTGGAACTCGGTCCGCGCGAACGCGCTCGCCAGGAGCCCCAGCGCGGTGCCGAGGATCGCGTCGACAACCGCGACGAGGCCGAGCTGCCACAGCGGCCCGTCGACCTGGAGCCCGCACACCCACACCGCGAAGGTGACGGTGATGACCGCCTGCAGCGTGGCCATGAGCCCGAAGGCCAGCCCGTAGCCGACGATGAAGTCGGCTTTCGCGATGGGCGTGGTCATGAGGCGCTCGAGGGTTCCCGACCGTCGCTCGCGGAGCGTCGTGATCGAGGTGATCAGGAACATCACGATGAAGGGGAACAGCGCCAGGATCGGACCGCCGAACTGGTCGAAGACACCTTCCTGATCGCTGAACAGCCACGCGAACAGGCCGACGAGCAGACTCGGCGCCACGAGCATCAGCGCGATCGAGCGCGGGTCGTGGCTGAGCTGCCGCAACACGCGCCCGGCGGTCGCGAGCGTCAGCACACCGTTCATGAGGTGCTCCCCTCGTCCGCGTGGTGCGCATGCTCGGCCTGCTCGCGCGCCTCACGACGCGTGAGCGGGTGGGGTTCGGCAGGCTCACCGGCCGATGGCGCCGGTCCCTGAGCCGCTTCTTCCGGTCCCTGGGCTGGGCGAACGGCGTCGCGCTCGATGAGCGTGAGGAACGCGGCATCCGGGTCCGTCGTCCCGGTGTCGGCGAAGAGCCCGTCGGGGGTCGTGTCGGCGATGATCCGGCCCGCGCGCATGAGCACGAGGCGGTCGCACCGGAGGGCTTCGTCCATGACGTGGCTCGAGACGATGAGCGTCGCGCCGGCGTCGGCGAGGCCGCGGAAGACTCCCCACAGCTCGGCGCGCAGCAGCGGATCCAGGCCCACAGTGGGTTCGTCGAGCACGAGCAGCTCGGGCGCCCCGAGCATGGCGACCGCGAGCGAGACGCGGCTCTCCTGTCCTCCCGAGAGCGAGTCGATGGTCTGGTCACGCTGGTCGGCGAGACCGACCTGCTCGATGACGCGATCGACGTCGGTGCGGGGCGCGTCGACCAGACGCGCGAAATAGCGCAGGTTCTGCTGGATGGTGAGGTCGCCGTAGACCGAGGCCGCCTGCGTGTCGTACGCGACCTGCTTGCGCAGCGCGCGCGAACCGGCGGGTTCGCCGAGAACCGTCACCTCGCCGCCCGCCACCTTCTGCACACCCACGATCGATCGCATCAGCGTGGTCTTGCCGCACCCCGACGGTCCGAGCAGTCCGGTGATCTGCCCCCGCGGGATGTCGAGATCGAGCCCGGTGAAGACCTCCGTCTTGCCGCGCCTGACGTGCAGACCACGCACGCTCACAGCATCCGTCTCCGCATTGTTCGTCACGAGATGAATAGTGCCCCTGCGGCTGGCACGCCGTCCAGGGGCGAGATCGCCGTCGCGCCGGCGCGCGATGACAGGATGTGGGGCATGCCCTTCGGGATGACGCGGAACGTGATGAGGCCGACGGACACTCCGCGCGCCGATCGGGTGACGTACATCGAGCTCTTCTTCGACCTCGTGTTCGTGTTCGCGCTGACGCAGCTGTCGGCCTATCTCTACGAGAATCAAAGCCCTCTCGGAGTACTCGAGGGCGTGATCATGGTGTGCGCGCTGTGGTGGGCGTGGGTGTCGACGACCTGGGTCACGAACTGGCTCGACCCGGTGACGCTGCCGGTTCGCGGCGCCGTCATCGGGCTCGCGTTCGTGTCGCTGGTCATGAGCGTCTCGATCGCCGAAGCCTTCGGCGAGCGCGCCTGGGCCTTCGCGATCGCCTACGTCATCCTCCAGGTGGGGCGAACGGCGTTCATCGTATGGGCGACCGCGCGCCATGACCTGGCCGTGTCGAGGGACTTCACCGCGGTGCTCGCCTGGACTGTCGCGAGCGCCGTGTTGTGGGTGGTCGGCGCGCTGCTGCCGCTGCCGTGGCAGCTGCCGCTGTGGGCGCTCGCGCTCGGGATCGAGCTCGCAGGGACGCTCCTCGCGTTCCCCGTCCCCGGCCTCGGCAAGGTGCGCCTCGACCGCTGGGACCTGTCGGGCCCCCACATCGCCGAACGGACCGCGCTCTTCGTGCTGATCGCGCTCGGCGAGGGCATGCTCGTCACCGGCTTCGTCTTCGCCGAGACCGAGTCGTCGCCGGCATCCGTGGCCGCGCTCGTCACCGCGTTCGCGACCGCGGCGGCGGCGTGGTGGATCTACTTCGACCACGGCGAGCGGGTCGGCGCCGAGACCATCGAGGCGTCCGACACGCCGGGTCGCCTGGCACGCACCGCCTACACGTGGATGCACCTCCCGATCGTGGCGGGGATCGTCGTGATCAGCGTGGGCGACAAGGACGCCCTCGCGCACCCGCACGACCACGACGTCGCCGCGGCGATCGCGGTCATCGGCGGGCCGATGCTGTTCCTCGCGGGCACGGTGCTCTTCCGCCACCTGCTCGAGCGGCGCTGGGCGCGCGCACAGCTCGCGGGGGTGCTCGCGCTCGCGCTTCTCGCGACCGCCGCGAGCGTGCTCGACACGCTCACCCTCTCGATCGCCGCGGGCCTCGTGCTGACCGGCGTCGCCGCCGGGGAGACGGTCGGCCGTGTGCGGCGAGGACGCCGCGCGGGGGGCTGATCCGCCGTCCTCGCTCCCCGGCGCCCATGGCGACCGTCGTTCGCGCGTCGTCTCATGCGCCTCGCGCAGAACCGGACATAGGGTGGCGGCATGCGTGCGACCAGGCAGTCCCGGCTACAGGTGGTGTGCGGTCCGATGTTCGCCGGAAAGTCGGAGGAGCTGCTGCGCCGCGTCCGCCGCGCGCGCATCGCGGGGCTCGAGGTCGAGGTGGTGAGCCACGCACTGGACGATCGGCGGGGCGCGGGACTGGTGAGCTCCCACTCCGGGCTGAGCGTGCCCTCGCGCTCGGTGCCCGACGTAGCCTCGCTCGTCGCTGGCGTCGAAGGCCGCGGGCTCGACCTCGTCGCCATCGACGAGGCGCAGTTCTTCGGGTCCGACCTCGTCCCCGCCGTCGACGGGCTGGTCGCCGATGGCGTGACCGTGGTGGTGTCAGGGCTGTGCGTCATGTTCGACGGCCGGCCGTTCGAGCCGCTGCCGGCGCTGATGGCGATCGCCGAGGACGTCGTAAAGCTCACCGCCGTGTGCGCGGTCTGCGGCGAAGACGCCGCGTTCCACCAGCGAATCGCCGAGGCTCCCACCGGCGATGCCGGCGTGCCGGCGCCGGCGCACGTCGGAGGGATCGAGTCCTACCAGGCCCGGTGCCGCAGGCACTTCACCGGAACCGCACGAGCGTAGACGACAGAACGGATGCCTCGCCGCCGCGTCGGCGGGGAGGCATCCGTTCTGGGATGGTCCTACTGCTCGATCGGCTGGGGCGCGTCGGACTCATGCGCCGTGATCGTCGGCGCGCCGCCCTCGGACATCACCTCGATCTTGCGCGGCTTCGCCTTCTCGCTGACCGGGATCGTCACGCTCAGCACGCCGTTGTTGTAGCTCGCGGAGATGCGCTCGGTGTCGATGCCCTGGCCCAGGTTGAGCTGGCGCAGGAAGCTCGCCGCCTCTCGTTCGCGCGTGATCCACTTGACGTCGTCGCCGCTCGTCAGCGTGCGCTCCGCGCGGATGGTCAGCAGCTGTCCGTCGACGTCGATGTCGACCGAACCCGGGTCGATGCCCGGAAGGTCGGCCGTCAGGATGTAGTGGTCGCCGTCGCGGTACAGGTCCATCGGCATGCGGCGGGGGCCGCGGCGCGTGTCGAAGAGACCGGCAGCAAGGCGGTCGAGGTCCCGGAACGGGTCGTTGGTGGCCATGATTATCTCCTCTCGTCGAAAGTTGAGCCGTACCGGCTCAACTGGGACCAGATTAGCACTCTCGACATGCGAGTGCTAAGCCGTGGAGCGTTCGCCGTGAACGAACGAGACCACCGCCGGCCTTCGGAGGCCAGCACTCGGCTTCAGCACTCGATGACGTTGACCGCGAGACCGCCTTCGCTCGTCTCCTTGTACTTGTGCGACATGTCGATGCCGGTCTGGCGCATGGTCTCGACCACCGCGTCGAGCGAGACGTAGTGCGAGCCGTCGCCGCGCAGGGCGAGGCGCGCGGCTGTGACGGCTGTCGACGCGGCGATCGCGTTGCGCTCGATGCACGGGATCTGCACGAGTCCGCCCACCGGGTCGCAGGTGAGGCCGAGGTGGTGCTCCATGGCGATCTCGGCGGCGTTCTCGATCTGCCGGTTCGTGCCGCCCATCACGGCGGTGAGGCCGCCCGCGGCCATCGCGCACGCCGATCCCACCTCGGCCTGACACCCGCCCTCGGCGCCCGAGATCGACGCGTTGGCCTTGAACAGAGAGCCCAGCGCGGTGGCGGTGAGGAGGAATCGACGGATGCCTCGGCGACGGTTCGCCTCCGCCACCTGCTCGTCGTCCCAGCCTGCGGCCTCCTCGGCGGTCGCAGCGTGCCCGTGATACCCGAGCAGGGCGCTGCCGACCAGCTCGCCGTACGGTGTCACCGCATTGCCGGCGCCGAGACCGGAGTCCGCCAGGAAGCGCCACCAGTACATCGCGACGGCGGGGACGATGCCGGCGGCGCCGTTCGTCGGCGCCGTCACGACACGGCCGCCGGCCGCGTTCTCCTCGTTCACCGCGAGCGCGAAGGCGCCGAGCCACTCGCCTGGGAGTTCCCGGCGGCCGTCGGCCTCGGCCGCCTCGAGCTGCGCGCGGATCGACGCGGCGCGGCGCTTGACGCCCAGCATCCCGGGGAGGAGGCCCCCGGCCCGCAGACCCGCCTCGACGCACGCGGCCATCGCGTCCCAGATCGCGTCCAGCCCCTCGGCGATGTCCTCGTCGGGGCGCAGCGATTCCTCGTTGATGCGCGCGGCCTCGGCGATCGTGATGCCCCGCTCGTCGCACACGGCGAGCAGCTCCTTGGCGCTGGAGAAGTCCAGGGGGAACGCGTGTGCGGGCTCCCCTGCGGCCGCTGAGCCGGGCGCAGCGTCACCTTCGCGGCGGATGAAGCCGCCGCCGACGGAGTAGTAGGTCTCGCGGACGAGGAGTCCGGCATCCGTCGCCGCCGCGGGTTCGAGAGCCGCAGACGAGCCCGTCTCGCGCACTCCGGGCGCGGAGAGCGCACGCGCAGGTCCGTCGCCGGGCGAGGTCCACGCTTGGAGGGTCATGGCGTTGGGGTGGCCGGGCAGCCTGGTGCGCGGCGCGAACACGACGTCGCCGCGCCGGAACGGGACCGCGTGCGTGCCGGCGAGCTCGAGCGCGCGATCGTCGGGCCAGGCGCTCCACGCGGAGCGCACAGCATCCGGATCCACCGTCTCGGGTTCGAGACCCTGCAACCCCGCGACGACGGCGTCGGGCGTGCCGTGGCCGATGCCCGTGGCTCCGAGTGAGCCGTGCAGCGTGCAGGTGACGCGGCCGACCTGCGGCAGAACCCCTCCTTCGCGCAGGCGGACGACGAAATCGTGGGCGGCCCGCATGGGACCGACCGTGTGGGAGCTCGAGGGTCCTACGCCGATGGAGAACAGCTCGAACGCCGAGACGTAGGCGCTCATCGCGACCAGGCTAACGCGACAGGAGCGTGCACTCTGACTCCCGTTACCGACTCGATACGAGCAGGATGCCTCATCTCACGGCCATCCGTCGTGCACCATGGCGCCCCTCAGGAGGCGACGGGCCGGAACGAGATGAGGCCGACGGTGTTGCCTTCGGAGTCCTCGACGAATGCCTGCCACTCGTCGTGACCTGCCGGTCCGAGGGTGTCGTCCTCGTGGGTGAAGATCACGTGCGGCGCCGAGACGACCTCGGCCCGATCGCCGATCCGCTCCAGGGCGGCGGCCACGTCGTCGACGTGCAGGTACAGCAGCGCGGTCGGGGCGTTGCGGTCCAGCAGCAGCCGCACGCCGTCGAGGTCGAAGAACAGCAGGCCCGGCGGATCGAACACCGCCGTCGCGTCGGCGCCGAGGAGAGAGCTGTAGAAGCCTGCGGCGCGATCGAGGTCATCGGCGTGCTGAGCAACCTGCACAAGTCTCATGGCGTCATTCTCGCGCCCACCCGAGTCCGATGCCAGGGACGGCGCCCCTCCCGCGACGGGCCGGTGAGGAGTATCAATGAGGAAGGCGATCCTGGAGGTTGGCGATGCTGCTCTTCGTGCTCTATCTGATCCTCATGGTCGGCGGGATGGTGATCCTGGGGCTGTCGTTCGCGTCACCGGTCCTGCCCGCGCTGGTGTTCGTCGTGGGCCTGCTCTGCATCGTGGCGGCCGTCGCGATTCCCGTCACCGCGGGAGCCTTCGAACAACGCAGGTAGGCGAGCGCGAGTGGGCGGCTCGCCTGCTCGCCGTGCACCCCACGACGCGAACCGCTAGGCTCGGGAACTTCATCTGTCCCGGCTGTGGAGGTTTGCCGTGTCTGTTGTGGAGGAGCCGATCTGGCTCACGCAGGACGCTCTGCGTCAGCTGCAGGAGGAGCTCGAACTGCTCGTGCGCGAGGGCGCCGAGGACGAGCAGACCCAGGTCCGCGCGCTGGAGCTGCGCGGCATCATCCGCCGCGCCCAGGTCGGCGAGCGCCCGGACGACGGCATCGTCGAGCCCGGCATGCGCGTGACAGTCGACTTCGACGCGGACCGATCGCGGGAGACGTTCCTGCTCGGCTCGCGCACCCTCCTCGGCGCGGATTCCGACTTCGCCGTCTACTCCCCCGATTCGCCGCTCGGCCAGGCGATCGCGGGCCTGCTCCCCGGCGACCGCTTCTCGTACGCCGCGCCGAGCGGTGCGACGATCGCGGGCGCAGTGGTGGACGCGGTCCCGCACAGCTGAGCATCGCTGCACACAGTCCCGGCGATCGCAGGGGCGGTCTGGCTGCCCTCGTCACCGGCTGAGGCTGTGCACGGCCAGGGTCAACTCGCTCGCGAGATCACGCGCCAGGTAGCCGAGACCGATGCGCTCGCCGAGCCTGACGCCCGCCCGGGCGTGCGCCCACGAACCCCACACGGCCGCTCGGGCAGGGTCCACGCCGCGCGCGGCGATTCCCGCGATCGCGCCGGCGAGCACATCGCCGCTCCCCGACGTTCCCAATCCGCCGTCGCCCTCGTCGATCCGCCACGTGCGCCCGTCGGCGCGCGCCACCACGCCGTAGCAGTTGACGACGGCATCGAACCTCCGGGCGATCTCGCAGACGTCGGCGACGTCGTCGGCGAGCTCGCGGCCGAGCAGGATCCTCGCCTCGTCCCTGTTCGGGTTGAGGATGACCTCATCGGGGAGGCCGCCCCGATCGATCTCGGGAAGCACCCCGAGGGCGAACGCATCGAGCACGATCAGGCGCGGACCCGTCGCAGCGACGGCGAGCAGCGTCGCCCGCGTCTCGTCGGCGTCGCTGAAGCCGGGTCCGACCAGCACGGCGTCGGCGGCCGCGACCTTCTCTCCCAGCTCTGCGCTCAGCGGCGCCTCGGCATCGTCGGGGAGCGCGAGGATGCCCGCTTCCGGAAGGGCGATGCCGACCTGGGCGTCGATCGACTGCGGCACCGCGAGCGCGACGCGCCCCGCGCCGACGCGCAGCGCCGACTCGCCCGCGAGGAGCACGGCACCCGGTGAGCTGCGCGAGCCGCCGACGACCACCACATCGCCGCGGGACTTCTTCGACTCGCCCGGGTCGGGCAGGCCCCACTCCCGAAGGAGCGATTCGGTCACCGCCTCAACGTGGCTGGACATCGGGATCCCCGGGATGAGCCGTGACGTCGGCACCCTCGCGCTCGAGGTGGGCGACATCCGAGAAGGCCGCGAGCTCCCAGCCGGCCTCAGTCCTGATCAGGTGGGTGATCGAGGCGTTCAGGACGGTGTGGTCGTCGGCGAAGCCCAGCAGCTCACCCTCCCCCAGCGGCAGCAGGATGTAGAGCAACAGCATCACCACCGCGTCGTGCACGACGAGCATTGCCGTCTCGGGACCGCCCTCGAGCGTCTCACGGAGGAACGACCGGAGCCGCAGCGCGACGTCCGCCCACGACTCTCCGCCCGGCGGCCGATGGTAGAACTTGCCGAGGTGGCGACGCCGGGAGAACTCTTCGGGGTGCAACCGGGCGACGCCCTGCCTCGTGAGCAGATCCAGGATCCCGAGCTCGCGGTCGCGCAGCCGCTCGTCGACGAAGATCGTCCGGCCCGCCGAGCCCTCCCCCAGGGCGATCGCGAGCGTCTCCCTGGCCCGGACATAGGGCGACACCCCGTACAGGTCGATGTCGTCGAGGTGGTGGGAGAGCCATCCGCCGAGCGCGGCGGCCTGCTCCTGCCCGGTGGGCGACAGCGGGACATCGGCGTCCCGCACGTCGAGCGGGATGGCGTCGAGGCCCTCGATCTCGGCGCGGGTGGCCGCGACGTTGCCGATGCTCTCACCGTGCCGGATCAGCCACAGCTCTCTCACTGCCATCGCCCCAGGCTAGGGACGTCGGCCAGGTCGCGGATCCCCATTGACAGCCGGCGACGGGCGGTGTCGCACAAGGGCTTCGGCAATCGTTCACGGCGCATCAGCCGGCGACGCTGGCGCCGACGCGGCGTGCGGCCCTAAGGTGTCGGACAGCGCGTCCAGGACAGCACACGACGCGACTTTGATCATCCGCAGCCGCCTGGGGCGGCGCAACAGATGGGAAGTCGAATGTCAGAGAGCAAGCCGACGATCGTCCTCGTGCACGGCGCGTGGGCCGACGCATCCAGCTGGAACGCCGTGAGCGTTCCGCTCCAGGCGGAGGGGTACACCGTCCTCGCCCCGCCGAACGAGCTGCGCGGGCTGACGTCCGACGCGGCGTAC
Organism: Microbacterium trichothecenolyticum; assembly: GCF_000956465.1. Taxonomy (GTDB): domain Bacteria; phylum Actinomycetota; class Actinomycetes; order Actinomycetales; family Microbacteriaceae; genus Microbacterium; species Microbacterium trichothecenolyticum. The sequence goes on from NZ_JYJA01000030.1 coordinate 46,923, forward strand.
ATCGCGTCGTTCCTCGCGCAGCGGACGACCGGGCCGGTCGTGCTCGTCGGCCACTCGTACGGGGGCGCGGTCATCACGAACGCCGGCGCACACGGCGGAGACGTGAAGGCGCTGGTGTACGTCGACGCGTTCATCCCCGACGAGGGCGAGACCGTCGTCGGCATCCTCGAGGGATCGGGCTCCGCGCTCGCGGTCGCGGATCCGACCACGGTCCTCGACGTCGCGGGCTACCCGGGTGCTCCGGAGGGCGCGGCCGAGGCATTCCTCAAGCCGCAGACCGTGCATGACGCGTTCGCACAGGACCTCCCCGAGGCCGACCGATGGACGATCGTCGCGACTCAGCGTCCGGCGTCGTTCGTCGCGAACGTGACGCCGTCGGCCGCACCCGCATGGAAGTCGATCCCCAGCTGGGCCGTCCTCGGCACCGACGACCGCGTCATCCCGATCGACACGCAGCGCCGCATGGCGCAACGGGCCGGCGCCACGATCACCGAGGTGGATGCGTCGCACGTCTCGATGGTGTCGCAGCCGCAGGCGACGCTCGACGCGATCCGCGCGGCGGCGGCCTCGATCAGCTGATCCTCCTCGCCACGCGCATCGCCGGTGCCGCACGCGGTTACGCCCGTGCGACACCGGCGATGTGGGTGTTGAACGGGAGGAACGGGGTCCGGATCCGGTAGCGCTCGATCGTCAGGCTCTCGAACCCGGCGGTTCGGACGGCCTGCTCCAGATCCCGTTCGCACGAGCAGCCCTCGAACGTCCACGCCCACGGGCGGCGCAGAATCCGCTGCGCGGCGCGGGTCGTCGTGCCCTCCGGGGCCGCGACGTGTTCGAGGAAGCGGAACGTTCCTCCCGGGCGGAGGATGCGCCGGATCTCGGCGAGCACGACGGCGGGATCCTGCACCGAGCACAGCACCAGCGAGGAGATCACGCTGTCGGCGCTGCGGTCAGGGAGCCCCGTCGCTTCGGCCATGCGTTCGCGCAGATCGAGGCCCACCCCATACCGCTGAGCCGCGTCTCGCAGCGGGCCGTGCATGGATCGATTGGGCTCGACGGCCACGAGGGTGCTGCCGGCCGCGAGGTATCGCAGGTTGGCGCCCACGCCAGGACCGATCTCGACCACCTCGGCGGGAAGGTCCGCGAAGACGCGCTGCTTGTGCCGGCGCAGGTTGTGCTCGATGTAGGGATCCATCACGCGGAAGAACGTCGCGTTGAACGCGCCGCGCGCGGTGTGCTGCGAGAACTCGAAAGCGGTCGTGCGGTCGTCAGCGGTCGTGGTGTCGGCCATGTCTCCTCCTGGGGTCTGGCTTCGCATGAGACCAGCCTGCGCGGCCACGCCCGCGCCGGCAGGCGTGGAACTACCTCACTTCGACGGCTCGGGGCCTTCACGCCGTGCGACGAACCAGGCGGCGATCTGCGCTCGCGAGGTGAAGCCGAGGCGCAACCGAATCCTTTCGACGTGCCCCTCGGCGGACCGTTCGTCGATGCCCAGCGTCTGCGCGATCTCGCGGTTGGTGCGCCCCTCGCTGATCAAGCCCGCGACCTGCGCCTGGCGCGGAGTCAGATCCCGCGGCGAGCGCCGCAGGCCGCGCTTTCCGAGGAACCTGCGGATCGGCGCCACGACGGCGTTCGCATCCCCGATGTAGGGCAGGTGCGAACGACCGGGCAGCACCACCAGTGTCGCGCCGGGGATGCCGTCGGCCAATGCCGCGGCCTCCGCCACGGGGGCGGCGCGGTCCTCGGCCCGATGGACGACCAGCGTCGGGGCGCGGACCTGCGAGAGGAGGTCGCTGATATCGAGGTCGTAGCTCAGCGCGAGGAGGGAACGCGCGGTCGCAGCGGAGGACGAGGCGCGCTGATACCGGCCGAAACCCTGTCGCATCGCCGACGTCGCGTCCGGCGCGAAGATGTCGGTGAGCACGTCGGCGCCGAGGCCCCAGTGCGACTCCACCAGGCCCAGCACGTGATCGCGCGCGTCGGGCGGCGAGATGTTCGCGCCCGAGACCCATCCGCCGTACAGCACGAGCCGCCGCACGGTCTCCGGGTGGGCCGCTGCCCACGCGACCGCGACGAGCGCGCCCATCGATGTCCCGACGACGTCGAAAGGCTCCGGGCCGATGAGATCCGCCACCGCAGCCAACTGCTCCAGCTCGTAGGCCAGCGAGGGCGGGCGATCGGAAGACGCGGACAGGCCGCACCCGGCGCGGTCGTAACGCACGAGCCGGCCGCCTTCGGCGAGGCTCTCGTAGAAGGCTCGCTCCTGCGGCATCTCCCAGCTCAGCTGCAGATGGCTGAGCCACCCGCCGACATACACGAGCGGGCGCCCCTCCCCGACCGAGGCGTACGCGATCTCGGTGCCATCAGCCGTCGACACCCGACCGATGCGTTGCTGCACACGCCCATTATGGCGACGAGCCCTCGCCGCCGCACCGGCACCGAGCGCGCCGCACCACCGCGGATCGAGGCTCTACGGTTCCTGCCACGCCAGGCGAGGCTCGAGTCCGAGGTAGCGGGCGCAGCGGGCCGCAGCATCCTGGATCGCGTCCTCCTCGTCGCAAGCGAGGCGCCGCAGCCTGCGGATCTCGAAGGTCACCGCCCGCCTCGTGAGCGTGCGCTTCATCCCGGCGACCACCTGCCCGTCGACGAGCGCCATGCCGATCGCCGTCTCGCGACCCCGCGACAGCAGCCCGTCGGCATCGAGCACCCAGCGAGAGTCCTGATAGCCGCGGTACATCTCGTCGAGCACCTGCAGCAGGTGGCCTTTCGGCGATACGGATGCTGCGGGCCGGCCGGGGGCGTGCCAGTAGGTCCGGTCGTCGTGATCGAACGACTCGAGTCGGTCGGCGGCACCCGCGAGCCCGCGGCGGGCATCGGAGAGGGTGAGTGTCGCCCAGTAGGCGAGATCGCGCGCGGTGGCGGGGCCATGAGAGGTGAAGTAGCGCAGCGCGAGCTCGACGAGCGCCTCCTCGCGATCCAGCTGCCGAGGTGCGTCGACCCGGTCGGAGAACAGCGCGTAGGTGTGCTCGCCGTCGCGCGGAACGCCGCTGCAGATCACGGCGTGCAGCTCCAGGTGGGCCGCCAGGAGCATGAGCTGCATGCCCGTCAGCTCGTGTCCGCGCTGCGCCAAGGCGTCGGCGAGGTCGGCGCGGGTGCGATCGGGCGATTCGGCGAGGGTCTCGAGCACCGCGTCGGCGACGACCCGCACACGATCGCCGAGCGGGACGAGTTGCTGATCCACCGTGGGCAGCACCCGATCGCGCGTCAGCTCGAGGAGCCACCGCACGTCATCGGCATGGACGTAGTGCCAGGTCGGACGCAGGACGTGCGTCCTGAGCACCCGCCCGCTCTCCAGGAGCCCGGAGAGGTCCGACTGTTGCGGGTCACGCGTGCGGGTGGCAACGGCCCACGCCGACTGCGACGGATTCTCCGCCTGCACGGCGAGGAGCGACCGCACGACGTCCTCCGCACCGTCGACGGTTGCCGCCAGATGCTGAGACTGCAATCGCCAGCGTGCGATGTCGCGATCGGTGAGCACACGACGAGCGTAGGCGGCGGACGCGCCCCGGTCGACGGCGCCTCGGCGAGCCCAGGGCGATGCGGGGGCAGCCCACGTGACCGGGGCATCGAGACTGCCCGTCCCCTATACTCCACTGAAGTATCCCCCCAAATACGACGCCGTATTCCTCAGATACGTCGACGTATCCCCGAAGCGGGCCCCACCCGCCGTCCATCGGAGTGCATGTGGTTCGAATGCAGCCGAACACGCCCGTCAGCAGTGATGCCCCCACGCGCGCGGCAGTCCGGGCCGCACAGCGGCGGCGGCGCTCGCTGCTGCTTCTCGGTGTCATCCTCGTCCTCGTCGTGGCGATCGCGGTCGTCCTCGGCATCTTCCTCACGGGCGGGACCGGCACCGAGCCCGACGACGAACCGGCCTCGACGGGCGGGTGCGTGCCTTCGAGCTTGCGCGTCACCGCGGATCCGGCGCTCGCGGAAGCGCTCGAGGCGATCGTCGCCGATCTGCCCGACACCCGCGCCGACTGCCTCGATGTGACCATCGTCGCCGAAGACAGCTCCGCCACAGCGGCGGCGCTGGCTGCCGGGTCCGCGCCGGACTTCGACGTCTGGGTGCCAGACTCCGCGATGTGGCCCGAGCGAGCGACCCGCCAGGCCGAGCTCACCGGCGTCGACGCGGCGGAGCTGGCGGTCAGTGCCCCCGTGGCCAGCACCCCGGTCGTGTTCGCGGCGACGGAGCCCACGGCGGCTGCGCTCGAGTCCGCGGGCGCGGGGTTCTCGAGCATCGCGGGGCGCGCGGTAGCGGCCGTGCTGCCGGATCCGGCGGCGGTCGCGGCGAGCTCCGCCGCGCTGCTCGCGCTGCAGACGGCCGTCGGCGGGGATGCTCGTGCATTCACGGCGCTCGTGCTCGGCCTCGACACCGGCGTCGTCCCGACCGCCGCCGATGCGCTCGCGGCAGTATCTGCAGCGGCGACGCCGACGATCGCCGTGACCACGGAGCAGGCGCTGCTGGAGTACGGCCGCGAAGCGCAGACCGCGCTCGTGCCGATCTATCCGGCCGACGTGAAGCCTGTGCTCGGCGTGCCCCTCGTGACTCTCGCAGACACTTCGGCCGACACTCTCGACGCCGTCGAGATGTTCGCCGCCGCCGTCGCGAGCGGAAGCGACCACCTCGCCGAGCACGGACTGCGCGACGCGGCGGGGAATGCGCCCGACTCGCTTGCGGACTCTGACGACGCCGCCGTCGTCGCCGAGCCCACCGACAGCGCCAACCAAGCCGAAGCGCTGCGTACCTGGCAGATGCTGACCGCGCCGTCGAGGATGCTCTCCCTCAACGACGTCTCGGGTTCCATGCTCCAGCCGGCGACCGCCGACATGCGGCGGATCGACCTGTTCGAGCAGGCCGCCGTGCGCGCCGTCAACTCGCTGTCGGACGACTCGTCTCTCGCCACCTGGGTGTTCTCGAGCCGACGGATCGGCGGACAGGACTGGCAGGAGATCGTCCCGTTCGGCCCGCTCGGCGATCCGGCGCACAAGCAGCGCACGATCGACACGGCCTACGGGCTCGACAGCCTCGTGGGCGGCGGCACGGGCCTGTACGACAGCGTGCTCGCCGCGGTGCAGTACATGCGCGACACCTATGTCCCCGGGCAGGTGCATCTGGTGCTCCTCAACACCGACGGGGTCAACGAGGATGATGAGGGCCTGGACCTGCCGGGACTGCTTGCGCAGCTCGAGACTCTGCGGGATCCGGCCAAACCCGTCGCCGTCATCGCGATCGGCTACGGACCCGACACCGACCAGGCCGCTCTGGAGCAGATCGCGGCCGCCACCGACGGCGCGGCGTATCAAGCCTTCCAGCCGACCGACATCGGCACCGTGCTGATCGATGCGGTCACCCAGCGCGGCTGCCGCCCGAACTGCGGCTGAGGTCCGCATTCCGGGCGGCGGCAGTCGCTAGCGCTGTGCCGGGCGGAGCGCCGCGGCGGTGAAGTGGGTTTCGTCTAGGAGTTGATCTGCTCGACGACGTCGTCCGCCGAATCCTCGATGGCCTTGCGCAGCTTCTCGTAGTCGTCCGCGTCGATCGCCTTGCTGATGCGCTTGTCCGACCGCTGGAGCGCCTTCTCGACATTGTCGGCCCAGCGATCATCGACGACGGCCACGACCGCCGAGGTTCCCGGTGCCAGGTACTCGTCGACGTCGACGCCGAACTGCTTCTCCTCGCGGTTCTTCTTGATCTTCCCGAGGATCGCGCCGATGCCGGCGCCGACCGCGGTGGCCGCCAGCAGCGGCGGTGCGAACAGGCCGACGACAACGCCGGCACCGGCACCCCACGCGGCGCCCTTGCCGACAGATCTGTCGCCGTGCTCCTTGACCTGGACCTTGCCGTCCTTGTCGCGGACAAGGACGACCGCGCCGATGATCTCGTAGCCGCCGGCGTCCTGGCCGTTTCGGAGGGCCTTGTAGTCGTCCGACGCGGCCGCGGTGTCGTCGTACGAACCGACCACCAGTGCGAGGTTCTCCGTACCCATCGATCTCTCCTTCGGTTGCACTCGGAGGCGACCGGCCGGCCACTTCCGGACTCTGGGTCATCAGGGTGCTGCGATCCTATTGCGGGCAGTGCGCGCCGGCGAGGCTCAGGCGGGTGAATTCTCGCCGTCTTGTGCGTCGATTCCGTTCCACGACCTGCACGCTCGATCGGCGGGAGGTTGACGGGCACCGACCCGTGAGGAATAGTTAGGCATATGCCTAACTATTCGGGAGAGCTGGATGCTGTGCTCCGAGCTCTCGCGGACCCCACACGCCGCGCCGTCGTGGAACGTCTGGCGAAATCCCCGGCCGTCGTATCCGACCTGATGGCCCCGTTCTCGATGGCGCTCCCGTCGCTGCTTCAGCACCTGCGGATCCTCGAGGACGCCAGAGTCGTCACCTCGAGCAAGCAAGGACGCGTCCGGACGGTGAGCCTGAGACCGGGCGCGCTCGACGTCCTGCATCTCTGGCTCGGCGAGCAACGAACCTCTGCGGAACGCCAGGCGGACCGCCTCGGCATCCACCTGGCCCGCACCACCCCGAAGGAGATCTGAAATGACCCGCGTTCGCGTCGACCTGTTCTCGTCACTCGACGGCTACACCGCTGCGCCTGATCCCGAGGCCGACAACCCCATGGGCGAGGACTGGGGGCCACTCACCGCGGCCTACGCGGCCACGCGCACCTTCCGACAGAAGGTCTTCGGCGACACGAGCGGCGCGGGGACGACGGGGCTCGATGAGTCGTTCGCCGCCTCGTTCTTCACGGGCGTGGGCGCCGAGATCATGGGCGCGGCCATGTTCGGTCTGCACGCGTATCCCGATGACCCCGACTGGAAGGGCTGGTGGGGCGACCAGCCGCCGTTCGGGTACCCCGTCTACGTGCTCACGCACTCCGCGCCGCGGCCGTCGATCCCGATGGCCGGCGGGACGACGTTCGAATTCCGCACCGGCGCGATCGAGGACGTGCTCGCCGAGGCGACCATCGCCGCGGGCGGTCTCGACGTTCGTGTCGGGGGCGGGGTGCGGACGGCGCGCGAATTCCTCCGCGCGGGACTCGTCGACGACCTCCACGTCGCGATCGCGCCGATCGTGCTCGGCCGGGGAGCCCCCGTATGGGACGACCTCCGAGGCCTCGAATCGACCCACAGGGTGCAGACCCAGGTCGCCGAGAGCGGCACGATCCACGTCACCTTCACTCGCTAGGACAACCCCGATGACGACCGACCGACGCCTCGCCCACTCCGGTTTCACTCTCACCCGCGACTACCCCGTACCTGTCAGCAGGGTCTGGCAGGCGTTCGCCGACGGGGAGCAGAAGCGTCGCTGGCTCAGCGACGGGGACGCGTTCGAGCCTGGCGAATGGACGTTCGACTTCCGCGTCGGCGGACGCGACATCGACGAGGCGAGGTTCCACGGCGGACCGCTCTCACGGTACGAGGCCGTCTACACCGACATCGTCGACCACGTCCGCATCGTCACGACCTACGACATGTGGCTCGACGGCACGCACATGTCCACGTCGGTGGCGTCGTTCGAATTCGAGCAGACGGACGAGGGCACCAGGCTCACGCATGTCGAACACGGCGTCTTCTTCGACAGGTTCTGGGCGGACGGCCTGAACCGCGAAGAAGGCACCCGAGGCCTGCTCGAAGCCCTCGCCCGTCACCTCGACTAGCGTCCGGGCGGCGGGATGCCGCGCCCTCGCGTCTTCGGACCAGACCTACCAGACGGTGCCGCCGCCGATCGAGATCCCGCCCCACGTGAGTGCGATGAAGATGGCCGCGAACACGACCGGCGCAATACCCGTACCGCCGCGTGCGAGGCCCTTGAGAAGGCCGATCACCGCGAGGACGGCAGCGACGATGGAAAGGCCGCCGCCCAGTATCAGCCCGATGAACAGCGGGATGGGCATGAGCACGAGGCCGGCCAGCGCGAACCAGAACGCGGCCCAGGCCGTCGGGTTGGAACGGCGTTCGACGGAGGAAGACATGGTTCCATCATCGCGTGCAGGGGAACCACCGGAGGCACGCGGCTCACCGCGAATGCGCGTGCCGGTCGCCCAGCGAGCCGCCGGGGCGGTTCTCAATCCAGGAACGTGGTCGGGTCGAATTCGCCGATCGGGATCACCCGGATCCGGGACAGCGGAGCGTCGAAGACCCGCGCGTCATACTCGAGGTCGAACTTCTCCAGACCGGCGAGCGAGTTGAAGCCGACGTTTCGGAACTCTGCGAATGAGACGACGCCGACCCGCCGTGGTGGACCGATCAGGCCCGCGATGTCTTCGATGAAGTCGCCGTCGTGGCTGACGAGCATCACGTCGGCAGAACGACTGTCGAGTGCGCGCAGTGTGCGCTGGATGGCGATGTCGACGACCTTCTCGTCTGGCTCGCCGGACAGCGGGACGACGATGTAGTCCATCGCCTTGAGCGCCTGGACGAACGCCATCGGGATACCCGATGACGCGTTGAGGAAGAAGACGCCCCGCGCCGACTGGGCCCACTCTCTCCCTGCGAATGCGAGGAGTCGATCCCATCGCGGCCGCTCGTCCGGCTGCGGCCGCCGGTTGAGAATCGAAGTTCCGAGAGTCGCGTCGATGTTCTCGCCGTCCACGAGCACCCATGTTGTTCGAGAGTCTGCCGCTGACAAATCCGTCTCCTTCGTGAGCAGTTCAGAGCGAATCATATGTGGCGCAAGGACGCGGCCTTCGCGGCCACGCTGCCGACTCGAGCCGCGTAGGCGACGAATCCGAGCATGCCGACAGCGGCGACCAGCACCCCGAGACTCACCACGGGCATGGGAACGGGGATCAGAGCGAATACGCCACCGAGGACACTCACAACTCCCGAGCAGACCGTCGCGCGTCGCGCTCGTACATGCGCGGCCAGCCAGGCTTCCTCGCTCGCCATCGTGCTGGGAATCCGGATCCCGGCGAGTCGATTCCGTTTGAGACGCCCGGACGCCGCCGCATTCGCCATCCGGATCAAGAGGACGCCGGCGCCCACCATGACGACGAACAAGACCAGCCTCGCCACCCACTCGTTCTCCACAGCTTCGACGCTATCCCGCGCCCGATCAGCCGCCCTACGTCGCTTCGGCGTTCCCCACTGCTTCGATCCAGTCCACCGCTTCGTCCGACAAGTACAAGCCGTCGGGACCTTCCTCACCGACCCACCATGCGTCGGACGCCACGTTCCCGCCGGCCGCAACCACCTTGGCAACGACATCGGCAGGCAGCGCCTCGCCATTATGCGCGATCAGCCAGTCTCTCGTCCCCGCGTCCAGGGACTTCCACCACTCGATACCCTCCACGACGGTAGGGTTTCACTTCACGGCTGCCAGCATAAGAGGAGCCCCTGTCCAAGGGTGGCCGCCCTCACGCACAGTGCCTATTCGGGACGCTTCTCCACCCAGGTCACCATGAGATACGGACTGTAGACGAACACGACGGTGTCGCCCTTCCAAGGGATTTCGATCAACCCCCTGCCCGCCTCCATCGCCGCGACGATTTGGGAACGAACCGTCTCCCACTCGCTCACGTCCGTGAAGCGGAACTTCCTGTAAGCCGTCTCCGGCCCGATGTACAGCGTCACGTCCGATGCCATGCAACGGACTCTATCGACGTCACGCGCCATCGTGGATGGAACGCGTCTGCCGATGAGGCGACGGTCGGAGACGACGTTCACGCGAGCCTCCTCGTGCGCCGATTTGCCTCACAGCGAACTGCGATCGCACACGGCGCCCGCTCCGACAACGCGTCCGCCTGATTGACTGGTGCCTATGGACGCCATCGCGATGTTCCCGCTGGGCAGTGTCCTGTTGCCGTACACACCGCTGGTGCTGAGGGTGTTCGAACCGCGATACCTCACCATGATCGGGCGCCTGCTCGACGTGGAGGATCCGGAGTTCGGGGTTGTCCTCATCGAGCGGGGTCTCGAGGCAGGCGGGGGGGATCAGCGCTCCTCCGTCGGCACTATGGCGCGGATCCTGCAGATCGAGGCGGGCGCCGCGGACCTGTATGTGGTCGCCGTCGGCGGGGAGCGGATCATCGTCGACCGATGGGGTGAAGAAGACCCGCACCCGGTGGCCGACGTGTCGACGATGGCCCCGCTCGTGTGGGACGAGGCGCTCACACCACTCCACCGCGAGGCCGAGCAGGTCGTGCGCCGCCTCGCGACGCTCGCCTCCGTCCTCGATGAGGCTCGATGGGATCCCGGGACGGACCTTTCGGAAGACCCGGTGGAGTCGTCCTGGCAGCTCGCCGCGATCGCTCCGCTGGGCGAGTACGACCGGTTCCGACTGCTGAACTCGACCAGCCTCGGCGGCCTGCTGCGCGGCATCCTCGACCTGTGCCTCGAGGAGGAGCCAGCGCTCATCGCGCGCGTCGCCGATGCGCGCGACTCGGGTGCCGGCAACCCCTGACCAAGGCGGCGCAGGAGAGCGACACGAAACTGCACGTGTCGCCCGCATCCTTGCTCCGGATGCGGAGGAGCCCACGGCGGCCGACAGAGACGCCGCGGCGGCTTCCGGCGGAGCCGGTCCACACGCTCGGTGCGCGACTGCCGACGGAGATCAGGCGAACAGTTCGTCGAACGCGTCCGTACGCACACGCGGAGCCGCGACGGCCCGCCTGAGCGCCGGCTCGGGGGTGACGGCGGCGGTGCTGACCGGCTCCATGAGAGCGCGTGCGGTCTCGGTCAGGAATCTGCTGGGCTTGGCGGCGACATGCTTGGCCAGGAACGCAGTGGGGTGCGTGGGCAGCTGCGAGGGCACGTACACGTCGAGGGTGTCCCGTGCGCGGGTGAGCGCAACGTAGAAGAGCCGCTGCTCCTCGGCGAGGCCGGCGCGCGAGGTGAGTGCCATGTCCGAGGGCATCGCGCCATCGTTCGCCCGCATGAGGTGCACCGTGTCCCATTCCAGGCCCTTGGCGGAGTGGATCGTCGACAGGGTCAGCCAGTCCTCGTCGAGGTGTGGCTGCTTCGCCCAGTCGCCCGCGACGTTCACCGGGTCGATCGCCTGCTCGCTCACGAACATGCGGAGATCGCTCTGCCTGGCGGCGGCCTGCGCGATGCCGTCGGCTTCGGTCACCCGACGGTGCCAGTCTGGGTAGTGCGCGCGCAGCAACGGGTCCACCGCGCCTCGGCACGCCTCGACCAGCTCCGGCACGGCGGTCGTGGAGTCGACCGAGCCAAGCAGCGACAGGGTCGACGCGAGCCCTGTGCGCGCCTTCGCCGGTGCCGCCGCGACTGCGTCCGCCGCGCGGTCGACGCCCCCGTCCGCAAGGATCTTCGCCAGTCCCCGCGCACTCGCCTTGCCGATCGCGCGGTGCCGGGTGAGCAGGCGATACCAGGACACCTCGTCCGCCGGATTGAGCACCACTCGGAAACTCGCCAGCAGGTCGCGCACGTGCGACGTCTCGAGGTAGCCGATCCCGCCGAACTTGTGAAACGGGATCCCCCGCACCTTGAGCTCGACCTCGAGCTGCGCGCTGTGGGAGCCGGTGCGCATCAGCACGGCCTGCGAACGCAGGGGCGTGCCATCGACGTGAGCGGCGAGGATGCGGTCAGCGATCGTGCGGGCCTCGTCGTCGGCGTTGCGGCACGTGACCAGCGTCGGCCGGCCGCCCGGCTGCGCACGGTCGGCGACCAGCTGCAACCTCAGCTCGCCCGGCCGCACCTGGTTCGCGAGGTCGAGGATCGGTTGCGTGGAACGGAAGTTGCGTTCGAGGCGCACCAGCGTGGCGTCGGGGTAGGCATCGACGAGCTCGAGCAGGTGCCCGGCGCTCGCGCCCCGGAAGGCGTAGATCGCCTGTGCGTCGTCGCCGACGACCGTGAGCCCGCGGCCGTCGGGACTCAGCCCGCGCACGATGTCGACCTGAAGCTGATTGACGTCCTGGTACTCGTCGACCAGCACCCAGTCCCACCGCGCGCGCAGCCGTGCCCCGACGTCGGGATCGGCGACCAGCGCCCGCCAGGCGATGAGCAGATCATCCAGGTCGAGCAAGCCGCGCTCGCGTTTGCGGGCGCGGTAGTGACGCAGCAGGCCGGCGATCGCGTCGGCCTGCTCGAGCGCCCACGGGAACTGGTCTTCGATGACGGTGCGGGCCGGGGTCGCAGTGTTGATCGTGCGAGAGGCGATGTCTGCGATGGTGCGGGTCGTGGGCAGGCGAACCTCGGTGCCGTCGAGCCCGTGCTCGGCGCGCAGCAGGTCGATGAGGTCGATGACGTCGTCGGGATCGATCACCGTCATGTCCTCCGGCCCCAGGTGCTGTGCGTGCTCGGCGACCATGCGGTGCGCGACGGCATGGAACGTGCCACCGGCGATACGCTGCGCAGCCTGCGCGTCGCCGCACATCACCGCAGCGCGAGAGAGCATCGCGGCCGCCGCGCGCCGGGTGAACGTCAACAGGAGGACGCGTTCCGGCACGACCCCGGCCTCGAGCAGCCGCGCCACCCGAGCGGTGAGCACGCGTGTCTTCCCGGTGCCCGCCCCTGCGGCGACCACCAGCGGCCCCTCACCGTGCTCGACTGCCTGAAGCTGTGCCGGATCCAGCCCGGCAAGCGCATCGCTTACTGCCACGCAGGTGACGGTAACGAGAACCCCGGACATTTCAGCCAGCGGCCGCCAGCCCGGCGTGGCCTGTCGAAGTCCGCGAAGAGTGGGAGATCTCGCAGAGGCGAGGGACGCCGGAACGCCCTCAGGTACCGATGGTGGAGACCAGCACGCCGCCGTCGGTCGGCAGCACCCGCCAAACGCTGCCTTCTCCTTCGACCCGGAGCGTGCTGTCACCCACGATCAGGGCTGTGCGCTCGTCGATGCCGAGCCCACCCGCGACCATCCCCGACTCGACGGCGGCGACCAAACGGGACAGCATGCCGCGCTGGGCGACGTGCACCTCGATGGCCACGTCGACGAGGCCGATGCCGGCCTCGATCTCCAGCTCGTCCCCCGCTTCGTCGGGGTCCTCCGGTGAGACGACCACGCCGCCGATGCGCGAACCGCCTCCGAGCGAGCCCTCCGCCACGATCATCGCACCGGCCGAGACACCGAGGTACGGCACACCGCCGGCAACCAGCCGACGCAACTCGCTGAACACCGGCTCGAGCCCGGCGCGCACGTCCTCGACGACGCCGCCACCCACCGCAATGCCGTCGACGTCGGCGATCGCGCCGGGCCCGATCGGCTCGCCGTGGCGCCCCGCGGTCAGGTGCACGTCGATCGCGGATCCCGTTGCGGCCTCGGCCAGAAGCTCGCCGAGTGCCACCGCCTTCTCCGCTGCCTCGGGGTGCAGGGAGATCACCGCGATGCGCGGCAGCGAGCGGCCCGCGTCGGCCGCTCGCGCCACCGCTTCAGCGACGAACGGCGCATAGAGCGGGGCATCCGCAGCCGTGGTCGCGCCGCCGCCGATGAGGTGCACGCTCACGCGACACCACTCCCAGCTGCGGTGGCAAGCGATGGTGCCGCATCGCCGAGCTGGTCCCGACTGAGGATTCCGTCGACGCCGGTGCCCGCGTCGTTCGCATCGAAGGTCATCCGGAGAGCCTACGCGGGCCGGGGGTCGAGCCCGGGGACCCGCGAACACGTGCATGCACGCCGATCACCGATCGGAAGCGGCCGGTCCCTCAGCGGATGGTCCACCCGCCGTCGACGACCAGTGTCTGGCCGGTGACGAGCGACGCCGCGGGAGAGCAGAGGAACAAGACCGCTCCTGCCACCTCTGTGGGCTTGCCGATCCGATGCAGCGCCGCGATCCGGTCGATGACGTCGGCGCGGAACGCGGGGTCAGACAGTGCGTCGGCCGTGCCGTCGGTTTCGATGAACGTGGGGGCGACCGCATTGACGCGGATGCCCCGGTCACCCCACTCGAGCGCATGGCAGCGAGTCATATGCAGCATCGCTGCCTTTGCCACGCAGTACGACGACTCGCCGGGCAGCGCCACGATGCCTGCTTGCGATGCGACATTCACGATCGCGCCCCCGGACGGCATCGAGCGCGCGACGTGCTGCGAGAGGAACAGCGCCGAACGGACGTTCAGCGACCACACCGCATCGAAGTCCGCCTCCGTGACGTCGATCGCCGGCGCGTTGATCCCGCCGCCGGCGTTGTTCACCAGGATGTCGAACGCGCCACCCTCCGATGCGGCGTCGACCGCTGCTCGGGCCTCATCGAGCCGCGTGACATCGAGGGCGATCGAGGATGCGGAACCGCCCTCAGCCCGAATCGCCCGGAGCGGCTGATCCGCGCTTTCCGGATTGCGGACCCCCAGCACCACGTGGGCGCCTGCGGCCGCGAGCGCGTGCGCGATCGCAAGACCCAGACCGCGGTTGCCGCCGGTGACCAGCGCTCGCCGGCCGGTCAGTCCGAAGTACTCCATGTCGCTCCTCAGTCATTCCCTCCGAAGCCTGTCCTCGAGTGCGCGACGCGCACCGGTGATGGCGTGGTCGTCAGCGGTAAGAGATCACCGTCACACTGTCGCTGAGCCGCGTGCGCTTCCCGCCTGCGACCTCGTCATCGGGGAACGTGAACGTCCCTGCTTCGATGCGAGTGCCTGTCTCAAGTGTGCTTCCGATACCCAAGCCCGCCCCACATCCCGTGTGCTCCCACTCTCCATCGCGGATGTGGATCAGGCACAGGGTGTCGTCAGTGCCGCGAGCAAGGTAGATATCCGCGCCTTCGACCTCGCCGACGTAGCGGGTGCTATCGGCGTCGACATCCTGCGAGGCAGCGCCGACCAGGAGGTCGCGATCTGTCTGCACCGCTTCGAACTCGGGAAGCGTCGTAGGCGAGCAACCCGCGAGAACCAAGGTGGAGAAAAGGGCCAGCACGGCCGTTGCTCGCGATCGCATCTCCGCACCATACAGCGGCTCATCGGCACCGGCGAGGCGGACCGCTGCGTCCCGGGCCCCTTGCGCGGTCGCTCTGCGAGCGAGCACGCCGCCGCAATCCGAGGGAAGCGCGGCTATCTTCGAGCGGTGAGGTTCGTCGACTCGTTGTTCGGACGTGGGCTACGCCACCACGCCCGCGACCTATGGACTCAGTCACGAGCTCGGTCAGGACCTCGCCGGATGGCAGGCCTTCTTCGAGCAGCACGCCGACCCGTTCGACGGGTGGGACAGCGACGCGAACCTGCAGAAGTGGTTGCGCGACGGAGAGTGGCTCGCCCGTCGCCTTGAGGAAGAGGTCCAGGACTTCGCCGACGTGAAACGGGAGTTCGGCGTCTGGCACGACACCAGATCGTGAGCTGGCGGGTGCTGAGACGGGCCTCGCACGTGCACCTGCGGCAAGCCGCGCACAATAGGTCCCATGGTCGAGATCTCCGACGCGGACTTCCAGGCGATGGTCGCCGAAGAGTACGACGCTCTGCCCGAAGACATGGTGAGAGGTCTCGAGAACGTGGCGATCCTCATCGCGAACCAGCCCGCGGGCGAGCGGCCGCGGCTGTTCGGGCTCTACAGCGGGCGCCCGCTGAAGACACGTGGCGTGTACGGCTACGGGGAGCTCCCCGACCGGATCACCCTTTTCAAGAACAACATGCAGGAGCACAGTCCGGATCTCGATGCCCTTCGGGCGCGTGTTCGGATCACCCTCGTGCACGAGATCGGACACTACTTCGGGCTGGATGACGCACGCCTGCGCGAACTCGGGTGGGCCTAGAACGCGGACGCGCCCGCCGTCTGGCGCGCTCCGGTCTGCAGCTGAGGGAGGAGGCACGGGGATGCCGCGGCCAAGGCGGTCTCGAGGGCACGCGTCACCACTGCTCGCCCTCGCAGTGCACCTGGCTGCTGCTGTTCGTGACGCTTCCTTGGCCGAACCCGCGCGCGCGGAGCTCCACGTACAGCGCCTCGCTCACGGCCAGGTCGACGGCACTCCAGTAGTTGAGATCGGGCAAGCGCGGATCTGTGATGGGTTCCGGTTCCTTCGCCTGTGAGTCTTCGATCACGTCGAGGTACTTCCCCATCAGCGGCTCGACCTCTGCCGACAGGTCGGCCTTCGCGAACCATTCGTCGATGACCCGATCGAGTTCGAATTGTCGGAAGGGGTTTGCGGCGACGAAGTTGCCCTGCCGCAGTTCGCACTGGCCCCAGGTCGGCGAGGTGTACGTGTAGCTGCGGTTCGACTCCATCCCCGCGCCCACAGCCACGGCGAGGACGCGGTCGCGATCCCCGCGCCGCCCACGAGCAGGAGCGAGAGGAGCGCCGCGGCGATGCCGATGCGCCGGCGCCGCGGGTGTTTCGCCTCCTGCGCCGCGGAGGCGATCATCGCCTGCAGGTCGATAGGATCAGCCGCGCGGACGGCGGGCGCGGACCGCTCGAGCCGAGCGTCCAGGGGATCGGGGGTCATGGCGCCTCCAGACGGGAAGTGGTTCTACTCCGTACCTGTCCGGCACACGCTGGTTCGTCCACACCAGGATCCAGCACTCCGGTCCCAACTCCTCGAAAGGAGGAATCACAGTTTGCCGGGACTGCCGTCGCCATACCGGGAGCGGTACCATGACGCGCAGGCGCTCCGCTGGGGGAGAGCGCAAGTCGCGACAGCGGCAATCAGACTCACAACGCGTCGCGGCGAGTCATTTTCTCTGCATTTGGAGCAGTGATGACGGACACGACGAATGGAAAGCTCGCCCACCAACGGCAAGCCCAGGATGAGCAGCCGGACTTCATCACGGCGGCCTTGAAGACCCACCGCTATCTGCGACTATCGTTCGTCTTCGCCGTCGCAGCCCTCTTCATCGGCGTGATCATCGCCTCGGTGGCCGGCGGCTACGTGAAGGGGTCGATCAGCTACTACTACTGGACCCCGGCACGGAACGTGTTCGTCGGCGTCCTGATCGCGGCATCCCTCGCGATGCTCGCCCTCAACGGCCGAGGAGGTGCGGCGAAGATCCCGCTGGGAAGGCGGACCCTCACACTCCCCAGCCCCTCGACGCTGCTCGATTTCGCTGCGATCTTCGGACCGCTCATCGCGATCGTGCCCACTGACGTGAAGGCCACTGAGCAGGGTCTGACCACGTTCACCTGCGAGGGCGAGGAGCAGAGCTGCCTGCCGAAGGCCGCATTTCCCGAGGTGCAGAACGCGGTCCTCACCTACATCCTCACCCTCGTGGTGGTCGTCGTGGTGATGCTGATCGTGCAGCGCAAGGAGAAGCGGAAGCGGTTCGCACTCGTTGTCCCCGTGACCGCCGCCGTCACCGCCGTCGCCCTCTTCCTCTTCACCTTCGTGGCGAACGGCGCGTTCCCGTACTTCCGAATCGGCCCGTGGAGCTTCAGCATCCACTACATCGCCACGTTCCTGTTCTTCGCCGCGTTCGCCACGGTGGTCTGGATCCGCGGCATCCGCGACAACGACCCGGAGGACCGCACCCCGGCGACTGACACCCAGAAGCTCTGGTACAAGATCCTGGCGATAGCGATGGCCGCCGACATCCTCTTCCTTGTCGGGCTGGCCGTTGTGGCGCAGTTCGGCATCGAAGACGCGATCCCTGGCTTCCCGGAGGTGCTGTTCGGCGAGGCGGTGGGGCTGACCCTGTTCGCCGTCTTCTGGGCCATGCAGACGCGACAGCGATGGAACGAGCGCATCACCACGCTTCCGGAACCGGGGACTGCTGCCGCAGCGCAACTTCGCCAGGACCTGGCGACCGCTGCGTAGCGACGTTCACCACCCTCGGCACGGCGATCGGGCGCACTCAGACCAGTCGTCGAGCGCACGCCAACTGAGTTCGATTGCGGTCCCAGCCAGACCGGTCCGGCGCCGAGCGACCTCCCAGGTGCGCAAGGTACGGTGATGGGGATAGGCGAACTTCTCATTCGTCTCGCCCCGGCCGTGTGGTAACGGTCGGGGCTTCTTCTTTGTGTGTGCGATCTGCGAGTCAGCGCGACAGGCCGCAGGCCCACCGGACGCGACGCTTCGGCTTACGGATCGAAGCCGGGTCCCTCTCTGCGACGCCGGATGACATCTCGAGGCAGAGCAGAGGGTCGACGAATTCCGGCGGCAGCTACCGTCGGGCTATGAGCGACCGCCTTCCGTTGAGCCCCGACGAGCTACTGACGACGACCCGATCCGTGCGACGACGGCTCGACCTTCGACGTCCCGTCCCTGTCGAGATCGTGAGGGAAGCACTCGAGGTGGCGCTGCAGGCGCCGACAGGGAGCAACGCCCAGACATGGCACTGGATCATCGTCACCGACGTGGAGAAGCGCCAGGCCATCGCCAGATTGTACGCGCGCTCGTTTGCCCGCTATCGCGCATCCGGTTCCCGGACTTACGCCGACCCGACGCGCCAAGCGGTTCAGCAGCGGGTGTCATCGAGCGCCGACTACCTGGCTGAGCACATGGGGGAAGTCCCGGTCCTCGTGATCGGTGCCATCTTCACGGGGGCCGAGGAGTTCGAGCCGGGAAGCCAGGCCGGTCTGTGGGGGTCGCTCCTCCCTGCCGCCTGGAGTCTGCAGCTCGCGCTGCGGGCTCGCGGCCTCGGCAGCGCCTGGACGACGTTGCACCTCGCGTACGAGCGCGAGATCGCAGAGCTGCTCGGCATCCCGTCGACCGTGCGCCAAGGCGTGCTGCTTCCCGTCGCGTACACCGTGGGAACCGACTTCCGAGCCGCGCATCGCGCGCCGCTCGACGACGTCCTGCACATCAACGCCTGGTGACGGTCGGGACGTCATCCCCGAACGCGCCGACCGATGCCGGTCCTCCTGGTGGGAACCGAGGACCGGCGCTGTGCTGATTGTCGGGCAACGTGAGCAGACGAACGAAGGAGCTTCCCATGTCCACACTGCCGTCCCGTCCCATTCCACCACGTCGCGGGCTGGTGTTCGGTGGCTCCGAAATCCACGTACCGGCGACTCATGAACTCGCGCACGATCCCCTACTTGGATGAGGAACGCGAACCCTGGTCGATCGTCTGTTTCGTTGTCCGGGGCGGGTTTCGCAAGCGCGGGCTCAGGCACGACCTGCTGGCCGGTGCGATAGAAGATGCGCGGACGGGCGGCGCGACGATCGTCGAGGGGTATCCGGTAGATACCGGCGAACGGGTCGATCAGATCAGCGGCTACGTCGGAACAGTTCACCTGTTCGAGGCCCACGGCTTCGTCCGGATACAGGCGACGGACGCCCACTCCGGCGGCGCACAGCGCTGGGTCATGCGACGGGAGCTTGCACCAGACGACCGACCGAGCTGACCGTTGGTCACTGTTCATGCCGTCGGTTCATGGCGGCGATCCGCCGACAGCTTGCTGATCACAAGGGACTCAACCCACCCCAGGAAACACGAAAACCCGCGGAGATCCGCGGGCTTTCGATAGCTACTGTCTCAACACAGTGCGCGCCCGAAGGGACTCGAACCCTAACCTTCTGATCCGTAGTCAAGCGGGACGCGGCGAACCTCCGCGTGATTCCGCGAATTTCGAGCCCTTGTGCACACATGCGTGCACACATCGCTATCGGCCTCAGGGGAGCAGGTCGAGCATCCGCGGACGCGCCTTCATGGCGTGGATGACGAGCTCGTTGCCACTGTCGAAGACAAGCACGACGGTCTCGAGCAGCCGCCCCTGGGTGTCGAACCCGAGCCTCAGCTGGCGGGACGGTTAATCCTCGTCGAGGTCCTCAATCCAGAGAGGCCAGGATGCCGCCTGCCTCGCGTCGTCTTCCGAGATGCCGTGTTTGAGCGCTGAGCCGTGGATGTTCACGCGGCGTAGGCGGCGAGCGCGTCTCGGATCAGCTCGGATCGCGTCTTGTGCGCTCGCGCTGCACGTGCGTCCAGCTCGGCAAGCTCCTCGCTCGTCAGCCGCAGTGCGACGACCTGCGACGGCTCTGCGCCGCGCCCGGGGCGGCCTCGTCCGCGCTTCTTCAGCGCGTCAACGTCGTAGCCGGCTTCGGCCTCCGCCGCCCACTCCGAGACCTGCTGCTCGGTGACCGGCACGCCATTGATCGTTTCGCCCGCGCTCATGCAAGAAGCGTAATACGAAAATCAGGAACAGGCCAGACGCGAACGGCGAAATCGCGCGCCCGGACGCCGGGCAGTGAGCGTTCGCAAGGCCGTCCGTGATCGGACATCTCAGCGTCCCGGTCATGGGTGCATGACCGTTAGCGGCGACCTCATCCACCATCACGTGGAGCGAGACTCCCCTGCGGCTCACCCCGAGGCCCGCCGATGGACCCTCATGCGAGCAGTGGTTCCGTTGCGGTGGCCGGGGGCGCGGTCGGGACGGAGGCCTACTCGCTCCGATTGGCGTGAGACGCTCGCGCATCCCGTCGGCGAAGCGCGCGAAACCAGATCCAGGTCGCACCCATAAAGACGAGGGCGGCTACTCCTCGACGTCCCCTTCAGATTCTTCGACGTCCCGAATGGATCAGGACTCGAAACCGCGCTCGTCAGCATGCAGGACCGATCCGATGAGGTTGCCGTGCGATTCACGCACGCGATCAACCAGGGGCGCAATCTGGCGTAGAGCCAGGAAACCCGGCCACACCTTGGGCGCCGCTCGCTGCCGGAGCCCCAACCGAATGCAGTCCGACCGGCACGCCACGCGCCTCAAGCGCGCACCGCCCTCGCGTCGACCGGCATCCGAACGCTGGCCGACGCGCGGTTCCGTACCGACGGCACGTGCCGCGCCCCAGAGGGTCCCGAGCACTCCCTCGAAGCATCGACCACGACCACTGCACAGCGGCCACCTTCTAGTGCACACACAGGTGCACACATGCGAACGGCACCCCGTCTGATTCCAACGATGTCGCTCACGGCATCCGGGGAAAATCAGGGCTCGTCCGTCCGACCATGCTGATTCGCGGTCCGACGGCACGCCCGCGGAATCAGAAGGAAGTGAGCCACCCACGAAACACGAAAACCCGCGGCAGTCCGCGGGTTTTCAATGCTTACTGTCTCAACACAGTGCGCGCCCGAAGGGACTCGAACCCCTAACCTTCTGATCCGTAGTCAGATGCTCTATCCATTGAGCTACGGGCGCATGTTGCTCGCTCTCGCGCACAACGTCGTCAACAATACCTGACGGATGCGCGGCGCGCGAATCGGCGGTCGGATGCTGGTCGCCCGGGCGTGTCCGCGCACACCAGCGCTCCCCTAGCCACCGTCGAGAGCACGCAGCTGTCGTTGCAGCGCGACCTGCCGGTAGGACGTGTCGATGAGCTCGGCGAGGAGCACCCAGTCACCGGCATCCGGTTCCACACGCAGCGCGAGCCAGCCGTACGCCCCCTCGTACGGCGGCACGAAAACGTCGTCGCGCTCGAGAAGCGCGGGACGCTCCAGTTCGTCGGGGATGAACTCGACCGCGCCGACGTCGTCGTGGGCGGCACCGACGATCGCGAACTGGCGCTTGCCGGCGCGGAACGTGGAACGCCCGTGCGCGAGGACCTCGGTGGCTTCCGGGAACGGCAGGCAGATCTCACGCACCCGCCGGGTCAGCGGATGATCCATCGGGAAGCGCATCGGAGGTGGTGGCGCGTCGTCGATCACGGGTCGAGGTTACGCGCCGCGTCCGGTGACGTCAGGACTCGAGCTCGCTGACATCGATGCCGGAGATGCGGGGCGAGTGTGCCGCGGGCTCGGCCGGTGGCGCAGCATCCGTCTCGGGATCGTCCTGATGGCGCTTGTGAGCCGCGAGGCGCGGGAGGTCGACGAGGCGGATCGACTGCATGCGGGCGGCGCGCATGCGGTCGTAGTCGGGGTCGAGCTCGGGGCGCATGCCCTCGACGCGCAATCGCCGTTGGAGGTTGGCCTCGACATCCCCCCACGCGGCGTCGCGCGACTGCTCGATGAAGGTGCGCACGACGTGCGGGTCGTCGGCCATCGCGCGCAGGGCCTTCGCGACACCCGCGTACTGCCGGCCACGCTTACGGAGGTTGCGCGTGTCACGGTCGCGGTAGTCGTGGGTTCCGTCGGGGTCGGTGAACTTGCCCCACGCCTTCTTGCGCTGGCGTCTGACGAGAGCGGCCGCTTCGTCCTGCTCCGCCGCGAGGCCCAGCAGGGTCTCGCGTGCGAACGGCGTGAACGCGACCACGTCGAACTGCTCATCGTGCGCGATCGTCTCGACGAGGATGCGGTTGCGGATCGCGAGCCGCGCGGCGGCGGACGCGATGGACACCCCTTCGGCGATCGCCTCTGCGGTCTTGCCCATCGCACCTCCCCTCAAAGGCTAGCGTCCGCGGGGCCATCCCGAGTCAGCGAGAATCGTAGGCGCGGGTCGTCGACGGCGACGACCGGACCGAGAGGCATCACATGGCGAAGCAGCGACCCCTGGACGTGCGCGGGCGCACCACCGTCATCACCGGCGCGGCCGCTGGCATGGGCGCCGACGTCGCACGGCAGCTGGCCGCGCGCGGAGCGCGCCTCGCCCTGCTCGACCGCAACGTCGACGGCCTCGCCGCGGTCGCCGCGAGCCTCGACGGAACCGGGCACACCACGCACGCGATCGACCTCACCGACGACGCCGAGGTCACCGCCGTCGTGGCGGAGGTCGAGGCATCCCATCCGCGGATCCAGGCGCTCGTGACGTGCGCCGGATCGTCGATGCTCGGCGACATCGACCAACTGGCGATGGCCGAGATGCGCTGGCTCATGGACGTGAATCTGTGGGGCACCGTCAACGTCACGCAGGCGCTGCTGCCCGCGCTGCGGCGCGAGCCGGCCGCCCACATCACGCACCTGGTCTCGATCTACGGGCTCGCGGCTCCGGCGGGGCGCATCCCCTATGCGATGAGCAAGTTCGCGGTGCGCGGGTTCACCGAGTCGTTGCGGCACGAACTCGAGCGCTCCACGATCACGGTCGGCGCGGTCTACCCTGCGGGCGTGAAGACGGGCATCATCCTGCACGGCCGGTACGCCGCGGCGATCGACCCCGCGGTCGCCCAGCGCGCGGCGGCCGCGCAGGCCGCGATGTACCACACCGAGCCCGCAGACGCGGCGGCGCGCATCGTCGACGCCACGATCCGCCGGCGCCCGCGCACGATGATCGGCCGCGAGGCTCGACTGGTCGACGTGCTGGCACGCGTCACGCCGACCCACTACTGGGCGCCGATGCGCCGGCCGCTGCGCGACGCGATCGACACCACGACGCCGATCGGCTGACGCCTCACCCGCCCGCGCAAGCACCCCGCCGGCAGAGCGCGCCGGCCACCGCGGCCGTGCGGCGCCACCCAGGGCGGCAGCATCCATCCGTGTATCAAGCGCCAGGCGCCGAATCAAGCCCCTGCCCCGCCCTGCGCCTCACGCGTAGCGTCGGTGTCATCCCTCATGAGAGGAGAGATCGATGGGATTCATGGAAGACGCGAAGGAGACGGCCGAGGCCGTCGGCGAGAAGATCAAAGACGCGTGGGAAGACACCACCGATCGAGTCGGGGACAAGGTCGACGAGATGAAGGCTGATGCCAACGTCAAGAAGGCCGAAGCGGAGCGCGACTCGGTGAAAACGCGCAACGACATCAAGGAAGACCTGCGGGACAGCACCTGATCCGCAGACGATGAAAGCGGAGCCGACCGGGGGGCCGGCTCCGCTTTCGCTGTGTCGCGCGTGCGGGAGACTCAGTCGATCGCGGCGATGCGCCACGAAGCGGTGACGGATGCCTCGGGCTCTATGACGATCAGCCCCGCGTCGTAGTCGTACGACCCGGCGTTGAACGCGTCGGGCGCGCACGTCATGGGCTCGACGGCGAGACCGAGGCGACTCTGTGCGGGGTCGGGCTTGTCGGCCGTGTGGATCTGGACCCACGGGCACGCCGCATCCCATGACATCTCGACACCCGAGCCCGCGGCATCCGTCACGCGCACCGTGGCGGTGCCATCGGAGTCGCGGATGAGTCCCGAGTACGCGTGGTCGATCTCGGCCGCGCCGATCTCGCGGGCGGAGCGGAAGTCGAAGCGCTGCGGGTCGTCGGCGTCGACGGCGACGAGGTCGGTCGGGATGAGGCGATCAGGCGTGACCGCGAGCACCTGAGCGGCGGGCAGCTCGAGCGTCCAGCCGTCGACGCGGCCGTCACCGGCGACGAGGTACGGGTGCGGGCCGGTGCCCCACGGGGCGGACTCGTCGCTCTCGTTGTGCGCCGTCACCGACTGCGTGAGGCCGTCGGGGCCGAGCGAGAACGTCGTGGTGACCACGAGGCGCCACGGGAAGAACGTCTGCGGCTGGATGACGGCCGTCAGCGTCACGTGGTCGGGGCCCTTGTCGATCGCCTCGAAGTCGAGCCAGGTGGCGAGGCCGTGCAGCGCGTGCGAACGCGCGGGCTCGGTGAGCGGAAGCTGGAAGTCGCGGCCGCCGAACGAGTAGCGTCCGTCGACCACGCGGTTCGGCCAGGGGGCGAGGGTCGCGCCGCGGTGCGCGGGACGCACCTCGTCGGCCTCGAACGGCACGACGAGGTCGCGGCCGCGATACGTGAGCGAGCGGAGCGTCGCTCCGACGCTCGCCACGACGGCTTCGTAGTCGCCGGCGCGCAGGGCGTGCTGGGTTCCGGATGCGGGGGGACGTGCCATGGGTTTTCGATCCTCTTCACGGGAGCGGGGACGTTGTCACAGTAGTTCGCGCGGCACGTGGCGGGCCAATCGGCCGAGGCGCCACGCGTGGTGAGGGGCTCGCGTCCGAAGACGCGAACCCCTCACGAGTGCGCTAGTTGCAGCCGGCTGCGGCGACCGTGACGGTGGACGCGTGGCTCCGGCCGTCCGCGGACTGGGCGGTGATCGACACGGTGTCTGCGGCGATCGAGGCCAGGCGCGTGGTGAACGTGGCGGAGGCGCTCTTGCCCGCGGCGACGGTGACCGTCTTCGAGCCGTAGGCGCCTGCGATCACGATCGTGGCTGCGACATCGTCGCGGTTGGTGACGGTCAGGACCTCGGTCACCTTTCCGGCGACGCACCGCGTGGTGCCGGTCGCTGTGATGTCGAGGGCGATCGACACCGCCGCCGACGTCGAGGTCTTCACGAGCCCGTCTGCGTAGCCGTCGTAGTGCGCGGTGACGCTGCCGACTCCTGCGGGAGCCGTGACGGACGCCGAGGCATCCTCCAGGTCGACCGTCTTGCTCCACGAACCACCCGAGAAGGTCACGGTGCCGACGACGTCGCCGCCGTCCGCCGCCTCGACCTCGGCCGTCAGCGTGCTGCCCGAAGCCGAGAGCGAGGTCGTCGAGGCGACGGCCTTCACGCCGGACCACTCGTGCATCGCGGTGAGCACCGACTGCGTGACGCTGACGAACGCTCCGTGGCGAGGGCTGGCGGGCAGTCCGCCGACGGGGCGGACGTTCCATGCGGCACGCTGGGAGAGCCGATCGGACTGCTGGCTCGACGCGATCGCCGCGCCGGTCGTCAGGAACGCCCGGTATCCACCCGCGCTGTAGTTGTCGACGAGGAACACGTACCCGTCGCCGGCGTTGTTCGGGTCGCCCTCGTTGAGCTTGATGATCTCGGGACCTTCACCGGCCTGGCCGGTCTCGAGGCTCGTCATGCGGGTGTCGGTGAGCTGCCACGTCGAGTTCGGGTCGGCCGTCCAGCTGGACTGCGTCGTCGGCGCGGTGAGCACCTTCGAGCGCTCGAGGAAGATGTCCTTGCCTGCCTCGAGAGGGCCTGCGGCACCACCCTCCTCGTTCTTGGTGAACCGGTAGTAGTAGTCGCCGATCTTCGTGACGGTCGAGTCGATCCGGGCGTAACCGGTGTCCTGCCAGCTCGCCGGCGGGTACGTGTACGTCTTGAAGTCGCGCGTCAGGACGTAGAACATGCGGGCGTACAGCTTGTCGGAGTTCGTGTGGGTCGCGTCCGAGTACAGGCGCGAGGCGAAGAACACCACATAGGACTGCAGCTCGTCGTCCCAGTACGCCTCAGGCGCCCAGGTCATGCCGGCCGCGGGCTGGTTGATCGTGATGCCCGTGTTCTCGCCGTTGGTGCGCTTCCAGTCCACCAGGTCGGTGGACTCCCACACCTCGATCTTGAGGCTGCCCTCAGACTGGGCCGGACCCCAGCCTGTTCCGCAGCTGATGCAGAGGTCGGTGGCGACCATGTAGTACTTGTCGCCGTCCTTGGAACGCAGGATGTAGGGGTCGCGGAGCCCCTTCGTGTCGGCCGTCGACGTGATCACGGCGTTGCCGCCGTTGACCGGCGAGAACGTGAAGAAGTCGTTGCCCGACGTCGCCGCCTGGTAGATCTTCTCGTCGCCGTCCGACTTGAAGTAGGCCGCCGCGTAGCCGGCGTCGGGAGCCCAGCGGCCCTTCTCCGCCACGGTCACCCCGAAGGTGCGCTCCGCCGTCTGGCCGTTGAGCGTCGCGCGAGCGGTGAGGGTGACCTCGCGGTCGCCCTCGCCGTACGCGGGACGCGTTACGATGCCGCCACCCGCGTACGGGTCTGCTGCACCGACGGCGGGCGCCGCGTACGCGGCATCCGTCTCGGTCACGAGGGCGTCGTCGGACGACGTCCAGGTGATCGCGGCGCCGTTGATCGCGCCCTTCGTCGCCAGCGGCAGGTTCTCGGTCGTGCGCGTCGCGAGCGAGATGGCATCGAGGTCTGCCGACACCGACGGCGCCAGCACGATGACATCGAACGTCAGGGCCCCCAGCGACGTCGTCGCGGTGAGTGTGACGGGGGTGTTCTCGATGATCGAGCGCGAGACGACTCCGGCCGTCGAGACGATCGACGGCGCAGACGACGCCCACGAGAGCGCCACGCCGTTGACCGTCGACGGCAGAATCAGGTTGCTCGAGACGCCGTCGAGCGATGAGTTCGCCCCGAGCATCGTCGCGAGCACGTCTCCGCGCAGCAGGGCCGAGGTCGCAGCGGTCTTCTCCGCAGCAGTCGGCATGCTCGACGACACCTCCTCGGCCGTGAGCGCCACATCCCAGAACTTGACGTCGGAGACGTCGGCGCGCAGCAGCGGGTCGCCCTGGTAGAGCGACCGGCCCAGGTAGCCCAGCACGTCGCCGCTCGGGATGATCGAGCTCATCGCACGGGTGTGGGCGAGCGTCGAGATGACCGCACCGTCGCGGTACAGCGTCAGCGTGTTGCCCGAGCCCACCATGGTGAGCGTGGTGAAGCCGGGGTTGAGGCCGCCGCCCGCCGGAAGCCGGCTCTCGCCGTTGTCGGTGCCCGACTTCACGCGGATGGCCGACAGCACCTGGTTGGTGTAACCACCCTGCGACGAGCGGGGGCTGAGGAAGATGTGGTTGCCGAGTTGGGTCGTGTTCCACGGTCCGACGCCGTCGCCGATGACCCAGCCGAAGTGGTTCGCCGATGTCTGGGTCGAGACCGTGTACTCGACGGTGAAGTTGTTGTCGGTGCCCGTCACGAGACCCTTCGGCAGCGACGCGTAGCCGTCGGCCTTGAAGCGCAGCACGTCGTCGCCGCCGGCGTCGACGAACGACGCGTCGGTGAGGTTGGTGAGCGTCGCGTTGCGGCCGTTGCCCGACACGTCGATCAGGCTCGTGCCGGAGTGCGTCATGTCGTAGTGGGCGGAGGGCGCCGGCACGTCGGCCGCGTACGCCGCGACCGGAGCCGAGAGGCCGATCGTCGTCACGGCCAGCGCGCCGACCACGGATGCCGCGATGGTGCGCCGTGCGGTGGGCCGCCGTGTTCCGTTCCGAGGGAGGGTGGAGCGATGTCTCTTCATCGAGCTTTCCTGTTCGTTCGGGTGGCGACGTCGCCGGACGGGGCGCGTCAGTTCGGGTGCGGTGTTCGGTTGTGCGGTGGTGGAACGGGGATGCCGCGGGGCGCTCGGACCGGATCCGGACGCCCCGCGGCAGGTGGATCAGAGGCCTTGGGCGAGGCGGTAGTAGGCCTGGTTCCAGCGCAGCTCGCGCCGGAAGCCGCGGACGGTGGTGTCCTCGTCGATGACGACGAGCTCGGTCTTCGCGATCTCGGCGAAGTCGCGGAACACCTCGATGCCGACCGCGGTCGACATCACGGTGTGGTGCGCGGCGCCGGCCTCCAGCCAGCACGCGGCACTGGTTGCGAAGTCGGGCTGCGGCTTCCACACGGCGCGCCCCACGGGAAGGTTCGGCAGGTCGGGGGCCTCGACGTTGGTGACCACGTTCGCGACGAGCCGGAACCGGTCGCGCATGTCGCTCATCGCCACCACCACGGCGGGGCCGGGGTCGGCGGTGAACACCAGCCGCACCGGGTCGTCCTTGCCGCCGATGCCGAGCGCGTGGATCTCCAGACGCGCCTTCGCGGAGCTCAGCGTCGGAGAGACCTCGAGCATGTGGGCGCCGAGGATCTTCTCATCCCCCGCGACCAGGTCGTACGTGTAGTCCTCCATCAGCGACGCGCCGCCGGGAAGGCCCGCGCCCATCACATTGGCGACACGCACCAAGATCGCGGTCTTCCAGTCGCCCTCGGCGCCGAACCCGTACCCGTCGGCCATGAGGCGCTGCACCCCGAGACCGGGAAGCTGCTTCAGACCGCCGAGGTCCTCGAAGCTCGTGGTGAAGGCACCGAACCCGCCCTCCTCCAGGAACGAGCGCAGCCCGAGCTCGATCGCCGCGCCGTCACGCAGCGACTGGTGCCGCTCCGCGCCCGGCTTGAGCTCGTCGGCGACGTCGTACTCGTCGAGGTACACCTGCACCAGCGCATCGATGTCGGCGTCGGACGCGGCATCGACGGCCTCCACCAGCTCGTTCACACCCCACGTGTTCACCTGCACCCCGAACCGCAGCTCGGCCTCGGTCTTGTCGCCCTCGGTGACGGCGACGTAGCGCATGTTGTCACCGAAGCGGGCGAGCTTCAGGGTGCGCGCGGCGGCCCAGCCGGCGGCGGCGCGCTGCCAGTCCTCGATCTGCTGCCGGACCGCCGGGTTGGACACGTGACCGACGACGGTCTTGCGGGCCACCCCGAGACGGGTCTGGATGTAGCCGAACTCGCGGTCGCCGTGCGCAGCCTGGTTCAGGTTCATGAAGTCGAAGTCGATGTCGGCCCACGGCAGCTCGACGTTCGCCTGCGTGTGCAGGTGCAGCAGCGGCTTCGCCAGCGCGTCCAGCCCCGAGATCCACATCTTCGCCGGGCTGAAGGTGTGCATCCACGAGATCACACCGATCACATCGTCACGGCCGTTGACCTCGAGGGCGAGACGGCGGATCGAATCCGAATCCTTCAGGACCGGCTTCCACACCACCTTCACCGGCAGACCGCCGAGGCCGTCGACGACGGCCTGGGACTGCTCCGCGACCTGGCGGAGCGTCTCCTCGCCGTACAGGTTCTGACTGCCGGTGACGAACCACACCTCATACGAATCGAGCGTGGTGGAGAGGGGCGAGCGGGTCATGGTCTTCCTTCAGATCTGGCAGGGGTGGTGACCGGCGTCACAGCTTCGCCGCGATCGCGGCGCGCTCGATCGACAGGCCTGCACGGTAGCGGGAGAGGTACGCGGCGAAGCCGGGCACATCCTCCGCATCGGGCTCGAGGGAATCGAACCCGGCGTGCGCGAAGACGCGCTCCGTGAGGAACACATCGAGGTCCGAGTCCGCCGTGTCGACGGCGAACGCGGCGAGGACGGCGATGCCCCAGGCACCGCCCTCGGAAGCGGTGTCGGCCACCGCGACCGGCGCGCCGAGCGCGCCGGCGAGGAATCGCTGGGCGACTCCTGCCGTGCGGAAGACGCCGCCATGGGCGTACATCCGGTCCAGAGCGACTCCCTCCGCTTCGAGCACGCGCATGCCCAGTGCGAGCGTGCCGAACACGCCGTACAGCTGCGCGCGCATGAAGTTCGCAAGGGTGAAACGGCTGTCGGGCGTGCGGACGAACAGCGGGCGGCCCTCCGGCAGCCCGGCGATCGGTTCACCGGAGAGGTGGTTGTATGCCAGCAGTCCCCCGGCGTCGGGGTCGCCGTCGAGCGCCTCGCGGAACAGCACCTCGAAGACCTCGTCCGCGTCCAGGCCACCGCCGGCGATCGTGGCGAACTGCTCGAACAATCCGACCCAGGCCGCGAGCTCGCTCGCGCCGTTGTTGCAGTGCACCATCGCGACCGGGTCGCCGGCGGGCGTCATCACGAGGTCGAGCTCGTCGTGCGCTTCGCGCAGCGGGCGCTCCAGCACCACCATCGCGAAGATGCTCGTGCCCGCACTGACATTGCCCGTGCGCGGGGCGACCGAATTGGTCGCGACCATCCCGGTGCCGGCATCGCCTTCGGGCGGGCAGAAAGGGATGCCGGGGCGCAGCGCGCCCGACGGATCCAGAAGTCGCGCACCCTCGGCGCTCAGCTCGCCCGCGGGCCGGCCCGCGACGAGCACCTCGGGCAGGAGGGCGGAGACGTCGAGACCGGGCGCGCGGTCCGAGACGAGCCGGTCGAACTTCTGGAGCATGCCCGCGTCGTACCCGCGGGTCGCCGCGTCGATCGGGAACATGCCCGACGCGTCGCCGATGCCCAGCACCGCACGGCCGGTGAGCTTCCAGTGCACGTAGCCGGCCAGGGTGTTGAGGAACCGGATGTCGGCGACATGGTCCTCTTCGTTCAGGACGGCCTGGTACAGGTGCGCGATCGACCAGCGCAGCGGGATATTGGTGCCGAACAGCTCGGACAGCACCGCCGCGGCGCGCTCGGTCGAGGTGTTGCGCCAGGTGCGGAACGGCGTGAGCAGCTCACCCTCGGCGTCGAACGCGAGGTACCCGTGCATCATCGCCGAGACACCTATCGCCCCGAACGTCTCAGGCACCACACCGTAGGTGCCGCGGACCTCATCCACGAGCGCGGCGTACGCGGCCTGCAGCCCCGACCAGACGTCGTCGAGCGCGTACGTCCAGTTGCGGTCCTGCAGGCGGTTCTCCCACGCGTGCGATCCGGTCGCGTAGACGCGAGACGGGTCGTCGAGGTCGATCAGGCACGCCTTGATGCGCGTCGAGCCGAACTCGACGCCGAGCGCTGTGCGACCCGCGCGGATCGCCTGAGCCGCGGCATCCGTCATCATCGCTCGCCCTCCGCGTCCCGGCGCTCGTCCGAGGACTGGCCGTACACGTTCTGGTAGCGGTCGTACAGGCGGTCGATCGCATCCTGCGGGATGGGGATGAGGGGGCCGGCCTCACGCGCATAGTGCACGGTGCGGGCGACGTCCTCGACCATGACCGCGGCCTTGACCGCATCCTTGGCCGACGTGCCGATCGTGAACGGCCCGTGGTTCTGCATCAGCACCGCACGCGAGCGGTGCCCGGTCAACGTCTCGACGATGCCCCGGCCGATCGAGTCGTCGCCGATGATCGCGAACGGACCGACCGGGATCGGACCGCCGAACTCGTCGGCCATCGCCGTGATCACACACGGGATCTCCTCGCCGCGCGCCGCCCACGCCACCGCGAACGTCGAGTGGGTGTGCACCACTCCCCCGACCTCCGGTATGTTGCGGTACACGTACGCGTGCGCCGCGGTGTCGCTCGACGGGCTGCGGTCGCTGCCCGGCGTGCCGGGCACCACATTGCCGTCCAGGTCGCACAGGATCATGTTCTCGGGCGTCAGGTCGTCGTACGAGACGCCCGACGGCTTGATCACGAACAGGTCGGCACCCGGCACACGACCGGACACGTTCCCACCCGTCCACACGATCAGGTTGTAGCGCACCAGCTCCGCGTGCAGCTTCGCGACATCGGCGCGGACGGCATCGATCGACGCCTGAAGGTTCTCGTTCGACATCAGCTCGACCTCCTTCGCGTCAGCACCCGCTGCAGCAGCACGAAGGCGAGCAGCACGGCTCCGGTGATGATCGTCAGGTATTCGGGGTTGATGGTGCCGTCCTTGGTGATGATGAGACGCAGCGCCGCGATCACGAACACGCCGACGATCGACCCGAGGATGTAGCCGTAGCCGCCGGTCAGCAGGGTGCCGCCGATGACGACGGCCGCGATGGCGTCGAGCTCCCATCCGATGCCGGTGACGTTCTGCGCCTTGCCGCCGACCTCGGCGGTGTACACGATCGCCGCGAGCCCCGACAGGGCACCCGAGACGATGTAGATCCAGACGCGGGTCCGCGAGACGGGAAGGCCCATCAGCTGGGCTGAAGACTCGTTGCCGCCGATCGCATAGACGGTGCGGCCCATGCGGGTGCGGTGCATGAAGAACAGTCCGCCGAGCACCACCAGGACCGCGATGAGCAGACCCGGAGTGATCGTGAAGTCGTTGACCTTCGGACCGTCGATGAGCTTCCAGTCGGTGGCGAGGAGCAGGATGGGCGAGTCCTCGGGCGCGATCACCGGGGTGGTCGAGAGGATCGACGCGAGTCCGCGCGCGAGGAACATCATCGCGAGTGTCGCGATGAACGGCTGCACGTTGAAGTACTGGATCATGACGCCGGCGATGAGCCCGAAGACCGCGCCGAACACGATCATCAGCAGCATCGACAGCCAGCCGTTGACGCCGATGTTCATCAGCATCACGCCGGCGACCGAACTGAACGCGACGACGGCGCCGACCGAGAGGTCGATGCCTCCCGAGACGATCACGATGGTCATGCCGACCGCGAGGATGATGGTCGGCGCGAAGCTGACCAGCAGGCTCGACATCGTTCCCGCGTGGAACACGCGGCCGTACGCGATCTCCGCGTAGATGAGCATGCCGAACAGCAGCACCAGCGCCGTCAGCGTGGGGATGAGCGTCTGACTGCGCTCCCACAGCCGCGACAGGCGCGTGACGTTCTCCGCATTCTTGCTCTCGGGCAGATCGGCGACGGGCGGGACGGCTTCAGCGAGCGTGCGTGAAGTGCTCATGCCACGACCTCCTTCGAAACGGGGGTGCTCTCCGTGGCGGCCGGCGTCGCCGGTCCGGTCGGGGTGCCGGAGGATTTCGTGCGTGAGAACGCGAACGAGCGGACGCGCTCCGACTGCAGCAGCACCAGGGCGATGATGACGAGCGCCTTGAACGCCGGCGTCGCCGCGGCGGGGATGCCGAGGAACAGCACGGTCTTGTTCAAGGTCGCGATGAGCAGGGCGCCGATGGTGGAGCCCAGGATCGAGAACTTGCCTCCCGCCAGGGAGGTGCCTCCGATGACGACGGCGAGGATGGCGTCGAGCTCCATCAGGTTTCCGGTGCCCCCCACGCTCACCGTCATCACCTCGGAGACGCTGAAGAGGCCGCCGACCGCAGCGAGCGCCGCGGACAGGACGTAGACGCCGATCAGGATCGGACGAGGACGGATGCCGGCGAGACGGCTCGCCTTCGGGTTGATGCCGATCGACTCGATCATGAGACCGAGCGCGGTGCGTCGCATGGTCAGCGCGATGAGGACGACGATCGCGATGGCGAGCACGAAGCTGGTCGGCAGCCCGAGGATCTGGCCGTTCGCGAGCTGGCGGAACGGTTCGTTGGTCGCGTTCGTGTTCTGGCCGTCGGTGATCACGCGGGCGATGCCACGCGCGGCGAGCATCATGATCAGGGTGCTGATGAAGGGTTGCAGGCCCACCACCGCCACCAGGATGCCGTTGATCGCACCCAGCACGATCGCCAGCAGCAGCGCGAGACCGATCGCGGTGAACATCGCGCCCACCGAGTTCGAGTCGAGCGTGGACAGCGTCTGCATGGCGACGGCGCCGCCGACGGCCATCATCGACCCCACGGAGAGGTCGATGCCTTCCGTCGCGATGACGAACGTCATGCCCAGCGCGATCATGATGATCGGCGCCGAGATGCGCAGGATGTCGAGCACGTTGCCGGTGAGCAGGCCCGTCGTCGGGTTGACGCTCACCGCCAGGTAGGCGGGGTTCTTGATCGTGTTGACCAGCAACAGCAGGGCGATCCCGATGATCGCCCAGAACCAGGGCGTGCGGAACGCGGACTTCACGCGGCTCATGACGCGCTCCCTTCAACTCCAGTGGGCTCGTCGCCGGCGGCGACCTCTTCGGCGAGGGCATCGGCCTGCTCTTCGGCCTCGTCCCCCGTCTCGGTCGCGATGACCGACACGATGCTCTCCGCGGTCACCTCGGGACCGTTCACGACCTCGCCCACCTTCTGGTGGTCCTTGAGAATGACGATCCGCTCGGAGAGGCGGACGACCTCTTCCAGTTCGGACGAGATGAACACCACACCCATCCCGCCTTCGGCGAGCTCGGCCACGGTCTCCTGGATGTCGGCCTTGGCGCCGACATCGATGCCTCGGGTCGGCTCGTCCAGCAGCAGCAGGTCGGGGTTCGTCGCGAGCCAGCGGCCGAGGAGCACCTTCTGCTGGTTGCCGCCGGAGAGCAGCCGGATAGGCCGGTCGGGGTCGTTGGGGCGCACGCTGAAGCGCTCCATGTACGTGGTGACCAGCTGGTCGACCTCGCGGGCGGGCACACGGCGGAACCAGCCGCGGCGAGCCTGGACGGCGAGCATGATGTTCTCGCGGACGCTGAGGTCGCCCACGATGCCGTCGTCGCGACGACTCTCCGTCGAGTAGGCGATGCCCTGCGAGAGGCCGGCGACCGGAGAATTCAGCGAGACCTTCTTGCCACGGATGCGCACCGCGCCCGAGTCGGCCTTGTCGGCGCCGGCGATGAGCCGGGCGAGCTCGGTGCGTCCGGCACCGAGGAGCCCGGCGAAGCCGACGACCTCGCCGGCGTGGATCTCGACGTCGGTGGGCTCGATGGCGCCCTTGCGCCCGAGCGCCTCGGCGGCGAAGAGCGGGGTCTGGGTGCGGTCGCGCACCTCGGTCTGCCGATTGGAGCCCAGCGCGCGCAGGGACTCGAAGTCCTTGCCGATCATCTTCGAGATGAGCTGAGTGCGGTCCAGGTCGCGCTTGAGGTATTCGCCGACGAACTGGCCGTTGCGCAGCACCGTGATGCGGTCGCTGATCGCGTACACCTGGTCGAGGAAGTGCGAGACGAAGAGGATGGCGACGCCCTGGTCGCGCAGGCGCCGGATGACGCCGAACAGCACCTCGACCTCGTTCGCGTCGAGGCTCGAGGTCGGCTCGTCGAGGATGAGCACCTTCGAGTCGGTGACCATCGCGCGGCTGATGGCCACCAGCTGCTGCATCGCGATCGAGAGGGACGAGAGGGGCGCGCGCGGGTCGAGGTCGCCGAGGCCCATGCGAGCGAGGGCCTCGCGGGCGAGCGCGTGCGTCTTGCGCCAGTTGACGCCGGCGATGCCTCGCACCTCGTGGCCGAGCATGACGTTCTCACCGATGGTGAGGTTCGTGCAGAGGTTGACTTCCTGGTAGACCGTGGAGATCCCCGCGGCCTGCGCCGAGGCGGTGCCGGTGAAGTGGCGCACCTGGCCGGCGACGACGATCTCGCCCGAGTCGATCTGATAGACCCCGGTCAGCGCCTTGATGAGCGTGGACTTGCCGGCACCGTTCTCACCCATCAGGGTGTGGACCTCGCCGGGAAGCAGCCGGAAGCTGACGTCGTCGAGCGCCTTGACCCCGGGGAAGGTGATCGAGGCGTTGCGTACCTCGACGATCGCGATCGGTTCAATCATCGCTGGGTGACTCCTTATTGCTGCAGTGCAGACTTACGGGACGACAGGCGAAGACGAGCGGGGGCCGCCGAGAACGGCAACCCCCGCTCGCACTGCTCTACTCCTAGCCGACGCAGTGTCGGATCAGAAGCCCTTGCCCGCGTCGATCGCGGCCTGAGCGGCCTCGGGCGAGTCGAAGGTCTCGCCCGAGACGACGATCGTCTTCTCGACGGTCTTGCCCGCGAGCGCGTCGTTGACCGCGTCCACAGCCAGGTCGCCGAAGAACGGGTTGTACTGGGCGACGAAGCTCAGGTCGCCGGCAGCGAGGGCCTCCAGCGCCGGGGTGGTGCCGTCGATCGTGGCGATCTTGACGTCGGTGCCCGGAACCAGACCGGCAGCGGTCACGGCCGCGGCGGCGCCGATGCCCATCTCGTCGTTCTGCGCGAACACGAACTGCAGGTCGGGGTTCTCCTTCAGCACGGTCTCGATGACCGACTTGCCCTCGTCAGCGGTCCAGTTGGCGGTCTGCGCGCCGATCTTGTTCCAGCCGTCCTGGCCCTCGATCGCCGCGTCGAAGCCCTCGTTGCGCTCGTTCACGACCGACAGGCCGGGGACGCCCTCGAGCACGTAGTAGTTCGCGCCCTCCGGGAAGGTCTCGACGGCCCAGTCGCCGACGGTGCCGGCGACCTTCACGTTGTCGGGGGCGATGCGGGTGACGTAGAGGTCGTCGCTGGCGTCGACACCGCGGTCGAGCAGGATCACGGGGATCTCGGCCTCCTGGGCCAGCTCGAGCGAGTCCTCCCAGCCCGACGCCTCGGTGGCGGTGAGCAGGATCACGTCGACCTCGTCGTTCACGAACGTCGCGAACGCGTCGAGCTGCGACTTCTGGTCGGTCGGGCTCGCGGCGGGGGCGTACTTCAGGTCGAAGCCGGCCTCCTCCGTGAACGCGTCCTTGATGGCCTGCTCGTTCGCGTTGCGCCAGCCGCCCTCGGGGCCGACCGCCACGAAGCCGACGGTGGTGAGGTCGCTGCCGCTGTCGCCGCTGTCGCCGCCGTCGCCGGCGTCGCCGCCCGAGCAGCCGGCGAGGCCGAGCGCGAGCACGCCCGCGCCCACGAAGCCCAGAACGCTCAGCATGCGCTTCTTGGTTGCCATCTCTTCTCCTCCTTGAGACTCCCCGACGCTCTTCGTCCGAGAGAAATCCATGTGTCCCCCAGCGGGACACCCTTAGGTGTGTGACCCCATTGTGCGCGCTAACAATCCTCTGGCGCAACTCCGTTCCGGGATTTCGTTACTTTTCCGTTACCGCGAACATTCCGCAGAACATCAGGGCGTGACGAAGCTCGGACGCACCGCGCGCGGCAGGCCGTCCGGAGACGCCGGAAAAGGCCCGACCGGCGTTCAGACGCGCGGTGCCGACGTCGACGATCGCACGATCAGGGTCGGCGCGATCATGTCGTGCTGAGCGCCGTCCTCCCCCTCGATCGCGTCGATGACCAGCTGGAGGGCCAGCGACCCGAGTGCGGCGAAATCCTGCCGGATGGTCGTGAGCGGGGGCAGGAAGTGACGCGAGTCGGGCAGGTCGTCGAAACCCACGACGCTGATGTCGTCGGGCACACGGATTCCACGTTCGGCGAGCCCGTGAACGAGTCCGAGCGCCATCTGATCGTTCGAGGCGAAGACGGCCGTGATGTCGCCGAACTCGAAAGTGCGGCCGAACTCGTAGCCGTAGTCCGATGTCCAGTCGCCGTTGATCGCGGGCACCGCGGGCAGACCCGCGTCAGCGAGGGCATCCAGCCAGCCCTGTTCCCGCTCGCGTGCGTCGTACCAGTCGAGGGGTCCGGCGAGATGAGCGATCGACCGATGCCCGAGGTCGATCAGATGTTTGACGGCCAGCGTCG
Source organism: Microbacterium trichothecenolyticum (assembly GCF_000956465.1). Lineage (GTDB taxonomy): Bacteria > Actinomycetota > Actinomycetes > Actinomycetales > Microbacteriaceae > Microbacterium > Microbacterium trichothecenolyticum. The sequence goes on from NZ_JYJA01000030.1 coordinate 84,188, forward strand.
CCCCGAAGCGCTGATCGACCGCGGCCGTGTGCCACGTGGCATCCGGTTCAGCCCTGATGACGATGGTGGGCAGACCCGTGCTCTGCTGGCGCAGCAGGTCGAGCGACGACGCCCGTGGCGCGATGACGCACAGCGCATCGACGCCCTGTGTGACCAGCTCGACCACGCCCGTGTCGATCTGCAGCTCGTCGTCTTCCGAGATGGAGAAGGCGCTGATCGCATAGCCCACATCGCGCGCGGCGCTCTCGAGCGCCCGCAGCGTGCTGTTGGGGCCGTACTGCACAGGGCTGTCGACCAGCACGCCGATGCGCATGGCGCGGCGCGTGGCGAGCGCCCGCGCGATCGAGCTGCGCGTGTAGTTCATCTCGTCGATCGCCTTGAGCACCCGCTCGCGCGTGGACTCGCGGATGTTCGGGTGACCGTTGAGGACGCGCGACACGGTCATGTGCGAGACGCCGGCATGCTTGGCGACGTCGTAGATGCTGGGACGCTGCCAGCCCCGCGTCGCTTCGGTCATGCTCGGTCACCTCGTTCGCTCCGGCGGCGCACGGACGGCTCGTCGGCCGACGGATCCTCCCCCATGGGAGCGCGTTCGCCACTGTCCACAGCGTAGGCGGTCGACGACGCCGACGGTGCGAGGGCCCGGCCCTGACGCGCCGTCCTCGCCTTGAGCGCGAACACCGCTCCGGCGACGAGCAGCGCGATGGCGATCCAAAGCAGAGGCTCGATGCCCACCATGCCGGTGGCGGGAAGATCGGTGCCGGGCAGGGAACCTCCGCCGCAGCCGGTCACGCATTCGAGGGGGTCGATCTGCACCGTGACCGAGACCGTGCCGCCCTCGATGCCGACCTCGTCGGCGCTCGCGGGCGTCGCGAGGAGAACGGATGCCGAGATCACGGCGAGCACGCCGGAGGCCAGGTGGCCGTACCTGTGCCTCACGCGATGCCCGCCGGGGTCTTCGCTTCACTGCGGCCCTGTTCGCGTCCCTCTTCGAGAGCCTGCGCCCGTGCTCCGTCGAGCATGGCGGCGAGCCGCCGGCGGGAGCGCAGGCGCCCCCACAGGATCGCCCAAACGATGAGCGCGATACCGGCGAGGAGCAGCAGCTGCGGCCAGGGCATGGCCCAGATGACGGCACCGGCGGTGACGGGGTCGAGAGTATCTGACGAGTCCGACATGGTCACGACGGTCGGCGCCAGGGTGACCGTCGCCGGCACGACGAACAGCGGCCACACGTCGTCCACGACGACCGTGATCGTGCGGGTGTCACCCGGCAGGAGCTCCTGGGGCGACTCGCCGACGCCAGGGAAGAAGACGGTGCGCCCGCCCGCCGAGACCGAGCCCTCGGCGAGCAGACGGGTGTTGCCCTCGTTGACGACGTCGAAGGTGACCGTCGCCTCCCCAGGGCGCAGGGGGTTCCACGACGTGGTGTATCCGCCGGCCAGCGAGGCGAGCGAGGCAGCGGGGGTGATCTCGCCGGACACGCGCGTGAGGACGCGGAATCCGACGCGGCTCTCGACGCCGACACTCGTGCCGTCGTCGGCCTGTTTCACCGACAGAATCGACGCGGTGATTCCGGCGGCATGGTCGCCCGGCTCGGCCCGGTCGGGCACGGAGATCGAGAACGGCACGATGACCGTTCCGCCGCCGGGTACCGTCACGGTCTCGGGAAGCGAGATCCACGTGCCGGCGCCGACCGATTCCTTGTCGGCGGCGAGGATGTCGAACCGGCCGCTGCGCGTGTAGAAGCCGTCGGCGGCGGTGAGGGCGAAGACCACCTCTGCGTCGCCGATGTTGCGGACGGCGAAGCGATCCTCGATCGTCTCGCCGGGGTCCATCTCGATCTCGACCGCCCTTCTGCCGTCGGGCCCGGACGCATCGGCCGGCACGACCGACCACCGCACTTCGGAGTCCTCGTCGGTGGCCGCACGTGCGGCCGTCGGCCAGAGGGCAGACATGGCGAGGATCGTCAGCGCGGCGAGGAGTGCCACGACGGTTCGGACGGTCGGGACGGGACCGCGGAGGAGATGATGCACGGTGGGATCCAGATATGTCAGGGTCGGGGTCGCCGTCGACGACCCCGACCCGATTTCAACACGAGTGGGCGTAGAACGCGATCAAGTTCAGTACGCGTCTTCCCACAGCGAGAGGGTGATCGTGCCCGAGTACGCGCCGGGTGCGACGGTCTTGGGCGTCTTGAGGAACAGATCGGCGTTGGCCGACCAGGTGCCGACGGTCGCCGCGTCACCCGAGTCGAGCGCCAACGCGAGCACGTCCTCACCGGTGCTCAGACCGATGTCGCCGTCGAGCACAGTGCCGACCTGGCCGCCCTCGGCGACCTCTCCGTCGCCCTCGGCGGTGAGCAGGCGCGGCGTCCAGCCGAGGTTGCCGGCGGCGATCGAGTTCGCACCCGAGGTCAGCGCGCTGGACTGACCGACGACGTACCAGAACTGCCCGACCGGAACCTCTTCGCGGTCATCGGACACCGTGACCGTCGGCAGCGTGCCGTTGAACTGACGGACGTCATCGTCGCCCGAGTCGACCTCGGCCAGGGTGGCGGATCCGGACGCAACGCTCAGCGTCAGCGCGCCCACCGGAGGCAGCGCCTCGATGTTCACGTTGACGTCGACCTCGCCGTTGTCGATCTCGTCGGCGATCGCCGCGCCGGCGCCGCCGAGGAGCAGCGCGCCGCCGACCACGCCGACTGCGGCGCGAGCGATGAAGCTCTTCTTGTTCATTTGCCTCTGTCTCCATTCCCGGCCGGCATCTCTGCCGCGCCGAACTCGCGAGCGATCGGTCCGTCCGATCGTCGGGTCTCGCGGGAATCCCGGCGTTCGCCGCGAGTCCCCCAGTGCACGTCGTTTGCGCCCGTCGCCGACGCCGGATCCGCTCCCCCGGCCTGCGAAACACAGGCTCCTGGGCGAACTGCGTGCTGCTCGACCGCCGGCGCCGTGGCGAGTCGCGCCCGCGAAGGCGTCGTCGCTGCCCGGCGGGGGCGGTTCGTGAGAGTGAGCATCATGCACCTTTGCTCTGGATCCGGCTGTGGATCTTCGGGCTCGAATTGATGTTAGCGATAACGGTTAGCGAGAACAACCTTTTCGATAACCTTTTCGCGGTTTTCGGGTTGGTCCCCCGAGAGGATGCCTCCGTCCAGGCATCCCCCCGGGAAGTGTCAGCCGCAGACGAAGGCCGGGAATGCCACCGGCACCGTCTGCGTGGCCTGTTCGCCGCCCGCAGACCCCGTCGCAGTGACCGTGGCGGAGCCCGCCTCGATCTGCGTGAGGCGCGTCGTGAACGCGGCTGTCGTCGCCTTGCCCGGGGCGAGGCTCACCACCTGCTTGGAGCCGAACGGCGTGGCGATCGAGAGCGCTACCGGCACCTCGGAGCCGTTCACGGCCTGCACGGTGAACACGACCTTGCCCGCCACGCAGCGCGCGGTGGTCGTCGCGGTCACCTGCAGCGCGGGTTCGGGTTCGGCCCGCACGATCGAGATCGTGTACGTGGCCGATGCGGTGTGGTCTTGCGCGGTCGTGCGCAGCGTGAGGACCGTGGGTCCCTCCGCCGCGAGCGCCACCGTCCGCGGCTGCGTGTCGTCGATCAGCACGTCGCCGGCGTATACCAGCCCGCTCGGCACTGCCGGGTCCGCGTCGAAGGTCGCCGTCGTCGCATCCGCCGGGACGGTGGCCGTATAGGAGTACACGCCGTTCTTCAGCGCCGGGGAGAGCCCACCGTCGTCGAACGAGAGGCCCGAGAGATCGGCATCCTTCCCGAAGGTCGTCTTCGAAGCGGTGTAGACGCCGTAGACGCCGCCCACGTAGCTGGTGCCGTTGCCCTGGAAGCGCACGGTCACGATCGGGATCTTGTGGCCGTCGGCATCGAGCACGTACTGCCCCGCCTGGTTGCGCTTGTAGCTGTCCTTCGCCTGGATGCCCGCGAGCACGGATGCCGGGATCTCGTCGTACTGGACGTACCAGGTGTTCGCGCCCGCGGCGTTGGTGATGCGCTCGTTCTTCAGCAGCACGTCGTTGACGTACACGTTGAACGTGCGCCCGTTGTCGCCGCCGAAGTATCGCACGCCCAGGTAGTTCTTGGGCAGCGTCGGGTCGACGATCATGTCGTACTGGAAGTACGCATCCGTCGCCATCTGGCCGTCGCGGTAGCCCTCGCCGAGCCACACCCCGACTCCCGACTTGTTGTACTTGTAGTTCTTGTCGGCCTCGCTGTTGTTGTCATCGAACGACGTGAGCGAGTCGATCGTCGTCTCCGCGATGCGCAGCTGCTGCTTGTTCTTGAGGATCAGCGCCTGAGCCTGCGGGGAGTCGGGCTCGATCAGATCCATGTAGATCGCGTAGCGGGCGTTGTACAGGCTGTACCAGGGCTCGAAGGTCAGCGCCTCGGAGGCGGCATCCGCATTGCGCAGCTTGAAGCGCATGGTGTCGATGCCGTTGAGATTCTCCCCATCCTCGATGCGCACGAGGTTGTCGGCGATGCCCGCCTTGAACGCCGCGGCGTCGTCGACGACGACGTCGTTGCTGACCGACTTGTCGGCGACGCTCATGCGCACCAGCACACCGGCGACGTACGTCGCGCCGACGTTCGTGCGGTTGAGCTCGGTCGCCAGCAGCACCGGACCGTAGGTGAACGCGACCCAGTCGGGGTTCTCGGTGCTGTCGTCCACGCGCACCTCGGCGGGCAGCACATACGTGAGCTCGTCGCCGGCCTCGACCTCGAGCACGACGTAGCCGTCCTGCGTGAGGGCGGCGACATCCTGGACCGCACCGTTGAGCGTCAGGGTCGGCGCCTGCGCCACCCAGCTCGGGATGCGCAGGCGCAGCGTGGTGCCCTCGGCGAGCTCGCCGCCGTCGATGGCGTCGACGGAGTAGGTCACCGTCTCGTCGGCCGGCACGTCGGCTGTCTGCGTCAGCCGCAGGTTGCGCGCCTCGTCGGTGTACACCGACGAGCGGAACATGTTCACGTAGACCGACGATCCCTTGCGGAAGTAGATCGAGTCGCCCAGCTTGGTGAAGCTCTCGGTCGCCGTTCCGTGGTCGCACCAGAACTCGTCCACCGGGTTGCCGAACACCTTCGCGTACCCGGCCTGCATCGGCTGAAAGTACGTCATCATGCCCGTCTCGGGGTTCTGCTGCGCGAGGATCGCGTTGATGTAGGTGTGCTCGTAGAAGTCGGGGTACTTGACCTCCGGGCTCACCTGGAACAGCGCCTTGGTCAGCTTGAGCATGTTGTACTCGTTGCAGATCTCGGATGTCGAGTTCTCGCCGTAGCCCGATGTGGTGCCGTTGGTCGCGTGCTCGTAGAGCTCGCCCGCACCGTGGAAGTGCTCGGACTGGCTGTTGCCGCCGTTCGCATAGGTGTGGTCGTCGACCACGATCTGCCAGAAGTTCTCGGCTGCGGTGCGGTACATGCCGAGGCTGCTCTTCTCGGCGGGGGTCAGCATCTCGTAGAGGTGCGGGTTGTCGGTGAACACCGTGTAGCGCTTGAGCGCGCCGATCAGCTTCGGGATGGTCGTGTTGGCGTGCTTGCCGTCGAGCACGTCCTGGCCGGCGGCCAGCTGCTGGAACAGGGTGACCTCGTCGAAGTACTCCGCCGCGCGCTTGTGCGCCGGGTCGGCCGTGATGCTGAACAGCTCGTACAGGGCCTCGTTCATGCCGCCGTACTCGGTGTTGAGGATCGACGCCGGGTTCGCCTGGCGCGCGGCCCAGGTGCGCACCCAGGTGCCGAACCCGCTCGCGACGGTGAGCGCCTTGTCCGAGACCGCTTCGGGTGCGTACTGGTGCGCGTCGAGGAGGCCCGCGAGTACCTTGTGCAGGTTGTAGAAGGGAACGAGCAGCCCGCCGCCGCCGCTCGGCAGCACCGAGGTGGAGAACGGCGAGACGTAGCCGGCGTTGCTCGGGTCGACGACGGCGTACGCCCGCTGAGCGCGGTCGAGACCGTCGACGGCCGTCGTGAGCTTGGCGAGGAGCGCAGCCTTGGTGGTGGGGTCGCTCTCCGTCGCGTACGCCTGCGACAGCGCCGAGACGTAGTGGCCGAAGAAGTGCCCCTGGAACCTCGTGCCGGTGGCGCGTTCCCAGCCCCCGTAGGGCTGGACGGTCGTGGGCAGGCCCGCCTGCGTATAGAAGGAGTACAGGAAGCGCTCCGGGTCGAGGCTCAGCAGGTACTGGACCATCTTCTGGTTGCCGTTGACCAGGTACGGGTCCTCGAGCAGCACCTCGCTCAAGTCGGTCTCCTCGACATAGATGGACGTGGATGCCCCGTCCTTCGGCACGGTCACGGTGAAGGTCCTCGTCACGGGCGCGCTGCCGCCGTAGACCGCCGTGGCCGTGAGCGTGACCGTCGCGTCGGAGCCGGCCGGGCGGGTGACGGATGCTGCGGCGCCGTCGATCGAGATCACGTCGTCGTCGGAGGACGACCACGACACCTCGGCGCCGCTCGTGGTGGTCACGGGCAGGCCGAAGTCCACAGACGCGGTTGCCGGCACGCTCAGGGCGTCCAGCGCCGACTGCGCCACCGCGGCGGGATCGAACGCCGGGTTGTTCTCCTTCGTCAGCGCGACGACATCCGCGATCGTGGCGACGCCGTTGTACAGGGTGTAATCATCGAGGAGGCCGTTGGCGTGGGCTCCGTTGTAAGAGGGCCCGTTGTAGCCGAGGGTCTTCACCGTCGTGCTCTCGGAGCCCAGGACGCCGGTGGCCGCACCTGTGGCGGCGTACTTCACGGTCGAGATCTGGCGCACGCCGTTGCGGTAGAACGCGACGCTCTTGGTCGCCTTGTCGTACGTCGCGACGACGTGGGTCCACTGACCGGTGGGGAAGAAGTCGGCGCGGGCGCCGTCGACGGCGACCTTGTAGGGCTGGCCCGAGGACGGGCCGATCGAGAGGGCGAGCGGCGTGCCGTTGCCCTCCGACGTCAGGTACCAGCCGTCGGAGTTGTACACCGACTTGCTCCAGGCGAACACCTGCTCGCCCGACATCGCGGCGTTCGGCTTGTACCAGAACGACACCGTGAGGTCCGCGGGCTGCAGGTAGGCGGCGGTACCGAGGCGGATGGCGTTGGAGCCGTCGAGGTTGAAAGCCTGCCCGCGGACGCCCGCGCCGTACGCGGCGGTGCCCTTCTGCATCGTCACCGCCGCGGCGTTGGCGCTGGCGTCGGCGAGGTCGCCGTCGAACCTGAGGTCGAGCACCTTCGCTGAGGCGATCGAGATCGAGTCTGCGGCGACGGCGGCCGACGGCAGCCCGAACGCCAGCGCGCCGACGCCGAGGGCGACGGTCGTGCCGAGCGCGAGCGCGCGGCGGATGAGCGGATGCGGCTGCCTCGTGCCGCGGATGCTGTCAGTCGTCTTCGCCAAGGCTGCAGGGCTCCCTTGTCCTGTCGAGCGATATGCGCACTTGTTAGCGCTATCAGATGCTGTGGGTCCGATGTTAGCGCGAACTCCCGGGATGTCAAGAGGAGATGAAGGCCTCTTTCGCACCGTTGCCCGTCGGTGACGTGAGCGCTAACATTCAGTCGCGCGCTTCGCCGTCCCGTCTCGTGCACGAACAGACTCGACTGAGCAAAGGAGCTGGAGTGAACCCGGCACGATCCTCGACACGCACGAAGCCCATCTCTCCCCCACGGCGCGTCCGCGCGCTGATCGCGTCGGCAGCAGGCGCCGGACTGATCCTCGGCGCCCTGGCACCGCTGGCGGCCGCTCCGGCCGTAGGGCAGGTCACCGCGCCCACCAGTGGACTCCTCGCCGAGTACGTCTTCGACGAGACGGCCGGCTCCTCGGTGCCGAACTCCGCGGTCGGACCGATCGGCGCCGCCACCGTGATGAACGGCAGCGACAGCCTGTGGACCGGTTCGTCCCTGGTCTTCACCGGCGGCGCCAAGACCAGTCCCACCGCGAGCTGGGTGCGCCTGCCCGACAACCTGCTGGCCGGCAAGACCTCGGCCACGGTCACCATCGAGACGAAGCTCGACGCCTCGATGAAGAACAACTGGAACTTCCTGTGGAACATCGGCAGCGACTCCACCACGCAGTACTACTTCGCCTCGGTGCGCGACAACCCGCGCACGACGATCACGACGGGCGGGGGCGGCGGCGAGGTCAACGCCCGCTCCGGAACCGCACTGTCGGCTGACCGCTGGTACAGCCTGACGTCGGTCATCGACGGCGCGGCCGGCACGATCACCTTCTACGTCGACGGCGAACAGGTCGCGCGTACCGCGACGGCGTTGACACCGGCATCCATCACCGACCAGACGCTCAACGCGATCGGCCGCGCCCCGTACCCCGACCCGATGTACAAGGGCGAGGTGTCGACGTTCCGCGTGTACGACCGCGCACTCACCGCGGCCGAGGTCGACCAGGTGTCCGATGCGGATGCCTCCGTCCATGCCTCCTCGTTTGAGCAGGCCGCGCAGACCGTGCTCGACGGCGTCACGCCGGTGACGATCGACGAGCAGCGGACGACGCTGCCCGACTACGGCGGGCGCGTGGCGTGGACCTCCGCCGACCCCGCACTCGAGGTGGCGGCGGATGGCGTGACCGTCTCGGCGACCCAGCCCGCCACGGGCTCCGCCCCCGTGACCACCGCCCTCACCGCGACCGCCACGGTGCGCGGTGCGAGCGTGTCGAAGTCCCTGCCGGTGACGATCAAGCCCCTCCCGGGCGAAGACGACGCGTTCGGCTACGCGATGGTGCACTTCATCGAGGACTCCGCCGGCTACGCCGAGAAGATCTACCTCGACGTGTCGCGGGGCGACAACCCCGAGCATTGGGACCCCCTGAACGGCGGGAAGCCGATCCTGGCGTCGCAGCTGGGGACCACCGGCATCCGCGATCCTTACCTGACGTACAACCCCGAGAACGGGACGTACTACATCATCGCGACCGACCTGCGCGTCTTCGGCGGCGACCGCGGGGTGACCGGCTGCACCGAGTGGTGCTACTGGTCGTCGCAGGGCAGCACGAAGCTCAACGTGTGGGAGTCGAAGGACCTCGTCACGTGGAGCGACCTGCGTCAGTTCGACGTCGCCCAGTCCCCCGCGGGCACCGAGGTCGCCGAGCTCGGCATGGCATGGGCGCCCGAGGCCACATGGGTCCCCGGGTACAACGAGGACGGCAGCGGCGCGTTCGTCGTCTACTGGTCGTCGAACGTGTACGCGAACGCCGGCCACACGGGCTCGACGTACTCGCGCATCCTCTGGGGCGCGACGACCGATTTCACGCAGGACACCTACGAGTACGGCGGGGTCTTCATCGACGCGGGCGGCAACACGATCGACACCACGATCATCCAGGACGACGGCAAGACGTACCGGATCACCAAGGACAACTCCGCCGGCAAGGGCATCTACATGGAATCCACTCCCGCGGCGGATTGGTGGGCGCCCACCGCGACCTGGACGCAGATCCAGACCCGCATCGGCGCGGTGTGGTCGGGCGGAAACGCCGGGGGCGTCGAAGGACCGGCGGTGTTCCAGCGGCACGGCGAGGACAAGTGGTACCTCTACGTCGACGTCATCCCCTCGACCGGCTACCGGCCCATGCAGGCGACGGATCTGGATGCCGGTTGGGCGCAGCTCGTCTCGAGCAGCTTCTCGATGGCGCCGAGCACCAAGCACGGCGGGATCGTGCCGCTGACGTCCGGCCAGTACGAGACGATCCGCGAGGCCGACGCCACGGGTGCCGTCGCGTCCGATCTGGGCAGCGTCGACGTCGAGTCCGGCGCGACGGCCGATGCAGTACGCACGGCGCTGCCGGGCGAAGCCGAGGTCACGCTTGCGTACGGCCGCGGCACCGCGTCGCAGCCGGTCGCCTGGGACGTGGCGGATGTCGACACCGACGTCGCGGGCACCTACGAGGTCACCGGCGTCGTGCAGACGATCGGCGCGAACCTCAACCAGTGGGTCGGTGCGGGCGGCTCGACGGCGTACAACGCCCCTGACCGGAAGCTGTTCAGCTCCACCGCGATCACGGTGACGGCCGAGGTCGTCGTCGCTGCGGCACCGCTCCCGGTGACGGTGACCACCGCCACGCGCTGCGTCGCCGGAAAGGTCGTGCTGACGGTGACGACCGCGAACGACGGCGATGCGCCCGTCGCCCTCGCGATCACGACGGCGCACGGCTCCAAGACGGTGGCGGCCGTGCAGCCGGGCAAGACCACGTCGGCCGCGTTCACGACGCGGCTCGCGGCGATCCCGTCCGGGTCGGCGGCTGTCGCCGTCTCGGCCGGCGGCGACTCCGCCGAGGAGTCGGCGCCCTTCGCCGCGGCCTCCTGCGGCTGACCGCCTCCGCGTCCCTCGAGCGCCCCGTCGGCTTCGGCCGGCGGGGCGCTCGACTGCACTGGGGACCGCGGCCCCTATGGGATTCGGGGGGCGCAGCACGCGGCATCCGTCGCGCGAAGCGGCGCGTCGCCCATCTGAACCGGCAGCGGACGCGCGGCGTGGGCACGACGAAGGGCGGCGGCAACGGCACGTCTTCGCCGTTGGTCACGGTGACCACCTGTACGACCTTGCCCGCCACGCATCGCGAGGCCATGGCGGCCGTCACGTCGAGATCCGCGGACTCAGCGACCGTGACCTTCGCGGTCACCGTGCGGTTCGCGGCGGCGAGCCACTCGGCATCCGTCATGTCGAGGATGAGGCTGCCGTCGTGGCGCGCGGACGTGGTACGGAACCGGGCGGCGCTCGCGCCGCCCGGTTCCGGGTCTTTCAGCCGCAGTTCGCCGCGGGATACGTCACCGCGGTCGTCACCGTGACCGGTGTGCCGCCGACCGTCGCGGCGGCGGTGAGAGTCACGGATCCGTCCGCGATCGAGATCTGCCGGGTCGTGAACGACGTCGACGTGCTCTTGCCGGCGGCCACGGCGCCGAACGATTTCGACCCGTAGGCGCCGGACGCCGAGACCGTCACCGGGACGCCCTCACCGTTGGTCACCGTGAGGACCTGGACGACCTTGCCGGCCACGCAGCGCACAGTGATCTTGCCGGTCACATCGAGCTCGGGGGCGGCGACGGCCGTGACAGTGACCGTGGTCGACACCGTGCGGTTGTCGGGCGTGACCTCCTCATCCGCCTCCATGTCGAAGACCGGCAGGCCGTCAGCCGCCCAGTGCACGCGGCGGACGAACATGTCGCGGCCGCTCAGGCCGTTGTTGTCGGTGCGCGCGTGGAAGACGTAGAGCAGGTTGTCGTCCTCGTCGTGCGACCACATACCGTGACCGGTGCCGAGCTGCCAGTCGCCGTTGAAGACGCCGGACTTCTGGATCGGGTAGTTGAGCTTGCTCCACGCGGCGGGCGAGGTGAGGTCCACGCCCTCCCCCGCCGTCGCGGTCGCGAGACCGGTGGTGTACGTGTCGCCGACCGTCGAACCCGAATAGATCAGGTACAGCACGCCGTCACGGGCGTACACGTTCGGGCCCTCGGCGATCGTGTTGTCCCACGCGTACTCCGGCACGAGGATGCGCACCGGTTCGGAGGTCAGGCGGGTCGGGTTCGCCGGGTCCATCTTCGCGATGAAGAGGGCCCCGAGCTGCTGCCAGATGTAGTACGACTGGCCCGAGTCCTCGAGGTACGTCATGTCGAGCGAGATGTTCTGCGACGGATTGAGGATGCCGCCATCGGAGCGCAGCACCTTCTGCGCCTTCGTCCAGTTCGCGGGCACCGCCGGGTCGAGGTCGTTGCCCTGGGCGTCCTGCTTCAGCTGGATGATGCTCGCGCGGCCCGTCCACATGTCGGGCTGGCCGTTCGTGCCGTTGTAGCAGGGCATGAACAGGATCGACAGCTTCCCGCCGATCACGTGATACTCCGGTGCCCAGAAGCAGCCGGTCATGACGCCGCCGTCGGCGTCGGTGTCGCCCCTGCGCAGCAGGTCGATCTCGACGTTGCGCCCGGCGTCGACGGCCTCATCGGAGAGGTCCTCGATGCTGTCCGCGATGCGGATCGGCATGTGCGCGCCGCCCTGCGGGTTGATGTTGCCGCCGTAGATGTCCTCGGTCGCGATCATCAGGAACTTCTCCTGGCCGTTCCAGTCGTAGCGGAACACCGACGGGTCGGCGCGCTCATCCGCGAACGGCGTCGCGTACTCGGTGGTCTTGAGCGAGCCTGTGACCTCGTAGGTACCGGGGGTCGCCGTGTCGACCGCGGCGAGGGAGTCCGCATCCCATGCGATCACGCGCGAAGAGCTCGAGCCGTCGTCGTAAGACAGCTCCGCGCGCTTCGGCAGAGCCGCGGCATCCAGCTCCTCGCCCTGCTCGATCTCGACGCCGTCGAGTTCGCCGACGCCGGTGTTCGCGATGCGGCCGAACCGCCCCTCGAGCGCCTCGACGGTCTGCGCGTCGATGGGAAGCGTGTTGCCGGAGTCGTAGTTCGGGACGCCGTCACCGGCCGCGCCGGCGGTCGCCGACACCGCCCCGCGGCGCACCTCCCCCCGGGTGGCCGGGTCGGCGAGATCGGTGAACGTGGTGTACATCGAGGCCCCGGCATCCGATGTCCACGTCACGACGTAGCGGTCGGAGGCAGAGTCGTACACGGCCGCCGGCTCGTTGACGCCGCTCGTCACGCCGAGGTTCACCATGCCGACCTCGTCGTAGCTGCGCAGATCGCTGCTGCGGGCGAAGAGCACGCTGGAGCTCTGCGTGCCGTCGGCACCGCCACCGCGAGCGGTTCGGGTCGCGACCAGGCCGTAGCCGCCGTCTTCGAGTGTGAACAGGTGCGGGTCGCGGAGACTCCGGATGATGCTGTCGCTCGTGCCGTTCGCGGGAACCGCGACCGAGGTCTTCGCGAAGAAGATGCCGTAGTTCTCGTTGAGCGGACCCCACCCGTCGCCGTCTTCGAGGGCGAGGTGCATGCTGAGCGCGACGTCTGCGTTGTTCGCCTGCGCCACTGTCGTGGGCACGCGGCTGTAGGCGAGCAGCCGCGTGGTGGTGTCGGCGGGGAGCACGGTGACATCGAAGATGCGGGATGCCGCAACCCCGGTCGCGGCATCAGTCACCTCGACCGCGACCTGCCCCTCGACGGCGTCATCACCTGCGGCCACGATCGTCTCATCGACCGTGATGCCCTCGCTCGTCGAGGTGACGTCGACCTCGGTGCCCGCGGGGGCTGCGGGCAGCGCCGTGCCGGACTCGACGACGGCGGGGATGACGAAGAGCTCGGCCAGCCGGGTCGCGCGCTGCTCGGCGGTCTCGGACGACGGCAGCACCGTGACCGTGATGGACTGCGTGGCGGTGATGCCGCGGATGGCCGCGGTCGCGGTGAGCTCCACGTCGACGGCCGGCTGGCCGGCGAGCGGTGCGGCGACCGAGCCGTCCGCCGCGACGACCGCGGGATTGCTCGAGCTCCAGGTGACCTTGCCGCCCGACGTCGGCAGGTCGATGTCGCTCGAGGTCTCCCGGTCGGCGAGCGCGAGCGCGGTGAGGATCGCCTGGGCCTGCGCCTGCAGCTCGGTCGCGTGAGCCTGGGCGTCGGCGTCCGATCCCGCGGCGACCTCGACGGCTGAGAGCGCGCGGTCGTACACGCGGAACGACGAGATCGCGCCCTGGAAGAGCGGGTCGGGCCACGGGGCGCGGCCGATGGTGTTGAGCGACTGGTCGACGATGTTCGCCGGCGTGCGATCGACGCCGCCGTTCGCGACGCGGACGCCGTCGATGTAGAGGGACGCCGTGCCCGATGCGCCGTCGACGACCGACGTCACGTTCACCCACTGGTTCGCAGTCACGCCGCACGAGTTCGACTGCACGAGCCGCTCGACGCCGGCGGACTTGATGCCCACGAGAGGCGCGCGGCCGGAGGCGCAGTTGAGCGAGGCGAAGAAGTACTCTGTCGCCGAGGACTCGTTGCCGATGTTCCACAGGAAGTGGAAGCCGTTGAGCATCGCCTGCGAGGCCTTCACCTCGGCCACGACGGTGGCCGAGGCCTTGCCGGCGAGGAGGCTGTCGGGCAGCTCCACCCAGTTACCGGTGGACGTCTTGGCGCCGCCGCGGAGGGTGAGCGCCGAGCCGGTCCAGTCGGCGGCCTGGACATTGCGGACCGTGGCGTCTCCGAACGCGGAGCCGGCGACCTCGTTGGGCACCGACGATCCGCTCGCGAGGTCGAACTCGTAGGACGCCACCAAGCCGTCCTCAGGGACGGCGGCGGCCGCGGTCGTGGCGGCGCCGAGGCCGAGGATCATGGCGCCGACGGCGGCGATCCCGATAGCGGCTCGGCGGTGGTGCAGGGACAGTCGCATTCCACTCTCCATCAAGTGACTGAACTTCGTCGAACAGGCTGTTATCGCTCACATTAGCGTCTCGCGCGGGATGCGCAACTTTTCGGACCGACATCCTGTTACCGATAACGCTTTGGGCCGCACCCCTTCTTGACAGAGCCGCGCGCGGGGCCCTAGCGTGATCCGAACCCGGAATGTTCCCGGTAACACCATGTCCGTGGGCCGCCCCCGAGCGGTCAGAAGATTGCGCGATGACGCACAGCTGTCCGCCCGACCGAACGTCGGAGCGGAGGGACGCCTCGCCGCGATCGACGAGAGCGAGGAAACCGCGCATGAGAACGCGCACGAGGTCCCGAGTCCTATCCAGAAGCGCGGCGGTGACGACGGCGGTTGCCCTCGCGCTCACCGGCGCTCTCGCGCCCACCGCCGCGCAGGCGGCGATCGACGCCCAGCCGATCATCCACTACACGTTCGACTCCACCTCGGGCGCGACGATCCCCGACGTCTCAGGCAACGGCCACAACGCGACGCTGCGCCAATCGGGCGGCTCCGTCAGCAACGGCATCCTGGATCTCCCCGGCGGCGCCCGCGCGACGACCGCCTACGTCGAGGTCCCGACGACGGCCCTCGTCGGCAAGACGAACCTGACGATCTCCACGTGGATGTCCAACCGCACCGGTCCCGCCAACGTCGCGGCCGCCTTCATCGGCGCGCCCGTCGCTTCGGGCGCGTCGTACTCGTCGGCATACTGGCTGCTCAACCCGACCAACCCGAGCGGCTACGTGAAGTCCGTGGTCACCAACACCGTCAGCGCGAGCGCTCCGTGGGGCACCGAGGTCGGCGCCGGCGCGACCAACGCCGCGACCACCGGTGCGCGCACTCCGTCGGGGATGTCGCTCTACACGACCGTCATCGACGGCACCACCGGCCAGCTGCGCGTCTACGTCAACGGCTCCCGCATCTCGCAGACCGCGATCGCGCGCAACGTGTCGTCGTTCGGTTCGTCGCTCGTGTCGTACATCGGCCGCTCCACCTACAACGACGCCAACTGGAACGGACAGGTCGACGACTTCGCCGTCTACGGCCAGGCGCTCGGCGACGGCGACGTGCAGGCACTGTTCGCCGGTGAGGCGCTCGACCGCGCCGTCGCCTCCGTCTCGGTGCCCGGCAGCGCGACGGCGAACTTCACCGTCCCCACCACCAGCTACGGCGCAACGGTGTCGTGGACGTCCGACGACGCCGCGATCGCCGTGACCGGCGGCACCGCCAGTGTGACCCGTCCCGCCGCGGGCTCCGGCGACGCCACAGTGACCCTCACCGCGACCTTCACCGTCGGCGCAGAGTCGCGCACCCAGACGTACGACGTGGTCGTGCCCGAGGACCTCGCCGACGACGTGAAGGCCGACGCCGACCTCGACGCGATCGCCATCCGCGGCGCCGACAACATCCGCACCAACTTCTCGGTGCCGGCTTCCGGCCCCCAGGGGTCGACCGTCGAGTGGGCGGTCGCCTCGGGCGGCGGGAACGCGTCGCTGCGCGACGGCGTCACCGCCGGCTCGCGCACCGTGGTGGTCCAGCGCCCCGCCGCCGGAAGCGCTGCCGCCGAGGTCGTGCTCACGGCGACGGCCCGCAACGGCTCGGCCGAACGCACCCGCGAGTACCGCGTGAAGGTGCAGCCTATGCCCGGCGGAGACAGCAAGACCGAGGCCTACGTGTGGGCCTTCTTCACCGGTGAGGGCGCGGGCGCCGAGAAGGTCAGCCTCGCGGCCTCGAAGGGCAACGACGCGCTCGCGTGGAACACCCTGAACAACGGCCAGCCGCTGTTCACGTCCACCCAGGGCACTGCCGGGCTCCGCGACCCGTTCATCATCCGCGCGCCGGAGGGCGACCGGTTCTACATGCTCGCGACCGACCTCAAGATCGACGGGCTCGCCGGCGGCTTCACCACCGCGCAGATCTCGGGTTCGCGCTACATCGAGGTGTGGGAGTCGGACGACCTCGTCAACTGGTCGAACCAGCGTCACGTCAAGGTGTCGTCGGACTACGCGGGCAACACCTGGGCGCCGGAGGCGTACTGGGACGAGGAGCTCGACACGTTCGTCGTCTTCTGGGCCTCGAACATCTACCCGACCACGAACGCGGCCGACCGCACCGCCGTCACCTACAACCGGATGATGTATGCGACCACGGACGACTTCGTGACGTTCTCCGAGGCGAAGGTGTGGAGCGACGTGCGTCGTGGCACCGGCCTGGGGCTCATCGACTCGACCGTCGCCAAGGTGGACGACACCTACTACCGGTTCACCAAGGACGAGGCATCCATGACCATCCGTCAGGAGAAGTCGACCGACCTGCTCGCGACCATCTCGGGTGCGCTCCCCGGAACCACGGGCTCGGCGAACCAGTGGACGCTGATCAAGGAGCGCGTCGCCTCGGGCCTGCCGAACGGCGAGCCGGGCGGCACGTACTCGAGCGGCGAGGGTCCGAGCATCTTCCCCGCTAACGAGGGCGATGTGAACAACCTCGACTGGTTCCTGTTCATCGACCAGCCGAATTACCACGGCGGCCCGAACTATTACATCCCGTTCGGCTCGAACGACATCACCAACGGCGACTCGTGGCAGCCGCTCGGCGCAAAGCTGCGCGCCAACCTGCCGCAGAACTCCGACGGCGGCAAGCCGCGTCACGGCACCGTGATCCCGGTCACGCGCGCCGAGTACCAGAAGGTGCTCGAGGCGTACCAGCCGAACCTCGCGGTGGCCTCGGTCGGCGCGGTCGATGTGAACACCCTGACCGGTGTCGCGCCCGTTCTCCCGCAGGCGCAGCTCACCAAGGCCGACGGCTCGAGCGAGACCGTCGCGGTGCAGTGGGCCGCAGTGGACGCCGCCGACTATGCCACGCCTGGCACGTTCACAGTGTCGGGCATCGCGCAGGATGCCTCGCGCATGCCCGTCGAGGCGACGGTGACCGTCGAGGCGGCCATCGACGTCGAGGTGACCGCCGAGACGCGCTGCGTCGCCGGCAAGGTCGTGCTGACGGCGAAGGTCGCGAACACGGGTGACGCCGCCGCGACCGTCGAGATCGAGACAGGCTACGGCACGAAGTCGGCGACGATCGCCGCCGGCAAGTCCGCGTCCTACTCGTTCACCACGCGCGCCGCGTCGGTCGCACAGGGAGAGGTCGCCGTCGAGGTGACCCAGGCAGGTGCGACCGGCACCGTCGCGGCGGCCTACACCGCGCGTTCGTGCGGCTGAGATGAACGGATGCCGCGGGCCTGAGTCCCGCGGCCGACCCGAGGCCCCGGCGGATCCGTTCCGCCGGGGCCTTCGTCGTGTCGCGTACGGTGACCGATCGGACCATGTCCCGGCTGACGGGTTGTGGCACACGGCATCCGTCCCCCATCAGCGTGTCGAGCCCACCAGAAACCCGGCCCGCGAGCACCTCCGGGGCGGACTCGACGACGCGCCGCACGCGCCCAGGCGCCCGGGCCAGGACCGCGGGCGGAAGTCGCGCGCGAGTCGCCAAGACACGCCTGACGGCCAGTGTCGCGCCCGGCGTGTTGTGGCGACTCGAGTGCGGGGAGGGGAGAACGAACGGCCCGCGGTCCGAAGACCGCGGGCCGTTCCCTCGTGCGTGCCGCGTCAGCCGCAGCTGTGCGCGGAGTACTCCACCGTGCCGGTGAAGGTGAGGTCGCCGGCCGTGCCGGTCACCTCGATCTCACCGTCGGGCGCGGCCGTCAGTCGCGAGTTGAACGTGCTCGTCACCGTCGCGCCGGCCTTGAGACCGGTGAGGGTCTTCGAGCCGTACGCGGTGGCGATCTGGACGTCCGCCGCGACATCGTCGGCGTTCTTCACCGACACCGCGAGGTACGCCTTTCCGGCCACGCACCGCTGGGTGACCGTCGGCTGCAGATCGAGCGCGTTCGCCGCGAGCGTGGGCAGCTCGATCGTGACGTAGTCCTCGATGTTGCCCGCCGCGTCCTGAGCCTGCACGTGCACGTAGCGGGGCTCCTCGGTGAGCTGCACCGAGAAGGGCTCTTCGTACGTCGCGTACATGTTGTTCAGCTCGCCGGTCGGCGACGAGTCGGGCCCGTCGGACCACACCGTGCGCGTCACGCCCGAGCCGGGCGCGGCGTCACTCGGCACCAGGGTGAAGGTGGCCGACGTGCCGTCGACGACGATCCAATCGACTCCGGTGACGGGGGCGACCGTGTCGACCTTGACCGTCTCGGATGCCTCGCCCACGGCGCCGTCCTCACTTGTCGCGCGTGCGCTCACCGTGACCTCGCCCTGCGCCGAGACCGCGAAGGGCGCCGTGTAGGCGGTCCACGTCTCGCCGTCGAGGCTGTACTCGATGCTCTCCACGGGGCTCGCGGTCTCCTCGGCCGTGATCGTCACGGTCGGAGCGGTGGTGTACCAGCCGCTGCCCTGCGGTGCCGCGTCGAACGACAGCGCCACGATCGGCTCGTTCTGGTCGACCGGCTCGACCACGAACACCGTCGCGATCGCGCCGGGAGCGTAGCCGTCCACCGCGCCCTCGACGTCGAAGATCGCGTCGACTTCGGCGTACGCAGCGGGCTCGATCGAGTCCCACTCGACGTCGACTCCGCTGGAGGCGGTGCCGTCCTCGTAGGTCGCGCGCACCGTCGCCGGCAGCACCGGCTCGACGCCGGCGGTCGTGATGGTCGCCGAATAGTCGACGCTCTCGATCTCGTCGGACAGGCTGTTCGCCACGTACACCGTGCCGCTCACCGTCTGCCCGTCGTACCCGGCGGGGTCGCCCACCACCTCGAACTGCCCCGGCGAGGCATAGCTCGACGCCGCGACGCCTGCCCACTCGACGTCCACGTAGCGCAGCGGACCGTTCTCGCCGATCACCCAGACGGTGTCGGGCAGCGTCGGCGCCGTGCCGGTGACGGTGCGAACCGCCACGGACTGCGCGTCGATGAAGGCGTCGGGGTTCTCGGGCTCCGGCTCGACGACCGGCGCATTGACGCCCCAGACCTCCCACTCGATCACGCTCGTCGCCTTGCGCTGGCTCTGGAACAGCTGCCGGTCGAGAACGAGCCGCACCGCGGTGGTGGTGACGGCGTCGAAGTCCGCCTGCACGACCGGCTGGGACGCGACAGGGGCGGCCGTGTTCAGGACCGGTACCGGGTAGGTGAGGCCCGAGCCGGTGACCGGGGCCCACTCCCCTGCGCTGGTGCGGTACTCGACCTTCCACGATGCCGGGATCATCACGCCCGAATCGCCGCCCGAGGTGAGGTGGTTCTGCCACAGGTACAGCTTCGACGAGCTCACCGTGACGGGACGCTCCCACGTGTATGTGGCGGTGTCCTGGGTCGGGCTGCCGGGCGCACCCCACGTTCCCCACATGGCGGAGAGCGTGTTCGTGGGGCCGACGACGCCGTTGTTGAGCGCGGCGGCGGAGTTCCAGCTGGGGACGTAGCTGACCTCGGTGACCGGCGCGTTCTCACCCGAGGCCAGGGCGAGGTTGATCGGCTCGTCGACGGCACCCGCCGGCACAGCCACCGCTGCTCCCCCGGCGATGAGCGCCACGGCCGCGACCAGCGCGATCGCGGCCCTCTTCACTCCGGCTCTGCGGGCACGCGTGTGCATCGGTGTCCTCTCTGTGATCGACATGTCAGTTGCCCCCGTCGATCGGCGCACGGCCTGCGGCGAGGAGGATCCTCTGGCGGTTGCGGGCGGTGAGCAGCCCGGCCGCGACGTACGCCGCCGAGACCTCGCCGACAGCGCCCAGGAATGCGGACCGGTCGGCGAACGGCGCCCGCTCCCACACCTCGTCGAGCAGGGTCTTGTTCGACCGCTTCGGGTTGGCGACTCCCGCGTCCTGACCGGCGAACGTGACCGACGGCTCATTGCGCTGGAAGTACATGTGGTAGGCAACGTCGCGCCCGTTGTAGGCGGGCTCGTACGACTGCGACCCGATCGTGAAGACGTTCGCCGCGGTCTTCGAGATGCCGCGGGTGACGTCACCCGACAGGTCCAGCCGGTCGGCGAGCGACACCTTCAGGTAGCTGGTCGACGAGCTCGTCGCCGTCAGCACCACGGGTCCGTACATGAGCGCCTGGATGTCGGGCCGGTCGATCGCGGCCTCCACCCGCACCGTGAGCGGGATGCGCACAGTGATCGTGTCGCCGGCCGCCCATGCGCGGGAGATGCGCGCGTAGGTGCCGGGCACGGCGTCGACTCCCGCCGGCGCGCCGTTGACCTGGACCTCGGCGCCCGACGACCAGCCAGGGATGCGCAGGTGCACCGTCAGCGGGCCCGACGGGGCGGTCTTGACCGTGAGAGTGGATGTCTCGCCCTCGGGGTACGACGACACCTGCTCGAGCACCAGCCCGGTCTCCTCCCACTCCAGGGTCGACGCGATGTAGAGGTTGACGTAGAGCTCGCTCTGATCGGCGGAGCGGAAGTAGATGCCCTCCTGGTACTTCACGTGACTCTCGAGCCCGGTCCCACCGCAGCACGTGCCGATGTTGCCGTTGCCGTATTCCTTGCGGGCCCCAGGCTGCACCGGGAACATGTAGAGGTTCTCGGGGCCGGAGGTCGACTCCTGGTTGCGTCGACCGCCCAGGATGTGGTTCAGCACGGTGCGCTCGAAGTAGTCCATGTACTTCGGGTCCTGCTCGTTGAAGAACAGGTAGCTGGCGACCTTGAGCATGTTGTAGGCGGCGCACGATTCGGCGTTGCGGGGACCGATGTCGCCCGCGACGGTGTTCGCCGGTCCCCACAGCTCGCCTTCGCCCGTGCCGCCGTGCGCGTACGAGCGCCCGGGCACCACCATGTCGTAGAAGCCCTTCGAAGCATCCAGAAAGTGGTCGTCGCCGGTCTGCGCGGCGAGCTTGATGTAGCCGGGGAACTGCGGGATGTGCTGATTGGCGTGCTTGCCGTTGAGCGTGTCGGTGCCCGCGGCGCACGCGTCGACGAGCGTGTGCAGCGTGAACAGGTGCGCGGCATCGAGGAACTCGCTCTTTGCCGCATCGTTCGAACGCCAGTAGAGCTCGACCAGCACCTCGTTCATGCCGCCGTACTCACCCGCGATGTACGAGCCCCACATGCGGGCGAGCTGTGCGGACGTGCACTTCGACAGCCGGCTGTACACCCAGTGGCCGATGCCCTCGGCGAGTGCGAGGGCCTTCGTGCTGCCTGCCAGGGCGTGCGCGTCGAGGAGGCCCGCGAGGATCTTGTGCAGCGTGTAGTACGGCGCCCAGATCTCGCCGTAGGGTGCGAACTCCTCCAGCGCCGAGAACTGCCACTCGCCGTAGGCCGAGAGGAAGCCGGGGTGCGAGTAGCGCGGAGCGCCCTGATACTCCTGGGCCGCGAGTGCCGCGCGGCACTCCTCGAGGCCGTCGACGATCGCGTTGACCTTGTTGAGAAGGGCCACCTCGCCGGTGGAGGCGTAGGCCATCGAGATGCCGCTCAGGAAGTGGCCGCCATAGTGGCCGCGCAGGCATCCGCCCGCGCCCGCCGTGTTCTGGCCGCGCACGTACTCGCGTGGCCCCCAGCGCTGGAGGTCGGGGTTCGGGCCGAACTCCTCCCAGCCGCCGGGAGGTGTGGCGCCGTTCGTCGGGAGTCCGGCGTTGCGGCGGAAGACCGCGAGCACCTTGTCGACCGAGTAGGCGCGGTACAGCACGAGGTGCTGGTTGAGCGCACGGGTGAAGACACTCTGCCCGAGCGTGACAGAGGTGAGCGGGAACGGCCGGACGCTCCACGACTGGGGGTACACGAGTGTCTGCGCGGCGCGCACCATGCGCGTGGGGTACGCCGCCCCCGCGGTGCGCAACGCCGCCCCGGGTGCCGGCGCCGCAGCCTGCGCGCCGCCCGCGTCGAGGAGGCTGGTCGCCGCGACGGCACCCGCGATGGCGAGTCCGCCGCCGAGCACCCTGCGCCGAGTGAGCCCTGACGGGTTCTCTCCGATCATCACTGATCCTTTCGGTTCTTCTTCGGACCTTGGGCGCACCCGAGCACGGAAGATCACGGCTGGCCCGCTTTGCACGTTAGCGGTACCAGTGAGCGCTAACAAGCCTTTCGAAAGTTTTCGGAAGTCCGCTTGACCGTGCGTCGGGGGACGGGCCATACTGAGCACTCCCGCGTGGTGTCAGTGCTCACGGCGCCCGTCGATCAAAGGAGACCACGACGTGCTCGCGAACCTCAACGGCTGGCATCTGCTGATCGTGCTGGCGGTGATCCTGCTCCTGTTCGGGGCGGCCCGTCTCCCTGCTTTGGCCAGGAGCGTCGGGCAATCGGCGCGGATCCTGAAGGGCGAGATGCGCCACGCCCCCAAGACCGCAGGCGATGAAGCGGACTCCCCCGCGATCGCCGACGATGCGCCGGCGGCACGTACAGCGGACACCCGCTCATCGAGTTGAGGCGCGCGCGGTGTTCTTCGGCCTCACCGTCGAAAAGGTTTTCTTGATCGGTGTGGTCGGGGCAGTCCTGCTCGGGCCCGAACGCTTACCGGAACTGTCGCGCAGGCTCGCCCACGGTGTGCGGGCGGCGAAGGCCGCACTGGCGCGCACGACCGCGCGCGTGCGCGACGAGATGGGGCCGGAGTTCGACGAGGTCGACTGGCAGAAGCTGGATCCTCGGCAGTACGACCCTCGCCGGATCGTCCGCGAGGCTCTGCTCGAGCCGGTCTCATCATTCCAGCCGCTGCCGCCCCCGCTGCCCGCGGCCGAGGACGCAGCCGCGGCCCTCGATGCGGTGCCCTCCGAGCCCGCCTCCGCGTCACGGGGCGCGCCTTCCGCGCCGTCGGCCGTCTGACCGTCGACCGCCCGACCGTCGGCCACCCGCCCGTCGATCGCCCGGGCGTCGGCCGCCCGACCGACGCCCCGACGACCCTCCGGAGTCCGGAGCCGACCGCGCTGAGCGCCGCACCCGCCGGGGTGGCAGCATCCGCTCTGCTCACTCCGCTCGCCATCCCCCGGCGCGGTGCAGCCCGTTCCGGTCGGACGACACCCGAGTGACACCTGCGAGCCCGCGTGCTGCCCCACACGAGCCCTTGCCGCGCGACACGCGAGATGACATCCACCATCGCGTGCGGCGGCACATGGAACACCGCTGCCGGGCCCCCTTCGGGACCCGGCAGCGGTGCGTCGGTTTTGCGGAGGCGGCGACGGATGACCGTCGCCGCCTCCGGACTGTGGATCAGCCGCAGGACTTCGCCGTATACGGCGCCTTCACCGTGGTGGTGGAGCCGTCGGCTGCGGTGGCGGTCACCGACACCTCGCCGGCGGTCACCGACGCGGCGCGCACCGCGAAGGCGTTGCTGACCGCCTTGCCGGCCCCGACACCCGTGACCTGCTTGGTGCCGTAGTCGGATGCCAGCGCGAGCGTGACGGGTTCGTCGTGCTCGTTGGTCGCCTTCACGACCAGCTGGATCTTGCCCGCCACGCAGCGGGTGTCGACGGTCGCCGACACCTTCGGTCCGGGTGCGACGCCGTCGCCCACCGTCAGAGTCAGCGTCGTCGACGTGGTGCCGGCGGTGCTGACGTACGACGGCAGGATCAGCTGACCGCGGACCTCGTAGACGCCAGGCGTCTGCACGATCGACTCGTCGAAGTCCCACTCGACGCCGATCGCCCGGTTGTCACGTGAGCCGTCGTTGTACGACACCGCGACCCGCTCCGGCAGCCACGGCAGCTCGCCGACCTCGACGGTCTGCTCGAACTGCTGCGCTCCCTGGATCGAGATGCCGCCCTGCGAGTTCTCCGGTCGCACGTACACCTGCGCCTGGGCGATGAGCCCGTACGCCGTGTTGGTGCCGAAGACCGTGAACGGCTCGACGTTGGTCTCGGCGACCTGCTCCGCGGTGATCGGCTGCCAGGTGAAGGGCACCGAGCCACGCGCGCCGCTGGCGAAGACCACATCCAGCTCACCCGGCAGCTGCGGGATCTCACCCACGACCGTGCGGACCACGACGGGCGCATCCACAGACGCGACAGTCTCGCCGTTGACCCGCCAGCGCAGCACGCCGGTGCCCGCGCCGCCGGTCTGCACGCCCGTGATGCGGACGCGCAGCTGGCTCGCCTCGATCGCCTCGAACTCGAAGCGGTTGAAGGCGTCCAGCTTGAGACCCGCCGCGTAGGTGGAGCCGTTGGTGAGCGTCACCGGGGTCCAGTTTGTGCCGTCGTTGGAGGACTCGATGACGTACGTGTCGGCCCGCGGTGCCCGCGTTCCGCCGTTGTCGTCGTACCAGTAGAGCTCCGTGGAGCTGATCCGCACCGGCGACTGCCACGTGTACCGCAGCCAGGCGGCGTTGGCCGCCGAAGTGCCGTTGGCCGTCTGACCCCAGGTGCCCCAGCCGTTGCCCGCTCCGGGGTTCGAGCTGGCCGGCGTGGTCGCCTCGTTGACGCGGTTCTGGTTCTCCCAGGACGCCACCCCGCTCGAGGTGATCGTCGCGACCGCGCCGTACTCGGCCGACGTGGCCTTCTCGGTGAGGTTGAGCGACACCTCTCGCTGCGTCGTGAGCGCGCCGTCGCTCGCCTGGAGGCGGAACACGTACGCGCCGGCGACGGTGCCCGTCACCGTGGTGCGCAGTGCGTTCTGGTCCGAGAAGATGACGCCGGCACCGGCAGGGGCCGACACTGTCGACCAGCTGTATGTCAGCGTGCCCGACTCCGGGATGCCGTCGTCCGTCGCTGTCCCGACGAGCGTCGTCGAGAGGTTGCCGTCGCGGGAGCGGTCGGCGGTCGCGGTGACCACCGGTGCGTCGTTGACGACCGCCGGGACCTCGCGGCCCGAGTCGAAGACCTGGATCTCCGAGATCGCGGTGGAGAACGACGGGGTGTTCGTGAACGCGACGCGCACCTTGCTCGCGGTGACGGTCTCGAACAGCGCCTCGTTGAACTTCGGCCCCGGGATCTTCGGAGCCTTGAAGGCGTCGGGCACGGTGACCCACTCGCCCGCCCCGTTCTGCACCTGGATCGCGTAGCCCTGCGGCTCGTGGTAGCCCCCGGACTGACGGTCGCTGACGAACCACACCTTGACGTTGTCGAACGTCTTCGGCGCGCCGAAGTCGAGGTCGACGTAGCCGCCGGCCTCACCGGTGCCGTAGTTGCCCCAGTAGGGCTCGTTCGCGGTGATGCCGTCGGTGACGGCGTTCAGCGACACCGGCCGCTCGGTCTCCTTGATGGCGCCCGGCGTGTAGTTCATCGACCCCGTCGAGAAGCCCGGCGTGTGGAAGTTGCGCCACGCGGCGGGACGCGCACCCTGCTGGGTCGCCGACGACGACAGCGTGGCTCCGGCGGCCAGGTTGGCCGCGTCCTCCTCGAGGTCGATGCCCGCGGTCTTGAGGTACGACACGACACGCTCGTCCTGGATCGGGGTGTCGACGGCCGTCGGCACGTCGGCACCGTCCTCGGCGACCACCTCCACATCCAGTCCGGCGTCCGCCTCGGCGATCTCGTTCGTCGCCGGGTCGTAGACGAACCGGCCGAGATCGTCGGCGGTCGCCTTGCGCTCGCCGTCGACGAACAGGCTGTAGCCGGCACCCAGGCCGTACTTCGAGCCGTCCTCATCCCAGACGATCGTCAGGTCCTTGCCGTGGTAGTTCAGGTTGTTCACCATGAAGTTCCCATAGCCGAGGTCGATCGGCCAGAGCTCGATCTTGTCGTCCGCGCGGGGACGGATGCCGCCCATGTCCTCCACGTAGATGTAGTTCATGTTGCCGAGCATCACGTGGTTCGGGTTGTTTCGGTTGTACGTCTTCGTGGCGGGGTTCCAGTTCGAGTAGTACTCGGACTGGTTGGCCACGCGGGCATCACCGTTGGGGTAGATGCTCCACGCCATCCACTGCAGCAGGCGCTCGGCGTACTCCGGGGTGATGTACTTCTGCTCCGGGTCGTAGTCGCGCAGCGCCGCCCGCACCGCGCGGTACTGCACGGTGAAGTTGATGTTCGAGAAGTTGTTCGACCCGCCGATCCCAAACTTCGCCCGGTCGTACTGGTTGGCCGTGTAGAAGGGGAAGATCGGGAAGTTGTCGCCGTACCGGAGGAACCGGTAGCCGTCGACGTACTTCTCGGCGTCCTCCTTCGGAATGAGCCCCTCCGAGTAGATGTCGTAGAGGTTCGACTCCTTGGCCGGGATCAGATCCCGCTCCGCGGCGCTCAGCGGGTTGGCCCCGCCGTTGGAGGATGCGGCCGCCTGGGCTCCGTGCGAGGTGCCCGCGAGGAACATCCGCATCTCTTCGCTCCACAGCCGGTCAAGGACCTCGCTCTGGATCCCGTCGGCGGCGGTGCGCATCTCGGCGACCTTCGCCGGATCCGCGCCTGCCTGCTCGTAGAGCTGTGCGGCCGCGTCGAAGGCGCCCCACACATACGCGGATTCCGGGCGCTCGATCGTGCGAGCCCCCGCCGCCGAGGCGTTCGTCTTCGGGTAGCCGAAGGTGATGGCGTCGGAGTCGTTGCCGGGCATGTAGTTGGTGTCGTACGCGATGAGCATGTCGTCGTTGCCGTCGTAGTGCTCGAGCTGACCGACGCCGTCGCCCTCGAAGTACGACGCGAACTTCTCCGCGATCGCCGGGCCGCCGCCGTAGACGTTGTACGCCTCGAGGCCCGCGGTGCCGATGTACTGGGAGTAGTGGTTGTTCCAGCTCGTGTGTCCGGGGCTGTCCAGGAACGCCGACGATCCCGACAGCTCTCCCACGTTGAGGATCTGGCCGTACGCGAGGTACGGGTTGCGGATCCACTTGGTGTCCTGCAGGTGCATCGGCTGCGTCAGCACGACCGCGTTCTGGTAGAGGTTCGAGCCCTCGACCGTCGTCGGGTACTGGTAGACGTAGCCCGACTCGTTCGTGTCGAGCGCGTTGTAGCGCTCACCCCACCACCGGTAGACGATCGCCTTCTCGATCGCCGCGTCGGGCACATCGATGTAGGGGATGTCCTCGGCCCAGCGCTTGTTGAACTCGGTGACGCCCGTGCGGAACGCTTCCGCCGGGGCGAGACCGGCGTACGTCTGCAGCTGCTCCGCTCCGGCGGGCATGCCGTCGCTGGAGAGCGCTCCGACGACGGAGATCTCGACCGTGCCGCCGGCCGGAACCGTGATCTCGCGGTCGAGGTTCGAGCCTGACCGCGTGAAGCCGGGCGCCTTGAGCGCGATGTCGACCTGCGACCACGCCGTGTCGTTGAGGCCGTTGTTGGAACCGCTGGTGATGGTGCGCGTGCCGACGAGTTCGTCGCCTGCGTCACCGGCACCGGTCGCCAGCGGCGATGCGGCGCGAACGGTGAAGGTCTGTGCGGCGCCGCCCGGGTTCTGGAACGCGATCGTGGTGACGGCGACGTTGTCGTACGTGATGAACTTCTTCATGTCGGCCACCACGCCCGTGGTGCCGATGTTGTACCGCGACTTCGCGTGGCTGGGCGCGTTGAATCGCTGGGCGCCCACCTCGGTGATGGTCTGCCCGGGCACGATGACCGAGTAGAAGGATCCGAGGTTGTTCGGTCCGCCGACGTAGGTCGAGCCCGCGAAGCCCATGACGCCCCACGTGCTGCCGCCGCGCAGGTACAGCGAGCGACCGCGGGTCTGGAGCACGGCGTTGTTCGCCGTGCCCGTCACTCCGAGGATGCGGTCGAGGTAGTAGTCGGTGCCTCCTGCGGCGAGATCCTTCTCGAAGATCGCGCCATGCATGCTCTCCGCCGTCCAGTCCACGCCGGGAACGAGCTTCTGCTCGACCTCCGCGAGGTTGGTGTACGTCGGGTCGCCGATGTCCATCGTGTCGGTCTGGCCGTCCGTGTAGACGCCGACATCGGATTCGTTGCCCGGCACAGGGGCTCCGAATGCGTTCGTCGGCACGAACGCGAGTGTGGCTGCCGTCAGCGCGCAGATCGTCGCTGCGGCAGCCGTTCTTCTCCTGGTTGTAGGCGACATCGCCCAT
Source organism: Microbacterium trichothecenolyticum (assembly GCF_000956465.1). Lineage (GTDB taxonomy): Bacteria > Actinomycetota > Actinomycetes > Actinomycetales > Microbacteriaceae > Microbacterium > Microbacterium trichothecenolyticum. The sequence goes on from NZ_JYJA01000030.1 coordinate 112,289, forward strand.
CCTCTCCATCGGGGAACGGATGACTCGGCGACGCCGCGCGTGGACGGTCGGGGCGAACCGGGTCCGCGCCAGTAAAGCAGTGACGAAAGCCGGAGCGCAATGCTTTTCGGAGTTTTCGTGTTACCGGTATCTATTCACCCTGCTTCAAGGCGAAAAGCCTTGCGGCTCGTGGAGGGCTCGTCCGAGCGGCCAGGAGCTGCGCGAGCGGCCCCGGTGCCGGCCAGGACTGGCAAGCTGGACCCATGCGCATCGCCCTCACCGGTTCGTCCGGCAAACTCGGCACCGTCGCCGCCCGCGAACTTCGCGCGGCCGGTCACGATGTCATCGGCATCGACGTCGTCGGCACCCGCGGCCCGGACTTCGTCCAGGTCGACCTCACCGACTACGGTCAGGTCGTCGACGCCCTCGCCGCTGTGAACGACCGGCACGACGGGTTCGACGCCGTCGTGCACCTCGGTGCGATCCCGGCCCCCGGCATCCGATCCGATGTCGCGACGTTCCACAACAACATGACGGCGACGTTCAATGTGTTCTGGGCGGCCGTGAGGCTCGGCATCCGTCGCATCGTCTACGCGTCGAGCGAGACCGTGCTGGGGCTGCCGTTCGACGTGCCGCCGCCGTACATCCCGGTCGACGAGGAGTACCCGCCGCGGCCCGAGTCCGTGTACTCGCTCGTGAAGACGCTCGAGGAGCGCATGGCCGTCGAACTCGTGCGCTGGCACCCCGACCTGTCGATCACGGGCCTGCGGTTCTCGAACGTGATGGTGCCGGAGGACTACGAGGCGTTCCCGTCGTACGACGCCGACGCGCTGCAGCGCAAGTGGAACCTGTGGGGGTACATCGACGCGCGGGACGGCGCGCATGCTGTCGAGCGCGCGCTCGAGGTCGCTCCCCCGGGCTTCGAGACCTACATCATCGCCGCCGCCGACACCGTGATGTCGCGCCCGAACGCGGAGCTCGTCGCCGAGGTGTTCCCCGGCGTGCCGCTGGCTCGCGAGTTCGGCGAGCACGAGACGCTGCTGTCGATCGACAAGGCCCGGCGCCTCTTGGGCTACGACCCGCAGCACTCCTGGCGCGACGAGGTGCGCTGAGCAGGGCGACGCGCACCATGGCGACGTAAGCTCGACGCGGACCCCGGTACGCGAGGAGGTCGCCGATGTCCGAAGACCCACGCCTCGCCGCCGCGCGCTATCGCGCCGAGCACGACGACGGCGAGCGCCACGACGACGCTGAGCGGGCGGATGCTGCCTCGCCGCCATCGCGGGCAGCTCAGGCGTACTCGGCGGCCGATCGCGCGGCGGTCGTCGAGATGGCGATCCAGCAGGCGATCCGCAGGGGCGAATTCGACGACCTGCCCGGCGCGGGCAAGCCGATCCCGGGCCTCGGCGAGACGCACGATCCGGACTGGTGGATCCGCCGCAAGATCGAGACCGAGCAGCTCACCGGCCTAGGCCCGCCGGCGCTCACGCTGCGCGTCGAGAACGCCGAGCTCGACGCGAGGCTCGACGAGCTCTCGCGCGAGGCCGACGTGCGCGAGGCACTCGAGGACTTCAACCGGCGAGTCATCGAAGCGCGGCGGCAGTTGCTCGGCGGGCCGCCGGTCGTGACGCCGACCCGCGACGTCGACGCCGAGATCGTCGCATGGCGCGCCCGCCGCGCGGCACCCGCCGCCGTAGCGCAGACGGATGTCGCGCCCCCGCGCCGCCACCCCTGGTGGCGGCGCCCCCGCCGCGCTGGATCGGAGGAGATCACGACGGACGAGGACGAGCCTCGCGAGACGGTCCTCTGATGGGCGGATCCCCTCTCGAACACCGGACGTGGCGTCCCAGACCCGGATCCTCCGAGTCTGGGACGCCACACCCTTCACGAGCTCACGCGCTCAGCGCGAGCCCTCACTGACAAGCGGTGGCCGAGAAGGCCGCCTCCGCCTGCGCCGTGCGTCCATCTTCCGCAGCGGCGGCGACGGCGATCGTGCCGCCGACGACCGACGCGGAACGCGTGGCGAAGGCGACCGAAGCCGACTTGCCCGGCTGCACGGCGAGCGACTTCGATCCATAGGCCGAAGACACGTCCACTTCGAGTGCCGTGCCGCTGACGTTCTTCACCACGGTCACCAGCTGCACCTTGCCGGCGACACAGCGAGAGGTCGCGGTGGCCTCGAGCTGCAGCGCAGGCAGCGCGACCGTGATCTTCTTCTCGAGCACGACGTCGCCGCGGACGACGCGCACCGTGTACTCGCCCGCGGCGAGGCCGGCGCCTGCCGTGGCCGTGAGGGAGCCCGCACCGCTGCCATCGGTGTGGATCGTGCCGAGGGCTGCCGTCCCCGGCTCGAGCGTGACCGCGTAGTCGGCGTCGGCCGCGCCACCGGTCAGGGACACCGGGAACTGCGAGCCCGCCGTGACGGCGGTGGCCGGCACCTCGATCGCGGGCGTCGCGGCCGGGGCCGCGGCGATGACCTGCCACTCGCGGATGCCGGTCGATCCGCCGCCCTCCGCGGCACCCCAGGACTGCGAGACGATCCGCAGCGACGTCGTCTTCACCGGGGCGAAGTCGACGCGGTCGAATCCGGTGCCGGTGCGACCGTACGACTGCCCGGCGTCCAGAGCGACGTCGCGCCACGTCGTGCCGTCGGCGTCGAGGTACTGCAGCACCCAGCTCTTGGGCGGGATCATTCCGGCGTTCGCGGTATCGGGGCTGTCGCGGTACCACCACACACCCACCGAGTCGACGTCGACCGAGAACGACCACGTCAGCCGTGCGGTCTGCTGACCCGCCTGGGGCCAGGTGCCCCAGCTCGTCGCGTACTTGGCCGCGGCGTTCTCGAACGGCGCGTTGGTGCCGTCCTTGAGGCCGTTGACGTTCTCCCAGCTGCTCGTGAACGAGGCGGTGGCAGTCGCGTACGACGAGATGTTGCCCGTGAGCTGGGCGTTCGGGTCCTTCGGGATGGTCACCGAGCCGTTGGCGGTGTTGCCGGCGACGTCGCGCACGCGGTAGGTGAGCTGGTGCGGCAGCCCGTCGGGTGCGGCGATCGCCGTACCCGCCGTCGCCGCGACCCACGCCCCGGCGCCGTCGAAGCGATACTCGATCGCGGCCACGCCGGATCCGGCGTCGGTCGCGGTGATCGACACCGTGCGCGCCGCCGTGTCGAGCGCGGCGTTCGCGGTCGGAGCGGTCTTGTCGATCTTGACGGTGCGGCTCACCTCGGCCGACACGTTGCCCGACGAGTCCTCGGCGCGGGCCGTGACGGTGCTCGTCCCCTCCGCGGTCACCGAGACCTCGGCGAAGCGCGCGTTCGGCGTCGCCGTCCAGGCGCCCGAGCCGATGCGCGTCGACACCGTGGTGAGGTAGTCGACCGCATCCTCAGCCGAGGCGCGCAGCGTGACGTTCGAGGCGAACCAGCCATCAGCACCCGAGGTCCCGGAGGCCGCCAGGGTGACGGTCGGAGCATCGTGGTCGGCCGGCGGCGCGGGCGGGTCGTCCGAGCTGACGATGACGTTCGCCTGGACCAGCCCCGCGGCGACACCGAGCGCGCGGCCGGTCGCCATGAACGTGCCCGTCTGTGCGTAGTCGGACGCCTTCACCGGCAGCCAGTTCACCGGCGCCCACTGCTGCGCCCCATCGACCGTGATCCGCACGGCCGCGGGCAGCGAGGGTGCGACCCCCGGCTTGGTGTGGACGTCGACGGGTGCGGGAGCCGCGGCCTCGCGACCGTAGACCTCCCACTCGGATACCGACACGGAGTTGAAGTACGCCCCGCTGGCGCGCCCCGCGAAGGTCGCGCGCAGCGCCGTGGTGGTGACGGGCGTGAAGCTCGCCGTGAGCCAGGTGTTGACGGTCGTCGGGTACGTCGCGCCCTCGACGGGCCGCCAGTCGCCCGCGGCGTCGAGGTACTCGAGCTTCCACGATGCGGGCGGGCGGATCCAGTTGGAGTCCTGGTGGAACTGGATGCCGACCGAGCCGGTGCGCACCGGCGTCGTCCACTGGTACGAGAGCCAGTCGGTCTCGTTCGCGCTGGTCGTTCCCCGGTAGTTGCCCCATTGGTCGGGCGGCAGCAGCGCCGTCGTGGCGCGGAATCCGTCGTTGACCGCAGTGGTCCGCATCGGCGGCTGCTCGGTGAAGGACGCCTTCACCTGTGCGTCGAGCGCGAGGTTCGCCGAAGGGGTCAGCTTGGGGTCCTTCGCGAGGGTCTGGGTCACCGGCAGGATCTTGGCGCCGTCCCACGTCACCTCGTCGATCGCGACGGAGCGGCGGAAGTGGCCACCGCCCACTGCATCCTTCGTGTGGTAGGTCAGGTACGACTTCCCCTTGAAGTCGATGAGCGACGGGTGCACCGTCGTCGCGGACGTGCCCGACAGGATGATGCCCTGGTAGTTCCACGGACCCGTGGGGCTCGTCGACGTCGCGTACGCGATGCACGCCTGATAGTTCGACGGCGTGCAGCTGCTGCCACCCGACTTCCAGTCGTACAGCAGGTAGTACAGCCCGTTCTTCTTGAACACCCACGGCGCCTCGTAGAACGAGGTGAGCCCCGACATCGTCGAGATCGCCCCGTCGAGCGCGGTCATCGACGACGTGAGCTTCACGACGCGCGCGACGCTCCACGAGCCCCAGTACAGGTAGACCGTGCCGTCCGTGTCGGTGAACACATGCGGGTCGATCACCTCCTGGCCGTTGGTGCTCGAGCCGAAGACGTCGGACCACCTCACGAGTGGCGCACCGGTCGCGTCGGTCCATGGCCCGACCGGCGAGTCGGAGACGGCGACGCCGATCGCCATGCGGTTGGCCTGCGTCGTGTCCTTCGACTCCACAGGCACGTACCAGTAGTACTTGCCGTCGCCGCCCAGCACGGCATGACCTGCGTAGGCGGCGTTGCCCGAGGCCCACGAGAACACGGCGTCGGGGTCGAGTGCATTCTGATAGACGTCCCACTCGCCCGATGCGACGTCGTCGGTCGCCAGCACCGCGTAGTCGCGCATCGCGAACCCCGCCTGCTGCGCCGTCGCCTCGTCGTGCCCGGTGTAGACGTACAGGCGGCCGTCCGCTCCCACGAGGGGTGCGGCGTCGGCGGTGTACAGCGAACCGTCGGAGATGATCGGGTTTCCTGCGGATGTGATCGTGCGGGTCGGCGGTGGGGTCTCGGCGGCGGATGCCGGTAGGGCGCCGCCCGCGAGGATCAGCGCGACAGCTGCGGCAGTCGCCACCGCCGCCCGCGCCAGGACGTTGTCGTTCATGCGTGAATCACCTTTGTTTCGTCAGCGGCTGGTCTCGGCCGGGTACGCGACAGCGACTCGAGGAGCACCGAAACCGGTTGACACCACAGCAGCGATGTTGGCGCTCACATTTGGTGTTCTCGACGCTGGAATCCCGCGTGAGGGGCAGTTTGGCAGTGACCGACGCGCCAGCGCAATCGTTTTCGAGAATTTCGAAACTCCGAGCCGTCCATGACGGCACGGAGGGTCATCGACGCGGGATCGTCGACCCTCGGATCACGAGCCGCACCGGAAGATGGTGGCTTCCCTGGCCGATGTTCACGCCGTCGATCGCGTCGAACACCCGTTGCGCGGCCTGGCGCCCAAGCTGCTGCAGGTTCGCATCGATGCTGGTGAGCTGGGGGCGCGAGTTGGTCGCGAGCACCTCCCAGTTGTCGTAGCCGATCACCGCGAGGTCGTCGGGCACGCTGCGCCCGAGGTCGCGGGCGGTGTCCAGCGCACCGCGCGCGATCTGATCGGATCCGCAGAAGATCGCATCGACATCGGGATGCCGCTGGAGCAGGATCGCCGCGGCATCCCGGCCCCAGTGCTCTGTCCATTCCGAGAACATCGGCTCCCCCACGAGCTCCAGCCCTGCCGCGGCGAGCCCGGCACGGGCCCCCGCGACGCGATCCTGCGCGGCGGCGTATGCGGGATCGCCCGTGATGAGGGCGATGCGGGTCCGGCCGCAGGCGATCAGGTGCTCGACGGCGAGGCGCCCGCCTGCGTAGTTGTCGGGGGTCAGCGAGAGGTCGCGGGGGTCGTCGGACGGCGCATAGGCGTACACGACGGGAACCGGGAGGTCCTGGCCGAGCGATGGACGGGGGTCGGTCTGGCGCCCGACGACGATGATCCCGTCGACGCGGCGGCTGAGGAGAGCCTTGAGATGGTGCTGCTCGCGGATGGCGTCGCCGCGCGCATCGCACAGGAACACGTTGATCTGCCCCGCCCCGAAGGCGTCCTCGGCGCCCATGAGGATCGGGATCATGAAGCGGCCTTCCAAGTCGCTCGTGAGCAGTCCCACGGTGCCGGTGCGGCCGGCGAGCAGCCCTTTCGCCATGGCGTTGGGGGTGAACGACAGCTCGTCGGCTGCGCGCAGCACGCGCTGCCGCGTCGCGACCGCGACGTCGTCGCGATTGTTGAGCGCCTTCGACGCCGTCGCAATCGACACTCCCGCACGCCGAGCCACGTCGCTCAGTGTCGCGGCGCGCGACCCGTTTTCGCTCGTTGCCACGGCCATCCTCCCTCTCGTGCTCAAACGTTATCGAAGACCATACTTGACGGTCTTGCAATGGCCACGATAGCTTGCTCGAAATGGATTTCGCCGATTTCGGTTTTCATCCATTGCACCCACTCGCAGCGATGCCGACCCGTCCAGCGTCATCCGCTCGAAGAAGAGCCAGAGGAGACAGTTGCATGATCACCACCCGACGTCGTGCCGCACTGCGGGCGGCGACCGCCCTCGTCACGGCGGGCGCCCTCATCGGCGGCCTCGCCGCCTGCGCCGGCAGCGACAGCCCCGCGCCGGCCGCATCCATTCCCGCTGAGGGAACGGACGACGGCTCGACGCTCACGCTGTGGACCCGCGCCCCCATGGAGCGGCAGGCCAAGCTCCTGGTCGAGGCATACAATGACAGCCACGAGAACGAGGTCGAGCTGACCGTCGTCCCCAACGACGACTACGTCGCGAAGGTCGGCGCCGCCGCCGGCTCGGGAGGCCTTCCCGACCTCTTCGCCGCGGACATCGTCTACGTGCCCAACTGGGTCGAGCAGGGCCTGTTCGCCGACATCACCGACCAGATCGACAGCCTGGACTACAAGGACTCGATCAACAAGGGCCACCTCGCGGCCGGCACTTACGAGGGCCAGGAGCACGTGCTGCCCTTCGTGCTCGACCTGTCGATGCTGATGTGGAACAAGGAGCTGTTCGCCGAGGCCGGGCTCGACCCCGAGAAGGCGCCTGAGACCCTGGCCGAGTTCGCCGAGGCGGCGAAGGCCGTGCAGGCGCTCGGCAAGGACGGCGTCTCCGGTACGTCCGCAGGCCTCAACTGCGGTGGATGCCTCGTCTTCACGTGGTTCCCGAGCGTCTGGGCGTCGGGCGATCAGGTGATGAACGCGGAGGGCACCGAGTCGCTGCTCAACGGCGAGGCCGCGCAGGAGGTCTACTCCACGTGGCAGGACCTCTACGACGCCGGGGCGGTCGCGCCGGGTTCGGCCGACGAGACCGGCGCCACCTGGGTCGCCGGATTCCAGGAGGGCAACGTCGGCATCATGCCGTACCCCGCGACCCTCCTGTCGGGCCTCGAGTTCGACGCGGGCGTCGCCGGCATCCCCGGTGTCGACGGTGGCGTATCGACGTTCGTCGGCGGTGACGGCATCGGCATCTCGAAGGACTCGAAGCTGTCCGCGCAGGCCTGGAACTTCCTCGCCTGGATGATGTCCGACGACGCGCAGGTGCAGGTGCTCGCCAAGGACGGGAACGCGGTCTCGCGCTCGGACCTCGCCAACAACGAGTACTCGTCCGAGGACCCGCGTCTGGTGACGATCAACGAGGTCGCCGGAGAGGGTGACACCCCCGTCGCCCTGCAGTTCCAGCAGGCGTTCAACGCGCCGGGCAGCCCGTGGCTGACCCTCGTGCGCAACGCGGTGCTCGAGGGCACCGACACCGTCGACGCCGACAACGACGAGATCACGGCCGTCCTCGACCAGTGATACACCCGCGGGGCGCATCGCCGGCACCCGGCCGCGCGATGCGCCCCGCACTCTTTCCCGCTCCTTGATCCCCAGCCTCGAACGAAGGACTGACGTGGCTTTCACGACCACTGCGCGCCGCGCGAGAGCACCGCGCGCGAACCGCCCGAGCCGGAGCGCCCTCGGCGGCCCCGTGCAGGGGTGGCTCTATGCCCTGCCGACGGCACTGTTCGTCGTGGCCCTCTTCCTCATCCCCCTCGTGCTCGTACTGCAGATGTCGGGCTCGGACTGGCCGCTGCTGCGCGGCAACATGGGATGGAACTTCCCGCAGAACTACGCCGACGCGGTCGACCTGCGGCTGTTCTGGGACTCGATCTGGTTCACCCTGAAGTACACGATCATCACGACGGTGCTGCTGATCGGCCTCGGACTGGGTCTTGCTCTGCTCGTGCAGGAGTCGAGCGCCTGGAAGGGGTTCCTCCGTACGTCGTTCCTGATCCCGAGCGCACTCGGCCTGGCCTCGGCCTCGCTGCTGTTCTATGTGCTCTACTCGCCGTTCGCCGGCCCCTTCGCCGACCTCATGCAGACGTGGGGCTTCACCTTCCTCGGCACCCCCGAGGGTGCGCTGTGGTCGACGGTGTTCCTCATCGTGTGGCGGTACGCGGGGTTCTACATGCTTCTCATGCTCGTCGGGCTCCAGGGCATCCCCGACGACGTCTTCGAGGCCGCTCGCATCGACGGCGCGTCGCGTTGGCAGACGTTCCGCCACATCACCGTGCCGCTGCTTCGCCCGACCTTCGCCCTGACCATCGTGCTCTGCGTGACCGGGTCGCTGCTGGCGTTCGACCAGTTCTACATCCTGACCAAGGGCGGCCCTGACAACAGCACCATGACCATCGTCCAGCTGATCTACAACGTCGCCTTCCAGGGGCGCAACGACCTCGGCATCGCAGCCGCGCTGTCGGTGATCGTGCTGCTGGCCCTCATCGTCATCAACGTCGTGCAGCTGCGCGCGTTCCGCAAGCCCGAGGAGGCGTGACATGACCCTCACCGACACCACCTCGACGCGCACGATCGTCGCACCCGACTACCGGCCGACGCGCGCGGGTCGCCCGCGCGGGCGCCTGGTCTACGGCATCCCGTACGTCGTGTTCACCGGCGCGCTCGCGATCATCTTCCTCTACCCGCTCGTGTGGACGACCGTGTCGTCCTTCAGCCCGCAGGCGGGCTCTGCCCAGACCGACGGCTGGGGTTTCGGCAACTACGAGTCGCTCGCGAACTTCCAGGCCGGCATCTGGGTCTACCTCGGCAACTCTCTGTTCGTGTCACTGCTCACCGTGATCCTGACGCTCGTGACGTCCTTCCTCGGCGGCTACGCGTTCGCGCGCTTCTCGTTCCCCGGCAAGAACCTGCTGTTCCTCCTGGTGCTCGCGATCCTGATGGTGCCGTACGCGACTCTGCTGATTCCGCTGTACGTGATCCTCAACGCGATCGGCCTCAACAACTCGCTGGTCGGCGTGGCGCTGGTGCTCACCATGTTCCAGCTGCCGTTCTCGATGTTCATGATGCGCATCTCGTTCGAATCGATCCCCAAGGAGATGGACGAGGCGGCGCTGGTCGACGGCTGCAACAGCTTCTCGGCGCTGTGGCGCGTGCTGCTGCCCGCAGTCAAGCCGGGCCTCATCACGGTGGGGCTGTTCGCCTTCCTCACGGCGTGGAACGACTTCATCGCGCCCCTCATCCTCATCACCGACACGAACCGGATGACGCTGCCCCTGGCAGTCGCGAACCTCCGGGGCCAGGTGATGGGCGTCATCGACTACGGCGCGACGGAAGCGGGAGTCGTCGTGCTCGCCCTCCCCTGCGTCGTCCTGTTCCTGGTGCTCCAGCGCCACTATGTCCGCGGATTCATGTCGGGAGCCTTCAAGGGATGACCATGCAGATCACCTCCACCGCACCTCAGGCGCCCGTCGCCCCTTCGAGGGGACGCCTGCGCCCGCTCGGCCAGAACGAGGTCCGCATCACCGGCGGCTTCTGGGGCGACCGGCAGTCCGTCAATGCCGCGGGAACGCTGCGGCACATCGGCGCGCGCCTCGAGTCCGAGGGATGGCTCCCCAACTTCGATCTCGCCGTGGTCGGCGGGCTTCCCGAAAGACGCCGCGGCCGTGAGTTCTCGGACTCGGAGGTCTACAAGTACCTCGAAGCGCTCGCCTGGGAGATCGGCCGCACCGACGACGCTGCGCTGGAGCAGCGCTTCCGTGAGGTCGTCGCGCGGGTCGCCGCGGCACAGGAGGCCGACGGCTACCTCAACACCAGGTTCGGCCACCCCGGACAGGGTTCGCGGTGGTCCGACCTCGAGTGGGGTCACGAGCTGTACTGCCTGGGCCATCTCTTCCAGGCCGCTGTCGCGCGCGAGCGCACCCGGCCGGGGGCCGACGACGGGCTGCTCGGCATCGCCGTGCGCGCCGCCGACCTCGTGTGCATCGAGTTCGGCGCGCAGGGGCGCGACGCGATCTGCGGCCACGCCGAAGTCGAGGTGGGACTCGCCGAGCTCGCTCGTGTGACCGGTGAGCCTCGGTACCTCGAGCAGGCGCGCCTGTTCGTCGAGCGGCATGGCCAGGGCACCCTGCGCGACATCGAGTGGGGGCGCAGATACTTCCAGGACGACGTCGCGGTGCGCGACGCCGGCGCCCTGCGGGGCCACGCCGTGCGCGCGAACTACCTCGCCTCGGGCGCCACCGATGTGGCGATCGACACCGGTGACGACGAACTCCTCGCCTCGCTGCGTCGCCAGTGGGACCGCACCACTGCGCGCCGCACCTACGTCACGGGCGGCCAGGGCTCCCACCATCAGGACGAGGCGTTCGGCGAGGACTGGGAGCTGCCCGCCGATCGCGCCTACTCCGAGACCTGCGCGGGCGTCGGATCGATCATGTTCTCGTGGCGGCTGCTGCTCGCCGGCGGCGACGCCCGCCATGCCGATCTCATCGAGCGCACGCTCTACAACGTCGTTGCCACGTCGCCCGCACCTGACGGTCGCGCGTTCTTCTACGCCAACACGCTGCACCAGCGCGTGCCGGGCGTTCCCGCCGATCCGGAGGCCACCTCGCCGCGGGCGTCGTCCTCCTTGCGCGCCCCTTGGTTCGAGGTGTCGTGCTGCCCGCCGAACGTCGCACGGACGCTCGCGAGCCTCGACGCGTACATCGCGACCGCCGACGACGAGGGTGTGCAGCTTCACCAGTACGCTCCGGCGCGCGTGCGCACCGCGCTCCCCGACGGTCGCGTGATCGCGTTCGACGTCGAGACGGACTATCCGGTGTCGGGCCGCATCCGCGTGATTTCGAGAACGGATGCCGCCCCCGGCGCCGAGTGGACCCTCACGCTCCGCGTGCCCGCGTGGGGCGATGGCGCCCGCGTGCGGGTGGTGCCTGCCGACGGCGGCGCTGCCGAGGAGCGGGATGCAGCTCCCGGCGCAGTCGAGGTGCGACGCGCGTTCCGCCCGGGCGATGTGGTGGAGCTGGATCTGCCCATGGCTCCCCGGCTGACCGCGCCCGATGAGCGCATCGACGCCGTGCGCGGATGCCTCGCCATCGAGCGAGGCCCGGAGGTGTTCGCCCTCGAATCGGTGGACCTCGCCGTCGCCGGCGTCGACGACGTGGCCCAGGTCGCACTCGCACCCGGCGCCGCGCCCGTCGATCGCGACGGCCGCGTGTGGATCGATGTCGTGCGGCACAGCGGGAGCGACGCCGGCTGGCCCTACGGGGAACGGGTCGACGAGCGCGGGGGCGCAGCATCCGTTGCGGTCCCGCTCGTGCGGTATCACGAGTGGGCCGAACGGGGACCCTCCACGATGCGTGTGTGGATCCCCGCCGCGACCTGACTCAGGGGCTCGGGTTGGTCGCCTTGCCGTCGAGCCAGAGCGTGTTCGACGGGTCGGAGTGGGTGGTGCCGGTGCCCACGTGCTTGTCGCTGATCTGCGGGCCCTTGGTGATGACGTGCACGAGGGCCATCGCGTGGCCGCGTCCGAGACCGTAATCGGACGCGAGCCACTCGACGATCGGCGTCGCCTTGGTGTTCTCGTCGAATCCCTTCTCGTGCGCCTTCTCGATGAGCTGACGCGGCGTGAGCCCGGTCTTCGTCTCGATGCTGTCGAGGTATGCCTGGAACGTCATGTGTGATCTCCTCAGCTGCCGGTCGTGGGGATGTCGAGTACTCCAGGAGCATCCTGCCACTCCTGGATGATGCGGTCGGAGGCGTGGATGCACAGCACCCGCAGCCGCCCGGCACCGCTGTTCTTGAATCCGTGCCACGCGCCCGCCGGCGCGGTGGCCGTGTCGCCGGCGACCGCGTGGAGCGTCTCGCCGTCGACCGTGATGCGCGCCTCGCCCTCGAGCAGCACCCAGGTCTCGGGATAGGGATGGCGGTGGATGTCGGGACCCTGTCCGGGCTCGTTGTCGACGAGGAAGTACGACACGGCGGCGCCGTGCTCGGCGCCGATGAAGCGGCGCAGGCGCCCCGTGCCGACGCGGGTGTCGGCGGCCGGCACGATGTCCGGGATCGCGATGCTCATGGAGTGCTCCGTCCTGTCGGTGGTGTGATCCCACCCTCGTCGCCGGCGCATGCGGACCCTATAGTTTCGATGTGGATCGAAAGTTCGTCGACTTCCAGCTCGCGCCGGACGACCTCACGGCGATCCGGTTCGGGATCTCGCCCGGCCACGAGCTCTGCCACGCCGTGCGCGCGATGCTCCGGCCCGACGAATACCCGCTGCAATGGGGATGGATGCGGGCGACCCGCGGTGCCATCCCGCGCGACGACTTCGAGGTGCTCGCGCTGCTGATCCGCGACGAGGGCTACTTCCCCGACTTCCTCACCACCACCCCGACGTGGGAGTTGACGCCGGAGGCCGAGGCCGCGCGCCTGCGCGACATCGACGACGAGCGCTTCGAGGTCGACATGACCAAGGTGCTGGTCCGCACCGACGGCTCGCGCCGTGCAGCGGTGCAGCGGATGCTCGAGCAGCCCGACCGCGCCCGGGCGATGATCGCCGAGGCGTGGCTGTCGGTGTGGAACTCTGGTATCGCCCCGGTCTGGACGCAGCTCGAGCGGCTGCTCCGCGCCGACATCGCGGTGCGCTCGCGACGCATCGCCGAGAGCGGCATCGGCGCGATGATCCAGGGCCTGCACGACCGCGTCGCATGGTCGGACGGAGCCGTGCGCGTCACGATGCGCATCTGGAGCGAAGTGGTCGACTGCCGCGGCAGCGGCCTGGTGCTCGTGCCGTCGGTGATGGGAGCGACGGGATGCTTCGTGCTCACCGAACCGCCCGCGCAGCCGACGCTCTTCTACCCGGCGCAGGGGGTGACCGCCACCTGGGCACGCGATCCCGCCGACGTGGCGTCGGCGCTCGGCGCGCTGCTCGGCCCCGCACGCGCGCGCATCCTGCTCGACGCTCACGAACCGCGCACGACCTCGCAGGTCGCGCGAGACACCGCCCTCGCACTTTCGACGGCGTCGCACCACCTCACCGTGCTGCGCGACGCGGGCCTGGTCGCCAGCGCGCGCGACGGCGCCCGGGTGCTGCACCGGCGCACCCCGCTCGGCGAGGCGATGGTCGGCGCTGTGCTCTGACCCGGGCCGGCCAGCGTTCGGGGCGCGCGCCGTGCGATCGGGGCGCGCGCCGTGCGCCCCGAACGCGCGCGATGCGCCCCGAACGCGGAGAAGTCAGGGCGTAGGGCCCGGCCAGGCCTTGCCCAGGTGGGCCACGGTAGACTCTCCGTGCCCATTTCGATGTGCATCTACCTGTCTGCGGCTCCCGGCTGCGCACAAGGCGGCACCAACAGCCGCCGACCCTCGGCGCATGGCCAGGAGCAAGATGCACACGACACTCGTCGAGACCGACACCGCCGCGCGCGCCGCCGTCCGGCGCCCGAGCCTCATCCGCGAGGCGGGCTACGCCTACTTCCCCGTCGCGCTGATCGCGCGCCTGCCGTTCGCGATGATGGTGGTCGGCATCCTGACGCTCGTCGTCTCGGCGCGCGGTTCGCTCGCGCTCGGCGGCGCAACGAGTGCCATGACCGGCCTCGGCACCGCCCTCGTCGGCCCGCTGCTCGGAGCCGCGGCCGATCGCTTCGGCCAGCGCCGTGTGCTGCTGATCGCCGGCGCGGCGAACAGTGCGATGCTCGCGACGATGGCGTGGCTCGCTTTCGCGCCGGTTCCGGATGCTGCGCTCCTCGCCGTCGCGTTCTTCATCGGCGCGACCATGCCCCAGGTCGCCCCGCTCTCCCGCAGCCGCCTCGTCGGCATCATCGGCCGGGCGTATCCGAAGGAGCGTCGCACCCCCGTGGTCAACGGGGCGATGGCGTACGAGTCCGCCGCCGACGAGATCGTGTTCGTCTTCGGCCCGGTGATCGTGGGCCTGCTCGCAACCACCCTCGACCCCGCCGCGCCGGTGATCGGCGCCGCCGTGCTGGGCCTGGTCTTCGTGAGCGCGTTCGCGCTGCACCCCACGGCGCAGACCGCCACTGCGGCCGTCGGTGCCGCGCGGCCGGAGCAGGCGCCCGTGCGCGAACTCTTCCGTCCGCGCGTGCTCGCCCCGGTCGTGGGGGCGCTGGGCATGGGCCTGTTCTTCGGCGCGATGCTGACCTCGCTCACGGCCTTCATGGCCGAACGCGGCGTGCCCGAGCAGGCCGGACTCGTCTACGGCGCGATGGGCATCGGCTCGGCGGCCCTCGCGCTCGGGGTGGCGCTGTTCCCTGCGCGCTTCACGCTGCGCGCGCGGTGGCTGACGTTCGCGTCGATCCTGGTCGCGGGCACCATCGCGCTGCCGTTCGTCGGCAGCATCGTCGCGATCGCGATCTGCCTCCTCGTGATCGGCGTCGGCATCGGACCGACCCTCGTCACCCAGTACAGCCTCGCCGCGGCGTTCAGTCCGCGTGGCCGCTCCGCCACCGTGATGACGATGCTCGGCTCTGCCATCGTCGTCGGTCAGTCCGCGGCATCCGCGCTCACCGGTCTCGTCGCCGACGCCGCCGGAGCCGGCACCGCACTCGTCGCACCCCTGCTCGCCGCATCCGTCGTGCTCGGCGCGGGCATCTGGAACGCGTTCGCCTCGCGCCACTGACCACGCGTCCGCTCCGCCTCGGGGCTGCTAACGGGTCGCGTCGGCGAGGAGCCGGCGCATCTCTGCCATGGTCTCTTCCGACTGCGCGAGCAGCTCGCGCAGTCGCTCGACTGTGTCCTCGGGGTGGGCCTCGCGGACCTCGGGCTCGAGCCCGGGTGATTCCGGCGTGCCCGCGATCGGCGCTCCCGGGCCGCTCCCCTGGCCCGCGGCGGCCCCGGCTTTCACGGCGCCCACCACGGCTCCTGCCGCGACGCCCTTCGCGGCGTGATCGGCGATCGACGGCGGCGCGGTCGCGGTGGCCGCGGCCGGGCCGTCGGTCGTCGCCGGGGCCACAGCATCCGTCTCCGCGTCTTCGGCGGCCTTGCGAGGACCGAGGAAGAGGTTCGCGAGGTAACCCGTGAAGGTGCCGAAGATTCCGACGCCGACCACGATGATGAGCGTGCCGATCATGCGGCCGGCGTTGGTGACCGGGTACTGGTCGCCGTAGCCGACGGTGGAGATGGTGACGATCGTGTACCAGAGCGCGTCGGAGGCGGACGTGATGTTGGCGCCGTCGGCGTCCTCTTCGACGTACAGGATCGAGATGCTGCCGAACTGCAGCACCAGGATGCCCATCAGCAGCAGCGTCATCAGTGCGCTGTTCGCGCGGTCGTGGATGAGGGTGGTCCAGACCGTCCGGGGCCCGAGTTCGCGCAGCAGCCTGAAGACCCGCAGCAGGCGGAACAGCCGCAGGATCTTGAACTGCGGGAACGGGAGGCTGGCGAGCAGATCCGCCCAGCCGAAGCCGCGGAAGAAGTAGCGCGACGCCTTCGGCGCGGTCGAGATCCGGTAGATGAAGTCGCCGAGGAAGATCGCGCTGAACAGCGCGTTCATGACCGACAGCACGAGTTCCAGCGCTCTGTCGCCGGCGATCGCGTACATCAGCACGAGGTTGAGGATCGACAGGATCGACAGCGCGCCGATGAAGATCTCGTACGCGGTGTTCTTGAGCTCGGACCGCGCCTCGGTGCGGGCCTTGGCGCGTGCGCGGGACCGCTCGCGCATCTCGGAGAGGGAACGGGCCATGGCGAGGCTCCTCGGGTCGGGCGAAGCCGGACGCGCTCCGGCTGTGGCCCCATTGTGCTCGCACCCCGCCCCGGGGTGCGAGCACCACTCTCAGGCGAGTTCGGTCGCCCGCTCCCCTGCTTCGACACGGACTGCGAGGCGGTTGTTCGCGGGCGGGAGGGGGCACACGTAGTGGTCGCTGAACGCGCACGGCGGCAGGTACGCCTGGTTGAAGTCCACGGTCACGGTGCCGTCCACTGCGGGCGCATCGATCTCGAGGAACCGGAACCGGTAGGCGTCGACGTTGCCGGTGGCATCGGCGATGACCGCGCTGAGTCCCTGGGCGGGATCGCCCGTGACCGTCAGCTCGACCGGGGCCCCGTCGACCTCGAGCGCGATCGTGCCCACCGCGGGCTCCTCGCGCTCGTAACCGTCGACGCTGCGGATGACGTTGATCTCGCCCTCGGCGGCGGGGCGGAAGAGCCCGGGCAGCGCCCACGCGTCGTCATGAGGGAACGAGAGGATGCCGCGCAGTCGCGTGCGACCGGGCGTCTCGGGGTCGAACACGCGCAGCGCCGGCGAGCCCTCGCGGCTGATGGCCCTCAGCCTGACGCCGCCCGCATCGAGGTGTTCGCCGGGGGCGAGCACGATGTCGTCGACCGGAGCACCGGGCGCGTCGGCGCGAAGCCCCGTGCCCGCGACCTTGCCGTCGACCGCCCGCCACACCCCGGGTGCCCCGTCGTACGCGCGCGGCTCGGTGTCGAGCCAGTGCGTGTGGCGCAGTGCGGCGATGCCGTGCTCGCTCGACACGGCGCGCCAGCGCGCGTCGGTGACGGTGTCGGGGGTGCTCGCGGGGAGGGTCATTCGATTCCTTCGTCCGGGGAGGGGCGGTTCGCCTTTCCATCCCAACACGGCGCGGGCGACCGCATTCCCGCGGTGAGCCCCT
This sequence comes from Microbacterium trichothecenolyticum, assembly GCF_000956465.1. Classification (GTDB taxonomy): domain Bacteria; phylum Actinomycetota; class Actinomycetes; order Actinomycetales; family Microbacteriaceae; genus Microbacterium; species Microbacterium trichothecenolyticum. The sequence continues at coordinate 129,342 of NZ_JYJA01000030.1, forward strand.
CGGCGACGCGGGGTGTCACGCGGCGTCATCGGGCATACCTTGCGGTTCAAGGTAACTTGTACTTCTATGTACCTAGAACTTCTAGGCATGGAGGCGACGTGAAGATCGGCAAGGACCTGGTCGCCGCTGCGGCGACACCGATGGTGCTCGGCATCCTCGCGGAGGGCGAGTCGTACGGCTACGCGATCCTGCAGCGGGTGGGCGAGCTGTCGGGCGGAGAGCTCGAGTGGAGCGACGGCATGCTGTATCCCCTGCTGCACCGACTCGAGCGGCTCGGGCACGTCGAGTCGTCGTGGGGCGCGTCCCCGAGCGGGCGACCACGCAAGCACTACCGGCTCAGCCAGACCGGCCGCGCGGTGTTCGCCGAGCAGCGGCAGCAGTGGGCCGTCGTGAGCCGGGCACTGCAGCGCGTGTGGTCGGACCGCGACGGCGGCACCGACTTCGCCGGCATCCCCGCGTTCGGAGGGGCCTGACATGACCGAAGACCTCGACCCGCGCATCGAAGAACAGATCTCGACGTGGCGCGCGTACGTCTCGCGCCCGGAGGCCATCGACGGCCGCGACGTCGACGAGCTCGAAGACCATCTGCGCGGCCAGATCGACAGGCTCGAGGCATCCGGCCTCGACGGCGACGAAGCCTTCCTCGTGGCGGTGAAGCGGCTCGGCGGGCTCGACGACCTCTCGCGCGAGTTCGCGCGAGAGCACTCCGAGCGACTCTGGAAGCAGCTGATGTTCCAGGACGAGCCGCGCGCCCGACGGACCGGTGGCGGACTGCTGCTCGCGGTCGGCCTCGCGGTGGGCGCCGCGCTGGCGGTGAAGATCCCGGCACTGTTCGGCATCCAGTTCGCAGAGGACGGCGACTTCTACGGTCGCTGGTACGCGCTGCTCGTGCTGCCGTTCCTGGCGGCGTACTTCCTGGTACGGCGCAAGGCGGTGCTGCCGACCATCGCGGTCGTGGCGGTGCCGTTCGTCGCGGCCGCCGTCGTGATGGCTGTCTACCCGTTCGCCCCGGGCGGCGCGACGCTCATGCTCGCGGCGACGCACCTCGTCGTGGCGCTGTGGCTCGTCACCGGCATCGGCTACGTCAACGGACGTGTCCGGTCGAGCCGCGCCCGCATGGACTTCATCCGGTTCACCGGCGAGTGGGTGGTCTACCTCGCACTGATCGCCCTCGGCGGCGGAGTGCTCATCGCACTCACGATGGGGGTCTTCGCCGCGATCGACCTCGACGCGGGCTGGTTCGTCGAAGAAGTCATGATCCCGTGCGGCCTCGCAGGCGCGATCATCATCGCGGCGTGGCTGGTCGAGGCGAAGCAGAGCGTCATCGAGAACATCGCCCCGGTGCTCACGAAGCTCTTCACGCCGCTGTTCACGCTGCTGCTGCTCGCCTTCATCGTCGCGGGCTTCATCCAGGGGAACCTCATCGACGACAGCTCGACCGAGATGTTCGGCCAGCGCGACCTGCTCATCCTCTTCGACATCGTGCTCGTCGTCGTGGTCGGCCTGCTGCTGTACGCCCTCTCGGCGCGCGATCCGCTGACGCCGCCCTCCTGGTTCGACCGGATGCAGCTGCTCATGGTCGTCGCGGCGCTCGTCGTCGACATCATGGTGCTCGTCGCGATGATCGGACGTATCGCCGAGTGGGGCGCGAGCCCCAACAAGCTCGCGTCGCTCGGGCTCAACATCATCCTGCTCGCGAACCTCACGGGCGCCGCATGGCTCCAGCTGCGCTTCGCGATGCATCGCGCTCCCTACGAGCGCCTGGAGCGATGGCAGACCGGCTTCATGCCCGTCTACCTCGCATGGGCGGCGATCGTCGTGGTGGTCTTCCCGCCGCTCTTCGCGTTCGCGTGAGGGATGCCTCGGGGCGGCGAGTACGCGCGGGTGTCGGCGTCGGCGCCTAGTCTCGTGTCATGCGCCGGTCGCGAAGGACGGGATCGTGAGCGACATCGCCGCGCCCGCACCGCGGCGCTGGGTGCTGCACGTCGACCTCGACCAGTTCATCGCGGCCGTCGAGATCCTTCGCAACCCCGAACTCGCGGGCAAGCCCGTCATCGTGGGCGGCCGCGGCGATCCCACCGAGCGCGCGGTCGTCTCGACGGCGTCGTATGAGGCGCGCGAGTTCGGGGTCGGGTCGGGGATGCCGCTGCGCATCGCCGCGCGCAAGATCCCGGATGCCGTCATCCTGCCGGTCGACGCTCCGCTCTACCTCGCGGCATCCGAGGAGGTCATGGCGACCTTGCGTGCGCAGCCAGGCGCGGTCGTGCAGGTGCTCGGATGGGACGAGGCGTTCGTCGGCGTCGAGACCGACGACCCGGAAGGATACGCCCGCCGTCTGCAGCAGGATGTGCTCGACCGCACCCGCCTGCACTGCAGCGTGGGTATCGGCGACAACCTGGTCCGGGCGAAGAACGCCACCGACTTCGGCAAGCCGCGCGGCACCTTCCACCTGACCGCCGACAACTGGCTCGAAGTCATGGGCCACCGCCCCACCATCGCGCTCTGGGGTGTGGGCTCGAAGATCTCGAAGCGGCTCGCGCTGCTGGGAGTCGAGACGGTGTCAGAGCTCGCCGTCGCCGACCCGGACGCCCTGATCCGTGAGTTCGGGCCGAAGATGGGGCTCTGGTACCGCCAGCTCGGTCGCGGCGACGGGTCGAACGTGGTCGACGACACGCCGTGGGTCGCGCGGGGCCACAGCAAGGAGACGACGTTCCAGGTCGACATCGTCGAGCCGGACGAGATCGAGGCGGCCGCCCGCAGACTGCTCGACGAGGTGCTCGACGAAGTCGCCGCCGACGACCGCCCCGTCGTCGGGCTCGGGCTGAAGGTGCGCTACGCGCCGTTTCTCACCAAGACGTTCACGAAGAAGATCCCGTCGACGTCCGACCGCGAGGTCGTGCTGGCGCGCACGATGGAGCTCGTCGCGAAGATCGAGGCCGGCCGGCCGCTCCGCCTCCTCGGTGTGCGTGCCGAGATGGCGATGCCCGACGATGCCCGCGACGGCCGCACGCCCACCCGCGGCGGCTGGTGACCCGAGCGCCCGCGCACAGCGCATGCCCTCTGGCGCCGATCCCGTCGAAGGTGCATCATCTGGGTAAGTCTCGCCTTGCTGGGGGGATCGGATGTGCGATCTGCAACGGCCCGCGCCCGTCGTCGGCGCGTCCTTCGAGGCCGCGGTCGACGAGCGGGTCCGCGCCGACGGGGAGAGACGATGAGCGCGTCGCGACTGTCGTTCGACGACCTCGAGCTCCGCTTCGACCCCGAGCAGGACGGGACGTACCGCGTCGTCGTCACATCGAGCGACGGCCCCGCCGCCACGGGCACGTTCTCGATTCCCTTCACGAGCGAGGAGCTTCATGCGTTCGTGCAGCGGGTCGGCCTCGTCCGCAGCCGAAGCACCGTCGTCGACCGGGACGCCGAGATGCGCGCGTTCGGGGCCCGACTGTTCGACGCCGTCATGACCGACCGCGTCGGCTCGCTCTACCAGGCGGCGCAGTCGAGGGCGGATACGAAAGACGATCGGGGGATGCGGCTGACCCTCCGCCTCTCGGGGGCCCCTGAGCTCATGCGGCTTCCGTGGGAGCTGATGTACCGGCATCCGCGATTCATCGCCCAGTCGGAGCGGACCCCGCTCGTCCGCACCCTCGATCTCCCGTCGGCGCACAAGCCACCTCCGCTCACCGGGCCGCTGCGGATCCTCGGGATCATCAGCCACCCCGCCGGCTACGCAGAGCTCGACTCCGAACGCGAACGTCGCAATCTCGAGCAGGCGATCGAGCCTCTGACGAGCCGGGGGCGTGCAGAGCTCACGTGGCTGGACCGCGCGACGATCGCCGATCTGGAGCAGCGGATCGCCGAGCCCGACGACATCCACGTGCTGCACTACATCGGACACGGGGCATACGACGAGGCGACGGATGCCGGCATCCTCGTACTCGAGACCGCGCAAGGGCGCGCCGACGACGTGAGCGGCCAGCGCCTCGGCACGATGCTCCAGGACGAGAGAAGTCTTCGGCTCGTCGTGCTCAATTCGTGCGAGGGCGCCCGCACCTCGGTCGTCGACCCGTTCTCAGGCGTCGCGACGCGTCTGCTGGAGTTCGACATTCCGGCGGTCGTCGGCATGCAGTTCGAGATCACCGACGCGGCTGCCATCGCCTTCAGCCGGAGCCTCTACACGGGCATCGCCAACGGCGCCTCGATCGACGCGGCGATCGGGCCGGCGCGCCGCGCGATCGACGCGGCCGCAAGCAGTTCCGAGATCGGCACCCCGGTGCTGTTCCTGCGCAGCAAGGAGACCCGTCTGTTCGACGGCGCCGCCCCGGTCGCGGATCCACCCGCGCCGACCCCACCGGAGCCCGCCCCGCCGCAGGACTTCTCCCCGGGCGGCGGCTCCGGTTCCGCCGGCGGCTCCGGTTCCGGCACACCGCCGCGCCCCGTTCCTCCGCCGGCACCGTCACCGCCCGTGCTCCCGCCGTCCCCCACCGGCGGCGGCCGCACGACCCCGCCTACACCGGGGCCCGTCCGTGCTCTCTGGGCAGTCGTCGCCGTACTCGCGGTGGGTGTGGTTGTCTTCTTCGGCTCTCTCGTCGTCCAGAACGTGTTCGGGGTGGATCTGCCGTGGATCCCGGGCACCCCCGGCAACTCGCGGGTCACGCCGACGGATGACACACCACCCGACGAGGTGCCCACGGAGGGCACGGTGCCCGACGTCACGGGGTCCGCTGTCGACTTCGCCTTCAACACGCTCCGCGAGGCCGGGTTCGTCAACATCGCCGCCGAATACGTCGAGTCCGACCAGACAGGCAACACCGTCGTCTCGACGAACCCACCGGCCGGCACCACCCTGGGCTTCGACCAGGTGATCACGGTGCAGGTCTCGAACGGCTTCGGCTGACCGGACGACGCCCCGACGCCCCGACGCCCGCGGCGGCAGGTGACCCCTCACAGGCGCCCTGACGGGCACTCGCAGAGCCTGTCACCGCGGCATCCTGCGACGTAGCGTGGAGTCATGGCTGACATCCGCGCCGAAGTCAAGGAGTTCCTGAGCTCCCGCCGCGCCCGGCTCACTCCGGAGCAGGCGGGGCTGCCCGCGTTCGGCGGCAACCGCCGGGTCGCCGGCCTCCGCCGCGAAGAAGTGGCGATGCTGTCGGGAGTCTCCGTCGACTACTACGTGCGCCTGGAGCGCGGCAATCTCGCCGGCGCGTCGGAGGGCGTGCTCGACGCCGTCGCCCGCACGCTGCAGCTCGACGAGGCCGAGCGCGAGTATCTGTTCGACCTCGCGCGCGCCGCCGGCCCCGGGCGCAAGCCCGCTCGCCGCCCGTCGGCGACGGTCAGACCGGCCGTCCAGCAGGTGCTGGACGCATTCACCGAGGCTCCGGCCTGGGTGCGCAACGGCCGCCACGACATCCTCGCGGCGAACCTGCTCGCCCGCGCCCTCTACTCCCCCGTGTTCGACGATCCCAGACGTCCCGTGAACACGACGCGGTTCGCGTACCTGAACCCCGCGGCCCGCCAGTTCTGGCGGGACTACGACCAGATCACGCATGATTCCGCGGCGATGCTGCGCATGGAGGCGGGGCGCAACCCGCACGACCCCGACCTCATCCGCCTCGTCGGCGAGCTGTCGACGCAGAGCGAGCTGTTCCGCGACCGCTGGGCCTCGCGCGACGTGAAGTTCCACCGCAGCGGCCTCAAGCGTCTCCACCACCCCGTGGTCGGCGACCTCGAGCTGAACTACGAGTCGATGGACCTGCCCAGCGAACCCGGACTCGTGCTGAACGTGTACACCGCCCCGGCGAACTCCGCCTCGGCCGATGCGCTCAAGCTCCTGGCCTCGTGGGCGGCCACTCAATCCGCGGAGTTCGCGGCCTACGACGCGTCCGCCACCGCGGCCGCTGCTCGCTGAGCAAGGGCCACCGCCGACGCGGGGTTCGGCGCCGCCGCGAGGGCGCGGCCGCTTCGACCCGCGATCAGGCCGGCATCACGAGCAGGGTCGTGCTCGCAGCATCCGTTCCGGTGATCGCGCCGACGGGACCAGGCCCGTAGCGGTCGTACTTCGCGTGCAGGGCGGCGTCGACGGCGGGCGCCACCGCCTCGTCGGCCGGCTCGAAGGTCACGTCCTTCGAGACGCCGCCCGCCGTCACACGGCCGGTGCCCGAACGCAGCGCTCGGCGGAACCATCCGTTCTCGGGGCCGTGCGCCGACCGGATGTAGAGGGCATCGCCGACGGCTGCATGCCAGATCGTGACGGCGGGGCGCAGCGTCCCGTCGGGCCGCCGCGACGAGATGCGCAGCTCGGTGGCCGCGCCGATGCGGCGCAGCTCCATCGCATCCCAGGCGGTCACGACGCGCCTCCCGAGGGGTACTCGGCCTCGGTGAGCTTGTCGCCCCACTGCGTCTCAGGCTCGGCGGCGTCGGGGGCGGGCGCCTCCCAGAGAGCGAGGTGGCACATGAACTGGTCGGCGGCGGCGCCGTGCCAGTGCCACTCGCCCGCCGGCGTGTACACGGTGTCGCCGGGGCGCAGCTCGATCAGCTCCTCGCCGCGCGTCTGCACCCAGCCCACGCCCTCCGTCACATGAAGCGTCTGCCCCACCGCGTGCCGGTGCCAGGCCGTGTGTGCGCCGGGCGTGAACCGCACCAGATTCAAGCGTGTGCGCGACGGCTCCTCACCGCGGTAGTACGCGTTGAAGTAGACGTCGCCGCTGAACCACTCGGCGGGTCCCTTGACCGTCGCGGCCTGCGGCTGCCTGCTCGTGCTCATCGTGCGCTCCCTTCTCAGAGCCCGACCATCGCCATGCCGGCGTCGTCGTAGCGGTTGCCCGCCACGACCGCGGCGAGCGCGTCGAGCGTCGCGATGTCATCGGCCGACAGCGCCACGGCGGTCGAGCCGGCGTTCTCGTCGACGCGCTCCCGACGGCGGGTTCCCGGGATCGGGACGATCGACGGATGCCTCGACAGCAGCCACGCGAGGGCCACCTGGCCGGGCGTCGCCTCGCGTGCGGCAGCGACGTCGCGCACGCCGTCGACGACCGCCTGATTCGCGCGGAGGTTTTCCGGCTGGAACCGCGGGACACGGCCGCGGATCTCGCCCGCGCCGAACGTGGCGTCTGCTGTCACCGTGCCCGTGAGGAACCCCTTGCCCAGCGGGCTGAACGGCACGAATCCGATGCCGAGCTCGATGCACGTCGGCAGCACCTCGGCCTCGGGGTCGCGGGTCCATAGCGAGTACTCGCTCTGAACGGCCGTCACGGGGAAGACGGCGTGCGCGCGACGAATGGTCGCGGCTCCCGCCTCGGAGAGCCCGAAGTGCTTCACCTTGCCCGCCGCGACGAGCTCGCCGACCGCGCCGGCGACGTCCTCGACGGGCACCGCGGGATCGACGCGGTGCTGGTAGAACAGGTCGATAGCATCGACGCCGAGGCGCTGGAGCGACGCGTCCGCGACCCGCCGGATCTGCTCAGGGCGCGAGTCCGTCCCGACCATCTTGCCGTCGACGATGTCCCAGCCGAACTTCGTCGCGACCACCACACGGTCGCGGATCGGGGCGATGGCTTCGCCGACGAGCACTTCGTTGTCGTACGGGCCGTACACCTCAGCGGTGTCGATGAACGTGACCCCTTGATCCACCGCGTAGCGCAGCACGCCGATCATGTCGTCGCGGTCGCCGGGGTTCGGGCCGTAGCTCATCGACATCCCCATGGCGCCGATGCCGATCGCCGAGACCTCGAGGCCCTGGCCGAGCTGTCTGGTGTGCATGGTTCCTCCTCGCGTCGCAGAGCGCTCGCCCGCGGCATCCTCCATCCCACTCCCGACAGCCTGCTCGCGGGAGACCCCGGTGTGCCAGGTACCGCGAGAACCCCTCCCGCCGGCGTCAGCGGATGTCGGCGAGCGCGCGGTGGACGGATGCCACCGCACTGGAGCCCTCGCCCACTGCCGCGGCGACGCGCTTCATCGAGCCGCGGCGCACGTCGCCGGCGGCGAAGATGCGGGGTACGGACGTCTCGAACGGCAGCGGTTCGCGACCCATCCCCTGCCAGCGCTCCAGCGACTGCACCGAGACGTCCGTGCCGGTGCGGAGGAACCCGTCGGCGTCGCGGTCGAGCTCAGCCAGCCAGGAGGTCGCCGGCTCGGCGCCGATGAAGCAGAACAGGCCACGGGCCGCGACGTCGCCGATCGAGTCGATGCTCACGCTCTCCAGGGCCGACCCGCCGCCGAGCGCCGTGACGCGGGACCCGGTATGCACGTCGATCCGCGGGTCTTCGAGCAGCCGGTCCACGAGGTACGACGACATGCGGCTGCCGAGGTCGGAACCGCGCACCACGAGGTGCACGGGGCACCCGTTCGCGGCGAGATACAACGACGCCTGTCCTGCGGAGTTCGCCCCACCGACGACGACCACCGGCGACTCGAACACCTGCCGGAGCTCGAGCGGCGTCGCGGCGTAGTAGATGCCGGCACCCTCGAACTCGTTCCAGCGCTCGAGGTCGAGCGTTCGGTATGCGGCTCCGGACGTCACGATCGCCGTGCGCGCGCGGATGACGCGACCGTCGGTGAGGGTGACGTCGAGGTCCCTCCCCGCCGGGCGGAGGTCCGCCGCCTCGCAGGGCGCATAGACCCGCACCCCGAACTTGAGCGCCTGGAGCGACGCCTGGCCGATGAGGTCGCCACCGCTCACGCCGAACGGGAAGCCCAGGAAGTTCTCGATGCGCGACGTCGCCGCCGCCTGCCCACCGGGGGCCACAGCATCCAGCAGCACGGTGCTCAGCCCTTCGGAGGCGCCGTAGATCGCGGCGGCGAGCCCGGCGGGTCCGCCGCCGACGACGACCAGGTCGACCACCTCGTCGGCGCGGCCCTGATAGCTCAGTCCGAGCCGTTCGGCGACCATGCCGGGCGTCGCGTTCTTCATCGCCTCACCTTGGATGAAGGCGACCGGCAGGTCGTCGAGGCCGATGCCGTGCTCGCCGAGCGTCCAGAGATCGCCCGGAGCCAGCTCGATCGCCGTGTGCACGAGATCGACCCGCTCCGCGAAGCGCCGCAGCGCCAGGAAATCGCGCGACGATCGGGGTCCGACGAGCTTGAGGGTCAGCGCAGCGGGACCGGTGCGGAGGATCTCGCGACGCGCCCACAGCGCGTGGAGGATGATGTCGCACAGCTCGTCGTCCTCCGCCATCAGCACGCGAAGCCGTTCACGGCTGACCCGCAGCATCCGTCCTGTCTTCGTCGCCCGTGCCGACAGGAACGCGCCCTGCCCGTTGAGCAGGCCGAGTTCGCCGACGAAGCTGCGCGGACCCATCGTGCCCACGTGGGTCTCCCCCACCCAGCCGAAGGCGACGCGGACGATCTCGAGCTCACCCGTGTCGACGAGGATCAGGTCGTAGTCCAGGTCGCCGGCCTCGAACAGGTATTCGCCCGCCTCGACGTCGTGCGGCTCACCGAACGACAGCAGGCGCTCCCACTGGGCGTCGGTGAGCGCGGGCTTCATCATGCGCTCGAACTCGCGCTGCGTCATCTTCGCGTTGCCCATCGCAGTCCCTTCCTCAGCGGTGGATCAGCTCGCGCCAGTCGGCCGGGACACGGCCTTCCGGCCCCGGCGACGGCTGCGTGTCGGGCCGCGACTCGGGCGGAGAGAGCCGTGGCCCGTCGACGTAGTCCTCGCCGACGTAGTCCCAGAACCATTCCTCTCCCGGCTCGAAGCTGCGGACGTACCGGTGACCGGTCGCGCGGAAGTGCGCCGTCGCGTGCTGCGCGGGCGAGGTGTCGCAGCACCGCACATCGCCGCATACCGCGCAGCGCCGCAGGTGCACCCACCATCCGCCCACGTCGTCGCAGTCGGCGCAGCCCTCACCCGAGGGCGGCACGGTGGGGTCGATCTCGCTCAGGCTCATGCGCCTGCCTCTCGTCGCTCGCGTTCCGTCGGTGCGATGCTAACGCGCCAGGGCGGGAGCGGGGTCGGTTAGAGTGGCCGCGATGATCGAGGTCGCCGAAGGAGTGCTCGTCGCCACGAGCCGCGTGATGTCGACGACCTCGACCGTGCTGTGCCGCGACGGCGAGGCACTCCTCGTCGATCCGGCGTGGATGCCCGACGAGCTGGACGCCATCGCCGATGAGCTCGACGCACGCGGTCTCCGCGTCATCGGAGGCTTCGCCACCCACGCCCACCACGACCACCTGCTGTGGCACCCGCGCTTCGGCTCCGCGCCCCGCTCGGCGTCGGAGGCGACGGCGGCGCTCGCGCGCGATGAGCGGGAGGCTCTCGTCGCCGCACTCGGAGCCGATTTCCCGGCCGAGCTGGCGCAGCTGATGGGTCGTGTGGACGGCACGGATGCTGCGATCCCGCCCTCGTCCGTTCCTCGAGGCTTCGCCCCCGAGCTGGTGGTGCACGACGGCCACGCTCCCGGACACACCGCCGTGTGGCTGCGCGAACAGCGGGTGCTGATCGCCGGCGACATGCTCAGCGACCTCGAGCTGCCGCTCCCGTTCGACCCCGACGACCTGCCGACGTACCTCGCGGCGCTCGACCTGCTCGCACCGCTCGCCGCCCAGGCCGACGTCGTGATCCCGGGCCACGGCACGCCCGGCTCCGACGCTGTCCGGCGCCTCGACGCGGATCGCCGCTACCTCGACGATGTGGTCGCCGGGCGCCGGCCGGATGACCCGCGCCTCGCGAACCCGGGGATGACGGAGGAGTACGAGCGCCTCAAGGTCCTGGTCGCCACCGCGGGCTCCTGATCCTCAGGCCTCCTCGACCAGGACCGGCGCGGCGCGCCTCCCCCCGATGAGCGGCGCGACCATCGCGGCGATGACGACGAACACGAGCGGGATCAGGAGTGCGGCGCGCAATCCGTACTCGTCCCCGACGAAGCCCAGCGCGGGCGGTCCGACGAGGAAGGCGACGTAGCCGGCCGTCGCCACGAGCGACACGCGTGCCGCCGAGTCCGGCCCTGAGTCGCCGGCCGCGCTGATCGCGACCGGGAACCCGAGCGAGGCGCCCAGTCCCCACAGCAGCACCGCGGCGGCGGCCACGACCTGGCTGTCCACGAAGATCACGAGCGCGAGGCCGACGGCGGCGAAGACGCCGCTGGCGCAGAGCACGGCCGGGCGGCCGAACCGCTCGATGAACCAGCCGCCGGCGAAGCGGCCGATCGTCATCGCGGCCGCGAAGACGGCGTAGATCGTCGAGCCGAGGGCGGGATCGAACCCGTGGCCGTCGACCATCACCAGCGGGAGCCAGTCGTTGGCGGTTCCCTCGGCGAGCGCCATCGCCAGGATGATCACGCCGATCAGCAGCAGGCGGGAGTCCTTCCAGAGCGCGCGACGGTCCTCGCGCACCGTCGTCGTCTCGCCGCCGTATGCGCGACCGGTGTGGGGCGGCAGCGCGGGCACCGCCAGCACGACGGCGACCAGCGACGCCGCCCCGACGAGCACGAGGTGCCAGACCACCGGGAATGCGGCGGCCGTGGCCACGATGCCGACCACGGCGCCGACGACGGTGCCGAGGCTGAAGCATCCGTGCAATGTCGGCAGGAAGGAGCGTTCGGTGACGCGCTCGACGTCCGCACCCTCGATGTTCATCGCCACCTCGCCGCCGCCCATGCCTGCGCCGAAGAGGAAGAGTCCGGCGGCCACGGCGAACGGGGCCCCGGTGGCTGCGCCGATGCCGATGAGGGGCATGCTGAGCACGATTCCGGCGGCGCCGACGGCGATCACCGGGCGCGCGCCCAGCCGCGCGACGAGTGCCCCGGAGGAGAGGATGCCGATCATCGAGCCGAGCGAGAGGCCGAACAGCACCAGCCCCATCTCGGCGGTCGATGCCCCGAGCAGATCACGGATGTCGGGAGTGCGCGTCACCCACGACGCGATCGCGACGCCCGGGACGAAGAAGAGCGTCGCGAGGGCGAGACGGCGCGCGCGGAGAGACGTGGGCATCGGCATCCTTTAAGTATGTACGATCGTACACAAGCGATCTGTACTATCGTACACAACTGTTGATCGCGACGAGATGAGGTTTCGGATGGTCGCACGCGGCGCCAACGACCCGGACCGACGCGAGCGGATCGTCGCGGCGGCGCTCGAGGTGATCGGCGAGCGCGGCGTGCACCAGACCAGCCACCGCGTCATCGCTGCACGGGCGGGGGTGCCACTCGGCTCCCTCACCTACTACTTCGACGGATTGTCCGACATCGTCGAGCAGGCGTTCGCCTCGCTGGCGGCCCGCATGGCGCAGCAGTACCGCGCCAGTCTCGAGAGCGCGCAGTCCCGCGATGAGGCATGCGCGGCGGTGGTCGACCTGATCTGCGGGTCGTACGCGACGACCGACGAGGTGCGCGCGCTCTTCGAGATGTACTCGTTCGGCAACTACGACGCGAAGGTGCACGACCTCTGCCGCGACTGGCTGCTCGTGAGCCGCGCGAGCCTCGGCCTGCACTTCACCGAGCCGACCGCCCGCGCTCTCGACGCGCTCGTAGAGGCCTTCCCGATGCACCAGGCGTGGGAGGGTGAGCCGCTCGACCGCGACTACGTCGCGGCGGTCGTGCAGGCGCTCGTGGACCGGTTCGAGCCGGCACGCGACGTCGTCTGATCTCGCCGGGTCAATCGAGCTCGATCGCGGTGTCGCGCGGGTAGATGCCGCCGGCGAGCTTCACGAGCTGGGCGTGGGCGTACTCGCACACGAGCGCGTGCCGGTAGACCATGCGCGGAACGTCGACGTTCGAGTCCATCCACAGGCTCATGCCGGCGAGCTTCCAGTGGCGGAACGTGTCGTCGCCGGTGACGAGGGCGAGGATCTCGAGGAACGAGTCGTCGAACCGGATCGAGTGCACCGCCCGCCGGTACTCCTCCACGGTGAGCGCCATCGAGAAGGGGATGTTCATGAAGCACAGCGCGGTCTGGATGTCGAGCCGAAGGTAGCGTCGGCGCCGGCGTTCGGCGTCGAGGGGCGGGATGTCGAGCTGCGCGAAGTCGAGCGTCTGCGGCCGCGTGAGCGGAACACCGTCGAGGGCGATCAGGACGTCGTACACATTAACGTCGTGCTCGACGACGGCCGAGTCGCCCAGCCCTGCGAGGGTCTCCGGCCGGAGGGTCACCGGTGCCATGTCGACCGCGGTGTTGCGGATGATGAAGTTCACCAGGTTCGTCTCGACCACGAAGTGCCGGATCAGCAGCTCGACCGCGCCCGGCGAGACGAAGCGCCGAAGGAACCAGACGCACAGCGCATCCATCGTGCTCAGCGGCATCCATCGGAAGGGCAGCACGCGCTTCACGATCGAGATCACCGCGACGAGCACGCGGGAGACGATCCGCGCGATCGGGTAGAGCCAGCGCCGAGACAGGCGTCGCTGGTCGTTGATGATCTGACGCACCAGCGCACGGTCCAGCGGCACCGAGGGATCCGCGTACACCGCCTCCCACATGCTCGGGTCGGAGCGCACGAACTCCGGCATGCTCGGTCGCGGCGCCGCCACGTCAGCGGTCCAGTTCCTCGAGCTGCAGCGCGTACAGGCGCGCCACCACCTGCGCGCAGCGGACGATGTCGTCGGCATCGCGGTCGTCGATGATGCCGGAGGTCAGGATCGCCTCCATGTCCCCGGTGTGCGCGGCGTCGGCATCCTGGTGATAGCGCATGAAATGCACCTGGCTGTCGGCGAGACCGAGCACCTCCTGGAACCGCGCCGCCCATCCCGCCGCGCGCTTCGCGCCCAGGCCCTCGATGATGAACATCGCGCCCAGCAGCCCGACGGGGTTCGGCTGACCCGCATAGTGGAACATGTAAGCCGACAGGGCCTCGGACCCGATGTTCTTGCGTCCGCGGCGGAGCTCCTCGAGCGAGCCGCCGATCGCGACGTAGTCGCGCTCGAGCATCAGGTAGTCCCGGTGCTCCTCCTCGGCATGGCGGATCGCGGCCGCGCGCAGCTCGAAATGCTCGATGTCGAAGCTGGACGCCGCCCGCGAGATCCAGGGCGACCCGTCGACCACCTGCTGACGCAGGTTGAACAGCAGACGTCGGTAGTCCTCGAGCGTCACCGTTCCGTCGGCGAGGCGCTGCAGGATGGGCACCCGGTCCAGCCGGTCTTCGAGCTCGACCCAGACCTCCGCCAGGCGCTCGAACAGCGTCCCGGCGCCGTCCTCGGGGGCGATGCCGGCGGCGACGGTCGTGGTGCTGCTCATGTCGATGCTCCTTGCCGGTCGCTGGGTGCGACCACGGTGAGATGGGCGAAGGCGAACGAGAACCGGCCCGACTCGGGCACGGCGAGAAGGACCGTCTCGCCCGGCGCGAAGCGCCCCGTGTGCCACGCTTCCTCGAGCGCGATGAAGATGCTCGCGGAGCCCGTGTTGCCGCGGGTCTCGAGATTCGAGAACCAGCGGTCGGTGTCGAGCGTCGGGATGCGGCGCCGGAGAGCCTCGAACGCGACGTCGCGGAACATGTTCGTGCTGTAGTGGCAGACGACGTGGTCGAGGTGGCGCACATCGACGAGCCCGATGTCGACGAGCTCCTCGAACTGGCGGATGCCGGCATCCGCGAGATCGTCGAGCATGCTCACGTCCTGCCGCAGCAGGAACATGCCGGCCGCGTCCGCCTCGGCGATGCCGACGTCCTGCCAGGTTCCGCCGACCTCCGGCTCGGCGCCGACCATGCCGGCGCGCATGCACACGTCGTACTCGTGGGCGAGCGAGACGTGCCGCACCCAGTCGACCCGCAGCGACGGCTTGCTCGGGTGCGGCTGGAACTCGACGACGACCGCACCGGCTCCGTCGGACAGCATCCACCGCAGGAAGTGCGCGTCCATGCCGGCACGGATGCCGTCGTACCGGCGCTGCCTGAGGCTCCGGCTCGCGAGCTCCGAGCCCACCACGGCCGCACGGGGGTGGTCGCCGAGCCGGATCTTGCTGACGACGGCGTCGAGCGCCGCGAGGCTGGACGCGCACACCCCGGACGCCGACAGCAGCTGCATCGGCCCGCCACCGAGCCGCCCGTGCACCATCGACGCGAAACCGGGCACGAGCACGTCGCCCATCGTCGTCGCGCACGCCAGCATGCGGATGTCGTGGGCGTCGACGCCGCGATCGTCGAACGCCGCACGGAGGGCCTTGACTGCGAGCTCCTCGTTGAGCTCGGTCGGCTCGCCGTGCTCGTCGAGCGCGTAGTGCCGCTGCCGGATGCCGTTCGCGTCGAGAATGCGCCGCCGGATGCGCTGGGTCACCGCGTCGTCCCCGCCGAGGCGCGCCACGATGCCGTCGTTGTCGACCGGCTCCCCCGGCAGGTACCGGCCGAAGCCGGTGAGATAGGCATTCGCCGTCGCGCCCATGGTGAGAAGACTAAAGGGCAGACATGGATGCTGTGCCCCGCAGCATCCATCATCCCTTCAGTTCCGTCCGATTCGGCGTCGCCATCACGTGCGCTCGGACCAGGTCCGCTCTGCGCCGGGAAGAACTAAGGTGTGCGCAGAAGGGTCGTGCTGCGGCGGACGAGGATCGACGGAGATGGCGCCATGGAAGACACGAATCAAGCGGTCGTGACACTCAGCGAAGAGCAGTGCTGGAACATGCTCGCGCGCGGCGAGCTGGGGCATCTCGCCCTGGACGCGGGCGGCGAGCCCGACATCTTCCCGGTGAACTACGTGATCGACGGACCCCGGGTGCTGTTCCGCACCGCTCCGGGTTCCAAGCTCGCGGAGTTGTCGCAATACCCTCGCGTCGCGTTCGAGGTCGACGAGTACGACGACACGTACGCCTCGAGCGTGATCGTCAAAGGCGTGGCGGAACGGCTCGAGCTGCAGCGTGAGATCGACGAGGCCGACGCACTTGCGCTGCGTCCTTGGATCCCCACCCTCAAGTACCGGTGGGTGCGCATCGTGCCGACGCAGATCTCGGGCCGGTGGTTCGCACGGACGCCGGAACCCGAGCGCTACCGGGCGTCGGAGAAGGAAGGCGCGTAAGCGCTTCGCGGGGTCGACGCCGAGCGACCTCGACCGCCCGACATGCATCCGTCGGCTAACATTCGGGGATGACGATTCCGGCGCCGATCGATGACGTCCCGATCGGCGGCGAGAGCATTCGCCTCGGGCAGTTCCTGAAGTTCGCCGGCCTCTTCGACTCCGGCGGCGAGGTGAAAGAGGCGATCATCGACGGCTTCGTCCTCGTCAACGGCGAGATCGATCGCCGCCGCGGGAGGCAGCTGCAGGTCGGCGACGTCGTGAGCTTCGAAGGACGCAGCGTGCGCGTCTGCCCCTGACCGTCACAACGAGAATACCCCCGGAGGACCGGGGATTCTTCTGCGGAGACGGAGGGATTTGAACCCTCGGTCCCCTTACGAGGACTCCACCTTAGCAGGGTGGTGCACTAGGCCTGACTATGCGACGTCTCCAGGCATCCGGCCGCAAGAGCGCGGATGCACCCAGCAATCATAACCGAGACCGGGACCGCTTCTTGCACGCGCGGAATCAGCAGCCGGGTATCACACGCGGTCGCGGCTCGCTCATCCCGGTATGCCGTTCACACAGTACGGAGTGCTCAGCGGAACCCTCGTGTCGCACGAGCGGGACGACCCGGACGAGTTCGGGCGGTGGTGGCACGTCAACCTGAAGCTGCGCAGCGGGGCCCGCGACTTCCGCGTCGCGGTCGACGTCGACAGCAAGAACTCCGCCGCGGGGGTGCAGTGGAAGACCATCCGCACCACGGGCGCGAGGCTCGGCTGGCCGGCGCCGCCGGCTCCGGCCTTCACGAAGCTCCTCTCCTCCCCCGCCTCGGGCGCCCTCGACGTCATCCGCCATCGCGAGCTGCGGGTCGTCGGCATCCGCTGGTTCCTGCAGTGGCTGCTCCGCGCACGGGATGCCGTGGCCGCCGACCGATCGCCTTTCTGGGTGCCGTTCCTCCGGCCGTGGCGCTCCGGCGACCAGCTCCAGGCGTCGCAGGCGCTGGAGGCGACGCTGCGCGTCGGGGCGCTCACGCTCGTGTGGGGCGAGCCGTTCCCCGAGGGCGCGGCCCCGGCGTCGGTGCAAGGCATCCATAACGTCCATCAGAACCAGGGCGACCCCGCCGGGTCGCAATGGTTCCCCGAGAACGGGATCTGGCAGGACGGCGGGGTCGCGACGCAGCAGCCCGACGGCAGCTGGGTCGTGTTCGTCTCGAAGTTCTCGACGCAGTCCGACCGCACCGACAGCCTCGGCCACCCCGTGTGAGCCGGAACCCACACGGCCGAATCAGCGCGGCCGAGCGGCCGAGCGGCTACCGACCCTCGGGCTGCGTGCAGGTGGTCTGCGCCGCGGTCTGCCCCGCGATCGCCGACGGCAGCTCGACCCGCGTCTCCGCCGCCGGAGTCTCGGCGACAGGGGCCTCAGCCGCGGGTGTCTCGCCGGCGGCCTCGGTCGCGGCGGGCGTCGGAGCCACCTCCGGCTTGACGGCCTCGCCGGTGACTTCGACGCCGTAGCCCTGGCTCGCGTCGCCCGTCAGCGTCAGCGGCTGGTTGGCCTTGAGCGCGTCGAAGAGCACCGTCGCGGCGTCCTTCACCGGCATGACCCGGCTGGCGCCGTCGCCCGAGGCGTAACGGGTCGGGTACTGCACGAAGACGATGTCCTCGTAGGGCACGTCCTTGACGGCCATCGCGATCTGCACCATGAGCGTCGGGTTCGTGAGGCCGGAGCTCAGCACGAGCTGCTCCTGCTGCACCTGGCTGATCGCGGTGGTCGCGAGGTTCAGCAGCGTCGCGGGGTTCGCGAGCACCGAATCGGACTGGAGCTTGCGCACCATCGACGACATGAACTGCTGCTGGTTCGAGATGCGGCCGAGGTCGGAGCCGTCGCCGATGCCGTGGCGGATGCGCAGGAACTGCAACGCCTGTACACCCTGCAGCGTGTGGGTCCCGGCGGTCAGCTTGAGTCCGGTGTGCGAGTCGCTGATGTCGCCGGCGACACACACGTCGACGCCGCCGATGGCGTCGGACATGTTGATGACACCGGTCCAGCGGATCGCCGCGGCGAAGTCGATCTGGTCGTCGATGAGGGACTCGATCGTGAGCACGGTGCACGCGAGCCCGCCGTACTGGTAGGACGCATTGAGCATCTGCGACGACATCGCCGAGTAGCTGCCGCTGCCGTCCTCCTTCGGGCACGACGGGATCGGCACGAGCATGTCGCGCGGGAACGACACCACGGTCACGCGACGGGGCTCGTCCGAGATGTGCACGAGCATCGTGACGTCGTTGCGCTCACCCTCGGTCGCCTTGGCCTGGCACGCCCCCGACAGCGCGGCGTTCGCGCCCTCGCAGGAGTCGGTGCCGACCATGAGGATGTTCACGCCGCCCTCAATGGCACCCAGCGACGGCGGCAGGGGCTTTTCCTCGTCGAGCACGACGGCGTTCGCGGTGATCGTCTGCGTCGCGTCGAACAGGTTGTACGCGGCGATGCCGGCCGCGCTCACGCCGAAGACGCCGAGCACGACGCCGAGCATCGCGACGAGAGTCATGAACGGATGCCGCGACTTCAGCACTCCGTGGCGCGCAATGGGCGTCTGGCCCTCTCTCGAGGGCCGCTTGTCCGTCGCCATCAGCCGTTGGACCTGACGTTTCCGGCGGAGCAGGTCTGCTGAGCGGCGTTCTGTCCCGGGATGTTGTTGGGGAGTGCGACGGCGGTCTCGCTCGGTGCGGGCGTCGCCGAGGGATCGGCGGTCGCCGTGGGTGCGGGGTCGGCGGGCGCCTCGGTGGGCTGCGGGTCGGCCACGATCACTCCTCCGGTGAGGTCCTGGTCATGCGTGACCTCGAGCGACTCGTTCGCCGCGAGCGCCGCCCACAGCTGTTCGGCCGAGTCGTAGTCGGGCACCACGCGGTTGACGTCGGCGGGGTCGGTCAGCACCGGGTACTGAACGAACACGATGTCTTCGAACGGCACGTTCTTGACGGCCAGCGCGATCTGCACCAGCGTCATCGGGTTGGTCAGCGACTTGCTCGGCGTGATGTTGTCGACCGCGGTCGCCGCGAGCTTGTACAGCGTCGCCGGGTTCGACAGCACCTCGTCGCTCACGAGCTTGCGCGCGAGGCTCGACATGTACTGCTGCTGGTTGCTGATACGCGCCAGGTCGCTGCCGTTCTGCAGGCCGTGGCGGGTGCGCAGGAACTGCAGCGCCTCGACGCCTTGGATCGTGCGGGGTCCGGACGGCCAGTTGATGCCGGTGTACTTGTCTTTGATGCCGCCGTTGCCGATGCAGACGTCGACGCCGCCGATCGCATCGGTGATGTTGATGACGTTGCCGAAGCTCACCTTCGCGGCGAACGGGATGTTCTGGCCGCTGAGCTCCTTGATCGTCTTGGCGACGCACGAGAGTCCGCCGTAGCCCCAGGCCGAGTTGATCTGCGTCTTGCTGGTCGCCGACGTGGTCGAGCCGTCCTCGCGGGTGCACGACGGGATCGGCACCATGAGGTCACGCGGGAACGAGACCACCGTGACGCGTCGCGGGTTGTCGGAGATGTGCACGAGCATGTTGACGTCGTTGAGCTGTCCCTCGGCGTCTGCTCCCGTGCAGCGGTCTCCGAAGAGGTACGCGTACTCTTCTTCGCACTCGTCGGTGCCGACGAGGAGCACATCGACGCCGCCCTCTATCGCGCCGATGTCGGGCGGGACGGCGCCCTGGCCCTCGAGCTCGACGGCGCCTTCGGTGAAGCTCGCCGTGAAGTCCGTGGCGGCGTACGCGGCGACGCCGGCGCCCGACACCAGCACGACGGCGGCGACGATGCCGACGAGCTTCAGGATGAAACCGAACGGGCTCGGAGACGACAGCTCACCGTGACGGGCCACCGTGCGGCGGCCGCGCCTCGTGGGCTTGTGCGTCGAGCTCACTCGATTCCTTTCGGGGACTGCTTCTCACCTTCGCGCCCCCCGGGCACATCTTCTGCGGAGGGTGTGGGATTCGAACCCACGGGACATTGCTGCCCACTGGTTTTCAAGACCAGGTCCATCGGCCGCTCGGACAACCCTCCCGACCGATGCCGCCCCGGGGGGGAGGCATCCGTCGAACAGGCGTCGAGTCTAGCCGACAGCACTGTCGGCCCCATTCTTCCAACGACGCCTGGCAATCATCTGAGGGACGCGCGCTTTCCGCCGCGGGTCGGAGCGGCGGGGTGACCGCCCGTCAGAGGCGGCGGAGCACCGCGGCCACGCCGCCCTCGTGCACCGAGTCGGTGATCTCACCGGCGGCGTCGCGCACTTCCTGCGGCCCTTGCGCCATCGCGACCGCGCGGCCGCCGTTGTCGAGGGCCCAGCGAAACATGCCGACGTCATTCCGGCCGTCGCCCATGACGAGGACGTGCGCGGGGTCGATGCCGAGCTCGGTGCGCACCAGCTCGAGTCCGGTGCTCTTGTCGACGCCCTTCGGCGCGATGTCGAGCCAGGCGGTCCATCCGACCGCGTAGGAGACGTGGTTGAGGCCGATGCGCTTGACGAGGTCGACGAAGTCCTGCTCGCCCTTGTCGGGAGAGACGACGACCACACGGCACACCGGCTGCGCGCCGAGCTCCTCGAACGGGACGCGCCGCGCGTGGACGAGGTTCCAGTCCTCGAGGTACTCGGTGTACAGGCGCTGCCCGTCGGCGAGTTCGACGAGGTAGCGGGCGTCGGGCAGATGCACCCGCAGCTGCTCGAGCACCTGGCGCGGGTCGAACGTCTCGACGTGCCAGCGGTCGTAGCTCAGCTCGTCGGCTTCGAGACGCTTGAGCACGACGGCGCCGTTGGAGCACACCACGAACTCGGGGGCGATGCCCAGCACGCGCACGATGCCGCGGGTGCCCTCCCAGCTGCGCCCGGTCGCGACCATCACCTCGTGGCCGGCGCGATGCGCATGCTCGACGGCGTCGACGACACCGGGGCTGAGCGATTCGTCCTCGAGGAGGACGGTGCCGTCGATGTCGAGGGCGATGAGAAGCTGCTCGGTGGCGACGGCGGGGTTCTCGGTGTCGCGCGCGACCTGCTCGACGAGCTTCGCGGCCTTCTTCGGCGCGACGACCTTGATGGAGCCGGTCTTCGGCAGGTGCGCTTCGCTCACGCGATGGGCTCCATCACCTCGAGCCCGCCGAGGAAGGGCCGCAGCACCTCCGGCACCGTGACGGAGCCGTCCTCTCGCTGGTGGGTCTCGAGCAGTGCGACGATCCATCGGGTGGTCGCGAGCGTGCCGTTGAGCGTCGCGACCGGCTGCGTCCTGCCGCCTTCGGGCCGGTAGCGGATGTCGAGCCGGCGCGCCTGGTATGTCGTGCAGTTCGACGTCGAGGTGAGCTCGCGGTACGCGTTCTGCGTGGGGACCCAGGCCTCGACGTCGTACTTGCGGGCGGCGCTCGAGCCGAGGTCGCCGGCGGCGACGTCGATCACGCGGTACGACAGGCCGAGGTCCTGCAGCATGCCCTCCTGCATCGCGACGAGGCGCAGGTGCTCCTCCTCCGCCTGCTCGGGCGTCGTGTACACGAACATCTCGAGCTTGTTGAACTGGTGCACGCGGATGATGCCGCGGGTGTCCTTGCCGTACGAGCCGGCCTCGCTGCGGTAGCAGGTCGACCATCCGGCGTAGCGCTTCGCACCGCGCGACAGGTCGAGGATCTCGTCCATGTGGTAGCCGGCCAGCGGCACCTCGCTCGTGCCGACGAGGTACAGGTCGTCGTCTTCGAGGTGGTAGACCTCGGCGGCGTGCTTGCCGAGGAAGCCGGTGCCGCGCATGACCTCGGGGCGCACGAGCGTCGGCGGGATGACCGGCGTGAAGCCCGCCTGCAGCGCGCGGTCGAGCGCGAGGTTCATCAGCGCGATCTCGAGCCGGGCGCCGATGCCGGTGAGGAAGTAGAAGCGGCTCCCCGACACCTTGGTGCCGCGCTCCATGTCGATCGCGCCGAGCTTCTCGCCGAGCTCCAGGTGATCGCGCGGCTCGAAGCCGAACGCCGGAACGTCGCCGTGCGTGCGCAGCGTGACGAAGTCGTCTTCGCCGCCCGCCGGCACGCCCTCGATGACGATGTTCTCGAGCGCTCCGAAGGCTTCCGCGGATGCCTCCTCCGCCGCGGCGACCGCGTGCTGGGCCTGCTTCACGCGCTCACTGAGGTCCTTGGCCTCGGCGACGAGCGCGGCCTTCTCGTCCTTGGGAGCCTGCGCCACCTTCTTGCCGTGCGCGTTCTGAGCGGCGCGGAGTTCCTCGAAGGCGGTGATCGCGGCGCGTCGCGCGCGGTCGGCCTCGACGGCGGCGTCGACGGTGTCGGGTGATTCGCCCCGCGCTTCCTGCGAGCGCTTGACCAGCTCGGGATTGTCGCGAAGCAGCACGGGATCGATCACCCTGCAAGCTTAGTCGGGGACCGCGAATCGGCACCCGATCGGGTACGTCCACGTCGTGTGCACCCGCACACCGCTTCGGGTCCTAATCTTTACCTCATGGCGGCACCCGGATCCAGCGACGGCGATCGCCCCGACGACCTCACTCCCCACCCCGCCGACAAGATCTACGCCGACGGGCCCGACACCTCCGAGCTCGACCTCGCCGAGGTGCAGCAGGAGATATCGGATGCTGCGCTCCTGGCCGTCGCGCCCGCGTCCGGTTCCGCCGCGCCCGGCCCCGCGAAGGCCGAGGCAGACGACATCATCCGTCAGCCCGATGACGTCGAGCCCGACACAGCAGACGGCCAGAACGGCCACGCGCGTCGTGTCGGCCCGGAGGGCGCCACCCGCCCGATCTCGGACGACGGCGAGCGGCCCTCGCCGAAGGCGGCGCTGGTGTACAACCCGATCAAGGTCGACGCCGAATCGCTGCGCGACACGGTCGCACGCCTCGCGGCGCACGCCGGATGGTCGGAGCCCCTCTTCTACGAGACCACGGTCGACGACCTCGGCGACGACGTCACCCGCCACGCCCTCGAGGAAGGCGTGGATGCCGTGCTCGTCGCCGGCGGCGACGGCACGGTGCGCGCCGTCTCCGAGGCGATGAGCGGCACCGGGGTGCCGCTTGCGATCGTTCCCAGCGGCACCGGCAATCTGCTGGCGCGCAACCTGAAGCTCCCGCTCACCGAGCCCGGCGCCATGGTGCGCGCCGTGTTCGACGGTGACACGCTGGCGATGGACGTCGGCTGGACCGAGATCGCGCGTCCTGACGGCACGACCGCCGAGCACGCGTTCGTCGTGATGGGCGGCATCGGCCTCGACGCCGCGATGATCGCGAACACGAACCCGCAGCTGAAGAAGACGGTCGGCTGGGTCGCCTACGTCGACGGTGCGGCGCGCTCGCTGCCGAAAGCGAAGCCCTTCCGGGTCGTGTACGAGCTGCCTGGCCATCGGCTGCACTCGTCGAAGGTGCAGAGCGTGCTGTTCGCCAACTGCGGCAAGCTCCCTGCCGGACTCGACCTCATCCCCGAGGCATCCGTCGCCGACGGCGCGCTCGACATCGTCATCTTCCAGCCCAAGGGACTCTTCGGCTGGCTCTTCGTCTGGCGACGCGTCGCGTGGGACAACAGCTTCCTGCGCCGCTTCCGCGCCGGCCGCCGCGTGCTCTCGCTGCGCACCAAGGACAACGCGGTCGTCTACTCGCGCGGAGCCGGCATCGAGCTCGCGACGCATGAGGCGCGCCCCGTCCAGCTCGACGGCGACGAGTTCGGCGAGGCGCTCTCTGTCAAGACCCGGGTCGAGGCCTCCGCGCTGCTCGTCGTGGTCCCCAAGGGCCACAGCACCGACGGCCTCTGACTGCGCCTCAGCCCTTCACGGCGCCGCCGAGTCCCGCGGAGCGCAGGAACACGGACTGGAAGACGAGGAACATCGCGATCGGAATGAGCGTCGCGATGGCGAGCGCGGCGAGGAACACGTCGAGCTCGG
This sequence comes from Microbacterium trichothecenolyticum, assembly GCF_000956465.1. GTDB lineage: Bacteria > Actinomycetota > Actinomycetes > Actinomycetales > Microbacteriaceae > Microbacterium > Microbacterium trichothecenolyticum. The sequence goes on from NZ_JYJA01000030.1 coordinate 153,152, forward strand.
TCTGCGACTGTACGTCGGGAAGGCGCACCGACAGGGGCTGCACCGCGGGGTCGGGGAGCACCAGCTTCGGCCAGAGGTAGTCCTTCCACGCCGCGATGATCGCGAACACCGAGACGACGCCGAGGATCGGCTTCGACATCGGCAGCACGATCGACCAGAAGAGCCGGAACGGGCCGGCGCCGTCGGTCTTCGCGGCCTCGAACACCTCGCGCGGCAGGTTGTCGAAGAACCTCTTGACCAGGAGGATGTTGAACGCGTTCGCCGCCATCGGCAGCCACACCGCAAGGTAGCTGTTGAGCATGCTCGCGTCGCGGCCGAGCAGCGGCGGCGACACGATCGTGAGGTACAGCGGCACCAGCAGCACGATGCCGGGGATGAACAGCGTCGCGAGCACGAGCGCGTTGAGCACCGGCGCGTACCTGGGTCGCAGCACCGACAGCGCGTAGCCCGCGGTCGTCGCGATGAACAGCTGCGAGAACCAGGCCCCGACGGCGATCACGATCGTGTTCCAGAAGTACTGGTCGATGTGGATGTCGTTCCACGCCGTCGACAGGTTCGCCCAGTCGATGCCGTTGGGGCACAGCGCGAACGGCTGCTGGAGGGTGTCCTGCGTCGGGGTGACCGCGGACTTCGCGAGCCAGAGGATCGGCCCGAGTCCGGCGATCGTGAGCGAGACGAAGAGGAAGGCGTGGGTCAGCGACATCCCGAACCGCGTGCCTGGACGCCGGCGCTCCGAGGCCGAGACGATCGACCGCTCGGCGAGATCGTCGATGGAGCCGCGCTTGCGCCCGCCGCCGGCCCCACGACGCGAGAGGAAGCCCCGCATGCCCTCCCGGCGCTCGGCGTTCGTGATCGTGGTGGTCATGAGGTGCTCCAGCGGTTCGTGAGCTTGAAGTACAGCCAGGACAGGATCGCGAGCACGACCGCGAGCAGCACCGACACCGCGGTCGCCTCTCCGTAGTCACCGCCCAGGCTGTTGCGGAACGCCTTGTCGTAGATGTAGAGCAGGATCGTCCTGGTCGCGCCCGCAGGCCCGCCGCCCGTGAACAGGAACGGCTCGAGGAACACCTGCGCGGTCGCGATGACCTGCAGGATCAGCATGATGAAGAGGATGCCGCGCAGCTGCGGGATCGTGACATGCCAGACCTTGCGCCAGATGCCGGCGCCGTCGACCTCGGCCGCGTCGTAGAGCTCCGGCGGCACCGACAGCAGGGCGGCCAGGTAGATGATGATCGATCCGCCCGCGGCCGCCCACGTCGCCTCGAGAACGAGCGACGGCATCGCCTGAACCGCGGAGGAGATCCACGGCTGCGGCGCAATGCCGAACCAGCCGAGCACGGTGTTGAAGACGCCCGACGGATCGGCGCTGTAGAAGAACTTCCACAGCAGCACCGCCACCACCGGGGGGATCACGACAGGCAGGTACGCGAGGGCGGAGTAGAGCCCCTTGCCGCGGCGCACCTCGCTCATCAGCACCGCGACGAACAGCGGCAGCGGGAATCCGAACAGGAGCGCCAGCAGCGCGAAGTAGACGGTGTTGACGACCGCGCGGCCGAGCTGCGGGTCGGTCAGCACCGCCACGTAGTTGTCGAGGCCGACCCACTCCGAGACGAGCAGGTTCGTCTTCTGCAGGCTCATGACCACCGACTGCACGATCGGCGACCACGAGAAGAAGAGGAACACGAACACCATCGGCAGCACGAACAGCAGGTTCGCGAGCCCTCCCCCGCGGTACCAGGTCAGCGGAGTGCGTCGGGTCTTCCGCCGGGCGGGAGGTGCGGCGGGCGGGGGCGCCGA
>NZ_JYJA01000031.1 GCF_000956465.1 Microbacterium trichothecenolyticum
CCCTCGCCCATTCGGGGGCCCGCCCCGCGGGCCCCGACCACCGGGGCACGCGCCCATGACCCCGGGCGTCCCCGGCGTAGGCTGTGCCCGTGACGACCTACGACCCGCCGCGCCCCTGGATCGCCAGCTACGCCGAAGGGGTTCCGGAGGACCTCGCACCCGTGACCGGCTCCCTTGTCGACATCGTCGATGCGTCGGCACGCGACTACCCGGATGCTGCGGCCCTCCAGTTCTTCGGACGCGAGACGTCGTATCGCTCGCTGCAGGAGCAGATCGAACGTGCGGCCGCGGGACTCCGCGACCTCGGGGTGAAGGCCGGCGACCCGGTCGCGATCGTGCTGCCGAACTGTCCGCAGCACATCGTCGCGTTCTACGCGATCCTGCGCCTGGGCGCGGTCGTGATCGAGCACAATCCGCTCTACACGCCGCGCGAGCTCCGCAAGCAGTTCGAGGACCATGGCGCGAAGCACGCGATCGTGTGGACAAAGGTCGTCGCGACCGTGCAGGACTTCCCCGCCGACCTCGCGGTGACGAACCTCATCTCGGTCGACGTGATCAAGGCGATGCCGTTCGGAACGCGCCTGGCCCTCAAGCTCCCCATCGCGAAGGCCCGCGAAGCGCGCGAGGCGCTGACCGAGAGGGTCTCTGGAACGGTGGCGTGGGAACAGGTCGTCGGATCGTCCCCGCTGCCGGCATCCCACCCGCGCCCCGGCACCGACGACCTCGCGCTGATCCAGTACACGAGCGGCACCACCGGCACCCCGAAGGGCGCCTCGCTCACGCATCGAAACCTGCTCTCGAACGCGGCGCAGGCACGCGCGTGGGTGCCGTCTATCGTGCGTGGAGACGGATGCGTCGTCTACGCCGTGCTGCCGATGTTCCACGCCTACGGGCTCACCCTGTGCCTGACGTTCGCGATGTCGATGGGCGCTCGTCTGGTCCTCTTCCCCCGCTTCGACCCCGACATGGTACTCGACGTCACGAAGAAGCATCCCGCCACGTTCCTCCCGCTCGTCCCGCCGATCGCCGATCGCCTCCTCGAGGCCGCGCGTGAGAAGGGCGTCTCGCTCGCCGGAACCGAAGTCGCGATCTCGGGCGCCATGGCTCTCCCCCACGAGCTCGTCGTGCCGTTCGAGGCCGCGTCCGGAGGATTCCTTGTCGAGGGCTACGGTCTGAGCGAGTGCTCGCCGGTGCTGATGGCCAACCCGGTCGCTGACAACAGGGTGCCCGGCACGGTCGGCCTGCCCCTGCCGGGCACCGAGTGCCGCGTCGTCGACCCCGACGACCCGACCCAGGATGTTCCCGCCGGCGAACGCGGCGAGCTGATCGTGCGGGGCCCGCAGGTGTTCGCCGGCTACTACGGCAAGCCCGAGGAGACCGAGGCGGTGTTCACGGACGGCTGGTTCCGAACCGGCGACATCGTCACGATCGACGACGCCGGGTTCGTGCGCATCGTCGACCGGATCAAGGAGCTGATCATCACGGGAGGCTTCAACGTCGCGCCGACCGAGGTCGAGAATGCGCTCCGCCAGCACCCTCAGGTCGAGGACGCGGCCGTCGTCGGACTCCCGAGCGAGCACTCCGGCGAGGAGGTCGTCGCCGCGATCGTGGTCGCTGGGGGCCAGGAGATCGACGTCGAAGCCGTGCGCGACTTCGCGCGGGGCATCCTCACGCCCTACAAGGTGCCGCGACGCGTCTACGTTGTGGACGAGCTGCCCAAGTCCCTGATCGGCAAAGTGCTGCGCCGTCAGGTGCGCGACCGCCTGCTCGCGCTGAACACGGGATCCTGACGGCTCAGCCCGCGAGCCCGTCGCGCGCGACCGCGATCCGATAGGGATGCAGGGACGCGACGAAGACGCCGGCCGCCACCGCGGGGTCGGCGTTCATGACCGCACGCGCCGCGGGCTCGTCGTCGGCTTCGAAGATCGTGATGCCGAATGTGCCCTCGGTCTCCTGCGTCCGCCCCGCCAGGACGAGGACCCCGCGGTCACGAAGCTCGACCAGGTATGCGAAATGCTCACCCACGATGCGCTGCTCCTCGGGCGTCGCGTCAGCGACCATCTCGGACCGTGAGGGGACGATGCGATAGAGCCACTGCGCCACGCGGTCATCATCCCAGCCGACGCCCGCCGACGCATCGTTCGGAGGGGCGAAGTCAGCCCGCGTCGGGAACCAGGGCGTCGAGCGCCTGGGGTCCTCGCGTCACGAGGATGTGGAATTGCGCGGCATCGAGGATTCGGATGCCGAGCTCCTCCGCCTTCGCGAGCTTCGAGCCGGCACCCGGTCCGGCCGCGACGAAGTCTGTCTTCTTCGACACGCTCGAGGCCGCCTTGCCGCCGGCCTTGAGGATGGCTTCCTGCGCCCCCTCACGGCTGTAGCCCTCGAGGGAGCCGGTCGCGACGACCGTGAGCCCGTCCAGCACTCCCCCGATGCTGACCGCCGCTCCCGGGCCGGGGTGGCCGGGCGTCGCGAGCTGAGCGCCTGCCGCAGCCCACCGCTCGACGATGTCGCGGTGCCAGTCCACCTCGAACCACTCCCGGAGCGAATCGGCGATGATCCCGCCGACGCCCTCGACCGCGGCGAGGTCGTCGCGGGATGCCTCACGGATCGCCGCGACCGAGCCGAACCACTGAGCCAGCGCTCGCGCCGCCACCGGCCCGACGTGGCGGATGTTGAGAGCCACCAGGAAGCGCCACAGCTCTTTGGACTTCGCGCGCTCCAGCTGATCGATCAGCGTGAGCGCCTGCGCCGATGGCTGCAGGTCGGTGATGCCTGCCTTCTTCTCGGCGGGTGTGGGGTTGCGCCGGAACGGCGCCCGCCGAACGACCTCACCGGATCTCTCGTCGACACGAGGCTCACCGGTCTCGGCGTCGCGCACGACCACCTCGATCGGCACCAGCTGCTCCACAGTGAGCTCGAAGAGCGTCGCCTCGGTCTCGAGAGGCGGCACCTCGGGCACCGACGGCTGCGTGAGCGCAGCCGCGGTCACCTCGCCCAGCGCCTCGATGTCGAGCGCACCGCGCGAGCCGATGTGCTCGACGCGACCGCGCACCTGCGCGGGGCACGCCCGCGTGTTGGGGCAGCGCAGGTCGATGTCCCCCTCCTTCGCCGGCGCGAGCGGGAAGCCGCACTCCGGGCAGTCGGCGGGCATGATGAACTCGCGCTCGGTGCCGTCGCGGAGCTCGACCACGGGACCGAGGATCTCGGGGATCACATCGCCGGCCTTGCGCAGCACGACCGTGTCGCCGATCAGCACACCCTTCGCGCGCACGACGTCCTGGTTGTGCAGCGTGGCCTGACGTACCACCGACCCCGCGACGCGCGCAGGAGCCATCACGGCGAACGGCGTGGCGCGACCCGTGCGACCCACCGAGACGACGATGTCGAGCAGCTTCGTGTTGACCTGCTCGGGCGGGTACTTGTATGCGATCGCCCACCTCGGCGCGCGGCTGGTCGCGCCGAGCTCGTCGTGCAGCGCGAGCTCGTCGACCTTGACGACGACGCCGTCGATCTCGTGCTCGACATCATGGCGGTGCTCGCCGTAGTGCCCGACGAAGTCCACCACGCCGTCGATGGCGTCGGACGTGCGGAAGTACGGACTGGTCGGAAGACCCCACTCGGCGAGGAGTCCGTACGTCTCGCTCTGCGAATCCACCGGTGGGCGACTCCACGCGCCGATGCCGTGGACGAAGAGTCGCAGCGAATCCAGCCGAGCCTGCCCGGCCTCGCGCTCCAGGCCGTCCTTCTTGTCGAGCTGCTGACGGAGGCCGCCCGATGCCGCGTTCCGCGGGTTGGCGAACGACGGGAACCGCCGCTCCGCGCTCAGGCGAGCCTTGGCCTCATCGAACGCACGGCCGCGGGCGCGCGTCTCTTCGACGGCGCGGTCGCGCATGTCGGCCTGCAGCGCGTTCAGCGCTTCGAACGCCGCGACCGGGATGAACACCTCACCACGCACCTCGACCAGGTCGGGGTGCCCGCTGCCCTCGAGTCGCTGCGGGATCCCCGCCACGCGGATCGCGTTGACGGTGACGTCCTCGCCGGTGCGGCCGTCGCCGCGCGTCGCGGCCGAGGTCAGCACGCCCCGCTCGTAGCGCAGGCTGATCGCGAGTCCGTCGATCTTGAGCTCGGTGAGCCACCGCACCTTGCGGCCGGCCGCCGTCTCGGTCTTGACGCACCAGTCCCGCAGCTCGTCGAGACTGAACACGTTGTCGAGGCTCAGCATGCGCTCAGCGTGCTCGACCGGGGCGAACATCGAGCTCTCGGCCGCGCCGACCGTCTGCGTCGGCGAGTCCTGGCCCTGGAGTTCGGGATGCAGCCGCTCGAGCTCTTCGAGCCGGCGCATCCACCCGTCGTAGGTCGCGTCGTCGACGAGTTCGGCGTTGCGGCCGTAGTACGCGTCGCGGGCATCGATGATGCGGTCCGTCAGCTCCAGCGCCTCGGTGCGCGAGGCCTCGAGACCGGCGTCGGCGGGGAGGGGAGCCGCCGCATCGAGCGGGGCGGAGGCTGGCGTACCGAGGTCATCCGTCACCGCACCAGTCTAGGAGCGGGGTCGGACACCACCAGGGAGCCGAGGAGTCCGCAGAACCGAGGGGCGCAGCATCCGTCTCGGATCTAGGCGTCGACCGCAACGGCCGAGACGGTGCGATCGATCGTGAACTGCCCGATCACGCGCGTGCCGTCGTACAGCACGGCCGTCTGGCCCGGCGCGACACCGTCGAACGGCTCCTCCGGAACCACCGTCAGCAGGCCGTCTGCGAGGGTCGCGGTCGCCGACACGGGGTCCGCGTGGGCGCGGATCTGCACGTGGCAGGCGAACTCGCCGGCGGGTTGAGGACGCCCGGCCCACGAATACCGCTCCCCCGCGATCTGCGCGGTGGCGAGCGCCTCCTTGGGGCCCACGACCACGGTGTTGGACACGGGCCGCACCTCGAGCACGAACCGCGGCTTGCCGTCGGGCGCCGGAACCCCGAGCTGAAGGCCGCGGCGCTGGCCGACGGTGAAGGCATGCGCGCCGTCGTGCGCGCCCACCACGGCGCCGGTTCGGTCGACGATGTCACCGCGCTCGGCGCCGACCTTCTCGGCGAGCCAGCCGCGGGTGTCGCCGTCGGGGATGAAGCAGATGTCGTGGCTGTCGGGCTTGTGCGCGACGGTCAGGCCGCGCTGCTCGGCCTCGGCGCGCACGAGCGCCTTCGACGGTGTCGCACCGAGCGGGAAGTGCGTGTGCGCGAGCTGCTCGGCGTTCAGGACGCCCAGCACATAGGACTGGTCCTTCGCGGCATCCGATGCCCGGTGCAGTTCGAGACCCTGCGGACCGTCGACCAGCGTGGCGTAATGCCCCGTGCACACCGCGTCGAAGCCGAGCTCGATCGCGCGCTCCAGGAGCGCGGCGAACTTGATCTTCTCGTTGCACCGCATGCAGGGGTTCGGGGTGCGACCGGCGCGGTACTCGGCCACGAAGTCGTCGATGACGTCGTCGCGGAAACGCTCGGAGAAGTCCCACACGTAGAAGGGGATGCCGAGGCGGTCGGCCGCCCGGCGCGCGTCCATGGCGTCCTCGATGGTGCAGCAGCCGCGGCTGCCGGTACGCAGCGTGCCGCCCGCGCGCGAGAGCGCCAGGTGCACGCCGACGACCTCGTGGCCCGCCTCGACGGCCCGGGCGGCCGCGACGGCGGAGTCCACTCCGCCGCTCATGGCCGCAAGGATCCGCATGGGTCCAGTCTACGAACCTCTGCCTGACCGTGGCCCGGATGCCGCCCTCGCGCGCTCGACGACGTCGGGCAGCACCGCGAGCACGGCGTCGACATCGGAGTCGGCGGTGGTGCGCCCCAGCGTGATCCGCAGCACCTGGCGGGCCTCGGCCTCGGTCCGTCCCATCGCGAGCACGACATGCGACGGCTCGGGCACGCCCGCCTGGCACGCCGAGCCCGTGGAGACCTCGACGCCCGCCATGTCGAGCAGGAAGAGCAGCGTCTCGCCCGACGCCCCCGGGAAGAGCAGGTGCGCGTTGCCGGGCACGCGGTCGATCGGGTCTCCGAGCAGCTCGGCATCGGGGATGGTGCTCCGGATGCTGCGCACCAGGCGCTCCCGCAGGGCCGAGAGCCGTTCCGCCTCGGACACGCGTTCCGACTCCGCCAGTTCGGCGGCGACCGCGAAGGCCGCCGCGCCGGGCACGTCCTGCGTGCCGGCGCGCAGCCGCCGCTGCTGGCCTCCGCCGTGCAGGAGAGCGGTGACTTCTGCGCCGCGCGCCACGACGAGTGCGCCGACGCCGGCCGGCCCGCCGATCTTGTGCGCCGAGACGCTCATCGCTGCGAGACCGGCGCGGCCCTCGCCATCGCCCCGCCACCTCCGAAACGACACCGGCACGTGACCGAACGCCGCCACCGCGTCCAGGTGCAGCGGCACGCCCGCCCCGGCCGCCGCGGCCGACAGCGCGGCCGCATCGTTCACCGTGCCGGTCTCGTTGTTCGCGACGAGCGCGGTGGCCAGCGCCGCCCCGTGCAGCGCCGTGGCGAACTCGTCTACCCGGATGCGAGCGGTGTCGTCGATGCCGACATGGCGCAGGAGCGCGCCCTGCGCCTCGAGCCATTCGACCGCGTCCAGCGTCGCGTGATGCTCGCCGTCCGGCAGCACCACGGCGTCGGCGTCCGTTCGGCGCGCCCACCACAGGCCCTTCACCGCGAGGTTGACAGCCTCGGTGCCGCCCGAGGTGAAGACGATCTCGATCGGGTCGGCACCCACCACCGCGGCGACACGCTCGCGCGCCTCCTCGAGCACGCGTCGCGCGTGCTGGCCCGCGCCGTGGATGGACGAGGCGTTGCCCACCGTCGCCGCGGCGTCGACCCAGGCGTCTCGCGCCTCCGGTCGCAGCGGCGCGGTCGCGGCGTGATCCAGATAGATCCGCACGTCGCTCATGACCGGTCGGCCTCCTTCGCGATCGGAGGCGGCGGGCTGCTGCATCCGAGTTCCCTGTCCGGTGGGACCCGGTGCCGTAACACCGCCGACTCGGACCATGGTTATGGTAGTCCGCATGATCAGCCCGGTCTCCGTGATCTCGCCCCCTGACGCGGATCTGCTCGATCCCCGCCTCGACGGACTGGGCGTCGTGCTGCTCGATGGACACGCACGCCTGCGCGTGTGGTCCGACGCGGCGGACGCGATCGACCTCGTCGTCTTCGACGACACCGACCTCGACTGGATCACCGCGACCGAGCCCCTCGTCGCGATCGGCGGGGGCTTATGGGAGATCACGACGCCGCTCCTTCGCCCCGGCACGCGCTACGCGATCCGCGTCGACGGGCCGCAGGCGCCGGGCAACACCTTCAACCGCGGCACGCTGCTGCTCGAGCCCTACTCCCGCGGCCTCGTCCGCACCGGGTACGACGGCTGGCGCTCCGAGGTCGTCGACGGATCGTTCGACTGGGGCGGCGTCGCCAAGCCGGCGATCCCGATGGACCGCACGGTGCTGTACGAGGGTCATCTGAAGGGCCTCTCGAAGCGGCATCCCGACGTCCCCGGCGCACTCCGCGGCACATATGCCGGGCTCGCCCACCCGGCCATGGTGCAGCATCTCCTCGATCTCGGCGTCACCAGCATCGAGCTGCTGCCGATCCACGCGTTCACGACCGAACCGCGGCTGCTCCAGCACGGACTCACGAACTACTGGGGTTACAACTCGCTGAACTTCTTCACCCCGCACGCCGCCTACGCCACCGAGGACGCGTGTCGACAGGGCCCCGAGGCCATCCTCCGCGAGTTCAAGGGCATGGTGAAGCTGCTGCACGAGGCGGGACTCGAGGTGATCCTCGACGTCGTCTACAACCACACGGCCGAGGAGGGCATCGGCGGTCCGCGCTCGAGTCTGCGCGGCATCGACAACCGCGCCTACTACCGCCAGCAGGAGGACGGCGCCTACATCGACGTCACCGGCTGCGGCAATTCGGTGAACACGTCGACGGATGCCGCGGCCCGCCTGGTGCTGGACTCCCTGCGCTACTGGGCGAACGACGTGCAGATCGACGGCTTCCGGTTCGACCTCGCCGCGACGCTCGGACGGGACGCGGGGCACGTGTTCACGCCGCAGCACCCGCTGCTGCGGGCCATCCTCGACGACCCCGCGCTCGCCGGCGTCAAGATGATCGCCGAGCCGTGGGACGTCGGCATGGGCGGCTGGCAGACCGGCAACTTCGGCGACGGCTGGAGCGAGTGGAACGACCGCTACCGCGACCGCGTCCGCAACTTCTGGCTGAGCGACGTCGACTACGCGCGCCGCGCCTCGACCTCCCCGGTCGGCATCGGCGGGTTCGCGAACCGGCTCGCCGGATCCGCGAACACCTTCGCGGACGTCCGCGGTCCGCTCGCCGGCATCAACTTCGTGACGGCCCACGACGGCTTCACGCTGCGCGACCTCGTGTCCTACGACGTCAAGCACAACCTCGGCAACGGCGAGCAGAACCGCGACGGAGCCGACACGAATCGCTCCTTCAATCACGGCGCGGAGGGACCGACCGACGACGAGCGCATCCTCGCGACGAGGCGCAAGGCCATGCGCAACCTCCTGGGGACCCTGCTGCTGTCGGCCGGCGTGCCGATGCTGACCGCCGGCGACGAGTTCGCCCGCACCCAGCGCGGCAACAACAACGCCTACTGCCACGACTCGGTGCTGACCTGGCTGTCGTGGGAACACGCGCCGTGGCAGCAGGACCTGTATGCGCACGTGCGCCACCTGCTCCGCATGCGTCGCGAGAACCCGGCGCTGCGGCCCAGCCGCTTCGCGCGGCTCGGCGAACGAACGCCGTCGGCGTCCGTCATGGAGTGGTACGACGAGCGCGGCGAGACGATGTCGATCGAGCGATGGACCGATCCCTCGCACCGCACGCTGCAGTACGTCGCCGCGTCGACGCCCGAGTTCGAGGGATTCAACCGTGTGCTGCTCATGATCCACGGCACCGAGCGGGCGATCGACGTCACGCTTCCCGACGTGGAGGACGTGACCCGCTACGTCTCGCTGTGGTCGAGCGCCGACGAGACGCCGTCGGAGAGCGGCGAGACCTACGCGCCCGGCGACACCGTCTCGCTCGCCGGCACGTCGATGCGTCTCTTCCGTGCCGAGTAGCTCCGAACCGCCGGGGAGATCGCGGCCCCGCGTCACGTCGCTGTCATCCCGGTCGGGCGCGCGATAGGTTCGACTCGTGGTCACGAAGACGCGCTCCGTGCGCTCCCGCCCGTGGCGGAGCGACTCGGCACTCCCTGTCCGCAAGACCCGCGCCTGGCAGGCGGAACGCGATACCGCAGCGCGGCGCATTCCTCTCGCCCAGCCGACACCGGCGGTCCCGTGGGGCGATTACAAGCCCACGGCGTTCGCCGGCGAGGTCGTGCCGTTCGGGGTGACGTCCTTCCGCGAGGGACATGACCGCATCGGCGTGCAGGTGCGGCTGTTCTCGCCCTCGGGCGACGAATCGCTGCATCGCCTCGAGCCGCTCGAGGACGGCTTCGACCGGTGGCGAACCGAGGTGGCGCTGCTCGAGCAGGGCATCTGGCGCTTCCGGTTCGAGTCGTTCGGCGACGACTTCGCCACGTGGGAGCACGCCGCATCGCTCAAGATCGCGGCGGGTGTGGATGCCCCGCTCATGCGCGAGATGGGCGCTCGCCTGTTCGAGCAGGCCGGCGCCGAGAGAGGCCGCCCTGCGGCGGAACGCCGGGCCCTCGCCGACGCGGCGGCGTCCCTGCGCAACGCCCAGCTCGACGATGCCGGGGCGCTTTCGATCGTCGAGGACCCTGCGATCGCACGGTACTTCCACGACCGGCCGGTGATGTCCCTCGTGACCATCGGCGACGATCTCGAGCTGCTCGTCGAGCGCGAGCGCGCCGGTGTCGGTGCCTGGTACGAGTTCTTCCCCAGGTCAGAAGGGGCCCGTCGCCTCAAGGACGGCACGATCAAGAGCGGCACTTTCCGCACGGCGGCCAAGCGTCTCCCAGCCGTCGCCGACATGGGCTTCGACGTGCTCTATCTGCCGCCGATCCATCCGATCGGCACGCTCAACCGCAAGGGGCCGAACAACACGCTCGACGCGGGTCCGGGCGACCCCGGCTCGCCGTGGGCGATCGGCTCGGCGGCGGGCGGCCACGACACGGTCCACCCCGACCTCGGCTCACTCGCGGACTTCCGATCCTTCGTGCGCCAAGCGCGCGACGCGGGCATCGAGATCGCGCTCGACCTCGCGCTGCAGGCCGCGCCCGACCACCCCTGGGTCGCCGAGCACCCGGAGTGGTTCACGACACTCCCCGACGGCACGATCGCCTACGCCGAGAACCCGCCCAAGAAGTACCAGGACATCTACCCGGTCAACTTCGACAACGATCCGGCAGGGATCCGCGCCGAAGTGCTGAGGGTCGTGCGTCACTGGATCGCCCAGGGCGTGCGCATTTTCCGAGTCGACAACCCGCACACCAAGCCGCTGCAGTTCTGGGAATGGCTGATCGCGACGGTCAGCGCCGACGAGCCCGACGTGGTCTTCCTCGCCGAGGCGTTCACGCGACCCGCTCCCCTGCAGAGCCTCGCGTCCGCCGGCTTCCAGCAGAGCTACACGTATTTCACCTGGCGCAACACCAAGGCGGAGCTCGAGGAGTTCCTGTCGGGACTCGCGCACGACACCTCCGCCTTCCTCCGCCCGAACCTCTTCGTCAATACCCCCGACATCCTCACGGAGTACCTGCAGTTCGGCGGAAGGGCGGCGTATCGCATCCGAGCCGCCATCGCGGCGACCGCCGCTCCCAGTTACGGCGTCTATGCGGGCTACGAGCTCTACGAGAACGTCGCTCGCCCGGGGTCCGAAGAGAACATCGACAACGAGAAGTACGAGTACAAGTTCCGGGACTGGGCCGGCGCGATCGAGCGGGGCGACTCCCTCGCTCCGTTCCTGACGCGCCTCAACGAGATCCGGCGCGCGCACCCGGCGCTGCGGCAGCTCCGCAACCTCAGCGTCCACTGGAGCGACGACGACGCGATCCTCGTCTACGCCAAGCACATCGACGCTGCGCTGTCACCTGACGGACGCAGCGACACGATCATCGTGGTCGTCAACACCGATCCCCACTCGGTGCGTCAGACGATGGTCCACCTCGACACCCGAGTGTGGGGCGTCGAGCCCGGTACGCCGTACGAGGTCGAGGACCTCGTGACCGGCGGCCGATGGACGTGGTCGGATCACAACTACGTGATGCTCGACGCGTTCACCGAACCGGTCCACATCCTCCACGTGAAGGAGCCCCGATGACGCCCACCGACCAGATCCTCGATGCTGTCGCGACGGGCTCGCACCACGATCCCCACGCGGTGCTCGGCATCCATCCCGACACGGATGCCGAGGGCACCGCGACCTGGATCGTGCGCGCCCGCCGGCCATTGGCCCGCAGCGTCACCGCGGTGTTCGCCGATGGCACTCGGGTGCCGCTCGAGCACGTGCACGCTGGGATCTGGGAGGGCACGCGCGCGGGTTCGCCGAGCCGGTACGAGCTGCTGACCACCTACCCCGACGGTCCCGACTTCACCGCCGACGACCCGTACCGTCACTCCCCCACGATCGGCGAGCTCGACCTCCACCTCATCGGCGAGGGACGCCACGAGGAGCTGTGGCGCGTGCTCGGCGCCCACGAGCGCGAGCACGACGGCTCGCTGGGCACCGCCTTCACCGTGTGGGCGCCCAACGCGCGAGCGGTGCGCGTGGTGGGCGACTTCAACGGCTGGGACGGCCAGGGGCACGCGATGCGCTCGATGGGCGCCAGCGGCGTGTGGGAGCTGTTCATCCCCGCCGTCGGCCAGGGCTCTGCCTACAAGTTCGAACTGCGCGCGCGCAACGGCGAATGGGTGCTCAAGGCCGACCCGATGGCCCGGTTCGCCGAGGTGCCGCCGGCCACCGCATCCGTCGTCGTCCAGTCCTCCTACTCGTGGGGCGACGCCGCCTGGCTGGCCGAGCGCGCCACATCGACCCCGGTGTCGCGGCCGATGGCGGTGTACGAGCTCCATCTCGGCTCGTGGCGTCAGGGGCTGTCGTACCGCGACGCCGCCGACCAGATCATCGACTACGTGAGCGCGCAGGGCTTCACCCATGTCGAGTTCCTTCCGCTCGCCGAGCACCCGTTCGGGGGGTCGTGGGGCTACCAGGTGACCGGGTACTACGCCCCGACCAGTCGGTTCGGGCACCCGGATGACCTCCGCTATCTCATCGACCGACTGCACCAAGCCGGCATCGGCGTGATCATGGACTGGGTGCCTGGCCACTTCCCGAAGGATTCCTTCGCCCTGGCCCGCTTCGACGGCGAGCCGCTGTACGAGCACGCCGACCCGCGGCGGGGTGAGCACCGCGACTGGGGTACGTACATCTTCGACTACGGTCGCAACGAGGTGCGTAACTTCCTGGTCGCGAACGCGCTGTACTGGTTCGAGGAGTTCCACGTCGACGGGCTGCGCGTGGACGCCGTGGCCTCGATGCTGTACCTCGACTACTCGCGCGAGGAAGGCGAGTGGGTGCCGAACGTGCACGGCGGCCGTGAGAACCTCGAGGCGATCCGCTTCCTGCAGGAGGTCAACGCCACGGCGTACAAGCGGTATCCCGGCATCGCGATGATCGCCGAGGAGTCGACGAGCTTCCCCGGGGTCACAGCGCCCACCAGCCGGGCCGGACTCGGTTTCGGGTTCAAATGGAACATGGGCTGGATGAACGACTCGCTCCAGTACATCAAGCGCGACCCGATCTACCGGTCTCACCACGAAGGCGAGCTGTCGTTCTCGTTCGTGTACGCGTTCAGCGAGAACTACATGCTCCCCATCAGCCACGACGAGGTCGTGCACGGCAAGGGCAGCCTCTTCTCGCGGATGCCCGGCGACCATTGGCAGAAGCTCGCGAACATGCGCGCCTTCCTCGCCTACATGTGGGGGCACCCCGGCAAGCAGCTGCTGTTCATGGGACAGGAGTTCGGCCAGCTCTCGGAGTGGTCCGAAGGCCGGTCGCTCGACTGGTGGCTGCTCGATCAGCCCACGCACGCCCAGCTTCAGCAGTTCGTGGGGGCGCTCAACCGGGTCTACCGCGAGGAGTCCGCGCTCTGGGCACGCGACAGCGACGGCGCGGCGTTCACCCGGCTGGGCGCCCCGAAGTGGAACCCGAACGTGATCGCTTTCGCCCGCAGAGACTGGCACGGCAACACGATCGTCGTCGCGGCGAACTTCTCCGGGAACCCGATCTCCTCGTACGAGCTCGACCTGCCCGAGACCGGGGTGTGGGACGAGATCCTCAACACCGATGCGCAGCTGTACGGCGGGTCGGGCGTCGGCAACCTCGGCGTGGTCCACGCAGGTGCGGGCGGGCGCGCGTCCCTCGTATTGCCGCCCCTCGCCGTCCTGTGGCTGCGCCACCGGACGGACGCACACATCCCCTCGCCGACGCAGGGCTGAGAATCCTCGGACGCGGACGACGGCCCCGGATGCAGCATCCGGGGCCCTCGTCCGCGAAGCGGATTCCCCCGTCAGGTGCGCGGATCGCTCAGAACAGCAGCGACGCGAGGCGGCCGCGTGCGGCGATGACGCGCGGGTCGGCGTCACCGACGAGCGCGAACAGCTCGAGCAGCCGCTCGCGCACAGGGGTGCGCTCATCAGCCGGAAGCTGGGCGAACAGATCCAGCAGGCGCCCGTAGGCGTCTTCGACGTGCCCGCCGGCGAGGTCGAGATCGGCGACCGTGAACTGCGCGGCCACGTCCTGAGGAGCGGATGCCGCGGCCGCACGGGCGGCCTGCAGATCGACACCCTGCACCCGGTCGAGCAGGCGCACCTGGCCGAGGCCGGCGCGCGCCTCGGCGTCCCGGGGGTTCTCGACGAGTGCCCGCTCGTACGCGGCGATCGCACGGGAGTAGTCGCCCTCCTCGATGGCCGCGAACGCCTCGGCGTGCAGCGGAGGAAGCGGCGGTTCAGCGGGGGCTTCCTGGGGGGCATCCCCGTCGACGGTCGCGGCTCCGGTCACGCCGTTCTGGGCGGCGAGCTGAAGGAGCTGAGCGAACACCTCGCGCACCTGCTGCTCGGGCACGGCGCCCGTGAACATCGGCACCGGCTGGCCGGCGACCAGGGCGACGACCATCGGGATCGACTGCGCGCGGAACGCCTGCGACAGCTGAGGGTTGGCGTCGACATCGACCTTGGCCAGCACGACGCGGCCGCCGAGCTCGACCACGACCTTCTCGAGGATCGGGCTCAGCTGCTTGCAGGGTCCGCACCACTCGGCCCAGAGGTCGACGACCACGGGGACGGTGCGCGACAGCTCGAGCACCTGCGGGAACGTCTCGTCGGTGACGTCCAGCACGAGCGAGGGAACCGCGACGCCGGCGCCGGCGCCGGCCGGAGCCTCCTCACCGGGCGCGGCGGGCGCCGGACGGTTGCGGAGGGAGGACAGGTCGACGGCGCCGCGCAGCGAGGCGCCCAGAGTGGGATCGGTCACTACAGAATCTTCGCATCGAGGATGTCGGACGAGTAACCGAGGAGTCGGATCTTCTCATTCGACCCGGGACCGGGCACGTAGAAGAACACCTGGTCGCTGAAGGTCGTGGCGAATCCGGTCTGCGACTGGTCGACACCGGCGAGCGTCTTGACCGTCCGGTTGTCGTTGACCTTGATCACGGCGTCCGCGTTGGTCGGCTTCACGGTGTCGATCTCGTTGATGTTCACCGCGACGATCGCACCGCTCTCGACCGTCTGCAGGGCGAACGGCGCCTGCACCCCGGCTGCGGAGCTGAACTCCAGGTTTCCGGTCGACGACGCGGTCTTGTTGAACTCCTCGAGCCGCCGCTGACGGTCCGCCGCGATGCTGGCTCGGAGCTGATCGCCATCGGCCTCGAAGAGGTCGTAGTACTGGCTCGACTCGCCGTTGGTGATGATGTCGGCGTAGGCGGCGGCGATCTCGTCGGGCGGCAGCAGGAGGAACGGTGAGTCCGGCTCGACCTGGGGTGCGCCGATGTAGGCGGGCGCCAGATCGGGAAGCGATGTCGATGCCTCGAGGCTTCCGACATACGACAGCTTGTAGTCCGCCCACTGATCCTGCTGCGTGAGCACCATGATGCTCGACGTCTTGGATTCGTCGTCGTCCGCGACGGCGATGACCGAGCGCGGCCAGCCGTCATAGGCCTGCGGCAGGATGATCTCGAGCGGCTTGGCGAGGATCGGAGCCGGCGCCGGGTAGTCGCCGAGGGCAGCGCGCAGCTTGTAGTTGGTGTCACGCGCCGCGAGTGCCGCTCCCTCGAGGCGCGTGTCGGCGAGGTCGCCGTCCATCGCCGCGTCGGCGTCGGCAACCGTGGCGGCGATGCGGGTGAGGATGCGCTCGGCCTGGGCCTTCGTGACGGCCGGTGCCTGCTGGCCGTCAGGGGCGATGACGGTCGCGGTGGGCGACGGAGTGGGCGACGAGCCGAGCTGCGGCCACGCGTCGGCCGAGCAGCCGGAGAACAGCAGCGCCGACACAGCCACCACCGGCAGCACCGCGAACGCCCGTCGCCCGCCGCTCGAGACGGCACGGCGCGTCGGCTTCGCGCTGCTGATCACGCCCTTGTCGTCGTGATCGATCGCGATGTCGATGGGCTCGGTGACAGGCAGCGGCAGACCCTTGCGTCGCGGCCCGCGCTTGCGGCGCGCGTGACGGATGCCCAGGATGTACAGGAACACGCCGACGGCCATCAGGATGCCGCCGCCGACGATGAGCGGCCCCGCCCAGGGCGTCGACGTCTGCAGCGGCCAGGAGACCGTCACCCTGCTCGGCGCGGGAGCGGTTCCGTCCGCGGCGACGAGCACGCTCATGCTCTCGGGCAGCTGCAGCGGCGCGATCAGGAGGTCGGTCTGCTGGTACTCGTCGAGCCAGAGGTCCGATCCGACGGGGCTGCGACCGGCCGTCTCAGCCGTGGCGTCCCCGCTCGTCGTGTCGTCGGCAGCGGCGTCATCTGCTGCGGCATCCTCGGCAGGTGCTTCCGCGGTGGGATCCACGGTCGCGTCGACCTCGGGCTCGACCACCGCTGTCTCGAGACCGCCCTCGTCGTCGAGCGTGACGTGCGTATACGTCGAGTCGGAGAGCCATGCCTCCATGTCCGCTGTGCGGCCGTAGGAGGCGAAGATGTCGCCCTCGGCCTGGGCGCGCAGGGTCTGCGTGCCGGGCATCTGGTTGAGCACGGCGCCGTCGATGAGGAGATACGGAGTCTTCTCCTCGACCGAGATCGCCGTGGTCTCGGTCTTGGGTCCCTGGAAGATCGTCCGCTGGGCGATGCCCGCACCGATCATCACGGTGGCGAGCACGAACGCCGCCACGGCCCACACGAAACGCACGAAGAACACCTTTCCCGGGGCGCGCGGACACGGCGCAACCCTTCGATTCGACAGTTCAGACTAGCGAACACGACCTGTGAGGCGCGTGGGAGGCGGCATTCCCGGGGCTGAACGTCACTGATGCGTATCCTGGGCGGACAGACGAATCGACGCCATGTCGATCTGAGGGGGACCCGATGAAGCTGCACAACCCGTTCCGCACGGCGCTGCTCGCGACGTTGGGAGTCGGCCTCGGGCTGCTGCTCATCGGAAGCATCCAGAACCTCCAGACGATCCTGCTCTATGTCGGCACGGCACTCTTCCTGTCGCTGGGCCTGGATCCGATCGTGGCCTGGCTCGAACGCCGTAAGCTGCCGCGCTGGGCCGCCGTGCTCATCACGATCCTCGGCGTCCTCGCCGCGTTCGCGGGCATCATCCTCATGGTGGTCCCGATCATCGTCCAGCAGATCGGTCAGCTGGTCACGACGATTCAGGATCTGGCCGAGAAGGGCACGTTCGACGACCCCGTCGGCGCAATCCAGGACTGGCTGCACGCGGTCTTCCCTGCTTTGAACGTCGATGAGGTGTGGGGCTACATCGAGGACTGGTATGCGTCGCTCGATGTGGGCGCGATCGGCTCCGAGGTGGGCGGAAGCATCATCACCATCATGGGAGCGATCATCGCCGGGTTCGCCGGCGCGTTCATCGTTCTCATCCTCACGATCTACTTCACGGCGTCGACCCCGAGTCTGAAGCGGGCCGTCTACCAGCTCGTCCCCGCCTCCAAGCGTGCCCGCTTCATGGACCTCGGCGAGCAGATCACCGACTCGGTCGGCTACTACGTCATCGGGCAGTTCTCGCTCGGCCTGATCAACGGCGTGCTCAGCGCCATCTTCCTCACGATCATCAAGGCGCCCTTTCCTGCCGTTCTCGCAGTCATCGCGTTCTTCTTCTCGCTCATTCCCCTCGTGGGAACGCTCACCGGCTCGATCATCATCGTGTTCACGTGCCTGGTGGTGGGCTCCCCCACGACAGCCTTGATCGCCGCGATCTACTACCTGATCTACATGCAGATCGAGGCGTACGTGATCTCTCCGCGCATCATGGGACGCGCGGTGGCGGTGCCGGGCGCGGTCGTCGTGATCGCCGCCCTCGCCGGCGGATCACTGCTGGGCCTGCTCGGCGCACTCGTCGCGATCCCCGTGGCCGCCAGCATCCTGATCATCTACCGGCAGGTCGTGATCCCGCGTCAGAACGAGCGCTGACGCTCAGCCGTCCGCGGCAGGGCCGTGCCATTCGAGCGGCAGCGGCAGGGCGTCGGGGTTGACCGCCGCGACGATCTCGGTGAGCACGCGGCGGGTCTGGTTCTCCCCCACCCACAGGTGCTTGCCGCCCTCGACCGGGATCAGCACGGCCTCCGGGACGCTCGCGAAGCGCTGGGTCGCGGCATCCGGTCGAAGGTAGTCGTCGAACTCGGGGACGAGCACGATCAGGCGGCGCTCGTCGCCCGCCCACGCCGCGACCTCTTCATCGGTCGCACGGTGCAACGGCGGCGACAGCAGCACGGCGCCTTCCACGGCGTGGTCGCGACCGTACTTGAGGGCGAGCTCGGTGCCGAAGGACCAGCCCACGAGCCACGGTCGAGGGAGGCCGCGCTCGCGCACGAAGTCCATCGCCGCGGCGACGTCGAACGCCTCCGCCCGACCGCCGTCGAACGAGCCGTCACTGGTGCCCCGCGGCGAGGTCGTGCCGCGGGTGTTGAACCTCAGGACCGCAAGATCGGCGAGGGCGGGCAGGCGCCCGGCGGCCTTGCGCAGGATGTGCGAGTCCATGAAGCCGCCGGCCGTCGGAAGCGGATGCAGTGTCACGAGCGTCGCGACTGGGTCTCGGGTCTCGGGGAGGGCCAGTTCACCGACGAGGGTCAGCCCGTCGAGCGTCTCGAGCTCGATGTCCTCGCGGCGCGCCGGCAGCAGCATCGGTCCGCGGATCTCCATGTCAGGCCACCTTCCAGCAGTGCTGATGCCAGTGCCGCCGCGCGGCGAGGTCAGCGGCGTCGCCCATCACGCCATCTGCGCGCCACGCCACCAGGTGCGCGACGCCCACGTCGATCTGACGACCGCACCCGGGGCACGTGTAAGGCTTCTGCGCCTGCGCAGGAGAGACCGGCTGCACCGTCCACTCGACACCACGGCGCATCTCGGTGCGCTTCCAGCCTGCGAGCAGGCGCTCGAACGAGTCGTCGCCGCTCGAATCGTGTCGGCGGCGGTTTGAGCGCGGCACGGCTCAGTACCAGCCTGTGCGCTGCGAGTGATCCCACGCGCCGCACGGCGAGCCGTAGCGGCCGCCGATGTAGCCGAGACCCCACGCGATCTGCGTCGCGGGGTTCGTCTCCCAGTCGGCGCCGGCGCTGGCCATCTTGCTGCCTGGAAGCGCCTGCGGGATGCCGTAAGCGCCGCTGCCGGCGTTGTACGCGTTCACGCGCCAGCCGGACTCCTTCTTCCAGAGAGCGACGAGGCAGGCGAACTGGTCGTCGCCCCAGCCCCGAGCCAGCACCATGTCGTAGGCGATGGCCTGCGCGCTGCCCGGATCGGGCGTGACGAACGGTGGACGCCATCCGCCGGATGACGACGACGTGGAGGTCGACGCCTGGACGGTCGGCGTGGGCTTCGGCTTCACGTAAACCGTGTAGTTGCCGCGGTCGAGCGCCGCGGGCTCCGCATCGGCCGCAGCCTCGTCGCCGACGCGGGACTGGACGTCATCGAGCCCGCTGGCGTAGAGCGAGACCTGCGACTCGTCGTCCGCGCTCGCCTGCGCCAGCGCGAGCCCGGTCGGCCCGATGTACGCGACGACGAAACCCAGAACAGCGAAGGCGGCGAACGCGCCGACGACACCACGGCGCCGCGACCAGCGCGGAGCGGTCTTGCGGGGCGGCGAAGACGGCGCCGACAGACTGGATCCTGACACCGCGACCGGCCGCGCAGACCGGGCCGCCACCTCGTGACGTCGGGCGCGTCTGGTCGGGTACAGCTCGTTTCCAGAAGTCACAGTGTCCCGATTCTCGCATACCGGCACGACGAGGTGCCATCCGCGCACCCGCGCGTCTCACTTGACGGCGAGCATCACCTCGACGACGGCATCGAGGACAGCGTCGACCTGGGTCTCACGGTAGCCCCCGCGCTGCATGCGGAACGCGACCGAGCGCACCTGTTCGACAGTGACGGAGTCCCCCGTTTCGAGGAACCGCGCGAGTTTGTCTGTGACGAGGTCGACCTCCGCGATGCGGTAGCCGTAGCGCAGCGGCGACACGCGATCGAAGCGGCGCTTGACCGGCCGGGAGAGGCGGTCCAGCACCTCCTGGGCGAGCTCGCGAGTGTGGCCGACCCACTCCCTGGCGCCCTTGGCCGCGACGGCCGACGAGCGCTCGCGGGCGGCGAAGGCATCCTCGATTCGCCCGAGTGCGGCGTCCACCGATGCGATCGCGTAGCCGTGGCGCACCAGTGGGAACGCGACCTGACGGATGTCGGCGGAGGTGAGTGCGTCGGTGCCGCGCTCGAACGACGCGCGTGCCCGGGCGAGGAACTCGTCGACAGGCTGCTTGTCGTAGCCCTTCTCGCGTCCTCGGGCCTCGGGGAAGGACGTCCGGGCGGTCGTCTCGGATGCCGTCATGATGCCACCATCGGAGTGAAGAGATAGTAGAGGGTCAGCGCCGCGACGACCGACAGCAGGATGGAGTCGAGGCGATCCAGGACGCCGCCGTGACCCGGGAGCCAGGAGCTCATGTCCTTGATCCCGAGATCGCGCTTGATCATCGATTCTCCCAGGTCGCCGACCGTCGCCGTGGCGAGGATGAGGATGCCGAACACGGCGCCCATCCACCACTCGAGGCCGAGCATGAAGAGCCCGACGAGCACGCCGGCGAGGATCGCGGCCGCAGCAGCACCCGCGAAGCCCTCCCACGTCTTCTTCGGGCTGATGCGCGGGGCCATGGGGTGTCTGCCCATCGTGATCCCCGCGGCGTACGCGCCGGTATCGACGGCGACGGCGACGATGATGAACGACAGGACCCACCACTCGCCGCCGTCCTTCGACAGCAGCACGAGCGTGAGGCTTCCGAGGAAGGCGACGTAGAGCTGGAGGAACGTCGCGATGAGCACGTCCCCCAGCACCAGACCGTACGCGCGGCCGTCGTGCGACGCCATCTGGCCGACCAGTCGCCACACCACGACGAACGCCAGTGCGACGAACAGCAGCACCCAGTGCAGCCACGAGTCGACGAAGAACGCCGACAGCACGACCACCGCACCCGCGATGAGCTGCGGGATCAGATCGACCCGGCGACCGCTCGCGATGAGAGCCCGGGAGAACTCGAAGAGCGCGAGCAGCGCCGCCGCCAGGGCGAACGGCACGAACGCCCATTTGACGAACAGCAGCGACCCGAGCAGGACGAGCCCGATCGCGAGGCCGATGAGGATCGCGACGATCAGGTCGCGTCCCGTCCGCTCCTTGATGCGCTCGTTCGCCTCCTCGAAGTCGGCCCGCGCCTGTGCGACGTGGCCCTCCAACTCGCTGCGCGCCGCACGCAGGTGAGACTGCAGTGCGGGGCCCGTGTCAGGGGTCTCGGCGGCACGGCGTGCCTCGCCGGCCTCGCGCCGCGTCTGCGGTGAGGCGGGCTGGTCGCTCCGCGGCGGGTCGGATGCGTCGGTCATCGGCGGACCTCAGACCTCGAGGAGCTCGGCCTCTTTGCGCTTGAGCGCCTCGTCGATGGCGTCGACGTGCGCGCGCGTGAGCGCGTCGAGCTCCTTCTCGCCGCGAGCGAGCTCGTCCTCGCCGACCTCGCCCTTCAGCGCGTCGATGTCGTCCTTCGCCTTGCGGCGGATGCCGCGCACGTGCACCTTCGCGTCCTCGCCCTTGGTGCGCGTGAGCTTCACGTACTCCTTGCGGCGTTCCTCGGTGAGCTCGGGCATCGTGACGCGCACGAGGTTTCCGTCGTTCGTCGGGTTCACGCCGAGGTTCGGGATGTCGCGGATCGCCTGTTCGATCGCCTTCAGCGCCGACTTGTCGTAAGGCGTGATGAGGAGCGTGCGCGCCTCGGGATTGTTGATCGACGCGAGCTGCGCGAGCGGCGTCGGGCTGCCGTAGTAGTCGACGAGGACCTTCTGGAACAGCTGCGGGTTCGCGCGTCCGGTGCGCACCGTGGCGAAGTCCTCCTTCGCTGCCTCGACGGCGCGGTCCATGCGCACTCCGGCATCGGCCAAGACGTCCGCGATCACAGTGTCTCCTTCGCGTAGATGGGGCTGGTCAAGTCTATCGACGCGGGGCGGATCACGCCGTGACCAGCGTGCCGATGGTGTCGCCCAGCAGGGCCTTCGTCACGTTGCCCGCGGGCTCCATGCCGAACACGCGCATGTCCATGCGGTTGTCCATGCAGAGGCTGAACGCGGTCGAGTCGACGACCTTGAGACCGCGCTGCAGCGCGTCGAGATACGTGATGCGATCGATCAGGGTGGCCGAGGCATCCTTCTTCGGGTCAGCGGTGTACACGCCGTCGACGCCGTTCTTCGCGACGAGCACCTCTTGCGCGTCGATCTCGAGAGCACGCTGGGCGGCGACCGTGTCGGTGGAGAAGTACGGCAGACCGGCGCCGGCGCCGAAGATGACCACGCGACCCTTCTCCATGTGCCGCTCCGCGCGACGCGGGATGTAGGGCTCGGCGACCTGCGTCATCGAGATCGCGGACTGCACGCGCGTCGCGGCGCCCGCCTGCTCGAGGAAGTCCTGCAGGGCGAGGGCGTTCATGACTGTGCCCAGCATGCCCATGTAGTCGGCGCGGCCACGGTCCATGCCGCGCTGGCTGAGTTCGGCGCCGCGGAAGAAGTTGCCGCCGCCGACCACGATCGCGATCTCGACGCGGTCGACGGCGGCCGCGATCTCCTGGGCTATCTGGCTGACCACGTCGGGGTTCACACCCAGCTGGCCTCCGCCGAACGCTTCGCCGGACAGCTTCAGAAGGACGCGGCGGCGCCCGGTGTTCTCGTTGATCACTGTGGTCCTCTCGTCTACGACAAACTACCGAAGGGCATGAGAAAAGGCCCGCATCGGCTTGCCGATGCGGGCCTTCTCAGAAGGTCAGGCTCCGACCTTGTAGCGGGCAAAGCCCGTCAGGGTCAGACCGGCGTCCTTCGCGACCTGCGCGACCGACTGCTTGTTGTCCTTCGCGTAGTCCTGGTCGAGCAGCGAGACCTGCTTGAAGAACGCGTTCACGCGGCCCTCGACGATCTTCGGGAGGGCGGCCTCCGGCTTGCCCTCGTTGCGGGAGATCTCGGTGACGATCTCGCGCTCCTTCTCGACCTCGGCCTCGGGGACCTCGTCGCGCGACAGGTACGACGGGTTCGCGAACGAGATGTGCTGGGCGAGGCTGCGAGCCGTCTCGGCGTCGTCGCCCGAGTAGGCGAGGACGACGCCGACCTGCGGCGGCAGGTCCTTGCTGGTCTTGTGGAGGTAGATCTCGAACTTGTCGCCCGAGAGCGTGCTCACGCGACGCAGTTCGACCTTCTCGCCGATGATCGCGGCCTCGTCCGAGATGAGCTCGGCGACCGTCTGGCTGCCGGCGGGCGCGGCGAGGGCAGCCTCGGCCGAGTCTGCGTGCGCGGCGGCCGCGGCGTCGAGAACCTTCTCCGCAAGGGCGATGAAGCGGTCGTTCTTCGCGACGAAGTCGGTCTCGGTGTTGAGCTCGATGATCGTGACCTGACCGTCGACCTCCTTGGCCGCGACCAGCCCCTCGCTCGTGGAGCGGTCGGCGCGCTTGGCGTTGCCCTTCGCGCCCTTGAGGCGGAGGATCTCGACGGCCTTCTCGAGGTCGCCGTCGGCCTCCTCGAGCGCCTTCTTGGTGTCGACCATGCCCGT
Organism: Microbacterium trichothecenolyticum; assembly: GCF_000956465.1. Lineage (GTDB taxonomy): Bacteria > Actinomycetota > Actinomycetes > Actinomycetales > Microbacteriaceae > Microbacterium > Microbacterium trichothecenolyticum. The sequence continues at coordinate 23,228 of NZ_JYJA01000031.1, forward strand.
GCCGAGCTGCTCGCGTAGCGTCTTGATGTCGGCGATCGTGAAGTTTGCCATGGGTGGCGGCTCCTTGAATTGGTGAGTTCTGTGGATGCCTCGGCGGGACCGTCCGGACCGTTCGATCAGGGCGATCCCGCCGGGGCGGAGTGTGTGTGAGCCTTACTCGGCTTCGGTCGCCTCAGCGGCCTCAGCGGCCTCGGGGGCGTCAGCGGCCTCGGCGGCTTCGACAGCCTCCGCGGCCTCGGCGCCTGCCTCGTCGGCGGCCGACTCGGTCGCGGCGGTCTCGACCTCGGCGACATCGGTCACGACCGGCGCGCCCTGCTCGAGCAGCTCGCGCTCCCAATCGGCGAGGGGCTCCGCGTCAGCGGTCTCGTCGGTGGGCTGGTGGCGCTGGATCAGGCCCTCGGCGGCCGCGTCGGCGATGATGCGCGTGAGCAGGCCCACCGAGCGGATCGCGTCGTCGTTGCCGGGGATCGGGTACTGGAACTCGTCCGGGTCGGCGTTGGTGTCGAGGATGCCGATCACCGGGATGCCGAGCTTGGACGCCTCGTCGATCGCGAGGTGCTCGCGCTTGGCGTCGACGACCCAGATGGCCGAGGGGGTCTTCTGGAGGTTGCGGATGCCGCCGAGCGACTTGTGCAGCTTGTCGAGCTCGCGCTTCTTCAGCAGGAGCTCCTTCTTGGTGAAGCCGCTCGCAGCCGGGTCCTCGAAGTCGAGCTCCTCGAGCTCCTTCATACGCGCGAGGCGCTTGGACACGGTCGAGAAGTTGGTGAGCAGACCGCCCAGCCAGCGCTGGTTGACGTAGGGCTGGCCCACGCGGGTCGCCTGCTCGGCGATGACTTCCTGCGCCTGCTTCTTGGTGCCGACGAAGAGGATGGTGCCGCCGTGCGCGACGGTCTCCTTGACGAACTCGTACGCCTTGTCGATGTACGTGAGCGACTGCTGGAGGTCGATGATGTGGATGCCCGAGCGCTCCGTGAGGATGAAGCGCTTGACCTTCGGGTTCCACCGGCGGGTCTGGTGTCCGAAGTGGACGCCGCTGTCGAGCAGCTGGCGAATGGTGACGACGGCCATGGCCGTTCTCCTGTTCCGGCGCGTGCGCGCCTGTTGCGGTTGTTCTCGCGCCGGCTCGTGGCCGGCGTGGCCTGGTGCCCGGCTCATTCCCGCCTCGCGCTCGCTCGCAAGCGTCCGCAAGGACCGTTGGGGATGGATGCCGCGCCGCGCCCTTCGTCAGACTCGGGGCTAGCGGCGCTATGGGCACGCGGAGTCACCCCGGCATGCGGAGTGCGCACCCAGTGTATCAGGAGCGGCCGGGCGGCTCCTCCTCCCCCGGCGACCGAACGCGAGCCTTCTCCACAGGTGTCGGTGCCACCGATCCGCGGATTCGCCAGGAGGGACACGGTGGGATCGTGACGCGGCCCGTTCTCACCCGCAAAGGCGGATCCCGTCGCGGGTCGCGCCGCCGCGCCCTCGGCGCGATCACCCTCAGTGTCCTTCTCGCGGTCGCGCCCACCTCTGCAGCGCCTGCCACCGTCGTCGCGGAGCCCGAGCACCTGCCGGTCGTCGACGGCGGAACGGTGACGCTCACGCGGGACTGGACCTGGCCGGTGCACCCGTTCCGGCTGGTGCGCCCCTTCGTCGCACCGCCGCACGAGTACGGTCCGGGCCATCGGGGAATCGACCTGCTGCCCGCGGGCGACGGCGTGGTGCGCGCCCCGGCACCCGGCGTGGTCGCGTTCTCCGGGCAGGTCGCAGGGCGCGGGGTGATCACTGTGGATCATGGCGACGGCCTGGTGTCGACATTCGAGCCGGTCGACCCCGGGCTCGCGGCCGGGACGCGGGTTGAAAGTTCCATTCCACTGGGCACGATCTCGGTCGGAGGGCACGCCGAGCCCGGCGCCGTGCATCTCGGCGTGCGGCTCGACGGCGTCTACATCAACCCGCTCGTGCTCCTGGGCGGGGTGCCGCGGGCGGTGCTCCTGCCCTGCTGCTAGCCGGTCTTCAGGCCCGCGGGTGCGCGAGGCGGTAGGAGGCCGCCAGCCTCTCGCTGGAGACGTGCGTGTAGATCTGCGTGGTCCCGAGGCTCGCATGGCCCAGCATCTCCTGGACGGCGCGGAGGTCTGCGCCACCGTCGAGGAGGTGGGTCGCGGCCGAGTGACGTAGCGCGTGCGGTCCGACCTGTGCCCCGAGCTCGGGTCCGAGTTCGCGCGACACGAGGTCGTACACCGCGCGCGCGCCGATCCGTCCGCCCCGCGCGCCGAGGAACAGGGCCGGGCAGGGCGCGTCGTCCGCGCGTCTGGCGAGGAGGGACGGCCGACCGCGCACGATGTAGGCGTCGACAGCCCGCAGCGCCGGCCACCCGAATGGCACGATCCTCTCCTTCGACCCCTTCCCGAGGACGCGAGCGGTGCGTCGGTCGCGATCGAGGTCGTCGACGTCGAGCCCGCAGAGTTCGGAGACGCGCATCGCAGCTGCGTACAGCAGCTCGACAATGGCGTGATCGCGCAGCGCGATCGGATCGCCCTCCACCGCGGCCGATGCCAGTCGATCCAGCACCCCGCTCAGGGTGTCGGCTGTCGCGACTCTGGGAAGTGTCTTGCCCCGCTTCGGGGCGACCAGGCGAAGGCTCGGGTCGGACGGGATCGCGCCCGACTCGGTCGCCCAGGCGAAGAGGCCCCGGACCGCCGCGGTTCGCCGCGCTATCGTGGCGCGGCTGTCGCCGCGCTGGACGGCGTGCCACAGCCAGTCGCGGAGGTTCTCGAGATCGACCGCGGCGAGTTCGATGTCTCCGCAGGCGGCGGCAAGTCCCTCGAGGTCGGAGCGGTAGGCCCGCACCGTCGCGGGAGACAGGCGGCGCACGTCCGCAAGGTGGCGCAGGTAGACCGCGGCTCCCTCGTGGATGTCCATGCCTCCAGCTTGCGCCCGCCGGCGCACGCGGCGGTGTTGCGACGCACCGGAGGGCGGTGCGCCGCTCGCCGATCACCCTCCGATCCGTGCCAGCCGCCAGCCCTCGATCCCCGACTCGACCGCGCCATCGAGCGCCAGCAGCCCGAGGATCCCCCCGACGACGTCGGCCGCCATCCCCGCGCGCCGCGCGATCTCGGTGGCATCCCGCCACACGCGGGTGCTCATGGCGTCCTTCACGCGGGTCGCGTCCCCGGTGTACGCCCCGTCTCCGGGGGCTGCGGCATCCGTCTCTCCTGGCATCCCCAGCAGCTCCCGGACGTCATCCGCACTCGTGATGCACTGGGCGCCGTACTCCCGGATGAGCCGGTGCGTACCCGCCGACGTCGCCGATGTGATCTGACCCGGGACGGCGCCGAGGGGGCGCGACAGCGCCGCCGCGTGGCCCGCGGTGTTGAGCGAGCCGCTGCGCCAGCCGGCTTCGACGACGACGGTGGCGGCCGAGAGCGCGGCGATCAGGCGGTTCCGCTGCAGGAAGCGCCACTTCGTCGGCGCGGCGCCGCATGGGACCTCGCTCACCACGACACCTCGTCGGGCGACGTCGTCGATCAGCTGCGTGTGACCCGCGGGGTACGCGCGGTCGGCACCGCCAGCGAGCAGTGCGACGGTGAGTCCGCCGGCGCGAAGTGCGGCGCGGTGGGCTGCCCCATCGATGCCGTAGGCGCCGCCCGACACCACGGCGATGCCGCTGGCCGCCAGTTCGGCGGCGAGCTCCCTCGCCACATGGTCGCCGTAGTGAGAGGCGGCCCGGGCGCCGACGACGGCGACGGATGCCTCGAGCCGGCGCAGCGCCGAGGCATCACCGCGCACCCACAGGCACAGCGGCGCATGTGCGCCGAGGTCGTCGAGCTGCGTGGGCCAGTCCGGATCGCCGCGCGTCAGCAGCGTGACGCCCCGTGCGGCCGCCGCGGCCAGGGAACCGGCGACCGCGCCCGCCGACAGCCGCGGCAGCCATCTCTTGCGCGCGTCGACGAGTTCCTTCGGCGTGAGTTCGGGAAACTCCCCGTCTGCCAGCACGGCTTCCAGCGCCGCGACCGGGCCGCGCGCGCCGATGATGCGGCCGGCGACCGAGTCGCCGGGCTCGATGAGCTGGCACCAGACGGCCGTCGCATACCGTGCCCGCGCCTCCTGCGCGTCGAACTCGATGCCCGCGGGCGACAGCGCCTGCTGGGCGGCGCCTGCGCTCAGGTCGAACGCGATCACAGTGAGATCCCCTTCTTCAGGTACAGGGCGCGCCCGACATGTTCCGCCCCGAGCTGGGCGCGGCCCTCGATGTCGGCCAGTGACCAGGCGACGCGCAGGACCCTGTCATAAGCCCGCAGGGTGAGCGCTCCGCGGTGAAGTGCGGCATCGAGCGGGCGGCGGACGACTGGAGACGGCGCAGCAGGTCCCTCGCGCAGCCATGTGCCCGGCACGTCGGCATTCACCTTCCACGGTGTCTCCGCGAGGCGGCGGCTCGCGCGTGCCCGCGCATCGGCGACCTGCGCTCGTGCGCTCTCGGTGGACACCGTCGGCCCGGTGCCGCGCTGCGCCACTGCGACGCGCGTCAGGGTCAGCTCGATGTCCATGCGGTCCAGGAGCGGTCCGGACAGCCGGCCGAGATAGCGGCGGATCGCTGCCGGTGGACACGTGCACGTGCCGCCGCGGATGCCGTGGTCGCCGCACGGGCACGGGTTCGTCGCCAGCACGAGCTGGAACCGTGCCGGATACTCGGCGTGCGCGCCCGCGCGGTCGATCGTGATGGTGCCGGACTCGAGGGGCTGGCGCAGGGCGTCCAGCGCGCTGGCTGCGAACTCGCCCGCCTCGTCGAGGAACAGGACGCCCTCGCTCGCGCGCGCGATCGCCCCCGGGCGCACCACTCGCGTGCCGCCGCCCACCAAGGCGGCCACGCTCGCGCTGTGATGCGGAGCGACGAAGGGCGGGGTGCGGGAGAGCTCGACCACTCGGGAGCCCGCCAGGCTCCGAATCGAGGCCGCGGTCAGCGCCGCGCGATCGTCGAGTTCGGGGAGGATGCCCGGCAGGCGCCGGGCGAGCATCGTCTTGCCGGCTCCAGGCGGTCCGCACATCAGCAGATGATGACCGCCCGCAGCCGCGACGACGAGCGCCTCGACGGCGTCGCGCTGCCCGATCACCTCCGCGAGATCGAGCGTCGGCTCGGCTGCCTCCTCGTCGTCCGGGAGGGCGACCGGTGCGTCGTCGGCGACTTCGACGTCGCCGCCGTGCCACGCGATCACCTGCGCGAGGTTGACGGCGGCGAGGACCTCGATGCCGTCCACGAGCGAGGCTTCGGGGCCGTTCGCGTGGGGAACCACGACGCGTCGATGCCCCGCTCGCCGAGCGGCGACCACCGCCGGGAGCACCCCCGGCACCGGCCGGAGGCGACCGTCGAGTCCGAGCTCACCGATGTGGATCGCCGACGCGACAGAGACCGCGTCCATGGACGTCTCGGTCGCCAGGGACGCGACCGCGATGGCCACGTCGAATCCGGACCCCTGCTTGGGCAGACTCGCGGGAGACAGGTTCACCGTGAGTCGTCGTCGCGTAAGCGGCGTGCCGGTGTTCGCACAGGCGTTGTGCACGCGTTGGACCGACTCGCCGAGCGCCTTGTCGGGAAGCCCGATGATGCGGAAGTCCGGCTGCTGGTTCGACAGGTCCGCCTCGACCTCCACGCATTCGCCTTCGGCCCCGACGAGGGCGACGGCCCACGTGCGTGCGACCTTCACGGCACCTCCACGTCGACGAGATGCTCCAGGCGCGCGGTGCCGGGATCGGGGCCGATGAGGCCGATCGCGTCGATGCGCAGCCGCCGTCCCTGCACGAGCTCGCGGTGCGCACTCGCCCACGCGATCGAGAGGCGCCAGAGCCTTCCCCGTTTGCGGGCGTCGAGCGCCTCGAACGGGTGCCCGAACCCCTCATCACGCCGCGTCTTGACCTCGACGACGACGACCGTCGAGCGGTCGGCGGCCACGAGGTCGATCTCGCCGTCGCGGCATCGCCAGTTGCGTGCGAGGACGGTGAATCCCCGCGCCTCGAAGTAGCGGGCCGCGCGATCCTCGCCCGCGCGCCCGAGGACGTCTTTATCTGCCATTCCGGCATCGTCGCGCGCGAGTGCAGGCGCGCGGACGCGAGGGTGCGGCATCCGTTCAGAACTCGAGCTGCGTCCCCGAATCGGTGGGCTGGGGAGGAAGCGTCAGGACCGCTCAGGTGTCGAGCGAGAGCTCCTCGGGGAGGTGGAAATCGCGGCGCGAGAGCTCTTCGACGTTGACGTCCTTGAACGTCAGCACGCGCACGGCCTTCACGAAGCGATCGGCGCGGTAGATGTCCCAGACCCAGACGTCGGACATCGAGATCTCGAAGTAGAAATCGTGCTCGGTGTCGCGGCGCACGACGTTGACCTCGTTCGCGAGGTAAAAACGCCGCTCCGTCTCGATCACGTACTGGAACTGCGAGACGACATCGCGGTACTCGCGGTACAGAGCGAGTTCGAGCTCGCGGTCGTAGTCTTCGAAGACCTCGTCATCCATGGTGAATCCATCCTATGGGCGCGGGCGGGCGCGGCGACCCGCATGCGCGTGTGGCGAACGTTCAGAAGAGCGTGGGCGCCTCGCCGATCGACCACGAGGCCCGGTGGTGCCGGCTGATGCCATGCGTGCGGATGGCTTGACGGTGGTCGGGGCTGGCGTAGCCCTTGTTGCGGGCCCAGTTGTATGCGGGGAGCTCGTCGTGCAGTTCGGTCATGAGACGGTCACGCGCGACCTTCGCGATGACGGATGCCGCGGCCGCCGAGGCGCAGTCGCGGTCGGCTTTGATCACCGGACGCACCGTGAGCCCCCACTCGCCGGCGGGACGGATGTAGTCGTAGTTGCCGTCGAGGATGACGATGGCGTCCTCCGGCACGACGCCGTGCGCGCGGAGATCCGCGATTGCACGGATCGAGGCGAGCCCGAGGGCGCGCATGATCCCGATCTCGTCGATCTCCTCGGAGCTCGCCCATCCGACGGCGCTGGCGGCGACCCAGGTGGCCGCGCGTGCCGCGACATCAGCGCGCTTCGGCTCCGGAACGAGCTTCGAGTCGCGCAACCCCTGCGGAATGCGCTTGCGCGATCGCGGGGCGTCCACGACCGCCGCGCCGACCGCGACCGGCCCGGCCAGCGCCCCTCGCCCCACCTCGTCGCATGCGATGACGAGCGCGTGCTCCCGCAGGAGCCGGCGCTCGAGCGTGAGACGGGGCTCGGCGACGGTCACTTCCCGCCGCCCTCCGGCTCCGCGTCGGGAACCCCGGCGAACACGTCGTGGTGGAAGTCCAGCAGTCCGAACCGGTCGAACGGCCACGTCACGAGGAACGCACGGCCCACGAGGTTGTCGATGGGCACGAAGCCCTTGCCTGGCTGATCGGTGTTGTACCGCGAGTCCTTGGATCGGTAACGGTTGTCACCGAGCACCCAGAGGCTGCCCTCGGGAACCGTGACGTCGAAGGGATCACCCGAGGCCGCGGTCTCCCCCGCCGGCAGCTTGAGGTACGCGCTCTCGTCGATCGGCACGTCGTTGACGGTGATCTGCCCGATGGCGTTGCAGCACACGACGTGGTCGCCGGGGACGCCGATGATGCGCTTCACGAGGTGGTCGTCGCTGTCGGGCGCCGCGAGTCCGACGAGCGACAGCACCCACTCGACGCCCTCGACGATCGGAGGACGCGCGGGTGCCGTGCTGGGCGGGAGCCATCCGCCCGGATCCTGGAACACCACGATGTCGCCGCGCTCGTAGCCGCCGAAGCGCGGCGTGATCTCGTCGACGAGGATGCGGTCCTTGACATGGAGGGTGTCCTCCATCGACCCCGAGGGGATGTAGAACGACCGCACCAGGAAGGTCTTGACCACGAGCGAGACGAGCACTGCGATCAGGATGATCACGACGACGTCGCGCACGAACACCAGCCAGCCCCGACGACGCGGCTGAATGGTCGCGGCGGGCTCGGGCCCGGGCGCCGGCTCGGCCGGAGCCGACTTCTCGGTCGTCATGAGTTCCTTCGCGGGCGCCGACGGTCGCGGCGACCCGCCTTCAAGGGTCGCACACTCCGGCCCTTCCGGAGTACGGACGAAGCCCCGGACCTGGTCGGTCCGGGGCTTCGTGACAGCGCTGCGGGGAGAGCGTCAGTTGCTCTCGCGCTTCTCCTTGATCTTGGCCTTCTTGCCGCGGAGGTTGCGCAGGTAGTACAGCTTCGCGCGACGCACGTCACCGCGGGTCACGACCTCGATGTGGTCGATGACCGGGGAGTGCACCGGGAAGGTGCGCTCGACGCCGACCTGGAAGCTGATCTTGCGGACCGTGAAGGTCTCGCGAACGCCATCGCCGGAGCGGCCGATGACGACGCCCTGGAAGACCTGGATACGCGAGCGGTTGCCCTCGGTGATGTTGACGTGCACCTTCACGGTGTCGCCGGCGTTGAAGGCGGGGATGTCGGAGCGGAGTGAAGCCGCGTCGACGGCGTCGAGGATCTGCATGATCGTCTCTCTCTGCGGCCGCCACAGGTCGACCGCGGGAAGGATGGTAAAGGACTGAGCGTGCCGCAGGCCTTCGGCGTGACGCCGTTCAGCTGGTTCCCCTGAGGCAGAACCGGTCAGGGCACAAACAGCCATTCTGCCATGGATGCCGCACCCGGCCAAACCGCGTCAGCTCGCGGGTGGAGTCTGCTTCTCCGAGATGACGATGACCTCGCGCCGAGCCGCCTCCGGCGCGTCGGCTTCTGCGGGGATGTACGCGACGCCCTCGGACGTGTGCAGGACGAATCGCGAGGGCCGCGCCTCGCTCCACAGCTGCCACAGCTCGAGCCAGAAGAGCCCGACGCCCGCGAGGATCGCCACCACCATGACGGGCGCCCACCACGCCTCGGCGAACAAGCCCAGCGAGATGACGAGGAGGTGCCACACGGTGAACCCGAGGACGTCCCACCAGGAGACGGCGCGGTGAGCCCGCACCGTTCCGCGCGCCCGCACCAGCACCGTGAGGAGCAACTGCCACAGGAAGACGCCAGGGATGGCGAGGAACAGCACCCAGAGGAACGCCCAGCCCCCTGCGTTGAACACGGCCCATCCGACCAGGAGCCACAGCGGCAGCAGGAAGGCGGACGGGATCAGCCAGCCGAAGAATGCGCGACGCAGCCACATGCCACCGATGCTACGCCCGCACACGACCCCCGTGGTCCGCTTCCGCGCGCCGCGGAGCATCCTCCCAGCCCGGTGCCGACGGGTCAGACAGAATGGAGGGGAACGAGAGGATCCCCCACATGATCGAGTTGCGCACGCCTGCCGAGATCGAGGCGATGAAGCCCGCAGGGCGATTCGTCGCCGAGACGCTCGCGACGCTGCGCGACGACACGAAGGTGGGCACCAACCTCCTCGCCATCGACCGCCGCGCGCACGAGCTGATCCGCCGCGCGGGCGCCGAGTCGTGCTACATCGACTACCACCCCTCGTTCGGCGCCCGGCCGTTCGGCAAGGTGATCTGCACTTCCGTCAACGACGCGGTGCTCCACGGTCTCCCCTTCGACTACGCACTGCGCGACGGCGACCTGGTCTCGCTCGACTTCGCCGTCTCGATCGACGGCTGGGTCGCCGACTCCGCCGTGTCGTTCGTCGTGGGCACGCCGCGCGACGAGGATCTCTCCCTCATCGCCACCACCGAGCGCGCACTGGATGCCGCGATCGCCGCGGCGACCGTCGGCAACCGCATCGGCGACATCTCGGCGGCGATCGCCGAAGTCGCCCACGGCGACGGCTACTCGATCAACACCGACTTCGGCGGCCACGGGGTCGGGCGGGAGATGCACGGCGACCCCCACGTGGCGAACGACGGCAAGGCCGGACGCGGCTACCCTCTGCGCGCGGGCCTCGTCCTGGCCCTCGAGCCGTGGTTCCTCCAGACCACCGACGAGCTGGTGACCGACCCCGACGGCTGGACCCTGCGATCGGCTGACGGGTCGCGCGGCGCGCACTCCGAGCACACCGTGGCGATCACCGAGGGCGGTCCCATCGTCCTCACCGATCGCTCATGGCTCGGCGTGAACTGACGCGCAGAACGCGCGCTTGCGGTCAGGTGCGCATCTCCGCGCTCGGGGCGTGCGCGGGAGACGTCGTTGGCGTGAGCGCCGCGAGCGACGCCGCGACCGAGTGATCCGCCGCCGCCTCTGCGCGGGGGTGCTCGCACAGCACGATCAGCGACTTCGCGGCCAGGCGGAGCACGTCGCCCGGCTTGACGATGGCGGAGTCCGCGCGCTCGCCGGCGGTGTCGACGAACACCTCCCAGTCCGGGCTGTTCTCGACGACCGGGATGTGGAAGTCGATGATGTCGTCGCCGGCGTTGAACAGCACGATGAAGTGCCGGTCGCGGATCTCGTCGCCGCGGCGGTCGCGCTCGCGGATCCCCCCGCCGTTCAGGAACACGCCGATCGCGCGCCCGAAGCCCGAGTCCCAGTCCTCCGGCTGCATGAGGGTGCCGTCGGGACGCAGCCAGGCGATGTCCGCCAGCGCCCGGCCGACCTCCCGGCGGACGGGGCGGCCCTCGAAGAACCGGCGACGACGAAACGTCGGGTGGTCGCGCCGCAGCCGCGCCAGCGCGGCGGTGAACTCCAGCAGCGGCATGTCCGCGGCATCCCAGTCCACCCACGTGGTCTCGTTGTCCTGCGCGTAGCCGTTGTTGTTGCCGCGCTGGGTGCGTCCGATCTCGTCGCCGTGCAGCAGCATGGGCACGCCCTGGCTGAGCAGCAGGGTCGCGATGAAGTTGCGCTGCTGTCGGGCGCGCAGCGTCAGCACCGCGGGATCGTCGGTCGGCCCCTCGACGCCGAAGTTCGACGAGCGGTTGTCGTCGGCGCCGTCGCGTCCGTCCTCGCCGTTGGCGTCGTTGTGCTTGTCGTTGTACGACACGAGATCGCGCAGCGTGAAGCCGTCGTGGGCGGTGACGAAGTTGACGGATGCCACGGGCCGGCGTCCGGAGTGCTCGTAGAGGTCTGCCGACCCGGTGAGCCGTGAGGCGAACTCGCCGAGCGCCTGCGGCTCGCCGCGCCAGAAGTCGCGCACCGTGTCGCGGTACTTGCCGTTCCACTCCGTCCACTGCGGCGGGAAGTTGCCGACCTGGTAACCGCCGGGGCCGACGTCCCACGGCTCGGCGATGAGCTTCGCCTGCGACACCACCGGATCCTGCTGCACCAGCTCGAAGAACGCCGACAGACGGTCGACGTCGTAGAACTCGCGCGCGAGCGCCGACGCGAGGTCGAAGCGGAATCCGTCGACGTGCATGTCGAGCACCCAGTAGCGCAGCGAGTCCATGATCAGCTGCAGCGAGTGGGGATTGCGCACGTTGAGGCTGTTCCCCGTGCCCGTGTAGTCCGTGTAGAACCGCTTGTCGTCGTCTTCGAGCTTGTAGTAGGCGGCGTTGTCGATGCCGCGCATCGAGAGCGTTGGGCCCAGGTGGTTGCCCTCGGCCGTGTGGTTGTAGACCACATCGAGGATCACTTCGATGCCGGCCGCGTGCAGCGCCCGGACCATGCCCTTGAACTCCTGCACCTGCTGACCGCGGTGACCGGTCGCGGAGTACGCGTTGTGCGGGGCGAAGTAGGAGATCGTGTTGTAGCCCCAGTAGTTCGACAGCCCCTTGTCCTGCAGGATCGCATCGTCGACGAACTGGTGGACGGGCATGAGCTCGATCGCCGTAACCCCCACCTTGAGCAGGTGCTCGATGATCGCAGGGTGGGCGATCGCGCTGTAGGAGCCCCGCATCTCCTCCGGGATGGCAGGGTGCCGCTGCGTGAGCCCGCGTACATGGGCCTCGTAGACGAGGGTCTCGGAGTACGGCGTCCGCGGACGCCGGTCGCCCGCCCAATCGAAGAAGGGATTGACGACGACGCCCTTCATCATGTCGGCGGCGGAGTCCTCGTCATTGCGCGAATCCGGGTCGCCGAAGGTGTAGCCGTACACGGGCTGCCCCCACCGGATGCTGCCCTCCACCGCCTTCGCGTAGGGATCCAGGAGCAGCTTCGCGGGGTTGAACCGCAACCCGTTCGCGGGGTCGTACGGGCCGTGCACGCGGTAGCCGTAGCGCTGACCGGGCTGGATGTTCGGAACGTAGGCGTGCCAGACGTAGGCGTCGACCTCGACGAGATCGACGCGCGTCTCCGCGCCGCGCTCTCCGAACAGGCACAGCTCGACCCGCTCCGCCCCCTCGCTGAACAGCGCGAAGTTCGTCCCGCTCCCGTCGAACGTCGCTCCGAGCGGATATGCCGATCCCGGCCAGGTGTGCACGAATCTTCTCCTTGCCGTCGGGTCGGTACACCTTATCGGAGCAGGATCGCCGAACCCTGGAGCTCACGCGTCCAGCGATCTCGCCGACCGCCCGCGGGAAGCCGTCGAGCGTCGGAACGGCGGAGCGAGCAGCTCGCAGGAGACCGCCCCGCGCGCTCGCGCGCGGCGCAGCATCCATTCCGCTCTTCTCACTTCCTCGCGCCGGGCGGTGTGATCGAAACGTTCGCTCGGGGTAACCGCGCGTGGTCCGACGGTGAAACACCGCGCTCGTAGCGTCAGCTTCACCGAGACGTCCGCCCCCGAGGAGGAGCCATGGCCCACCGCGACCGTGTCAACAGCCGGAAACACGACGCTGACGCTGATGCAACATCGCCGGCGTACGGTGACGGCATGAACGAGACCCCTGCCCTCGGCACCCACGTGGTGATCGTCGGCGCGGGCATGGTCGCGCACCGCTTCGTCGAGAGCCTGCTGAGCCGGGCGGGCGACGAGTGGCGCATCACGCTCATCGGCGAGGAGGGGCGTCACCCCTACGATCGGGTCGGCCTCACCGGATTCTTCGCCGGCGTCTCACCCGAAGACCTCGAGCTCGAGCGCGCGGTGCTCGACGACGAGCGCGTGCGGTTCCTCCGCGGCGAGGCCGTCACCCGCATCGACCGCGCCGCGCGCCGCGTCACGACCCGCAGCGGCACCAGCGTCGCCTACGACCGACTCGTCCTCGCGACCGGCTCGTACGCCGCACGCCTCTCGGTCGACGGCTTCGGGCTCGAGGGGTGCTTCGTCTACCGCACCCTCGACGACGTCGAGAAGCTCGAGCAGTTCGTCGAGCGCCGCTCGGCCGAGCTCGGGCGTCCGCTCGTGGGCACGGTGATCGGCGGCGGACTCCTCGGGCTCGAGGCCGCAGGCGCCCTCCAGGGCCTCGACGTCGACTGCACGGTGGTGCAGTCCTCCGATCGGCTCATGTCAGCGCAACTGGACCTGCCCGCCGGCAACGCGCTGCGCCGTCTCATCGAGTCGCGCGGCATCACGGTCAAGACCGAGGCCGTCACCACCCGGCTCGATCCCGATCGCTCGGGGCAGGTCACCGGCCTGGAGTTCCGGGACGGCACCTATGCCCGCACGGACGTCGTGGTGTTCACCGTCGGCGTGCGCCCGCGCGACGAGCTGGCGCGGGGCGCCGGGCTCGACGTGCACCCCCGCGGCGGCGTGCTGATCGACGCCGGCTGTCAGACCTCCGACCCCCGAGTGCTGGCGATCGGGGAGGTCGCCAACTTCGACGGAATGTGCGTCGGCCTCGTCGCTCCCGGCTATGCGATGGCCGAGGTCGCCGCGACGCGGCTGCTCGGGGGCGAGGCATCCTTCCCCGGCTACGACCTGTCGACCAAGCTCAAGCTCTCGGGAGTCGATGTGGCCAGCTTCGGCGACGCCTTCGCCGAGACCCCCGGCGCGCTCGACGTCACCTACGCCGACCCGGTGGCCGGTGTGTACAAGAAGCTCGTGCTGTCGGACGACGCGAAGACGCTGCTCGGCGGCATCCTCGTCGGCGACGCGTCGGCATACGGGTCGCTCCGCCCGCTCGTCGGAGGCGCGCTCGGCGGTGACCCGGCTGCCTACCTCATGCCCGAGGGCGGTGTGGCCGCGCCGACCGGCGACCTCCCCGACGAGGCGCTCGTGTGCTCCTGCAACAGCGTCACGGCGGGAGCGATCCGGCACGCGGTGCACGAGGAGGGCTGCACGGATGTCGCGGCCATCAAGTCCTGCACGAAGGCCGGGGCCGCGTGCGGTTCCTGCGTGATGATGGTCAAGAAGATCGTCGGCACCGAGCTCGCCAAGTCCGGAGCGGCGCTCAGCAACGCGATCTGCGAGCACTTCGACATGTCGCGCCGCCAGCTGTTCGACGCCGTGCGGGTGTCGGGTCTCACGACGTTCAGCGCCGTCATCGAGCGTTTCGGCACCGGCCGCGGCTGCGACATCTGCAAGCCGGCACTCGCCAGCATCCTGTCGACGCTCGTGCGCGGACACGTGCTCGAAGGCGAGAACGCCACCCTGCAGGACACCAACGACCACGTGATGGCGAACCTCCAGAAGGACGGCAGCTACTCGGTGGTGCCCCGCATCCCCGGCGGCGAGATCACGCCCGAGGGGCTGCTGGTGATCGGCCAGGTCGCGAAGGACTTCGGGCTCTACACGAAGATCACGGGCGGCCAGCGCATCGACATGTTCGGCGCACGCCTCGAGCAGCTGCCCGAGATCTGGAAGCAGCTCGTGGACGCCGGCTTCGAGTCGGGGCACGCATACGGCAAGTCGCTGCGCACGGTGAAGTCGTGCGTCGGCTCGACGTGGTGCCGCTACGGCGTGCAGGACTCGGTCGGCATGGCCGTGCAGCTGGAGCTTCGCTACCGCGGTCTGCGCTCGCCGCACAAGATCAAGCTCGGCGTCTCGGGCTGCGCGCGCGAGTGCGCGGAGGCCCGGGGCAAGGACGTCGGCGTGATCGCCACCGAGGCAGGGTGGAACATGTATGTCGGCGGCAACGGCGGGTTCACGCCCCGCCACGCGGTGCTGCTCGCCGAGGGGCTCAGCGACGACGAGCTCCTCACGGCGATCGACCGGTTCCTGATGTACTACATCTTCACCGCCGACCGCCTGCAGCGTACCGCGCCGTGGTTCGAGGACCTGGACGGCGGGATCGAAGGTCTGCGCGACGTCATCTTCGAGGACGGCCTCGGCATCTGCGCCGACCTCGACGCCGCGATGGCGGCCCACCTCGACTCGTACGAGGACGAATGGAAGGCGACCCTCGAGGACCCCGAGAAGCTCCGCCGATTCGCGTCGTTCGTCAACGCACCGTCGACTCCCGACCCCTCGCTGGCCTACACCGCCGAGCGGGGCCAGCCCCGACCCGCCACCGAGGACGAGCGCGCCGATTCGCGCGTGCTCATCGCCGGAACGACCCTGGAGGTGCGCCGATGACCCTCGTCGACCCGCAGACGGCCGAGTACACCGCCCCCGACGGCTGGGTGCGCGTGTGCGCGCTCGACGATCTCGAGATCGAGCGCGGCCGCGCCGCCCTCCTGGGCGGCACGCAGATCGCACTCTTCCTCCTCCACGGGCCGGACGGCTCCACGGGCCGCGTCCACGCCGTCTCGAACCTCGACCCCTACAGCCACGCGCACGTCATCTCGCGCGGCATCGTCGGCACCCGCCAGGACGTGCCCACGGTCGCCTCGCCGATGTACAAGCAGGTCTTCGATCTGCGCACGGGCGTCTGCCTCGACACCCAGGGCAAGGAGCCGAAGAGCCTGCACGTCTGGCCCGTGGCCGTCGACGACGGACATGTGCTGGTCCGCTGGGAGGGAGAGGGATGACCGGGCGGGCGAAGAGCACCGTCGGCCGCGTCGACCTCATCGGCGGCGGCCCCGGTCCCATCGACCTGCTCACCCTGCGTGCATGGCGCCTGCTGACGCGCGCGGAGGTCGTCGTGATGGACCGGCTCGGTCCGACCGACATCCGCGACCATGTCGGTCCGGACGTGGAGATCATCGACGTCGGCAAGCTGCCAGGCCACCACCCCGTGCCGCAGGACGAGATCAACGAGCTCCTCGTCGACCGCGCCCGCGCGGGCAAGCGCGTGGTGCGCCTCAAAGGCGGCGACCCCTTCGTCTTCGGCCGCGGCGGCGAGGAGGTGGCCGCATGCCTCGCGGCCGGCGTGCCGGTCGACGTCGTGCCCGGCATCTCGAGCGCCGTCGCGGTGCCCCAGGCAGCCGGCATCCCGATCACCCATCGCGGTGTCGCGGGAGCCGTGCACATCATGAACGGGCCGTCAGAGGTGACCGAAGCCACGCTCGCGGCCCTGCGCGACGACAGCGTGACGACGGTCATCCTGATGGGCGTCGGCGCACTGCCCCGCATCGTCTCGGACGCCCTCCACGCCGGCGTTCCCGCGGATCGTCCCGTCGCCATCGTCGAGCGCGGTCACCACCGCGACCAGCGCACGACACGCAGTACTCTGGGGTCGGTCGTGGTCGATGCAGGCCTCGCCGGCGTGCGCAACCCTGCCGTCATCGTGGTCGGCGAGGTCGCCCGAGCCGGGCTGCTGCTTCCCGACCCCCAACTGGCAGGTGACATCGTCCTTTGAGCTCCACCCCACGCCCCACCCTCTCGGCCGCACTCGACGGCTGCACGATCGTCATCGCCGTCGATCGTCGCTCCTCCGAGCTGGCCGCTGCCCTCGAGCGTCACGGCGCTCACGTGCGCCACGCCCCCGCGCTCACGATCGTCCCCCACATCGACGACGACGCCCTCATCGCCGCGACGCGCGAGCTCATCGCGCAGCAGCCCGACGTGGTCGTCGCGACGACGGGCGTGGGCTTTCGCGGCTGGATGGAGGCCGCCGACGAAGCAGGACTGCTCGACGACCTCCACGCCGCACTGTCCCGCGCCCAGATCGTCGCACGCGGCCCGAAGGCGCGCGGCGCGATCCAGCAGGCGGGTCTCACCGCAGACTGGGTGGCGGAGTCCGAGACGTCCGCGGAGCTCGGCGAGTACCTCCTCGCCGAGGGTGTCGCCGACCGGCGCGTGGCAGTCCAGCACCACGGCTCGGGCGCCGACGGCCTCGACGAGCTGTTCGAGGGTGCGGGCGCCGACGTGGTGAGCCTGACCGTGTACCGCTGGGGCCCTCCCCCCGACCCCGCGGCGGTCTCCCGCTCGGTCGTCGCCGCCGCGCAGGGCGAGGTCGACGCGGTGCTGTTCACGTCCGCCCCGGGCGCCGCCGAGTGGATCGCGGCCGCACGGAACGAGGGCGTGCTCGCCGAGATCGTCGAGCGCGAGGTGGAGCGACGCCTGCTCATGGCCGCCGTCGGGCCGATCACGGCGGGCCCGCTCCAGGAGGCGGGCCTTCAGCCGCTGATCGCCGAGCGCGGTCGCCTCGGCTCGCTCGTGCGAGCCGTCGTCACACACTTCGGCGGGGGTGGCGCGGCATCGCTCCCGACCGCTGCCGGCCGTCTCGAGCTGCGCAGCACGGGCATCGTGCTGGACGGCCGGCACATCCCGCTGTCGCGCAGCGCCACCGACATCGTGGCCGCGCTGTTCGACGCCCAGGGCGGCGTGGTCTCGCGGCCGCGTCTGCAGGCGGCGCTCCCGCGCTCGGGCGAGAACACGCACGCCGTCGAGATGGCCGTCGCGCGGCTGCGCGAGTCGCTAGGCGTTCCCGACCTGGTCAAGACCGTGGTGAAGCGCGGCTACCGCCTCAACGTCATCGACCCCGCCTGACGCGTCGCAGGTGATCCTGCGGCGGCCGCCGCTGAGCCCACGCGGCCGGAGGCTCCGCGCCACGCGCCGGCGGCGCGTGGAGGAGCCGTGGGGACCGCCCGCCCTCAGGCCGCAGGATCCGGCTCCGTCAGCAGGTCCGGACGGTGCGCCCGCGTGCGTTCGAGGCTCTGCTCGTGCCGCCATGCGGCGATCGCGCCGTGGTTGCCGCTGAGCAGCACGGGCGGCACCTCGAGCCCGCGCCATTCGGCGGGCTTCGTGTAGCTCGGGTACTCGAGCAGCCCGAGCTCGTGCGACTCCTCGACGAGGCTCTCGGGGTTGCCGACGACTCCCGGGATGAGCCGCGACACGGCCTCGATCACCGCCATCGCCGCGACCTCTCCCCCGTTCAGCACGTAGTCGCCGAGGCTCACTAGCCTCACCCGCCCACCCGCCGAGTAATGGTCGACGACGCGCTGGTCGATCCCCTCGTACCGCCCACAGGCGAACACGAGGTGCTTCTCGTCGGCGAGCTCCCGGGCCATCGGCTGCGAGAACAGTTCGCCGGCGGGCGACGGCACGAGCAGCACGGCGTCGTCGCTCAGCACGTCGTCGAGTGCTTCGCCCCAGGGCTCGGGCTTCATCACCATGCCGGCACCCCCGCCATACGGGGTGTCGTCCACGGTGCGATGGCGATCGTGGGTCCAGTCCCGCAGATCGTGGACATGCATGTCGAGGATGCCGCGGTCCCGCGCCTTCCCGATCAGCGAGACGCCGAGCACGTCGAAGAACGTCGGGAAGATCGTGACGATGTCGACGCGCATGCCTTCGAGTCTAGAAGCCCCGCGTGTTTCCGACGTGTGACGGGGCGCCCACCTCGGGCCGCGGCATCCGTGATCGAGAAGTGACGGAGAGGTAACCGCGCGAGGAGGCGGGCCGAAACACCGCGTTCCTAACGTGGAGACACACTCACCCCCAAGTGTGTGCTCACCTCAGGGAGGCGCCATGACCACGACCGACACGCCGTCGATGACGGATACCGCAGCTCCATCCCGCACCATCGCGCCGGCCGACGCGCCGGTCACGCTCACCCATCGCCCCGGCCGCTGGATCGACGGCTGGAACGCCGAGAATCCGACGTTCTGGGCCGCCTCGGGCCGCGCCATCGCGCGACGCAACCTCGGGTGGTCGATCTTCGCCGAGTTCCTCGGCTTCATCATCTGGCAGCTGTGGAGCATCGTCGTCGTGATGCTGCCCGCCGCCGGGTTCCAGCTCACGAGCTCCGAGTCGTTCTGGCTCATCTCGCTGCCGAGCCTCGTCGGCGCGACTCTGCGCTTCCCGTACACGTTCATGGTCGCGATCTTCGGCGGCCGCAACTGGACGATCGTGTCGGCGGCGCTGCTGCTGATCCCCGCGACGCTGCTCGGCATCGTCGTGTCGAACCCCGAGACCCCGTTCGGCGTGCTGCTGCTCGTCGCAGCGCTCGGCGGCGTCGGCGGCGGCAACTTCGCGAGTTCGATGGCGAACATCACCTACTTCTTCCCGCAGAAGGAGAAGGGCTGGGCGCTCGGCCTGAATGCCGCGGGCGGCAACCTCGGCACGTCGGTCGCCCAGTTCGCGGTGCCGATCGCGGTGACCATCGGCGCCGGTGCGACCCTCAACATCTCGCTCGCCGGCTGGATGTGGATCCCGCTCATCCTGCTCGCGATCTTCGGCGCCTGGCGCTACATGGACAACCTGTCGTCGGCGAAGGCGGACTTCGGCAGCTCCGCCGCGGCACTGCGCGAACCGCACCTGTGGATCATGGCGCTGCTCTACATCGGCACCTTCGGCTCGTTCATCGGGTTCGCAAGCGTCTTCCCGAAGCTCATCGCCGACCAGTTCCCCGAGTTCTCCACGATCCAGGTCGGACAGGCGGCGGTCTCGCTCGCGTTCCTCGGCGCCCTCGTCGGCTCGCTCGCCCGCCCCTACGGCGGCCGGCTCGCCGACCGCTTCGGCGGCGCACGCGTGACGGTGTGCGCCTTCTCGGTGATGGCACTCGGCGCCCTCGCCCTCGTCTGGACGCTGCCGATGCACAACTTCGTCGTGTTCCTGGCCTGCTTCCTCGTGCTGTTCGCAGCGACCGGCATGGGCAACGGGTCCACGTACCGGATGATCCCGAGCATCTTCGCCGCACGCTCGCAGGCGCGGGGCTACGCGCCGGGCACGGCGGAGGCCACGAAGATGATCCGCAAGGCGGCCGCGGCGCTCGGGCTCATCTCGGCGATCGGCGCCTACGGCGGGTTCCTCGTGCCTCAGGTGCTCAACGCCTCCCAGCTCGCCACCGGCGGCTACCAGGCCGCCTTCTACGGCTTCGTCGCCGCGTACGTGGGACTGCTGCTCCTCACGGTGTTCGTGTACGTGATCCCGCGGGCGTCGCTGGCGAAGCAGCGCATCTGACCGCACGTGCCCTGACGAAGAGCGGATGCCTCCACCCGTGGCATCCGCTCTTCTGCATGCCCGTCGGAACCCACCGCCGGAGGGGCTTCCTCCGTCACCTGCGCACGGCGGAACGCGCCGATCGCGGGCACCGGTGACGGACCGACCGGGTGGCCGGCGCTCTCGGGCGCGGCCGGGCGGAGCCCCGGCTCAGTAGACGTCGCGGACGTAGCGCTCGTCGGCGGCGAGCCCGCGGACGTACTCGGCGGCGGCCTCCTCGGAGAGCTTGCCGTGCTGCTGGGCGATGGCGACGAGCGTGGCGTCGACATCCTTGGCCATCCGCATCGCGTCACCGCACACGTATACGTGCGCGCCGTCGTCCTGGAGCCAGCGCCACAGGTGGGCGCCGTGCTCGATCATGCGGTCCTGCACGTAGATCTTCTGCCGCTGGTCGCGCGAGAACGCGACGTCGAGGCGCGTGAGGAAACCGTCCTCGTGCATCTCAGCGAGCTCGTCCCGGTAGTAGAAGTCGCTCGCGGCGTGCTGCTCGCCGAAGAACAGCCAGTTGCGACCGGTGTGGCCGTCGGCCCGACGATCCTGCAGGAACGCGCGGAACGGCGCGATCCCGGTGCCGGGGCCGATCATGATCATCGGGATGTCGCCGGCCGCTGGCGGGCGGAACGCGGGCGAGCGCTGCAGGTATACCGGGGCGGCGAGGGCGTCGCCGTCCGCGAGGAAGGTCGAGCACACGCCGCCGCGCGCGCGTCCGGAGTCGGTCTCGAAGCGGACCACGGACACCGTGAGCTCCACGGTGTCGGGATCGGTCTTGGGGCTCGACGAGATGGAGTACTGGCGGGGCTGCAGTCGCTTGAGCGCGCCGGCCCATTCCGCAGCGGTGGCTTGCACGGGGAAGTCGCGCACGAGATCGACCGCCTGCTGGCTCCACAGGAACTGCTCGAGGCGCCCCTTGTTCTCGCGCCGCAGCAGACCGTTGAGCATGCTGTCGCCGCTGCGCTCCGCGATGAAGCGCACCAGGTCGACGGGGGTCTTCGTGATGTCGAGGCGCGTGCGCAGGGCGCCGGCGAACGTGCGCTCCTCGCCGTCGACCTCCACGATCTCCAGCGGCGGGATGCCCGTCGCAGCGAGCCACTCTGCGACGACCGCCGGCGCGTTGGCGCACACGACGCCGAGCGAGTCTCCGGCCTCGTACGTCGCGCCCGAGTCCGAGAGGTCGAACGCGAAGCGCCGCACCTCTTTCTGCGAACCGGGCCCGCTCAGCAGATCGTTGCGCACGAGCGGCGCCTGCACGGGATTGGCTCGGCTGAACAGACGCTTCGCCGGCGGAGCCTGCAGAGCGACGGATGCCGCACCCGTCGTCCCCTCCGCGGCCAGGGTGTCGAGGATCTGGGCCAGCCACACCTCGCGCGGCTCGTCGGCGTCGGGCTCGAGATCGACCCGTTCCAGGAGTGCGGTCGCGCCGAGCTCGCCCAGGCGAGCATCGAGCCGGCGGCCGTGACCGCAGAAGTCGTCGTAGTTGGAGTCGCCGAGCGCGAGCACCGCGTAGCGGAGACCGGACAGCTCGGGCGCTCCGTCGGCGTTGAGTTCATGCCAGAGCGCGGCGGCATTGTCGGGCGGTCCACCGTCGCCGAACGTGGACGTGACCACGAGCAGACGCTTCACCGCCGTCAGGTCCGTCGCGCGCAGCTCCGCCATGCTCCGGGCACGTGCGGGGATGCCGCGCGCGCCGAGTGCGGCGGTCGCCGCCGTGGCGAACTCCTCGGCGTTGCCCGTCTGCGAGCCCCAGAGCACGACGACCTCGTCCAAGCCCCCGGTCCCCGGCATCCCGGTGCCGACGGACGTGCGGGAGAACGCCCCCGCGAGCACGCCGTCGAACCACGCCCGCACGAGCCCGCCGAGCGGCGCCTCGACGGGCAGCACCGGCACCTCGCCCGGGGCGAGCACCACGGACCGCACCGTGGACAGGAAGCCGGCGAGGTACGCGCCCTCCAGATCGGTCAGCTGCGGCGGTGCGAGGGCCACGCCGGCGCTCGCGAGCGCCTCGTCGGCGGATGCGGTCGGCGCTCCTGCTCCCCCGACCGCCGGGCCGACCCGGCGCAGAGTCACGGCGGCGAACTTGAACTCCGGCTGCGCCGACAGCGGGTCCACCGCGTCGCTCGTCACGGCATTGACGGTGACGTACTCTCCGTGCTCGTCGTTCCAGTGGAACGGCGCGAACAGTCCGCCCGGCTGCACACGGTCCGTGAGCACCGCGGGCACGACGAACCGGCCGCGGCGCGAGGCGACCTCGACCTGATCACCCTCGGCGATGCCGAGCCGCTCGGCATCGACCGGGTGCACCTCGACGAACGGTCCGGGATGCAGCTTCGCGAGCTTGGCGACGCGGCCGGTCTTCGTGAGCGTGTGCCAGTGGTGCGGGAGGCGCCCCGTGTTGAGCACCCAGGGATAGTCGTCGTCGGGAAGCTCGGCCGGTGCGAGGTGCGGCCGCGCGAGGAACTGCGCGCGCCGCGAAGGCGTCGCGAACGCCAGGCGCGGCACCGTGCCGTCGTCCTGCACGTGCAGCGACTGGCTCACCCCGTCGTTGAGGTACCGGATCGGATGCCGCGTCGCGGTGTCGTCGGGCGGTGCCGGCCATTGCACCGGCGTCTCGCGCAGGCGCTCGTAGGTCACGCCGCGCAGATCCCACCCGGTCTGGGGGTTCCAGAAGCGGCGGATCTCGTCGAACACCTCAGCGCTCGTGGCGAAGTCGAACCCCTCGAACCCCATCGCACGGGCGATCTGGCAGATCATGAGCCAGTCCGGCTGCGCCTCGCCCGGCGCGTCGATGACGTCACGCACAAGCGTCAGGGTCCGGTCGCTGTTCACCGTCACGCCCTCGGCTTCGACCCACAACGTGGCCGGCAGCAGGATGTCGGCGTATGCGGTGGTCGCGGTCTCGGTGTAGACGTCCTGCGCGATGACCAGCTCGGCGGTCTCCAGCGCCTCGATCACCGTCTTGCGATTCGCCACCGAGGCGACAGGGTTGCTGCAGATGATCCAGACGGCCTTGATCTCGCCGTCGGCCGCACGGCGGAACATGTCGATCGTTCCCGAGCCCGACTCTGCGCGGATCGCGCCTGATTCCAGCCCCCAGACGTCCTCGACGAACGCGCGGTCGGGCGCGCTGAACACGGCGCGCTGGCCGGGCAGACCCGGCCCCATGTACCCCATCTCGCGCCCGCCCATCGCGTTCGGCTGTCCGGTGAGCGAGAACGGGCCGCTCCCGGGACGGCAGATCGCGCCGGTCGCCAGATGGAGATTGCAGATGGCGTTCGTCGACCAGGTGCCGTGGGTGGACTGATTGAGGCCCATGGTCCACAGCGTCATCCACTCGCCGGCCTCGCCGATCCAGCGGGCGGCGGTGCGGATGTCGTCTTCGGCCAGTCCGGTCAGCTCCGCGACCCGCGCCGGCGGGTACTCGGCGAGGAGCTCGTCCATGTGCTCCCACCCCTCGGTGTGGGCGGCGATGAACTCCTCATCGATGTCGCCTGCCTCCACCAGGAGGTGCAGCAGGCCGTTCAGCAGCGCGAGGTCCGTGCCGGGCCGGATCTGAAGGAACAGATCCGCGCGCTCGGCGGTCGTGGTGCGACGCGGGTCGACGACGATGAGCTTCGCGCCTTGCTTCAGCCGGTCGGCCATGCGCAGGAACAGGATGGGGTGGCAATCGGCCGTGTTCGAGCCGATCACGAAGAAGAGGTCGGTGCGGTCGAAGTCCTCGTACGATCCGGGCGGCCCGTCGGCACCCAGCGACTGCTTGTAGCCGGTGCCGGCCGACGCCATGCACAGCCGCGAGTTCGACTCGATGTGGATGCCCCGCAGGTACCCCTTGACCAGCTTGTTCGAGAGGTACTGCGCCTCCATGCTCATCTGCCCCGAGACGTACAGCGCAATCGAGTCGGGGCCGTGTTCGTCGAGGATCGCACGGAGGCGGGCCGCGGCATCCGTCACCGCATCAGAGACCGCAACGGGCACCGCGGGCTCGCCGCGGGACGGCCGCACGTGCGCCGTGGTCATGCGACCCGGAGCCTGCATGAGCTCGGTGTGGGTCGCGCCTTTGGTGCACAGCCGCCCGCCGTTCGTGGGGTGCGCGCGGTCGCCCGTCACCTTCGCGATGGCGAGCGGATGCCCCGCCCCGGCGTCCGAGGTCGTCACCGAGATCCCGCAGCCGACGCCGCAGTAGGAGCACACGGTGCGCACTTCGCCCATGGCTTCGATGGTCCCGGACGGAGGTTCCGAGGTGTTTCCCGCCGTGTTTCCCGCAGATCACATCTGCCGCACGCTCAGCGGCTGCGCGCAGTGAGGACGAGTCAGTCGGTGGAGTCGTCGGCGTCGGGCGCGGAACGAGACTCGTCGGCGTCGTCCGGGATCTCTTCGAAGAGTCCTGCCGGCGGGGTCACGATGACGCGACCGCCCGCGATGTCGACCTCGGGCACGATCGCCCTGACGAACGGCACGAGCACCTCGTCGTCGCGGACCTTCACGATGAGCAGGTCCTGCGACGGGAAGTGATCCACGCGCGCGACCTTGCCGACGATCTCACCGTCACGCACGACGTCGAGGCCGATGAGCTGGTGGTCGAACCAGGCGTCCTCCTCGGCGGGCGAGGCCTGCATGTCTTCGTCGACCCAGAGGATCGCGCGGATGAGCCCTTCGGCCGCATCGCGGTCGTCGACGCCCTCGAAGAAGGCGACCGGGTGGCTGTTCATCCACTTGAACTCGCGCACCGTGAGGGGCTTGCCGTGCCACGGCGACGACTCGGGCACCTGGAGCGTGAACGTCGCGCCGGGGACGAAGCGTCCGTCAGGATCGTCGGTGTACAGCTCGAGCTTGATCGCGCCCTTCAGGCCGTGCGCCTTCACGAGGCGGCCGACCCGGAGCTGCGTCTTGCCCGCGGGGGGAACTGCGTTCACGGGCTTGCGGGCGTCTGCGCCCGATCCCGTGGTGTCGCCGGCGGACACCTCAGTCGTCCGCGACGTCGACGCGCACGCGGCGGCCGTCGGCGAGGGCAGAGATGAGGGTGCGCAGGGCTTTGGCCGTGCGGCCGCCGCGCCCGATCACGCGACCCCGATCGTCGGGGTGGACGTGCACCTCGAGCACGTCGCCTCGCGGCGACGTGGACGAGTCGATGCGGACGTCGTCCGGGTGATCGACGATCCCCTTGACGACGTGTTCGAGCGCGGCGGCGAGCAACGGATTACTCGGCGGACTCGGCGGCGGCGTCGGCCGCGTCGGTCGCCTCGTCGGCGGGAGCCTCGGCGGGCTCCTCAGCCTTCTTCTCAGCCTTCGGCTTGACGACCGACTTCTTCGAGGCGTCGACCTCGAAGGCGGCCTTGTCTTCACGGGTCTTCACGGTCGAGACCGCGTTCTTGTCGCCCTTGAACTGGCCCCAGTCGCCGGTCAGCTTGAGGATGGCGAGCACCTGCTCGGTCGGCTGGGCGCCGACGGACAGCCAGTACTGCGCGCGCTCCGAGTCGACCTCGATGAACGAGGGCTCCTCGGTGGGGTGGTACTTGCCGATCTCCTCGATGACACGACCGTCGCGCTTGGTGCGCGAGTCGGCCACGACGATGCGGTAGTAGGGCGCACGGATCTTGCCGAGGCGCTTGAGACGGATCTTGACAGCCACGATTCTCCTGAATGTGTGGAAAGTGATTGAACCGGTCGCCTGGAGCGTGGGGTGCACACCCGGCGGAAGCTCTGAAGGAGGACATCACGCTGGATAGAGGGTCGAGCGTGTGGTCCAGCCCTCTATTCTGCCAGATGACGAACCATGCCGTGAACCAAGGGGGTGCGGCGGGTCCCCGTGTCAGACTGTGCCCATGACGGTGCCCTTCGCGACATCCGCCCGATCGTCCGTCGGTCTCGAGTGGGAACTGATGCTCGCCGATACCGCGACCGGAGACCTCATCCCGCGCGGGCCCGAGCTGCTCGCCGCGCTCGAGGAGCGATCGACGCTGGAGCGCTACACGGTGACCGGAGAGCTGCTGACCAACACCGTCGAGTTGACCAGCGGTATCGGCGACACGGTCGCCGCCGCCGTCGACGACATCGCCGACGCGATCGCCGAAGTGCGCACCTACACCGACCCGCACGGCATCGATCTGCTGTGCGCCGGCAGCCATCCGTTCGCGCAGTGGTACGACCAGAGCGTCACCGACAAGACCCGGTACCACAAGCTCATCGAGCGCACCCAGTGGTGGGGTCGCAACATGATGATCTGGGGCATCCACGTGCACGTCGGCGTCGACGACGTCGACAAGGTGTTCCCGATCATCAACGCCCTCGCCGTCTACCTGCCCCACCTCCAGGCGCTGTCGGCGTCGAGCCCGTTCTGGGCGGGTGACCGCACCGGGTACGCATCGAACCGCGCCCTCGTCTTCCAGCAGCTGCCCACCGCGGGACTCCCCTGGCCGCTGCACGACTGGAGCGAGTTCGAGGGCTACCTCGACGACATGGTGAAGACGGGCGTGATGGAGGACGCCACCGAGGTGCGGTGGGACATCCGCCCGGCCCCCCGCTGGGGCACGATCGAGGTCCGTGCCTGCGACGGGATGTCGACGCTCCCGGAGCTCGCCGCGGTCGCCGCGCTCGTCCAGGTGCTGGTCGAGCACTTGTCGCGACGCCTCGACGCGGGGCTTCCGCTCGAGACGATCCAGCCCTGGTTCATCCGCGAGAACAAGTGGCGGGCTGCCCGGTACGGCCTCGAGGCCCGCGTGATCGTGGATCACCTGGGCACGCAGCGCCCCGTCGTGGAACACCTCCGCGAAACCCTGGAGGAGGTCGGGGACATCGCCGTCGAGCTGAAGTGCGCCCGCGAGCTCGAAGGGATCCAGACGATCCTCAGCGATGGCGCGAGCTACTCGCGTCAGCTCGCGATCGCCGACGCCGCGGACGGGGACCTCCGTGAGGTCGTACGTCACCTCGTGGGCGAGTTCCGTTCGGGCCCCACCCTGCGCGAGCACCTCGCCGCGCTCGGCCACTGATCCTGCGCAGACGTGTGAGGGCGCGGATGCGGCGGCCCGCACGCGGGCCCACGCGCCCGGAGACTCCGGGCGACGCGCCGGCGGCGCGTGCAGGTGACGTGGGGACTGTGGCTTCCGATGTCAGCCGCGGCCGAGCATCTTCTGCAGCTCGGCGAGGTCGGCCTCGGTCGGCGCGCCCTTCGCGCCACCGCCGCCGAGCCCGAAGCCGGATCCGGTCGGCGCATCCGCGGCCTGAGCCGCGATGCCGGCGTTCTCTGCGGCGCGCTTCGCCGGATTGCCCGAACGCGAGCCCTTGGCTTTCTGCTGCTTGCCGCGCTTGGACGACGCGCCCGGACGCCCGGCGCCCGGGATCGGACCCATGCCGGGGATGTTCGGCACGCCGCCGCGGGCGACGGTCTTCATCATCTTCGCGGCCTGGTCGAATCGCTGCACGAGCTGGTTGACGTCGGTCACGGTCATGCCCGAACCCCGCGCGATGCGCAGTCGGCGCGAGCCGTTGAGGAGCTTCGTGTTGCGGCGCTCGGCAGGCGTCATCGAGCGGATGATCGCCTCGGTGCGATCGATCTCGCGCTCGTCGAAGTTCTCGAGCTGATCCTTCATGGACCCCATGCCCGGGAGCATCCCGAGCATCTTCTTCATGGAGCCCATCTTGCGCATCTGCTGCATCTGCGCAAGGAAGTCCTCGAGGGTGAAGGTCTCGGTCGCGAGCTTCTCGGCGACCTTCAGCGCCTCCTCCTCGTCGAACGCCTGCTGTGCCTGCTCGATGAGGGTGAGGATGTCGCCGAGGTCGAGGATGCGCGACGCCATGCGGTCGGGGTGGAACGCCTCGAGGTCGTCAAGACCCTCACCCGTCGACGCGAAGATGATCGGGCGTCCGGTCACCGACGCCACCGACAGAGCGGCGCCACCACGGGCGTCGCCGTCGAGCTTCGAGAGCACGACACCGGTGAAGTCGACGCCGTCCTGGAACGCCTTCGCCGTGTTGACGGCGTCCTGACCGATCATCGCGTCGATGACGAAGAGGACCTCGTCGGGATCGGTCGCCTTGCGGATGTCCGCGGCCTGCTTCATGAGCTCGCTGTCGACACCGAGCCGGCCGGCGGTGTCGATGATGACGACATCGTGCTGCTGGCGGCGGGCGACCTCGACGCCGTCCTTGGCGACCTTGACCGGGTCGCCGACGCCGTTGCCCGGCTCGGGAGCGTAGATCGCGGCACCGGCGCGCTGGGCGACGACCTGCAGCTGGTTGACGGCGTTGGGCCGCTGGAGGTCGGCGGCGATGAGAAGCGGCGTGTGGCCGTCCTTTTCGAGCATCTTCGCGAGCTTGCCCGCGAACGTCGTCTTTCCGGAGCCCTGGAGGCCCGCGAGCATGATGACGGTCGGCGGGTTCTTGGCGAACTGCAGGCGACGCTGCTCGCCGCCGAGGATCGCGATGAGCTCCTCGTTGACGATCTGCACCACCTGCTGGGCCGGGTTCAGAGCCCGGTTGACCTCGTCGCCGAGCGCACGCTCGCGCACCTTGGCGGTGAACTCCTTGACGACGGGCAGCGCCACGTCGGCGTCGAGCAGGGCGCGCCGGATCTCGCGGACCGTTCCGTCGACATCCGCGGGCGTGAGCTTGCCCTTGGTGCGGAGGTTGCGGAAGGTCTCGGTGAGCCGGTCGGAGAGGGTGCCGAAAGTCGCCATGATCCCCCGATTCTACGGGAGCGCGCCACATGCTTCGCCGTGCGGTGTCGCCTCGTCCTCGACGCCCGGTTCGTTCAGCTGCGAGCACCCTCCGGTGCCCGCTCATAGCCGTACGGGGTGAGCGTGAGCTCTGCCTGACCACCAGTGAGAGCGCGCAGGTCGAGCACGTACCGCGCGAGCTCCGCGTCCGGAACGATCGCAACGACGCGGGTGCGTCCGTCTGCGTCCGTCTCAGACTGGACCACGCGACCTCGGCGTCCCGACAGGTCCGTCAAGACCTGCCCCTGCTCAGCCGCAGGCACGAGGACGACGACCGTGGAGACGGGTTCGAGCAGAACGGCACCCGCTTGCGCGAGCGCCGCCCTGACACCGATGGCCGCGGCGGTGCGGAAGGCCATCTCCGAGGAGTCGACCGAGTGCGATTTGCCGTCGTACAGCTCGACGCGAACGTCGACGACCGGGTGCCCGAGCGTGCCTCCGGCAGCAAGCGCGTCACGTGAGCCCTTCTCGACGGCCGGGATGTACGAGCGGGGAACGGCACCGCCGACGACGGAGTCGACGAACTCGAAACCCCCTCCGGGAGCAAGCGGGGAGACCCGCAGCATGACGACTGCGAACTGCCCGTGTCCGCCAGACTGCTTCTTGAGCTTCCCCTCGGCCACCGCGCCGTGCGCGATCGTCTCCCGGTAGGCGACCGGCGCCGGGCCGGTCGTGACATGCACGCCGAGCACGCGAGCGAGCCGCTCGACGGCGACGGCCACATGCGTGTCGCCGAGTCCGCGCAGGATCGTGTCGGGCCCGACGCGATCCACGACGAGCGTGGGGTCCTCGGCGAGGAGGCGGCCGAGCGCTGTCGTGAGCTTCGTGTCGTCCGACTGCGACACCGGCTGCAGGCTCATCGCGAACACCGGCGGCCGGGCGGGCAGGCGCGCGGGGCGGGCGTTCATCTGAGGCCGACTCCACAGCAGCGAACCCGAAGGCGTGCCGGCGAGCTTCGCGACGGCGCCGATCTCACCTGCTCGCAGCGCGTCGACCGGCAGGTGGTCGGCCCCCCGAAGCCGGAACAGCGCCGGCATCCGCTCCTCGACGCCCGTCGTGGCGTTGCGCAGGCGATCACCGGGTCGCAGGACTCCGGAGAGCACCTTGAGCATCGCGATCTGACCCACGAACGGGTCTGCCACGGTGCGGAACACGTGGACCAGCTTGTCGCCCGTAGGCTCGGGTGCGACGCTGTGCTCGCTGCCTCCCCCGCCGTCTTCGTCGACGCCGAGAATGATGCTGCTGTCACGCTGCGACACGGCGGGGGCGAGCTCGCACAGGAGATCGAGCACGCGGTCGACGCCCGCCCCGGTCATGGCGGAGCACACGACGACGGGCACGCCGTCGCGGGCGGCCACGGTGCGGGCGAGCGTGCGCCCGAGTTCGGCTGCCGCCGGCTCGCGTCCCTCGAGGTACGCCTCGAGCTGGTCGTCGTCCCGCGACACGATCTCCTCGGTGACCGCCTGATGCAGGCGATGCTCCTCCTCTGCGAGGTCGGCGGGCACCGGTTCTTCGTGCCGGCCGCCGTCGGCGTCGTAGAGCACGGCCTGCTCCGTGAGGACGTCGGCGACGCCCTGGAACGACTGCGCCTCCCCGACGGGCAGCTCCAGCGTCCAGATGCGGTCGCCGAACTCGCCGCGGAGCTGGTCGAGCACTCCCCGGAACGACGCTCGCGCGCGGTCCTCCTGCGTCACGACGACCACCCGAGCCACGCCCGCGCCCTCCGCGGCGGCCCACGCGGTCCGGGCGCCGGCGGTCACGCCGTCGATGGCGCTGACCACGAGCACCGCCACATCGGCGACCGCGAGCGCGGCGTCCACGGCGCCCGCGAAGTCCGGGTGCCCGGGTGTGTCCAGGAGGGTGACTCCGCAGTCCGCGTCGCCGACACGCCACGACAGCCACGCGGGTGTCAGCCCGAGCGTCGTATGCCGCGCGATCTCCTCGGGTTCGTGATCGCACACGGTCGTGCCCTGCTCGATCGCCCCCCGCCGCGAGATCGCTCCCGAACGGTGCAGCAGCGCCTCCGCCAGCATCGTCTTGCCCGATCCCGTCGCGCCGATGAGGGCGACGGAGCAGTGCATGGAGAGTGCGGATGCCGATTCCACGATGACCTCCCACGACGATGTGCGCTGGGCACCATCGTGCACCGTCTCCGATCCGGCTGCCAGAGGACTCCGGAGGAACGCCGTCCAGCGGGTGGTCAGTCGGCGGGACCGAGCTCCTGGAAGAGCGTGAGCTGCAGCCCGGCGGGGCCGCGCAGGCGCGCGTTGACCGAGCGCCAGGGCGTCTCGCGCGCGGATGCCTCGATCTCGGCGCCCGCGTCGGCCAGCCGTGACGCGGTGGTCGCCGTGTCGACCACCTCGAGGGCCAGACGGATCCGGTCGCTCGGAGCATCGCCGTCGGTCTCGACGCGGTCGATGAAGTCCACCTGGGCGGGATTGGCGATCTCGAGCGTCGCGCGACCGGCCGCGAGGATCGCGACTCGCGCGCCGCCGTCCGCCTCGTACGCCTCGGCCTGCGGCATTCCGACGACGTCGCGATAGAACGCGAGGGTCTGGTCGAACGCCGCCGCCTGCACCACGACGCGAAGCTGAGCGACGTCGCCGACCGGAGCCGTCGACGAGACGGGTGACGCCGCGTCGGCCGCGAGGGAGAGGAAGCGGACGAGCGACGTGCGTCCGGCGCCGTCGTGCGCCCACGCCTCGATGGCGGCGAGCACCGCGCCGCCCCACGCCGCTCCGGCGACCTCGGAGCGAACGCGGTCGGCGCCGCCGAGCAGCAGGCGAGCAGCGACCGCTCGCGCCACACGCGCTCGCCGCAGCGCGGCATCGCGCTCGTACTCCGCCTCCAGACCCATCGCACCGGCGTTCACGATCCCGAGGGCGAGGCTGTCGGGCGCGAAGGACTCGGCGATGCCCAGCGTCGCGGCGCGAACGGCGGCGGGGGCATCCGTTCCATCCGCTTCTTCGAGGCGCTGCTCGAAGACCGTGAGCCTTTCGTCGAGTCCTGCCCAGAGCACGTCCGACTTCGATGAGAAGTAGTTGAAGAAGCTGGATCGGCTGACTCCGGCACGACGGGCGATGTCGACGATCGACGTCTGCTCGTACCCCTGCTCGAGGAAGAGCTCGCAGGCGGCCTCGGCGATGGTCTCGCGCGACGACGCCTTGGGGCGCCCCGCGCGCGGCTCGGTGGACATGAAGCCCACCCTATTGGCCGCTTTCGGCGCGCGCCCGGCGATGCCAGGGGATCGGCGTCACCGCGCACGGCGGATGTATTGTTGGACGCGATCCATCAATCGCCGCCAGCGAACAGCGAAGGAGCACGATGCTCGACATCCAGACCGTCGGCCTCTCCCCCGACTACGTGCCGTATCTCGACGGCTGGGCGCTGCAGCGCAGCCTTCACGCCGACATCGTCGCGGGGACCCGGTCCGACACGCTCCTGCTGCTCGAGCACGAGCCGGTCTACACCGCGGGGGCGCGCACCGCGCGCCACGAGCGGCCGACCGACGGCACGCCGGTCGTCGACGTCGACCGCGGCGGCAAGATCACGTGGCACGGACCCGGCCAGCTGGTCGGCTACCCGATCGTCCGCCTCGCCGAGCCGGTCGACGTGGTCGCCCATGTGCGCCGGCTGGAACAGCTGCTGATCGACGCGCTGCACGAGTTCGACGTCGACGGCTACCGGGTCGAAGGACGCAGTGGAGTGTGGGTGCGGCGCCCGCTCGGCGAGGACAAGGTCGCGGCCATCGGCGTGCGCGTGCAGCGTGGGGTCACGATGCACGGCTTCGCGCTGAACTGCGACAACTCGCTGGCAGGGTTCCGCGGGATCATCCCGTGCGGGATCACGGATGCCGGGGTCACGACCGTCAGCGAGATCGTCGGCGCCGACATCTCCCCGAGCGACGTGATCGACACCGTGTCACGGGTCTTCGCCGACGACTTCGCGGGGGTGCCGGCATGAGCGCCTGTGGCACGCCGGGCTCGGCATCCGCCCCCTCGTCCGCTCCCGACGGGCGCAAGCTGCTTCGTCTCGAAGTCCGTAACGCGCAGACGCCGATCGAGCGCAAACCGGAGTGGATCAAGACCCGGGCCAAGATGGGGCCGGAGTACCAGGCGCTGCACTCGCTCGTGAAGACCGAGGAGCTGCACACGGTCTGCCAGGAAGCAGGCTGCCCGAACATCTACGAGTGTTGGGAGGACCGGGAGGCGACGTTCCTCATCGGCGGCTCGCAGTGCACCCGCCGGTGCGACTTCTGCCAGATCGACACCGGCAAGCCCGCCGACTACGACACCGACGAGCCCCGCCGCGTCGCCGAGAGCGTCGTACGCATGAACCTGCGCTACGCCACGGTCACCGGCGTCGCCCGCGACGACCTGCCCGATGGAGGCGCATGGCTGCACGCCGAGACGGTGCGCGCCATCCACGCCGCGAACCCGAACACGGGCGTCGAGATCCTCGCGACCGACTTCAACGGCGACCCGTCGCTGCTCGGCGAGGTGTTCGACAGCCGCCCCGAGGTGTTCGCGCACAACGTCGAGACGGTGCCCCGCATCTTCAAGCGCATCCGCCCTGCGTTCCGGTACGAGCGCTCGCTCGACGTCCTCACGCAGGCCCGGGATGCCGGCCTCATCACCAAGTCGAACCTGATCCTCGGCATGGGCGAGGAACCGGAAGAGGTCGTGCAGGCTCTCGAGGACCTGCACGCGGCGGGCACCGACATCATCACGATCACCCAGTACCTGCGGCCCTCGCCTCGCCACCTGCCGGTGGCGCGTTGGGTCAAGCCGCAGGAGTTCGTCGAGTTCAAGGAGGAGGCCGAGCGCATCGGGTTCCTCGGCGTACTGGCCGGACCGCTCGTGCGCTCGTCGTATCGCGCGGGCCGCCTCTGGGCGCAGTCGATGATCTCGAAAGGCCGCGAGGTTCCGTCCCATCTCGCTCACATCGCGGAGGACGTGCACGTCGACCGCGGGTTCGCGCAGGCGGTCTGAGGGCGGGCGGACGCTAGTCGGCGCTCGTCACCGACAGCACGCCGCCGTCGGAGTCGAGGTTGACGAGCAGCACGTCGTCGGTGGCGTCGGGGTCGAGTGCGTACTCGAGAACGGCGAACGGGTCGGAGCCGCCGTGCTCGTCGGCGAGGATCGTCATGCTCATCAGCTGCAGCGAGCGGATCACGTCGATGTGCACATCGCCCGAGATGTCGACGAGCGTGTCTTCGAGCGCGTCGCCGAGCGCCTCCTGCTGCTGCAGGATGTACTCGGTCACTTCGCTGGTGCGGTCGCTCAGCTCGTTCACCATCGCATTGCGGGCGCTGCGGTCGATGTCCTCGATCGCGGAGATGAGCGCTGCGGCCACGTCGAGAGCCGCCTCCGAGACGTCGTCCTGGTCGGGAGCCGTGAGATCCACCGTGACGGACTGGTCTCCCAGTTCGACGTTCTCCGACCAGAAGATCGATCCGTCAGGCCCCGATTCGAGGAGTCCGAAGTAGTCGTGCTCGATCGCCATGACCCCATGAAACCGCAACGAGCGCGTCCGCGATAGTCCGACCCCGGCATGGCGCGGATTCGGTCGGATCTCCACCGCGATTCAGTCGACGAGGGATGCCGCGAAGACGTGCGGAGTGAAGCCCGTGAGGTCGCCGATGCCCTCGCCCTGGCCGAGCAGCTTGACCGGGATCCCGGTGCGCTCCTGCACGGCGAGGACGAAGCCGCCCTTCGCCGATCCGTCGAGCTTCGTGAGGACGAGGCCGGTGACGCCGGCGTGCTCGAGGAACGCCTGCGCCTGCATGACGCCGTTCTGTCCGGTCGTCGCATCGAGCACGAGGAGCACCTCGCTGATGGGCGCCTGCTTCTCGATGACGCGCCGGATCTTGCTGAGCTCGTCCATGAGCCCGCCCTTGGTGTGGAGGCGTCCGGCGGTGTCGACGAGCACGATCTCGGTACCGGTGCTCTTGGCGTACTCGATCGTCTGGAAGGCGACGGATGCCGGATCCTGGCCCTCCTGCTGCGGCCGGACGATCGTCGCGCCGCCGCGCTCCGCCCACGTCGCGAGCTGGTCGACCGCCGCGGCCCGGAACGTGTCGGCTGCGCCCACCACCACCGATCGGCCGTAGCGCTGCAAGAACTTCGCGAACTTGCCGATCGTCGTCGTCTTCCCGACGCCGTTGACCCCGACGACCAGCACGACGGCCGGTCGCTCGGTGAGACGCAACGTGGTGTCGAACTTCGCGAAGTGCTCCTCGAGGGTCTCCTTCAGCATCCGCTGGAGGTCCCTCGGGTCGGTGGTGCGGTAGCGCTCCACCTTCTCGCGCAGCTCGTCCACGATGCGCTCCGTGATGTCGGGGCCGAAGTCCGCGGTGAGCAGCGCGGTCTCGAGGTCTTCCCACGTCGTCTCGTCGATGGTCGGCTTGACGAACATTCCGCGCAGCGCGCGTCCGAGCGACCAGGAGCTCTCTGCCATGCCTCTAAGCCTAGGGTCCGCTCACGAGGCCACGCGCTCTGCGATGCGCTGGCCGACCACGGCCGACACGCCGTCCTGCCGCATCGAGACGCCGTAGAGCGCGTCGGCGATCTCCATCGTGCGCTTCTGATGCGTGATCACGATGAGCTGGCTCGAGGCGCGCAGCTGCTCGAAGACGCCGAGGAGGCGCCCGAGATTCGCGTCGTCGAGGGCGGCCTCGACCTCGTCGAGGATGTAGAACGGGCTCGGGCGGGCCTTGAAGATCGCGGTCAGCAGCGCCACCGCCGCAAGCGACCGCTCGCCGCCCGACAAGAGTGAGAGCCGCTCGATCTTCTTGCCCACGGGCCGGACGGCTACCTCGATCCCCGTGGTGAGGGGCGAGTCCGGATCCGTGAGCGCGATCGAGCCGGTGCCCCCAGGGAAGAGGATCGGGAACACCTCGCCGAACGCCACCTTGGTGTCTTCGAACGCAGCGAGGAAGATCGTCTGCATGCGCTCGTCGAGCTCTTCGATGATCGTGAGCAGGTCCTTGCGCGTCTGGGTGAGATCGGCCAGCTGCTCCGTCATGAACTTATGACGCTGCTCGAGCGCTTCGAACTCCTCGAGCGCGAGCGGGTTCACCCGGCCGAGCTGCGCCAGCTTGCGCTCGGCCTCCTGCAGGCGTCGGCGCTGCTGCGGGCGATCGTAGGGAACGGTCCCCACGCCCCCTCCAGGCGCCGCCGGCGCGTCGCCCGGAGGCTCGGGCCGCGTGGGCCCAGCTGCGCCCTCGGGGGCGCCCGCATCTCGGAGCGGCTGAGCGACCGGATCGACGGGAACGGGCTGATCCGGACCATATTCCGAAACAAGAATGTTCTCGTCGAGTCCCAGCTCAGACTGCACCCGCTCGAGAAGGCCGGTGACATGGAGACGCTTCTCGTGAATCTGCAGCTCCAGGCTGTGAACGCTCTCCGTCAGCCCTGCCAGCCGCTCCCGCACCCCGCTCTCCTGTGCGCGGAGCTCGGCGAGCTCGGCCGTCACCGCCGTGCGCTCCGACTCCGCAGCGGCCAGCTCGGCACGGGCCTGCGCGAGGGAACGGTCGACCGAGTCGATGACGGCGGGCAGATGCCCCGCGACGCCCGCGGCGATCTCGCGCTGCGCGCGACGGACCACGGCGCGGCGCGCCGCCTCTGCCGCCGCATCGCGCTCACGTTCACGCTGGCGCTCGAGCGCCACCACCCGCGCTTCGCCTGCCCGGATTCGTTCGCGGAGCGTCTCGACGTCGAGGCGAGAGCGCATCTCGCCGTCGCGAGCCTCTTCGAGCGCCGCGAGCATGCCCTCGCGCGCGGAGGCGTCCAGGATCGGACGCGGGGCTTCGAGTGCCGAGGTCAACTGGTCGTCTGCGGACCGCGCCGACGCCTCGGCCTCCGCGACGGCCGCGGCCGCCTGGGCGAGCCCCGCGGCGAGTCGATCGCACTCGGCGACGGCGGCCTCATGCCGGAGCGTCGCCCGGTTGACCTGCTCGGCGTGGGCCGCAAGAGCGGCGTCGTGCTCGCGAAGGGTCGCGAGCGCGGTCTTCGTGCGCAGGCGCGCCGACTCGAGCTCGCGCGTCGCGTCGGCCAGCGCGGCGCGCAGCGAGTCCGCCACGACGGCGATCTCGTCGCGGCGGTCGGCCGCGGCATCCCGTTCCGCCGCGAGCTCCAGTCGCGATCGCGAGGCCCCCGCGCCCGCGCGGAGCGAGTACTCGGTGTACACCTCGCCGCGGCGGGTGACGAGGGTGATCGGGCCGCCCAGCTCGGCATTCGCCAACGCGGGACCGGCGTCGCGCGCGGTATCGAGATCGTCGGCCACCATGACGTACGACAGCAGGGCGAGCACGCCCTCAGGAGCCGTCACGACCTCTCGTGCCGGAACCACACCGCGCAGCGACGGGAACGGCGGACCCATCACGCTCGCGGTGGCGATCACGATGTCGACGACACCGGCTTCGGCATCGCGCGCGGCGTCCGCCAACGTGAACGCGCTGTCGCGGTCTTCGACGAGGACGCCTTCGGCGATCGGTCCCAGCACCGCCGCGATCGCGGCCTCGAACCCCGGCTTGACCTGCACGGCGTCGCCGACCAGCCCGCGGACGCCGTCGCGCCCGTCCGCGATCAGCGACGAGGCGCCGTTCTTCACATCGAGCGCCCGGCTCAGCGCTGCCGTCTGCGCCGTAAGCGCCTCACGTTCGCGTTCCGCGGCGTGCAGGCGCTCACGGAGCGAGGAGACCGTGGCCTCGGACTCCGAGGCGTCGCGCTGCGCCCGGTCGTATGCCGCTGCGTGATCGGCCGAGGACTCCTCGGGAACGAGGTCGGGGTCGACGCCGGCGAGGATCTCCTCGGCCTCCGCACGGCGTGCGAGCGCGGCATCCAGCGCCTTCTGCTGACGCTCGACCGCGGCGCGCACGGCAGCGAGAGCGGATGACGCAGCCTCCGCGGTACCGCGCAGCGCGGTGATGCGCATGTCGTGGTCCGAGACCAGCGCGCTCTGCGCGGCGATGTCGACGTCGAGCGCGTCGAGTTCGGCGCGGGCGCGCACGACGCCGCGCGCCGCCTCGGCGGCGGAATCCTGTGCGGCGCCGAGGCCGTCCGACACGACGTCGATCTCGGCGCGTGCCTCGTCGATCATCGCCTGCGAGACCGTCGTCAACTCGATGCGGTCCTCGTCCTCGGCGTCGCCCAGGAGTGCGAGTCGCTGACCGGCCAGGGCGTACAGACCGCGCAGGCGCTCCTGCACCCGCTCGAGCCCGAACGCCACGCGGCGCGCCTGGTCCACGCTCTCGGATCGCTGGTCGCTCTCGAGCTGCTCGATGCGCACGCGAGCGTTGTCGAGCCGATCCTGCAGCACCATGCGCTCGGCATGCCGCTCCTGCTCGCTGTGCGCGTGCGAGGCGAGCTCGGCGCGCAGGCCCACGATCTCGTCGGCGAACAGACGGGCCTTCGCGTCGCGCACGACCGCGGCGATCGTCGCCGCTTCACGGGCGATCTCGGCCTGACGCCCCAGCGGCTTGAGCTGCCGACGCAGCTCTCCCGCGAGGTCGCTGAGCCGTGTGAGGTTCGCCTCCATCGCGTCGAGCTTTCGCAGGGTCTTCTCTTTGCGACGGCGGTGCTTGAGGATGCCGGCCGCCTCCTCGATGAAGCCGCGGCGGTCTTCGGGCGTCGCCTGCAACACGCTGTCGAGGCGACCCTGTCCGACGATCACATGCATCTCGCGACCCAGCCCGGAGTCGCTCAGCAGCTCCTGCACGTCCAGCAGGCGGCAGGACTCGCCGTTGATCGCGTACTCGCTGGAGCCGTTGCGGAACAGCGTGCGGCTGATCGTGACCTCGGAGTACTCGATCGGAAGGGCGCCGTCGCTGTTGTCGATCGTGAGCTGCACCTCGGCCCGGCCGAGCGGCCCGCGCGTCGCGGTGCCGGCGAAGATGACGTCCTCCATCTTCCCGCCGCGGAGCGTCTTGGCGCCCTGCTCCCCCATCACCCACGCGAGCGCGTCGACGACGTTGGACTTGCCGGAGCCGTTGGGACCGACGATGCAGGTCACGCCGGGTTCGAGGGCGAAGGTCGTCGGCTGGGCGAACGACTTGAACCCTTTGAGCGTCACGCTCTTCAGGTGCATGGATTCGCCTTCCACCCCGGTCGTTTACCCGCCTACGCTACCCGAGCAAGCCTCCGCTGCCGGGAGGACCGGCCGAGGGGCATCCGGATGCCGCGACACGCCATGAGATCACCGAATCTGCGAGAAAGCTTGACGCGGGTATCCCGCAGCCGCTAACGTAACTCTCTGCGTCTGAAGTCGAGAAAGGAGGTCCCCCGATGATGCTGATGACTCCAACCGGAATCGCCGCCCGTGATGGCGGAGCGATTCGTGCCGTCGCGTCGGGGACCGTCTCCTTCGGCGCTGTGCTGAGCGGCCGCTTCCCCGCCGCCATCTGATCCCCGCAGGGGACGAGTCTGCCCGTTTTCGGGCGACGACCGTCTGCTGCGCCGCACCCGCTTCGCGGTGCTGAGCGCTCTCCCCCTGCAACCACCTCCCGTCGTGCTGCGGCACGGCATCCCCCGCCTCCGGCGCCTGCCCGAGGCATCCCTTCCACAACCGGAAAGAACGCTCATGAATACTCTCCTTGCGCCGCAGCGCCGCTCGGGCCTTCCCGATACGCTGCGGCTCCCGAGCCGCGACACCCGCACATCGCTCCTGGACCGCCTCGCCCTTCACCTGGGTGTGCGGCTGCTGCTGTGGAGCACCCGCACGCCGCGGCTCGCGGACGACCGCCGCCGGCACGCTCAGACGTACCGGCATCAGGAGGCCACCGCGCAGCGTGAACGCGCCTACCTCCGCGAGGCCAGCCTCGCTCCCCGGCCGTGACGGCCACCGGGTCCGCCGCCCGCATGCGGGCGGCGGACCCCCACCCCCGACCACACGACATGCAAGGACGCACTGACATGACCACCCTCACGGGGCTCGAGTTCCGCCCCCTCGTCGTACCCGCCTCCATCGACGCACCGGATGCCGCCGACTTCGTGGAGATGGTGCGCGTGCGCAACCTCATCTACCGCGAGATCTCCGGGCACGACGACCACGGGATCACCGCGGACGAGCTGCTCCCCCACTACCGGCCTTCCGAATACGAGACCCGGCTCAGCTGGGTGATCGTCGACGACGGCGCGATCGTCGGCCGCGTCGGCCTCGACGTCCCGCACGAGGACGGCTCGACCGCCGCGTTCTGGCTCATCGAGCTGCTGCGCGAGACGTGGGGCCGTGGCATCGGATCCGCGGCCTACGAGCTCGTCGAGCGCACCGCCCGCGAACACGGTCGCACCGTGCTGCAGTCGTGGGCTGAGCACCCGGCCGCGCCCGGCCCGCAGCTCGCACCGCCCACCGGCTTCGGCGAGATCCCCGAGGACCACGTCGCCCGGTTCTACCTCCGGCACGGATACAGGCTCGAACAGGTCGAGCGCAACAGCGCCTTCGACCTGACGGGCTCATTCGCCGGCGTCGAGCGACTCCTCGCCGAGGCGCAGGCCGCATCGCCCGCCTACCGCGTCGTCCAGTGGTCTGCGCCGACCCCCGACGAGTACGTCGCCGGCTACGCCTGGATGAAGTCCCGCATGTCGACGGATGCCCCCGCCGCGGCCCTCGAATTCGACGAGGAGACGTGGGATGCTGCGCGCATCGCCGAGCACGACGGGCGATACACCTCGTCCGGGCGCACGATCCTGGTCACGGCGGCACAGCACATCGAGACCGGTGAGCTGTGCGCGTTCAACGAGCTCGTGATCGGCAAGGATCACACCGAGGCGACGCACCAGGAGGACACCTTGGTCCTCAAGGAGCACCGCGGGCACAAGCTCGGAACGCTCGTGAAGTGCGCGGGGCTCCTGTCGTGGCGCGAGATCGCGCCGGACTCGAAGCGAGTCATCACCTACAACGCAGAGGAGAACCGGCCGATGCTGGACATCAACGAGGCGATCGGCTTCGTGCCGATCGCGTACGAAGGTGCATGGAAGAAGGTGCTCGATGACTGACCTGGCCGAAACCGGCGTCGTGACCGTCCAGCGGATCGTCGTCCCCGAGACGGCGGACGCCCCGGATGCCCGCGTGTTCCTCGAGATGGTGCGGATCGACAACGCGGTCTGCCTCGAGGACGCCGGACACGACTACCTGCACGAGGAGCCCGACGAGGTGCTCGGGTTCTGGCAGGACCAGACCGACTGGACGCAGCTCGGCTTCGCCGCACTGCGGGCTGACGAGGTGCTCGGGGCCGTGAAGCTCATGATCTCGAACGAGGCGGATGCCAGCACGATCGAGTTCGACCTGATGATCGATCCGCCGCACCGCGGTCGTGGTCTCGAGGAGCGGCTCCTCGCCGAGGTCGAGCGGGAGGCGCGCGAGCGCGGCCTCGCCACGATCCAGACATGGACACTGCATCGACCGGATGCTGCGGGCCCGCGCCTTCAGCCCTCCACGGGTTGGGGCGCCGTCCCTGCCGACGACGCGCAGACGAAGTTCCAGCTGGCGAGCGGCTTCACGCTCGAGCAGGTGGAGCGCAACAGCGTGTTCGATCTGACCGGCGACCTCGCCCTCGTGCAGCGCATGCTCGCGGACGCCGTCGCGGTCGCGGGTGAGGAGTACCGGCAGATCCAGTGGACGTCGCCGACGCCGCCGGAGTACGTCGACGGGTTCGCCTACGCGCTGTCCCGCATGTCCACCGACGTGCCGGCCGGCGGCCTCGTCATCGACGAGCAGCACTGGGACGCGGCGCGGGTCGAGCGCCGCGATGCCCGTCTCAAGGCACAGGGGCTCACTGTCTCGGTCGCGGCCGTGCTCCACGTGCCGACGGGGCGGGTCGCCGCATACAACGAGCTCGTGATCGGCGAGGACCGCTCCGGCGCGACGCAGCAGTACGGCACGCTCGTCGTGAAAGAGCACCGCGGCCATCGCCTCGGAACGATCGTCAAGTGCGCGAACCTGCTGCGCTGGCGCGACCTGGTACCGGAGTCGCCGCGGGTCTCGACGTTCAACGCCGAGGAGAACCGCCACATGCTCGACATCAACGAGTCCATCGGCTTCGTGCCCGCCTCGTACGCCGGCGCATGGAAGAAGGTGCTCGAACTCTGATCTCCGGCGTCCGCCGGAGTCGACTCAGTCGTGTGCCGTGCTCGGTTCGTCCACACCCGGGCGCGGCACTCGCTGGCAATGCGCACAGAAGTGACTCGAGCGATTCGTGAACGACACGCGCACGATCGGTCGGCCGCACCGGGGGCACGGCTCTCCGGTGCGGCCGTACGCGTTGAGCGAGTGGGCGAAGTACCCCGCTTGCCCATTGACGTTGACGTACTGCGCGTCGAAACTGGTGCCGCCTTCTGCCAGCGCCTTATCGAGGACGTGGCGCACTTCGCCGAGCAGGCGGTTCACGGCGCGGGTCGGCAGAGCGCGGGCGGGCGTCTCGGGGTGTATGCGCGCGGCCCACAGCGACTCGTCGGCGT
Source organism: Microbacterium trichothecenolyticum (assembly GCF_000956465.1). Classification (GTDB taxonomy): domain Bacteria; phylum Actinomycetota; class Actinomycetes; order Actinomycetales; family Microbacteriaceae; genus Microbacterium; species Microbacterium trichothecenolyticum. Next base: position 65,363 of record NZ_JYJA01000031.1, read on the forward strand.
AGATGTTGCCGACTCCGCTGACGACCGTCTGGTCGAGCAGCACGCGCTTGATCGCCGAGTCCTTGCGCGCGAGGGCACGCCGGAACCCGGAATCCGAGAACGCCGGATCGAGAGGATCGCGTGCGATGTGCGCCACCTGCGCGGGGACGGATGCCTCGCCCCACCCGTGACCGCCGGGTGCGCCGTCGGGCGTGGCGATCAGGTCGTCGATCGCGAGCGAGCCGAACGTGCGCTGGTCGGCGAAGACGACCGAGAGCTCGCCGTGCGTCGGATGTGCGAGGTCGATGCGCACGCGCTCGTGCCGCTCAGCGGGGGCGCCCGGAGCACGCAAAAGCATCTGCCCGCTCATGCCGAGGTGGCCGATCACCGCCTCCTCGGAGGGAGTGCCATCAGCGTCCGACCGCAGCGGAAGCCACAGGAATTTGCCGCGCCGGGCGGCGGCGCTGACGACACGCCCGGTGAGCCGCGACTCGAAGTCGGAGCCGCCGCCGGTGTGTCGCGTCAGCGCGCGTTCGTCGAGCACGGTGACGCCCACCACGAGCGCGCCGGTCACGGCAGGGGCGAGGCCGGCGCGGACGACCTCGACCTCGGGAAGCTCAGGCACGCCCGCTGAGTGCGCGCCACGCCGTGAGCGCGGCCGCCATCTCGGCATGCTTCTTGCTCGTGCCCGCGCCCTCCGCCGAGAGTTCGCCCACCGTCACGGTCGCGGTGAAGCGCCGGTCATGGTCGGGTCCCGTCGAGGTGACTTCGTACGCGGGGGGCAGCAGCCCGGCGTGCGCGGCGAGCTCTTGCAGCGCCGTCTTCGGATCCATCGCCGCACCGTAGCGCTCCGGGTCCGCGAGCAGCGGCTCGACGAGCCGCAGCACGAGTCCGGTGGCGGCATCGGATCCGTTCGACAGGTATGTCGCCCCGAAGATCGCCTCCATGGTGTCGGCCAGGATCGAGTCCTTGTCGCGTCCGCCGGTGAGGATCTCGCCGCGGCCCAGCTTGAGGTGCGCACCCAGGCCGATGCCCCGGGCGATCTCGGCGAGAGCCACCGTCGAGACGACGCTGGCGCGCCGCTTCGCGAGTGCGCCCTCTTCGAGCTCGGGATGCCCGGTGAACAGACGCACCGTCACAGCCAGGCCGAGCACGGAGTCCCCGAGGAACTCGAGACGCTCGTTGTGCGGGACCTGTCCGTTCTCATACGCCCAGGAACGATGTGTCAGCGCCAGCGACAGAAGCTCGGGGTCGATATCGACTCCGAGCTTCTGTGTGAGGTCTGAGAGCGTGTTCCGCTCCGCTGCGACGTCTGTCACGTCAGACCGTGCGCGACGATCAGACGTCGGCGACCTTGCGGCCCTTGTACTCGAGGAACAGCTCGGTGCCCTGCGAGTCCGTGACGACCTTCGCCTGGTGCGGACGGCTGTAGACGGTCTTGCCGTTCTCGACGGTCTTGACGAGCGTGGGGGCCTCGGCCTTCCACTGCGCGCGACGCGAGCGAGTGTTGGAGCGGGAGACCTTCCGCTTCGGGGGGTTACCTGCCATGGCTAGCTCTCTTCTGTGTTCTCGACGCCGCTGTCAACCGCGGGGGCGCGGTGCATCGTCGTCGTGGCTCGTGGTGAAGTCCTGGAGCGCGGCCCATCGTGGATCGAGAGGCCCGCTCTGCGGCGTTCCGGCGTTCTCGGCCAGTCGCTCACCCGTGACCGGATCTAGTCCGGGGCAATCCGGCTGGCACACCGGCTGAAACGGAAGCGACAGGACGACCGCTTCCCTGACCAGAGTTTCAAGATCCACGTGGTCGTCTTGAACCTCGAAGTCAGTTTCTTCCTCCCCAGGATACGCGAAAAGCTCCTGAAACTCGACTTTGAGCCCTTCGGCGATGTCGATGAGGCAGCGACTGCAGATGCCGGCGTACTCGGTGTCGATTTCTCCGGACACGAGAATGCCCTCGTGCACCGACTCGAGGCGCACGTCGATGACGACCGGCTCGCCCTCGGCGACCGAGACGAGTCCCTCGCCCCACTTCTCGGGAGCAGGGGCCTCGATGGTGTGCTCGCGCATCTCTCCGGAACGGTGGGCGATGTCTCGGATCGGGATGACGAACGGACCCGTCACATGCTTTCTGACCACGGTTCCAGCCTAGCCGCGGTTTCTGGTCAGATGCCGCGCGCGCCGGTGTCGAGGAATCGCGCCACGGCCGGCGGCACGAACGGCGACACGTCTCCCCCGAGCGACGCGACTTGCCGCACCAGCGAGCTCGAGACGAGGGCGTGCGCCGGATCGGGCAGCAGGAACACCGTCTCGACGTGCGCGAGGTGGCGGTTCACGATCGCCATCGGCGTCTCGTACGCCACATCGACCTGCGACCGGATGCCCTTGACGAGCACGCCGGCCCCGACATCCGTCGCGTAGTCCACCAGCAGGCCCATGCTCCACGAGGCGACGATCACGTCGCCCTCGATCTCGGCCTCCGCGATCGACTGCTCGAGCAGCGACTGGCGCTGCGCGATGGGGAGCATCGCCTCCTTGCCGGGGTTGTGCACGACCAGCACATGAAGCTCGTCGTACAGCGAGGCGGCGCGCCGGATCACGTCGAGATGACCGAGGGTCGGCGGATCGAACGATCCCGGGACGACGGCGATCCGGCTGCTCATGCGGTCCAGCCTAGTGGGCCGTCCCCAGGGCCTCCGACGCGTCAGTTCTTGGCGAGCGCCGCGCGCTCCGCCATGCCGACGTTGCGCTCGAGAGCGGCGGCGAGCCCGGGATGCCGCAGCAGTGCGGGATCCTCGGCGAGCAGCTTCTCGGCCGCCACCCGCGCTTCGGAGATGATGTCCGCGTCCTTCACGACCCGCAGCAGTCGCAGCGACGACCGTGCCCCGGACTGCGCATCGCCGAGCACATCGCCCTCGCCCCTCAGCTCGAGGTCGATCTCCGCAAGGGCGAAGCCGTCGAGGGTGGAGGCCACGGCTTCCACGCGCTCGCGGGCGGGGCTGCCGACCGGAGCCTCTGTCACGAGCAGGCAGAGCCCCGGGATTCCGCCGCGCCCCACGCGCCCGCGCAGCTGGTGCAGTTGCGACACGCCGAACCGATCGGCCTCGAGGATCGCCATCGTCGAGGCGTTCGGCACGTCGACGCCGACCTCGACCACGGTCGTCGCCACGAGCACATCGATGTCGCCACGGGCGAAGGCCTGCATGACCGCATCCTTCTCGTCCGACGGCATCTTGCCGTGGAGGACCTCGACGCGGATTTCCGAGAACGACGGATGCCGCGACAGCAGGTCGGCGACCTGGACGACGCCCCAGCGGGTCCGGCTCGCCTCGCCTCCCGTGTCGCCGGCGGGCTCGTCGGCGGTGTCGTCCTTGGTGAGCTTCTCGGCGTCGATGGCGGCGCACACGACGAACGCCTGCCGGCCCTGGGCGACCTCTTCGGCGACGCGCTCCCACACCCGCGCGAACCAGCCCGGACGTTCGGCGAGCGGCGCGACGAAGGTCTCGATGCCCGCGCGGCCGGCGGGCATGGTGCGGATGGTCGACACGTCGAGATCGCCGAACACCGTCATCGCCACAGTGCGCGGGATGGGCGTCGCGGTCAGCACGAGCGCATGGGGTGACGACCCCTTGGCGCGCAGCGACTCGCGCTGCTCCACGCCGAAGCGGTGCTGCTCGTCGACCACGACGAGACCGAGGTCGGCGAAGGTCGTGCTCTCGCTCAGGAGCGCGTGCGTCCCGACGACGATGAGCGCCTGTCCGGAGGCGGCGCGCAGCGCCGCCTTGCGGCGTTCGGCCGCCGGGAGCTGCCCGGTGAGGAGCGTGGGCATGAGCTCGGGGGCGAGCTTCGGCCCCAGCATCCGTGCGATCGACCGAACGTGCTGCGCGGCAAGGACTTCGGTCGGCGCGATCAGGGCGGACTGACCACCGGACTGCGCGACCTGGAGCATGGCGCGCAGCGCGACCAGCGTCTTGCCGGAGCCGACCTCGCCCTGGACGAGGCGGTTCATGGGCCAGTCGCCATGCAGGTCGCGCGCGACGTCGTCGCCGACCGTGATCTGGTCGGGGGTCCGTGGGAACGGCAGGCCCTCGTCGAATCGCTCGAGCAGCGTTCCCGGAGCACGCCTGGTCGCCGACAGCGCACGGACGAACTGCCGCTGCTGCAGGAGCGCGACCTGCAGGACGAAGGCCTCCTGCATGCGCAGCGTGGCGCGCGCGGGGTCGATCTGCTCGAAGTCGGTGGGGCGGTGGATGTGTTCGATGGCGGACCGGGCCTCTATGAGTCCGTGCCGTGCGCGCAGCTCGTCGGTGAGCGGCTCGGGCACCTCGCCGAGTCCGTCGAGGACGAGTTCGACGATCTTCTGCAGCTGCCAGCTCGCGACCGTGCTCGTCGCCGGGTAGATCGGGATGGGCAGATTGGCGTTCGCCTGCACCTTCAGCCTCGCCGTGTCGGCATCTTCGAACAGCTCGTAGTCGGGGTGGGCGAGCTGCTGGACACCCTTGTAGATGCCCACCTTGCCCGCGAAGATCCCCTGCCTGCCCGGCTGCAGGTCACGCACGCGCCACGACTGGTTGAAGAACGTCAGCGACATCTCGCCGTTGCCGTCGCTGATCACGACCTCGAGCAGCGACCCGTTCCGGTTCTTCATGCGCCGCTCGCTGACGCGGCGAACCTCGGCGACGATGGTCACCGGCTCGCCGAGCGGCAGTGTCGAGATCGGCGTCAGCTCGCCGTGGCGCGCGTAGCGGCGGGGATAGTGGACCAGCAGATCGCCGACGGTCGTCATGCCGAATGCGCGCTCGAGGGCCGCCGCGGTCTTTCCGCCGATCGCGCCGCCGAGGCTCGAGTCGAGGGTGAAGGAGGCCACGCCACGAGTCTAGGAGCGACCGGCGACGTCCCGTGCGCTAGCCGAAGATGGACTCCACGATCTCGGAGAGGAACGCGCGCCCGTTGCGGTTCACCGTGGAGAGGTAGATCCAGACCCCGTCGCGCGCGACGATCATCTCCTCGGTGTCGGTCCCCTGTCCGGGGAGCACGCAGAACTCCGCACCGAAGTCATCCGACACCTGGCATGTGTAGCCCTGTGCGGGGAGGTCGGCGACCGCGGCGGTGACGGCCTCCGCCGTCGCGATGCTGATGAGCAGCAGCATTCCGGTCGCATCGCCGACGATCCAGTCACAGCCCAGCGCGAGCGTCGCGCCATCGGGAGCCGGCCGCACGAAGCCCTCACCGTTGCTCTGCAGCGTCATGTCACCGACCGCCGCCTGCCACGTCGCGGGCGTCGCGAGGTTGTTGCAGTCGGTCGGCAGCGCGACCGGTGCGGGCTCGGTCGGCGTCGGTGTCGACGACGGGCTCGGAGACGCCGAAGGCGATGCCGAAGTCGTCGGCGACGTCGTCGGAGATCCGCCGCCGCTCGCGCATCCCGCGAGCACGAATGCAGCCGCGACGAACGCGATCACCGCCGATGAAACCCCGGTCCCGCTGCGATTCATCTCGACCCCCATCGATTCCGGGCTCCCCCACTCGCGATCATAGGGGCGCGCACGACCGGGCCGCATGGGGCGGGCCGATATCGTGGGAGGGTGACGCGCATCATCGCCGGCCGTGCGGGCTCGCTCATGCTCGACGTGCCCGAGGCCGGCACCCGGCCCACGAGCGATCGTGTGCGCGAGTCCCTGTTCGGCGCACTGGAGTCCGCGGACGCTCTCCGCGGCGCCGCCGTGCTCGACCTCTATGCCGGCTCGGGCGCACTCGGGCTCGAAGCGGTCAGTCGCGGTGCGGCTTGTGCCGACCTCGTGGAGAAGTCCCCGCGGGCCGCGACCATCGTCCAGCGCAACGCGGGCAGGGTGAGCAAGGCCGTGGGAACCGGCACCACGATCCGCGTGCATCGCGCGTCGGCCGACTCCTTCCTGCGGTCGGCCCGCGGCCCGTTCGACGTGGTCTTCCTCGATCCGCCCTACGACCTCGGCGAGACCGAGCTGTCCTCGACCCTGGCGCTGCTCGTGCCGGTCCTCTCCGCCGGGGCCGATGTGGTGATCGAGCGCGCCACGCGCTCCCCCGAGCCGAGCCTGCCCGACGGACTCGTCGCCACGCGCTCGAAGCGCTACGGCGACACCGTGATGTGGTGGGCGACCACCGCCGGCTGATCTGAAGCATCCGGCCGATGCCGGATCAGCCGGTGCCGGAATCCCAATCGCGGTAGGGGTCCCAGCCGCCGCGGCGGTCGTGAGGCCGGCCGTCGACGAGCACGGCGTCCTGGCCTCGCGCCAGCACCACGCCCACCCGGACGAACCCGTGCGGCAGCGGTCGGTCCGCCGGGAACGTCGCCAGCAGCGCGTGGTCCTCACCGCCGGCGAGTGCCGATGCGATGTCGGGTCCGAGCACCGCTGATTCGAGGGCGATGGTGACATCGGATGCTGCGGCCATGCGCGACGCGTCGAGCACGAGGCCGTCCGACACGTCCATCATCGCCGTCGCCCCCGCGTCGGCCGCCTCGGGACCGAGCCACACGGGAGGCGACGGACGCAGCTGCGCCGCGAGATCGGCGAGCTCCGCGTGGTCGAGCAGGCTCTCGTCGACCGGGACCGGGTGGCCCTCGGCATCCGTGAATCGCTCGAAGAGGATGCCGAGGCCGCGCGCCGCGCGTCCCAGGTCGCCCGCCACCGCGACGAGGTCGCCGGGTTCGGCGCCCGAGCGCAGCACCGGTGCGCGACCCGCGAGAGCCCCCAGGGCGGTCACCGCGATCGTGAGGGTGTCGGAGACCGTGAGGTCGCCGCCTTCGACCCGGCAGCCGGGCGCGAGCTCGCGGCAGGCGGCACGCAGGCCGTCCGCTATGCCGGTGACGAAGGAGAGACGTGTCGCATCGGGCATGGCGAGGGCGACGAGCAGGGCGGTGGGCGTCGCGCCCATTGCAGCGACGTCCGCGAGGTTGACGGCAGCCGCCTTGTAGCCCAGGTCGAACGCGCTCGACCACGCGAGGCGGAAGTCGGGACCGTGGACCAGCGTGTCGACGGTCGCCACGACGCGGCCGTCCGCGGCGGCGATCACGGCCGCATCGTCGCCCGGTCCGACGAGGGCGTTCGATTCGCCGAGGCGCTCGAGGATGCGCCGCAGGATGCGCCCCTCGCTGAGCTCGCCCACCGTCGGATCCATGCGCTCGTCGACCACACGACCACGCTACCGGTGCCGGCGTCGTCCGCCGCGCCGCCGGGTTAGCCTGGAACGGTGCGTGTTCTCCCCTTCCTGATTGCGTTCGGGCTCACGATGGCGGCTGCCGTCGGCGTGACGGGGTGCACCACCACCGTCGACCTGGATCCCGCGGAGGCCGCGAACGACCCGCTCTGCGCGGAGGTCACCTCGAATCTTCCGGGAACGGTCAGCGGTCAGGCGCGCCGGTGGACCGACGCACAGGCGACGGGCGCGTGGGGCGATCCGGCGAAGGTGCTGCTCACGTGCGGTGTCGCGCCTCCGGGACCGACCACCCTCCCCTGCCAGGACGTCGCAGGCGTCGACTGGATCATCGACGACTCCGATGCGCCGCGCTTCCGCGTGACCACGTTCGGCCGCACCCCCGCCGTGGAGATCTACCTCGACACGACCGCCGACGAGAACGGCGACGGCGTGTCGAGCCGCGACGTGCTCGACGCCTTGTCGCCGATCGTCAGCGTGCTGCCGGTCGACGGCCGGTGCCTCGATCGCAGCGAGGCGACCCCCGCTCCCTGAGGCCCCGGCTCAGCGAGCCGCGCGGACGACGACCGTCTGCCGGGCGCGCTCGAGTGCAGTGTCGATGAGCTCGGTGATGAGCTCGGGGTACGACAGCCCCGACGCGATCCAGCACTTCGGGAACATGGAGATCGGCGTGAACCCCGGCATCGTGTTGAGCTCGTTGACGTAGAGCCCGTCCGCGGCGAGGAAGAAGTCGACGCGCGCGAGCCCCTTGCCGTCGACCGCTTGGAAGGCACGGATGCCGAGCGCCTGGATGGCGGCGATCTCGCCGTCGGTCAGGTCGGCGGGGCAGACCACCTCGGCACCGTCGCCACCGAGGTACTTGCCCTCGAAGTCGTAGAACTCGCGCGTCGTGAGCACGATCTCGCCGGGCAGCGATGCGCGCGGAGCGGCGCCGCCGCGGCCTTCGAGGATGGCGACCTCGACCTCGCGGCCGACGATCGCCGACTCGATGAGCACCTTGTCATCCTCGGCGAACGCGAGGGCGAGCGCCGCATCGAGCTCCGAGGCGTCGTGGACCTTCGAGACGCCGACGCTCGAGCCGGCGCGCGCGGGCTTCACGAACGACGGCTCACCGAGGGTCGCAGCGTCCGCTCGGACACCCTCCGGGTCGCGCTCCCAGCGCTCCTGCGTCACGGTGACCCAGGGGGACACGGGCACGCCCGCCGCCTGCAGGACGATCTTCATGAAGTGCTTGTCCATGCACAGCGCGGAGTCGAGCACGCCGCCGCCCGCGTACGGGATCTCCAGCGTGTCGAAGTAGCCCTGGATCGTGCCGTCCTCGCCGTGAACGCCGTGGAGGATCGGGAGCACGACGTCGAGGGCGCCCAGGTCGTCGACGGTTCCATCGGCGCGGCGCACGCGCAGTTGGCGGTCGCCGACCTCGGGCCACAGCACACGGGTGCCGTTGTCGACGACCTCCGGAAGCCGTTCCGCGTCGAGGGCGAACTTGTCGGGGTCGTCGTCCTCGAGGACGAACACGCCGTCCCGCGTGATCCCGACGGGGATCACGCGGTAGTTGTCACGGTCGATCGCCCGCAGCACCCCGCCCGCCGTTGCGGAACTGATCGAGTGCTCGCTGGATCGACCGCCAAAGAGCACCGCCACCGCCGGCTTGTCCATTCGTCGTCCTCTCGCCCTGGGGGGTGTCGTCATCGGTCGTGAGATGCGGCGCGATGTCGCGAGGGTTCATTGTGCCGTCGAGCACCATCTTCACCTGCTCGACGATGGGCATCTGCACGCCCACCTCCCGCGCCAGCTGCAGGATGGGCGCGACGGACGCGAGCCCCTCCGCCGTCTGGTTCATCTGCTTCACGACGTCGTCGAAGCGATAGCCCTGGCCGAGCAGTCGCCCGGCGGTGTTGTTGCGGCTGAGCGGCGACTGGCACGTCGCGATGAGGTCGCCGAGTCCGGCGAGACCCTGCAGCGTCTCGTGCTGGGCGCCGAACGCCACCGCGAAGTCCGTCATCTCGACGAGGCCGCGCGTGATGATCGAGGCCTTCGTGTTCTCGCCGTAGCCGACGCCGTCGACGATGCCGATCGCCACCGCGATCAGGTTCTTGAGCACGCCACCGAACTCGGTGCCGATCACGTCGGTGTTGACGAACGTGCGGAAGTACTTGTTGCGCGCGCGCCGGGCGACGGCCTCTGCCGTCTCCTGGCTCGTCGAGGAGATGACGGCCGCGGTCGGCTGCTCGCTGGCGATCTCGAGGGCGAGGTTGGGGCCGGAGGCGACCGCGATGCGCGCGGGGTCGCAGTGCAGCTCCTGCTCGATCACCTGGCTCATGCGCAGGCCCGTACGCCGCTCGACACCCTTCATGAGCGACACGATGGGCGCGTCACTCTGCGAGATCAGCGGGCGGACCGCTTTCAGGTTCTGGCGCACCGCCTGGCTCGGGATCGACAGGTAGATCTGCTCGGCGCCCTCGAGCGCCTCCGACAGGTGGTGGGTCGCGTGCATGTCGCGCGGCAGGTTGATGCCGGGGAGGTACTCGCTGTTGCGTTTGCCCTCCTGGATCTCGCTCGCGAGCTCGGGGCGGCGTGCCCACATCGTGACGTGGGCACCGCCGTCGGCCAGGATCTTGCCGAACGTCGTGCCCCAGCTGCCCGCGCCGACGACGGCGACGCGCGGGCGCGCGGCATCCTGCCTACGGCTCAAGGCGCCCCGTCTCCTTCTGGCCGTGATCGGCCGGGTTCCAGCGCTCCGCGGGTGCGGGCTCGCCGCGCAGCTGAGAGAGAAGGCCCGAGATGTCGGCCATCACGGCGTCCGTCGCCTCGACGAGCGCGGTCTGCGACGAAGGCGCCCCGGTGTACGCCGAGAGGTCCACCGGGTCGCCCACGATCACGCGCACGCGGCGGCGCAGCGGCCACAGCTTGAGCTTGCCGTAGCGCGGGAGCACCTGCTGGGCGCCCCACTGCGCCATGGGGATCACCGGGATGCCTCCCGCCAGCGCGAGGCGGACGGCTCCGGTCTTGCCACGCATGGGCCAGAGGTTCGGCTCGCGGGTGAGCGAGCCCTCCGGGTAGACGATCACGCCGCGACCGTGCCGCACGAGCGTCTCCGACGCCTCGAGCGTGGCGCGCGCCGCGGCGGCCGACGTCGCCCGCGCGACCGGCACCATCCCCGTGATGCGCAGCACCCAGCCCAGCACCGGCACCCGGAACAGGCTCTCCTTCGCCATGAACCGGGGCGCACGACCCAACCGCCACACGGCGAGGGCGACCACGAGCGGATCGATCTCGCTCATGTGGTTCGGAGCGAGGACGTAGGCGCCATCGCGAGGGAGTTTCCTGCCGTCTTCGATCTCCAGTTTGAAGAGCAGGCTCAGCAGCGGCACGAGGAGGCCGGCCAGTGGCCAGAAGGCGCTCGGTCGCGTCTTCTCGGCCGACGCGCGCGGACGATCAGTGGACACCGGGTTATCCGATGACGTCGAAGTCGGCGCCGAGCTGGTCGAGCTTGGCGAAGAACTTCTCGTAGCCGCGACGGATGATCCCTACGTTGCGTACGACCGACTCCCCCTCGGCGGCCAGTGCCGCGATCACGTAGCTGTATCCGCCGCGGAGGTCGGGCACGACCACATCGGCGCCGTGGAGAGGTGTCGGGCCGTTGATCACGGCGGCCTGCTCGAGGGCTCGGCGGGGAACGCGGCGACCGGGCGCATCGATGCCGTCGCGGTGCACGACGATGTCGGCCCCCATGAGGTTCAGCGCCTCGGTGAATCCGAGCCGGTTCTCGTACACGGTCTCGTGCACGGTCGACTCCCCCTCGGCCTGGGTGAGCGCGACGATGAGCGGCTGCTGCCAGTCGGTCATGAAGCCGGGGTGCACATCGGTCTCGACGACGACGGGCTTCAAGGCCCCGCCGCGGCGGAACTGGATGCCATCCTCGCGGACGTCGAACCATCCGCCGGCCTTGCGGAAGACGTTGAGGAAGGTCAGCATCTCCTGCTGGCGCGCTCCGCCGACGAAGATGTCGCCGTCGGTCGCCAGCGCCGCGCACGCCCACGAGGCGGCCTCGTTGCGGTCGAAGATCGCGCGGTGGTCGTACCCGCGCAGCGAGTCGACCCCCTCGATGAAGATGACGCGGTTCGGCTCGTACGAGATGATCGCGCCCATCTTCTGGAGCACCGCGATGAGATCCATGATCTCGGGCTCGATCGCGGCGTTGCGCAGTTCCGTCACGCCTTTGGCGCGCACGGCCGTGAGCAGCACCTGCTCGGTCGCGCCGACGCTCGGATACGGCAGCTCGATGTTCGCGCCGTGCAGCCCGTCGGGCGCGGTGATCCGGATGCCCTCGTAGCTCTTGTCGACGACGGCGCCGAAGGCGCGCAGCGCGTCCATGTGGAAGTTGATCGGGCGATCCCCGATGCGGCAGCCGCCGAGGTCCGGGATGAGCGCCTCACCGAGCAGGTGCAGCAGGGGTCCGCAGAACAGGATCGGGATGCGGGAGGCCCCGGCGTGCGCGTCGATCTCCTCGAAGTGGGCTGCGACGGCCCCACTCGGGTCGAGGTGGATCGTGCCCTCCTCCTCGCCGTCCACGACGCGCACGCCGTGGACTTCGAGAAGGGAGCGGACCACCTGGACGTCGCTGATGTCGGGGACGTCGCGCAGCGTGCTGGCGGTCTCTCCGAGCAGCGCCGCGACCATCGCCTTCGTGACGAGGTTCTTGGCACCCTTGACCTCGACGCGCCCCGTCAGCGGTCGCCCGCCCCGGATCGCGAGGACTTCGCCGGTCCGTTCCTGCTCTCCCGCTTCGGCAGTGGTGCTTTCGCCGGCGGCGACGTTCAGGAGCGGCTTCATCCGGTGGTCCTCACTTGGTGTGCAGAGGGGGCTTGCGACGGTCGGGTGCCCGGGGTCTGGGCGCCCGGCCCGGCTTACGGAACGGGAAGTGTCCGCGGCCGCCACGCCTCTCGGCGAGCCTCGAACTGCGCGATCTTGTCTGCGTCGCGCAGCGTGAGCCCGATGTCGTCGAGCCCTTCGAGAAGCCGCCACCTAGTGTAATCGTCGATCTCGAAAGGGAGCTCCAGCGCGCCGATGCGCGCGGTGCGGGCGTCGAGGTCGACCGTCATCGAGACGCCGGGATCCGCCTCGATGGCGCCCCACGCGGCCTCGAGGTCGGCCTCGGAGATCACTCCGGCGACGAGTCCCTGCTTGCCCGCGTTCCCGCGGAAGATGTCGGCGAACCGCGGGCTCAGCACGACCTTGAACCCGAAGTCGCGCAGCGCCCACACCGCGTGCTCGCGGCTCGAGCCGGTGCCGAAATCAGGACCGGCGACGAGGATGCTGGCACCCGCGTACGCCGCCTGGTTGAGCACGAACTCGGGGTCCTGGCGCCAGCTGGCGAACAGGGCGTCCTCGAAGCCCGTCTTGGTGACGCGCTTCAGGTAGACCGCCGGGATGATCTGGTCGGTGTCGACCGCGGAGCGCTTCAGCGGCGCGGCGATGCCGGTGTGCGTCGTGAACTTCTCCATGTCAGGCCTCCGTGCCCTCAGCTGCGGCCGCGACGGGCGCGGGAAGATCGCCCGGGCTCGCGAGGCGGCCCATGACGGCGGTGGCGGCGGCGACGAGCGGCGAGACGAGGTGCGTACGGCCGCCCTTGCCCTGACGGCCCTCGAAGTTGCGGTTGCTCGTGGAGGCGCAGCGCTCCCCGGGAGCGAGCTGATCGGGGTTCATGCCGAGGCACATCGAGCACCCGGCGAAGCGCCACTCGGCGCCGAAGTCTTCGAAGATCTTGTCGAGGCCCTCGGCCTCCGCCTCGAGGCGCACCCGAGCCGAGCCCGGGACGACCATGACGCGCACGCCGTCCGCCTTCGTGCGGCCCTCGATGACGGATGCGAACGCACGGAGGTCCTCGATGCGGCTGTTCGTGCACGAGCCCATGAACACGGCGTCGACGGGCACCTCTTTGAGCGGCGTGCCGGGCACGAGATCCATGTACTCGAGCGCGCGCTCGGCTGCGGCACGCTCGTTGGGGTCGGCGAAGTCCCCCGGTGAGGGGACGGACGCGCTCAGCGAGACGCCCTGGCCAGGATTCGTGCCCCACGTCACGAACGGCTCGAGCTCGGCGGCGTCGAGGAACACCTCGGCGTCGTAGACCGCGCCCTCGTCGCTGGGCAGCGTCCGCCAGTAGGCGACGGCGTCGTCCCAGTCCTGACCGGTCGGCGCGTGCGCACGGCCCTTCACGTACGCGAAGGTGGTCTCGTCGGGGGCGACCATCCCGGCGCGGGCGCCGGCCTCGATCGACATGTTGCAGATCGTCATGCGGCCCTCCATGGAGAGGGACCGGATGGCGCTGCCGCGGAATTCGAGCACGTAGCCCTGCCCGCCGTTCGCGCCGATCTTGGCGATGATAGCCAGCACGATGTCCTTGGCCGTGACGCCGGGCCTCAGCTCGCCCTCGACCGTGATCGCCATGGTCTTGAAGGGCTTGAGCGGCAGCGTCTGCGTCGCGAGCACGTGCTCGACCTCGCTGGTGCCGATGCCGAACGCCATCGCGCCGAACGCGCCGTGCGTGGAGGTGTGCGAGTCTCCGCAGACGACCGTGATGCCCGGCATGGTCAGCCCCAGCTGCGGTCCGACGACGTGGACGATGCCCTGCTCCTTGTCACCGAGCGAGTGCAGTCGCACACCGAACTCGGCGGCGTTGCGGCGGAGCGTCTCGATCTGCGTGCGGCTGGTGAGGTCGGCGATCGGCTTGTCGATGTCGAGCGTAGGGGTGTTGTGGTCCTCGGTCGCGATCGTCAGGTCGAGGCGCCGCACCGGGCGGCCCTCCCCACGCAGACCGTCGAAGGCCTGGGGGCTGGTGACCTCGTGCACCAGGTGCAGGTCGATGTAGATCAGGTCCGGCTGACCGTCTTCGCCGCGGACGACGACATGGTCGTCCCACACCTTCTCGGCGAGGGTGCGGGGACGGTCGGGGATGCCGGATGCATCGGTCGTGCTCATAGCTAGTCGTTCTCCTCTGTGGGACTGCGCCCGAAAGGGGTGGGGCCCGCGACGAACTCCGCGACGAGGGAGGCCTGGGGACTAGGACTCGTCGCGGCCGCTAAGGAGAAGGCGAGCGATCCGCACGTGCCCAGGCTACCACCGCCGATGCGGGCACCCGCGCCGCCGCCGTCATCTGCCGTCTCTCCCCTCGCGTGCGCACCTCGGGCCGCCGACGACGGTCGGCGGCCCGAGGACAGGGCTGACGGAAGGCGATCAGAGAGCGTCGTCCGAACGGGGCTGGTCGACGGTGGGAGGGGTGCCCTTCTCGTCCGCCACGACGGCGGCCGCAGCATCCGCGGTCGGCATCTTCTTCTCCCGCGCGGAGGCGACAAGGCTCGCCACCGTCGCCACCAGCATCGAGACGATGATGACGCCGAGCGACATCCACGTCGAGATCTCGGGCGCCCACTCGATGGGCTCGCCGCCGTTGATGAACGGCAGCTCGTTGACGTGCATGGCGTGGAAGACGAGCTTCAGACCGATGAAGGCGAGGATGAACGCGATGCCGTAGTGCAGGTAGCGGAGGCGATCCAGCAGGTCGCCGAGGAGGAAGTAGAGCTGGCGCAGACCCATGAGCGCGAAGATGTTCGCGGTGAACACGATGAACGCGCTCTGGGTGATGCCGAAGATCGCGGGGATCGAGTCGATCGCGAACAGCAGGTCGGTCACGCCGATCGCCGCGAACACGATGATCATCGGCGTCCACATCTTCTTGCCGTCCACGACGGTGCGGATCTTCGCGCCGTCGTAGTGATCACTGATGTCGATCGTGCGGCGCAGCATCCGCACCACGAAGTTCTCCTGCTTCACGTCGGAGTCGTGGTCGCCGCCGGGGAAGGCCTGGCGCCAGGCCGTCCAGACGAGGAACGCGCCGAAGATGTAGAAGACCCAGCTGAACTCCTCGATCACGGCGGCGCCGACCATGATGAAGATGCCGCGCAGCACGAGGGCGATGATGATGCCCACCATCAGGACTTCCTGCTGATAGCGTCGCGGAACCGCGAACTGGCTCATGATCAGCACGAAGACGAAGAGGTTGTCGATCGACAGGCTGTACTCGGTGAGCCAGCCTGCGACGAACTGTCCGGCGTACTCGGGCCCGGCGACGATCCACATGATGCCTGCGAAGATGAGCGCGAGGGTCACGTAGAAGACGACCCAGAGCGTCGATTCACGCGTCGAGGGGATGTGGGGCCGCTTGAGGATGAGCAGCAGATCGGCGATCAGGATCAGGGTGAGGATCACGAGTGATCCGATTTCGAACCACAGCGGGAGTTCGAGGTCCATGGAGGGCCTTTCGAAGGGGATGTGAGCGGGGTCGGTGGAATCCGAAAGTCTCTCCCCCGCCGGCTGAGCGCCTGCGGCGCGCACCCGGGGTCGCTCTGTCGGGACCCGTGATGACGGATGCGCGGTGTCGGGATACTCCCTCTCGCTCGCAACAGACTACAGGGTCGGCGCGGCGCGACCGGCGCCCGTGAGACGATCCGGTCGGTGCGGACACTCACACGGTGAGAGACAATTCGGAGGATGGGGATGACGGGCGAGGACCTGCCGGGCGACGCCGAGCTCGTGGTGCTGGCTGCGGGCGGGAGCGAGCACGCCTTCCGCACGCTGTACCGGGCGTACGTGCGCCCGGTGTACTGGCTGGCGCACGGGCTCGTCGGCAATCCGGCGGATGCCGAGGAGGTCACGCAGGAGACGTTCCTCGCCGCCTGGCGCAAGCTCCCCGACCTCGACCTGGCCGGCGATTCACTGCTGCCCTGGCTCGCGACGATCTGCCGGTTCCAGTCGGCGAACCGCATCCGCCGGCAGCGGCGCGACCGCGAACACACCGGGGCTGCAGCCGACGAGACCCTGCCCTCGACGGTCGACGTCGAGCAGCAGGTGATCGGCGACAGCCTCGCCGAGGCGATCCTGCACGAGGTCGCCGGCCTCGGCGAGCTCGATCGCGCCATCTTCCGGCTCTGCGCGACCGAAGGCTACGCGTATCAGGCGGCCGCCGACGAGCTCGGCGTCGCACACGGTGTGGTCCGCAACCGTCTCTCCCGCATCCGCACCCGTCTGCGGACCGTCGTGAAGGAGAGCACATGAGCACGCAGTCCCCGGGTCCCGACACCCCGGCATCCCTCCCCGAACTCAGTTCCGAGCGCATCGACGAGATCGAGGACGCTCTCTTCGCCGACATCGCACGGGAGCGGGCACGCCAGTCCGCCCGGCGCACGCGGCGAGGACGCCTCTGGATCGCCGGCGGCGCCGCCGCCGCGGTGATCGCCGTCGCGGCCGTGATCGCGCCGGCCGTGGGCTCGCTGGTCAGTCCCTCGGGTGCCACGGGCGACGAATCCGCCGTCGCTCCCGTCGCTCCGGCCGACTCCGGTGCCGGCACGTACACGGACGAGTCCTCGGGCGCCGACACGCGCGAGTCCGCACCGCTTACGGTCGCACCCGGCACCGCCGGTGACACCGCTGCCGGCTCGACGGCGGCGGATCGCGACATCATCACCACGGCTTCCGCGACGGTCACTGCCGACGAGGTCGACGTGGCCGCACGTGCCATCGCCAACTCCGCGGTCGCGCACGGCGGCTATGTCGAATCGATGAGCGTCGGAAGCGACGGCACGGTGTACCCGGTGAGTCCCACCGACGGCGGCATCGTCTACGACACCATGCCCTATCCGTATCCGACGGACGGCGCGTGGATCACCGTCCGCGTTCCCGCCGACCAGCTGCAGCGCGTCGTCGACGAGCTCGACGACGTGGGCGAGGTGACGTCGACCAACCTGTCCCGTCAGGACGTCACCGAGCAGACCGTGGATCTCGAGGCCCGCATCGACGCGGCCCAGGCCTCGGTGGACCGCCTCACCGAGCTGATGGCGCAGGCGCAGAGCGTCGCGGATCTCATCGCCGCGGAGTCCGCGCTCTCGGAGCGTCAGGCGACCCTGGAGTCGTATCAGCAGCAGCTCGAGATGCTCGACGACCAGGTCGCGATGTCGACGCTGTCGGTCACGGTCGTCCCTGAGGTGGAGGCCGTGACCGCGGATCCCGCCGGGTTCGGCGACGGCCTCGCCGCCGGCTGGAACGGCCTCGTCGCCACGCTCAACGGCATCGTCGTCGCCCTGGGCTTCCTCCTCCCCTGGCTCGCCGTGGCCGCGGTCGCCGCGCTCATCGTCTGGGGCATCGTACGGCTCGTCCGCGGTCGCCGGAGTCGGCGGACGGATGCTGCAGCCCCCGCGTCGCCGACCGTCGACGCGGACCGTTCCAGCGACTCGCCGGGATGACGGTCTCGGCGCCGTCCGCCCCTCAGGGAGTCTCGACCCGGCCGTGGTGCCGCGCCACGGCCGGGTCGACAGGCGGCGCAGTTACGGTGTGAGGGTGACCCGCACCCGCTTCCCCGCCTCCGTCTACGGCACCGGCGACGAGCCGGACGCGCGCTTCAGCCTCGCGAACGAGCGGACGTTCCTCGCGTGGAACCGCACCGCTCTCGCGCTCATCGCGGGAGGGGTCGCCCTGGAGGCGCTGGGGCTCGACCTGCAGCCGGGACTGCGGCTCGCAGCATCCGTCATCCTCATCGTCGCGGGACTGCTCCTCCCCGCCCTCGCCTGGCGCGAATGGGGACGCACGGAGCGGGCGCTGAGGGCGGGCTCACCAATGCCGGGATCCGCGACGAGCATCGCCCTCGCCACCACGATCGTGGTCGTCGGCGTGCTCGTGCTGCTCGGTGTGATCCTGCGATGACCGAACGGCGGATCTTCGATCCGGGCCTGCAGCCCGAGCGCACGGAGCTCGCGTGGCGGCGCACGGCCCTCGCGATCGGCGTCGCCTCGCTGCTCGCCCTGCGGATCCTGCCGGCGACCACGCCGCGACCCGAGCTTGCTCCGGTGCTGCTGCTGCCGGGCATCCTCGGTCTCGCGTTCGCCGTAGTGCTCTGGGCCTGCGCCGGCGCCCGGCATCGCCGCGTCACCCGGGCCCTGCTCGACGACCGGCCCGACCGGCTGCCCGGCGCCGGCCTGCTCCTGCTGCTGACGGCGTTCGTCATCGCGTGCGGCCTGGTGGCGGCCGTCGTGATCGCGCTGCCCCGCCTCATCTGAGCGGAACCGAAAGACGCCCCGGTCCAGCTGGACCGGGGCGTCGATGGTGACCCCAGCGGGATTCGAACCCGCGTTACCGCCGTGAGAGGGCGGCGTACTAGGCCGCTATACGATGGGGCCGTACAGCGCGCCGCAACCGAGGCTGCGGCGTTGTTGCCTGACTGGTGACCCCAGCGGGATTCGAACCCGCGTTACCGCCGTGAGAGGGCGGCGTACTAGGCCGCTATACGATGGGGCCGTTCAGGCAACCGTTCGATTATGCCACGGGCCACATGCCCTCTCCAAATCGGCCCGGGCACCGGCGCGCCGCCCGCTCATCGCTTGCTCCGACGACGCCGTGACGCTTGACTCGACCCATGCGAGTCACGAAGTTCGAGCACGCCACCCTCACCCTCGTCGACACCGGCAGCACGGTCGTCATCGACCCCGGGTCGTTCACCGCCCCGCTCGGAGAGCTCGAGGGCGTCGTCGCGATCGTCATCACGCACGAGCACCCCGACCACTGGACGCCCGACCACCTGGACCGCATCCTCCAGGCTTTCCCGGGAACACCGATCTTCGCCCCCGATGGCGTCTCCAAGGCGGCCGAGGGCTACGACGTCACGATCGTCCATCCGGGCGACGTCGTCGACGTCGAGCCGTTCCGCCTCGAGTTCTTCGGCGGCCGGCACGCGGTGATCCACGAGTCGATCCCGGTCGTCGACAACGTCGGAGTGCTCGTGAACGACGAGTTCTACTACCCCGGGGATTCGTACGCCGTGCCGAAGGGCCGCCCGGTCAAGCTGCTGGCATCTCCGGTCGGCGCCCCGTGGCTCAAGATCGGCGAGGCGATGGACTTCGTACTCGCCGTCGCGCCGCGGCGCGTCTTCGGCACGCATGACATGACGCTGTCGGTCGCGGGACGGGACATGGGTCGCGCGCGCCTGGGCTGGGCGGCCGAACAGAACGGCGGGGAGCTCCTCGCGCTGAACCCCGGAGACAGCACCGACATCTGAGCCGGATGCGCCGGCACACCCCGGCAGAACGCGGACGACGGATGCCGCAGCGGCTTCGACCCGCGGCATCCGTCGACACGCTTCTCCCGCGGCCCTGCGACCGCGCCCTCTTCAGGTTCTCACTGGGCGTCGAGGTCCGTCTCGAGCAGAGCGACCAGAGCGTCCAGCGCCTCTTCGGCGCCGTCGCCGTCGGCCTTGAGGGTCACGACGGTCCCCTGCGAGGCGCCGAGGCCCATCAGCGACAGGATGCTGCCCGCGTTGAGGTCGGCACCGCCCTCGACCGCGATCGTGACCGGGACGGGCTGCGCCTGCACGGCCTGCACGAAGAGCTTCGCGGGGCGGGCGTGGAGTCCCGAGCTGCTGGCGATGGTGGCCTGACGTTCTGCCATGGTTCTCTCCTGTCTGTGTCGGACCTCGGCGGTCGACGATTCCGATTCTGGCGGACGACGGCCTCAGGCCGCCACGGGTACGCGCGCTTCGGCCTCTTCGAGCTCCTTCGGGGCGATCCACTTCTTGAGGGCGATCACCGTGAGGGCCGAGACGACCGTGCCCGCCGCCAGGGCGATCAGGAATCCCCAGATCGGGTTGATCGCGAAGAGGACGAAGATGCCGCCGTGGGGCGCCAGGGACTCGACGGCGAACGCCATGCTCAGCGCGCCGGTGACCGCGCCGCCCGCCATCATCGCGGGGATGACGCGCAGCGGGTCCGCCGCGGCGAACGGGATCGCGCCCTCGCTGATGAACGCCGCGCCGAGCAGCCAGGCCGCCTTGCCGTTCTCGCGCTCGACTGGGGGGAACATGTTCCGCGCCAGGACCGTGGATGCGAGCGCCATCGCGAGCGGCGGGACCATGCCCGCGGTCATCACCGCCGCCATGATCAGGTACGGCGTGGTGTTCTCCGCCGAGGCGGAGGCAAGGCCCGCGACCGCGAACGCGTAGGCGACCTTGTTGACCGGACCCCCCAGGTCGAAGCACATCATGAGTCCGAGGATCACGCCGACGAGGATGATCGCACCGGTCGCAGCGAGGCCCGTGAGCCAGTCGTTGAGCCCGACCATCAGGGTCGCGATGGGCCGGCCGAGGAACAGGATCATGAGTCCCGACGCCACGATCGACGCCACGAGCGGGATGATCACGACCGGCATGAGTCCGCGCAGCCAGCGCGGCGCGTTGAACCGCCCGATCCACCATGCGACGTAACCCGCGAGCAGACCGCCGATGATGCCGCCGATGAATCCGGCGCCCATCAGCGCGGCGATCGCCCCGGCGACGAAGCCGGGGGCGATGCCGGGCCGGTCCGCGATCGCGAAGGCGATGTAGCCGGCCAGCGCCGAGACCAGGAAGCCCATCGACGTCACACCGATCACGAAGAACACCGACCCGAAGTACTGGGCGAGCCCGCCCTCCGGAAGCGCCCACAGCGCGTTGTCCTTGATGACGGTGAACGCCGCGTCGTCGGCGTTCACGTTGACGCCGCCGATGAGGAAGCCGAGGGCGATCAGCAGACCGCCACCCGCGACGAACGGGATCATGTAGCTGACGCCGGTGAGGAGGATGCGCTGAATGCGCGCACCCCACGACAGCGTCTCGGCGGGGGCGGCAGTGGCCGCGGCCGACTCGCCGCCCACCCGCGTGGCGGACGGGTCGTTGGCGGCGGCGACGGCCTCCGAGATCAGCTGGTCCGGCTGCTCGATGCCGCGCTTGACACCCGAGCGCACGACGGGCTTGCCGGCGAACCGCTGCGGTTCCCGCACGTCGACGTCGGTCGCGAAGATCACGGCGTCGGCGTTGCGGATGACATCGGGCGGAAGCGCCTGGTAGCCGCTGGAGCCCTGCGGCTCGACGACGAGATCGATGCCGGCCTTCTTGCCGGCGGCGGTGAGCGCGTCGGCGGCCATGAACGTGTGCGCGATGCCGGTCGCGCAGGCCGTGACCGCGACGACGCGTGCCGGGCGGCCGTCGACGACGAGGCCCGGTGCGGCGCTGGGTGCCGCAGCGGCCGCGGCAGCAGCGGGCGCGGCGGCCTCGCGCTCCCCGATGGCCGCCTGCACGATCGCGACCACATCGTCGTCGGACGAGGCGGCGCGCAGTCCCGAGGTGAAGTCCTCCTGCATCAGGCTGCGGGCGAGCTTCGAGAGCACCGCGAGGTGCGCCTCGGCGGCATCAGCGGGGGCCGCGATGAGGAACACCAGATCGGCGGCGCCGTCCGGCGCGCCGAAGTCGACGCCCGGATTCAGGCGCGCGAAGGCGAGGGACGGGGTCGTTACCGCGGCGCTCTTGGCGTGCGGGATGGCGATGCCGCCGGGAAGCCCGGTCTCGTCCTTCTCTTCGCGGGCCCACGCGTCGGCGTAGAGAGCTTCGGCGTCGGTCGCGCGACCCTGCGCGACCACGCGTGCGGCGAGGGACCGGATGACGGCTGCCTTGTCGGCGCCCAGCGGGACGTCGAGACTCACCAGGCCTGGGGTGATGGTGTCGGACACGGTGACCTCCTGCGGTCGTGGGGTGGGGTTGGTGGGTGTCAGTCGAGACGCGTGACGGGCACGTCGCCGGTGGGAAGGTCTGCGGGAGCCGGCGCTTTCGTGCCGGGAAGGGATGCCGCGGCCGACCCGTACCGGACGGCGAGGCGCAGCCGCTCGCCCTCTTCGGCGCCGCGGGTCGCGGCGAGCACGTAGCCGGCGAGGGAGCTGTCGCCTGCGCCGACCGTGCTCACGACCTGGATCGGCGGCGGCGTGGCTACCCAGGCGCCATCGGCGGCGACGAGCACGGCGCCACGGGCGCCGAGGGTGACGAGTGCGGTCCGCACCCGCGCCGGGACCAGCACGCGCGCGACCTCGAGCACTGCGCGAGGGTCGGCGCCGTCGATCGCGACGCCGGCGAGCTCGGCGAGTTCTTCGTCGTTCGGCTTGATCAGGTCGGGTGCACCGTCGGCGACGACGGCGGTGAGCGCCGGGCCGGAGGTGTCGACCGCGATGAGGGGGGCGTCTGCTCCGTGCGCCCGTCGCACGGCGCGAATCACGTGCACGTAGAAGTCATCGGCGACGCCGGGAGGCAGCGAGCCCGCCAGCACCAGCCAACGGGCACCGACGGATGCCGCGACCACGGCATCGATGACCGCGGAGACCTCGTCGGGCGAGAGCTCCGCGCCCGGCAGGTTGAGCTTCGTCGTCACCCCGTCGGGGTCGGTGATCGCGATGTTCGCGCGCACGTTGCCGCGGATCGGAACGCGCTGGGCGTCGACCTCGGCGGCGCGGAGGGCGGCGTCGAACGGATCGCCCGGCGCGAGCGGCAGCACCGCGGTGCAGTCCTCGCCCGCAGCGGCGACGGCGCGGGCGACGTTGATGCCCTTGCCGCCGGCGTCCTCCCGCGTGGAGGCTGCGCTCTGCACATCTCCGACCTGCAGAGGCGCGGGGAGCATCACGGTGCGGTCGAGGGACGGGTTGGCGGTGAGCGTCACGATCATGCGAGCCAGACCTCCACGTCGGCGTCCGCGAGCGCGGACGCGAGTTCTTCGTCGGGTGCAGCATCCGTCACCAGCACGTCGATGTCGGAGAGCGACGCGAAGCCGACGAGCAGCTCCGCGCCGAGCTTCTCTGCGTCGGCGACGACGACCACCCGGCGCGCCGACTCGACGATGGCGCGCTTGACGGCGGCCTCGTCGGGATCGGGCGTGCTGAGCCCGAACGTGGCGGACACGCCGTTGGTCCCGATGAAGGCGACGTCGGGACGCAGAGCGCCGATCGCGCGGACCGTGTCGGCGCCGACCGCCGCGGCGGTGAGGCCGCGCACGCGACCCCCGACCAACGAGAGCGAGGCGCCCGGGACACCCGCCAGCGCGTTTCCGTGGGTCAGCGAGTGCGTGACGACCTCGATCCGCGCGCTCGAGAGGCGCGGGATCAGTGCCGAGGCGACAGCCGCGGTGGTCGTGCCGGCATCGAGGAAGACGGATCCGGCGAACTCGGCGCCGAGGGCGTCCAGGGCGCGCTGGCCGATCGCGGCCTTGGCGCCGCCGTGGTGCTCGAAGCGCTCGGCGAGCGAGGGCTCACGTGTGCTGGCGCGCTCGCGGCTCACCGCTCCCCCGTGAACCCGGCGCAGCGCGCCGGCCGACTCGAGGTGGTCGAGATCGCGGCGGATGGTCTCGGTCGTGACGTCGAAGCGCTCAGCGAGCTCGACGACGCTCACGCGGCTCTGCGCAGCCAGCAGGAGTTCGATCTGCTCGTGGCGCTCCGTCGCGTACATGTCGCAACCCTTCGTTGGATTCCAACACAATACAACACATTCCCACACAAACGCAATGGAGTATTTTCTTACGGTGCCCGACAAGCCCGCCGCCGAGATCTCGATCGACATCGCACTCATCCGCGGACTGCTCGCCGACCAGGCTGTCGCGATGATCCCCGCCGCCACCGAGCTGCCCCTCCGAAAGGTCGCCGAGGGCTGGGACAGCGAGGTGTGGCGACTCGGCGACCAGTACGCCGTGCGACTCCCCCGTCGCACCCTCGCCGCACCCCTCGTACTGCACGAGCAGGCGGTGCTTCCGGGCGTGGCCGAGCGGCTCGCACCGGTGGGTGTGCGCGTTCCGGCGCCCGTGGTCGACGGTGTTGCGGGCGACGGCTACCCCTGGGCGTGGTCGGTCGTACCGTGGATCGACGGCGTCCCAGCGCTCGCTCAGCCCGTCGCCGAACGCGGCGGATGGGCCGCCACGCTGGCTCGGGCGCTTTCCGCTCTGCACTCCGACGCCCCGGACGACCACCCGATCAATCCGTTCCGCGGCGTCCCGCTCGCCGCTCGCACAGGCGCCGTCGAGGAGCGGCTGCGGACACTCCGCGCCGGCGGCGTCCTCGACGGCTCCTCAGCGGACGCCCTGCACGCGCTGTGGCAGGCGGGAAGAGCAGCTGCTCCGTGGGATCGCACACCGGTGTGGATCCACGGCGATCTGCACCCGGGCAACCTCGTCTCGCGTGATGGCGACCTCGCCGGGATCATCGACTTCGGCGACGTGACCGCCGGC
The DNA here is from genome assembly GCF_000956465.1 of Microbacterium trichothecenolyticum. Lineage (GTDB taxonomy): Bacteria > Actinomycetota > Actinomycetes > Actinomycetales > Microbacteriaceae > Microbacterium > Microbacterium trichothecenolyticum. Next base: position 89,635 of record NZ_JYJA01000031.1, read on the forward strand.
GATCCCGCCTACGACCTGGCTGTCGCGTGGCTGGCATTCGACGCCGCCGGGCGCGAGCGGTTCATGGCCGCCGTGGGTTCGCGCTACGACGCCCACATCTGGGTGCGGGCACACGCCTGGGCCGCCGCCGTCGTGCTCACGCTGCTCGCCCACAGCGACGACAACCCCGCCTACCTCGCGCTGGGACGGGATGCCGCGACGGAGGTGCTCGCAAAGGTCTGAGACCGAGGCATCCGTCGTCTGGAAAAACGAAAAACCCCCGCTCAGCGGGGGTTTTCTCGTTTGGCTGGGGTACCTGGACTCGAACCAAGAACAACTGAACCAGAATCAGCCGTGTTGCCAATTACACCATACCCCAAGGCTGTCAGCCGAAGCCGTGCCGAGGAATGAGTCTACGCGACGCCGGCACGTGCTCCAAACCGAGCCGTCACCCGCGCGCGTCGAGCAGTGCTCCGAGACGGCGGATCGACTCGGACTTGCCGAGCAGCTCCATCGATTCGAACAGCGGCGGCGACACCCGACGGCCGCTCAGAGCGACGCGCAGCGGGCCGTAGGCGATGCGGGGCTTGAGGCCGAGGCCACCCTCCTCCGCGGGCGAGATCAGCGCGCCGGCGAGGGCGTCCTGCACCGCGCCGGCGGTGAATTCGGTGCCGGGCACGAGCTCAAGGGCGCCGACCGAGGCGACCAGAACCTCGTTCGCGTTCGCCGGCAGCGACGCGAGGGCGTCTTCCTGGTAGGCGACCGTGTCCGAGAACAGGAAGCCGAGCAGTCCCGGCGCATCGCCGAGCAGCTGCATGCGCTCCTGCACGAGCGGCGCGGCGGCGACGAGGATGGCCTCCTGCGCCGGCGTCGGGTTCTCGGCGACCACTCCGGCCGCGGCCAGGTACGGCACCAGGCGATCGGCGAAGTCTCCGGGCTGCAGCATCCGGATGTGATCGCCGTTGATCGACTCCGCCTTCTTCTGGTCGAAGCGGGCCGGATTCGGGTTGACGTCGACGATGTCGAACGCCGCCACGAGCTCCTCGAGCGAGAAGACGTCGCGGTCGGGGCCGATCGACCAGCCGAGGAGGGCGAGGTAGTTGAGCAGGCCCTCGTGGATGAAGCCCTTTTCGCGCTGCAGGAACAGGTCGGCCTTCGGGTCGCGCTTGGAGAGCTTCTTGTTACCCTCCTCGCCGAGCACCAGCGGCATGTGGGCGAAGCGCGGGATGAACGTCGTGACGCCGGCATCGACCAATGCGCTGTAGAGGGCGAGCTGACGGGCGGTCGACGGCATGAGGTCCTCGCCGCGGATGACGTGGGTGATGCCCATGAGCGCGTCGTCTACGGGGTTCACGAACGGGTACAGCGGCACGCCGCCGGCACGCACGAGGACGAAGTCGGGGAAGGAACCCGCCGGGAAGGTCACCTCGCCGCGGATCAGGTCGACGTAGGTGAGGTCCTCGTCGGGGACCCGCAGGCGCCACGCGGGCTCGCGGCCCTCGCCGCGGAAGGCCGCCTTCTGCTCGTCGGTGAGGTCGCGGTCGTAGTTGTCGTAGCCGAGCTGCTTCGCACGGCCGTTCGCCTCGTTGCGGGCGTCGATCTCCTCAGCGGTCGAGTAGCTCTCGTACACGGCTCCGGCGGCGATGAGCTTGTCGAGCACCTCGCGGTAGATGTGGTGGCGCTGCGACTGGCGGTACGGGGCATGCGGACCGCCGACCTCGACTCCCTCGTCCCAGTCGATCTTGAGCCAGCGGAGGGCGTCGAGAAGCTGCTGGTAGCTCTCCTCGCTGTCACGCGCCGCATCGGTGTCTTCGATGCGGAACACGAGCTTGCCGCCGGTGTGACGCGCGTACGCCCAGTTGAACAGCACCGTGCGGATGAGTCCGACGTGCGGAAGACCGGTCGGCGAGGGGCAGAACCGGACGCGGACGTCGGTGCCGGTGGCGGTCGTGGTGCGGGGATCAGGCGAAGAAGACATCACCCCTGAGTCTAGTTGCGGGATGCCGCCGAACCAGGCTCGGCCAGGGGCTCGGAGATGAGCCGAGCCAGGGCGTTCAGCGTCGCCCGGACAGCCGGCACGCGCTCTGCGCCGCGCGCGGTGACGGTGTGGATACGGCGCTGCTCCCCCGCCGGCAGCGGCACCACCGCCACCCCCGGCAGCTGCGGGAACGACTCCACCGCCATCCGTGGCAGCGTCGCGACGCCGATGCCCTGTGCGACGAGTCCCTCGACGGCGACGAAGTTGTCGGTCTCGAACGCGATGCGCGGCGCGAATCCGGCGCGCCCGCACAGCTCGAGCAGGTGACCCCGGCAGCGCGGACAACCGGCGATCCAGTCGTCGTCCGCAAGTGTCGCGACGTCGATGATCTCCGAGGTCGCCGCCGGGTGCTCAGCGGGAAGCACCGCGAGCAGCTCGTCGGCACCGACCGTCTGCACAGCGAGGCCCCGGGCGCTCGAGCCGTGCGGATCGTCGCGGTCGCCCGGGTAGCTGAAGGTGAGGGCGATGTCGGTCCGGTCTTCGCGCACGGCCTCGACGGCCTCCGGGGGCTCCGCCTCGACGTAGGTGAGGGAGATTCCCGGATGCCGCTGCGCCAGGTCCGCGAGCAGGCGCGGCACGATCGTGGGCGAGGCGGACGGGAAGCCCACGAGCCGCACGCGCGCGGCCCGGAGACCGCGGAGCTCCGCGAGCTCGCCGGCGGCGGCATCCAGAGCCGTCGTCACTGCGGGAGCGTGCCGCGCGAGGATGCGGCCGGCGTCGGTGAGGCGGACGGTGCGACCGACACGTTCGACGATCGCGACGCCGAGCCTGTGCTCGAGGCGCTTGAGCTGCTGGCTCACCGCGGGCTGGCTGTAGCCGAGGGCGAGGGCGGCACCTGTGATGGACCCTTCATCCGCGATCGCCTTCACGACGCGGAGTTCGCGCGCGTCGAAGCCCGGGTCGTCGTCCCACGCATCGGTCATGCCTGAATCATAAGCTTCTGTTATGTCCAGCATGGAACACCTGCCGTAGACGCGAGCATTCGGCGCCGTCCACTCTGGATCCATGCCCGCGACCGCGCCTTCCTCCGCTCTCGACGCAGCGCGGCGCGAGTTCGCCGGCGGCCGCGACTATCTCGCAGCGTGCACGGTGGGCCTGCCGAGCCGGGCGACACGGCTCGCCGTACTGACCGACCTCGACGCCTCCGCCTCGGGCCGCCCCGACCTCGCCGCCTACTGCGCGGCGGTCGAGCACTCGCGGGCGCTCTTCGCATCGCTGGTCGGCGTGGGCGCCGAACGGGTGGCCATCGGCTCGCAGACCTCGGTCGCGGCGGGAATGGTGGCTTCCGCACTCCCTCACGGCGCCGAGGTGCTCGCGCCCGAGGGCGAGTTCTCGTCACTCGTGCTGCCGTTCGTCCACGCCGGCCGCGGGCTCGCCGTGCGCACCGCGCCGCTGGACGAGCTGGCCGCGCACGTGCGTCCGACCACGGCACTGGTCGCGTTCTCCGTGGTGCAGTCGGCAACCGGGGAGGTGGCGGATGCCGCGGCGATCGCCGCGGCGGCGGCCGCGCACGATGCGCTCACGCTGTGCGACGCGACCCAGGCCGTCGGCTGGCTGCGCGTGGAGGCATCCGTCTTCGATGCCGTCGTATGCCACGCGTACAAGTGGCTGTGCGCGCCGCGGGGCGTGTCGTTCCTGACCGTATCGGACCGTCTGGCAGCGCGCATGACGCCGCTCAACGCCGGATGGTACGCCGGGGACGACCCGTGGTCGTCGTGCTACGGCGCGGAGGTCGAGTTCGCACCTGACGCGCGCCGCTTCGACGTGTCGCCGGCATGGCAGGCCTTCGTCGGGGCCGCCCCGGCGCTCGACCTCTTCGCCTCGCTGGATCCGGCCGAGCTCCACGAGCACGCGACCGGGCTCGCTGCGGCTTTCCGAACCGGCCTCGGCCTCGCACCACCGGAGCGCGCATCGGCGATCGTCACGTGGGACGACCCGGAGGGGTGCGACCTCGCGCGCCTGACCGCGGCTGGGATCACGGCATCCGGTCGATCGGGCCGCGCACGCGTCGCTTTCCACGTGTTCAATGACGAAGACGACGTCGACCTCGCCCTCGCGGCGCTGGGTCACTGACGGCACGCCCTCGGGGCATCCGGGCGACTGCGTAGACTGCCAACGCGGGTCAGCCGGGCCCCGCACGACGGAGGCCGCATGACCGCCCACCCCGACCGCACGGTGCTGCGCGGCGGTACCGTGGTCGACGGCACGGGAGGCGACGCCCGCGAAGCGGACGTCGAGATCCTCGGCGATCGGATCGGCGTGATCGGCGACATCCCGGCACGGGAAGGTGATGACGTCGTCGACTGCCGCGGCCGCCTCGTGATGCCGGGCTTCATCGACGCGCACGCACACGCGGACGGGACCGTCTTCCGGCCCGACGTGCAGCTCGCACTCCTGCGCCAAGGAATCACGACCGTGATCGGCGGCCAGGACGGCGTCTCGTACGCCCCCGGCGACGGCGTCTGGGCGAGCCGGTACTTCGCGGCGATCAACGGCCCACATCCGACCTACACGGGCGGCGGCGTCGCAGAGCTGCTCCGCACCTACGACGGCACCACGCCCCTCAACGTCGGGTACCTCGTCCCTGCCGGCACCGTGCGCCATGCGGTCATGGGCATGGCGAGGGGACCAGCGGATGCCGGGCAGCTCGCGCACATGCAGCGCCTCGTGGCCGACGGGCTGGGGTCCGGCGCGCTCGGGCTGTCGACCGGGCTGGACTACGTGCCCGGCATCTTCGCCGGCACGGACGAACTCGCGCAACTGTGCGCTCCCCTGGCCGCCGCGGGCGGGCTCTACGTGACGCACATGCGCGGCGGGTACGAGACCAACACTGCGGCCGGCCTCGAAGAGGTCGTCGCGATCTGCGCGCCCGGCGCGGCGCACGACGGCGTGCGCGGACACGTCTCGCATCTTCACGTGGACGCCGATGACGCCGAGCGCCTGCTGGCCGGGGCCGCGGCATCCGGAGCCGACCTCTCCTTCGACATGTACCCGTACACGCGCGGCTGCACGCTCGTCTCGATGGCGGTGCTGCCCCCGCAGTACAGCGCGCTGGCCGTCGACGACGCGATCGCGCGGCTGTCGGATCCCGCCGAGCGTGCCCGTCTGCTCGACGAATGGTTCCCGACCGTGGCACACAAGCCGAGCCTCGGACCCGACTGGCCCTCGATGATCCGCGTCGGGCATACGCCCGCGACGGACTGGGCCTGGGCGCCCGGGCGGACCCTCGCCGAGATCGCCGACCGTCGGCAGACCTCGGTCGAAGAGGCGACGCTCGACCTCCTCGTCGCGGGGCGGATGGAGGTCAACGCGGTGATGGCGGTGCGCGACGAGCGCGCGATCGAGAACCTGGCGCAGCTGTTCGCGCATCCGGGGCACACCGGCGGCTCCGACGGCATCTTCATCGGGGCTGTGCCCCACCCCCGCGCGTGGGGCGCGTTCGGCCGGTTCCTCGGCACCTACGTCGGACGCTCGTTCACGTGGGACGGTGCCGCCGTCCACCTCGCCGCGCACACCGCCGAACGGTTCGGACTCGTCGATCGCGGCATCCTGCGTCCTGGCGCGGTCGCGGACATCGCGATCGTGGACCCGGCGACCGTCGCCGATGCCGCCACCTACGACGACCCGCAGCGGCTCGCACGCGGCATCGACGACGTCTTCGTCAACGGCACGCACGCGCTGCGCGACGGAGAGCTCACTGGCGCGCTCGCCGGGCGAGGACTTCGCCGTTCCCCCTCTCCCTCGAAAGGAACCACATGACCAAGCAAGCCGTCCTCATCGAGAACGCTCCGAAGCCCGCCGGTCCCTACAGCCACGGCGTCGCCGCCGCGGGTCTGCTCTTCACCGCCGGCTTCGGCCCGCAGGACCCCGCGACGGGTGAGGTCGTGCCGGGCGGTGTCTACGAGCAGACACAGCAGGTGCTGCGCAACGTCGGCAGCGTGCTCGCCGCCAGGGGCGCCTCCTTCGACGACGTCGTCAAGGTCACGGCCCACCTGCAGCACCTCAAGCGCGACTTCGCCGACTACAACCGCGCCTACGCCGAGTTCTTCACCGAGCCGTACCCGGTGCGCACCACGGTCGGCTCCGACCTGTACGACATCCTCGTCGAGATCGACGTCGTCGCCGTGCTGCCGAGCGAGTGATGCCGGCCGCGCAGCGCGGCATCGCCGATCGCGTGCTCGGCGGGGCCGACAAGGGACTGCCGTCGGATGCCGCGGGCCTGACCGTCGCCGAATTCCTGACGCGTGAGCCGCGGCTCGCCGACCTGTGGACACCCCTCGTCGTGCTCGACGACAGCGTGCTCGACGACAACATCGCATTCCTCGCAGGCTGGGTGGCCGCGCGCGGGCTCGAGCTCATGCCGCACGGAAAGACCACGATGGCGCCGCAGCTGTGGCATCGGCAGCTCGATGCGGGCGCCACCGGCATCACGGTGGCGAACCCCTCGCAGCTGCGCGTGGCGGTGGATGCCGGCATTCCGGCGATCATGCTCGCCAACCAACTGGTGCAACCGGGGGCGATCCGCTGGACCGCCGACGTCGTCGCGCGCGGCACCCGGGTGTGGAGCTGGGTCGACGATGTCGCCGGGATCGAGGCGATCGAGCGCGCCCTCGGCCCGGTGGAGCGGCCGCTCGAGGTTCTCGTGGATGTGGGCCGCCCGGGCGGCCGCACCGGCGCCCGCTCGCTGACGGCGGCGGTCGCGGTGGCCGAGCGCGCGGCGGCCTCGCCGGCGGTGCGCCTTGCCGGCATCACCGGGTACGAGGGCTCGGTCGCGCACGGGCGCGGCGCGGAGGCGCTGGCGTCGGCGGGGGCGTACATCGACGAGCTGCTCGCCGTCCATGACGCCGTCGGCCCGCTCTACGATGACGGCGACGTACTGGTGTCGGCCGGCGGCAGTGCCTACCCGGACGTCGTCGGCACGGCGTTCGCCGCGGCATCGGTGGGGGGCGACGGCGCGCGTTTCGTACTTCGCTCGGGCGCGTACATCGTGCACGACCACGGCTACTACCGGCAGAACTCGCCGTTCGAGGGATCGGGGCTCCGCCCCGCGGCGCGCGGGGTCGCACGAGTGGTGTCGCGGCTGGACGCCGACACCGCGATCGTCGATGCCGGCAAGCGCGACTTCCCGTACGACGAGGGACTGCCGACGCCGCTGTACGCGATCACGAGCGACGGCGAGCGGATGCCGCTTCCCGGCGCCGAGACGACCAAGCTCAGCGATCAGCACGGCTTCGTGCGCATCGGAGCCGACTCGCCGCTGGCCATGGGCGATCTCGTGGTGTTCGGACTCTCGCACCCGTGCACGATGCTCGACAAGTGGCGCCTCGTGCCGGTGGTGGACTCCGTGGAGGATCTCGAGGCCGCGATCGTGACCGACCTCGTCGAGACGCGGTTCTGAGGATCGTGCCGAGCTGCGCTCAGGCGCCCGACACGGCTTCCGGCGTCGCAGCTGTCGACGCCCGCCAGCCGAGTGGCGACAGCAGCACCGAGGCGGCGACGAGCACCATCACGACGAGTGCGAGCCCGCCGTAGCCGATCCAGCCGAGCAGTGCGCCGGCGATGATCGCGCCGACGCCGCCGACGATGCTCATCGTGAAGTCGCTGATACCCTGCCGCCTGGTGCGCAGCTCCTCAGATGACGACTCGGTGAGCAGAGTGGAGCCGGCGACCGTCGACGCGCTCCACCCGAGCCCCAGCAGCACCAGCGCGACGGTCACCGCAGTCGTCGAGGCCTGGCCGAAGGAGGCCGTCAACAGCGCGGCGGCGAGCAGCGCCTGACCCACGAGGATCGTCGGCACGCGCCCCATCTTGTCGGCGAGGATGCCGAAGACCGGTGAGAGCACGTACATGCCGGCGATGTGGAGGCTGATCGTGAGACCGATGATCGACAGCGTCGCTGCCTCCGACGCCTCGTGCGTCAGGTGCGCCAGGTGCACGGGGGTCATGGCCATGACCGAGACCATCGTGCCGTGGGCCGCAGCGACCGCGAAGATCGCGTAGCGCGCGGCCACGGGCCGGTCGGCTTTGGCGATCGCTCGGCTGCCCGCCTTCGCGGAGGCCACGACGCGCTGCGCGAGCAGCAGCGGGTCGGGTCGCATCGCGACGAGGTACAGGACGATGGCGAGCCCCTGCGCGACGATCGTGAACAGGTACGCACCTGTCAGCGGCGGCATTCCGATGGCCCCGCCGATCAGCTCGCCGGGACCTGTGAGGTTCGGGCCGAGGACGGCCCCTACGGTGGTCGCCCACACCACGATCGACAGGTCACGGCCGCGGGAGGCATCCGTCGCGAGATCCGCCGCGGCGAAGCGGGACTGCAGGTTCGCGGCCTGCCCCGAGCCGATGATGAGGAATCCCGCGAGCAGCAGCGGGAACGATCGCAGCGCGACCGCGAAGATGACGAGGCCCACTCCGATGAGTGCGACTGCCATCCCCGTGGTGAGTGACAGCCTGCGGCCGCGGCGGCGGGCGATCGCTGCGAGGGGCACCGCCGTCAACGCCGTGCCGAAGGTGACGGCGGCGGCCGCAAGCCCCGAGAACGCGTCCTCGCCGGACAATTCGGCCGCCAGCACCGCACCCAGCGACAGGGTCGCACCGAACGCGAGCCCGCCGAGCACCTGCCCGCCCGACAGGACCCACACGGTGCGTCGCTGGACGCGCACGACCTCTTGAGCGCTCGGCGCGAGGTCGACCGCCGGTTCTGATCCGGTCTCAGGCATCGCGGGCGGGATTGCGGAGCGTCCCGAGCCCGGTGATCTCGACCTCGACGGTGTCGCCCGCGCTGATCTGGCCGACCCCGGCGGGGGTGCCCGTGAGGATGACGTCGCCCGGCAGAAGCGTGAAGGCGGCCGAGGCGAAGGCGATGACATCGGCGAGCGAGAAGATCATGTCGCTGATCGGCCCCTGCTGGCGGACCTCGCCGTTGAGCCGGGTCGTGATGACGGCCGGGCCGTTCACGTCGAAGTCGGTCTCGATCGCGGGGCCCAGCGGGCACGACGTGTCGAAGCCCTTGGCGCGCGCCCACTGGCCGTCCGACTTCTGCCAGTCGCGCGCCGTGAGGTCGTTCGCGATGGTGTAGCCGAACACGTAGTCCAGCGCGTTCTCGGCCGAGACGTTCTTGGCGATGCGGCCGATGACGGCGGCGAGCTCGCCTTCGAAGCTGATGAAGTCGGACCCCTTGGGCAGCACGACGGCGTCGCCCGGACCGATCACCGAGGTGTTCGGCTTGAAGAACAGCATCGGCGATGTCGGCACGTCGTTGCCCATCTCCGCCGCGTGATCGCGGTAGTTGCGGCCGACCGCCACGATCTTGGACCGGGGGATCACCGGCGCCAGCAGCGCGACGTCGGCGAGCGGCACACGCTCTCCGGTGGTCTCGTACCCGGCGAACATCGGGTCGCCCGCGAGGACGACCAGCTCGCCCTCGTCGACGATCCCGAATCTGATGGCGTCGTTGTGGCTGAAGCGCGCGATCCTCACCCGCTCAGCCTAGCGAGAAGAGCCGACGCCGGCCCGGGGGGCACCGGAACGATGAAGCGGACGGATGCCGCAGCATCCGTCCGCTCCACAAGACCGGGTGTGCGCGCGGGTCAGCCGTCGAGGCGCACGAGCCAGTTGTGCTTGTCTTCGCGGCGGCCGTACTGGATGTCGGTGAGCTCCTCGCGCAGCGACAGGGCGAGCGAGCCGGTCGGCTGCTCGTCGAGGAAGTCCTTGCCCTTGAGTACGCCGATCGGGGTGACCACGGCTGCCGTGCCGCAGGCGAACACCTCGACGATGTCGCCGGACGCGACGCCCTGCCGCCACTCGTCGAACGAGACCGCACGACCCTCGACCTTGTGGCCGCGGTCGGCCGCGAGCTGCAGGATCGAGTCGCGCGTGATGCCCTCGAGGATCGAATCGGACTGCGGGGTGACGATGGTGCCGTCCTTGTAGACGAACACCACGTTCATGCCGCCGAGCTCCTCGACGTTGCGGTCCTGGTCGAGGAAGACGACCTGGTCGCACTCGTTCTCGTACGCCTCGGACTGCGGCAGCAGGCTCGCAGCGTAGTTGCCGCCCGTCTTGGCCGCACCCGTGCCGCCCTTGCCGGCGCGGGCGTAGTCCTCGCTGAGCCAGATCGAGACCGGCTGCACGCCGCCCTTGAAGTAAGCGCCGGCGGGCGAGGCGATGACGTAGTAGCCGACCTTGTGGGCGGGACGGACGCCCAGGAACGCCTCCTTGGCGAACATGAACGGGCGCAGGTACAGGCTCTGATCGTCGCCGGAGGGCACCCACGCAGCGTCGACGGCGATGAGCTCGCGCAGCGACTGGATGAAGTACGAGACCGGCAGCTCGGGCAGCGCGAGGCGACGCGCGGAGCGCTGCAGGCGACGGCCGTTCTGGTCGGGGCGGAAGGTGTGGATGGAGCCGTCCGCGTGGCGATAGGCCTTGATGCCCTCGAAGATCTCCTGCCCGTAGTGAAGCACCGCCGCGGCGGGATCGAGCGTCAGCGGGCCGTACGGCTGGACGCGCGGTCGGTGCCATCCGCCGCCGACCGACCAGCAGATGTCGACCATGTGGTCGGTGAAGCTCGTGCCGAAGCCGGGGTTGGCGAGGATCTGCTCGCGCTCTGCGGCGCTCTTCGCCTGGAGGTTGCGGTTGACGGTGAACTCGAGAGGTGCGAGTCCGGTGTCGGGATCGGAATCGATGAGGGTCATGACGAGCCTGTGCTTTCGTGCGGTCGAGCCGCTGGATGGAGAGGCGCTTGCCGGTTCCAGGTTACGCCGGGAGCCGGCCGGCGATGGCGTCGCCGATCTGCGCAGTGCTGCGCGATGCGGTGCCCCGGTTCGCGATGTCCGTTTCGACAGCCGTGGTGACGCGCTGTGCCTCTTCGGTGAGCCCGAGGTGATCGAGCAGTAGCGAGACGGAGAGGATCGCGGCCGTGGGATCGGCCTTCTGCTGTCCTGCGATGTCGGGCGCCGATCCGTGCACGGGCTCGAACATCGAAGGGAACGCGCCGTCGGGGTTGATGTTGCCCGAGGCTGCGAGGCCGATGCCACCGGTGACGGCGCCGGCCAGGTCTGTCAGGATGTCGCCGAAGAGGTTGTCGGTGACGATCACGTCGAAGCGGCCCGGGTTCGTGACCAGGAAGATGGTTGCCGCGTCGACGTGCAGATAGTCTACGGCGACGTCAGGGTGCTCCAGCGCCACCTCGTCGACGAGGCGCTTCCAGATCCCGCCGGCGTGGACGAGCACGTTCGTCTTGTGCACGAGGGTGAGCTTCTTGCGGCGCCGCTCGGCCAGGTCGAATGCATAGCGCACCACCCGCTCGACGCCGAAGGCGGTGTTCACCGAGGTCTCGTTCGCCACCTCGTGCGGCGTGCCGGTGCGGATCGACCCGCCGTTGCCGACGTACGGCCCCTCGGTGCCTTCGCGGACGACGACGAAGTCGATGTCGCCCGGCTCGGCCAGCGGTCCCGGCACTCCCGGGTACAGCTTCGACGGGCGCAGGTTGACGTAGTGGTCCAGCTCGAAGCGCAGCTTCAGCAGCAGCCCGCGCTCGATGTTCGCGTTCTTCAGCCGCGGGTCGCCGGGCAGTCCTCCGACGGCTCCCAGGAGGATCGCATCGTGCGTCTTGATCGCGTCAAGGTCGTCGTCGGTGAGCGTGTCGCCCGTTTCGAGATAGCGGGCGGCGCCCAGCGCGTACCGCGTCTTCTCGAAACGGATGCTGCTGCCCGCGGTCGCGGCGTCGAGCACCTTCTCCGCTTCGGCGATGACCTCCGGACCGATGCCGTCACCCGGGATGACGGCCAGCTTCACGACACGCGACATGGTGCTCCTACGACTTCTGGCGGGACCCTCCCAGGGTAGTGGCCGCGATGACCCCCGCGACGACCACGAGGGCCGCCCCGATGAGCGCAGTGACCGTGACGCCGGCGTCGAACGCGGTGGCCGCCGCCTCGAACAGTGCGTCGCCCGTCGCCCCGCCGATCCGGCCGGCCGCGTGCACCGCACCGGCCAGGGTCTCAGACGAGGCCGCGGCCGCGGCATCCGGGACGCCGTCCGGTACCACGAGATTCGAGCGGTAGAGAGCCGTCAGGATGCCGCCCAGCACCGTCGTGCCGAGAACGGCGCCGAGCTCGTACGCGGTCTCGGACACTGCGCTCGCGGCGCCCGCCTTCGCGGGCGGTGCGCTCGAGAGCACCAGCTCGTTCGACACGGTCTCGGCCGCGCCGATGCCGATCCCGAGCGAGATGAACGCCGCCACGAGCGTGCCGATGCTGTCGGGCCCGGTCGCGAACGCCACCGCGACATAGCCCGCGACGGAGAACACCAGCGCCGTCGGCACCACGATGCGGGCAGGCCACTTCTTCGAGATCGGCACCACCGCGAGGCCCGCCAGGATCATCATCGCGAGGCCCGGCACGAGCGCGAGACCCGCCTGCATCGGCGACAGCCCGACGATGAGCTGCAGATGCTGCGCGACGAAGAAGAGGAAGCCGACCAGCGCGATCACGCTGAGGAGGTTCACCAGCAGCGCGCCGCTGAACGTGCCGAGACCGAACAGCCGCATGTCGAGCATCGGGGTCTTGGCGCGCAGCTGGCGACGCACGAAGAGCACGCCGAAGCCGAGGCCCACGAGCATCGGCAGCCACGCGGCGACCGTGAACCCGTGCACCGCGAGCTCCTTGATGCCGTAGACGATCGGGATCATCGTCGCCATCGACAGCGCGATGCTGAGCGGGTCGATGCGGCCCGGCTTGGGGTCGCGACTCTCCGGCACGAGCAGCGGCGCCAGCACCAGCAGCGGAATGAGCACAGGGACCGAGAGGAGGAACACCGAGCCCCAAGAGAAGTGCTCGAGCAGCAGTCCGCCGACGACCGGGCCGAGTGCGGCACCGGCGGAGAACATCGACGCCCACACCGCGATCGCGAGACGCCGCTGATCGCGGTCGGTGAAGATGCTGCGCAGCAGCGAGAGCGTCGACGGCATCAGCATCGCGCCGAACACGCCCATCGCCGCGCGCGCCGCGATCAGCCACACGGCGCTCGGCGCGAAAGCCGCGAGCACGGACACGGCGGCGAAGCCGGTCGCGCCGATGAGCAGCATCCGTCGCCGTCCGAACCGGTCGCCGAGCGTGCCCATCGTGACGAGCAGACCCGCGAGCACGAGCGGGTATGCGTCGATGATCCACAGCTGCTGGGCGCTCGACGGCCCCAGTTCGAGCGCGATCGACGGCAGCGCGAAGCTCAGCACCGTGTTGTCGACCGAGACGAGCAGCACCGGCAGCATCAGCACGACCAGCGCCGCCCAGCCGCGCCAGCCGACCTTCCGCCCCTGGGCGTCGGCGAGCGAGAGTTCTTGAGTGAGTGTCATCATTTCTATACCGTCCAGCCGGTATAGTAACAGAATGCTCAGACACCCGTCGATACGATCGAGGCCATGAGCCGTCCTCCCCTCGCCCGCGAGAAGGTGCTCGACGCCTTCGAGCAGATCCTGATCGAGGAGGGCGAGCGAGCCGCGACGATGGACGCCACCGCCAAGGCCGCGGGCGTCTCCAAGGGCGGCCTGCTGTACCACTTCGGCACGAAGGAAGCTCTCGCAGCCGCGCTCATCGACCGGCTGCGGGAGCTCGTGCAGGCGGACGTCGACAGGATGGCGTCGGCGCCGGAGGGCCCGATCGCCTACTTCCTGCACACGTCGGTCATGGCGAACGACCCGATCGACCGAGCCATCCTCGCGACGTCGCGACTGGCCCAGGGAGGCGACGCGACGGCGAGCGACGCGCTGCGGCACATCAGAGAAGACTGGGCCGCCGTGCTTCAACCCCACACCAGGGACGCCACGGCGCTCGATCTCGTGATGCTCGTGAGCGACGGCCTCTACTTCAACAACGCCCTCGCGGGCGGCTCCATCCCCGGTCCGGTCCCTCGCGGCGAGGCGCTCGACGCGCTGGTCGCGCTGGTGGAGCGCGCCGCGCGACCCTGACCTGCGCCGGGTCTCGCCCGCACGCAACGACGGATGCCCCGCCCCGGCCCTCGCCGAGGACTCAGGGACGCGGCATCCGTCGTGGAATCAGGACTCGGTGATCTCGATCTGGCGGAACAGATCTGCCTGGATAGCGGTGCTCACCTCGTCGAGCAGGGCGTCGGGCACCGGCGAGTCGACCGTGAGGACCGACAGCGCCTGGCCGCCGGCCGTCTGGCGCGCGATCTGCATGCCGGCGATGTTGATGCCCGCCTCGCCAAACTTCTGGCCGTAGATCGCGACGATGCCGGGTCGATCGGTGTACAGCATGACGACGTGGTTCGTCTCGATCGGCAGCTCGATCGCGTAGTCGTTGATGCCGACGAGCTTCTCGACCTGCTTCGGGCCGGTGAGCGTGCCCGAGATCGCGAGCTGCGAGCCGTCCGACAGGGCGCCGCGCAGGGTGATGACGTTGCGGTACTCAGGGCTGTCGTCGTCGACGAGCAGGCGCACCTCGACGCCGCGCTGTTCGGCGAGCAGCGGCGCGTTCACGTACGACACGGTCTCGCTGACGATGTTCGTGAAGACGCCCTTCAGCGCGGCGAGCTTGAGAACGCTGACGTCGTAACCCTGCAGCTCGCCGTGCACCTCGACGTCGAGGCTCGTGAGCGGCGACCTCGCGAGCGCCGAGAAGATCTGGCCGAGCTTCTCGACGAGCGGGATGCCGGGGCGCACATACGGGTCGATGACGCCGCCCGCGACGTTCACGGCGTCCGGAACGAGCTCGCCGCCGAGCGCGAGACGCACCGACCTCGCGACCGAGACGCCCGCCTTCTCCTGCGCCTCTTCGGTGGAGGCGCCGAGGTGCGGGGTGACGACGACGTTCGGAAGATCCAGCAGTGCCGCAGCGGTGCCGCCCTCCGCGGGGGGCTCCGAGGTGAAGACGTCCAGGCCTGCGCCCGCGATCTCGCCGGCAGTGAGGGCGGCGTGGAGGGCCTCCTCATCGATGAGGCCGCCGCGCGCGACGTTCACCACGTACGCGGTCGGCTTCATGATCTTGAACTGCTCTGCGCCGATCATGCCCGTGGTCTCGGGGGTCTTCGGCATGTGGATCGTGACGAAGTCGCTCTGCTCGAGCAGCTCGTCGAGCGTGACCAGCTGCACGCCGAGCTGCTGTGCACGGGCACTCGTGACGTAGGGGTCGTAGGCGATGACGCGCACATCGAACGCCTGCAGGCGGGCCGTGATCAGAGCGCCGATGCGGCCGAGACCGATGATGCCGACGGTCTTCTCGAAGAGCTCGGTGCCGGTGTACGAGCTGCGCTTCCACGCGCCGCCCGAGAGCGACGCGTGCGCGGCGGGAATGCGGCGCGCGAGGCTGAGGATGTGACCGACCGTGAGCTCCGCCGCCGAGATGATGTTGGAGGTCGGCGCATTGACGACCATGACGCCGGCGGTGGTGGCCGTCTTGATGTCGACGTTGTCGAGGCCGACGCCGGCGCGGGCGACGACCTTGAGGACGGGCGCGGCGGCGATCGCCTCGGCGTCGATCTTCGTCGCCGAGCGGATCAGCACCGCGTTGGCGTCGGCAAGGGCCGAAAGAAGTGCGGGGCGGTCGGTGCCGTCGACGTTGCGCACGTCGAAGTCAGGACCCAGGGCATCGATCGTGGCGGGAGAGAGCTCTTCGGCGATCAGGACGACAGGCTTCGGCACGGGTGTTCCTTAGTGGGGCGGTGCGCGAACGCGCGGAGCAGAACCGGATGCCGCGCCGCACGCCGTCGGGGGGCGAGGCCTGTGCCAGCCTACCGCCCGCGCGGCGGAGCGCCCGACCGTATGACGGCCTGCGGCAGGCTCAGCCCAGGAAGGACGCGGAGTTGAGCGTGGTGTACGCGACCACGTTCAGCCAGAACACCGCTACCAGCGCGAGGCCGGTGAGCATCACGAGGAGGAGCTCGTGCGGTGCGCGCCGGTAGCCGATCGCGAAAGCTCCGCCCCACACGAGCAGCGGGAACACCGCGGCGAAGATCCAGATGAACCACCCGAGGGCGTTGAGCGAGACGCCCGCGCCCCCGAATGTCTGAAGCGTGATCACGAGGTTGCCGATCGCGTTCCAGACCGCGTAGGCGTAGAACAGGCCCACAGCGCCCGAGATCGTCGCCACGAGCCACGTGGGCGTCTTGCCGCGCTTCGCGGCCGAAGGCGCAGCATCCATCGCGTTCTCGCTCATTGTCCGATAGCCCCGATCATCACGAAAGGCCAGGGCAGCAGCAGCACGACCCCGGCCGCGAGCCACGTGAACCGCAGCCACGCGCGCGAGGCGCGGGTCAGCAGCAGGGTCGTGGCGAACCACAGCAGGGGGGCCAGCACGGCGAGCCACAGGCTTCCCTGGTACATCACGTCGGTCACGAGGTACTGGGCCCTCCCCTGCAGGCGCAGGCCTCCGATGAGCCAGCCGATCGCGAAGAGGGCGTACACGCCGCCGAGCACGCCGAACGCGATCAGAGCGCCGTTGCCCATCGGCCGGCGGTCGGGGGCGGTGGCGGTGGGCGCTTCGGGCACCGATTCCGCCGCCGGCGCGTCGGCGGAGCCGAGCGTCTCGCTGCCCTTGCCGACGGCGGTGAAGCCCTTCGGGAGTTCGGCCGGGGATGCCGCGGCCGCAGTCTCGGGCTCCTCCTCCGGCTCGCCGGTTCCGCCGTGGTCGAGCGTGGGATCGTCGTCGCCGTCCCACGTGAGGGCGTCGTCGTCGCGTCCGGTCGTCACGTTCTCAGCGTAGTGCCGCGGCCCGGCAAGCCCGGATGCCACCCGCGGTGGTCGCGGCACCCGGGCCCGCGTCGCTCATTCGAAGAGCCGCAGCATCAGCGTGTGCCAGGTGACCGGGCCCACGATCCCATCGACCGGCGGGGCGAACAGCTGCTGGAACTCGCGGACGGCGGCGTCGGTGGCCGGACCGAAGTCGCCGTCGACGGTGAGCCCGGCGAGGAGCGTCTGCACGGCGCGCACGGCCTCGCCCTTCGGGCCTGCGGGCCCGTCGCCCTGCTTCACGGTGATGATGAGGCTCGGCCAGTCGAGTTGTCCGAGCGTCGTCGAGATCTCGACGGCGCGCAGCGTCTGCTGGAAGGCCTTCACGGCCTGACCGCTCTGCGGGCCGAACGCGCCGTCGGCCGCGATGGTCGCACCGTGCGCACGCAGCAGGTGCTGCGCGGCGAGGACGCGCCAGTTGGTGGCCTGCGACGACCCCTGCTTCACGAGCGCCCACGGCCGGTCGCCCGGCATGAACGTGCTGAAGAACGACCAGGTCTCGCGGCCGGCGACGCCGTCGATGGTGAGGCCCCACGACTCCTGGAAGAACTCGACCCGCTCCTTGGTGATCGGGCCGAAGCTCCCGTCCACGACGAGCGGAGGCTCCCCCGGGGACCGCGCGAGCCCGAACTGCTGGACGGCGCGCACCGCGTCGCCGGTCGACCCCTGCTGCACGGCGATGACGAGCTTGGGCCACGTCACGGGTCCGACGATGCCGTCGGCGGGTACGGCATGCGCGGTCTGGAAGGCCGTGACCGCTGCGGTGGTCGCGGGGTCGTACGTCCCGGTGACGGCCACAGCATGGCCGTGGGCTCGCAGGAGGTACTGGATGCCGGGGACGATCGCCGACGACGATCCCGGTCCGACGGTGCTCCACGGTTCGACGTTCATGACAGCTCCTCTGTTCTGAGTGGAATGCGGGGTCGCGCGTCCCCTCCCGCTTCCGAGGCGATCCCCGCGTGGCCTGATACCTCAGTCGCGCACGAGGGTGACGGCATCGGTCACCACCGCCTTCGCGTACTGCAGCGCCAGCGGCACGGCGAACTTGTCGTCACCCTCGGTGTAGCGGTGCTGGAGCCCCTGCGCAAGGATCCGCCATGGCCGCTCGTTCGACGGGGTCGCGGCGTCGCCGTCGTCGGGAACGAACTGCGTGTAGTCATAGGGATGACTCGCGGTCGCACCGAGCGGGACAGAGAAGGTGTCCACCGCCAGCACGCCGGCGGCGAGATCGACCTGCAGCAGCCGCTGGAAGCCCGTCGCCCGCTCCCCCGTCGGGGTGCGGAACTCCTGGTAGTCCGCGAGCGCCTCGAGCACGGTGTGCCCCGGGATGCCCCCGGCGTTCTCGGTGACGATCGCGCCGAGCCCGTGGAAGTGGCCGGACAGCACGAGGACCACATTGCGGTTCGGCGCGACGACGCGCTCCCACAGCCGGTCGCCGTGCGAGACCCATCGCGACGTGGTCGAACGCTCCGCGTCGTCTTCGGCGGTCGCCGGCGTGAGGTGCTCATGCGTCGAGATGACGATGTTCGCGTCCCGGTGAGAGGCGATGACCTCCTCGGCCCACGCGATCTCCCGGTCGTCATAGGCGTAAGGCAGCGAGACCATGACGAACCGTGCGCCGCCGGCCTCGAACGAGGACCAGTTCGCGCTGTTGTCGTCGGGCGTGAGCGAACCGCCGAACCACGGCTGGTCCCGGTACCTCTCCGGCCCGAAGTATTCGTTGAACAGGTCGTTGCTCACGCCCCGCTTGTTGTCGTGATTGCCCGGAAGCACGCTGTTGGCGATGCCGTTCGCATCCAGCACCCCCTGCAGCCGCGACGCCACCTCGTACTCCCGCCGGGCACGATCCTCGGGCTGGGCCGGATCGACCCAGTTCTGGATCAGGTCGCCGGTGTGGGTGACGAAGGCGAGCTTTCGCGCGCCGGCGTTCTCGGCGAGCCACGCCACCTCGCCCGCGTACACCTCGGGGTACGCCTCCGAGTAGTACTGCGTGTCGGTGATGTGCCCGAGCGCGAGGTCGTAGTCCGCGGGGTCGGCGAGTCCGTCCGCGTCGCGCGCCGCGGACTCCGTCCTCGGCACCACCTGCACCAGCAGGTCGACCGTGCCGCCGACCACCTCCTCGCCACGCACGACGCCCTCCAGCCGGATCGGTGCGGTGGCGGCCGCATCCGTCGCCGTCGCCGTGCCGGCGGCTTCGTCGAGGGCGCGCCAACCCGCGCGGCGCGCGGTTGCGGCGGCAGGAACCCAGACCGACAGCCGCACTTCGGCCCGCCCGACGGAGCGCCCTTGCCACGAGACGGTCCCGCCCTCGTCGGGCAGGCGCACGCGCATCCGCACATAGGGCAGGTCGTACCCGTCGTCGCGAGCCGCCGGATCGGCGGTGGAGACCTCCCGCTCGTCGGGCGCAGTCCGGCTGGTGAGCGGCGAGGGCCAGGACCCGGCGTGGGCCGCCTGCACCTCCAGCGGGGTGCCGTCCCCGTCCGCCGGCGCGACCGCGACCGCGATGGCCGCGGCCCGGCCCGCGGCCGCATCACCCGTGGCCGCATCGACCGCGTCCGATCGGGCGTCGTCGAGCGCGTGTCGGATCACGTCGTCCGCAGACAGCCCACGGCGCGGGGCGACCACCCCCGGGCTCTCCGGGGCCGGGACGAAGTCACTCGCGTCATCGCCGGTGAACGCGGTGCGCTGCAGCGTCTCGCCGCGCAGCCGGTCTACGGCGAAGGTCGACAGCGCGAGTCCTTTCGTGCACGGGCTCGGGACGTCCACGCTGTCGTCCATCTCGTTGCGGTGGAAGATGCCGACGCTGTCGACGCGGTGTCCCTCGGCGTCCTGCACCCACACGCCGGCTCCCGCGAGCTCGAGCGGCTCGGGGTACGCCGCGTCGGCGGCACCGGCCGCGGGTGTTCCTTGGAGGGCGGCCGTCCACGTGTCGTCAGGACCCAGCACCGTGCCCGAAGCCACGACGGCGAGGTCGTCCGACCGTCGGAAGCCGTCGGCACCGCACGCGACGAGCGTCCAGCCGGAGATGTCGACCTCTCGCGCGCCGAAGTTCGCGAGCTCGACGAAGTTGCGCCGGGGCATCCCGTCGAGCTCGGGGTCGGTGGCGATCTCGCTCACCGCCACCCCCGGAGGGCCGTCGTACCCGAACGCCGGCGCGATGGATGCCGAGACCGTCCGAACCGCGTTCGGTGCGCCCGGCGTGCGACTCGCGATCGCGAAGCCGCCGTCGGCCTGCCGCTGCCAGCTCTGCCCCGTGCGGTAGTCCAGCGTCGAGGGCAGCTTGTCGCGTCCGGTCTGGCAGGCGGTGTCCTCCCGCGAGGACACCCCGACGCCGTCGACACGACGTCCGTCGGCGTCGACGAGGAGGGCACCGTGCACGAGATCGGCCAGCGACGTCTCGACGCGGATGTCCGCGTGTTCCGCGAATCCGGGACCTCCGATCACCAGGCGCTCACCCGGAGGCAGCGCGGCGCCCGCGCCGAACACGTGCTGGAGCGCTTCGGTCGGGACCGCTCCGGTGGCGGTGCAGCGGTAGAGCCGCCAGCCGTCGAGGTCCACGACCGCCGTGCCGTCGTTCACGAGCTCGATGAAGTCGTCGCCGCGCCCGGCCGGGCCCGCCGCGGCGATCTCGGACACCCGCACCGGCTCGGCGGCGGCGTTCGCAAGCCGGTTCGGCTCCCCGGCGGTCGCGACGGCGCGCACCCAGCGCCCGTCGTCGGACGACCCTGCGCGCTGCCAGCTCTCGCCGAGCGCCGCCGCTGTGGTCACCGGCAGCTCGACACCCCCGCCGCATTCCGACGTCGTCCGAACGGGATCGTCCGAGTACGCCGCCAGAGCGTCGGCGATCCCGCCCGACGGGGCGACGACGATGAGCCCGTACCCGCGCTCGGAGAGACGGGGTGTGGGGAACGCTCGCCGCTCCCCGGCCGCGAGGACGACTCCGCCCAGGTCCGCCTCGGGATCCGACGGGCGAGAGCGCAGACCCTCGTCGTCGCAGCGGAAGACCGCGTACCCCGTGAGGTCGACCGGGCGATCCCCCGGATTCGCGAGTTCGAAGAACCCGGAAGCCGATCCCCGAACGCCTGCCGGCGAGACCTCGACGAGCGACACCGTGCCCGTCGACGCGACGATTCGGCGCGATTCCGCCGCACCGGCGGGAGAGCCGACCGAGGCCGCGATCCCGACGAGGAGAACGGATGCCGCAAGGATTGTGGTCACACGGTTCGTGGCGCGCACGCCCTGACCGTGTCCCGGCGAGGTGAACCGTCGCGGGCCCCGCGGCGATCATCCGGTGTACGGCTGCGGGACGGTTGCCTCAGCCGGCCGCGGCGACGGCCTCCGCAACGACGGCGGGGTCGGTGACGTCGTGCCCCGCCGAGCCGCCGCCGGGACCGGACGGAGCATCGCGGCCCGCGCGCCCTCGCGCCGACAGGTGCACCGCGTCGACACCGGCCGCGAACAGTGCGGGGATGTCGGCCGGCAGCACGCCGCCGCCCGCCATGACCTCGACGCTTCCCGAGCGCGCCGCGAATGCGGCGAGCATGGCCACCCCGTCGATGGAGCGCGGAGCACCGCCCGAGGTGAGCACGCGGTCGACACCCTCGGCCACCAGCGCGTCGAAGACGGCCGCCGGATCGGCGGCGGCGTCGACGGCGCGGTGGAACACGAGCGTCGCCGGGCCCGCGGCATCCCGCCATCTGCGCAGTGCGTCGACGTCGAGGCCGCCCGCCGAGGTCAGTGCGCCGACGACCACGCCGCCCGCGCCGCGCTCGACGCACGCGCGGATGTCGGCACACACCAGCGCGACCTCGTCGGGCTCGTAGACGAACCCGCCGCCGCGGGGGCGTACGAGCACGTTCACAGTCGCGGGGTCGACGGCCGCGAGCACGGCTTCGAGGGTGGCGAGCGACGGCGTCAGCCCGCCGAGGTCGAGGGCCTGGCACAGCTCGAGACGGGCGGCCCCGGCCGCGATCGCGGAGCGGGCCCCTGCGGGGTCTTGGACGGCGATCTCGACAGGGCGCGGAGCGGACATGCCGTGAGCCTAGTCCGGCGGTGCGCCCCACCGCAGACACGGCGAGACCCGCCGCACTCCCGGGCGGCGGGTCTCGACGGAATCAGGAGAATCGCAGCTGCCGCGGCCTCGTGAAGAGGTGCCGGAACCACAAGCCGATGCCTGTGGAGACGCGTGACGCCGGGCTTTCCGGCGTGATCGTCGCGCCACGATCGGCGATGCTGCGGAGAATCTCGTTCTCGCGATCCAGGGCGGCCGCCCGCTCGCGATCGAGCCGGTCGGCCGTGAAGGTCAGGGTGCTCCCGTCCATGGCCGTTCCTTTCATGATGCTCGCCCGGGTTGGCGAGGGTTGTGTGATGTGAGTCGCGGTCGCGGTGCGGTGATACGCCGGGCCGTGAACACAGCGTCGCGGCATCCGGTATCGGAATCGTGCCCGCCCGGTACTGGTCCGGTACTGATCCGGAGCGGATGCCGTTGACGCTCGTATCGGCGGAGATCACACTGCAACCATGGCCATCAGGGTCCTGGGGCCGCTCGACACGGGGACAGAGCAGACCCTGAGCCCGCGGGAGCGGGTTGTGCTCGCCGCACTCATCGTGCGAGCGGGACGGACTGTCGCGCCGGGCGATCTCGCGCAGGCGTGCTGGGGCGAGGACCCGCCGCGCACGTGGCCGCAGCAGGTCAAGACCTGCGTCGCGCGCATCCGGGCCGGGCTCGGAAGCGCCGCCATCGTGACGCGGGGCTCCGAGTACAGCCTCGGCATCGACCCGGCCACGATCGATGCATTCGAATTCGAGCGCCTCGTCTCGAGCGCTCGGCAGCATGCGCTGCACGACGAGCACGATCGCGCGGTCGATGCGTACCGGCGGGCGCTCGAACTGTGGCGCGGCGAGCCCTACGCCGAACTCGCGGACTGGGAGCCTGCGGCGGTGGAGGCCGAGCGCCTCATCGAGATCCGCGACAGCGCCCAGGAGGAGCTGCTCGAAGCACGACTGGCGGAAGGCGAGCATCGCGCCGTCATCGCCGACGCGGAGCGCCTCGTGCGCGCGGCACCGCTTCGCGAGGATCGCTGGGCGATCCTCGCGATCGCGAACTACCGCGCCGGCCGGCAGGCGGAGGCGCTCGCGACCGTCCGCGCTGCGCGCGTCCGGCTCGCGGAGGAACTCGGCATCGACATCGGTCCGCGCCTGGGCGAACTCGAATCGTCGATGCTGCAGCAGGATCCCGCGCTCATGCTCGTCAAGACGCAGCATCGCGTCAGCGATTCGTGCCCATACCGCGGCCTTGCGGCCTACTCGATCGTCGACGCGGACGAGTTCTTCGGACGGGAGGGCGATATCGACACCCTCCTGCAGCGCGTGCGCCCGGGGACGCTGACCGCCGTGGTCGGCGCGTCCGGATCGGGGAAGTCGTCCCTCGTGTTCGCCGGTCTCCTCCCGCACGCGTCGGAAGGCCGTCGGGTCGCCGTCGTCACTGCGGGGCGCGAGGCCGCCGCCCACCTGCGGGCGCGCATCGAGCAGCGCGGCGCCGACGACATCGTGGTCGTCGACCAATCGGAAGCGCTTTTCCAGCTCCCCGAGCAGGAGCGGGAGGAACTGTGCACGCTGGTCGCCGGCGTCCTCGCAGCCGGGTCGGCGGTCGTCTTGACTCTTCGCAGCGACTTCCTCGACAGGGCGACGGGGCTGCCTCATATCGGCACGCTCATCGGCCGCGGGGTCTATGCCATCGGGCCGTTGAGTCTCGCCGGACTCCGCGAGGCGATCGAGTACCCCGCGACGCGCGCGGGTCTCCGCCTCGAACCGGGACTGGTCGAGCTGGTCGTGAGGGATGCCGACGACCGGCGCAGCACGCTGCCCCATGTCTCGCACGCCCTGGTCGAGACCTGGATCCGGCGCGAGGGAGCCACGCTCACCGTCGCCGGATATGAGGCATCCGGGGGGATCGTCGGCGCCATCGCACAGTCGGCCGAGAGCCTTTACCGGTCGCTCGACGACGAGGATGCGGGTGCCTGCCGATCCCTCATGCTGCGCCTCGTTCACCGCGGAGTCGACGGCGCGTCGGTGCGCCGCACCGCTCAGCTGGCACCGCTCGTCGCGGATCCGGCTCGCCGCAGGGTGCTCGATCGCCTCGTGACCGCGCGTCTGCTCGCGACCGACGGCGACGAGGTCTCTGTCGCCCACGAAGCCGTGGCCACGGCGTGGCCTCGTCTGGACGGTTGGCTGGAGGAGGATGCCGAGGGTGCGCGCCTCGTCGCGACGGTGGCGACCGCTGCCGAGCTGTGGAGCGGCGCCGGCAGGCGGGACGAGGATCTGCTCCGCGGAGCCCGGTTGCATGCCGCGCTGGACTGGCGGGACGAGGCACAGCCCGATCTCACCGCAGTGGAGCGAGAGCTGCTCGACGCGTCGGCCGAGCGCGAGCAGGACGAGGTGCGCGAGCTCGGCGAGCGGGCGGCCCGCGAGAAGCGGAGCAACCGACGTCTCCGATGGGCTGTCGGCGGCGCCGGAGTGCTGCTCGTGGCTGCCATCGTCGGTGGCAGCCTCGCAGCGATCCGAGGCGGCGAAGCGCAGGTCGCCGCAGAGAACGCGAGCGTCGAGGCGCTCGTGGCGACTTCGCTCTCGCTGCTCGATCAGGATCGGGAGGCGGCCGCGCTCCTCGCTGCGGAGGCATACCGCAGGTGGCCCGAAGATCCGCGGACGCGATCCGCGCTCTGGGGTGTCATGACGAACTCGGGAGGAGTCGTCGCCGTTCACCACGGAGGCGACGCGTCCGTTCCTTGGCTGGATGTCGTTCCGGGCACGGACACCGCGGTTCGGGTGTCGGTGGCGCCGGCCGATCCGACAGCGTCCATCGTAGACATCGTGGATGTCGCGACCGGCGAGTCCCTGCGCGTGCTGGACACCGCTCTGCCGGCGGCCGAGGGCGCATCGGAGCGCAGCGTCTCGGTGAGCCCGGATGGATCCGTCGCGGCGATCAGCGTGTTCGTCCATCCCGACCCGCCGGCCGACGATACGTGCTGCTGGACGCACCTGTCGGTGATCGATCTCGCGACAGGAGGATCTCGGCCCGAAATCGACGTCGTTCACGCAATACTGACCACTGGCGCGGCATGGGATGCGGCGAGCCGGAACTTCTTCATGGCCGACGCGAACACGGCCGACCTGATCTCGGTCGACGCGACATCGGGTGTGGTGCGGGCCTCGAGCGGCTGGGCATCCTCCGCGCAGCAACCCCTGAATCAGGTGCAGTTCTACGCAGCCCCGGCCGTGATCGACGACCGCCTCGTCGCCGTCGGCGCCGGCCACGAGATCCGGATGTACGACCAGCACTCGCTCGCGCTCACGCGCACGATCCCCTTCGACGACGACCGATCCAGCGAGGCGCTCATCACCGACGGCCGGGGTGGCCTCGTGGCCGCGGGGTGGGACGGCACTGTCCGCATCGCCCCCGACGGCACCGTGGCGTGGCGTCGCTACGGGGACGCGACCGCGACCTGCGTGGCTCTGCACCTTGCGTCCGCCGACACGATCGCGTGCGGATCCTACGGAGGGCTGTCGCTGCTCGATCTCGACACCGGCGAGCCGACAGGGGCGGGGGCACCGCTCCAGTACAACCGCAAGGCGTTCTTCGACACCATCGACGACGAGTCGCTGCTCGCGTTCCCCACGGTCCCCGCGGTCTGGCTGCGCTGGCGGATCGACGGCGGCGGCGCGGGAGCGGACGTCGTCGCGAAAGGACGCGAACTTCTCGAAGGACCCGAGGCGGGAGGCTCTCTCGTCGTCACCCAGCCGTCGGGCGGCGGTTCCATGCAGCTGTGGGACATCGACCGCGACGTCCCCGTCGGGAAGGAGTCGGCGCGGATCATCCCGCTCGGCAGCGGTGTGGTCGCGCGCTTCGCCGAGTACGAGCCGGGTCCCCTGTTCGCCCGGTATGAGCCCCGGTGGGGTCGGCCGACGCTCGAGCGCGTGTCGACGGAAGAAGAGATCCCGCTGCGCATACCGGACCTGCCGGACTCGGTGACCCTCTTCCCGGGCGGCTGGGCGACTCCCGCCTTCGCCGCGTGGCCCGAGGGCGTCGTCGCCTTCGATCCTTCGACGGGCCGGGCCCTCGGCCCCATCGTCACGCCTCCAGAGGGCCGCTTCGCGACGGTGACATCGGTGAGCGAGACGCCCGACTCCACGCTGGCGGTGATCACCTGGTGGAATGAGGAGCGAGCAGCCTCCGAGACCGGCGTCTTCGACTTCACGACCGGCGAGCTCCTCGCACGCGGTCTCTTCGGTCTGGAAGGAAGCCTCGCCGTCGACGATGACCGCATGATCGGCGTGGCGGCCGACGACGCGCGGATCTACGACCTTCGCACACTCGAGCCGCTGGTGGCCCTCCCCCGAGCGGCGGGAGGCGGCAATCGGATCGGGGTCAGCGCCGACGGTCGCACGCTGCTGAACGTCGGATACAACAACACGCTCACGCTCTACGATCTGGCGGGAAACGTGGCCCTCGCAGCCCCTCTCGACGGCCGTGCGGACGCGACCCGCATCTCCGGCGGGTTCCTCACGGCGGACGGCCAGACTCTGATGGAGGCTCTGCCGAACGGCATCCGGATCTGGGATCTGCGCGCCAGGCAGCAGGCGACTCAGGCGTGCGCGCTGGCCGGGCGAGAGCTCACCGCGGACGAATGGTCGACATACTTCGCGGGCGAGGAGCAGGTGAAGACGTGCACCGCGCTGGTCTCAGCCGCCGCCACCGACTGAGACCGGCTTGCGGACCGCGGCTCCCGATCCGCGCTGACGTCCTGACGGGGAGACCCCGAGGGTGCGGTGAGGGCCCGGCACTCCGGAGGTTGCCGGGCCCCGGCGGCGGGCGTCAGAACACCGGCGTGCCGGCGCGGACCAGCCGCCAGTTCTCGACGTGGAAGTCGGCGGAGTCGATCACCCCGGTGGCGGAGGCGTACGCGACGATCGCCTCGCGGATCGCGACCTGCGCGTTGTAGACCACGGGCGCCGTTGCGACGTGCGGGAACCCGCCGCCACCTGACTGCCGGTAGTTGTTGATCGCCACGACGAACCGCTGGTCCGCCGCGACCGGCGCGCCGCCGAAAGCGAGGTTCACGATGCGCGAACCCTGCGGCTGCGAGATGTCGATGTCATATGTGACGCCCGAGAACTGGTCGAAGTTGTAGTCGGGGGTGCCGAGCGCATTGGTCCAGGTCGCAGGCGCGACCGGAGCGTCGGGTGGGACCTGCTGGAAGTACTTGGCCGAGTACTCGAGGTAGTCCTTGATCTGGGCGCCCGTGATCACCGACCCGAGCAGCGTGTTGTCGTAGATGTACAGCCCCGCGACGTCCTTGATCGTGACCTGCCCGGCCGGGAACGTCGCGGCGCGGTTGAACGGCGCCGCGAGCGAGATGATCGGCAGGGATGCCTCGGGGGTGCCGACGATCGCCTTCGACACGGTGTCGATCTGCACGTGGTGGACGTAGTCGAGGATCGCGGTGTCCTTCCAGCACGACTCGGCGGCGGAGAGCACCTCCGTCGACGTCGCGACCGGAGTGTTGACGTACGCCACGACGGCTTCGTGCTGCGCTTTCACGACCTGCACGAACGCGGGGTCGTCGGCGACCGTGTTGGTGTTGCACGTGAGCGACTTCGCTCCCGTGACGACCCACTTGCCGCGCTCCATCGTCAGCGTGAGGTCGAACACGCTGAGTCGCTGGCCCCAGTTCTTCGGCTCGCTCATCACCACCTGCTTGCCGGTGACCTTGTTCGTCACGAACCGCTGCGGGACGTCCTGGTGGGCGTGGCCGAAGAGGATCGCATCGATGCCGGGCACCTGCTCCGCGAGCAGCGCCGACGCGTTCTCGACCGGGATGTCGCTGCCGTACGACGACAGGCCGCTGTCGCCGGCGTGGACGCTCACCACGACGACGTCGACGCCTTCCGCGCGCATGACCGGCACCCAGCGGGCTGCCGTCTCGACGACGTCCAGCACCTCGATGCGGCCGCTCACGTTCGCCTTGTCCCAGATGACGACGCCGGGGTTGGTGAGGCCGAGCACGCCCACGCGGATCGGCTTGTAGCCGGGGATGTGCATCTTCTTGACGACATACGGCCGGAACGCCGGGTCGGTCGTGCCTGCGTGCACGGCGTTCGCGGCCAGGGCGGGGGCATCCAGCTGTGAGATCCAGTTGCCGAGGAAGTCGAGGCCGTAGTTGAACTCGTGGTTGCCGAGCGCCACCGCGTCGTAGCCGATCGCGTTGAACGCGGCCGCCATCGGGTGCACCGCGCCCGACGCGGTGACCGGATCGACGGTCGCGTAGTAGAAGCCCAGCGGTGACCCCTGGATCGTGTCGCCGGCGTCGAACAGCAGCGTCCGGCCGCGCCCGCGATCGGCGCGGATCTGGTTCACCAGGCTCGACACGCGGGCGAGCCCGATCGTGTTGCCCGCGCTGTCGCTGTAGGCGGCGTCCTTGTAGTAGTCCCAGTTGAGCGCGTTGGCGTGGATGTCGGATGTGCCCATGACGGTGATGGTCACGGACTTCCCCCCGGGTGCGGCCAACGCCTGCGGCGACTGCACCCAGCCGGCCGCGGCGAGCACGCTCGCCGCGGAGACGCCGACGAGGAAGTTGCGTCGACTCAGACCCGAGTGGGGCGGGTTCTCCGCCGTGGTCCCGAGGTCGTGGTCGGATGCGCGATCAGGCATGTTTTCTCCCATGGCGAGGATCGAACCACGCTCGCGTGCGCGCCGACAAGAGTCCGCGGATGAGGAAACTCTCAGCAATCGCTCCGACCAGCAGCGGTGCTCAGCCCCGGGCGGCCACCACCGCTTCCGCCACGATCCCTGGATCGGTCACGTCGTGCCCGTCCGTACCGCCGCCGGGCCCCGCGGGCGCGCCGAGCCCCGCGCGTCGGCGCGCCGAGAGGTGCACGGCGTCCACGCCGGCGTGGACGAGGTGACGGATGTCCGCCGGCGCCACTCCTCCGCCCGCCGTCACCTCGAGGTCCGGCCCGGCGAGGCGGGCGTACGCCTCGAGGCGGTCGATCCCCTGGATGCTGCGCGCCGCGCCTCCGGACGTCAGCACCCGGCCGACGCCCTCGACCAGGAGGGTCTCGAACACCTCGGCGCTGCGTGGCGACGCGTCGATCGCACGGTGGAAGACGAGCGTCGCCGGGCCTGCGGCATCCGTCCACCGGCGAAGCGCCTCGCGGTCGGCGCGGCCGTCCGCGTCGAGCGCGCCGACCACGACCCCGCCCACCCCCCGCGCGACACACGCGCGGATGTCGGCCGAGACGACCGCGACCTCGTCGGCGTCGTACACGAAGCCGCCACCCCGGGGACGCACCAGCACGTTCACCTTCTCGGCGCCGACCGCGGCGCACACGGCCTCGATCGACCCGATCGACGGGGTGAGACCGCCGACGACGAGCGCCTGGCAGAGCTCGAGTCGATCGGCTCCGGCGTCGATCGCCGCACGGGCGCCCGCGGCGTCCTGTACGGCGATCTCGACGACCGTGCGGATCACGGCCCGACCCGGAGGGCGACCGCCGGCTCGGTCCGGAAGGCGTCGGGGACCATCGCGTGCACGCGACCGTCGGGCCCGCGCTCAAGCGCCGCCTCGGTGCCGTCCGCCCAGCGGGCCGGCCGGCCCGCGAGCTCCTCGGGAAGATCGAACTCCCCCGCTGCGGGGTCGAGGGCGATCACGTTCACCACGCCCTCGGCAGCGGTGTACGCGCGCGGCGCGCCGTTCTCCTCGTCGGCGCGCACCCACGGACGCGTGGCGTAGATCGCGTCGCCGTCGCGGCGGAGCCACGTGCCGAGCTCCCGCATGGCGCTTTCCTGCAGCTCGGGGATCGATCCGTCGGCGCGCGGGCCGACGTTGATCAGGAGGTTGCCGTTCTTGCTCACGACATCGGCGAGGAGCCGGATGAGGGCGTCGCCCGACAGCGAGTGACTCGCGTCCTCCGCCTGGTTGTAGCCGAAGGAGTACCCGAGTCCGCGCGTCGACTCCCAGGGCTCCGCGACGATGTCGGCGACGTGGGTGTACTCGCGTGTGAGGAACCCGTGCCGAGGCACGCCCCAGCGGTCGTTCACTGCGCCGTCCGGCACGACGGCGAGGTAGCGGCGCAGCAGCGCGGCGACCGCGAAGTCCTGCTGTCCCTTGCCGCCGTCCGGCCACTCGATGTCGTTCCAGAGCAGGTCGGGGCGGAAGCGGTCGACGAGTTCGTCGAGCTGGGCCGCGGCATACCGCGAGAACCACTCGTCCGCACGGCGGAACCGGAAGAGGTCGGTGTCGGATTCGATCGGCGGGTAGTCGCTGACGTGCCAGTCCAGCGCGCCCGAGAAGTAGACGCCGAACCGCGTGCCCGCGCGGCGCGTCGCGTCGTGGAGTTCGGCGATCAGGTCCCGGCGCGGGCCGCGGCGGGCCGCGCTGAACGTCGTCGTCGCGGTGTCCCACAGGCAGAACCCGTCGTGGTGCTTCGTCGTGGGGACGACGTAGCGGGCGCCCGCGTCGACGAGGGCGCCAACGAAGGTGTCAGCGTCGAACCCGCCCGGATTCCACTGGTCCGCGAGGTCCTCGTAGCTCGTGCCGGTGCCGTACAGCTCCTGGTGGCGCCGCCACGTCGGGCTGCCTGCGATGCGCACGGTGTTGGCGTACCACTCGGCGTACTGGTGGTGGGCATAGGCGTCCTCGGTGGGCACTCCCCCGGGAGGGTGGGCAGGCGCCCATGCAGGCACGGAGTACAGGCCCCAGTGCACGAAGAACCCGAGCTTCGCGTCGCGGTACCACTCGGGCACCGGAGTATCGGGGTACTCGGGCGCCGCGTGGCCGAGGTCGGGTCCGGTGCGGGTCTCGAAGTTCATGCGCGTGCCTCCGTGCCGCGGCGTCGGGTGACGAGTGCCGCAAGGTCCGGCTCGACGTCGGTCGTGGCGAACGGGTAGGTGCCAGGGCGCAGCCGGGAGTGGCCGAGGCGCAGCAGATCCTGGTCGACGCCGCCGGGTGTGAGTGCGAGCGTCCATCCCGCGGCGAGATCGTAGAGCTCGGGCTCGAGATAGCCGATCTTCACGATCACGATGTCGGCCGTCTCGGGGTCGAGTCCCAGCAGCCGGAAATCGTCGAGGTGGTGGAAGGGCTTGCGACGCTCCGTCACGATCGCGTGCACGGCGCCGCGGCGCACCACGACCTGCGTGCCCGCGACCGGGTCGCCGCCGGTGATCGAGACGATCTCGCCAGTGACCTCGACGGGCCCGCGCGGACCGGGATCGACACGCCCGCCCACGTGCACCGTGACCGTGGCGCCGATCCCCGCCGCCTCGGCGGCGCGCACCGCCTCCGGATCGAAGACGGATGCCGCGAGCACCGTGCGCGACGCATCCTGGAGGTCGGCCCGCTCGAGCAGTCGTCCGAGGGTCCACGAGACGTCTCCGGCGCCGCCCGCAGTCGGGTTGTCGCCGGAATCCGAGATCACGTAGGGCCGCGGCGCGTCGTCCGCCAGAGCCAGATCGAGCGCCTCGTCGAGGCTCGCGGTCGGACCCGCGAAGACGAAGTCCGCGCGCGCGCCCCAATACCGCTGTCCGAGTCGCTCAGCTTCACGCGCGATCACCGCCGGGTCGTCGCCGGTCACGATGACCGTGGCGTGGCACCGGGGCTCGTCGGCCCACGCGTACCCGACCCACACGGCGGCGTCGACGACGCCCTCGAGGTCCTCGACATCCGGGATCGTGCCGTAGAGCCCCTTCGCCGGCTCGAGCCGCGTACTCGTCTTCTCGCCGGGCAGCAGCACCGGAACGCGCACCCACGCCTTGTATGGGCGGCGCGCGTCCGGGTCGGCGCCCGAGGCGCCGCGCAGCCGCTCGAGCAGATTGTGCACCGCGCGCTGCTTCGTGTTCATCCAGTCCTCGTGCGGGGCCATCCGGTAACAGGTGATGAGGTCGACGGCGTCGAAGAGGGCGTCCGACACGTTGCCGTGCAGATCCATCGACGCCGACACGAGGGTGTCGGGACCGAGCGCCTCGCGTACCGCGGCCGCGAGGTCGCCCTCGGCGTCGTCCATGCCCACGACGCTCATCGCTCCGTGGATGTCGAAGAAGAACGCGTCGAACGGGCCTTCCCTACGGATCCCCTCGACGATCGCCTGCTTCATGCGCAGATAGGTCTGCGGGTCGACCGCCCCACCGGGAAGGGAGCGCCCGTGCGTGAGAGGGACCCAGGCCGCAGCATCCCGCAGCTCCTCCCCCTCGGCGAGGAAGGGGTAGTACGCGAGCAGCTCGTCGCCGGTGCGGATCGTGAACGCCTCGTCACCCGAGATGTGCGGTGAGAACGTGCTCGACTCGATCGAGATGCCGCCGATGCCGATGCGCGGGCGGGTGAGCCCCGCCGGGTGGAGCGGGCCCAGCGGGCCCTTCCAGATCTGGTCGTGGTCAGGACGCGACGTCACGGAGGAGCTCACCTTCTGCGAACGGTTCGGAGGGGATGGAACGATCGGATGCCGCCACCAGCGCCGCGGCGCCGAGCACGACCGCGTCACCGCGCAGCGTGCCGGGCACGATGCGCAAGGGAGCGCCCGACACCGGCGGATCGGTCAGGAGCGTGGCCGCGACGGCAGGAGCGAGCAGGTCCCATGCGGACGCCACCCCGCCCCCGACCACCGCGAGCGGCACGTCGACGAGGGTTGCGGCGGAGATGCACGCGAGGGCGACCGCCCTCCCCGCGACGTCGAACACGGTCTTCGCGACGGGGTCGCCGGTTCGCGCCCGGTCGGCCACGACCCGCGCGGATACGACGGCTTCGCCGGTCGCGGCCGCATAGCGGCGTGCGATCGAGGTGCCCGACGCCAGGGTCTCGAGATGGCCGGTGCGACCGCAGGTGCAGACCAGATCGCCGTAGCCCGGAGTATGGCCGATCTCGCCGGCGGCGCCGTAGGGACCGTGGCGCAGGGTGCCGTCGAGCACGAGTGCTCCGCCGACGCCGGTGCCGAGCATCACGCCCAGCACGTCGCTGCCCCGCCCCGAGCCCCACGCGGTCTCGCCGAGGAGGAAGGCGTTGACGTCGTTCTCGACCCGCACCTCGACGTCGAGCCGGTCGCCGAGGTGCTCGCCGAGCGGGAATCCCGCCCAGTCGACGAACATGTCCGATGCCGCGCGAATCGCACCGCTGCGCGGGTCGACGACCCCCGCCGCACCGACGCCTACCGCATCAGGGCGCACGCCCGCGTCGTCGGCGAGCTCCTCGACCAGAAGCGCCGCCGTCTCGGCCATCGCGGCGCCGCCGGTGCGGGCGGGGGTGTCGCGCGTCGCCCGCGCCAGCACCGTGCCGTCAGCGGCGACGAGGGCGCCGGAGGTCTTCGTGCCCCCGATGTCGATGCCGGCGACCACCGCGGGGGCCTCTGCGCACCCGCTCATCGGCCGCCCAGCCCGGCCATCGCGATGCCCTTCACCAGGTGCTTCTGCAGGACGATCACGAGGATCGTGGTGGGGATCATCGAGATGATCGCGGCGGCCATCTGCAGGTCCCAGCGCGTGCCGGTGAGACCCGAGAAGCTGGCGAGGCCCACGGGCAGCGTGCCCAGTGTCGCGTAGTCGACCGTCACGATGAGCGGCCAGAGGTAGCTGTTCCAGAACGACAGGAAGGTGAACACCGCGAGCACCGCCACCGCCGACTTGGACAGCGGAAGGATGATCTGGAGGAACGTGCGCACCGGACCCGAGCCGTCCACCCGGGCAGCCTCCTCGAGCTCGAACGGGATGCCTCGGAAGAACTGACGCATGAGGAAGGTTCCGAACGCCGTGAAGGCGAACGGGAAGATGAGCGCCTGATAGGTGTTGACCCATCCGAACCACTGCATCACCTGGAACATCGGGATGACGAGCACCTCGGCCGGCACCATGAGGGTGGCCAGGAACAGCACGAAGACCGCGTCGCGGCCTCTCCAGCGCAGGCGCCCGAACGCGTAGCCCGCCGTCGTCGAGACGATGAGCACGACCAGGGTGCCGGCGACCGCCACGAACAGCGAGTTGCCGATATAGGTGAGGAACGGCCCGTAGGCGAAGACCTCCGCGAAGTTGCCCCACTTGATCTGCGAGCCGACCAGCGTGGGGGGCATCGAGAAGATCTCCTCGTTGGGCTTGAGCGCCGAGAAGAAGGCGTAGACGAGGGGCGCGACGAAGATGAGCGCCGCGAGGTAGATGCACATGTGCGCGAGAACCAGGCGGATGCGCTCGCCGGCGGTGCGGGCGGCGGTGCGGCGGCGCGCCGGGGGCGCCTCGACGAACTCGTCCTCGGAGGTCATCAGAAGCGTCTGCTCGATCGCCGACGCTTCCTTGTCGGTCTCGGTTCCGGTCCCGGTGTCAGTGCTCATAGTGCACCCACTTCCGCTGTGCGGCGAACTGCATGCCTGTGATGAGGATGATGATCGCGAACAGGATCCACGCCGCAGCTGCGGCGAGTCCCAGGTCGCCGAAGGTGAAGCCCTGCTCCCAGATGAACATGACGAGCGGTTTCGTCGCGTTGCCCGGGCCGCCGCCGGTCAGCAGCTGCGGCTGCGCGAACACCTGGAGGGCGGTGATCATCGTCATGATCGTCGCGAAGAAGATCGACGGCGAGATCATCGGGATCATGACGCTCCAGATGAGACGGAAGCCCCGGGCGCCGTCGATGCTGGCCGCCTCGAGGACGCTCTCGGGAAGCTGCTCGAGCGCCGCGGAGAAGATCAGCATGTTGTAGCCGAGTCCCTGCCACACACTCATCGCGACCACCATGATCATCGCCCACGAGGGATCGGCGAGGAAGTTCGGCAGCGTGATGCCGAACCAGCTCTGCGCCAGCCCGTTGAACAGGCCCTGCGGCTGCAGCATCATCTTCCACACCAGGACGTTGGCCACCATCGGCACGACGACCGGGATGAAGAAGAGCACGCGGAGGGCTCCGCGGCCGCGGATGCGCGGCCCGAGCCCGATCGCCAGGGCGAGCGAGAGGGCGATGCTGAGCGGCACGTACAGCAGCGTGTACACCGCCGAGTTGCGCAGCGCCGGCCAGAAGTCCGGGCTGCTGGTGAACAGCTTGGCGTAGTTCTCGACGCCGTTGAAGGTGCGGTCGCCGAACGTCGGCCAGTCGTAGACGCTCATCACGATCGAGAGCCCGACGGGCACGATCGTGAACAGGGCGAGCCCCACCAGGGCCGGGCTTGCGAAGCCCAGCGCCTGGCGGGCCTCGGCCCTGGCGAGCGACCCGCGACGTGTCGTCGTGGTCGTCATTGCTCTGCTCTCTTGCTCACGTGCGAGGGTTCGAGGACGAACCCGGTCAGTTGCCGAACTGCGCCTGGGCGCTCTCCAGCAGGTCCGACATCTCCATCTGGCCGTTGTAGACGCTGACGAGGTTCGGCTGGATGTAGCTGTCGAGCTTCTCCCAGTTCTTCGTCATGTACAGCGGGACGGTGGTGGCGAAGGCGGACTCGAAGACCGTCTGGACCTGGTCGCGGTACTCCTCGTCGATGGAGTCGAAGTACAGCGGCTGCGACTCGGTGCGCGCCGGGTACGAGCGGCCCGACGAGGCGATGTAGTCCTGCGCGTCCTTGCCGAGGAGCGAGCCCATGACCTTGAGCGCGGCCTCGGGGTCGTCGCACGTCTTCGAGATGCCGTAGCCCGAGCCGAGGATCGGTCCCGAGTTGCCGTGCTCGCCCGTCGGGAGCGGCGCCATGCCGGCCGCGAAGCCCGACTCGTTGTTGAGGTAGCTCACCGCGTTCCACGTGCCGTCGACCGCCATCGCGGCGTTGCCGCCGGTGTACTGGTTCTCGCCCCAGCCCGTGTCCGACGCCGACGCGACCGGCGCCGCGACACCGAGATCGGTGACGAGACCCGAGTACCACGACGCTGCGTCGACGAAGTCGGGGTCGTCGATGTGGAGAGTGCCGTCCTCGGACGCCGGCTGCTTGCCCGACAGGGCGATGGGCATCGACATCCACTGGTAGCCGCCCATGCCCATACCGAAGCCGTACTTGCCGTCGGCGGTCGCCGCCGTCGCGATGTCCTCGAAGTCGTCGAAGGTCCAGCCGATCTCGGGCGTGGCCGCACCGGTCGCGGTGAGCATGTCCTGGTTGTAGTACACGAGCATCGTCGCGACGTCGAAGGGAACGCCGTACAGCCCGCCCTCGAAGCTGAGGATCCCCTCGGCGCCCGGGTTGAAGTCGGCGAAGTCGAGGCCCGCCGTCTCGAGGTCTTGCGCCGTCAGCTCGCGGAATCCGTCGGTGAACCCACCCAGCTGCGCGCCGCTCATGCCGGTGACGCACGCCATGTTCCCGCTGGCCATGTTGGTGGTGAGCTTCGTGAAGAAGTCGTTCCACGGCGCGGTCTGGAGCTTGATCGTCACATCGGGGTTCTCCTCCTGTGCGATCGCGACCTGCTCCTCCAGCGCCGTCGTGTCGGCCTCGCTGCCCGCCCACATGTCGACGACGATCGTGGGCTTGCCGCCGGTGGAGCTCTCTCCGCCCGAACCGCTCGCACACCCCGTCAGGACCACCGCTACACCGGTGGCTGCGGCCACCGCGCCGACGCGCAACTTCTTCATCGAATGCCTCCTAT
This sequence comes from Microbacterium trichothecenolyticum, assembly GCF_000956465.1. GTDB lineage: Bacteria > Actinomycetota > Actinomycetes > Actinomycetales > Microbacteriaceae > Microbacterium > Microbacterium trichothecenolyticum. The sequence goes on from NZ_JYJA01000031.1 coordinate 125,977, forward strand.
GGCAGCCAGTTCCCACAAGGTTATTTCGATGTTCGAACCAACCTTGTACTCTTGTGTCGCAAGTCACCCTCGCAGGTTTCGATCGGTGACGCAACCCGAACATCGGATGTTTATCGACGTGTGATACTTCGTCACATCTCGGAAACACGACCAGACCACCACCCGCGAGAGGGACCATGACCCCCGACACCGACCGTTCTTCCGCCGACGAGGACCTGTCCCGGCGAATCATCGATCTGATCGCGCGCGGGCACGCGCGCTCGCGCAGCGAGCTCGCCGCGGCGCTCGGCCTCGCGCCGTCGACCGTCAGCCTGAGGGTGCAGTCGCTGATCGACGCCGGGCTCGTGACCGAGCGCGGCGACGGCGCGTCACGCGGCGGTCGACGTCCGCGACTGCTGGGCATCGACGAGGGTTCGGGGATCGTGCTGACGGTCGACCTCGGCGGCGGCCACGCCCGCGTCGGCGCGCACTCGCTCAGCGGCGAGCTGCGCGCGACGCGTTCCATCCCGGTCACCCTCGCCGACGGCCCCGAGGCGACGCTCGACGCCGTGTGCGAGGTCTTCGACGAGCTCGCGCGCGACACCACGATCCACGCGATCGGCATCAGTCTGCCCGGTCCGGTCGACATCGACCGCGGCACCGTCACGCAGCCTTCGCGCATGCCCGGGTGGCCAGGCTTCCGTGTCACCGAATACGTGCGGCGCCGTTACGGCGTGCCTGTCGCCGTCGACAACGATGCCAACCTCGCGGCGCTCGGCGAACACCGCGCGCAGTTCGGCGCGAACGGCCACAGCATCACCGTCAAGGCAGGCACCGCCATCGGCAGCGGCATCATCGTGGACGGCCACATCCACCGAGGGGCCACGGGCGCGGCAGGCGACATCACGCACACGCGCATAGACGGCAGCGGCGACATCCCGTGCTCCTGCGGGAACACCGGCTGCCTCGAGACCGTGGCCAGCGGCGCGAGCCTCGTGCGGCAGATGCGCGAGCGCGGGCGGACGGATGTCGAGACCACCGCCGATGTGCTGGCGCTGGCCCGCGACGCGGAGCCGGAGGCGACCACGATCGTCCGCACGGCGGGCACGCACCTCGGTCAGGCGCTGTCGGGCGTCGTGAACTTCTTCAACCCGCACGCGGTGTTCCTGACGGGCAGCATGAGCGCGTCCGAGCCGTTCATCGCCGCGGTGCGCAGCCGCGTGTACGAGGCATGCCACCCGCTGGCGACCCAGCAGCTGCGGATCGAAGCCGCGCAGACGCGCGCCGACGCCATTCTCTACGGCGCTGCGCGGTGGGCGCTCGACAACCTCGAGCTGCCCACCGCCTGAGCGTCAGCCTTCGCTGAGCGTGAGTTCGATCACGGGCACGAGCACGTCCGGCCGGGCAACGGGGAGGTGTACCGTGAGCGTTCCCTCCGCCTCGCCCGCCGGTGTCATGTTGACGGCCTTCTGACCGGGATCCGCCGCCGACGTGCGAAGCCAGGAGCCGTCGTTGAGCAATCGCGCGTACGTGACATCACCGGCGAGACCGGGAAGGTGGACGAAACCCAGCGGCCACGACAGCAGGTGCAGGTAGAGCTTGTGGCCGCGACGGGTGTACACGCCCTCACGCGGCGGCTCGAATGCCGCATGACCGGCGCCGACGATCGCACCTCGGTGCAGCCGCATCCACTCCCCGATATCCGACAGGGTGCGCTCGTCACGCGGGGCGATCGCGCCGCGCCCGTCCGGGCCGATGTTGAGCAGCATGTTGCCGTCCATCGACACCGAGTCGGCGAGCATCTGGACGAGGAGCGTCGCCGGCTTCTGCTCGGTGTTGTCGCGGTGATACCCCCACGAGCCGTTCATGGTCTGACAGGCCTCCCACACCTGCGGCACGCCGTCGACCATCAGCGGCGCGGTGGGCTGGTACTGCTCGGGGGTGACGAAGTCCCCCGGGATGCCGAGCCGGTCGTTGACGAGCATCTCGGGCTGCAGTTCGCGGCACATCGCCAGCAGCGCCACGGCGTCCCAGTCCTCGGGGCCCTTGCCTGCCAGCCCGTCCATCGACTCGGGGTAGGTGAAGTCGAAGAAGAGATAGTCGATCTGTCCGTAGTCGGTCAGCAGCTCGCGCACCTGGGCGTGCAGGAACTCGCGGTAGCGCGCCATGTCGCGACCCTCGTTGAGGGCGGCGACGTCCTCGTCGGCCCGACGCGGGTGGTTCCAGTCGACCGTGAAGTCGGGGTGATGCCAGTCGATGAGCGAATGGTAGAGGCCCACCCTGAGCCCTTCGGCGCGGAGCGCATCGACATACTCCCGCACGAGGTCCCTGCCGCACGCCTCGACCGCGTTGAAGTCGCTGACCGCCGTGCCCCATAGCGCGAAGCCGTCGTGGTGCTTCGTCGTGAGCACCACGTAGCCCATGCCCGTCTCCTTCGCCCGCCGGGCGAGCGCCCGCGCGTCGAACAGGTCGGGGTCGAAGTTCTCGAAGTACGGGAGGTAGTCCTCGTCGGTGAGGAACTCGTAGTTCTGCACCCACTCGTGCCGTGCTGCACCGCTGTACAGGCCGAAGTGCACGAACATCCCGAATCGCGCCTCGTCGAACCACTGCTGTCGCATACTCGCCCCACTCGCCTTCCGTCGCTGGTCGACTCCATCCTTCCATAAACATCGGATGTCTCCTCATTCCGAGGCCTCAGTCGACCGCGAACGCCGAAGGCCCGGCCCCCTTGAGGGGAGCCGGGCCTTCGGTGAATCGTGGCTCAGCGCGCGGCCGAGCCCTCGACGTAGTCCGCGTCCTGCTGCTTCCACGCGAAGAGCGAGCGCAGGTCCTTGCCGACCAACTCGATCGGGTGGGCGGCTGCCTTCTCGCGGAGCTCGAGGAACTCGACGGCGCCGTTGTCCTGGTCGTCGATGAAGCGCTTGGCGAACGCGCCCGACTGGATGTCGGCGAGCACGGCCTGCATGTTCTCCTTGACGTGCGGGTCGATGACGCGGGGGCCCGAGACGTAGTCGCCGTACTCGGCGGTGTCGGAGACCGACCAGCGCTGCTTGGCGATGCCGCCCTCCCACATGAGGTCGACGATGAGCTTCAGCTCGTGCAGCACCTCGAAGTAGGCGATCTGCGGCTGGTAGCCCGCCTCGGTCAGGGTCTCGAACCCGTACTGGACGAGCTGCGACACACCGCCGCAGAGGACGGCCTGCTCGCCGAACAGGTCGGTCTCGGTCTCCTCGGTGAAGGTCGTCTTGATCACGCCGGCGCGGGTGCCGCCGATGGCCTTCGCGTACGACAGGGCGGTCGCCCATGCGTTGCCGGAGGCGTCGCGCTCGACCGCGATGATGTCGGGGATGCCGCGGCCCGCGACGTACTCGCGGCGCACCGTGTGGCCCGGGGCCTTGGGGGCGACCAGGATCACGTCGACACCCTCGGGCGCCTCGATGTAGCCGAAGCGGATGTTGAAGCCGTGCGCGAACGCGAGGGTCTTGCCCGGGGTCAGCTTGTCCTTGATGCTGTCGTTGAAGATCCCGCGCTGGTGCTGGTCCGGCGCGAGGATCATGATGACGTCGGCCCACTCGGCCGCGTCGGCCACCGACTTGACGTCGAAGCCCTCGTCCTGCGCCTTCTCGATCGACTTCGAGCCGTCCTTGAGCGCGATGACGACCTCGACACCCGAGTCGCGAAGGTTCTGGGCGTGCGCGTGACCCTGCGAGCCGTAGCCCACGATCGCCACCTTCTTGCCCTGGATGATGCTCAGGTCGGCATCGGCGTCGTAGAAGATCTCAGCCATCTTCGTGTTTCTCCTTGATTGATCGGTTCTGGAAAGTGTCGGATGCTGCACGGCTCAGCCGCGCAGCACGCGCTCGGTGATGCTCTTGCCGCCGCGGCCGATGGCGACGAGGCCGGACTGCGCCAGCTCCTTGATGCCGAAGGGCTCGAGCGCGCGCAGGAACGCGTCGACCTTGCCCTTGTCGCCGGTGACCTCGACCACGAGCGCGTCGGGCGCGTAGTCCACGATCTGGCCGCGGAAGAGGTTCACGACCTCGAGCACATTCGAACGGGTCTGGTTGTCGGCGCGCACCTTCACGAGCATGTGCTCGCGCTGGACGGATGCTGCGGGGTCGAGCTCGACGATCTTGATGACGTTGATGAGCTTGTTGAGCTGCTTGGTGACCTGCTCGAGCGGAAGCTCGTCGACGTCCACGACCACCGTGATGCGCGAGAGCCCGGGCACCTCGGTGACGCCCACCGCGAGCGACTCGATGTTGAAGCCGCGCCGGGCGAACAGGCCCGCGACGCGCGTCAGCAGACCGGGCTTGTCCTCCACGAGGAGGCTCAGCACGTGACTCGTCATGTCTCAGTCCTCCTGCTCGTCGAAGGCGGGCGAGTGATCCCGCGCGTACTGGACGAAGCTGTTGCTCACGCCCTGCGGCACCATCGGCCACACCATCGCGTCGGCGCTCACGACGAAGTCGATGACCACCGGGCGGCCGTTCGTCTCGAGCGCCGTCTGGATCGCGGCATCCACGTCCTCTTCCTTCTCGACGCGGATCGCGAGGCAGCCGTACGCCTCCGCCAGCTTCACGAAGTCGGGGATGCGCACCGTGCCGTGGCCGGTGTTGAGGTCGGTGTTCGAGTGACGACCGTCGTAGAACAGCGTCTGCCACTGGCGCACCATGCCCAGGGACGAGTTGTTGATGATCGCGACCTTGATCGGGATGTTGTTGATCGCGCAGGTGGCGAGCTCCTGGTTGGTCATCTGGAAGCAGCCGTCGCCGTCGATAGCCCACACGACGCGATCGGGCTCGGCGACCTTGGCGCCCATCGCCGCAGGAACCGAGTAGCCCATCGTGCCGGCGCCGCCCGAGTTGAGCCACGCGTTCGGACGCTCGTACTTGATGAACTGCGCCGCCCACATCTGGTGCTGGCCCACGCCGGCGGCGTAGACGCCCTCGGGGCCGGTGAGCTCGCCGATGCGCTGAATCACGTACTGCGGTGACATGTGGCCGTCGGTGGGCTGGGTGTAGCCGAGCGGGAACTCGTCGCGCAGCCCGTCGAGGAACGACCACCACTCGGTGATGTCGGGCGCGGTGCCGCCGCTGACCGCGCGGAACGCCACGTCGAGGTCGACGAGCACGTCCTTGAGGTCGCCCACGATCGGCACGTCGGCGGTGCGGATCTTCGAGATCTCGGCGGGATCGATGTCGACGTGCACGACCTTCGCGTGGGGCGCGAACAGGGCCGCCTTGCCGGTGACACGGTCGTCGAAGCGGGCCCCGAGGGCGACGATGAGGTCGGCCTCCTGCAGCGCGAGCACCGCCGGCACCGTGCCGTGCATGCCGGGCATGCCGAGGTGCTGCGGGTGTGAGTCCGGGAATGCACCGCGAGCCATCAGCGTGGTCACGAGGGGCGCGCCCGTCGTCTCGGCGAGCGAACGGAGCTCCTCGGAGGCCCGGGCGCGGATCACGCCGCCGCCGACGTACAGCACCGGCTTCTTGGCGTCGGCGATCAGCTGAGCCGCTGCCTGGATCTGCTTGCCGTGCGCCTTCGTCACCGGCCGGTAGCCCGGGAGGTCGATGTTCGGCGGCCAGACGAACGGCGCCTCGGCCTGCTGGGCGTCCTTCGTGATGTCCACGAGCACGGGACCGGGACGACCGGTCGCGGCGATCTCGAACGCGGCCGCGATGGCACCCGGGATGTCTTCCGCGCGCTTCACCAGGAACGAGTGCTTGGTGATCGGCATCGTGATGCCGACGATGTCGGCCTCCTGGAAGGCATCCGTTCCCATGAGGGTGGAGAAGACCTGGCCGGTGATGCAGACGATCGGCACGGAGTCCATGTACGCGTCGGCGATCGCGGTGACGAGGTTCGTCGCGCCGGGGCCCGACGTCGCGATCGCGACGCCGACACGACCCGATGCGGCGGCATAGCCTTCGGCCGCGTGGCCGGCGCCCTGCTCGTGGCGGACGAGGATGTGACGCACGGACTCGTCGTCCATGAGCGGGTCGTAGACGGGCATGATCGCGCCGCCCGGGAGACCGAAGACGTCGGTCACCCCGAGCAGATCGAGAGAACGGACGACCGCTTCCGCGCCCGTGAGCACGGGCGTCGAGGCGGTGCGGGCTGGCGGCCGGGGAACGGCCGCGGCGGTGTCGGCTGACATGGTGATTTCCTCTGAAATGGGTCGGAGGCGGATGTCGGAAGCCAGGCTCAACCGGTGGTCGCGCCCTCCGCAGCGGAGCGCACGAGTCGGGAGTACTTGGCAAGGACGCCACGGGTATAGCGCGGGGGAAGCGGCTCCCAGCCAGAGCGGCGGGAGTCAAGCTCAGCCTCGTCGACGAGTAGGTCGAGAGTGCGAGCCGCGATATCGACCCGTATCAGATCACCATCGCGCACGAAGGCGATGGGACCTGCGTCCACCGCTTCGGGTGCTATGTGGCCGATGCACAGGCCGGTTGTGCCGCCTGAGAATCTGCCGTCCGTCAAGAGTAGTACATCTTTTCCGAGCCCAGCGCCCTTGATGGCCGCGGTGATCGCGAGCATCTCTCGCATGCCCGGGCCGCCCTTGGGACCTTCGTAGCGGATCACGACGACGTCCCCGGCGGCGATCTCGCCGGCCTCGAGGGCGTCCATCGCGGCGCGCTCGCGCTCGAACACGCGCGCAGGTCCTTCGAACACGTCGGCGTCGAAGCCGGCGGACTTCACGACGGCACCCTCGGGGGCGATGGACCCGTGCAGGATCGTGATGCCGCCCTTGGCGTGGATCGGGTCGTCGAAGGAGTGGATGACCGTGCCGTCGACGGGGTCGGGGTTCAGGTCCGCGAGATTCTCGGCCAGCGTCTTGCCGGTGACGGTGAGCGCGTCGCCGTGGAGCAGGCCCTCGTCGAGCATCGCCTTCATGATCACCGGGATGCCGCCGTGGCGGTCGACGTCGTTCATGACGTACTTGCCGAACGGCTTCATGTCGGCCACGTGCGGCACCTTGTCGCCGATGCGGTTGAAGTCGTGCAGGCTCAGGTCGACATCGGCCTCGCGGGCGATCGCGAGCAGGTGCAGCACGACATTGGTCGAGCCGCCCAGAGCCATCGCCAGCGCGATCGCATTCTCGAACGCCTCCTTGGTGAGGATGTCGCGTGTCGTGATGCCCTGGCGGAGGAGGTTCACGACCGCCTCGCCTGAGCGGTGCGCGAAGTAGTCGCGGCGGCGGTCGGCCGACGGCGGCGCGGCCGAGCCGGGGAGGCTGAGGCCGAGCGCCTCGGCGACGGAGGCCATCGTGTTGGCGGTGTACATGCCGCCGCACGCACCCTCGCCCGGGGCGATCGCGCACTCGATGCGCTTGAGGTCGGCCTCGCTCATCTTGCCCGCGAGGCACGCGCCCACGGCCTCGAACGAGTCGATGATGGTGACGTCCTTCTCGGTGCCGTCAGAGAGCTTGACCCAGCCCGGCGCGATCGAGCCGGCGTAGAGGAAGACGCTCGAGAGGTCGAGGCGCGCCGATGCCATGAGCATGCCGGGGATCGACTTGTCGCAGCCGGCGAGCAGCACCGAGCCGTCCAGGCGCTCGGCCATGATGACGGTCTCCACGGAGTCGGCGATGACTTCGCGGGAGACGAGCGAGAAGTGCATGCCCTCGTGGCCCATCGAGATGCCGTCCGAGACGGAGATGGTGCCGAACTGCAGCGGATAGCCGCCGCCCGCGTGCACGCCCTCCTTGGCGCCCTGCGCGAGCCGGTCGAGGCTCAGGTTGCAGGGGGTGATCTCGTTCCAGCTCGAGGCGATGCCGATCTGCGGCTTGTCCCAGTCCGCGTCGCCCATGCCGACCGCGCGGAGCATGCCGCGGGAGGTCGTTGCTTCGATGCCGTCGGTGACGACGCGACTGCGGGGCTTGATGTCGATGGAGTTGTCAGCGGGCGAATCGGGCTGGGCCATTGACTCAGTGTATTCCCGTGACAGGAGCCGCCAGCTCCCAGTGACGCACCCGCGACGGCGATCTACGCGCGACGCCGCGACCGAGCCTCCGCGAGCTGCTGCAGAAGCACTGCGAGTGCCGCGATGTCGGCGACCCGCACGGTGGCGGAGGTGGGCCCCTCCCCCACGCGAACGCCGAGGTCATCCTCTCCGAGGCTGGCCAGCGCGTCTTCGTCGGTGACGTCGTCGCCGGCGAACAGCACGGCGGTGGCGCCGACGCGCTCGCGCAGCTCGGCGATCGCCGAGTCCTTGCCCTCGTGCCGGAAGGCGAACTCGACGATGTTGTGGCCGGTGCGCCGGCGCCAGTGGGGCGCCTCGCCGGCGACGATCGCGTCGACGCGGCGATTCGCCTCCTCCGCCGCCTCGGCGGTCGCACGGCGTGTGTGCACGCCGAACCCGAAGGTCTTCGGTTCGATCCAGACTCCGTCGAGGTGTGCCGTCGCGTCTTCGGCGCGGCCTCGCAGCGTGTCGCGCAGCGCGACATCCGTCTCGTCCTCGCCGTGACTCACGATTCCTTCGCCCGGGATCCAGAACTCGGCCCCGTGCGATCCCGCCAGCAGCACCCGCGACGTGTCGTCGTGCTCGGCGATCACGCGAAGATCCACGAGGCTGCGCCCCGACACGAACGCGACGATGGTGTCCGGCGTCGCGACCAGCGCGTCGACGGCCTCGCGCGCGGCGGGCAGCATCCGTGCATCCATCGGCTCGTCCTCGAGCGGTGACAGTGTGCCGTCGAAATCGAGGGCGACGAGGAGACGATCGGATGCTGCGAGCTTGTCGATCGCCTCGCCTTCAGCGAGCGGGGCGTCGGTCATGCGCCGGCCCCCGCGGCTTTGTTGAGCGCGGGGAACCTGTTGCGCTCGCGCGCCCCGTCGAGTGCGTCGAGGAACGACTGCGACCATCGCGCGACGTCGTTCTCGAGCACCTTCCTCCGCAACGCCCGCATGCGACGGCCCTGCTCGGCCGGAGGCATCTCGATGGCTCGCATGATGGCGTCCTTCATGCCGTCGATGTCGTGTGGATTGATCCGCACCGCGCTCGAGAGCTCGTCGGCGGCGCCGGCGAACTCGCTCAGCACGAGCACACCCCGGTTGTCGATGCGCGCGGCGACGTACTCCTTCGCCACGAGGTTCATTCCGTCGCGGAGGGCGGTGACCAGCATGACGTCGGCAGCCATGAACAGCGCCACCATCTCCTCCCGCGGATACGCCTGGTGGAGGTACCGGATCGCCGTGTGGCCCATCGTGTCGTGGTCGCCGTTGATGCGACCCACGGTGAGTTCGATCTCATCCCGCAGCTGCATGTAGGCCGCCACCCGCTCCCGGCTGGGACTCGCGACCTGCACGAGCGTCACATCCTCGACCGTGATGCGACCGTCCTCCAGCAGCTCGCCGAACGCCTTCATGCGGTGACGGATGCCCTTGGTGTAATCCAACCGGTCGACGCCGAGCAGGATCTTCTTCGGATTCCCGAGGCTCTCCCGGATCTCCTTCGCGCGCGCCTTCACGTCGTCGCGCTGAGCGAGCTCCACGTACGACGAGGCATCGATCGAGATGGGGAAGGCCTTCGCCAGCGCGCGGCGGGTGGTGCCGTCGGGATTGGGGACGGTGATGCCGGACGCTTTCGTCTCGTAGCGGAACTGCCGTCGCACCGCGCGGGCGAAGTTGCCGGCATCCGCCACCCGCTGGAAGCCGATGACGTCCGCGCCCAGCAGCCCTTCGAGCACTTGCCTGCGCCACGGCAACTGCGAATAGAGGCCGTATGCGGGGAAAGGAATGTGGTGGAAGTAGCCGATCGTCAGGTCGGGGCGCGCCTCGCGGAGCATCTGCGGGACGAGCTGGAGCTGATAGTCCTGCACCCACACCGTCGCGCCCTCGGCAGCCACAGCGGCGGCCGATTCGGCGAAGCGCCGGTTCACCTTCACGTACGAGTCCCACCACACCCGGCGGTACCGGGGCTCGGCGATGACGTCGTGGTAGAGCGGCCAGAAGGTGTCGTTCGACATCCCCTCGTAGTACAGCTCGACGTCTTCGGCGCTGAGCGCCACGGGCACCAGGTACGTGCCCTCGAACTCGAACGGATCGACCTCGATGTCGGCCTGCCCCGGCCAGCCGACCCAGGCGCCGTCGGTGCGGCGCATCATCGGCTCGAGTGCGGTCACGAGGCCGCCGGGCGAGCGCCGCCAGCCCGGCTCGCCGTCCCCGTCCACGACGCGGTCGACGGGCAGACGGTTGGCGACGACGACGAGTTCGGCGGTGTGGGCGGCGGGCTCTGTCACGCGGTCTCCTGACGGTTTCGTGGACTCGGCACGCCCAGGCTACAGCGCGCTGGCGCGGGCCCGGGTCCCCTTGACTCGCCGGGCGGGCCCATGTCAAGGGCGCGGCGCACGCGCACGCCGCGCTAACGTGGCCCCATGCGCAAGTACCTCTTCGGCACCGGCATCCTCACTGCCATCACCGGCGGGCTGACGTTGTTGAGGGGCCTCCGCGAGAACGAGCCCTTCACGTGGCGCATGGCGCTCGCCTGGCTCAGCTGGGGCATCTCCATCGCGCTCGCGATCGGCGCGATCGTCGACGTCCGCCGCGCCTCGCGCGGCGAGCTCATCGCGAACGACTCACCCGTCCACGGGCGGGAGAAGAAGCTCCTCAAGCGCCGCATCCAGCCCTGATCCCCGCCCGCGGGCGATCGCGAAAGGGTGCATCCCAGCCCCGACCAGCGTGACGGGATGCACCCTCTCGCGATTCCTGCTCAGCGTGTGAGGATGAGCGCGTCGCCCTGCCCTCCGCCCCCGCACAGCGCCACTGCCGCCGTGCCACCGCCTCGCCGGACGAGCTCATGCACCGCGTGGACGACCAGGCGGTTGCCGGATGCTCCGATCGGGTGTCCGATCGCGATACCGCCGCCGTGCGGGTTGACGACGTCGTCCGAGAGGCCGAGCTCGGCCTGCGAACGCACGACCACGGCGCCGAACGCCTCGTTGATCTCGACGATGTCGAGATCGCTCGCGGCGATGCCCTGCTTGGCCAGCGCCTTCTCGATCGCCCGAGCGGGCTGCGAGTGCAGCGAATTGTCGGGGCCGGCGACCTGGCCCGACGCACCGACGACCGCGAGCACGTTCCAGCCGTTCTCGTCGGCATGCGAGCGCGTCGTCAGCACGACCGCGGACGCGCCGTCCGAGATCTGCGACGAGTTGCCCGCCGTGATCGACCCGCTCGACGCGAAGGCCGGACGCAGGCCCGCGAGGGTCTCGACGGTGGTCTCGGGGCGCACGCCCTCGTCCTTCGTCACGACGACGGGATCGCCCTTGCGCTGAGGGATCTCGACCGGCACGATCTCGGCGTCGAAGAGCCCCTGGGCCTGCGCGGCGGCCGCGCGCTGATGCGACCTCGCGGCGACGGCATCCTGAGCTTGCCTCGTCACCTCGAGCCGCTCGTTGTGTCGTTCGGTCGATGCGCCCATGCTCTCGCGGTCGTAGGCATCGGTGAGCCCGTCGAACGCCATGTGGTCGAGCACCTCGATCGAGCCGTAGGCCCAGCCGTCACGCGAGCCCATGAGCAGGTGCGGGGCGCGGGTCATCGACTCCATGCCGGCGGCGACCACGACGGTCGCGTCTCCCACCGCGAGCATGCGTGCCCCGTCGATGATGGCCGTGAGGCCGGAGAGGCACACCTTGTTGACCGAGCTGGAGTGGACGTCCCACCCGATGCCGGCGCCCACCGCCGCCTGACGCGCGGGGTTCTGCCCGCTTCCGGCCGCGAGCACCTGGCCGACGAGGACAGCATCGACAGCATCGGCGGGGATGCCGCCCCTTTCGAGAGCGCCCTTGATCGCGGCGCTGCCCAGTTGCACCGCCGTGAGCGGAGCCAGCTGGCCCTTCAGTCGCCCCTGCGGCGTGCGCGCAGCGGCGACGATGACGACGTCGTCGTGGTTCATGCTTCGATTCTCTCTCCGACGGCGACCGTCAGCTCCGGTTCGGTGGCCGCGATGACGTCTTCCACGGTGACGCCCGGGGCCGTCTCCACCAGCACGAGTCCGGCATCGGTCACGTCGATGACCGCCAAGTCAGTGATGATGCGGTCGACCACGCCGCGTCCGGTGAGGGGCAGCGAGCACTCGTTCACGATCTTCGCCGAGCCGTCCTTGGCGACATGCTCCATCAGCACGATCACCTTCGCGGCGCCGTGCACCAGGTCCATCGCGCCGCCTGGCCCCTTCACCATCTTTCCGGGGATCATCCAGTTGGCCAGATCGCCCGTCGCCGACACCTGCATCGCGCCGAGGATCGCGGCGTCGATCTTGCCGCCGCGGATCATCCCGAAACTCGTCGCCGAATCGAAGAACGCCGCTCCGGGCAGCGTCGTCACCGTCTCCTTGCCGGCATTGATGAGATCGGGGTCGACGTTCTCCTCGGTCGGGTAGGGCCCGACGCCGAGGATGCCGTTCTCGGACTGCAGCACGACGGTCACGCCCTCAGGCACGAAGTTCGGCACCAGGGTCGGCAGGCCGATGCCCAGGTTGACGTAGGCGCCGTCGGCGAGCTCCTCCGCCGCGCGGGCGGCCATCTCGTTGCGGGTGAGCGGCATGTCAGGCTCCTTCCGGCATCTCGCGCGCGGCGGCCTGTGCGACCGAGACCGTGCGCCGTTCGATGCGCTTCTCGATGTCGGATCCGACCTCCACGATGCGGTGCACATAGATGCCGGGGAGATGGATGCTGTCGGCCTCGAGCTCGCCGGGGTCGACGAGCTCCTCGACCTGGGCGATGCACACACGCCCGGCCATCGCGGCGAGCGGGTTGAAGTTGCGCGCGGCCTTGTTGAAGACGAGGTTGCCGTGGCGGTCGCCCTTCAAGGCGTGCACGAGGGCGTAGTCGGTGACGATCGCCTCTTCGAGCACGTAGTCGCGAGGCGCGCCCGAGACGTCGAAGCTTCGCACGTCCTTGACGCGTGACGCGACCGCGATGCCGCCGTCCGCGGCGTAGCGGCGGGGAAGCCCGCCTTCCGCCACCTGCGTGCCGACCCCGGTCTGGGTGTAGAACGCGGCGATGCCCGATCCGCCGGCGCGGAGCTTCTCGGCGAGGGTGCCCTGCGGCGTCAGCTCCAGCTCGAGCTCGCCCGAGAGGAACTGCCGCTCGAACTCCTTGTTCTCACCGACGTACGAGGAGGTCATCTTCCGGATGCGCTTGGCATTCAGGAGGATGCCGAGCCCCCAGTCGTCGACGCCGCAGTTGTTGCTCACGATGCTGAGGTCGCTCGTGCCCTGCGCGAGCAGCGCCTCGATCAGCGCGATGGGGTTACCCGAGAGCCCGAACCCTCCCACTGCGAGAGACGCCCCGTCGGGGATGTCGGCGACGGCCTCGGCCGCCGACCTCCAGGTCTTGTCGATCATTGTGCTCCTTCGCATTCCGGTCGCTCGGCTTCCATCGTCCGGCTTGGCGGCGCGCACCGCCACCTCCTCGCTTGCCATGTGGCCACCCCGGGTCGTAGCGTCCATATCGTGGACACCGCAGCCAAGCGCACCGTTCCCGGGGCCCAGTCGATCGCCCGCGCGGCCCAGCTCCTGCGACTGGTCACCTCCGGTGGCGAAGAGGGGATGCCGGTGGCCGAGCTCGCCCGCCGCGCTGAGCTCACCCGCCCGACGACGCATCGTCTCCTCACCGCTCTGCGCCACGAGGGGCTGGTCGATCAGGACGAGCGCACCGGGCGCTGGATGCCCGGACCCGAGCTGTACCTGATGGGCACGGTCGCAGCATCCCGCTACGACATCACTTCCGTCGCGCGCGACATCGTGCGCTCGCTCGCCGTCCGCACCGAAGAGAGCGCGTTCCTCTCGGTGCGCCGCGGCGACGAGACCGTATGCCTGCTCCGCGAGGAGGGCAGCTTCCCGATCCGCTCGTTCGTGCTGTCGGAGGGCGTGCGGTTCCCGCTCGGCGTCGCCTCCGCAGGGCTCGCGATCCTGTCGTTCCTGCCGCCCCACGATGTGGACGCCTACTTCGAGCGCCACCCCGAACTCTCCCGCGAATGGGGCGCCGCCCACAGCGAGCAGCGGTTGCGCACGCGCCTGCGCGACACCCAGGAGCGCGGCTACGCCGTCAACCCCGGGCTCATCGTCGAGGGCTCCTACGGCGTCGGTGCGGCGGTCTTCACGCGAGAGGGCCACCCGCAGTGGGCGCTGAGCCTCACGGGCGTGGAGTTCCGCTTCGGCCCCGACCGCCTCCCCGAGCTCGGCCGAACGCTGCTCGCCCACGCGCACCAGCTCACGACCCGCATCGCCGCTGCCCGGTGACGACCTGTTGCCCTCGCCACGAAACCGGCGAGAGTGCACCCAGCTCGAGACGATGACGAGGCGGGGGCCATGGGTGGCACCCGACCGACGTGGGTCACACGCGGGCCGCGAGCTCCTCGCGCAGCGCGGCGGCGACCACATCCGCCCCCGAAGGCGACATCACGATCGTGTAGTGGTTGAAGCCGTCCACCCGCTCGTGCTCGACCGCCGGGTACTCCGAGAGCAATCGCGCGAGGTGCTCCGGGGCGTACAAGCCAGGCGGCTCGTCCTGCAGGCCGCGGGGGACGGTGATGAGGCGGGTCGGATGCTGCAACCCCGCCAGCGCCGCCGGCAGCGCGTCGCCCGTGTTCATGTCGACGGTGTCGTCGGCGGTCGTCGCATAGCTCGTCGCGGGGCGGAACGCGCCCGCGCCGTCGTCGACGAGGTCGTACGCGAGATAGCGTTCGAGCTCTGGTGTCCACGCGCCGGTGAAGGCCGGATGCTGCCGCCAGAAGTCCAGGTATTCCCCCGCGTCTGCGAACCGCATCGACAGGCGCGCCGCGGTCGGGCCGAGGATGCCGGCGACGAGCTCGTCGGTGCTGAGTCCCGCGGGGACGTCGAGCGGAAGCCCGCCGTCGACGAGCAGCAGCCGCGAGACGCGCTCGGGAGAGAGGTGCGCGAATACGACGGATACGAATCCGCCCATCGAGTGCCCGACGACCACCGTGCTGTGGATGCCGAGCGCATCGAGCAGTGCGGTGAGGTCAGCCGCGTGTGCGGCCATCCCTGCGGCTCCGTCGATGCCGTTGCTGCGCCCGCGCCCTCGCAGATCGGGCGCGACGACGCGCACTCCCGGGAGGCGCTCCACGACGAACGGCCACGCCAGATGCGAGGCCGTGACCCCGTGCACGAGCAGCACGGTCGGCGCGTCGGGTCCGGCATCCTCCGGATCCCACACTCCAGCGCGCAGCGCGCCGCCATCGACGGGGACGTCGATCGTCCGATACTCGTGGTTCACCGCGCCGTCCATCCGCCGTCCATCGTGTACGAGGCTCCGGTGACCATGCCGGCCCTGTCGGACACGAGCCAACCGGCCAACGACGCGACCTCGTCGGCTTCGACGAGCCGCTTCACCGCGCTCTCGGTCAGCATGATCTTCTCGACGACTTCGCTCTCCGCGATCCCGTGGACGGCGGCCTGGTCGGCGATCTGCTTCTCCACGAGCGGTGTGCGCACGTAGGCGGGATTGATGCAGTTGCTGGTCACGCCGTGCGGGGCGC
Organism: Microbacterium trichothecenolyticum; assembly: GCF_000956465.1. Lineage (GTDB taxonomy): Bacteria > Actinomycetota > Actinomycetes > Actinomycetales > Microbacteriaceae > Microbacterium > Microbacterium trichothecenolyticum. Next base: position 141,462 of record NZ_JYJA01000031.1, read on the forward strand.
CCTCGAGCGCCGTCACCTTCGACAGGCCTTCGAGCCCGTGCTTCGCGGAGACGTACGCCGACTTGAACGCGCTCGCCCGCAGGCCGTGGGCACTCGAGATGTTCACGACGCGGCCCCAGCCCCGCTCGTACATCGCCGGGAGTGCGGCGCGGATGAGGAGGAACGGCGACTCCAGCATGAGTCGGACGATGAGCCGGAACGCATCCGGATCGAACTCCGTGATCGGCGCGACCCGCTGGATGCCCGCGTTGTTCACGAGGATGTCGACGTCGAGGGTGAGGTCGTCGAGCGCGGCGGTGTCGGCCAGGTCGACTGCCCACGACTCGCCGCCGACGGCGGTGGCGGCATCCGTCGCGGCATCCGCGTTCAGGTCCGCGATGATGACGTGCGCGCCGCGCGCCGCGAACTCGTGCGCGCAGGCGAGGCCGATGCCGCTCGCACCGCCGGTGACGAGCGCGCGCTTGCCCGCGAGATCCTTCTCCGCCATCAGGATTCCTCTCCTGCATCGTCCCCTCGCGGCGCGAGGGCGTTGTCGATGAACCGGGTCATGCCGGCGAACACCACCGGGTCGAGCTGCGCGGGCGGCCTCCCCTCGGCGTCGCGCTCCCACAGCAGGAACCGCATGCCGATGAGCTCGCCCATGCCCATGAGGGCCCACGCCGTCGTCTCGGGGTCGAGGGCGCGGTCGACGTCGCCGGTCGCCTGCGCCGCGCGCAGGCCGGCCTCGTAGCCCTCGACGATGCGCGTGTAGTGCGTGCGCAGCACCTCGGGTGAGACGAACTCCGCCTCGCGTACGACACGGTAGAGCGCGGGGTGCTCGGCGGTGAACCGGAAGAAGCCGGCGAACCCCGCACGCTCCGCTTCGAGGCGACCGGATGCGCCGGCCATCGCCTCCGACATCGAGTGGCGCACGCGGCGGTTGAGGTCGAGCACGAGCGCCTCGAAGATCGCCTGCTTGCTGTCGAAGTAGAGGTAGAACGTGCCGAGGCCGATGCCCGCACGCTCCGTGATCTTGACGATGGATGCCTCGTGGTACCCCTGCGCGGCGAACACGAGCTCCGCCGCCTCCAGCAGGCGACGCCGGGTCGCCTCACCGCGCTTGGTGAGGGGGCGTCCGGTGGCGGACGACACCAGCCCCTCTTCCCGGTCGACGAGTTCGTCGGACATGCTCATCGGGATTCCCCCTTCGTACGCTCGCGCCCCACTGTGTGCGCGCGCTCCCCAGCACGATCTTCCTGCTCCCGCCGCCGTTCGACCAGCAACGCGGCCTCTTCGCGGAGACGCGATCGTGCGAGCTTCTCGATGGTCGACCGAGGCAGCGTATCGACGAACTCCACGTGGACCGGGATCTTGAAGGCGGCGAGGTTGCGTCGCGCGTGGGTCAGCACCTCGTCGACCGACAGCGCCGCCCCCGCCACAGGCACCACGAACGCGACTCCCCGCTCGCCCCACACCGCATCGGACACGCCGACGACGGCGGCCGCCTCGATGAGCGGGTGCAGACACAGCGCGTGCTCGACCTCCGCGGGAGCGACGTTCTCGCCGCCCGAGATGAAGATGTCCTTCAGGCGGTCGACGATCCGGTACACGCCGGACGCGTCGCGCGACGCCAGATCGCCGGTGCGCAGCCACTCGCCGCTCATCGCACGAGCCGTCGCATCGACGTCGTCGAGATAGCCGGCGAAGACGCTCGGACCGCGCACCCACAGCTCGCCGGTGGCCTCGCCCTCCAGGGCGAGCCCCGAGGCGGGATCGACGATCCGCACCGACACGTGCGGGTACGGCCGGCCCACGGCGCCCGGCGACTCGATCGACTCGTCCGCCGGCAGGTGGAGCACATTGGGTGCCGCCTCGGTGAGGCCGTACCCCTGGGTGAGCGGGATACCCCGCGCGGTCCACTCCTCCTGCAGCTGAACCGGCATCGTCGCGCCCCCGACGAGAGCGAGGCGCAGCGCCGAGGCATCTGTCGTCCGCCACTCACGGTCGCCCGCGAGCAGCGCGTACTGCGTCGGCACGCCCATCATCGCGGTGACCTTCCGGTCGGCGACCAGCTGCAGCACGCGCGCCGGCTGGAAGGACCGCTCGAGCACGACCGTCGCGCCGACCCACCAAGCCAGCAGCGGCTGGCAGTTCCACGCAGCCACGTGGAACTGCGGCAGCATCGCGAGCACGACGTCGTCCTGCGTGAGCGGCAGCGCCTGCGCGAGGGCGAGGTTGTTCCAGAAGCAGTTCGCGTGCGTCAGCACGACGCCCTTCGGCGCGGCTTCGCTCCCCGACGTGAAGATCACGAGCAGCGGGTCGTCGTCGCGCACCGGCCGACGGACGCGGCGCCGAGGCGGACGAGGCACGCTCGCCTCGATGCCGGTCGTTCCGAGCACCGCGACCGGCGGCGTCGCGTCCGCCAGGCGCAGCGCCTCGCCGGCGAGCGCCGCGTGCTCGTCCTCGATCAGCACCAGCGCCGGAGCGGAGCGGGTGAGGACATCGGCGAGCTCGCGCGGCGTGAGCCTCCAAGACAGCGGCACGAAGGCGATACCCGCGATCGCGCACGCGAAGAACGCCACGACGTGGTCGGTGGCGTTGCCCGACACGGTCGCGATGCGGTCGCCCGGCCCGTAGCCGGCCTGGCGCAGTCCGTCGGCGAGCCCGGACGAGCGGGCGGCGAGGGTGGCGTAGTCGGTCGTCACTCCGCGGTCGTCGATCGCGATGCGCTCAGGCGAGCGGGTCGCGCGGTCCACGATCCACCGACCGACGGTGTGCGGCCCGTCGTCGATGTCGGGGTCGGCCGTCCAGCTCATGCGCGCACCTCGACGGTCCCCACGCCCTCTCCGGCGGACTCGCCGGCGTCGTCGAGCTGCCGCAGCGACCCGCGGACCCTCTCTCCGCGCCGACGCCGGACCGCGGCGTCGATGGTGCCTGCGATGCCTCCAGGGAGGAACATCACCACGATGATGAACAGCACTCCGAGGAGGAAGAGCGGCTCCGACAGCGGGATCCGCAGAACGTCGGGAAGCCCGGCGATCGCCTCGGAGCCGGCGAGCACCGTGAGCCGCTGATCGAGCAGCGTGTAGAGCACACCGCCCACGATGGCACCCCAGCGGAATCCGACGCCACCCAGCACCACCATCACCAGGACCGTGATCGTGAGGTCCGCGGAGACCGACCGCGGAACGGTGCCCGACTGCAGCAGCATGTACGCGACTCCGGCGAGGCTCGCAAGGCCCGCTGCGATGACGAACACGATGAGCCGGACGCGGTAAGGCGACAGTCCCAGCACACGCACGCGCTGCTCGTTCTCGCGCGTCGCACGGGCGAGATGCCCCAGACGCGATGTGTCCACCCACAGCACCACGAGGTACACCAGCACGAGCACGACGAGCGTGAACCAGTACAGGTTGCGGGTGTTCACGACCCCGATGAGGAAGTCGGGCACCTGCGCCGTGTTGAGGCTGAGTCCTTCCTCGCCACCGGTGACCTGCGAGTTGCGCCGCACCAGCACCGACCCGGCCTGCGCGAATGCCAGTGTCACCATCGCGAACGGGATGCCCGAGACCCGCATCGACACCGCGCCCGTCACGAGGGCGATGACCATGCCGCCGATCAGGGCGATGAAGACGCCCGGCCACAACGGCACGCCGAAGTGCTCGAGCGCGATGCCGAGTCCGTACGCACCGGCGCCGAAGTAGAGGGCGTGGCCGAACGACAGCATCCCTCCCGATCCGAGCAGCAGGTTGTACGACAGCGCGAGCGCCGCGAACACCATGCAGAGGGAGAGCAGCGCGAGGGTGCCGGGCATATAGGTCGGCGTGGGCAGGATGCCGGGGACCGAGAGGTTGAGCAGCGGCAGCATGGCCATGAACGCGACGAGCACGACGCCCACGACGGCGGGAATGAAGCGACGGATGCTGCGATCCGGGGCCTCCCCCGGTCCCCGAGCGTGTCGAAGGGTCATGCCTTCCTCCCCAGGAGTCCGGTCGGACGCACCAGCAGCACGAGTGCCAGGAGGATCACGACGATGAAGTCCCCGGTGCCGCCGAGGTAGAAGTTCGCGAACTGCTGCAGCACCGCCACGAGGACGGACGCCACCGCCGCACCGGTGAGCGAGCCGAGGCCGCCGACGACGGTGACGATGAACGCGAAGATGAGGAGTGTCTGCCCGAGGTGCGCCGACACGAAGGTCGAGTAGTGCATCGCCAGCACGCCGCCGATTCCCGCGGCCGCGCCGCCGATGGCGAAGACGAGGGTGAACGAGCGACGGACGTCGATGCCGAGCGCCGTCACCATCGAGCGGTTCTCGACACCGGCGCGGATGATCATGCCGTAGCGCGTCTTCTGCAGGAACAGCACGAGGGCCGCGAGCACCAGCACGGCCGCGATCATCAGCACCCAGTAGGTGTTGGGGATGCGGGCGCCCAGCACGTCGGTGGTCTGGGTGAGCCACGGGGGTCCGCCGATGTGGATCGGGTCGGTGCCCCAGATCCCCTCGAACAGCGCCACGGCCGCGAACGAAAGACCCACCGTGACGAGCACCTGCTCGATGTGCCGCTCGTACAGCGGTCGGATGAGCACGAGCTCGGTGAGCGTCGCGAACACGGCGCCCACGCCTGCGCCGACGAGGACCGACAGGAGGAACGATCCCCACGAGCCGGTGCCGAGCGCCTGCGCGACCATCCAGCCCATGAATGCGCTCAGGGTGAGGAACGCGCCGTGCGCGAAGTTGAGCACGTGCATGAGCCCGTAGATGAGGCTCAGGCCACTGGCGACGAGGAAGTAGAGGGCGCCGAGACCGACGCCGGTGATCAGGGTGAGGACGAGGGTGCTCATGCTGCATGCTCCGCGTGGACGCCGAGGAGGCGGCGGGTGAGGTCTTCGTCGTCGAGGAGGTCGCCCGCCTTTCCGACGTGCGCAACGCACCCGCCGGCGATGACGACGACGTCATCCGCGAGACGGCGCACGACCTCGAGGTTCTGCTCGACGAGGAGGATGGGGACGGTCTTCGACGCCTTCTGGAGCGCGTCGGCGACCTCGGTCACGATCTTCGGCGCGAGACCCTTCGTCGGCTCGTCGACGAGAAGCAGCCGGTTGTCGTTGAGCAGAGCCCGCGCGACCGACACCATCTGCTGCTGGCCGCCCGAGAGCGTGCCGGCCTGTTGCTCGCGGCGCGCGACCAGGTCGGGGAAGAGCTCTGCGACGAACTCGCGCCGAGGGTTTCGCTGACGCTCGGCGAGGGCGAGGTTCTCGGCGACGGTGAGCTTCGAGAAGACTTCACGGTCCTCCGGCACGTACCCGACGCCACGCCGCACGATGCGATGGGTGGGGAGGCCGTCGATGCGGTCGCCCGCGAGCGTCACCTCGCCACGACGGGAGATGAGGCCCAGGATGCCTCGAAGGGTCGAGGTCTTGCCGACGCCGTTGCGGCCGAGCACCGCGGTGATGCCGGTGGCGGGCACGTCGAACGAGACGTCCTCCACGACCTGCTGGCCCGCGATCGTGCAGCGGAGGTTCCGGACGGTCAGGATGGGGGTTCCGGTAAACGCCCCGGTTCCAGAAGAAGCGCCGCTCATGCCGCCGCCTCCCCCGCCGATCCGGTGCCCAGGTACGCGCTCTGCACGAGGGGGTTCTCCATGATCCGCTGCGGCGTGTCGTAGGCGATGATCGTTCCGAAGTACATGACCGCGACCTTCTCGACAAGGCCCATCAGGACGTCGATGTGGTGCTCGACCATCAGCAGCGTGCAGCCCTTCTCCCGCTGCATGTCGCGGATGTTCTCGACGAGCCCGGAAACGTCGCCCGAGGCCACGCCCGCCATGGGCTCATCGAGCAGCACGATGCTCGCCTCAGTCGCCAGCAGCACCGCGATCTCGAGCTTGCGCTTGTCGCCGTGCGAGATGTCGCCCGCGAGCGCGTCGCGCTTGTGGCCGAGCCCCACGACCTCGAGCTTCGCCAGCGCGAGCTCGGTGGCGGCATCCGTCCGCTTCGGGAAGTGCACGAGCGAACCGGAGCCGCCCAGCGACACCTGGGCCGCCAGGCGAACGTTCTCGAGCACCGACAGCTTCGGGAAGAGGCTCGACGTCTGGAAGGTGCGCCCCAGTCCCGCCCGCGCCCGCGCCGGCACCGACGCCGTCGTGATATCCCGGTCGTCCAGCACGACGCGGCCGGCGGTGGGCTTCATGAGCCCCGAGATCACGTTGAAGAGCGTGGTCTTGCCGGCGCCGTTGGGACCGATGACGCCCACGAGGGAGCCGGCGGCGACGTCGAGCTCGACGTCTTCGAGGATCGTCGCGCCGCCGATCTGCAGACCGAGGGCCTCGATCTTCAGCGGAGAGCCGCGGCGCGCGGTCTCCGCGACGGACGCGGACGGGACTGCGGTGCTCATCGTTTCGCGGAGCCCGGATCACTCGGCTTCGGCGGGAGCGACGTCGTCGGCCGAGACCGTGTCGACGAGCTCGGGCACGAACGTGCCGTCCTTCGCGACGAGCTTGACCTGGTACATCTCCTGGATGAGGGCATGGTCGCTCGCGCGCACCGTCATGCTGCCCTTCGGACCGTCGAACTCGAAGCCCTCGAGCGCCGCGACCATCCCGTCGACGTCGCCTTGGCCCGACTCGATGGCGTGGACGATCATGATCGCCGCGTTGAAGCCGTCGGGGCTGAACAGGTCGGGCGTGCCGCCGGCCTCTTCGATCGCCTCGACCATCGCGGTGTTGACGTCGTTGGCAGGAGCCTCGGCGAAGTAGTGGTTCAGGAAGTTGATCTTCTCGGATGCCTCGCCATAGGCGCCGAAGGTCGCGGAGTCTCCCAGACCGGTCACCACCGGGATCTCGTCGAGCACGCCCTGCTGGCTCATCGCCTGCCACATCGCGCCCGAGGTCGCGCCGGCCCAGGCGACGAACACGAGGTCGGGAGCGCCCGCGAGCACCTGCTGCGCGAACGGCGTGAACTCGGTCGCGTCCTCCGCGACGAGCACGGAGTTCACCGTCGCGCCCTGGCCGCCGAGGATCGCCTGCACGGCCGCGACGTTGCCCTGGCCGAACGCGTTGTCCTGCGCGAAGACCGTCACGGTCTTGCCGTCGATGTCGTCGAGGAACGTGCCCGCGGTCGCGACGTCCTGTGCGCTCTGCCGGCCCGAGCGGAACGTGTAGTCGTTGATGCCCGTGATCGCATCGGCGGCCGCGGGTCCCGAGATGTAGAGCACCTTGTTCTGCTCCGCCTGCTCGGCGACGGCCAGGGCGACGCCCGACGACGCGGTGCCCGCGATGATGTTGACACCCGAGCCGATGAGCTCCTTGACGGCGGTGACGGCCTTGTCAGGGTCGCCGGCGTCGTCGCGGTACTCGACGTTGATCGTGGTCCCGTCGATCTCGCCGGTGCCGTCGGTGGCGTAGTCGAGCCCCGCCTTGAGGGCGTCGAGGTACTGCTTGCCGTAGCCGGCGAGCGGGCCGGACTCGCTCGTGACGATGCCGACGGTGACCTCGGACAGCCCGCCCGGCTCTGTGGATCCGTTGTCGGGATCGCCGGACGGCGCGCACGCCGCCAGGGCGAGCGCTGCCGTGACGACCACGGAGCCCAGGAGCAACTTCTTCGTAACCCGCATGTGCGTGCCTTTCCCCATTGGAAGGATCTGGTGCGTGAATCGGTGCTTCGGTCTCAAACATGAGATCCGATTCAGGTTCTTGCAATCTAGGAAGCGGAAGCCGCGCAGGTCAAGTCGGCGAGCCCACTCCTCCCCCGTCGTTACCGAATCGGGACGAACTCTCGCATCTTCCCGGATTCGCATACCAGAGGTATATATCAGCGGTATGCTTCTTGGGTGACCCACGATCAGGACATCGAGACCCTCATCGTCGCCGCCCACGCGCTGACCCGCGTCGCGGCGCTCGAGACCGCCAACGAGACACCCGCCGCCCAGTGGCGCACCCTCACGATCCTCCGCGACAACGGAGCGCTCCGCATCGGCGAACTCGCCCGCCTCAGTCGGGTGACCCAGCCCGGCATGACGCGTCTGGTCGGCCAGATGGCCGACCACGGACTCGTAGCGAGGACGACGGATGCCGCGGACTCGCGCGCGACGGTCGTGGAGGTCACCCCGCTCGGCCTCGAAGCACTCCAGACCTGGCTGCTGCAGCTCACCGCCGCACTCGCCCCCCACTTCGACGACCTCCAGCCCGAGGAGTGGGACGCGCTGCGGACCACGGCATCCGTCCTCACGCGAAAGCTGGACCGCACCCGCGCCGCGTCCGCCTCCGACACGGCCGAGGCCACCCGATGAGCGCGCACAGCGGCACCACGGGCTCGGTGTGGCGCCAGCCCGCGCAGGTGTGGGCGGTCGCCTTCGCCTGCGTCGTGGCGTTCATGGGGATCGGCCTCGTCGACCCGATCCTCCCCGCCATCGCCGAGTCGCTGCAGGCGAGTCCGGTGCAGACCGAACTCCTCTTCACGAGCTATCTGCTGGTGACAGGGCTCGCCATGCTCATCACGAGCTGGATCTCGAGCCGCATCGGCGCGAAGGCGACGCTGCTCATCGGACTCGCGCTCATCGTCGTGTTCGCGCTGCTGTGCTCGCTGAGCGGCAGCGTCGATGCGATCATCGGCTTCCGCGCCGGCTGGGGCCTCGGCAACGCGCTCTTCATCTCGACCGCCCTCGCCACCATCGTGGGCGCCGCGTCCGGCGGCAGCGGCGCGGCCATCGTGCTCTACGAGGCCGCCCTGGGCCTCGGCATCGCGATCGGTCCGCTCCTCGGCGGCCTGCTCGGCGAGATCAGCTGGCGCGGGCCGTTCTTCGGCGTGGTGGCGCTCATGGCCATCGCGTTCGTCGCCGTCCTCGTCCTGCTGCGCGGGCCGAGTGAGAAGCCTGTACCGGTGCCGCTGTCGGCGCCCTTCCGGGCACTGCGCATCCCGTCGCTGGCCGTTCTCGCGGTCGCCGCACTGTTCTACAACATCGGCTTCTTCGTGCTGCTCGCCTTCTCGCCGTTCCCGCTGGGTTTCGGCGCCATGGGGATCGGCTTCACCTTCTTCGGCTGGGGCGTCGCCCTCGCGGTCACCAGCGTGTGGGTCGCCCCGCTCCTGCTGCGCGTCATGGCCCGCACCACCGTCATGCTCCTGACGCTGCCCCTGCTCGCGATCGATCTGGTCATCGCCGGAATCCTCGTCGAGGACGCCGCGGCCCTGGTGGTCTGCATCATCGTCGGCGGCCTGCTCCTGGGCGTCATGAACACGGTGCTCACGGAGTCCGTGATGGAGGCGACGGATCTCCCCCGTTCCGTCGCGTCCTCGTCGTATTCGGCGGTCCGCTTCCTCGGCGGCGCCGCCGCTCCTCCGCTCGCCGCGCTCCTGTGGCACCTGTACGGCCCGACCGTGCCGTACCTCTTCGCCGCAGCATCCGTCCTCATCGCCACCGGCACGATCCTCTTCGGCCGGCGCGCTCTCGCCCGCATCGACGAACGCGAAGCGGATGCTGCCGATGAGGCCGCAGCCGTGCTGGTGGGCGACGCGGCCTGATTCCCCCGCCGATCGGCTCGCGGCGCCGGTCGTCGATCACTAGCGTCTGGGGTGTGGACCATTCGCACACCGACGTGCTCGTGATCGGCGCCGGCCCCGCGGGCCTCGCGGTCGCCGCGTGCCTCCGCCGCCGCGGGATCGCCGCGACCATCGTCGACTCCGGTGAGGCCGTCGGCGAGACCTGGCTTCGCCGCTACGAGCGCCTGCATCTCCACACGCCCCGCATCCAGTCGGCGCTGCCCGGCCTGCGCATGCCGCGCCGTTTCGGTCGCTGGGTCGCGAAGGACGACGTCGCGCACTACCTGCGTGTCTACGCTCGCCTCCACCACCTCCACCCTCACTTCGGGATCGAAGTGCAGCGGATCGAGCGCGAAGACGGCGTCTGGCGCGCGACCACCTCGAACGGTGACATCACGGCACGCCAGGTGGTGCTCGCGACGGGTTACAGCAACCGCCCGATCGAGCCGCAGTGGCCGGGGCAGGCGACGTTCACGGGCGAGATCCTGCACGCCTCCCGATACCGCCATGCCGCGCCTTTCGCCGGGCGAAGCGTTCTCGTCGTAGGGGCGGGCAACTCCGGCGCCGAGATCGCCGCCGACCTGGCCGAGCAGGGCGTCACCGAGGTGCGGCTGGCCGTCCGCACGCCGCCGAACATCGTCCCCCGTCAGCTGGGCCCCCTCCCGACGACCCTCGTCGCCATTCCGATGGACTTCCTTCCCGCGTGGTGCTCCGACCCGGTGAACCGGCTCCTGCAGCGCCTAGTCGTAGGAGATCTCACCCCCTACGGCATGCCGCTCGCACGCTCCGGGCTCGTCGCGCAGCAGCGCGCGACGGCGGTCACCCCGACGATCGACGTCGGCCTCGTGGCCGCGCTGCGCGCCGGCACGGTGACCGCCGTCCCCGCGCTCGAGCGCTTCGAAGGGAACGACGCGGTCCTGGCGGACGGCTCGCGGCTCACCCCCGACGCCGTGATCGCGGCAACCGGCTACTCGACGGGCCTCCAGGGCGTCGTCGGCCACCTCGGGATCCTCGATATCCACGGACGACCGGCGTCGACCGGCGCCCGCACGCATCCTCGCGCGCCAGCCTTGCGTTTCGTCGGCATCCGGAGCCCGCTGAAGGGCCTCCTCCTGCAGATCAACCTCGATGCGAGGGCGGCCGCTCGAGCGATCTCGCGTGAGCTGCGCAGCCGACGCGTGCAGCGCGCGCGGCGGTGATCCCCGACTCGCCGACGGGATCGCGCCGGACAGCAGAAAGGCCCCGGAGATTCCGGGGCCTTTCTGGTCGGTGCACCCCCTGGGACTCGAACCCAGAACCCACTGATTAAGAGTCAGTTGCTCTGCCGATTGAGCTAGAGGTGCGTTGTTCACTTACGAGGCGAACGAGGATCAACATTAGCATCACGATCGCGTCTCGTGAAATCGAGGCAGGAACGCCCCGGCTATCCTTGATTCCGTGACCTCCCCCTCCCCCGTTTCGACGTTCGACACGCCGTTCGAGGGAGACCTCCGGGCCGATCTCGATCTCGCGCTGCGTCTGGCGGATGCCGCGGACGCGGCATCCATGTCCCGCTTCGATGCGGCCGATCTCGACGTGCACCTGAAGGCCGACGCGAGCCACGTGACCGAGGCGGATCTCGCCACCGAGCGCGCGCTGCGCGACGTGCTCGAGAGCGAGCGCCCGGGCGATGGGGTGTTCGGCGAGGAGTACGGCATCACGGGCGATGCGGCGCGGCAGTGGATCATCGATCCGATCGACGGCACCGCGAACTACCTCAAGGGCATCCCGATGTGGACGACCCTCATCGCCCTCGCGATCGACGGCGTACCGCGCGTAGGAGTGGCGAGCCAGCCGGCGATCGGACGCCGCTGGTGGGCCGCGAGCGGCCTCGGAGCGTGGACGAACACGCCGACGGGCGAGACCAAGCGCCTCGCCGTGTCGACGGTCGACACGATCGCCGACTCGAGCGTGAGTTTCCAGAGCATCGGGCAGTGGCGCGACGCCGGCAAGCTCGACGCCCTGGAGCGCCTGACCTCGTCGGTGTGGCGCGATCGCGGCTACGGCGACGCGTGGCCGTACATGCTGCTGGCCGAAGGTCGTCTCGAATTCGTCGCAGAGTTCGGCGTCAAGGAGTACGACATCGCCGCGCTGGTGCCGATCGTGACCGAGGCCGGGGGAAAGTTCACGTCGTTCGACGGCAACGACTCGCTCTCGGATCTCTCCTCGCTCGCAACCAACCGCGTGCTCCACTCGGCCTATCTCGACCTGCTCCACTCCGCGTGATCCCGCACTCCTGACACCCGACCGCCTCCCATCCCCCACGGAGCCCCTCTGATGCCTTCCACCCGCATCCTCGGCACAGCCGCCGCCCTCGCCCTCTCCGCCGTGCTCCTCTCGGCCTGCGCCGGAACGCCCGAGGCCGCGCCCGAAGACACCGGCAACGCGAAGACGCCGACCGCGGCCGCACCCGAGCCTTCGGCGACGCCCGAACCTGCGCCCGCGTCGACCGAGGACCCGACCTGCACCACGATCATCGGAGCGTCGGTGGTGGCCGACTTCGAGAGCCTCGGGTGGAGCTCGCAGGCGTCGCCGCTGTACATCGGCAGCACCGAGATCGAGGACGGCCTGCAGTGCATGTGGGCGGACTTCGAGGGTCCCGCCGGCGACCACGGGCAGATGTTCGGCTGGGCGCCCGTCTCCGACGCCGACGCCGTCGACCTGCAGGAGGAGCTCCAGTCCCAGGGCTGGCTGCGCGAGGAGGATCCCGCAGGCGTCTACATCACCGAGAGCGCGGACACCGCGATCGCGACGGATGCCGAGGGCTACGGCATGACGTACCTGTTCACGTCCGGCCAGGTGAAGGTCGCCGACACGAAGCAGGGCCTCCTGCTGATCGAGTGGCCCAAGAGCTGACGCGCGGGCTCGGCGCGGCTCACTCGGGCAGTGCATGCTCCGTCCGCGCCCGCGCGGCCTCCTCGAGCACGATCCGGCCGCCGCGCTCGTAGAGCGCCATCGCACGCTCGGGCGTGTCGCCGACCGCCGTCATGCCGATGCGACCCTGTTCGGTGATCGAGCTGATCATGTGGAACACGATCCCCTCCTGCCGCGACCGGTCGAAGTGCAGGTCGTGGCGCGCCACGGCGTCGAAGAGGTCTCCCACCGAGAGCGCGCGCAGGTCGTCGCCCTCGAGGTGGTCCGTCGCGACCAGGTGCTTCGGCACGCCCTCCGGGGTGATGAACGCGCCTTCGTCGCCGTCGTAGCGGCCGTCGGTGAGGAACTGCAGGGTGAGGAACGGATGGGTCGTCCCGCCCTTGCGGAGATTCAGCTCGATCGCCCACGAGCTCCATTCGCCCGCAGCATCCCGCACGACGACGAAGTCCAGCGCGAAGCGCCCGCGCACCCCCATGTCCGCGAGGCGCCGGGCGACTGCCAGCGCCGGCTCGCTGATCAGCCGCGAGTACGCCGGATCGGCGGGGAACACGCAACCGAGGTAGCTCTGCCCGCTCGGACCGCCGAGCAGCTGGTCGTGGGTCGAGAGCAGCTCGATCGTGCGATCGGGCAGTACCCGCAGCTGCACGCTCGGGCTGAGGATCTCCTCGCCCACGATGCGCTCCTCGATGATGCCGTGCCGGGACGCGAGGGCGTCGAGCATGTCGGCAGGGCTCAAGGTCTCGACCTCCGGCTGCATCGCCTCAAGGGCCCGGACGATCGCGGCGCGGCGGGCGTCGCCCGCGAGCTCGCCCGCTCCGGTGAGGTCCACGAGCGCGTTGCCCGACCCCGACACGCCCTCGTCGAGCTTGAAGATCATCTGCCGCACCGTCGGCTTGTCGTCCAGCACCGCCTCGATCGCCCGCACGGCGTCGTCGCGGCTGCGCAGATCCTCGACACCGAGCGGATGCGGCACGCCGACGTCGCGGAACAGCCGCCGGCATCCGGTCTTCGTGCCGAGCGCGGCGAGACGGTGGTCCGCGCCGAACATCGGGATGCCGAGCACCAGCGCGAGATCGCGCTCGCGCTCGGTGGTGTTGTACGGGATCAGGTGACACCGCTCGCGGTCGGGGATGCTGCGGGCGATCCGTGCGAGCACCCGCGGCCGCTCGAGCACCTTCTCGCTGAGTGTGCGGTGCGTGCCGTCGCCCACCGAGACGAGCGTGAGCCGTGCCAGCGCGTGGCTCGGGATGACTCCAGGAAGGAGCGCGAGGTAATACTCGATGATGCGGGGGTCGATGGGCTGCGAGGTGACGTAGGTCATACGCAGCATGGGCTGGCGCAGCAGCAGGAGAAGGAACAGGAACCGTTCCTCGTACGCCTGCACCATGGCCGCCGAGGTCGCGCGGCTGCCGACGGTGAGCGACGGGACGACGACGACCGATTCGTCCTCGAGGTTCTGCTGCATCGACGCCCAGACCCCCGGCATCCGTGCCTGCAAGCGGTCGAAGCGTTCATCACGTTCGGCGTCCGAGAGCGACGAGAGCATCACCGGCGCCGTGTCTGTGAGGGTCATGGTGCGACTCGATTCTCGGGATGACGGATGCCGTCGACGGCGTACGCGCGGACGGCCCGGCTGAAGCCGCGAACGTCGAGCTCCCCCACCGGGCTCGCGGCGATGTGCTCCTCGACGGCGGTGAACGCGCGCTGCGCGACGAGGATCTGCCCGGCTGCGGCGGCTGCGCAGAGGCGGGCGGCGAGGTTGGTGACGCTGCCGATGGCGGCGTAGTCGAACCGGCCCTCGAAGCCGATCCGCCCGAGCGTCGCGTACCCCTGCGCGACACCGATGCCGATGCCGAGATCGATCGCGCGCCGGTGCCACTCGGCGGTGAGATCCCCCACCCTGTCGCGGATCTCGATCGCCATCTCGATCGCGCGGCGCGCCGGGTCCTCGAGCGGCAGCGGGTCGTTGAAGAACACCATGACGCCATCGCCGGTGAAGCGCTCGAGCGTTCCCTCGTAGCGGTCGATGAGCTCGCCGAGCACCACGTGGTACTCCGACAGCACGCCCATGACCTCTTCGGGTTCGCTGGCCTCGGCGAACGCGGTGAAGCCGCGCAGATCGCAGAAGACGACCACGATGTCCCGCCGGTGGCTCGCCAGCACCGCCTCGTCGCCGGCGTCGAGCACGACGTCGACGACCTGCCGCGACAGGAATCGCCGCAGCCGGTTCACCCGCTCGAGCTCCTCGACCTGGCTCGCGACCCTGGCCTCGAGTTCGACGTTCCAGCGGGCGAGTTCGGCGGCCTGACGCTCGATGGTGTCGTGGTACCGCTTCAGTCGTGCGAGCGACGCCACGCGCGCGATGAGCTCTGCCTGATCGAACGGCTTGCTCACGAAATCGTCGGCGCCGGCCTCCAGCGCGTGCCGCTTCCCCTGATCTCCGCTCGCGGTGATCATCACGACGGGGAGGAACCGCCATCGCGGCACCGCGCGGATGCGACGGCACACCTCGTAGCCGTCGATGCCCGGCATCATGATGTCGAGCAGCACGAGGTCGATGTCGTGCCGCTCGAGCTGCGCGAGGGCCTCCTCGCCCGAGGCGGCGGTGACGACGCCGTAGCCTCGCGGGCTCAGCACCGCGTCCAGCAGCCGCAGGTTCTGCTCGAGGTCGTCGACCGCGAGCACGAGGATCGGATCACGGCGCATCGGCGCGGCCCCTGCCGATGAATGCGCCCACCTGCCCGGGCAGTTCGCGGATGCTGATCGGCTTCTCGAGGTACCCGTCGAAACCCGACTCCTTCGCCCGTTCGCGGTCCTCGCGCATGGCGAACGCCGTCACCGCGACGACGGGCACGGCCTGCAGGGCGGGATCCTCCCGCAGTCGCCGCAGCGCCTCGTACCCGTCGAAATCGGGCAGCTGCAGATCCATCAGCACGAGGTCGGGGTCGCATGTCGCCGCGAGCGTGACCCCCTCCGCGCCGGTGACCGCGGGCAGCACCTCGTAGCCCGACGCCGTGAGCACGTCGCGCACGAGCTTGAGGTTGAGGGGATTGTCCTCGACGACGAGGACCCGGCGTCCGGCAGTCACGGCGCCTCCTCCGCGCCCGGGCTCGCCGCGACCGCGCCGGCGAGCGCTCCGACGTCGCGCAGCGCCCCGACGAGCGCGTCCCGGCGGACGGGCTTGACGAGGTACGCCGAGGCGCCCATCGCGAGCCCGCGCGCCCGCTCGTCCACGATCGACACCACGATGACCGGCACCGCGGCGGTGGCGTCATCCGCTCGCACGCGTCTCAGCACCTCCCAGCCATCCGTCCGCGGCAGACGGATGTCGAGCAGCACCGCCGCGGGCACGTGCCGGCGGATCGCCGACAGGCCCTCGTCTCCGTCGCGCGCGATCACGACGTCGACCCCGAGCCCGTCGAGGTAGGCCGAGGTGAGGTCGAGCGACGCGCGGTCATCTTCGACGAGGACGATCATCGGCCGTCCCGCCTCGTCGTCCGCCTCGGGCATCGCGATGGGCACGCGCCGCGGGATCGTGAACCCGAAGGTGCTGCCGACCCCGACCTCGCTCTCGAGCCGCATCGTGCCGCCGAGGATCGCCACGATCCGCCGGCACAGGGTGAGGCCGAGACCCGTGCCCTCTTCGCTCTGCAGTCCCCGCCGACCCTGCTGGAAGGACTCGAAGATCCGCTCTCGGTCCGCCGGCGCGATGCCGATGCCGGTGTCGGCGACCGCCACGGCGATCTCGTGCTCGCTTCCCCGGGCGGTCACCGTGACGCTCCCGCCGTCCGGCGTGAACTTCACGGCGTTGCTGAGCAGGTTCACGAGCACCTGCTTGACTCGCAGTTCGTCGGACTCGACCGTATCGAGGTCGGCCTCGACGTCGACGGACAGTCGGATGCCGTGCCTCGCGGCCCGCTCGCGCACCATCGACGCGCCGTACTCGAGTGCGGAGCGCAGCGAGAACGTCGACGGTTCGAGCTCCATGCGGCCGGCCTCCACCTTCGACAGGTCGAGGATGTCGTTGAGAAGCTGCAGCAGGTGCCGGCCTGAGCCGAGGAT
Source organism: Microbacterium trichothecenolyticum (assembly GCF_000956465.1). Taxonomy (GTDB): domain Bacteria; phylum Actinomycetota; class Actinomycetes; order Actinomycetales; family Microbacteriaceae; genus Microbacterium; species Microbacterium trichothecenolyticum. Next base: position 157,950 of record NZ_JYJA01000031.1, read on the forward strand.
GTCGCGCAGGTACTCGTCCTGCCGGTCGTTGAGCTCGCCGAACATGCGCTCGAGGAGGACCTCCGAGAACCCGATGACGGCGTTGAGAGGAGTGCGCAGCTCATGCGACATGCTCGCGAGGAACTCGGACTTGTGGCGGCTCGCGATCTCCAGCTCGGCAGACTTCGTCTCCAGCTCGCGGAACAGCTGCGCGTTCCAGACCGCGAGCGCCGACTGGCTCGCGAAGTTCTCGAGGAAGTCCATCGTGTCGGCCGAGAAATCGCCGGGCGTGCGTCGGCGCACCACGAGCGCGCCGACGATCCGATCACCCCGGAGAACGGGCACTGCGACCATCGACCGCCAGCCATCCTCGTGAAGCAGACGCAGGTGGATGTCGAGTTCGACATCGTCGAGGTCGGCTACGGCGATGGGATGCCGCTCCCTCGCAGCACGGCCGACGAGGGTGGTGTCGAGGTCGACCTTGATGCCGCGCAGCCGCTCGAGGAGTCGGTCGCTCGCGTACGCGCTTCTCACCGTGAACGCGCGCTCGTGCTCGACGTACTCCATGATCGAACCGCCGTCGCAGCCGGCGAAGCGCACCGCGTTCATGATGATCGTGGTCAGCACCTCGTCGAGCACGAGGCTCGAGCTCACCGCCTCGCCGACCTCGCTGAGGGCTTCGAGCTGATCGACCTTCCGCGCGAGCTCGACACTGCGGTCCTCGAGCGCACGCACCAGGTGGACCTGACGCACCACCACAGCCGCCTGCGTGGCGAATGCCTCGAGGGCGGTGCGCGCGTGCGCGTCGAACGGGGCGACCTCGGTGCGCCAGAGCGAGATCACGCCCACGACCTCGTCGTCGAGCAGCATCGGCGCAGAGATCACGGTGCGGTAGTGACCCACCTTCTGCGCGTCCTGCCGCCCATACTCGGCATCGGCGAGGACGTCGTCGATCTGCTGCATCTGCCGATCCGTGGCAACGCGTCCGACGAGACTGGCGCGGTCGAGCCGGAAGGGGTGCGCGGCGATGTACGCGACCACCTCGTCGGGCACGCCGACCCACGACGACAGCACGAACCTGTCCCCGTTGATGAGATACACGTGGGCGGCGTCGGACCGGCAGAGCCTTCGTGCACTGTCCACGATCGTGTCAAGAGCCGAATCGGGATCCGAAGCCGAGCGCCCGAGTGCAAGCAGCACTTCGTTCATCGCTGCGAACTGCTCGGTGGCGTCGGTGTAGCCACGCTGGGGGGTTTCGAGTTCCCCCTCGCCGGCTCCATCCGAACGCTCCACGGGTGGCCTCCTCCCAGTGAGACCTCGCGTTCGCCGCGATGACAGGCCACATTGTCCTCGCGCTCGGGAGCGCTTTCAAGACGAGGGGGTTCAGCCGTGCGGAGCGCCCGGAAGGTTCGCGGCGAACACCTGCTCGGCGTAGCCCGCGAGTTTCTCGGTCACGTCTTCGAGTCGCAGCGCGGCGGCGGTGGCGATGTCGAGCTCGACGACGTTGCGGCGACGCAGGTCGCGGTGCCAGCGGCGCAGGCGCTCGAGGCTCTGCTCCTCCTCCTCGAGCTCGCCGAACGTGAATTTCTCCTTGGCGATCTCGCGGTCGATCTCGTCGGAGAACTTGCCGCAGTCGGCGAGGAACTCCTCCCATTCATCGGCGCGCGCGGCGATGAAGGCGTCGCGCAGCACCGCGATGTCGTCCTCCCCGTGCGAGGAGGCGGTGAGCACCGCCAGCGTTCCCCCGCCGCGCTCGGCGAGCTCGCGCACGGTCGGGAGAGCATCGGTGAAAGCCGGCAGGTCGGGGATGGTCCATACGCCGGATGCCGCGGGGACCGCGCCGACGCGGCGAAGCTCGCGCCAGACGGCGACGCGGTGGCGCGACGGCTCCGCCGGGACCTTCGGAATGACCAGCAGCCAGGACACGGTTGCATCGGGGGTCATCGGAACACGGTAACAGGCGTTACATCCGCCGGCACCACGTAGGCTCGATTCCCATGGCGATCGGCGTGACGATGTACACCTTCGATATCCAGCTGGCCGACGTCGATCGGGGCGTCTACGAGGATCTCTCGGTGCGCGTGGCGCGGCATCCGTCCGAGACCGACGCCTTCATGCTGACCCGAGTCCTCGCGTACGCACTCGAGTACGAGGAGGGCATCGCGTTCAGCGAGGGCATCTCGGCCACCGACGAGCCCGCCGTGCTCGTCCGCGACCTCACCGGTGCGCTGGTGGCGTGGATCGAGGTCGGGGCTCCCGACGCCGCACGCCTGCACACGGGCAGCCTGGCCGGCGCGCGCGTCGCGGTGTACACCCATCGCGACCCCGCGAAGGTGGCGGCGCCCTGGGCGGCGAAGAAGATCCACCGTGCCGGGGAGATCAGCCTCTACAGCTTCGACTCGGGCTTCTTCGATGCGGCGACGGCGGTGCTCGAGCGCCGCAACACGATGACCGTGTCGATCACCGAACGCCGGTTGTACCTCGACCTCAACGGCTCATCGTTCGAGTCGGACGTCCACGAGGTCGCGGCAGGCTGACACGGGGGTCAGGGCAGGAAGTTCTCCCGCGCGAGCGGGGCGACCTCGAGCTCCCGGGCATCGGCGCGCGAGACCCACCGCAGCTCCTCGATCTCGGCGTCGGTCACGGGCACCTGGGCGCCGATGTCGGCGACGAACACGTCCGCCACGACGACGAAGCCCGGTTCGTTCGCCGCTGCCGCTGTGTACAGACCGAGCGACTGCAGCTCATCCGGATCCACCGAGAGGCCCAGTTCCTCGAACAGTTCGCGGCTCAGCGTCTCGGCCGGCGTCTCGCCCGGTTCAGGCTTGCCACCCGGCTGCATGAACGCGGTCGTTCCGGCTTTGCGCACGAGCAGCAGTTCGTCGCGGTCATTGACGATGACCGCGGCCGACACATGGATGCTGCGCGCCGACGTCGATGCCGGGTTCGAGGTGCTCACGAAGGCACGCTAACAGGAACCGCCGCACCGGCCCGGCGTAGAATCACGTGTGCTTCCCGATTCCCCCGAGCCCTCCGACCTGCCGCCGAGCGGCATCGACCCGGAAGATCTGGCGACCACCCTGCGGGTGCTCGCGATCATGCCGGGCGTCGACGAGTCGCACCCCGACTACGTGGCCGTGCGCCGTGCCACCGCCGCGATGTTCAAGGCCGTCAAGAAAGTGCGGCGCCGCGAGATCCGTGAGGCGATCGCCTCCGCCGATCGCGCGGTGGTCGCCGCCACCGCCACCGGGGCGCCGGACCGGATCGACGACGAGACCCGCGGCATCCCGATCAGCTCGTCCACCACGGCGGCCAGTGCAGGCACGCTCCTCAAGCCGCGTGCCTGCTACATCTGCAAACAGCCGTACACGGTGGTCGACGCGTTCTACCACCAGCTCTGCCCCACGTGCGCGGCCATGAGCCACGCGAAGCGCAACGCGCGCACCGACCTCACCGGCAAGCGCGCGCTGCTCACCGGCGGCCGCGCGAAGATCGGCATGTACATCGCGCTGCGCCTCCTGCGCGACGGCGCACACACGACGATCACGACGCGCTTCCCGCGCGATGCCGTGCGCCGCTTCAGCAGCCTTCCCGACTCGCCCGAGTGGATCGACCGCCTGAAGGTGGTCGGCATCGACCTGCGCGATCCTGCCCAGGTGATCGGTCTGGCGGAGGATGTCGCTGCCGCCGGTCCCCTCGACATCCTCATCAACAACGCGACCCAGACCGTGCGCCGCTCGCCGGGTGCGTACCAGCCGCTGGTCGACGCCGAGCTCGCGCCGCTGCCCGATGGCCCGCTGCCGGAGCTCGTCACGTTCGGCCACACGAACGACCGTCACCCGCAGGCGCTCGAGCGCTCCGTGACAGCGCACCCGATCCTCGCCGCGGCAGCCGCCCGCGCCGACGAGCTGACCGAGCAGGCCATGGCCGCGGGTTCCAGTTCCCTCGAACGTCTCGCCGCCGGCACCGCCATCGACGCCGGCGGGCTGATCCCCGACCTCGACCACACCAACTCGTGGGTGCAGAGCGTCGAAGAGGTCGACCCCCTCGAGATGCTCGAAGTGCAGCTCGCGAACACGACAGCGCCGTTCCTGCTCGTGTCGAAGCTGCGCTCGTCGCTCGCGGCGAGTCCGGCACGCCGCACGTACGTGGTCAACGTCAGCGCGATGGAGGGAGTCTTCAATCGCGGGTACAAGGGGCCGGGGCATCCGCACACGAACATGGCCAAGGCGGCCGTGAACATGCTCACGCGCACAAGCGCGCGGGAGCTGTTCGAGACCGACCGCATCCTCATGACCAGCGTCGACACCGGCTGGATCACGGACGAGCGCCCGCACCCGACGAAGGTGCGGCTCGCCGAGGAGGGCTTCCACGCACCGCTCGATCTCGTCGACGGCGCGGCGCGCGTGTACGACCCGATCGTGCGCGGCGAGGCCGGCGAAGACCTGTTCGGGGTCTTCCTCAAGGACTACGCGCCCGGCCAATGGTGAACCTGCCCGAGCCCGGTCACCGGGTGGTCGTGCGCTACATCCTGCCGACGGGTCAGGCGACGGACGCCCTCGGCGAACTGCTGAGCGCGGATGCCGATTCCGTCGTCGTCGACGGCAAGCGCGGCGTCGAACGCATCCCGCACGGCGCGATCATCGCCGCGAAGGAGGTGCCGCCGCCGCCTGCTCCCCGCGCGCCGCGGCATCGGTCGGACGACGAGACCTGAGCCGCGGGGAAGAACTTCGCCCCGTCGGCGGTTCGACGATCCATGAGCACAGTCGCAGAACTCCTCCGTCTGAACCTCCACGGCGTCTTCGGGAACCGGGATGCCGCCCAACGACGCGAGGCTGCCGCTCGCGCCTACTCCCCCGGGGTGGTGCTGACGGACCCCGAAGGAACGGTCGTCGGCCCCGAGGCGGTCCTCTCCAGCGCGGAACGGCTGCTGAAGGACGCGCCCGAGGAGTTCGTGCTCGTCGAGGACGGACCGGCCTACGTCTCGGAGACGACCGGGGTGCTGCCGTGGGCGTTCGGCCCTGCCGGCGCGCCCGCCGTGCGGGGCCTCGATCTCATCACCGTCGACGACGGCGCGATCACGTCGCTGACCGTCCTGCTGGCCGAAGCCTGAATCCGCGTGGGCCGCGCCGCCGCGGCCCACGCGCACACGCTCAGAACCGCAGCAGCACCTTGCCTGCGCGGCCGGGCACGGCGCTCGCGGCCGCTGCCGCGCGCGCCTGCTCGAACGGGAACACCTCGTCGACCGGCAGCGACACCTCACCCGACCCGATGCGCTGCACCAGTTCGGCGAACAGCGCACCGCGGGTGGCGGCATCCATCGTCTGGCTCACCTTGCTGCCCCAGAAGCCCTTGACCGTCGCCTGCTTGAAGATGAGGTCACCCGCCGACAGCTGCAGCGTGCTCGAGCCCATCGATCCGAACGACACCAGGGTGCCGCCCTCGCCGAGCAGCGAGAGCAGGTCGCCGGCAGCTTCGCCGCCGACCGAGTCCACCGCCGCGCGCGGAGCGTTCTCGCCGAGGATCTGCGCTGCCCGCTCCCGCCAGTCATCCGACGCGGTGGACACAACATCGCGGATGCCGAGCCCGGCCAGTTCGTCGACCCCCGCGTCGCGGCGCACCAGACCGAGAACGTGCACCCCACGCGCCGCGGCGAACTGGGCGACGAGCTTGCCGACGGCGCCGTTGGCCGTGTTCTGCACGATCCAGTCGCCCGGTTCCACGTCCAGGAAGTCGAGCAGGCTCAGCGCGCTGAACGGCATCGAGATCAGCTGCGCGGCCGTCTCGTCGCTGACGGCGTCGGGGACGGGTACCAGCCCGGCCGCCTTGGCGACGAAGTACTCGCTCCACACGCCGAATGTGCCGCCGGTGGCGACCCGCTGCCCGACCCTCAGGGAATCGACCCCCTCGCCGAGCGCGTCCACGACACCGACGGCCTCGGTCCCGGAAGCGGCGGGCAGCTCGGGCTTGTAGCCGTATGTGCCGCGGATCGTCCAGAGGTCGTGGTTGTGGATCGGCGAGAGGACCGTCCGCACCCGCACCTGCCCAGGACCCGGCTCCGGCAGAGGTCGCTCCGCGACCTGCAGAACCTCGGTCGGGTCGCCGAAAGCGGAATGGATGAGTGCGCGCACGGTGGTGCTCCTTGGTAGATCTCGGGCCGCGGGTGCGCGGCCCCGAAGGTACAGCGGTGCGCCGCCCGCCTGCATTCCCCGGGTCGTTGCTGGGCGACGCGGGTGTCGCCCTTCCGCCGAGTCGGCGATGGGGTTGAGCGAGCGGGGTGGTCTAGGCGGACCTGGCCCGTCTGAGCTCGCGCAGCAGGAGCCGGTTGGGCCCTCGCCACTGCCCGCGCGGGTCGATCCAGGCCGGTGGTCGCACGTGCGGCATGCCGTCGATCATGCGGATCTCCCATCCGCTGGTCTCGATGCCGTGGTGATGGTGCCAGCACAGCAGCACCCCGTTGTCGACCGAGGTGGGACCGCCCTTGGCCCAGTCGACGACATGATGCACCTCGCACCACGCCGCCGGGACGGTGCAGCCGGGGATGATGCAGCCGCCGTCACGAACGCCGATCGCCTTGCGCTGCCAATGGTTGAACACCCGGTCCTCGACGACCAGCGCTTTGATGGCGCCGGTGCCGGTGAGGGTGAGCCGGTGAATGGTGCCGTGGCAGCCGACATGCCTCGCGAACGAGGCCGGTACCGGTACCGGACCACCGGCGGACTCCACGAACGCCACGCCGTCGGGGTCGGCCAGGTCCTCGACGGTGGTGGTGACGATCAGCGTCGGCGCGGCCCCGCCCAGCGTCGGCGTCGCGGCCGCACCCGCCGCGACCGACAGGATCGACGCGAACGCGTCGTGCCGCTTCTGGTCCGCGGTCCGCGGATCCCCCACCCGCTCCGCCGCCTCGCCGGTCGCGGCTTCAGCCTCGCAATCGACGAAGCGGGGCCCGCTGTCCTGCACCCGCGGATTCAGGTGCGCGTCCATCAGCCGATCGAACTGCGCCGCGACGTCGTCG
>NZ_JYJA01000032.1 GCF_000956465.1 Microbacterium trichothecenolyticum
CTCATGATCCCGCCGCCCCCGCCCCCGTACCCGTGGTGGCTCTGGATCCTCCCGGTGCTCGCCCTGGTGTCGGGAATCGGCGGTCTCGTGTTCGTGCTCGTGGTGAAGGCCGCCGCGCGGCGGAACCCCGACCGGTCGCCGGTGATCGTGCAGTACACGCCTCCCGACGACGAGTCGCTGACGCTGTCGGCGGGGGTGCTCGACGTTCCGGAGCGGGCCCTGGCGGCGAACGTGGTCGATCTCGCGGTGAAGGACGCGGTCGAGATCCGGGCGACGGGCGACCGCGAGGACGCCGACGACTTTGAGGTGGTGCTGCGCGACAGCGCCGGCCTCGACAGCGACGAGCGTCGCATCGTCGACACTCTGTTCGGCCGCAAGGCCGAAGCCGGCGCCGACGTCGACCTGGGCGCGTTCGCCCGCAAGCCCCCGTCGCGTGCCGTCACGTACGTGCGGCGGATCGATGAGTTCACGGTTCAGCGCGGGTATCGCAGCAAGCTGCCGGACTGGATCACGCTGCTGCGCGGATTCATCCAGCTGGCCGGGCTTGCGCTTGCGATGCTCCTCATCTTCTTCGCCGACGGCGCATTCGTGGTGCTCGATCCCCTCGGGCAGCTGGGGAACGTCATCTACTTCGCCGCGCTGGGCAGCGCCTTCTTCGCGTTCATCGGGCTGCCGTTCTTCTCGCTCCCGAAGTCGGTGCTCACCGTCGCGGGCGGCATGCACAAGACCTTTCTGGAGGGGATCCGCGAGTATCTGCAGCTCGCGGAGGAGGACCGCCTGCGCGCGGCGCAGTCGCCGCGGACCGCCGATCTCGTCTCGTCGGGGCGTCGCCCCTACGGTGACTCGCCGGATGCTCCCGGCGCATCCGTCGTCAACCTGTACGAGCACCTGCTGCCGTACGCGGTGCTGTTCGGCATGGAGCGCGAGTGGGTGAACGTCATCCGCGCGGCGGGAGCCGTCGAAGGCGCCTCGCAGCTGGCACTGTTCGACGCGGTGACCTCGCGCTCGCTCTCCGACGCGTCGTCGTCGATCGGACGGCTCGCGGCCACCCCGGTGTCGCGCCCGGGGTCGTCGTCGAGCTCGTCCTCGAGTTCGAGCTGGTCGTTCTCGGGCGGATCCTCCGGAGGCGGGTTCTCGGGCGGTGGAGGCGGCGGCGGAGGCTTCGGCGGCCGCTGACCGGCGTCCGGCGCAGGCAGACGTGCGGGCGGGCGCCGAGAGCGCCACCGACTACGCTCGATCCGTGGCCAAGCTCTACTTCCGCTACGGAGCGATGAACTCCGGCAAGTCGACGTCGCTCCTCCAGGCCGCCTACAACTACGAGGAGCGGGGGCAGCATGTGCTCCTCGCCAAGCCCGCCATCGACACCAAGGGTGCCGACCAGATCGACAGCCGCCTCGGCGTCAAGCGCACTGTCGACTTCCTGGTGCGTCCCGAGGACGACATCCGCGTCCTGTTCGCGGAGCACCGCGCGCGGGTCAAAGCCGAGGCGTCAGACACTCTCGTTCCGGAGTCAGACGAGCACGAGGTCGACGTCGCGTGCCTGCTCATCGACGAGGCGCAGTTCCTGACCCGGGAGCAGGTCGACGACCTGCTCCGCATCGTCGTCTTCGACGGCGTGCCCGTGCTCGCCTACGGCATCCGCACCGACTTCCAGACCCAGGCGTTCCCCGGGTCGGCGCGGCTGCTCGAGCTCGCCCACAGCCTCGAAGAGCTGAAGACCATCTGCCGCTGCGGCCGCAAGGCGCTGTTCAATGCCCGCCTCGTCGGCGGCCGGTTCGTCTTCGACGGCGATCAGGTGGCGATCGACGAGCTCACCGCGGACCGCGTCACCTACGAATCGCTGTGCGCCGAGGACTACCTTCGGGCTTCCGGCGGCCGTCTCGAGTGACGGCGGCGCCGGTGCGGCGGCCCGCTGTCAGGCCGTCTCGGGTGCGCGTCCGCGCCGGCGGGGAAGTGGGACCAGCATCGACGTCGTGCGCTGATACTCGCGGTAGGCCGGGTACTTCGACGTCGAGATGGACTCGGTGAACACCGTCGAGCCGATGAACAGCACGGTCAGCAGGGCAGCGCCGGCGATCGTCCAGTTCAGCCAGCTGCCGCCGTCGGCGACGAGAGCGACGGCGCCGAGCGCGTAGAACGCCCACCACTGCGCCTGCTCGAAGAAGAAGTTCGGGTGGCGGCTGTAGCTGAAGAGCCCGGTCGTGACGAAGCCGGGCTCGAGCGTGCCGCCCGCCGCCTTCTTGGCCTTGTGGAACGCCCACTGCTGCTGATCCGCCACGGTCTCGCCGACCAGGAACGCGGCGAACAGCACCGCGAACGCGGCATCCCATCCGGTGAACGGCGCGGGATGCTGCCACGCGATGTATGCGGGAAGCGAGATGAGCACGAGCAGCGCGCTCTGGAAGAGCACGATGAAGAAGATGTTGAACAGCTGGAACTGCCAGCGCGTCATGCGGCCGCGCAGGATCGCCCACCGGTAGTCCTCCATGCCGGTGTAGCCGCCCTTGCGCGCGAAGTTGAAGGTGAGCCGCGCACCCCACGCCGTGACCAGGAGCGCCATCACGACGAGGCGCGTCGCGTCGACGCCCGCGATGAGCGCGGCAGCCGCGAAGATCCACACGTAGATCACGGGGACGATCGACCACAGTCGATCGATCCAGGACGTCTCGTTCGTGACGAGCGAGGTGATCCAGCAGAACGCGGCGGCGACGCCCGCGACGATGAGGACGAGGAGGAGGGGGTCCATGGGGTCAGCGTAGTGGTCCGTGCAGACATGCGTCGTCATACGGGTTGTCTGTGGTCCGACCACAAGATATCGTGGTCAGACCACACCGTGCCCTTCAATGAGGAGGGCGCCGGATCCGACATCGACGAGGAGATCCGTGGCAGGCACCCCGACTCCGCCGGCGCTCGCGCCTGCACGCGCGTGGCGCGTCGTGCTCGAGAGGATCGAGACCGACCTGCTCGACGGCACCCTCAAGCCCGGCGATCGGCTCGCGCCCGAGCGCGAGCTCGCCGCCACGCTCGGTGTGGGGCGTTCCAGCGTCCGCGAGGCGCTGCGCGTCCTCGAGGTGATGGGGCTCATCCGCACCGGGACCGGGTCGGGGCCGACCTCCGGGGCCATCATCATCGCGACACCGCAGGGCGGCATGTCGGCGCTGCTGCGGCTGCAGGTCGCCGCGCAGGGCTTCCCTTTCGACGACGTCGTCGCGACCAGGCTCGTGCTGGAATCGGCCGTCGTCGACACCCTCGCCACCGACCCTGCGCGTTCGACCGCGCAGGCGCGCGAGGTGCTCGATGCGATGGACGCCGACGATCTCACCGCTCCCGAGTTCCTGGCCCTCGACGCCCAGCTGCACCTCGCGCTCGCCGAGGCCTCCGGCAACCTCGTCATCGCGGCGATGATGGCGGGGCTGCGCACGGCGATCGAGTCGTACGTGCAGGCGGGTGCGGCGGGCATCGCGCAATGGGATGCCGCGGCCGACCGCCTGCGCCACGAGCATCACGCGATCCTCGATGCCGTCGACGCGGGCGAACCCGCCCTCGCTCGCACCCTCGTCCACGACCACATCGTCGGCTACTACGCGGCGGCGGGTCTCGCCCGCTCGGCCGCCGCACGCACCCAGATCTGACCCATCGGAGAGGTACTCATGGTCACCCGGCAGTTCCCCAATCCCAAGGAGCTCCTCGAGCTCATGCAGTTCAAGAAGCCCGAGCTCGACGGCAAGAAGCGCCGCCTCGAGTCCGCGCTGACGATCTACGACCTGCGCGACATCGCGAAGCGCCGCACGCCCAAGGCCGCGTTCGACTACACCGACGGCGCCGCCGAGGGCGAGCTGTCGCTGTCGCGCGCGCGCCAGGCGTTCGAGGACATCGAGTTCCACCCCGATGTGCTGCGCCCCGCCGAGAACGTCGACATGTCGACCGAGATCCTCGGCGGCCCGTCGACCATGCCGTTCGGCATCGCACCGACGGGCTTCACGCGCCTCATGCAGACCGAGGGCGAGATCGCCGGCGCCGGTGCCGCTGGTGCCGCCGGCATCCCGTTCACGCTCTCGACGCTCGGCACGACGTCGATCGAGGGCGTGAAGGCCGCGAACCCGAACGGGCGCAACTGGTTCCAGCTGTACGTCATGCGCGACCGCGAGATCTCGTACGGCCTGGCCCGCCGCGCGGCCGAGGCAGGATTCGACACGCTGCAGTTCACGGTGGACACGCCGGTCGCCGGCGCACGCCTGCGCGACAAGCGCAACGGCTTCTCGATCCCGCCGCAGCTGACGCTCGGCACCATCGTCAACGCGATCCCGCGCCCGTGGTGGTGGTACGACTTCCTCACCACTCCCAAGCTCGAGTTCGCGTCGCTCTCGACGACCGGCGGGACGGTCGGCGAGCTGCTCAACTCGGCGATGGACCCGACCATCAGCTATGACGACCTCGCGATCATCCGTGAGATCTGGCCGGGCAAGATCGTGATCAAGGGCGTGCAGAACGTCGCGGACTCGAAGCGGCTCATCGACGCCGGCGTCGACGGCATCATCCTGTCGAACCACGGCGGCCGTCAGCTCGACCGCGCGCCGATCCCGTTCCGCCTCCTCCCCGAGGTCGTGCGCGAGGTCGGGAAGGACGCCACGGTCATGGTCGACACCGGCATCATGAACGGTGCCGACATCGTCGCCTCGATCGCACTCGGTGCGAAGTTCACGCTCATCGGCCGCGCGTACCTGTACGGCCTGATGGCCGGCGGACGCCAGGGCGTCGACCGCACGATCGCGATCCTGCGCAGCGAGATCGAGCGCACCATGAAGCTCCTCGGCGTCTCGTCCATTGCGGAGCTCGAGCCGCGCCACGTCACGCAGCTGCAGCGGCTCGTCCCGATCGCGGTGTCCGCCCCCGCCGCTGAGGCGGCCGTCGCCTCGGCGCCGCGCCCGCGCGCCGGCCGGGCCACGACGGCGTCGAGTGCTGCGAGCGGGGATGCTGCAGCATCCCGTCCTGCGAAGGCTCCCGCCGCGAAGAGCACCGGGCCGCGCGCGAAGGCCTGACCGCTCGCCCGTCGATGCTCGCCTGTCACGATCTGCCGCTCACCGCAGCAGAGCGTGACCGGCGAGCGATCCGGCCGGCGCGAGGCCACCGATGCTGCGTCAGACGCGGACGGGAAGCGTGGGGATGAGCTGCTCGAGGTAGACGACCGTGTCTTCCCAGCCGTCGACGGACTGGCAGCGCACGCCCATCGCGAGGACCGGATAGTCGTTGCCGTCGGGGTCGAGGCGGTCGCCGACGAAGAGCATGTCGTCGAGGGAGATGCCGGTCTGCTCTGCGAGCTGACGCATGCCGTAGGCCTTGTCGATGCCCTGCTCGGTGATGTCGACCGAGGTCGAGCCCCCGGAGCGCACCTCGAGATCGGGCAGCAGCGCAGCGACCGCGGCACGCAGGCTGTTCTTCTTCTCGCCGGTGGGGTCCCACGCTGTCTTCGCCAGAACGGGAGCCCGCTGGCCGAGGGCCGAGAAGGTGATCTGGGACCCGCGATCCTCCAGGATGTCGCCCCACGTCTCTGACTCCCACAAACCGAGGCGGCGAGCCTCGCCCTCGACGGCGGCAAGGGCGCGCGACTTCTGGTCGTCCGTGAGCGAGCGCTTGTAGACCGTGACGACTTCGTCCCCGGCGAGACGGTAGTACTGCGTGCCGCAGGTGGGGAGGAGGTGCAGACGCGCCAAGGTGTCGGCCGGGGCGTCCGGAAGGCGGTCGACGACCTGCGTCGTGAACTGTGCGAGCTGGCCGCCGGAGATGATGGCCACGTCCACGCGCTCTGCCAGCGCGACCAGCAGTTCGCCGATGCGAGGGTCGATCTGGCTCTTGGATGGAGCAAGCGTGTCGTCGAGATCGAACGCGACGAGAAGGGGCGGGGTGGCGATGTCGACCATGGTGTCCGTCCTTTCATGCGAAAGGCTCCGCCTCGCGGCGGAGCCTCTCTGCTGTCGGGGTGACAGGATTTGAACCTGCGGCCTCTTCGTCCCGAACGAAGCGCGCTACCAAGCTGCGCCACACCCCGTTTTGCAACCCTCCGAGTCTAACCGATCGTCAGGGGTGCTGCTGACCACGGCCGTCTCGAGCTCACGATCGCGACACCGAGGCTGAGGAGAGCGACGGCGATCGCCGCGGGTGCTCGGAGAGCGGCGGCGTCCGTGCCGGTGGCCGCCAGCTCCGCCGGAGACGCGGCGGCCGCGGCCGGAGGCGCTTCGGCGGCCGGGGTAGCAGCGGGCGTCGGTGGCGGTGGGGCGATCACGGTGACCTGCGAGGGCTCGCCGAACCGTTCGGTCCAGGCGAAGTCAACGCCGGTGTGGGCGGCCACGGAGGGAAGTTGGTCGGCCGCACGCAGGCTCCAGACGGCGGTGTAATACCCCGCGGTGGTCATCTCCCACGAGGACGCGATCGTGTACGGCGCGGTCGGCCCCGTCGCGGGGTCGGTCGTGAGCTGCAGCGTGCCGACCATAGCCTCGTCGCCGGGGAGTGCCGAGCCGGCGACGGGCTCGGTGTCGGTGCGGTACACGACCGCGCTCGCCGTCACCGGCAGGTAGGAGCCGTCGTCGGCGCGCGGCCACGAGCCCTCGGTCGCGGTGAAGGTGACCTCGTCTGTGTACGGACCGCCTGCTGCGTCCCGCTGCGCGACCTGCGTCGATATGGCCGGCGAGAACGGCGGGAATCGCGGGGCGGCGTCGGCCCCGGACACCTCGAACTGGACCCGCCCCGCCGGTCCGGCGGTCTCCTGGCCCCCCGGCGTCGTGAAATGCCGAACCGCGGCGGGGAGGCCGGCGTCGAAACGACCCGTTCCGCTCACGGTATAGGCACGACCTTCGGTCGGCGGCGCGGTGCGGATGGCGTACGTCGACCCCGATGCCGCGCTCTCGAGCGTCGGTGAGCCCGATTCCGCGAAGACCGCGTTCGTCAGGGTGATCGTGCCCGTCGCTGCGGCGGTCGTGTCGACCCGGACGGTACCCCTGCGGTGGTCGGCGGCATCCGTCGTGAACACGAGGCTTCCGCTCGCGGTGGAAGGGCCCGCCGGAGCACGTGTTGCTTCGTCGTAGTACGCCGCGGCACGCTCCTGGACGGCGCGGTCGTGCTGCGGGGAGAGTGCGGACATCGTCCAGTGGACAGCACCGGCGAGCGAGTCCCCACGGTAGCCGAAGGCATGCAGCGTCTCTTCGCGGTTCGCGATCGCCTTGACCGCCCATGCCACCGCTGCGGCCTGGACGGGGTCATCGGTCTGTCCGTACGTCGTCACGAGGAGATTGATTCCGGCGAGCTGCTGCGGCAAGAGGCCGGCAGCCGATCCGCTGATTCCGTGGTCGGCGGTCGGGCCTGTCGGTGCGGGCGCGCCGGGAGTGATGCAGTACGTGTGCACGCCGCCGACCAGCATCGATCCGTGCCAGCCGTAAGTCGAGACCGGAGCCCAGGTGCCGAACCCGGTGCCGCGCTCGGCGGCGTCGGCGCGGGGCGCGGAGAGGAGGGTGATCCCGATCACGATCGCGGCGATGACCAGGGGCAGCGCCGACGCGCGCCGTCGGGACCGGGGCCGGAACAGCGCTGTCGAGGAGTCCGTCGTGGACATGCTTACTCTCCGTCTGGGTTGACCGGCATGAACGGGGCGTGCCGACCGAAGCCACGGGTCCGATCCGTGTTGCCGTCATCGGCACCCTCCGTCAGGTCGACGGCGGACGGAGCGGACACGACCATGATCACCAGGGCGATCAGGAGCGCGAGCAGCCGCAGGCGCACGGGCAGCCCGATGCCGTGAACGATCGTCGTGGCGACGAGCGTGTTCCGGAACGGGGGGTCAGCGGATCGTGTGGAACGCGGAGCAGCCATGCATCGAGGATCGACGCCTCGCGCACGTGGCGGCGGCCGCGGCCGGCGAACTGTGGACGACCGATCCGCGGGCGTCGTTGGGGAGGAGCCCTGATCGCGCCGCTATGCCCGCGGAACGAGCGTGAGGAGGGAGGCCTCGGGGCGGCAGGCGAAGCGCACCGGAGCGTAGATCGAGTGACCGAGCCCTGCGCTCACGTTGAGCGGCACCGAGTGGCCGTCGTGCTCCCACGCGCTGAGCCCGCGGGCCTGACGAAGCGGGATGTCGCAGTTGGCGACGAGCGCGCCGAAGCCGGGGACGCGGACCTGGCCGCCGTGCGTGTGGCCGCCGAAGATCGCGTCTGCCCCCAGGCCGACGAAGTCGTCGAGCACACGGCGATAGGGGGCGTGGGTCACGCCGATCGAGAGGTCGAAGGTCTGCCCGTCGCGGAGCGCGGCCAGCGGCTCGGGAAGTGCCTCGAGGCGGTCCCAGTGACGATGGGCGTCACTCACGCCGAACGCGGCGATGCGCAGACCACCGGCATCCAACGATCCCACCCTGTTGTTGAGGTCGAGCCAGCCGAGCTCGCGGGCGAGATAGTCGTCCAGCGCATCGGTGTCGAGAGGCTCCGCGGCGTGCTTCACCTTCGAAGGTCCGGTGAAGTACAGGAACGGGTTGCGAGGAGACGGCGCGGCGTGGTCGTTCGAGCCGTGCACGAAGACGCCGGGCACCCCGCGCAGCGGGTCGTAGGCGCGGCGGAGTCCGCGGAGACCGTCGAAGTGGCCCATGTTGTCGCCGGTGTTGACGATCAGGTCGGGCTGGAACTCCGCGAGCCTCGCGATCCATTCCTGCTTGCGGTGCTGCCACGGCGCCATGTGCGCATCGGAGAGGTGCAGGACGCGGAGCGGCTTGGCGCCCGCGGGGAGCACAGGAACCTCATGGAAGCGAACAGTGAAGAGGTAGCGCTCGATGCCGATGCCCCAGGCCGCGGCGCCCGCGCCGACCGCCCCCACCGTGCCGAGCACGGTGAGGGCGGTGCGAGTCGTTGTCGAGGGCACTAGCCGTTGCCGCCGCCGCCGTTGCCGGGACCGCGGCCGCCTCCGCAGACCGCGGCGGCGTAGTCCACCGTGATCGACGCGTTGCGGTTCACCACCGAGCCTGCAGCCGGGTTCGTCGCGCCGGCCTTGGTCTGGGCGCCGAGGCTGGCATCGGCGGTACAGGTGCCGTCGCCGACGTTGCCGAAGCCCGCGCTGCGCAGCGCCTTCTTGGCGTCATCGAGCGTGCTCCCCGCGACGTTGGGTACGGCGATTCCCTCGCCGTTGCTCGGGTTGATCGTGACGGTGCTGCCGCCTGCGACCTTGCCCGGCCCCGGGTTCTGCGCGGCGACGACCCCCGCCGGCTGATCGGAGTCGACGGGAGCGCCGACCTCGGCGGTGAATCCGGCGTCGGTCAGGATCTTGGTCGCCTCATCGACCGACTTGCCGACGACGTTCGGGAGATCGGCCAGCTGGACCTTCGTGAGCTCGTTGTCGGGAGCGGCGAACTTGTCACCGCCGTACACGTCGTTGGCCGCGCCCTGAATCGCGCGGGTGATCGGGAAACGGATCTGGTTGAGGCGGTTGCCGTTGTACGACGTCTTCGTGATGTCGCCGCCGCCCTGCACGTTGCCGACCCACGTCGCCGTGGCCACCTTCGTGCTCGATTC
This sequence comes from Microbacterium trichothecenolyticum, assembly GCF_000956465.1. Lineage (GTDB taxonomy): Bacteria > Actinomycetota > Actinomycetes > Actinomycetales > Microbacteriaceae > Microbacterium > Microbacterium trichothecenolyticum. The sequence goes on from NZ_JYJA01000032.1 coordinate 9,543, forward strand.
GACCATCCACGTCGTGATCTCTTCGTGCGTGCCGGTCTTGCCGATGAGCGGGGTGCCATCGCCGGGGTTTCCGCCCTGACCGGTGCCGCCGCCTGCCATGACCCCCTGCAGTGCGTACGCGGCGGTCGCGGCGACGTTCGGGGCGATGACCTGGGTGCACGCGCGCGCGGGCTTCGCCAGCTCGTTGCCGTCCGAGTCCGTGACGCGGTCGATCGCCTGAGGCTGGCAGTAGATGCCGTTGTTGGCGACCGTCGCGTAGGCCTCGGCCATCGCCATCGGCGAGACGAAGTTCGTGCCGATGATGGAGTTCAAGTTGGTCATCTCGACCTCGTTGCCGTTGCCCTGCGTCACGCCCATGCGGGTGGCGACGTTCTTGATGTCGCAGAGGTCGAGCTTCTCCGCCATGGCGAAGAACCCGGTGTTCAGGGAGTCCTTGGTGAAGCGCATGGGCGTGCCCATATAGCCACCGTTGTTGCCGAAGTTCTTGATGAGCGTGTTGGCCCCGTTGACCCAGTCGCCCTCGCACGAGTTCTTCATCCTCTTGAAGACGTGCAGCGTTCCGTTCAGCGTCTCATTGACCGAATGGCCCTTCTCGAGCCAGTCGATGAGCGTGAACAGCTTGAACGTCGAACCGGCTGGGAACCCGCCGGAGGTGCCGAACTTGGCATCGCCGGCGAAGACCAGCGAGGCGTAGTTGGGGTCGCTCGAGAGCGAGGCGTCCTCGCTGAACTTGGTGTTCTGTGCGATCGCGAGCACGCGACCCGTGGTCGCCTCGATGCTCACCGAGGTAGCGCCGAAGCGCCCCGGAGAAGGGGTGGTGCGGCCGATCGGCATGTCGATCGCCGTCGGCGCGTACTTCGTCATGGCGTCCTGCGCGGCCGTCTGCACGCGCGTGTCGAGCGTGGTGTAGACGTTCAGGCCGCCGCGCTGCAGCAGCGCCCGGCGTTCGTCCTGCGTCTCTCCGAAAGCGGGGTCATTGAGGATGACGTCCTTCACGTACTGGCAGAAGTAGGCGGCGCCCTGTGCCGCCTGGCAGCCCGTGGTCGGTTCGACGACGGACGGCGTGATCGGCCAGACCGCAGCCTCCACATACTGCTCGCGCGTGATCTTGCCATCGTCGAGCATTCGGCTCAGCACGTAGAGCTGGCGCACCTTCGTCGACGTATAGCCGTCGGCGGCGGCGAGCTTCTGTTCCTCCGTGATCTCGCCCGACGCCACCAAGGCGTCGAGGACACCGAGCTTGGCGCCTTCGTCGATGACGCCGTCGGGCGCCTTATTGAAGGCCGTGCCGTCGGAGCTGAAGATGGACCCGCCCGGCTTGTCGATGCGGTAGTTGTTCGGGTTCTGCACCATGCCGGCCAGCGTGGCCGCCTGCGCGACGGTGAGGCCGGCGGCGTTGGTGTTGAAGTAGTGGCGCGCGGCGGCCTCGATGCCGTACGTGATGCCGCCGAAGTTCGCGATGTTCAGGTATCCGAGCAGGATGTCGTTCTTCGAGTACTTCTGCTCGAGCGAGATGGCGTAACGCATCTCCTGCAGCTTGCGGGTGTATCCGTCCGAGCCCTCGGCCGTGGTGGCGTCGACCCAGCACTGGCGCAGTGCGGCGTCGCGGCTCATCTTCTCGATGGGCAGTCCGGTCGCCTCGTCCTTGACGATCTCGCCCTTCTCATTCGTCTCGTAGACCGTCGTGGCGTTCTGCTCGCACTTCTGGATCAGCACGTTCTTGACGTATTGCTGGCTGATCGACGAGCCACCCTGGGTCTCGCCGCCGCCCTGGGCGTTCGACAGGAGCGCGCGGGTCGTTCCGATGAGGTCGATGCCGCCGTGCTGGTAGTAGCGCGGGTCCTCGCTGGAGAGCAGGGCGTCGTACATGACGGGGTTGATCTGGTCGAAGTTGACCGGGGTGCGGTCCTGCTCCAGGAACTTCGTCAACAGCGTCTGCTCGCCGGTCTCAGGGTTCGTGGCGTAGAAGTTGCTCGGAAGCATGAGCTTGTCGATCTCGAGGACGCTCGGGAGATTGTCGAACATCGTGATCGCGCGCTCGGCCGCGGTGCTCGTGAGCGCGACCGCGGGGGTGACGGTCGCTGCAATGAGGACACCGGCTGCGGCACTGAGGCCGACGAGCCCGGCGAGTCCGCCGAGCACACCGGTGGCCGTGCGTTTGGTATCAGGCATAGGGTTGATCGTAAGGGAGATACCTGGGCGATCCATCAAGGACGCACAGCTGACCGGGGTGTTTCCCAGCCTTCACCAGCCGTCCTTCCCGCACACTCGAGGAGTCGCGATGACGACGTGGGAGTACCTCACCACGCCCCTTCTGATCCACAACACCGCCGCGATCCTCAACAACTGGGGCAAGCAGGGCTGGGAGCTCGTGCAGGTCGTGCAGGGCCCCGAGGGCGGTCTGGTCGCCTACTTCAAGCGCCCGTCCGGCGGCGGTCAGCAGAACGCGGGACTGGATGCTGCGGCCCAGGCCGCGAAGCAGTTCGAGGAGGCGTGAGCATGAGCGTGAGCGCCCGCCTCGCTGAACTCGGCATCGACCTCCCCGACGTCGTGCCGCCTGTCGCCGCCTACGTGCCCGCGAAGGCGCACGGCGACCTCGTCTACACCGCCGGCCAGCTGCCGATGATCTCCGGCGCCCTGCCGGCGACCGGCAAGGTCGGTGAGGGCCACGGACTCGTGCCCGCGTCCGACGCGAAGGGCTACGCGCGTCAGAGCGCGCTGAACGCCATCGCGGCCGCAGCGGCCGCCGTCGGCGGGGTGGACCGCCTCACCGGCGTCCTCAAGGTCACCGGGTTCGTGGCATCCGTCCCCGAGTTCACCGGCCAGCCCGGCGTCATTAACGGCGCGAGCGAGCTGCTCGGCGAGGTCTTCGGCGACGCGGGCAAGCACGCCCGTTCCGCCGTCGGGGTGCCGGTGCTGCCGTTGGACGCCCCCGTCGAGGTCGAGGTCGTCTTCTCCTTCGCCTGACGGGCACGAGAGCCCCGAACCACAGAGCGGATGCTGCAGCCCCGGGCTGCAGCATCCGCTCGTCTCGTTCGCTATTTGACCTGCGCGGAGATCACCGACATGACGGCCGTGTCGGCGAGGGTGGTCGTGTCGCCGACCTCGCGGCCCTCGGCGACGTCGCGCAGCAGGCGCCGCATGATCTTCCCGGAGCGGGTCTTGGGCAATTCGCCAACGATGTAGACGTCCCGGGGGCGGGCGATCGGGCCGATCTGCTCGCCGACCCACAGGCGCAGGCCCTGCGCGAGGCCGTCGGGGGAGTGGGCCGACAGGTACGACTGCTTGATGATGACGAACGCGACGACCGCCTGGCCGGTGGTCTCGTCGGAGGCGCCCACGACGGCCGCTTCGGCGACCGCTTCGTTGCCGACCAGCGCCGACTCGATCTCGGTCGTGGACAGGCGGTGGCCCGACACGTTCATGACGTCATCGACGCGGCCGAGGAGCCACACGTCGCCGTCGTCGTCGAGGCGGGCGCCGTCGCCGGCGAAGTAGTAGCCCTGCTGCTGGAACTTCTCCCAGTACGTCTCGACGAAGCGCTCCGGGTCGCCCCAGATGCCGCGAAGCATCGAGGGCCACGGCTCCGTGACGACGAGGAGACCGCCGTTGCCGTTGCCGACGTGCGTGCCGTCCTCGTCGACGACGTCGATCGAGATGCCGGGGAGCGGAACCTGCGCCGAGCCGGGCTTCGTCTCGGTGACGCCCGGCAGCGCCGACACCATGATCGAGCCGGTCTCGGTCTGCCACCACGTGTCGACGATCGGGGCGGTCTTGCCGCCGATGATCTTGCGGTACCACATCCACGCCTCGGGGTTGATGGGCTCACCCACCGACCCGAGCAGGCGCAGCGATGACAGGTCGAACTGCTTCGGGATCGCGCGGCCGAGCTTCATGAACGAGCGGATCGCGGTCGGCGCCGTGTACAGCACCGTGACCCCGTACTTCTGCACGATCTCCCACCAGCGACCTGGGTGGGGGGCATCCGGCGTGCCCTCGTAGAGCACCTGCGTCGCGCCGTTCGCGAGCGGGCCGTAGGTGACGTAGCTGTGCCCGGTGATCCACCCGATGTCGGCGGTGCACCAGTACACGTCGGTCTCGGGGTGAAGGTCGTGTACGACCTTGTTCGTGAACGCGGACTGCGTCAGGTAGCCGCCGGAGGTGTGGAGGATGCCCTTCGGCTTCCCGGTGGTGCCCGACGTGTAGAGGATGAACAGCGGGTTCTCGGCGGGGAAGGCCCGCGCCTCGTGCTCGGCCGCGGCCCGCGGCACCACCTCGTGCCACCAGAGGTCGCGCCCGTCGGTCCAGTCCACCTCGTTGTCGCCGCGCTTCACGACGAGCACGTGCTCGACGGTCTCCTGCACGCCGGTGCCGCGGTCGCCGAGAGCGAGGTCGACGGCGGGCTTCAGCGGCGAGACCTTGCCCTTGCGGTAGCCGCCGTCGGCGGTGATGACGAGCTTGGCGCCGGCGTCGTCGATGCGGGCGCGCAGGCTGTCGGCCGAGAAGCCGCCGAACACGACGGAGTGGATGGCGCCGATGCGCGCGACCGCGAGCATCGAGGCGACGGCCTCGGGGATCATCGGCAGGTAGATCGCGACGCGGTCTCCCTGGCCGATGCCGAGACCTTCGAGCACGTTGGCGAGGCGCTTCACCTCGTCGGTGAGCTCGGCGTACGTGACGCGGCGCTCGTCGCCGGGCTCGCCCTCCCACAGCAGCGCCACCCGGTCGCCGTTGCCGGCCTGGACGTGACGGTCGAGGCAGTTGTACGCGACGTTGAGCTCGCCGTCGGCGAACCACTGCGCGAACGGCGGGTTCGACCAGTCGAGCACCTCGGTGAAGGGCTTGTGCCAATGGAGGTCGCGGGCCTGATCGGCCCAGAAGCCGAGGCGGTCGGCCTTGGCGTGTTCATACAGCTCGGCGGTGGCGACGGCGTTGTCGGCGAACTCGGCCGTGGGCGCGAAGCGCCGGTCCTCGTTCAGCAGGTGGTCGATCTGGCTGCTGGCTTGCGTGACAGGGGTCTGTTCGCTCATGGGAGCGCGCTCCTTTGCGGGCTGGGTCGAGGCCGAGGGGTGTCGGCGAGTCTGCCACGAAATGTACCCACCGCCGCCGGAACCGACTACCCCCGATAGTAGGTGGCGGCGCATACATCGATCCCGACCGATATATCAGTGAGAATCCTCTCCTTTTCGTTTTGTCAGGACCCTTACCTCGCATATGCTGACCGGTGGCCGAACATCGATTCTGGCATTGCGGCTCCCGACGTCACCCCCCGAATTCGGGGCCGCGCTTGGCGGCATCCCATTCCCCCCATGGGATGCCGCCTCTATTTGTTGGGAGCGGTCTCTCGGCTCGCCGGCTCCTCCCCAAGCCGTGGCGCGGCGCGGCTTTCCACGGATGACCTGTCCTGCTCGCCGGGGTGGGGCACGGGCTTCGTAGCGTCGGGGCATGTCCGCACCATTCGTCGTCCGTCCCCGTTCCGGGGCTGCGGGCGCGCCCGCCACATCGGGGCGATGGGATGCTGCGGCCCGGTGCGTGTCTTCGGTCCCGACGGTGAGCGGTCTCAGTTGCGAGACGGCCCCGCCGGCTGCGGCAACTCCGCGTGTACCGGCACAGCCTGGCCCCGGCGGGGCATGGGTGCCGCGCCGCGTCGATACGGCGGAGGGTTCGCGTGCCGAACCGGTGCGCGCGCCCGGGCCCCCGCAGCTGCCGGCGGAGCGGCATCCGGTCCTCGCACCCTTCGCCGCATACCTCGACGACGCGGAGGTCACGGATCTCTTCGTCAACGGAGCGGCGGGCCTGTTCGTCGATCGCGGAGCAGGGGCGGAGCCGGCACGCGAGTGGCGCGCCACAGAAGAGGAGGTGCGCGACCTCGCCGTCGCGCTCATCGGCCTGGGCGGGAGGCACATCGACGACGCGTCGCCGTGCGTCGATGTGCGCTTGCAGGGCGGGATCCGCGTGCACGCCGTGCTGCCGCCCATCGCCCCTGAGGGCACGGTCCTGTCGATCCGCGTGCCGCGCCTGGGCGCGGCGCGGCTCGACGAGCTGCAGCAGGCGGGGATGTTCGACGAGGCTGTCCGCGACCGCCTGCGGGAGGCGATCGCGGGGCGCACGAACCTTCTGGTCTCGGGTGCCGCGGGCGCCGGCAAGACCACGCTGCTCGCCGCGCTCCTCGCGGAGGCCCCGGCCCACGAGCGCATCGTGACGATCGAGGATGTCGCGGAGCTGCGCATCGCACACCCGCACCACGTGCGCCTCGAGGCGCGCCAGCCCAACATCGAGGGCACCGGTGGAGTCGGCCTCGCGCGTCTGGTGCGGGAGGCGCTGAGGATGCGCCCCGATCGTCTGGTCGTCGGGGAGTGCCGCGGCGACGAGGTGCGGGAGCTGCTGTCGGCGCTGAACACCGGTCACGACGGGGGAGCCGGCACAGTGCACGCGAACGGACTCCACGACGTGCCGGCACGCCTCGAGGCTCTCGGCGCACCGGCAGGACTCGACGACCGCGCGCTCGCCCGCCAGGCAGCCAGCGCGATCGGACTCGTCGTGCACGTGGAGCGAGGCGCGGACGGCTCGCGACGCATCGCCGGGGCCGGCCGCCCCATCGTCGACGGCGACGGGCGTCTCGCCATCGAGGAGGAGCGATGGGGCGCTCGCTGACGCGGATCACGGGTTCGGCGAGCACGCGGACTTCCTCGCCGGCGCCGGTGGCGTCTCGGGCCCCGGTGTCGCCCCGGTTTCGCGCATCCTCCCGGACCCCGGCATCGTCAGCCGACGTCGCCGAGACCGTGCTGCGCCTGGCGGTGCTGCTGCAGGCCGGGGTCGCACCCGCCCGCGCTTGGGAGCATCTCGCCCGCGCCGGCGACCCGGCGGCTCGGCGGGTCGCCTCTGCGATCGACGGAGGGATGCCGTTGCCCGAGGCGGTAGCCAACGCGGGAACCGGCGCGTGGCGGGAGGTCGGCGTCGCATGCCAGGTCGCGCTCGTCGTCGGTGCGCCGCTCGCCGACTGCCTGCGTGGACTCGCCACCGCATTGCGCGATGCACAGGAGGCGGCCGACGATGTGCGGGTCACACTCGCCGAGCCGGCGGGCACAGCCCGGCTCATGAGCTGGCTTCCGCTCCTCGCAGTGGGGCTGGGTGCGGCGCTCGGCTTCGACACCTTCGGCACGCTGTTCGCGAACCCGCTCGGGCTGGCCTGCCTCGGCGCCGGTGCGATGCTCATCCTCGCCGCGCACCGATGGACGAAGCGGCTCGTACGCGCAGCCGCAAGGTCGGAGGGCGCGCCCGGCCTCGACGCGGAGCTGATCGCGATCGCGCTGAGCGGCGGCGTCTCCATCGACCGCGCGCGGACCGTCGTGCAGGACGCCCGCCGAGTCGGCGCCATGGCGGACAGCGCCGATGCGGAGACGGGGTCCCGGCCCGCCACGGCGATCTCGGAAGAACGGGCGCCGGCCGGATCCGATGACGTCGACGCCGTGCTCGCGCTGTCGCGGACAGCAGGCGTGCCCGCCGTCGAGCTGCTGCGGGCTTCCGCCGCACACGCCCGGCATCGCGCCCGTGTCGAGGCCCGCCTTCGTGCCGCGCGGCTCTCGTCGCGGCTGCTCATCCCGCTGGGGGTGTGCACGCTGCCCGCCTTCCTCCTCCTCGGGGTCGCGCCCATGCTGCTCAGCGTCATGTCGACGATGTCGGTCTCGCTGTGACGTCCCCGCGACCGCGCCGCGCTCAGACCGTGCCCGAACCACGAATCCACCGAACGGAGAACCCATGTCCCTGTCCCGAACCGACCGCGTCGTGCCGCGTCTCACGCGGCGCCGCGCCGAACGATTGTTCGCACCGCGCGACGTCGACCACACATCGGTCGACGACACCGGCGCCGCGACCGCCGAGTACGCCATCGCGACGATGGCGGCCGTCGCCTTCGCCGGGCTGCTCGTCGTCATCATGCGGTCCGATGAGGTGCGCACCATCCTCACCGACCTCGTGCGACGCGCGCTCACGGTGGCGTGATGCGGCCGCGGCTGGGCGACGATCGCGGTGCGGTCGTCGCCGAGTTCGCGGTCGCCCTCCCCGCCGTCGCGCTCGTCCTGCTCGTCGGGGTCGGGATCCTCGCGGGAGCGTCCCGGCAGGTGCGGCTGCAGGACGCGGTGGCGGATGCTGCGCGCCTGAGCGCCCGCGGCGAGTCCGAGCTGCGCGTGCGCGATGCCGTCGCGGCGACGGTGGCGGAGGCATCCGTCGACATCACCGTTCGAGACGATCTTGTGTGCGTGACGGCCTCCGCTCCGGCTCTGTTCGGCGTGCGCGTCACGGCGGCCGGGTGCGCGTTGGCGGGCGGGCTGTGATGTTCCCCCGCGGCGGCGTCGCGCCGCCGGCGAGCGGGGCGGGCTGATGGCGGGGACGATGGCGGCGGTCGGGATCCTCTGTGCGGCCGCCCTGCTCGCGGCGGGGCTTGCCGGCGCCGGTGCTGCGGCGGTCACCAGCCAGCGACTCGCCTCGGCAGCCGACGCCGGTGCGCTCGCCGCGGCGGACGCGGCCTCGGGCGCGGTGCCCGGCGTCCCCTGCGAACGTGCGGCCGAGGTCGCGGGCACTTTCGGCGGTGTCATCGAGGCCTGCGAGCTCGACGAGCTGATCGCGACGGTGACGGTGTCGATGCGCCTCGGGCCGGTCACCGCGCAGGCCTCCGCACGGGCTGGGCCGCCTCCCTGATCGCGTCTCACAGCCCCCGCACCGAGAAGTGGCGTGTATGGTTTGCGTCGAAGAAAGGACGCCCCCGTTGGCAGAAGGCAAGAAGCTCGTCATCGTCGAGTCACCGACGAAGATGAAGTCGATCCAGGGGTACCTCGGCGATGGCTACGAGGTGCTCAGCTCGGTCGGACACATCCGCGACCTGGCGGACAAGAAGAGCATCCCCGCCGACAAGAAGGAGGCGTACGGGAAGTACTCGATCGACATCGACAACGGCTTCGACCCGTACTACGTCGAGAGCGAGCGCGGCAAGAAGACCGTCGCCGAGCTCAAGCGCGCGCTGAAGGGGGCGGACGAGCTCCTGCTCGCCACCGATGAAGATCGCGAGGGCGAAGCCATCGCGTGGCACCTGCTGCAGACGCTCAAGCCCAAGGTCCCCGTCAAGCGCATGGTGTTCCACGAGATCACCAAGGACGCGATCCAGGCCGCTGTGGGCAACACCCGCGAGCTCGACCTGGCGCTCGTCGACGCGCAGGAGACCCGCCGCATCCTCGACCGCCTCTACGGCTGGGACGTGAGCCCCGTGCTCTGGTACAAGGTGCAGCAGGGCACGTCTGCCGGCCGTGTCCAGTCGGCCGCGACGCGCCTGGTCGTCGACCGCGAGCGCGAGCGCATGGCGTTCGTGTCCGCCTCGTACTGGGACATCGAGGCGCTTGCCGCGCCGAACCGTCCGCAGGGCATCGACGAGTCGTTCTCGACCCGCCTCGCCCGCGTCGACGGTGCGGTGCTCGCCCGCGGCACCGACTTCGACGACCGCGGTGAGCTGAAGAAGGCCGTCCTCGTCCTCGACGAGGCCCAGGTGCGCGAACTCGCCGGCGCGATCGAGGCGGCGGCCGAGGCATCCGTCACCGCCCTGGAGTCAAAGCCCGGAACCCGCAGTCCCAAGCCGCCCTTCACGACCTCGACCCTCCAGCAGGAGGCCGGTCGCAAGCTCTCGATGAGCGCCAAGCACGCCATGGGCGTCGCGCAGCGTCTCTACGAGAAGGGGTACATCACTTATATGCGCACCGACTCGACCGCGCTGTCGACGCAGGCCGTCCAGGCCGCGCGCGAGCAGGCCGTCGCGATGTACGGCGACAAGTCGGTGCCGCCGAACCCCCGCAGCTACCGCAACAACAGCAAGAACGCGCAGGAGGCGCACGAGGCCATCCGCCCGTCGGGAGAGACGTTCCGCACACCGTCGGAGGTGTCCGGGCAGCTCGACCGTGACGAGCTGCGCCTGTACGACCTCATCTGGAAGCGCACGATGGCCAGCCAGATGTCCGACGCGAAGTACGAGACCACCACCGTGACCCTCGAGGTCTCGGCGGCCGGTCGCCGCGCCGAGTTCACGGCCTCCGGAACCGTCTACACCTTCAAGGGCTTCCTCGAGGCCTATGAGGAGGGCCGGGACGAGAAGCGCGGCGACAGCGACAAGAGCGACGACCAGGCCCTGCCGGCGATGGCCGTGGGCGACGTGCTGCGGCTTCGCGACGTCGAGCCGAAGGGCCACGCGACCAGTCCGAAGCCCCGCTATACCGAGGCGAGCCTCGTCAAGGCGCTCGAGGAGAAGGGCATCGGCCGCCCGTCGACGTTCGCGAGCATCATCGACGTGATCCTCAACCGCGGCTACGTCACCAAGCGCGGCCAGGCGCTCATCCCGAGCTGGCTCGCGTTCAGCGTCGTCCGCCTGCTCGAGCAGCACTTCGCCGACCTCGTCGACTACGACTTCACGGCGGCGCTCGAGGATGACCTCGACGCGATCGCCCGCGGCGAGCAGAAGCGCCAGGACTGGCTGCAGGACTTCTATTTCGGGGGAACCGACCACGTCGGACTCCGCAACATCGTCGACAACCTCGGCGAGATCGACGCACGCGCCCTCAACTCGACGCCCATCGGCGACGTCGCGACGCTGCGGTTCGGCAAGTACGGCCCGTACCTCGAGGTGCCGGATGCCGAGAAGCCCGACGCCGAGCCCCGGCGCGTCAACATCCCCGAAGACCTCGCGCCCGACGAGCTGACGCCGGCGCGCGCACAGGAGCTCATCGACGCCCCCGTCGCGGGTGACCGTGTGCTGGGGGAGAACCCCGCCAACGGCAAGCTCGTCGTCGTGAAGGATGGCCGCTTCGGCCCGTACGTGCAGGAGACCGACCCGCCCGCCGAGGAGGCCGTCGACGAGGAGACCGGCGAGGTCGTCGCGGTCGAGCCGGAACCTGCGCCGAAGAAGCGCGGTGCGAAGAAAGAGGTCGCGCCGAAGCCGCGCACGGCGTCGCTCTTCAAGTCGATGTCGGTCGACACGATCGACCTCGACACCGCGTTGAAGCTGCTCGACCTTCCGCGCACCGTCGGCATCGACCCTGAGACGGAAGCCCCGATCACGGCGCAGAACGGCCGCTACGGGCCTTACCTCAAGAAGGGCACGGATTCGCGCACGCTGCAGAGCGAGCAGCAGATCTTCGACATCACGCTCGAGGAGGCGCTCGCCGTCTACGCGCAGCCGAAGTACGGTGCGCGCGGCGCGTCATCGGCCCTGAAGGAGTTCGAGGCCGACCCGACGAGCGGCAAGCCGATCAAACTCAAGGACGGCCGCTTCGGCCCGTACGTCACCGACGGCGAGACGAACGCGACGATCCCGCGCGGCGAGGACGCGATGGAGGTCACGTTCGAGCGCGCGGTGCAGCTGCTCGCCGACAAGCGCGCGAAGGGCCCGGCCAAGCGCCCGGCGCGCCGCACGACGACGACCCGCAAGCCCGCGGCGAAGAAGTGACGGGCGCCGGAGACACCCGTCCGATCGCTGAGCCCGTCGAGGGGCTGTTCGTCACGTTCGAGGGCGGTGACGGCGTCGGCAAGACGACGCAGGCGGCGCTCCTCGACGCGTGGCTGACGGGAGTCGGACGCACGGTCGTGCGCACGCGCGAGCCCGGTGGCACCGAGGTCGGCGTGCTGATCCGCGATATCGTGCTGCATCACCGCGGCGAGGTCGCGCCCCGCGCCGAGGCGCTGCTGTACGCGGCGGACCGGGCGCACCACATCGAGACGCTGGTGCGGCCCGCGCTCGCCCGCGGCGAGGTCGTCATCCAGGACCGCTACCTCGACTCGTCCGTCGCGTACCAGGGTGCGGGGCGCGTCCTCGGGCGTGACGAGGTCCGAGAGCTCTCGCTCTGGGCGACCGGCGGACTTCTTCCAGACGTCACGGTACTCCTCGACCTCGACCCCGCATCCGCGCGCGAGCGCCTCGACGCCGACGACAAGCCCTTCGATCGGCTCGAGTCCGAGAAGGAGCATTTCCACGCCCGCGTGCGCGAGGAATTCCTCTCGCTTGCCGCCGCCGAGCCGGAGCGCTTCCTCGTGCTCGACGCCTCGCTCCCGCCGGACGAACTCGCCGCGGCCGTGCGCGCGCGTGTGGAGCCGCTGCTCGCATGAGGCGAACGCTCGGCGTACGCACAGCCGGTGTCCGACTGGATGGTTAGGCTGGTCGGCATGGAGCCGGTCGCCGCTGTCGCTGGGGAGTCTCCCACGACGGACGACCAGGCGTTCCCCTGGGGTGACGTGTGGGGGCAGCCCGATGCCGTCGCGGTGCTGCGGGAAGCAGCATCCGATCCCGCATCGATGACCCACGCGTGGCTCATCACAGGCCCTCCCGGCTCCGGCCGGTCCACGCTCGCCCACGCCTTCGCGGCGGCGCTCATCGCCGAGCCCGGTGACGAGCGCGCGATGCACCAGGTGCTCGCGGGGACCCATCCCGACCTGACCGCGCTCCGTACCGAGGGTGTCATCATCTCCATCAAGGACGCGCGAGCCCTGGTCGAGCGGTCGTACTTCTCGCCCTCGCTGGGGCGATACCGCGTCATCGTCATGGAAGACGCCGATCGCATGGCCGAGCGCACCTCGAACGTGCTGCTGAAGGCCCTCGAAGAGCCGCCCGAGCGCACCGTCTGGGTGCTGTGCGCGCCGAGCGACGCAGACCTGCTGCCGACGATCCGCTCTCGTGTGCGCACGCTGCGCCTGCGCGAGCCCGACGTCGCGGACGTCGCCGACCTCATCGTGCGGCGCAGCGGCGTCGATCCTGCGATCGCCGAGCAGTCCGCCCGGCACGCGCAGCGCCACATCGGCATGGCGCAGCGGCTCGCAACGGATGCCGCGGCCCGCGCCCGCCGCGACGCCACGCTGCGCGGTGTCCTCGCGGTGCGGGGCGTGGGCGACGCGGTCGAGGTCGCCGGCGCGATCGTCGCCGCCGCCACCGACGACGCCAAGGCGCTCACGGCGGAGCGCGACGAAGCGGAGCGCACGGGGCTCCTGCGCACCCTCGGCATCGCCGAAGGGGCCGCGGTCCCGCCCGCCGTGCGGTCGCAGCTGTCGGCGCTGGAAGACGAGCAGAAGCGTCGTGCCACGCGCAGCCTGCGAGACGGCATCGACCGCGTGCTCACCGACCTCGAGTCGATGTTCCGTGATGTGCTGCTGCTGCAGTTCGGCCGCGACACCGACCTGATCAATCGGGAGCTCGAGCCCGACCTGCGGGCCCTCGCCGCCGCGTGGACGCCTGAGCGCACGCTCACGGTCGTCGACCGCATCGGCGTCACCCGCGAGAACCTCGAGCTGAACGCCGCGCCCGTGCTGGCGCTCGAGAGCATGCTCGTCACCGTCGCGAGCGGAAGGACCCCGTGAACCCGACCCGCCCCCGCCGACTTCGTCGCGCCCTTGCCGTCGTCGCAGGCCTGGTCGCGGCATCCGTCGTCCTCAGCGGCTGCCTGTCGGTGATGATCCCCGACGCGTCGCCGCGGCCCAGCTCGAGCAAGGCGGCCGACACCGAGGGCGTCGCCGAGAACCTGCTGCCGTACTACGAGCAGACGCTCGACTGGTCCGGCTGCAACGAGACGTTCGACTGCACGACGGTCACCGCGCCGCTGGACTGGTCCGACCCCGCGAAGGGCGACATCGAACTGTCGGTCATCCGCAGCCGTGCCGAAGGCACCGACGACCCCATCGGGTCGCTGCTGACCAATCCCGGCGGACCCGGCGCCAGCGGCGTCGACCTGATCCGCGACTCGGTGTCGTTCGCGGTGAGCGAGCCGGTGCGCCGGCAGTTCGACGTCATCGGGTTCGATCCAAGAGGCGTCGGCGAGTCGACCGCGGTGACCTGCTACGACGCCGCCGACATGGACGCGTACCTGTTCGACATCCCCGAGGGCGTGCGCGGGACGGATGCCTGGGCCGACGAGCTCCTCGCACGCCACAAGAGCTTCGGCGAGGCCTGCGACGCGAACAGCGACGGCATCCTGCCGTACATCACGACCGAGAACTCCGCCCGCGACATGGACCTGCTGCGCGCGGTGCTCGGCGACTCGGAGCTGAACTACCTGGGCTACTCGTACGGCACGTTCCTCGGCGCGACGTACGCGAAGCTGTTCCCCGAGAAGGTGGGACGACTCGTGCTAGACGGCGCGGTCGACCCGTCGGTGACGAACCTCGACGTCAACGTGACCCAGGGCATCGGGTTCGAGTCGGCACTGCGCGCGTACATGGCGGACTGCCTGACCGACGACGAGTGCCCGTTCCGCGGCACCGTCGACGAGGCGATGGCCGATCTGGGAACGCTGCTCGCAAGCGTCGACCGCGACCCGATCCCGAACGCCGACGGCCGCATGCTCGGCTCCGACTCCCTGATGACGGCGATCGTCGCCGCACTGTACTCGCAGGACAGCTGGGGCTACCTCACGATGGCGCTGACCGACGTGCTGCAGGGCAACGCCGACATCGCCTTCCAGCTGGCGGACTTCTACTACGACCGCCAGGGCGGCACGTACACCGGCAACCAGACTGAGGCGTTCCGCGCCTACAACTGCATGGATTACCCCACCGGTGCCACCGACGAGGACCTGGCGGCCGCTGAGGCGGCCCTGGCCGACAAGGCGCCGACGATCGCGCCCTACTGGTTCGGGCCCGACCCATGCGAAGTGTGGCCGTACCCGCCGGCCGGTGTCCGCGAGCGCATCACCGCCGACGGCGCCGCGCCGATCGTCGTGGTGGGCACGACGAACGATCCGGCCACGCCGTACGAGTGGTCCGTGTCGCTGGCCGATCAGCTCTCGTCCGGCGTTCTGGTGACGCGTGTCGGCGAGGGCCACACCGGCTACAACAAGGGCAACGCGTGCGTCGACTCCGCGATCGAGACGTACCTGCTCGAAGGGACGCCGCCGCAGGACGGCCTGCGCTGCGAGTGACCAGCGAGATGTGAAGAGCCGGATTCCCCGCGTGGGGTGTCCGGCTCTTCACGGTGACGGGTGCGTCAGCGCCGCAGCACGCGGCGGGCGAGCGCGTTGCCGAGGAACTGCACGAGCTGCACGATCACGATGATCACGAGCACCGCCGCCCAGGTCACGGCCGGGTTGAACTGCTTGAAGCCGTACACGATCGCGAACTCGCCGAGTCCGCCCGCAGCGACGGCGCCGGCGATCGCGGTCATGTCGACGAGCGCGACGACGATGAACGTGTAGCCGAGGATGAGCGGACCGAGCGCCTCGCGGGGGAGCAGGCGCAGGAGGATCCGCGAGCGGCTCGCGCCCGTGGCACGGGCCGCCTCGATCACGCCCGGCCGCACCGTCAGCAGGTTCTGCTCGACGATGCGGCTGATCGCGAAGAGCGACGCGATGGTGATCGCGAAGATGCCGAACTCGGGTCCGATTCCCGGGATGCCCAGGCTGCGCGCGATCGGCTGCACCGCCGCCAGCAGGATCACGAAGGGGATCGGCCGGAAGAAGTTCACGATGACGTTGATGGTGCCGAACAGGAACCGGTTCGGGAACAGGCTCCCGGCCCTGGTGGCATAGAGCGCGAGCCCGACGAAGAGCCCGGCGATACCGCCGAACACCAGGCTCAGCGACACCACGTACAGCGTCTCGGCGGTGGCCTCCCACAGCTGCGGGAGCAGGTCGACGAGCCTATCCACGGGCGTCCTCCTCGATCAGCGGCGCGAACGCCGAGGCCGCGTCGATGGCACGCTGCACGGCATCCGTCTCTCCGGTCAATGCCAGCGTGAGATGCCCGAAGACGCGGCCGCCGATGTCGTTGATGCCGCCGTGCACGAGCTCGAAGCGCACGTCGTGCGACGAGAGCGCGGCGAAGACATCTGCCTGCGTGACGTCGCCGTCGCGGATGGTGAACGTGACGATCCGCCCGGGGTGGCGCTCGCGCAAGGCGCGCAGCTGGTCGCCGACCGGGACGTCTTCGATGATGCTTGCGACGAACCGGCGCGTGGCGGCATGCTGCGGCGATGAGAGCACGTCGAAGACGGCGCCGCTCTCGATGATGCGGCCGCTCTCCATCACGACGACGCGATCGGCGAGGGTTCGGATCACGTCCATCTCGTGAGTGATCACGAGGATGGTCACGCCGAGCTCCTGGTTGATGCGCTTGAGGAGCGCGAGCACCTCCTGCGTCGTGTCGGGGTCGAGGGCGCTCGTCGCCTCGTCGGCGAGGAGGATGCGCGGGCTCGTGGCCAGCGCTCGGGCGATCCCGACGCGCTGCTTCTGCCCGCCCGACAGCTGCTCGGGGTAGCTCTTCGCCTTGTCGGCGAGGCCGACGAAGCGCAGCAGCTCCTCGACGCGTGCCGCGATCTCGGCGCGCGGGCGGCGGGCCGCCTCGAGCGGATAGGCGATGTTCTTCGCGACTGTGCGGGAGTCGAACAGGTTGAACTGCTGGAAGATCATGCCGATGTCGCCGCGCAGCTCGCGGAGCTCGCGCTCGCGCAGATGGGTGATGTCGCGGCCGTCGATCTCGACGGTGCCGGCGGTCGGCGTCTCGAGCGCGTTCACGAGGCGCAGCACGGTGCTCTTGCCGGCGCCGGAGTAGCCGATGATGCCGCACACCTCGCCGGCGGCGACGTCGAGCGAGATGTCGTCGACCGCGGCGATCGGAGGGGCGTCCTTGGCGGGCGGGGGGAAGGTCTTGGTCACGCCGGTCAGGCGGATCAGGGTCATGGGTGCTCCTCGGCGGAACGCGCGTGTGCGGCCCGTGCGCACGAGGCGCGAACGGGCCGCACATGCGGTGCCGCAGTCGGCGGTGTCTTACGAGTTGGCGCGGATGTCGTCCTCGACGTCGGTGAGCGACGTCACGAGCTCGTCCACCGGGGTCTTCACCAGCACGGCGGTGCCGCCCGACGCCTCGACGACGCCATCGAGGACGTCCTGCGTGTTCTGGTAGATCTCGACGAGCTTCAGGTACGTCGGGTTGTCGGCGTCCTCGGCCTTCGCCGCGAAGATGTTGATGTAGGGGAACGCGCTCGGGTCGGTCGGGTCGTCCGTGGCGATGGCGTCCTCGGGGGTGAGGTTCGCGTCGGCGAGGAAGTCGTTGTTCACGATCGCCGCGGCCACGTCGGGAAGCGACGTGGCGGTGAATGCGGCGTCGAGTGCCTCGACCTTGACCTTCGACTCGGGCAGCACGTCCGCGACGGTCGAGAAGACCGAGCCGCCGTCCTTCAGCTCGATGAGGCCGGCCGACTGCAGTACGAGAAGACCGCGCGCCTGGTTCGACTCGTCGTTGGGGACGGCGACCGTGGAGCCTTCGGGAATGTCGTCGGTCGACTCGTACTGCGACGAGTACAGCCCGAGCGGGTAGATCGCCGTGGCGCCGATCGGCTGGAGGTCGTCGTCGCTCTGCACGTTGTAGGTCGCGAGGTAGATGATGTGCTGGAACTGGTTCAGGTCCAGCTCGCCCGCCGAGAGGGCGGGGTTGGGCTGCGTGTACTCGCTGAAGTTCACGAGCTCCACCTCGATGCCCTCGTCCGCGGCGGCCTCCTTGTACGTCTCCCAGTACGGATCGCCGGAGTCGACGACGCCGATGCGGACCACCTCGTTCTCGTCGGAGGCGCCGGTGGCAGCATCCGTTCCGGTGCCGGCGCAACCGGCGAGGAGGAGTGCGAGGGGAAGCGCGAGTGCTGCTGCTGCGGTGAGCTTCTTGGACGTGGACATGTGAGTGCTCCTGTGGATCGAGGCCCGTCTCGGGCTTGTGACCGCGCGCACGATCCACGGACCGCGCACGCTTCGTCGCGGACCGGGTTCGAACCTACGTGGGCGCCATGCGTCATCTCGAACCGGCGCGTAACACGTCGACACCGAGTCCGTCGGAAAGCGGGATCGGGTCCGGAACGGATGCCTCGGCCGCCGCGGTTCGCGAGCACTCTCGAGACCCTGTAAGATCGTTGCTTGTGCGTCGCGCAAGCGAGGCCCGCCACCTTAGCTCAGTCGGCAGAGCGAATCACTCGTAATGATTAGGTCAAGGGTTCGATTCCCTTAGGTGGCTCAGAACCGGAACGGCCGCGGGCAGCGGCCGTTTTCCGTATCCGAAGGACGGTGATGCGGTGTCTCAGGCGATCGACGCCCTCGCCGAGATATTCTCGTGGATCGGGTTCGGCGTGGGCGCACTCCTCGCAGGCGTCGCTCTCATCATGTATCTCCTGGACGGCACGTGGCTGCCGGTGCGAGCGGTCGTCGAGAGCGGTCCGAACGGCCGACTCGTCCGCTGGTTCGACGAGGATGGCGGCGTCGGCGAGGCGCACCTCACCCACGAGCAGGACCACCACATCGGCGACTCCGACATGGCCGACATCTTCGTGCGCCGCGGATCGCTGAACCGCATGCGGCTGACCCACGGTTCCCCGGCGGTGCGGGCGGTCACGCGACTCGCGATCGGGATGCTGGCGCTCGGGGTGGTGGCGCTCGTGACGTCCCTCGTGATGCTGTTCGTTCGAGGCTGATCCGTCGATCCCGGTCGGGTCCGGGGCCTACGCGAAGGCGAGCATGCCCCCGGCGGCCAGCGCGAGGCAGAGGCCGATCCACTGCACCCCGGCGACCCGCTCCCGCAGCACGATCGCGGCGAGCAGGATCGTGCCGGCGGGGTAGAGCGCGGTGAGCGCCGACACCACCGCCAGCTCGCCCGTGCGCAGCGCGAACAGGGCCAGGGCATTGGCCGCGGCGTCCGCGATCCCGCACGCGATCGCCAGCCACCACGCCTGACGTGTCGAGGCGACGACCCGCCCTTCACCTGTCGTCGCGTGCTCGAGGTCGGCGTGCCCGCTCGGGGTCGCGCCCAGGGGGAGCCCGGCGACGGGGAGGACCGAGCGTGCGCGCTCACCCCGGCGCAGGGCGGCGAGGGCGAGCCCGCCGACGATGGCACCCGTCACGACGGCGTTCGTCGCGCGGCTCGTCACGAGCGGCACGAGTCCGCTGTCGTCCGAGGTCTGATCGAGCGCGATGAGGAACGCGCCGATGGCGAGGCCGGCGCCCACGGCCATCGCCAAGCCTCGGGCGCTCGGCCGGACGATCCTCTCCCCGGGGATGAAGCCCACCAGTACGGCGGCGACCAGTGCCACGCCGAGACCGGCGTACCCTGCGGGCGCGAGCGCGTCGCCGTTCATGAGCAGCCCCCACAGCATCGGGGCGACGGCGGACACGACCGCGGTCAGCGGCGACAGGATGCTCATCGGCCCGATCGCGAGGCACGCGTACAGGAGCGCGATCGCGACCACGCTGAAGATGCCGCCGAGCACGCCCCACGCCACGTCGGGCGCCGACCACGCGCCGTCGAACAGCGGCTGGGCGACCAGCAGGGCCGCGAGCCCCGAGAGTGCGGCGACCGCCGTCACCACGATCGAGCGCAGGCGTCGGGCGGCGAGGCCTCCCAGGAAGTCCGCGGAGCCGTACACGATGGCGCCCACGAGGGCGATGGCGGCGGAGAGCATCGGCGCCCAGCCTAGGAGCGCGGCCGAGGAGTTCGCACGGTCGAACTCAGGCGAGTGGTCGAACTCAACCCAATTCGCTAGATAAGCTAGCGATATGACTTCGCCCCACCACGCGAACCGTCGCCCCTCGGGCTGGCTGCGGATCGGCATCCCCGCCCTGCTCGTCCTCGTCTGGCTGGCCGTGGGATCCATCGGCGGCCCGTATTTCGGCAAGGTCGACGAGGTGTCGAGCAACGACCGCTCGTCGTTCCTGCCCGAGAGCGCGGACGCGACGCAGGTGAATGAGAGGCTCGCCGGGTTCCTCGGCGGCGACAGCATCCCCGCGGTGGTCGTGGTCACGGGGGACGGTGAGCTCTCGGACGACGACATCGCCGACGTGCAGGCGCTCGCCGACGACATCGCCGAGGTCGAGGGCGTGCAGGAGGACGTGTCGCCGCCGATTCCGTCGGAGGACGGCGAGGCGGTGCAGATCTTCGTGCCCATCGACGCTTCGGGCGAGGTCGGACCGACCGTCGAAGAGATCCGCTCACTCGTGTCCGAAGACCTGCCGGCCGGGCTCGAGGGCTGGGTCACGGGGCCTGCGGGCTTCACCGCCGACCTCGTCGAGGGCTTCCTGGGGATCGACGGGCTCCTGCTCGGCGTCGCGCTGATCGCGGTGTTCCTGATTCTCGTGATCGTCTACCGCTCTCCGCTGCTGCCGGTCCTGGTGCTCCTGACGTCGATCTTCGCGCTGTGCGTTGCGCTGCTGACCGTGTGGTGGCTCGCGTACGCCGGCATCGTCGTGCTCAACGGGCAGGTGCAGGGAATCCTGTTCATCCTCGTGATCGGTGCGGCGACCGACTACGCCCTCCTGTACGTCGCGCGGTTCCGCGAATCCATCGCGACGGGGATGTCGAAATGGGATGCCACGCTGTCGGCGTGGCGCGGAGCCTTCGAGCCGATCCTCGCCTCGGGCGGCACGGTCATCGCGGGCCTGTTGTGCCTGCTGCTCTCGGACCTCGCGACCAACCGCGCGCTCGGCCCGATCGCGTCCATCGGGATCGCGTTCTCGATGCTGTCGGCCCTGACCTTCCTGCCGGCGCTCCTGGCACTGTGCGGCCGCGCGGCGTTCTGGCCCTTCATTCCGAAGGAGCCGATCGCCATGATCCCCGACGACCTCACGCAGCCGGTCAAGGGCCTCTGGCCGCGCCAGGCGCGCTTCGTCGCACGTCATGCGCGCATCGTGTGGATCGCATGCACGATCGTGCTGCTCGCGGGCGCGGTGGGCATCACTCAGCTCAAGGCCGACGGCGTGCCGACCAGCGACCTCGTGCTCGGCTCCTCCGAGGCGCGCGACGGTCAGGAGGTTCTCGCCGAGCACTTCCCGGCAGGCTCCGGCTCGCCGGTCTACGTGATCGTGCCCGAAGAGGAACTCGCCGATGCGGTGGGCGTTCTCGCGGCGTCGGACGGCATCGAGTCGGTGTCGGTCGCCTCGGAGGACTCGCCGACGGGGCAGGCGCAGGTCACGGTCGAAGACGGCGAGCCGGTCCTCACCGCGGTCGGCCCGCCCGGCACGCCCGCTCCCGCGCCGACGGTCTCAGCCGGCGATGTGCTCGTGATCGGGACGCTCACGGATGCTGCCGACTCCGTCGCGGCGGAGGACACCGTCCGCGACCTCCGCGCCGACCTCGACGAGACGCTCGGCGCCGGCGTCGCGGTCGTCGGCGGCGAGACGGCGACCGACATCGACACGAACGACACGTCGACGCGCGACCGCACGGTGATCATCCCGGTGATCCTCGCGGTGATCCTCATCATCCTGATGCTGCTGCTGCGCTCGATCCTGGCGCCCGTGCTGCTCATCGGCACCGTGATCCTCTCGTTCGCGACGGCGCTCGGCGTCAGCGCGCTGGTCTTCAACGAGGTGCTCGGCTTCCCGGGGGCGGATCCTGCCGTGCCGCTGTACGGCTTCGTGTTCCTCGTGGCGCTCGGCGTGGACTACAACATCTTCCTGATGTCGCGGGTGCGTGAGGAGTCGCTCGTCCACGGGACGAGGCCCGGCATCCTCCGGGGCCTCGTCGCCACCGGCGGGGTGATCACCTCGGCGGGACTCGTGCTCGCGGCGACCTTCGCGGCGCTCGGTGTCATCCCGATCCTGTTCCTCGCGCAGATCGCGTTCATCGTCGCCTTCGGCGTGCTGCTCGACACGTTCATCGTGCGGTCACTCCTGGTGCCGGCGCTCTCGTACGACATCGGCAAGGCGATCTGGTGGCCTTCGAAGCTCTGGCGGCGGGATGCCGGGGCGCTCGCCGGCACGGGCAGCAACTCCGCCTCACCCACGCCGAGCAGAGCCGGCGCCCTCGCAGCGGCAGCTCCCGCGACAGTGCCTGGCGGAGTTGTCGCACACGATGCGCCGATGCCTGCCGAGACCGACCCCGAGCTCGTGGCCGGCGACGGGCACCCGCTCACTCGCGAGGAGTACAGGCGTACGCTCGAACCATGAGCAAGGCGCTGTTCATCGTCGACGTCCAGAACGACTTCACCGAGGGTGGTGCGCTGGCCGTGGAGGGCGGGGACGCCGTCGCGCAGCGCATCTCGGAGTTCCTCGTGACGCACTCCGAGGAGTACGCCGTGATCGTCGCCTCGCGCGATTGGCACCACGCCGAGGGCGACAACGGCGGGCACTTCCACCCGGAGCCGGACTTCGTCGACACCTGGCCGGTCCACTGCGTGAGCGGAACCGAGGGCGCCGAGTACGACCCCGGCCTCGACACGTCGGCGGTCACCCACCACGTCAAGAAGGGCCAGGGCAAGCCCGCCTACTCGCTGTTCGAGGGCACGACCGACGACGGCGTGACCGTCGCGCACCTCCTCGAGGAGCATGGCGTGGTCGACGTCGACATCACCGGAATCGCGACCGACTACTGCGTGCGGGCCTCGGCGCTGGACGCCATCGAGCACGGCAGGCACGTCCGTGTCCTCACCGACCTCATCGCCGGCGTCGCGGCGGAATCCAGCGATGCGGCGCTCGCCGAGCTCGCGCACGCCGGAGCCGAACTGCGGCCGTCGGGGCTCGAGGGCGGTGACTGAGCCGGGGGCGCCGACCGCCGAGGGCGTCCGCACGGCGCTCGAGGGCGCAGCATCCGTCGACGAACGCGCGAAGATCCAGCGGCGCATGACCGATGCGCGCACCGAGGTGATCGGCGTGCGCATGGGCACCGTGTTCGACATCGCGAAGGCGAATTCACGGATGCCGCTCGCCGAGGTCGACCGGCTGCTCGACTCGGACGCGTATGAGATGCGCATGCTGGCGGTGTCGATCCTCGACTTCCAGGCGCGAACGAAGGACGTCGACCGTGCGGCGCTCTACGAACTGTGGATGCGGCGTCTCGATCGCATCGACACGTGGGACTACATCGACCGGTCCGCGCCGCGCGTGGTGGGGCTCCATCTGCTCGACCGCCGGCGCGACGTGCTGTTCGAGCTCGCGCGCTCCGACGACCGATGGCACCGCCGCACGGCCATCACCGCGGCTTTCTCGATCATCCGCGCGCGCGACCTCGACGACCCGCTCGCGCTCTGCGAGATCCTCGCGGACGATCCCGAGCACCTGGTGCAGACGAACGTCGGCGTCGCTCTCCGCGAGATCGGGCGGGTCGACCGCGATCGGCTGGAGGAGTTCCTGGCGCGTCGCGGCGACGACCTCAGCGCGCACGCGCGACGCACCGCCCGAACCGCCCTCGCCTGAGGCCGGCGACCGGCTACTCTCGGGCTCGTGACTGAGATCCGCCCCCTCGCCCCTGCCGACCGCGACGCCTGGCTCCCGCTCTGGCGCGGCTACATCGAGTTCTACGAGTCCGAGGTGTCGGACGAGCAGACCGCGCTGACATGGAGCCGCCTCCTCGACCCGCAGTTCCCGATCCACGGGGCGGTGGCGACGGACGACGGGCGCGCCGTCGGCTTCGTCCACTGGCTCACGCACGCGGCCACGTGGTCGGCGGCGCCCTACGTCTACCTCGAGGACCTCTTCGTCGCCCCCGACACCCGCGGCAGCGGCGCAGGGCGCGCCCTCATCGCCCACGTGACCGAGTGGGCGCGCGAGCACGACGCCGCGAAGGTGTACTGGCTCACGCAGGAGACCAACATCACCGCGCGGGCCCTCTACGATCGCGTCGCGACCCACACCGGGTTCGTGCACTACGAGATCGGGCTCGGCCGATGAGCGCGTCTGCTCCCGCCGAGCGGAGCGTCGGCGATCTCGTCGCCACTCTGCTCTTGATCGGATTCTCGGTCGGCGCCGCGGTGGTGCTCTTCTTCGTCTCGCTCGTGTGGGCGATCGGCAACCATGACAACACGGTGGCGATCGTGCTGGGCGGCTACCTGCCGCTGGCCCTGGCGGTGATCGGCGCCGTCGCCGGCATCGTCGCGCTGTCCCGAAAGCACCGGGCGTTCTGGTATCCGCTGATCGCGCTCGTGCTCAGCATCGCCGCTTGGGTCGTCGCCGCCTCGATCGCCCGCTGACCAGGCGCCACCACCCCGTCGCTCATCTCGCCGCGCGCCGCTCCCGCCGGGCCAGGAAGATCACGAAGCCCAGCGCGACCAGGGCGGTGAGGCAGAGCAGGCTGAGCCCGATCGTGTAGCTGTGGGCCTCGGCGTTGTAGGTCGCGCCCATCACGAGCGGCGGGAAGTAGCCGCCGAGCCCGCCCGCGGCACCGACGATTCCGGTGACGGTGCCGACCCGTTCGGCCGGTGCGCGCTGCGCCACCCACGTGAACACCGCGCCGGTGCCGAGCCCGAGGAAGAGCGCCATCAGGACGAACGAGGCTCCCGCAGCGAGCTCGGGCGGCGGCTGCAGCGCGATCACCACCGCCATCACGGCCGCGCCGCTGAGCGAGATGCTGAGCACGGTCGCCGGCCCGATGCGGTCCGACAGCCAGCCGCCGACCGGTCGTGCGATGACCGCGGCGATCGCGAAGCCCGCGGTGCGGGCGCCGGCGTCGGCGAGGTCGTACCCGTAGACCTCCTTGAGGTAGGTCGGGAGGTACGTCGAGAAGGCGACGAAGCCGCCGAAGGTCACGGCGTACAGGAACGCCATCTGCCACGTGACGGCGAGCTTCGACGCCGCCTTGAGCTTGGGCATGACGGGGGCGGTGTTCGGCTTCCACAGCGGCGAATCCCGCATGAAGAGCCAGACGATGACCGCGACCACGAGCAGCGCGCCCGCGATGATGAGGTGCGTGGCGACGTAGCCGAACCACGCCACCATGCGGGGCGTGAAGAACGACGACAGCGCGGTGCCCCCCATGCCGGCGCCGAAGAGGCCCGTGGCGAAGCCGCGCTTGGCCGGCTCGTACCAGGCGTTCACGAAGGGGATGCCGATCGCGAAGGTCGTGCCGGCGATGCCGAGCAGGAACCCGAAGGCGATCATGAGCGCGTAGGACCCCCACACGCCGGCGAGGGCCACCAGTACCACGGGCACGGCAGACGCCGCCGTCAGGACCGTGAACATCAGGCGCCCGCCGAAGCGATCGGTGAACGCACCGGTGAGGATGCGGCCGAGCGATCCGACCAGCACCGGCGTCGCGATGAGCAGCGACGCCTCCGTCGAGGTCAGCCCCATCTCAGCCGTGTACTGCACCGCGAGCGGTGCGACCAGGTTCCACGCCCAGAACGTGATGGTGAAGGCCAGCAGTGCCAGCAGGAGGTTCTTCGTGCGGCCGGGCAGTTCCTGGGTCCCGGTCGCGGCCGTGGCCGCAGCATCCGTCGTCATCGTCGTGTGCCTCCCGTCTTGCCTGTGGTGGTCGCCTTGCGGTCGGGGGTGCGGTCGGTGGTGCCCACGGGCGCCCAGCCGCGGCGGATCCCGCGCGCCGTCGTCGGCCGCCCGTCGCGCGAGCGGTAGATGATGTACGGGCGGAACAGGTAGTGCACCGGCGCCGTGAACGCATGCACGAGCCGGGTGAACGGCCAGATCATGAACAGCACCATGCCGATCACGGTGTGGATCTGGTAGTCGAGCGACGCCTCGCTCATCGCGGCGATGTTCGGCTGGAAGACGAACAGCGACCGGAACCACGGCGAGACCGTGTCGCGGTAGGTGAGCTCCTGGTGGGGCCCGATGACCCCCAGCACCGTGGTCGCGAGGCCCGCGACGATGGCGGCCACCAGCACGACGTACATGGTCTTGTCGTTCTTCGTCGTGGCCATGAACACCGGTCCGGTGGTGCGGCGGCGGTAGATCAGGATGCCGACGCCGACGAGCGTCGCGATCCCCGCCACGGTGCCGAGACCCAGCGCGGCGAGGTGGTACATCTCATCCGAGATGCCGAAGAAGTCGGTCCACGCCTTGGGGATCACGAGGCCGATGACGTGGCCGATGATCACGACGAGGATGCCGAAGTGGAACAGCGGCGAGCCGATGCGCAGCAGCCGCGACTCGTAGAGCTGCGACGAGCGCGTGGTCCAGCCGAACTGGTCGTAGCGGTAGCGCCAGATCGTGCCGCCGACGAGCACCGCGACCATGATGTAGGGGAGGACTCCCCACAGGAACAGGTCCATCAGCGCCTCCCGACCGGCTCGAGCGGCAGCAGCCGCGGGTCGTGGGCATCGAGGCCGACGGACTCGCGCGGCGGTCCGGCGGCTGCCATCGCCATCGCCTGCTGGCGGTCGGCGGGGGAGCGGCCGGGAAGCGTGTCGCACACCGCCGCGACGACGCCGGCGTACGGCGAGCCGCGCTCGGCGAGGGCGAGGCGGATGAGCTCGAGACTGGGCCGGTACTCCTGCAGCAGCGCCGCGCCCTCGCCCGGCGCGTGCCGTGCGAACTCGAGCACGAGCGGCAGGAAATCGGGCAGCTCGCCCGTGCCGTCGATCGTGAGCCCGGACTCGCGGTACCGCCGCTTCAGATCGGCGAGCACCGCGCCGCGCCGGCGCGTGTCGCCATCGGTCCAGTAGCTCAGGTACAGCGCGTGGCGCCGTGACATGTCGAACGTGTCGACGTACACGGTCTGCACCTCGGAGGCCGGCGTCTTCTCCCACCACTCGAGGAGAGGGGCGAAGGATGCTGCCGCCCGAGGCGCCGCCTCCGACACGGCGCGGCCGATCAGGGCGGCAGAGCCGAGCACGCCGTCATCCGGATAGCTCAGGCACAGCGACGCTGCCTGGTAGACCACCCGGACGTTCACGACGAGCCCCCTGCCGAGGCATCCGGAGCCGCATCCTTCGGCGGGAAGAGACCGGGCGGTGCGCCGTTGCCGTCCCAGTTGAGGAGGTTGACGCGGCCGCGCAGCGACTCTCCGCTCGCGGCGGCGTCGGAGGTCTGGCGTTCCTTGAGGGCGTGGAAGGTCTCCACCGCGACCGGCGTCGGCCTGCCGCTGGCCTCGCCGAACATGCCCGACTCGTTGCCGTACGGGCCGCCGTCGAAGTCGAGCGAGCAGCCGAGCTCCTCGAGCTCGTGCGCGCGCTCGTAGTGGGCGGTCGGGATGACGTAGCGGTCCTCGTACTTGGCGATCGCGAGCAGCCGGTACATCGCGTAGATGGACTCGCCGGTCATGCCGACGGCCTCGGGGATCGACTCGTCGCGCTCACGCTCGAGCGTGATGTCGCGCAGGTACGAGCGCATCGCGGCGAGGCGCCACAGCACGCCGGTGATGATGTCGGTGTCGCCCGCGGTGAAGAGCTCGGCGAGGTACTCGACGGGGATCCGCAGCGCCTCGATCGCGCCGAAGAGGGTGCCGGCGGCCTCCGAGTCGTGTCCCTGGTCGCGCAGCAGGTCGACGATCGGCGACAGCGGCGGGATGTACCAGACCATCGGCATGGTGCGGTACTCGGGGTGCAGCGGCAGCGCCACCCGGTAGGTCTTCGCCAGGGCGTAGACGGGCGAGCGGCGCGCGGCATCCATCCAGTCGTCGGGGATGTCGCCCTGTGCGCGGACCGCCGCGATCACCTCGGGGTCGTTCGGGTCGAGCATGAGGTCGAGCTGCGCCTCGTACAGGTCCTTCGGGTCGGGTGTCGACGCCGCCTCGGTGACGCGGTCGGCGTCGTAGAGGAAGAGGCCGAGGTAGCGCAGGCGCCCGACGCACGTCTCGGAGCAGACGGTGGGGATGCCGACCTCGAGGCGCGGATAGCACAGCGTGCACTTCTCGGCCTTGCCGGTCTTGTGGTTGAAGTAGATCTTCTTGTAGGGGCAGCCGGTGATGCACTGGCGCCAGCCGCGGCAGCGGTCCTGGTCGACGAGCACGATGCCGTCCTCGGCCCGCTTGTAGATCGCGCCCGACGGGCACGACGCCATGCACGACGGGTTGAGGCAGTGCTCGCAGATCCGCGGCAGGTAGAACATGAACGTCTTCTCGAACTGCAGCTTGATCTTGTCTTCCGACTCGCGCCGCACGCGCTCGACGATCGGGTCGAGATGGCCCATCTCGCTCGCGCCGCCGAGGTCGTCGTCCCAGTTCGCCGACCACGTGATCTTCGTGTCCTCGCCGGTGATGAGCGACTTCGGCCGGGCGACCGGGAAGTCGTCGCCGAGGGGCGCGTCGATGAGCGTCTCGTAGTCGTAGGTCCAGGGCTCGTAGTAGTCCTCGAGCTTCGGCTGCACCGGCGACGAGAAGATCGAGAACAGGCGCTTCGCGCGGCTGCCCGTGCGCAGCGACAGTCGCCCGCGCTTGTTGAGCGTCCACCCGCCGCGCCACTGCTCCTGGTCCTCGTAGCGGCGCGGGTAGCCCTGGCCGGGCCGGGTCTCGACGTTGTTGAACCAGACGTATTCGGTGCCGGCCCGGTTCGTCCACGCCTGCTTGCACGTGACCGAGCAGGTGTGGCACCCGATGCACTTGTCGAGGTTCATGACCATGCCCATCTGGGCCATCACGCGCATCAGAACACCACCTCCTGCGAGCGACGGCGCACCGTCGCCACCATGTCGCGTTGATTGCCGGTCGGCCCCAGATAGTTGAACGTGTACGACAGCTGCGCGTACCCGCCGATGAGGTGCGTCGGTTTGACGAGCAGCCTCGTGACGGAGTTGTGGATGCCTCCGCGCCGGCCGGTCGCCTCGGACTTCGGCACGTCGATCGTGCGCTCCTGCGCGTGGTGCACGTAGACGACGCCGGTGGGCATGCGATGCGACACGATCGCCCGCGCCACGAGCACGCCGTTCGAGTTCACGCACTCGACCCAGTCGTTGTCGGCGGCGCCGATGGCCGCGGCGTCCGCCGGACTCATCCAGACCGTGGGGCCGCCGCGCGACAGCGACAGCATGAAGAGGTTGTCCTGGTACTCGGAGTGGATCGACCACTTCGAGTGGGGCGTGAGGTAGCGCACCACGACCTGCTGCTCGCCGTTCGGGCCGAGCTTCGGCTCGCCGAACAGGCGGTGCATGTCGAGCGGCGGGCGGTAGATCGGCAGGGCCTCGCCGAGGTCGCGCATCCACGCGTGGTCGAGGTAGAAGTGCATGCGCCCGGTGAGGGTGTGGAAGGGCTTGAGCCGCTCGATGTTGACGGTGAACGGCGCGTACCGGCGCCCGCCCGTCTCGGAGCCGGACCACTCCGGCGACGTGATCACCGGCACCGGCGCCGCCTGCGTCATCGCGAACGTGATGCGCTTCTCCTCGGAACCCTCGGCGAGATCGGCGAGCGGCTTGCCCACGCGCTTCTCGAGGGTGCGGAAGCCCTGCGACGCGAGTTCGCCGTTCGTCGTGCCCGAGAACGCCAGGATCGCCTCGGCCATCTTGACGTCGGTGTCCATCGCGGGCCTGCCATCGGCTGCGCCCCCGAGCATGACGCCGTTCTTCTGGGCGAGCCGCTCGACCTCGTGCGCCACGTCGTAGGTCACGTTCTTGATCGTGAACCCGAGCTGGTCGGCGAGAGGCCCGACGGCGGCGAGCTTGTCGGCGATCGCGGTGTAGTCGCGCTCCACGACCGTGAACTGCGGCATGGTCTTGCCCGGGATGCCGGCGGTGTCGCCGCGCGCCCAGTCCCGCACCTCGCCGCCGGGCTGCGACGTCTCGCCCGGGGTGTCGTGCTGCATGGGCACCGAGACGAGGTCTTTCCGCGTACCCAGGTGGGTGCGCGCCTGCGCCGAGAATTCGACGGCGATCGCATGGAACAGGTCGAAGTCGCTCTTCGCCTCCCACGGCGGGTCGATCGCCGGGGTGAAGGCGTGCACGAACGGGTGCATGTCGGTCGACGACAGGTCGTGCTTCTCGTACCAGGTCGCGGCCGGGAAGACGACGTCCGACAGCAGCGTCGTCGAGGTCATGCGGAAGTCGGCCGACACGAGCAGGTCGAGCTTGCCCTCGGGGATCTCGTCGTGCCACTTCACGTCGTTCGGGCGCACGCTCGCCTCGTCCGTCGCCATCACGTTGTTGTGCGTGCCGAGCAGGTACTTGAGGAAGTACTCGTTGCCCTTCGCGCTCGATCCCATGAGGTTCGACCGCCACAGCGTGAGCAGGCGCGGCCAGTTCTCCGGCGCGTCGACGTCGGCGATCGCGGGCTGCAGCTCGCCGGAGGAGAGCTGCGAGGCGACGAAGGATGCGGCATCCGCCGCCTCTCCGTTCGCCACCGCCGCGTCGGCCCGGTCGGCGAGGTCGAGCGGGTTGACGTCGAACTGGGGGTAGAACGGCATCCAGCCGAGGCGCGCGGACTGGGCGATCGTGTCAGCGGTGTGCATGCCGGCGAGGTTTCCCTCGGCCAGCGGCGACGCCAGCGCGTCGGCGGAGTAACCGTCGAAGCGCCACTGGTCGGTGTGCATGTACCAGTACGCGGTGCCGATCATCGTCCGCGGCGGGCGGCTCCAGTCGAGGGCGTTCGCCAGCGACAGCCAGCCGGTGATCGGGCGGCACTTCTCCTGCCCGACGTAGTGCGCCCAGCCGCCGCCGTTGCGCCCCATCGACCCGGTGAGGATCAGGAGCGCCAGGATCGCCCGGTACGTCGCATCGCCGTGGAACCACTGACAGATGCCGGCGCCCATGATGATCATCGAGCGGCCGTTCGACTCGATGGCGTTGGCCGCGAACTCGCGTGCGATGCGCGTGCACGCCTGCGCCGGCACGCCGGTGATCTCCTCCTGCCACGCGGGCGTGTACGGAGACTCGGCGTCGTCGAGCCCGGTCGGCCAGTCGCCGGGCAGCCCGTCACGGGGGACGCCGTACTGGGCGAGCATCAGGTCGAGGACGGTCGTCACCAGGATGCCGCCCACCCGCGTCGCCGGGACGCCTCGGTGCAGCACGGCTCCCTCGCCGTCGGCGGAGTCGAAGCGGGGGAGCAGAACTTCCACGGCCTCAGAAGTTCCCGCTGCGGCGGGGAGGTCGGCGATGGACAGCGCCGGTTCCACGCCCTCGAGGTCGAGGTTCCAGCGACCCTCGCCGGACGCGGCGTACCGGAAGCCCATCGAGCCGTTGGGCACGCGCGCAGTGCCGGTCGCGGCATCCAGCACCACCGTCTTCCACTCGTCTTCGGGGGTGCCGCCGCCGAGGTCTTTCGAAGTGACGAACGTGCCGGGAACATACGCGCCGTCGCGCTCGGTGAGCCGCACGAGGTGGGGGAGATCGGTGTACTGGCGCGCGAAGTCGGCGAAGAACGGCACGCGGCGGTCGACGTAGTTCTCCTTGAGTACCACGTGGCCCATCGCCATCGCGAGTGCCGCGTCGGTGCCGGCCTGGCAAGGCAGCCATTCGTCGGCGAACTTCGTGTTGTCGGCGTAGTCAGGGCTGACCGTGACCACCTTCGTGCCGCGGTAGCGCACCTCGGCCATCCAATGCGCGTCGGGCGTGCGGGTGACCGGCACGTTCGAGCCCCACATCATCAGGTACGTGGCGTCCCACCAGTCACCGGACTCGGGAACATCGGTCTGATCGCCGAACACCTGCGGGCTCGCGACCGGGAGGTCGGCGTACCAGTCGTAGAACGACGTCATCACGCCGCCGACGAGCTGCGTGAAGCGCGTGCCGATGCAGTGCGACACCATCGACATCGCCGGGATCGGCGAGAAGCCCGCCACCCGGTCGGGGCCGTACTCCTTGATCGTGTGCACGTACCCGGCGGCGACGAGCTCGACCGCCTCGCGCCATGACGCGCGCACGAGACCCCCCTTGCCGCGCGCCTGCTGGTAGCGGCGGCGCGTCTCGGGGTTCTTCGTGATCTCGCCGAAAGCGAGCACCGGGTCACCGGTGCGGGCCTTCGCCGCGCGGTATTCCTCGAGCAGCACGCCCCGGATGTACGGGTAGCGCACGCGGGTGGGGGAGTAGGTGTACCACGAAAAAGCAGCCCCGCGGGGACACCCGCGGGGCTCGTACTCGGGACGGTCGGGGCCGACGCTCGGATAGTCGGTCTCCTGGGCCTCCCACGTGATGATGCCGTCCTTGACGTACACCTTCCACGAACAGGAGCCCGTACAGTTCACGCCGTGCGTCGACCGGACGACCTTGTCGTGGCTCCACCGATCGCGGTAGAACGCGTCGCCCTCGCGCCCGCCTTCGAGGAAGGCGGCACGATGATCGGCGGTTTCGTCCCACCTCGTGAAGAACCGCCCTGCGCGCAGTAAGGCGTCGGAAGCCGGACCGTCCACACCGATCTGGGGCGTCATGACTCGGACCCTAGCGAAACGTCCGGATGTTGCACCAGGGGGGCGCGCCGGAAACAGACGGCTGGACGGCCGCTCGATCGAGTGGAAGTGGT
Source organism: Microbacterium trichothecenolyticum (assembly GCF_000956465.1). Lineage (GTDB taxonomy): Bacteria > Actinomycetota > Actinomycetes > Actinomycetales > Microbacteriaceae > Microbacterium > Microbacterium trichothecenolyticum. The sequence continues at coordinate 41,637 of NZ_JYJA01000032.1, forward strand.
GCCCCCACAGGGACTCGAACCCTGGACCCACGGATTAACCTGCTGCACTGGGCTTTCCCCAGCCACCGTCTCCGGCTTGCAGTCTGGACTATATCTTCACCTTCGGCCGGACCGGTCAGGTGCGCCGCGTGTAGTCTCTGAGGTTCCCTTGCGGTTACCTGCTGATTACCCAATCCCTCGGATTGTCACTGCCGTCTCCGGCGAGTACCTCGGGCTCTCAGGGCGTCCCAGCATATAGCGGCGGTCATCCGACGCATTTCTGCGCCGGCGCTCCATTTTGTTCTGTTGAAGTCCGTTGCTCTAACCAACTGAGCTATAGGGGCCTGTCCACCCTAGCAATCCGAGAGCGATGCTCGGAGCGTCGGTGCCCGGCTCTACGATCGGCGATGCTGATGTTCGATCCAGGCGAGGAGGCCGACCAACGTGCTGAGACGCTGCGGGACGTGCCGTGAGTTCAAGCCCCTCACGGAGTTCAACCGGAAGTCCGCGCGTGCCGATGGTCTGCAGGAGGTCTGCCGACACTGCAATCGCGAGTCTTCCCGCGCCTACTACGCCCGCAATCGCGAGCGGCATGTGCAGGTCATCGTGGAACGCACGGCAATGCGTCGCGCGGCGGCGAAAGCCTTCCTCGCCGTATATCTCCGCGAGCACCCGTGCGTCGACTGCGGGATCGGTGACTTGCGCGTGCTCGATTTCGATCATCGACCCGGCGACGGGAAACGCAAGGACGTCATGGCAATGGTGCGGGAAGGCTTCAGCATCGCCAAGCTCGAAGAGGAGATCGCCAAGTGCGATGTCCGGTGTCGCAACTGCCACGCGATCGTGACGCTCGAGCGGGGCGGCGTGAACTGGCGGTCTGAGGCGATGCGCCGAGCGATGGACCGATAGCTCGGTCAGCGGTTCCCGTTGCCGTTTCCGTTCCCGCTGTTGCTGCCGGGGCCGCTGCCATTCCCGTTCCCATTGCCGTTGCCGTTGTTGTTGCCGGGTCCGCTGTTGTCGCTCCCGCCTCCACCGGTGTCCGCCGGCGGCGCCACGTCGGGAGTGACCTCCTCGGCGGGCGCGTTCGCCGGTGCTTCCTCGACCGGAGCGTTCTCCGTCGGTGCCGGGGAAACCTGCTCGACGGGGGAAGTCGGCGCGGGCTCGGGTTCCGCAGCCCAGCTGTTCGCCAGCCAGAGCGTGCCGAGGGCGATCCCGATCGCAAGGAGCGCCGCGAGCACTGCGCCGATCAGCAGCGTCCGACGCGAGGGACGACGCTCGTCGTCCCGGACAGTGGGGAGGACCGGTGCCGGTGCGGCAGCATCCGTCCCCTCGGCAATCCTCAGACGGGCCACCGACATGCGGGCATCGCGGCGCAGCGCTCCGGGCGCGACGGGAGGCGATGCGGGTGCCGGCTGGGGAAAGACCTGAGTGGGGCCCGTGGCGATCGTGGCGATCGGCGCGGTCGACGGGTCGGCGTTCTCGCGGGCGATGGTGTTCTCCATCGCTGCCAGGCGTGACGCCGTGGCGACGATCTCGAGCGCCGTCGGCCGATCGTCGGGGCGGATCGCGGTCATCCCGCGCAGCAGACCCTGCCATGCCGGATGGAGGGACTCCGGGATCCTCGGCGCCGCCGACAGTCGCGCCATGACCGTGCCGATGCCCTCGGCCTCCCCGAACGGGCGCTCGCCCGTCAGCGCCTCGATGAGCAGCAGACCGAAGGCATAGATGTCGGCGGGTGGCGCCGGCGCGACACCTCGAGCCTGCTCCGGCGCGACATACGCCATCGTGCCCACGATGACGCCCGGGGTGGTCACCCGGGCCGAGTCCATCAGGTAGGCGATGCCGAAATCGGCGAGCTTCGCGCGCCACTCCCACCCGGGCCGCGGCGAGGACCACAGGAGCACGTTGGAAGGCTTGATGTCGCGGTGCACGACCCCGTGGTCGTGTGCCACGTGGAGCCCTTCCGCGATGTCGATCGCGATCGAGGCGACCACGCGGGGATCGACGGGTCCTCGTGCGATCAGGTCGCGCAGCGTGATGCCGTCGACGAGTTCCATGACCAGATAGCTGCTCTCATCCGTGCCGACCCGGGCATCGAACACGGTGACGAGCGAATGATGGCTGAGGGAGGCGAGGAGCGTCGTCTCGGACAGGGCGCGCTCGACGGAGCCGATGGCGTCGGTCGGCTCACGGAACACCTTCACGGCGACGGCACGCTGCAGATGGGTGTCGTCGGCGCGATACACCCGCGCCATGCCGCCTTCTCCGATGCGTTCCCGCAGCAGGTAGCGCCCGTCCAAGAGCTCGCCGGTGGCGATCTCTCCGGACGCGAGCAGGTCAGTCACATGTCCTCCCACCCGTTGCGCGCACCCCTCCGGCGCCGCATCGGGCCTTGTTCCACGGTACGGACTGCCCTCCTCGCCGACTGAGGGGTTGACGAGCCTCCCCCGACGTGCAAGCGCGTGCAGCGCGGCCGCCGGCGCACCTCGCAGCGCCGGCGGCCGCGCCGCCCCCCACATGGCCGGCGTGACGCCGGCGTTCGGTCACTGAGCCGGAGGCATCAGGACCGCGTCGATGAGGTACACGGTGGCGTTGGCGGTCTGCACGCCGCCGCAGATCACGTTGGCGTCATTGACCTTCCACATGTCGCCCTCGCCCGTGACCTCGAGGTCGGACCCCTGCACCGTGGTGTGCGTGCCCGCGATGTCCGCCGGCTCGATCCGTCCCGGGACCACGTGGTACGTGAGGATCGACGTCAGCGTCGCGCTGTCGGTCTTCAGCGACTCGATGGTGGCGGGGTCGATCTTCGCGAACGCGTCGTCCACCGGCGCGAACACGGTGAACTCGTCGCCGTTCAGGGTGTCGACGAGGTTCACGTCGGGATTGAGCTGCCCGCTCACGGCGGCGGTGAGCGTCGTCAGCATCGGATTGTTGGATGCCGCGACCGCGACCGGATCCGCCGACATGCCCTCGATCGATCCGTCGCCATCCGGCACGGCCTCGGCGTACGCCGCGCAGCCGGGTCCGACGAGGTCGGCGGCGGGATCGGCCGTCATGGGCTCCTCGCTGGCCTCCATGGACGGGGTCGAAGGTTCGGTCGTGGGTGCTGCGGTCGATCCGCCCATCGAACAGGCGGAAAGCGCGAAGGTCGCGGCGACGGCGAGCATGAGCCCTGCCGACACACGCTTCCGGGTGATGCGAGACATGTCTTCCTCCTCAGTGCGGTCCTCGGACCGCGGTCTGTGCGTGTCCCCGGTGCGGGGAGCGTGCCGCAGAAGCGGCTACACGGACTGTTCGGAGGGCTCGCCGCATCGGATTGCAGATCCGACGAGAACGGATGCTGCCGCCCGGGGCCGAGGCATCCGGTTCTCGTCGTGGCAATCCGAATGCGAACCCGGTGCGAACAACTCACGACGCTTGACGGCTCGCTGGCACCGGGTGCAGGGGCGGCCGCCGTTCATGTTCTCGACGTCGGGACGCCGCCGGGCGTGGAAGTGTACTCGTTCACCCGCGGGCGAGGCCACGGCGGGGCGGAGGGGGGTGCGTAAGGCATGCTGGTGGACATGGTGATCGACGGGATCGACGTGCCGGACGACGGCACGAAGCCCGTCGACCGCGTCGCACAGCTTCTCGAGCGCACCGCGGGCGGGGACCAGGTCGCCTTCGCCCGCCTCTACGATCTGCTGTCCCCCCGGGTGTTCGGTCTGATCCTGCGCGTTCTCGTCGATCGCGCGCAGAGCGAGGAGGTGCTGCAGGAGGTCTTCCTCGAGGTGTGGCAATCCGCTGCGCGGTTCGCTCCGAACAGAGGGCAGGGAAGATCGTGGGTGCTGACGATCGCGCACCGCCGGGCCGTCGACCGCGTGAGGTCGTCGCAGGCGAGCACGGATCGCGACGTGCGCGCGGGCTTCCGAGACCTCGACGTCGCCCACGACGGGGTCGCGGAGCAGGTCGAGCTCCGCATCGAGGGGGAGAAGGTGGCGGCGGCGCTGTCGGGGCTTCCCGACGCCCAGCGGGAGGCGCTCACCCTCGCGTATTACGGGGGTTACAGTCAGAGCGAGATCGCCGCCCTGGTGGGGGCGCCGCTGGGGACGATCAAGACGAGGATGCGGGACGGCCTGTCGCGCCTCCGGGCCGAGATGGGGGTGGCCGCGTGATGGACGAGCAGGAGTTCGCCGAGCTCGCCGCAGGCGCCGCGCTGAACGCGCTGTCGCCTGACGACCGCGCGGCCTTCGAGGCGGCGCGCCGCGAGCACCCCGAATGGGAGCACTGGATCGACACGGATGCCGCCACCGCCGCGGCGCTCGCCGACACCGTCTCCGACGCCGTGCCTCCGCTCACTCTGCGCTCCACGCTGCTCTCGCGGATCGCGACGACTCCGCAGCTGCCCGCGATGGACGCGGCTGTGGCCGCGACGGCGGAGCCCGTGGACCGGTGGACGCCGGCCCCGCCGCCGGCACCGGAACGGCACGGAGACGAATCGCCCGTCGAGCCGCCCCCGCCGACGGCGGTGATCCAGGCGGTCTCGCGGCGTCGCTGGACGCGGGGCATCCTGGCGCTCGCCGCCTCCCTGGTGCTGCTCGTCGCACTAGGCCTCGGGGCCGTGCAGATCAACGAGTACATGACCCGGCCGCCGGAGGTCGTGGCGCTGCAGCAGATCGAGGACGCCCCCGATGCCCGGTCGGCGACGGTCGAGGTCGCGGACGGCGGGACGTCCACTGCGCACTGGGCGGAATCCGTCGGCAAGGTCGTGCTGGTGTCGCAGGGACTGCCGCAGATCGCGGACGACGAGAGCTTCGAGCTCTGGTTCGTGCGCGATGGCGCCGCGGTGCCCGCGGGGGTGTTCGAGCCGACGGACGGGACGACGACTGCGCTGCTCGAAGGAGCGATGGAAGCAGGCGACGTGATCGCCGTGACGATCGAGCCCCAGGGCGGCTCGCCCACGGGGGAGCCGTCGTCCGATCCCATCGTGACGATCCCCACGGCCTGACGCCGAAGACACGCGCCCGGTCGCCGAAACCCGGGTCGCCGAGGTCGTCGAAGCGCGGCGGGAGGCCGTCGATCCGGGTAGCGTGAGGCCGTGGCATCCGTCCCCCAGAGAACACAGACGGCACAGTCGACCCAGACTCTCGCGCACCTTCGCCGCGCGCGCGACCTCATGGACCGCGACTACGCGCAGCCCCTCGACGTGCCGACGATGGCGACGAAGGCCCTCATGTCGCCCGCCCACTTCTCGCGCGAGTTCAAGGCCGCGTACGGTGAGACGCCCTATGCGTACCTGATGACCCGGCGCATCGAGCGAGCCATGGCACTTCTGCGCGAGGGCATGTCGGTGACGGATGCCTGCACCGCCGTCGGCGCGACCTCCCTGGGCTCGTTCAGTTCGACGTTCACCGAGATCGTGGGTGAGACCCCGAGCTCGTACCGTTCGCGCCCGCACGACGCCGCCGAGGCGATGCCGCTCTGCGTCGCGAAGATCCTCACTCGCCCGACCCGCTACGCCTGAATCGGAACCGAGCAGGATCGGAGAAGCGTGCGGGGCGGCGTCGCCGTAGCGTGGCAGCCATGACGAACATCGCCCTGGCCTATAGCCCCATCACCGTCGACGACGTCGACGCCGCCATCCCCTTCTACCGCGACGGACTCGGCCTCGAGGTCGTGAATGACGTCGCCTACGACGGCCACCGCTGGGTGAGCTTCGGGTTCCCCGGGCAGCCCGGCCTCTCGCTCGTGGTCTCCGACCCGACCGCAGGCCGCTCGCCCGAGGACGGCGACGCGCTGCAGCGCCTCGTCGTGAAAGGCTCCGGCCCCGGACCCTACGTGTTCACCACGTCCGACCTCGACGCCACGTTCGAGAAACTGCGCGCCTTCGGCGCAGAGGTGCTGCAGGAGCCCAAGGAGCAGGGCTGGGGTCCGCGCGACGCCGCATTCCGCGACCCGGCGGGCAACCACATCCGCATCAACCAGGTCTGAGACAGGCGCGAGACGTGTGCCTGCCCTGGGCCGCCGCCGTGCAGCGCGAGCCCGTGCTCGTGGCGGCGAGTAGCCTGGACGGAATGAGCGACTCGTCCAGGGAGTTCCACAAGCCCGTCCGCCGACCGGCCGAACTCTTCGACCGGGTGTTCCCCGCCGAGGACCCGGCCGAGGTCTCCCGCGTCGCGCACACGACCGCGCACGCCCTGCTCGCCCGCGTTCGGGCCGACCCCGACGGCACCGTCGTGGATCGGCTCGTCGCCTTCACCGACGAGCACGGCATCGACGACCTCGCGGAGCTGTGGTCGCGGTCGCCCGCGAAGACGCTTCCGGGCGCCTTGTGGCGGCTGTACCTGGTGCAGCTCATGATCCACGACGACCCGCGCACGGCCGCGCTCCTGTACGAGCGCGGCCGTGCCGAGCTCCGCTCCGCCGACGACGTGGTGGCGGGCGCGCCGTCCCCCGCGGGGCCGGAGGAACTCGTCTCGCTGGTCGACACCATCCTGCGCGGGCTCTTCGAGGGCGACTTCGCCGTGGCCCTCGAAAGGGCGGCCGCGTTCTGCCGGGTGCAGGCCGCCGGCGCGACGCACGTCGCCGACGACTACGAAGCGACCGAGCCCGACCGCGCATCGGCCTTCACCACGCGCGCCCTGCGGCTGTCGGACTACGCCGCCGACCTCACGGCCTGCGCCGCCCTCTGGCGCCGCGACGCCCTCAGCTGAGCGGCTCCGGCGTCGCCTGCCCCGTCAGCTCGTCGACCCCGAGAATCCATCTGGAGGACCAGACCGCGGGGATCACCCAAGGTCTCGTCCTCCAGATGGATTCTCGCGGAGAAGACGGACCGGGTCCGGGCATGAAAGAGCCGGGCCGCAGAACGCCTCTCGGCGCGGCGCCGCTCGAAGCGGCAAATTTTGGAGCCCGGGGTTACTGCGGCCCGGCCGATCCAGTGTAACCGAGTCCGACGGCGCGGCATTCCCGAACGCCTAAGCTCAGGGGCATGGCCCTGCGTTTCGCGCTCGTGATCGAGCCCGCGGCATCCGATGATCCGCGTCCGGTCTTCTCCGACTCGTTCCGCGTGATCGACCCGTCCGCCCCGGCCCTCAGCGTCGGCGAGCTGAGCACCCAGCGCGGCGACGGCATCTTCGAGTCGATCGGCGTCGTCGACGGCCACGCGCAGGAGACCGAGGCACACCTCGAACGGCTCGCGCACTCCGCGCAGATCTGCGACCTCCCCGCCCCGAACCTCGAGCAGTGGCGTCAGGCCGTCGCCGTCGCCGCGCAGCACTCGCCGAGCGAGGGGGAGGGCGTCATCAAGCTCATCCTGAGCCGCGGCGTCGAGCACGGTCCGGCCCCCACCGCGTGGGTGACCGCGACGGCCGCCGCTGACAACTCGATCGCCCGCGAGAAGGGGATCCGGGTCGTCACGCTGGACCGCGGCTACGGCATCGACACCCCCGCCCGTGCGCCGTGGCTGCTCCTGGGAGCGAAGACCCTGTCGTACGCCGTCAACATGGCCGCGATCCGCGAGGCGAAGCGGCGAGGCGCCGACGACGCCGTATTCGTCACGTCCGACGGCTTCGTGCTCGAGGCGCCCACGGCGTCGCTCATCCTCCGAATCGGCGGCCGCTTCGTCACCCCGGCGCCCAACGGCGGCATCCTCCACGGCACGACGCAGCTGAGCCTGTTCGCCCACCTCGAAGCGCAGGGGCACGAGACGGGCTACGAGGTGCTCCCGACGAGCGCGCTCGGCGAGGCGGATGCCGCGTGGCTGGTGTCCAGCGTGCGGCTCGCCGCTCCGATCACGGCGATCGACGACATCGAGGTGCCGTCGGACGCGGAGCTCACTGCATCCTTCAACCGGTATCTGCTGAGTCCGCGCGACTGAGCCCTGAGCTCACCTCGTCACGCCCGACATGTCGCGGCGCGCGCGAGCGATCATGCCGCGCGCGAGCAGCGCGAGACCCGCGCGCAAGGGCAGCGACGCCAGGCGGCCGCCAGCGCCTTTGAAACGCATCGCCGCGACCACGCGCACGAGCGAACTCTTCTCGTCGACGCCCACCCCGACGCGCACGTCGAGGCGACGCGCGTTCACCGCGACCAGCGCCTCGTCGCCCTCGACACGGGTCACGGCCAGGCTGTCGCAGCGCGCGGGGCGGCGTCGCAGGGCCGCGAGACCGGCCAGCGAGAGCGCGATCCAGCGGGGGAGGGCCGACGTCGACAGGAGGTTGCGCGCCCACGCCGACGGATCGGCCGAGGCGTGCGCCGGGAGCACGTCGACCCACACCTGGGTGTAGTCGGGATCCGCGATGTCGACCAGGGCGAGCGACCAGAAGGCGGGTTCTCTCATGCGAAGCTCCTCCGCGACCATACGCCGACGTATGGTCCTGCGAAGAAAACTATACGGTACCGTACGGACATGGCAAGGTTCACTCGAGCGGACTGGGTCGACGCGGCGTACCGGCGGTTCAGCGACGACGGGATCCGCGCGGTCGCCGTCGAGCCGACCGCGCGGGAGCTCGGCACGACGAAGGGTTCGTTCTATTGGCACTTCGCCGACCGGCAGGCGCTCGTCGATGCGGTGCTCGAGACGTGGCGCGACCGCGAAACCGAGGCGCTCATCGCCGAGGTCGAGATGATCTCCGATCCGCAGTCCCGCCTCGCCGCGCTGCTCGAGATCATCGCTCACCGCACGGGGGAGCGCTCGGGCGAGCGGACGCTCTACGCCGATGCCGCCGCGGCCGACGTGCGCGACATCGTCGAAGCCGTCACCGAGCGGCGGGTGTCGTACCTCACCGGTCTGCTCGAGGCATCCGGTGTCCCCGGTCGCGAGGCACGACGGCGCGCGGTCATCGTCGTCTCGGCCGTCATCGGGTACCAGCAGCTCGTGTCGAGCGGATGGGATGCCGCCGCAGACCCGCGCCCGCTGGTGGAGACGCTCTTCGCCCTGGCGACGGCCCCCGTCTGACGACGAAGCCCCTCGGCGTGCGGGGAGGGGCTTCGTGGAGTCGGACGGGCTTATCCGAAGCGGCCCGAGACGTAGTCCTCGGTGGCCTGGACGGAAGGCGTCGTGAAGATCGTCTTGGTCTCGTCGTACTCGATGAGCTTGCCCGGCTTGCCGGTGCCGGCGATGTTGAAGAACGCCGTCTTGTCGGAGACGCGCGAGGCCTGCTGCATGTTGTGCGTGACGATGACGACCGTGTAGTCGTTCTTCAGCTCGCCGATCAGCTCCTCGATGGCGTAGGTCGAGATCGGGTCGAGCGCAGAGCACGGCTCGTCCATGAGGATGACCTCCGGCGAGACGGCGATCGCGCGCGCGATGCACAGACGCTGCTGCTGGCCGCCCGACAGACCCGAGCCGGGCTTGTCGAGACGGTCCTTGACCTCGTTCCAGAGGTTGGCGCCCTGGAGCGACTTCTCGACGAGCGCCTCGGAGTCGGACTTCGACATCTTCTTGTTGTTGAGCTTCACGCCCGCGAGCACGTTCTCCTTGATGGACATCGTGGGGAACGGGTTGGGGCGCTGGAAGACCATGCCGACCTGTCGGCGCACGAGCACCGGGTCGACGTTGGCGCCGTACAGGTTGTCGCCGTCGAGCAGCACCTCACCCTCGACGCGGGCGCCGGGGATCACTTCATGCATGCGGTTCAAGGTGCGCAGGAACGTCGACTTGCCGCAGCCCGAGGGACCGATGAAGGCCGTGACGCTACGCGGCTCGATGTCGAGCGAGACGCCTTCGACGGCCAGGAAGTCGCTGTAGTAGACGTTGAGGTCGTTGACTTCGATGCTCTTGGACATGGTTCCTGTCGATTCTTTCGGGTGAGGATGCTCAGCGGCCGAGCTTCGGCGAGAAGACCTTCGCGACGACGCGCGCGATGAGGTTGAGGAGCATCACAAGGACGATGAGGATGAACGCGGCGGCCCAGGCGCGGTCGATGTAGGCCTGCGCCGGGATGCCCTGGTTCATGTACTGCGAGTACGCGAACACGGGAAGCGTCATCATGCGGCCCTCGAAGAGGTTGTAGTTCATCGAGGTGGCGACGCCCGCCGTCAGCAGCAGCGGCGCGGTCTCGCCGATGACGCGCGAGATGGAGAGCATGACGCCTGTCGTGATGCCGGCGATCGAGGTGGGCAGCACGACCTTCGAGATCGTGCGCCACTTCGGCACGCCGAGCGCGTACGACGCCTCGCGCAGCTCGTTCGGGACGAGTCGCAGCATCTCCTCGGTGGAGCGGACGACCACCGGGATCATCAGCACCGACAGGGCGATGGAGCCCATGATGCCCATGCGGATGCCGGGACCGAAGATCAGGGCGAAGACCGCGTATGCGAACAGACCGGCGACGATCGACGGGATGCCCGTCATGACGTCGACGAGGAACGTGATGCCGCGGCTCAGACGCCCGCCGCGCCCGTACTCGACGAGGTAGATGGCGGTGAAGATGCCGATCGGGATCGAGATGACGGCCGCCGCGAGCGTGATGAGCACGGTGCCGACGATGGCGTGCAGCGCACCGCCGCCTTCGCCGACCACGTTGCGCATGGATGACGTGAAGAACTCGGCCGACAGGCCCGCGACGCCGTTGACGACGACGGTGATGGCCACCGACACGAGCGGGACCATCGCGATGAGGAACGCGATCGTCACCACACCGGTCACGAGGCGGTCGACGCCCTTGCGGCGACCCTCGACGAGCGACGAGATCACCGTGATCAGCACCAGGTACAGGAGCCCCGCCACCACGGCCCACCCGGCCAGGTTGAAGCCCTCGCCGGATCCCATCGCGATGATCGCGAACAGCATGCCGGCGGCCACGAGGCTGCCGACGAGGATGGCCCACGGCGCCCAGACGGGAAGGTGGCCGCTGGTCAGGCGGGGCGTCTCGCGCACCGGTGCAGCCGTCTGCGGAGGCTGAGGAGGAGCGGTCGTCACGGTCATGTCAGTTCGCTCCCGAGAATTCCTTGCGCCGGCTGACGATCCATCGGGCGATGGCGTTGACGGCGAAGGTGACGATGAAGAGGATGAGGCCCGTCGCGATGAGGACGTTGATGTTGAGGCCGTAGGCCTCGGGGAACGTCAGCGCGATGTTGGCGGGGATCGTGCCGGGGTTCTCGGAGGTGAAGAGCTGGAAGGTGACGACGTTGGCCACCGAGAGCACCATGGCGACCGCCATCGTCTCTCCGAGCGCGCGGCCGAGGCCGAGCATGGAGGCCGACACGATGCCGCTGCGGCCGAAGGGGAACACGGCCATGCGGACCATCTCCCAGCGCGTCGCACCGAGGGCGAGGGCGGCCTCCTCGTGAAGGACCGGCGTCTGCAGGAAGATCTCGCGGCAGATGGCCGTGATGATGGGCACCACCATGACCGCGAGGACGATCGCGGCGGTGAAGATCGTGCGGCCCGTGCTCGAGACGGTGCCGCTGAAGAGGGGGAACCACCCCATGTTGGCGTTGAGCCAGGCGTATACCGGCTGCACGGCCGGGGCGAGCACCAGGATGCCCCAGAGGCCGAAGACGACAGAGGGCACCGCCGCGAGCAGGTCGACGATGTAGCCGAGACCCTGCGCGAGGCGGCGAGGTGCGTAGTGCGAGATGAAGAGGGCGACCGCCACCGCGAGGGGTACGGCCATCAGCAGCGCCAGGAACGATGCCCACACGGTGCCGAACGCGAGCGGCCAGACGTACTCCCAGAAGCTCCCGGTGAGGATGCTGGCGGTCTCGTTCGTGGCGGTGAGGCCCGGGATCGACTGGATGATGAGGAAGATCGCGACGGCGGCGAGCGTGACGAGGATCATCACCCCGGCGCCGAGCGCGGTTCCCGAGAACCAGCGGTCGCCTGGCCGCTGCTTGACCTTGCCCGTCGCGGGGGCGGTCGTCGTGGTCATGGTGTCCTTCTGGAATCGGGTCTCAGGGTGATACCCGGCCCGGTCGTGCGGCCGGGCCGGGTATCGGGGTATTACTCGACGACGATCAGGTCGATCGCGGCGTTGACCTGCTCGCGCAGCGTGTCGGAGATCGGCGCGTTGCCGGCGGCGGCGGCGGCCGCGTCCTGGCCCTCGGCGCTGGCCACGTACTGCAGGTAGCCCTTGACGATCGGCGCGACAGCCGCGTCAGCGTACTCCTGGCACGCGATCATGTAGCTGACGAGTACGATCGGGTACACGCCGGCGGCGTCCGAGGTGCGCTCGAGTGCGATCGCGAGGTCTCCCTCGCCACGGCCCTCTTCGAACGGCGACTCGTCGACGATCGCGGCAGCGGCCTCGGGCGAGTACTCGACGAACTCGTCGCCGACCTGGATGGCGGCGGTCGACAGGCCCTCTTCGGCGGCGCGCGACGCGTCGGCGTAGCCGATGGTGCCGTTGCCGCCAGCGACGGCCGAGACGACACCCGAGGTGCCCTGCGCGGCCTCGCCGCTGGAGAGCGGCCACACGCCGTCGGGCTCGTACGTCCACACGTCGCCGGCGGTCTGGAAGAGGTAGTCGGTGAAGTTCTCGGTGGTGCCCGAGTCGTCCGCGCGGTGCACCGGCGTCACGGCCAGGTCGGGGAGCGTCGCGTCGGGGTTGAGCGCGGCGATCGCCGGGTCGTTCCAGTTGGTGATCGTGCCGGCGAACAGGCCCGCAGCGGTCGCGGCGTCGAGGTTGAGCGAGTCCACGCCCTCGACGTTGAAGATGATCGCGATCGGCGAGATGTAGGTCGGGAGCTCGATGATGCCCGAGCCGTCGACGCACGAGTCGAACGGGCCCGCCTCGATCTCCTCGACCTTGAACGCGCGGTCGGAGCCCGCGAACGGGAAGGCGCCGGCCTGGAAGGACTCGCGGCCCGCGCCCGAGCCGGACGGGTCGTAGTTGATGGTGACGTCGGGGTTCGCCGTCTGGAAGCCGGCGGTCCAGGCCTGGACCGCGACCTCCTGCGACGACGCGCCGCCGCCCGAGATCTCGCCGGAGAGGTCCGACGCGGCCGTGGTCTCGTCGGTGGTGCCGCCGGGGGTCTCGTTCGAGGCGCAGCCGGCGAGAGCGAGAGCCGCGACTGCGGCGACAGCGCCCACCTGGGCGATGCGAGAGATCTTCACTGTGTGAATCCTTCACGTGTCAGGGAAACAGGCCGAAACGGCCTTCGGGTTCGAACCCGGTGCGGGGTTCGCTCTGAAACGTAGGCTCGGACTCTTAAGAGACTGCGCTGTGCGGGTGAACGGAAGGTGAACGGGATGCCGACATCCATGCATCGGCATTGACACACCGGCGGGCATTCCCGCGGAATTCCGCGACACGACGCTCCGGCCGTTCACCGGCGCCCGCTAAGGTTCCTCGCATGAGCAAGACCACCAAAGCACAGCGCAAGGCGTTCGACGCGATCGACGATGCGGAGTCCGCGGCGAAGAAGGCCCGCCGGGTCGCCAAGACCCTCCCGGCCAAGAGCGCGAAGAAGCTGCGCGAGGTCGCGGCCGAGACCGTCGACCGCGTCGACGTGTCGAAGAAGGTCATCCGCAAGAACCCGCGCAAGGTGGCGAAGAAGGCGCACCGCGCCGAGGACCGCGTGCGCAAGGCCACCCGAGCCGCGGTCGCGAAGGCCGAGAAGAAGGCGCGCCTGCGCGCGGAGGCCGACCGGGCCGCCGCCGAAGCGGCGAGAGCTGCCGAAGAGGCCAAGTCGCGCGCGGCAGAGGCGAAGGCGCTCAAGAAGGCGGCCGCCAAGGCCGAGCGCGCCGCCGCCGAAGCCGAGCAGGAGGCGCTCGAGGCCGACCGCGCCCTCGAGGCCGAGCTCACCTCCGATGCGGCGGACCCGGATGCTGCCGCCACCGCGGGGCCGGAGTCCGCGGCCGCGGAAGCCGTCGCAGCGGAAGCTCCCCCCGTGGGAGAGGCATCGGCGGCAGGAGAGGCGCCCGCTGCCGCGGCGCCGAAGGCGCCCGCGAAGCGCACCACGACCCGCACTCGCACCCCGCGTGCGAAGGAGCCTGCGACCAAGCCGACCCCTGCCGCTGCAGCTGAGCCCACGCGGCCGGAGGCTCGGCGCGACGCGCCGGCGACGCGTGGAGGGGCCGTGGGGACCGGCTCGTCCGATCTCGAGACGCTCACCGTCGCGCAGCTGCGAGAGCGCGCCCGCGTCGCGGGCCGGACCGGCTACTCGCGGCTCACCAAGGCCGAGCTGATCACCCTGCTGTCCTGACGTGAGCTCGATCGATTCGCCCCCGGCCGTGACGGCTCCGCTGGATCGCATCGACGCGGCACCGGAGCCGCGCACGCTGCTCGACATCCTCCGCGCCACCGTGCAGCGCACGCCGGAGGCCTCCGCACTCGACGACGGCTCGGGGGCGCTCAGCTATCGCGAGCTCATGGCGCGCGTGGGTCGTACTGCCGCGCTGCTGCACGAGGCGGGCGTCCGCCGCGGCGACCGGGTCGGCGTGCGGATGCCCTCCGGCTCGAAGGAGTTGTACATCTCGATTCTCGGCGTGATCGCCGCCGGCGCGGCGTATGTGCCGGTCGACGCTGACGACTCCGACGAGCGGGCACGGCTCGTGTTCGGGGAGGCGCACGTCCACGGCGTGATCGGCGAGGGCGGCGCGTACGTGCCTGCCGGCGCGGCCGACGATGAGCCCGCCGCACTGTTCGGCGGCGCCGCGCCGCATCCGAGCACGCACGCGATCGTCACCGTGCCGCCCCCGACGATCGACGACGACGCCTGGATCATCTTCACCTCGGGGTCGACGGGGGTGCCGAAAGGTGTGGCTGTGTCCCACCGCTCCGCCGCCGCGTTCGTCGACGCCGAGGCGCGTCTCTTCCTCCAGGATGCGCCGCTCGGCCCGGGCGACCGCGTCCTGGCGGGCCTCTCGGTGGCCTTCGACGCCTCGTGCGAGGAGATGTGGCTCGCGTGGCGCCACGGCGCATGCCTCGTACCCGCGCCGCGCTCGCTGGTGCGGTCGGGCGAGGACCTGGCGCCGTGGCTCATCCGGCAGGCGATCACGGCGGTCTCGACCGTGCCGACGCTCGCCGCGATGTGGCCGGCCGACGCGATCGAGAACGTGCGCCTGCTCATCTTCGGCGGCGAGGCCTGCCCGCCCGAGCTCGTCGCGCGGCTCGTCGCCGACGGCCGCGAGGTCTGGAACACGTACGGCCCGACCGAGGCCACCGTCGTCGCGTGCGCGGCGCTCCTCGACGGCGAGGGACCGGTGCGCATCGGCCTCCCGCTCGACGGCTGGGCGCTGGCCGTCGTCGACGGCGACGACCGTCAGGTCGAGCCGGGCGGGGTGGGCGAGCTGATCATCGGCGGCGTGGGGCTCGCCCGCTACCTCGACCCGATCAAGGACCTCGAGAAGTACGCGCCGATGCCGACTCTGGGGTGGGACCGGGCGTACCGCTCCGGCGACCTCGTGCGCTACGAGCCGCAGGGTCTGCTCTTCCAGGGCCGTGCCGACGACCAGGTCAAGGTCGGCGGGCGCCGCATCGAGCTCGGCGAGGTCGAGAACGCCTTGCAGGAGCTGCCGGGCGTGACCGCCGCGAGCGCTGCCGTGCGCACGAGCGACGCAGGGGTCCCGGTGCTCGTGGGATACCTCGTCGTCGACGGCGAGCTCGACCGCGCCGCCGCGCGCGGCCACCTCGCCGCGCGCCTGGCCGCGGGCGTCATGCCGCTGCTCGCCGTGGTGCCCGACCTTCCCGTGCGGACCTCCGGCAAGGTCGACCGCGCCGCGCTGCCGTGGCCGCTGCCCGACCTCGACATCCCCCGCGCCGACCTGACCCCCGACGAGGCGTGGCTCGCGGATCAATGGCAGGCGGTGCTCGGCCTCCCTGTCCCGGATCGCAAGGCCGACTTCTTCGACCTCGGTGGCGGTTCGCTCGCCGCGGCGCAGCTGGTCTCCCGCATCCGTGCGCGCGTCCCCGATTTCTCGGTCGCGGACATCTATGACGTGCCGCGCCTCGGGGCGATGGCCAAGGCGCTGCAGCCGTTCCTCTCGCGAGAAGAGGCGGGGGATTTCCGGATGCCGGAGCCCACTCCGCGCGCCACGCAGTGGGTGCAGTCGATCCTCGGCGCCCCGCTGTTCATCCTCTCGGGCGTCCGCTGGCTTCTCTATCTGCTGACCGCCGGGGCCATCCTCCGGCTGTTTCCCGGATTCGAGGCGCTGCCCTCTGCGCCGTGGTGGCTGCTCATCATCGGCCTCGTGCTCTTCGCCACGCCGTTCGGCCGCATGGCGATCGCCGCAGCATCCGCTCGGCTTCTCCTGGCGGGACTGCGTCCCGGGGACTACCCGCGCGGCGGCTCGGTGCACCTGAGGCTCTGGCTCGCGGAGCAGATCTCGGATCAGGTCGACGCCGTGGGGCTGGCCGGCGCACCCTGGGTCTCGTACTACGCGCGCGCCCTCGGCGCCCGCATCGGCACGGACGTCGACATGCACACGCTTCCGCCGATCACCGGCATGCTGAAGGTCGGAGATCGCGCCTCGATCGAGCCGGAGGTCGACCTCAGCGGCTACTGGATCGACGGCGACCTCGTGCGCATCGGCGAGGTGCGCATCGGCGCCGACGCCACCGTCGGCACGCGCAGCACCCTCGCGCCCGGCACGCGGATCGGCCAGCGCGCTGAGATCGCGCCCGGCTCCGCCGTCTTCGGCCGGGTGCGCGCGAACCAGTCGTGGGCCGGCTCGCCCGCCGTGCGCGTCGGCGGCACGACCGAGGGCTGGCCGGCCGAGCGCCCGCCCGCGGCGCGACGCTGGCTGTGGGCGTACGCGGTCTCGGCTGTTGCGCTGGGGCTCCTGCCCATCGTCAGCTTCGCGGCGGGGGCTGTGGTGCTCGCGCTGGGGATGCGCGGCGCCGCCGACCTGGGCGTCGCGCTCGGCGCGGCCTTCGTGTGGCTCGTGCCGGCGGTCCTGGTGACCGGATTCGTCTACGCCGGCGCCGTCGTGCTGGGCGTCCGGCTCGCCGCGATCGGGCTCCGCGAGGGCACGCACGCCGTGCGCAGCCGGATCGGGTGGCAGGCCTGGACGACGGAGCGCCTGCTCGACTCGGCCCGTACGGTTCTGTTCCCGCTGTACTCGAGCCTGTTCACGCCGGTATGGCTGCGGCTGCTGGGCGCGCGGGTCGGACACGACGTCGAAGCATCCACCGTCCTGCTCATCCCGGCGATGGCGCGTATCGAGGACGGTGCGTTCCTCGCCGACGACACGATGGTCGCGTCGTACGAGATGCACGGCGGCTGGCTGCGACTGGGCGAGGTGCGTATCGGCAAGCGCGCCTTCCTCGGCAACTCCGGCATGGCTTCGCCCGGTCACACGGTGCCCAAGGACGGCTTGGTCGCGGTGCTGTCGGCCGCACCGGTCAAGGCCAAGGCCGGCTCCTCCTGGCTCGGCTCGCCCGCGACGCGTCTGCGCCGCCAGCCGAACGAGAGCGACGCGAGCCGCACCTACAACCCTCCGACCTCGCTGCGGGTCGCGCGGTCGCTGTGGGAGATCTGCCGGTTCATCCCCGTCGTCGTCACGTGCGGCCTCGGCCTGCTCGTGCTCTTCGCGCTGGCCGCGCTCGTCGACACCGTCGGTCCTTGGATCACGCTCCTGCTGTCGGGCTTCGTGCTCCTGGCCGCGGGCGCGGTCGCCGCGGCCATCTCGACCGCCGCGAAGTGGCTTTTCGTCGGGCCGATCCGCGCGGGGGAGCAGCCGCTGTGGTCGAGCTTCGTCTGGCGCACCGAGGTGTCGGACACCTTCACCGAGATGCTCGCGGCCCCGTGGTTCGCGCGCGCCGCCGCCGGCACACCCGCGCTCGCCGTGTGGCTGCGCAGCCTCGGCGCCCGCATCGGGCGCGGCGTGTGGTGCGAGAGCTACTGGCTGCCCGAGCCCGACCTCGTGACGCTCGGCGAGGCATCCACGGTCAACCGCGGGTGCGTCGTGCAGACGCACCTGTTCCATGATCGAATCATGAGCATGGACACCGTCGAACTCGAACCCGGTGCGACGCTCGGACCGCACAGCGTGATCCTTCCTGCCGCGTCGATCGGCGCCCACGCGACCGTCGGCCCGGCGTCGCTCGTGATGCGCGGCGAGAGCGTGCCCGTCGGCTCCCGTTGGAGCGGCAACCCGATCGGACCGTGGCGCGCGGTCACGGTGCGCGCGTACCAGTCGACGTCGTGATCGGCCCCGATGCGTACACGCCGCGCAGCGGCGACGCCTCGTTCGACGTCGTGTCGTACGACCTCGACCTGCGCTACCGCGTGCACACGAACCGGCTCGAGGGCACCGCGCTCGTCAACGCGGTCGCGACCCAGCGGACGCGCTCGGTGCGACTCGACCTGATCGGCCTGCGCGCGTCGCGGGTCCGGGTGGACGGCGACGCGCGGACGAAGTTCGCACAGGATGCCTCGGCCCTGCGCATCACGCCCCCCCAGGCGCTGGAGGCGGGAGAGGAGTTCTCCATCGAGGTGCGCTATGCCGGTGCGCCGAGGCCGCGGCGCTCGCGGTGGGGCACGATCGGGTGGGAGGAGCTGGAGGACGGCGTGCTCGTCGCGTCCCAGCCGGTCGGCGCGCCGACCTGGTTCCCCTGCAACGACCGCCCCGACGACCGGGCGAAGTTCCGCATCGCGATCACCACGGATCCGGACTACACCGTCGCGGCGACCGGCGTCCCGCAGCCGCCGGTGCGCACCGGCGGGCTCACCCGCTGGGAGTTCGTGTCGGAGGTGCCGACGGCGACCTACCTCGCTGCCGTCCACATCGGCCCGTACCGCGAGAGCGCGATCGGCCCCGTGCGGCTGATGGCTCCGGCGCCGCTCGTGACCGCTGCCCGGCGGTGGTTCTCCGACGTGCCCCGCATCCTCGACTGCTTCGAGGAGGCGTTCGGGCCGTACCCGCAGGAGGGCTGCACGGTCGTCGTCACCGCGGACCCCCTCGAGATCCCGCTCGAGGCGCAGGGACTCGTCGTGTTCGGTGCCAACCACTTCGAGCCCGAAGCCGCGCGCCTGGTGCCGCATGAGATCGCCCACCAGTGGTTCGGCAACAGCGTGGGCGTCGAGCGGTGGCACGACATCTGGCTCAACGAAGGCTTCGCGTGCTTCGCCGAGTGGCTGTGGTCCGAGGCGTCGGGCAGCGCCGACATCGCGACCCTCGCCGACCAGCACCATGCGCGCCTCCAGGTGCTGCCGCAGGACCTCGTCATCTCGGACCCGGGCCCCGCGCTCATGTTCGACGACCGCGTCTACAAGCGCGGCGCGCTCACGCTGGAGGCGCTGCGTCGCACGGTCGGGGCGGAGGTGTTCGCCGACCTCCTCCACACGTGGGTGCGCGAACACCGGCACGCACTCGCCACCACCGAGGCGTTCCGCGACTGCGTCGCCCGCACCGCCGGCCCGGCGGCGGTCGAGCTCCTCGCGGTGTGGCTCGACGCCGCGCCTCTCCCGCCGCTGCCGCCCCGCCCGCAGGCACCCGCGGTGCGACGGTGGCTCAGACTCCCGGGCTCGCGGGACTGAGGAGCGCGACGCTCACGAGGATGCCCGGCGGCCCGGCCGCATCCCATCCCGCGTAGACCTCACCGCCGGGGACGGTCGCCGTCCAGGCGCTCGCGGCCCACGCCACCCCCACCGTCGAGGGCTCCACGCGGAGTCCCCGGCCGTCGGCCTTCAGTGCGGCCTCGATGCGGATCCACTCCCGCACGCTCGCCTCGCCGTCGCCGAGCACGCCTGACATACCGGCCGCGTCGCGGCGCGCATCGTGCTCGGGCTCGGCGTCGACGCCGAGCGCCGCAGCCTCCCGCGTCGCCGCCACAGCCGCGATCGCATACCCGCCCGCGTAGGTGACGCTGGCCAGGAACGGCGCGTGCGAGACGGTCACCGGGCCATGCGGCCCGCCGCAGCGGGGGCACGGATTGCTCAGTTCGGCGCCGGCGGGCAGCATCCCCCGCAGCAGACGCCACGCGTGCTCGCGCCGTGGCGCGCCGGGCGGCACCTCGGCCCACGCGATGTCGACGATCGACCGCGCGGAGGCCATCACACCTTCGGCTCGTGCGTCTCGATCGTGACGATGCCCGAGCCGGGGTTCTCCACCGACAGGTGCACCACCGAGAACGCGGCGGGCTCCAGGGCCGAGGCACTGCCGAGGTAGGAGCCGCGCAACGTGCCCGTCGCGAGGGCGAGCTCGCTGAGGATATCGGGGAGCACGGGCCCGTGGCTGCACAGCACCGCCGGCTTGCGCGAGCGCACCCGCTCGCCGATCACCGTTCGCGCATCGGACCTGCCGTCCTCCCACGCGTCCTGGCTGATGAGCTTGGTGGTGTCGATCTCCCGGCCGATCGCGGCCGACAGCGGGGCGACGGTCTTGACGCAGCGGGCGGCAGGGCTCGACACGATCCGCCGCACGCCGAAGGCGAGCAGCGGGCCGACGATCGACGTCGCCTGCTTGCGGCCGCGGGCGGCGAGCGGGCGCGCAGCATCCTTCCCCTGCCATTCCTCGCGGGTGACGGCTTTGGCGTGCCGCAGGGCGACGATGGGGAAGGTGCGCAGCACTCCCTCGTCGACGAGCCGCAGGAAGTGCTCCATGATCTCGGTGTCGACGGGGTAGCTGAGCCGCTTCAGCGCCTTCTTGGGAGAGACCCACTCGATGGCGGCGATCTCTTTGTTCGGCACGAACGCCGACGCGCGGATCGCGGCATCGGTCGCCTCGGCCGCCCAGTAGTGCACGATCTTGGTGCGCTTGCTCGGCAGCCGGTAGCGCGAGACTCCGACGGGCACGCCGAGGGCGACACGGATGCCGGTCTCTTCGTGGATCTCGCGGACCGCCGTCTCGGCGAGCATCTCGCCGGGGTCGACCTTGCCCTTGGGGAGCGTGACGTCGCGGTACTTGGTGCGGTGGATCAGGAGCACGCGCAGCTTGTCGTCGACGACACGCCAGACGACGCCCCCGGCCGCGTAGACGGCCGTCTCGGTCATCGCACCGCGCGTGCACGCCGGCGGCGCTGCACGTTGGTCATGGTCCGGTCCTGGAGATCGAGGAGCGGCTTTCCCTCCTCGCTCTGATTGTGCCGCACCCATTCGCCGTCGGGGCGGAGATGCCACGAGCTCGTCGTGTCGCTCATCGACAACGTGAAGAGGTCGTTCAGCTCCTTCACGTGGGCCGGCGATGTGACGCGCACCAGAGCTTCGACGCGGCGGTCGAGGTTGCGATGCATCATGTCGGCGCTGCCGATGTACACGACGGGGTCGCCGTCATTGTGGAAGGCGAAGATGCGCGAATGCTCCAGGTAGCGCCCGAGGATCGAACGCACCGTGATGTTCTCGCTCATGCCCTCGACGCCCGGCTTCAACGCGCAGATGCCGCGCACGCACACCTCGACCTTCACACCGGCCTGGCTGGCACGGTAGAGGGAGTCGATGATCTGCTCGTCGACCATCGAGTTGACCTTGATGCGCACGCTCGCGGGCTTGCCCGCCAGCGCATTGCGCCGCTCCTTGTCGATCAGGCGCAGCAGGCCCTTCCGCAGGTGCAGAGGGGCGACGAGGATCCGCTTGAACTTCTTCTCGATCGCGTAGCCGCTCAGCTCGTTGAACAGACGGGTGAGGTCGCGACCGACCTGGTCGTCGGCGGTGAAGAGCCCGAAGTCCTCGTAGATGCGGCTCGTCTTCGGGTTGTAGTTGCCCGTGCCGACGTGGCTGTAGCTGCGCAGCACGCCGCTCTCCTCGCGGATCACGAGCGCCAGCTTGCAGTGCGTCTTGAGGCCCACGAGGCCGTAGACGACGTGCACACCGGCCTTCTCCAGCTTGCGCGCCCACACGATGTTGTTGGCCTCGTCGAAGCGCGCCTTGATCTCGACGAGTGCGAGCACCTGCTTGCCGGCCTCTGCGGCATCGATGAGCGCCTCGACGATCGGGCTGTCACCCGACGTGCGATACAGGGTCTGCTTGATGGCGAGCACGTGCGGGTCTTTCGCCGCCTGCTCGAGGAAGGCCTGCACACTCGTCGCGAATGACTCGTACGGGTGGTGCACGAGCACGTCGCCCTTGCGGATCGAGGCGAAGATGTCGGGCCGCTCGTTGTTGTCGCCCGGCTGGAACGCCAGTGCCGTCGTCGGCAGATGCGGCTTGAAGCGAAGGTCGGGGCGATCGATGCGCAGGTCGAACAGTCCGCGCAGATCCAGCGGCCCGGGGAGGCGGTAGACCTCCTGCTCGGTGATGTCGAGTTCCTTGATGAGCAGGTCGAGCGTGACGTCGTCCATGTCGTCCGTGATCTCGAGGCGGATCGGCGGGCCGAACCGGCGGCGCAGCAGCTCGGCCTCGAGAGCCTGGATGAGGTTCTCGGTCTCGTCCTCCTCGATCACGACGTCCTCGTTGCGCGTGAGGCGGAAGGCATGGTGGTCGAGCACCTCCATACCGGGGAAGAGGTCGTCGAGGTGGTTGGAGATGAGGTCCTCGAGCGGCAGAAAGCGCAGGGTGCCGTCGACGGGCGGCAGCTCGACGAAGCGAGGGAGCATGGGCGGCACCTTGAGGCGCGCGAACTCCTGACGACCCGTCCGTGCGTTGCGGATGCGGATCGCGAGGTTCAGCGACAGCCCCGAGATATACGGGAACGGGTGCGCGGGATCCACCGCGAGCGGCATCAGGACCGGGAAGACCTGCGCCTGGAAGTAGTCGTACAGGCCCTCGCGCTCGGCGGCGTCGAGCGTGTCGTACGAGACCATCTGGATGCCGACATCCGCCATCGCCGGCTTCACGAGCGACGTCCAGACCTCGGCGTGACGCAGCTGCAGCCGGTGCGCCTCCGCCGAGATGTCGGAGAGGACCTCGGCCGGCGAGCGGCCGACGTTGGTCGGCAGGGCGAGGCCCGTCACGATGCGGCGCTTGAGGCCCGCGACGCGCACCATGAAGAACTCGTCGAGGTTGCTCGCGAAGATCGCGAGGAAGTTGGCGCGTTCGAGAAGCGGGAGGTTCGGGTCTTCGGCGAGCTCCAGCACGCGCTGGTTGAACGCGAGCCAGCTCAGCTCGCGATCCAGGTAGCGGTGGTCGGGAAGCTGCGAGTCGAAGACCTCGGAAAGGTCGAAGTCGTCGTCGTCCGCATCGCCCAGGCCGGCGTCGAGCACCTCGGGTTCGATCATCCCTTCATCATTGCAGGGTGACGTGACGAGAGTGTGAACGATCCCCACGCCTCCTCCACGCATCGCTTCGCGCTGCGCGGAGCCTCGGGCGCGCGGGCCCACCTCGACAGCCGTCCCTCGCACACTCGGTGAGGGGCGGTGTGCCGCCCCGGTCAGGCGTCGGTGCGCTCGCGGGGGGCGGGTTCGGGCTCGTCCTCGTAGACGTTGAACCGGTAGCCCACGTTCCGCACGGTGCCGATCAGCTGCTCCATGTCGCCGAGCTTGGCGCGCAGGCGCCGCACGTGCACGTCGACCGTGCGTGTTCCGCCGAAGTAGTCGTAGCCCCACACCTCGCTCAGCAGCTGCTCGCGGGTGAAGACGCGCGAGGGGTGCGTCGCGAAGAAGTGGAGGAGCTGGAACTCCTTGTACGTGAGGTCGAGCGGGCGACCGTGCACCTTGGCCGAGTACGACGACTCGTCGATAGTGATGCCCGAGGTCTGGATGCGCGTCGAGACCTGCTCGGCAGACTGACGGCCGACGGCGAGGCGGATGCGGGCGTCCACCTCGGCGGGGCCCGCCGTGAAGAGGATGACGTCGTCGACGCCCCAGTCGGGGGAGACGGCGGTCAGGCCGCCCTCGGTCACGATCAGCAGGAGCGGAGCGTCCAGGCCCGTCGTGTTGAGGATCTTGCACAGCGATTTGGCGCCGACGAGGTCGACACGGGCGTCGACGAAGATGATGTCGGCGCTCGGCGCGTTGACGAGCTGGGCGGGCTCAGCGGGGATCAGGCGCACGCGGTGGCTCAGCAGTTCGAGCGAGGGCAGGACGGGGCCGCCTCCGTGTGTGGAACTGAGAACCAGGAGCTGTGCCAATGGATCGCCTTCCCGGCGCAGGGGGGTGCGCCGCGAACCCCAGTGTAGGGCGTGGTGGAGGGGTACTCGATCCGCATGTCCTCCGTCGACACACCCATCACCCGCGCCGCAGCGCGTGCGCCGCGCGGGTTGTTGGGTGATGATGGGATGCGTGGCCGTGCCTGAACTCGCCCCTCGCCGCACACTCGGCGGCATCGTCGCCGTGTGGGTGCTCGCGGCCGTGATCGCCGTCGTCGTCGGAATCTTCGCGACGCCGGACTGGCGTGCGGCGTGGCTGGGCGTCGGACTGGGCGGATGCCTCATCGCCGGGTTCGCGACCCAGCTGTGGTCGGGCCGGTCCCAGGGGTTCACCGAGCGCGTCGCGGCGAGCGTCCTCGGCGCCGCCCTGGTGATGGGCGTCATCAGCCTGGGGTTCGGTCTTGCCGCCCTCGTTCCCGGCTAGACTCCCTCGTATGGATACCGTCGCGCTCGAACTGTTCTTCGTGGGCCTGCTCGGTCTGGCGTCTCTGGCGATCGTCTTCGTCTCCGCCGTCGTCGTCAAGAACCTCTACCGCGGCCAGCGCTGACGGGTCCGGTCGTGCTCGACATCCCGACCGACCTTCCGGCGGAGCTCGTCCCCCTGTCGTGGCTCATCGGAGTCTGGGAGGGCACCGGCGTCATCGACTACGGCGACCACGCCTACGCCGGCGAGTTCACGCACCGCGTGAGCTTCAGCCACGACGGCGGCGACTATCTCAACTACTCCGCGGACGCGTGGCTGCATGACGCAGAGGACCCCCAGAAGCGCACGCGCCTGGTGGCAGAACTCGGCTACTGGCGTCTCGCACTCACCGCGACCGACGCCGACGCCGGGCCGGGCCTGCTTCCCGCGCTCGCCGCGCCCGTCGTCCGCACCGCCGACGACATCGAACAGCTGCGCAACGCCGACGGCGGCTTCGACCTCGAGGCGGCCCTCGTGCACGCCGACGGCGTGAGCGAGCTCTATCTCGGCCAGATCAAGGGCCCGCGCATCGACATCGCGACCGACGCCGTCGTCAGGCCCGCCGGCGCGAAGTCGTACGCGGCTGCCACCCGCATGTACGGGCTCGTCGACGGCCACCTGCTGTGGGCATGGGACATCGCCGCGCTCGGCTTCGAACTCGGCGCGCACGCGTCGGCACGACTCGCGCGGGCGGAGTGATGACCGGCCCGTTCTCCGCTGTCCCCGGCGCCGTCGTCGACGACGCCGGGCTGCAGCACGTCGGCAATCCGCTCGCCGAGCAGCGCCGGCTCGCCGCCGGAGCCGCGCTCGCGCCCCGCGCCGACCGCGCGGTCATCGCCGTCCCCGGTGAGGACCGCCTGACCTGGCTGGACTCGCTGTCGTCGCAGGCGCTGACCAGACTCGACCCCGGCGTCGGCACGGAGCTGCTGATCCTCGACCCGCAAGGACACGTCGAGCACGCGGCATCCGTCGTCGATGACGCGGAGACGACCTGGCTCATCGCCGATCGCGCCGACGTCGAGGGACTGTACGACTGGCTGCGCAAGATGCGGTTCCGGCTGCGCGTCGACCCGCGGATCGCCGACGACGAGTACGCCGTGATCGGCGGCACCGCCGCCGCGCTCGAGCGCATCTCGCCCGCGGCACCCGCCGGGGTGCCGCTGGTGTGGCGCGACCCGTGGCCGTCGGTCACGCCGGGCGGTCACGCGTACGCGCCGGTCGACCCGCACCCCGGCGCCGATCGCGATTGGGCCGAGGCGATCGTGACACGCGCCGAGGAGGCGCGGATGGCGGATGCCGCGGCCCGCGGCGAGCTGGAGCTGGCAGGCCTGACCGCGGTCGACGCGCTGCGCGTCGCCGCGTGGCGCCCGCGCTGGACGACGGACGTCGACGAGCGGGCGCTGCCGCACGAGCTGGACTGGCTGCGAACTGCGGTGCACCTCGACAAGGGCTGCTACCGCGGGCAGGAGACCATCGCCAAGGTCCACAACCTCGGGCACCCGCCGCGGCGCCTCGTCGCGCTGCAGCTGGACGGGTCCGGCAGCGTGCTGCCCGAGCACGGCGCGGCCGTGCGGCTCGGTGACGACGCCGTCGGCATCGTGACGTCGGCGGCGCTGCACTACGAGGAAGGGCCGATCGCGCTCGCGGTCGTGCGTCGCACCACGCCCGTCGACGCCCCGCTGACGGTGGACACCGCCGACGGCCCAGTCGCCGCGGCGCAGGAGGTCGTGGTGCCGCCGGACGCCGGCGCCACGGCGAACGTGCCGCGCATCACCCGGCTGTCGCGCCGCGCGGCGGCCCAGTAGGGGACTCGGCGGTGAGCGGCGACGGCGAGACCGCCGCGATCACCCAGGTCGTGCCCACGGGCTGGCGCGCCCGGCTGGACCTTCGCCCGCAGCTGGCGCGCGTGCGCGGGTCGGCGCTCGCCATCCTGCAGATCACGGTCGCGGCGACCGCGGCGTGGGCCTGCGCGCACTATGTCATCGGGCATCCGGCGCCGCTGCTCGCGGCCACGGTGACGATCACCAGTCTTGGCCTGGTGCGCGACGCGCGCCCGCGGCGCGTGCTCGAGACGGTGGTCGGGATGCTCGTCGGCATCCTCGTCGCCGAGGGCTTCGTCGTGGTCGTCGGCCCTGGCTGGTGGCAGCTCGCACTCGCCCTCGGGGTGACGCTGCTGGTCGCCCGGTTCCTGTCGCCCTATCCGCCTTTCGCGATCATGGCGGGCGTCCAGGCGTGCATCGTGATGTCGCTGCCGGCGACCGAGCCGTTCTCCCGGCTCATCGACGGCGCGGTGGGCGGCGTCGCCGCCCTCGCGGTGACCGCGCTCATCCCGCGCAATCCCCGCAGGGAGGAGGCGCGCGACGGGCACGCGGTCTTCGCGGCTGCGGACGCGGCGGCGCGCACGATCGTGCAGGCGCTGCGTCGGGGCGACGCGCTGCGGGCCGCCCGCGGCCTGGAGAAGGCGCGCGCGATCGCCCCGCGCATCGACGAGTGGCGCGCCTCGCTGGACTCCGGCCTCGCCGTCGCAGGATTCTCGCCCTGGCTGCGCCCGCAGCGGGCAGAGCTGCGCCGGCACCACGCGGTGCTGCAGGCGATGGACTTCGCCACCCGCAACCTCCGGGTGGTCGCCCGTCGCGCCGTGTACCTGTGCGACGACGGCCAGCGGCGTCCGGTGCCGGCCGAGGTGCTCGCCGAGCTCATGCGCGCCGCGGAGCTCGTGGGCGAGAGCCTCGACGACATCTCGCTGCAGCCGGCAGCGCGCGAGGCGGCGCGAGCGGTGGCCGTGCGCCTCGACCCGGCGCGGATCCTCCCGGACGGTTCGCAGGGCGAGCAGAACCTCATCACCGCGATGCGACCGTTCGCGGTCGACCTCCTCACCGCGACCGGCATGTCGTCCGCCGAGGCGCGTGCGGTGCTGCCCCGCGTGTGACGGACTGCGCGCCGCGCCTCAGCGCGGGGCCACGGCATCCCACGGCACGGTGACCTCGCCCAGGCGCCACCGCGACCGCTCGAGGACCGGCCACCCGCCGTCGACCAGCGCCGACAGCGCTGTGCGCCAGCGATGCACCGGGCCGAAGGGCGACACACTCGCCGCGCGTTCCCACTCCGCGTCGAGGGCCGCAAGGAACGCGTGCACGGGCTCGCCGGGGACGTTGCGGTGGATGAGGACCTTCGGGAGCCGCTCCGCGGCGATGGACGGATGCTGCAGCCCCGCCAGCCGCAGCGACACCGTGAGGGTGCGCGGCACGGCGTCGGGGCCGAGTGCGACCCAGGTCGCGATGCGCCCGATCTCGTCGCACGTTCCCTCGACGAGGAGTCCGTCCGGCGCGAGGCGCGCGCACATCGTCGCCCACGCCGCCGCGACCTCCGACTCGTCGTACTGACGGAGCACGTTGAACGCCCGTACGACCGCCGGGCGGCGCCCGCCGGCTGTGGGCACCTCGAAGCCGCCGCGCGCGAACGACACGAGTGCATCGGCGGCGAACGACGTGCCGCCCGCGCGGACCTGCTCCAGCTGGGCCCGCGCCCGCGCGACGCGCGAGGGATCGATCTCGAGGCCGAGCACCTCGACGTCCGGCCGTACGCGGACGAGGCGCGCGTACAGCTCCAGCGCCGTCACGCCGCTCGCGCCGTAGCCCAGGTCGACCACGAGCGGATCGTGGGCCCGGCGCAGAGCGGGATGCCGCGCGATCCAGCGATCCACGCGCCGCAGCCGGTTGGTTCCGGTGGTGCCGCGCGTGATCTGCCCGACCGGTCCCCGCGCCATGTCTCCATGATGCCAGCCGCACCCGTCACAGCATCGGGAGGCGGCCCCCGGCGCCGATATCATGGGGCGCATGACCGCGCCCTACACGCTGATCCTCCTCCGACACGGCCAGAGCGAGTGGAACAAGACCAACCAGTTCACGGGCTGGGTCGACGTCCGCCTCACCGACCAGGGCAAGGCCGAAGCCCAGCGCGGCGGCGAGCTGCTGGCCGATTCCGGCATCCTTCCCGATGTGCTGCACACCTCCGTGCTCAGCCGCGCCATCCAGACCGCCGACATCGCCCTCGACGCGGCCGACCGCCTCTGGATCCCGGTCAAGCGCTCGTGGCGCCTCAACGAGCGCCACTACGGCGCTCTGCAGGGCAAGGACAAGGCGCAGACCCTCGAGGAGTTCGGCAACGAGCAGTTCATGCTGTGGCGCCGCTCGTTCGACGTCCCGCCGCCGCCGCTGGCCGCCGACGACCAGTACAGCCAGGTCGGCGACCCGCGCTACGTGGGCATCGACGGCGAGGTGCCCGACACCGAGTCGCTCAAGATCGTCATCGACCGCATGCTGCCGTACTGGCACAGCGACATCGTCCCGGACCTCAAGGCCGGCAAGACGGTGCTCGTGACGGCGCACGGCAACTCCCTGCGCGGACTCGTGAAGCACCTCGACGGCATCAGCGACGCCGACATCGCCGAGCTCAACATCCCCACGGGCATCCCGCTGGTGTACCGCCTCGACGAGAACCTCAAGCCTCTCGGCCCGGGCGAGTACCTCGACCCTGAGGCCGCCGCTGCCGGCGCCGCCGCGGTCGCGAACCAGGGCAAGGCCTGATCTCGAACAGCGCAGAAGAGCGGATGCCTCCCCACGAGGCATCCGCTCTTCCTTTTCTTCGCCTTCGCAGCGGCAGCCCCCGGCTGCAGGCCGCGTGACGGGCTTCAGAGAGACGGGGCGACGACGTCGATCGTGTCGGTGCTCGACGTCCAGTCTCCGGTCGACAGGTACGCGACCTTCTTCGCGACCGAGACCGCGTGGTCGCCGAAGCGCTCGTGGTAGCGGCTGGCGAGCGTGGCATCGACGGTGGCCGACGGATCGCCCTGCCAGCTGTCGCTGAGCACCTTTTCGAACACCGAGACGTGCAGCTCGTCGAGCTTGTCGTCGGCGTTGCGGATCTCGTCGATGAGGTCGCCGTCCTGCGTGCGCAGCAGTTCGGTGAGCTGGCGTGCCGCCTCGACGTCGAGTTCGCCCATCTTGAGGAAGGTGGACTTCAGGCCCTTGGGGATGGCCCGCTCGGGGAAACGCATGCGGGTGAGCTGGGCGATGTGCTCGGCGATGTCGCCCATGCGCTCGAGCGACGCGCTCATGCGCAGAGCGCTGACGACGATGCGCAGGTCGCGTGCGACCGGCTGCTGGCGGGCGAGGATCTCGATGGCGAGCTCGTCGAGCTCGACGGCCTTCTCGTCGATGACCGCGTCGGCCTCGATGACCTCCTCCGCAAGCGCCACGTCGCTCGTCCCGAACGCGCGCGTCGCCTTGTCGATGGCGATCGTGACGAGCTCGGCGATCTCGACGAGACGCCCCTGCACGTCCTCGAGGGACTGGTGGAAGACTTCGCGCATTCCGACGCACCTTTCATGGTCTGGGAGGGCTTGCGCCCGCGCCCGGCCGATTGTCGCCAGGGAAGGTTAACGGACGGTGCCCCCGTGGTGAACAGTACCCGGCGCGGGTGCCCAGGTCCCGGTCACGGTCCATTGTCGCGCGCGACGTGCCCCTACGCTTGAGGCATGGACACGACGCAGCTCGCGCTGCTCGCCCTCCTCGCGGGGATCATCATCGGCGGTTCGATCTCCGCCGTCATCGTCGCGTCGATGCGCGCGCGTGACCGCGCACATGCGGAGGGATCGATCGAGATCCCTGACGGCGTGCGGGGCGTCCTTCACGGCATGGACGATGCCGCCGTGGTGGTGGACGCGTCTTTCACGGTGCTGGCTGCTTCCTCCGCCGCCGCGGCGTTCGAGCTGCTCGAAGGCGGCACGCTCCCGACCGACGAGCTGCGGACCCTCGCGCGCCGCGTGCGGACCACCGACGCCGAGGTCACCGAAGCGAGCGCGACGGAGACGATGCGGCTGCGCCGTGGCGCGCCGCCGGCCGAGCCTCGCCTCGTGGCCGTGCGTGCGTCCCGCATCTCGCCGCGGCTCACCCTCCTCGTGCTGCGCGACATCTCCGAACGCGAACGCGTCGAGGAGATGCGGCGCGACTTCGTGGCGAACACGAGCCACGAGCTCAAGACACCCGTCGGCGCAGTGAGCCTGCTCGCCGAGGCGATCGAGTCGGCGGCCGACGATCCGCCGCAGGTGCGGATCTTCGCGATGCGACTGCAAGCGGAGGCCAACCGGCTCGCGCTGCTGACCTCGCGCATCATGAACCTGTCCCGGCTGCAGGCAGCGGATGAGCTCCCGCAGCAGGACGTCTCGATCGACGAGGTCGTGGCATCCGCCCTCGACGCGCACGCGATCCAGGCGGACTCCGCCGGCGTCGAGGTGATGCGCGGCGGTGCGCGCGGGCTCTACGTGCATGGCGACGCGCAGGTGCTGAGCGAGGCGGTCGGCAACCTCATCGCGAACGCCATCGCGTATTCGCCGCGGGGCTCGAGCGTCGGCGTCGGTATCAAGGCCGTCGACCGCATCGTCGAGATCGCCGTGACGGACCGCGGCATCGGCATCGCCGAGGGCGAGCAGGACCGCGTCTTCGAACGCTTCTACCGGTCCGACCCCGCGCGCGCCCGCCGCACCGGCGGCAGCGGGCTCGGCCTCTCCATCGTCAAGCACGCGGTGCAGCGGCACGGCGGCGAGGTGCGCCTGTGGTCGCGCCCTGGCCGCGGATCCACGTTCACGATCCGCCTGCCCCAGATCGACGCGCCCGCCCTCGAGCCGGCGCCCAAGCGCGGGCGCAAGAAGAAGCGGCCCGCCGTCGCTGACATGCCGGCCACAGAGGCTGCGCCCGCCGAAGTCCCGGCACCGTCGGCCTCCGCCCCCGCTCGGGGCGCGAAGAGCGCTCCGGCCGCCCCCGGGGCGAAGCCCGCCGCTTCCGCCCGCGCGGCCAAGGCCGCGGCACCCGACCGCGCGGCCAGGTCCGCCGCGCCCAAGACTCCCGTCGGTCCTGCCGGCGGCCAGAACCCCGCATCCGTCGCGAATGGAGACCCCGCATGACCCGCGTCCTGATCGTCGAGGACGAGCCAGACCTCGCCGACCCGCTCGCCTACCTCCTTCGCCGCGAAGGCTACGAGGTCGAGATCGCCGAGGACGGCCCGACCGCCCTGACCGCGTTCCGCGAGCGCGGCGCCGACATCGTGCTCCTCGACCTCATGCTGCCCGGAATGCCGGGCACCGAGGTGTGCCGCCAGATCCGGATCAGTTCGGCCGTGCCGATCATCATGCTGACCGCGAAGGACTCCGAGGTCGACATCGTGGTGGGTCTCGAGCTCGGCGCCGACGATTACGTCACCAAGCCGTACTCGGCCCGCGAACTGCTCGCCCGCATGCGCGCCGTGCTGCGCCGGTTCTCGCAGATCGACGCCGACCTCGAGGACCGTGTGCTGGAGGGCGGCCGCGTCGTGCTCGACATCGACCGTCACACGGTCGCCGTCGAGGGCGGCGAGATCAACATGCCGCTCAAGGAATTCGAGCTGCTCGAGGTGCTCATGCGCAACGCCGGGCGCGTGCTCACGCGCGGCCAGCTCATCGACCGCGTGTGGGGGAGCGACTACTTCGGCGACACCAAGACCCTCGATGTGCACATCAAGCGGATCCGCTCCCGCATCGAGAAGAACCCCGGCGCGCCGGAGATGCTGGTCACCGTGCGGGGCCTCGGCTACCGCTTCGAGGGCTGAGCCGCAGCGCACGAAAGAGGGCGCCCCTCGCGGGGCGCCCTCTTCTCGCGTGCGCGAGCGTCGCTCAGGGAGCGAGCGGCGCGAGGTAGTTGAGAGTCCCGTCCAGGACGGGCACCGAGACGAGCGCGCCCTCGGAGTCGCCGGACTGGAAGAACGTGGTGACATCGGTGCCGGGGAGGGCGTCGAGGTCCTCGACGAGCAGCGGCTCGTCCTCCTCCGAACCGAGGCTCACTGTCGTGTTGGCGGGAACCCGCACGGTGAGCGTCGGGCCGCCTTCGCCGAACTCGATGTTGAGGGTGTGCGAGTCCTCGGTCTGGTTGATCAGGGCCGCGACGAAGTTGCCCTCGGACCCGTCCTCGTTGGCGACGATCTGGGCGTTGCGAACCTCGATCGGGCCGGCCTCGTGGACGTTCGTGCCCTCCGCCGCCGAATACGGGATCGTGGTCGCCTGCGGCGAGATCATGCTGCACCCGGTCGTCGTGAGGACGAGTGCGCCCCCGATGGCCAGCGACGCGATGAGGCGGCGGTTCACGGATCCTCCATAAGACGGATGACGGTTCTCCAGCATTCTAGGGGCTCGCGATGTGCCGCGCGGAGCACCGCCGCGGCCGCAGGGCGGAGAACCTTAGCGTATTTCGCCTGTGGTATCCTGGAGGTTGCCGAAAGGACATAACTCCATGCTTTTTGAGGTTGGCGAGACGGTCGTCTACCCCCACCACGGGGCGGCTACGATCATCGAGGTCAAAGACCGGATCATCAAGGGCGAGACGAAGAAGTACCTGAAGCTCAACGTCACGCAAGGTGATCTCATCATCGAAGTCCCCGCAGAGAACGTCGACCTGGTCGGCGTCCGAGACGTCATCGGCAAGGAGGGCCTCGACAAGGTCTTCGAGGTGCTGCGCGCTCCCTTCACGGAGGAGCCGACCAACTGGTCGCGCCGCTACAAGGCGAATCTCGAGAAGCTCGCCTCCGGCGACGTCATCAAGGTGAGCGAGGTCGTGCGCGACCTCTGGCGCCGCGATCAGGACCGCGGCCTGTCGGCCGGAGAGAAGCGCATGCTCGCCAAGGCGAAGCAGATTCTGATCTCCGAGCTCGCTCTGGCCGAGAAGACCGACGAAGAGAAGGCGAGCGTCCTTCTCGACGAGGTCCTCGCGAGCTGAGACTCCTGGAACGGCGCCCCGATGGGGCGCCGTTCTGCTGTGCGCACCCGATTCCGACTGGGCAGCACGCGCACAGCGTCGCCCGTCGATCGCGATAGCGTGAGCGGGTGAGCATCACTCCCGTCCCGCGCGTCGGCGTCATCGTCGTGGCCGCCGGGTCCGGCACCCGGCTGGGCGCTGGAGCGCCGAAAGCGTTCGTCGGCATCGACGGGAGCAGCATCCTTCGTCACGCCCTCAGCGGCGTCTTCGCCGCCCCGCTCGCGCAGGTCGTGATCGTCGCGCCCGCCGGGCGCGAGGGCGATGCGCTGAGCGAGGCACTGGCCACCGCGGGGGACCGTCGAGAGCTGGTGTCGGTGGTCGCGGGCGGCGACACGCGGCAGGCCTCCGTGGCCGCCGGTCTTGCAGCCCTGTGGGCCGATGTCGAGGTCGTGCTGGTCCACGACGCAGCGCGCGCCCTCACCCCGGCCGACGTCTTCGAGCGCGTCATCGCGGCGATCGACGGGGGCGCGGCAGGCGCGATCCCCGTGCTCCCGGTCATCGACACGCTCAAGCGCGTCACGGGTGACGAGATCGTCGCCGCGGTCGACCGCGCCGAGCTCGCCGCCGCGCAGACGCCGCAGGGGTTCCGGCGCGACGTGCTCGACACGGCATACGCCGCCGCCGCGGCGGACTTCACCGATGACGCGGCCCTGGTCGCCGAGTCCGGGCACCCCGTCGCGGCCGTGCCGGGGCATCCTCTGGCTTTCAAGATCACCACCGCGGCGGACCTCGATCGCGCGCGCCACCTGCTCGCCGAGCCTGCGCCGCACCCGGCGGCACACCTCGGCGGCGTGCCGGCGCTTCCGCGCGTCGGCGTCGGCACGGATGTGCACGCGTTCGGCGGCGAGGGGACGCTGTGGCTCGCGGGGCTCGAATGGGCGGGTGAAGCGCCGCTGTCAGGGCACTCCGACGGCGACGCCGTGGCGCACGCGATCGTCGACGCGCTGCTGGCCGCCGCGGGCCTCGGCGACATCGGCACGCACTTCGGCACGGATCATCCCGAGTACGCCGGCGCGCACGCGGACGCGTTCCTGACGCGCACCGTAGCGCTGCTCGGGGAGGCGGGCTGGCGTGTCGGCAACGTCTCGGTGCAGGTGCAGGCGAACCGTCCACGCTTCTCCGCGCGCCGCGCAGAGGCCGAGCGAACGCTGTCGGCCGCACTCGGCGGCGCACCGGTGTCGGTCTCTGCGACGACGACCGACGGCCTCGGGTTCACGGGGCGGGGCGAGGGCGTTTCCGCCTTCGCCGTCGCCCTCGTCGTTCCGGCCTGACCGCTCCGCGCCCGTCGGTCGTCAGAGCGCGCGCGTCATGAACACCGAGAACGGGTCGAGCGCGTAGTCCTCGAAGGGGCCGCAGAAGACGAAGCCCTCGCTCTCATAGAGGCGCTGCGCGGGGACGAAGTCCTCGGTGGTCCCGGTCTCGAGCCAGAGGCTCGACATGCCGCGCCGTCTGGCCTCCTCGACGATGTGGCGCAGCAGCGCACGGCCGACCCCGGTGCCGCGGAACCGGTCATCCGCGCGCATCGACTTGATCTCGCCGCGGTGCGCATCGAGCGACTTCAGCGCGCCGACGCCAGCCAGTTCGCCGTCGATCCACGCCGTCCAGACCGAGAGGGACGGATGCCGCAGTGCCTCGATGTCGAGCGCGTGTACGCTCTCGGAGGGAGAGTTGTCGTGCATCCCCGCCAGGTGCAGGGCGATGAGGCGCCGGGTGGCTTCGCCGCTCAGGTCGTCGGTGCGGATCTCGATGGTGCGCTGCATGTCGCGCCCAGTGTGCCACGCGCCGGTTTCCGTGGTGTTTCCTGCCGCCGGCGCGGTTTCACGCCTCGACGGCGTAGGGAGCGGGGTCGCGCGGGGACCGGGATCCCCACGCGAGGAGGGCGAGCCCGGCGGCGAGCACCACGAGCCCGACGATCGCGAGTGCCGACAGCCGCTCGCCGAGCACGACGATGCCGAGCACGCTTGCGGTCAGAGGCTCGCCCAGCGTGAGCGTCGCGGCGGTGGCCGCGGTGAGCCCGCTGAGGCCCCACGTGAACAGCACGTACGCGATGGAGATGGTCGCGAGGCCCAGCCACAGCGCCATCACCGCACCTGATGTCGTGCCGAGCCATGAGAGGTCCACGAAGGGGAGTGCGAAGGCACAGATGATGGCCGAGCTGGCGCCCATGGCGCCGACGACCGTGAAGGGATCCCAGCCGTCGTCGAGCAGGCGACGCTGCGCGTTGGCGATGACCGCGAACGAGGCGCCCGCGCCGATGGAGCCGAGCAATCCGAGAGGATCCGTGCCGCCGGCCGTGCCCGCTTCGCCGCCGAAGCCGAGCAGCACGACGCCGACCGTCGCGAGCGCTGTCGCGCCCATCCACGTGGGTGTCGGCATCCGTCGCGTGAGCGCCCATTCCAGCAGGCCCGCGAGGATCGGGGCGGAGCCGAGGGCGACGACCGTGCCGACCGCGACGCCGTTGCGCGCCGTGCCGAGGAAGAAGAGAGGCTGGTACAGCGCGAGGCACGCGCCCGTCAGCACCATGAGCAGCACGGGCCGGGCGCCCCAGCGCGGCCGCACCGTACCCGCGGGCAGGCGTCGGGCATGCCGTGCGGCGAGCGAGAACGCGATGATCGCGAGTCCCGTGCCGCCGATCACCATGCGCATGACACCGATCGACAGGGGAGTGGTGCCCGCAGGACCGAGCGCCTGCGAGGTGCCGGTCGTGCCGAACAGCAGCGCGGCGGCGAGGACGGCGAGCACATGCACCCACCGTTTATATCGGAATCGGCGCCATCGACCGGCATCACCCCTGCGGGCTCGCTCAGGGTCGGCACGGCACCCGCCGGTAGGCTGGTGCGGTGACGGTTCAGTTGTACGACACCAAGGCGCAGACCCTGCGCGATTTCGTGCCCCTCGACCCCGGCAACGTCACGATCTACGTCTGCGGTCCGACGGTGCAATCCGGGCCGCACATCGGGCATCTGCGCGGCGCGCTGAGCTTCGACATCCTGCGCCGCTGGCTCACCCACCGGTACGGCCGTGTCACCTTCGTCCGCAACGTCACGGACATCGACGACAAGGTGCTCGCGAACGCGTCGGACGGTGAGCCGTGGTGGGCGCTCGCCTACCGCATGGAGCTCGAGTTCACGCGCGCCTATACCGCGATCGGCATCCTCCCGCCGACGTACGAGCCTCGCGCGACGGCATCGATCCCGCAGATGCAGGAGCTCATCCAGCGCCTCATCGAGGCAGGCCACGCCTACGCCGCCCCTTCGACCGGATCAGGGACAGCAGAGACGGATGCCGCCGGCGACGTCTACTTCGACGTCCGGTCGTGGGCGGACTACGGGTCGCTCACGAACCAGTCGATCGACGCGATGGAGCCCGCCGCCGACGCCGATCCGCGTGGCAAGCGCGACCCCCGCGACTTCGCCCTCTGGAAGGGCGCCAAAGCGGACGAGCCGACATCTGCGACCTGGTCGTCTCCGTGGGGCGCCGGCCGGCCGGGCTGGCACATCGAATGCTCCGCCATGGCGCGCCGCTACCTCGGTGCCGAGTTCGACATCCACGGCGGCGGGCTCGACCTGCGCTTCCCCCACCACGAGAACGAGCTCGCGCAGTCCACGGCCGCCGGCGACGGCTTCGCGCGGTACTGGGTGCACAACGGCCTCGTGACGGTCGGCGCCCAGAAGATGTCGAAGTCGCTGTTCAACTTCGTGCTCGCCGAGGACCTGCTGCGCGAGCGCGACCCGCTCGTGGTGCGCTACGCCCTCGCGGCGGCGCACTACCGGTCGAGCCTGGACATCACGACCTCGACGTTCGACGAGGCCGAGGCGGCGCTCGAGCGCATCCGCACCTTCCTCGAGCGAGCGCTGCGCACTCTTCGGGGAACGGAGGACGTGCGGGTGGATGCTGCCGTCCCGAAGGCGTTCGCGTCAGCCCTCGATGACGACCTCGGGGTGCCGCAGGCGCTCGCCGTGCTGCACGAGACCGTGCGTGACGGCAACACCGCGCTCGACGCGGGGGACCGCGACGCGGCTCTGCGAGCGTTTGCCGACGTCGCGGTGATGGCCGGCGTGCTCGGCATCGACCCCCTCGACCCGCACTGGCGGTCGACGGACGCCTCGGCCGAGGCATCCGCTCTCGACGCCTTGGTGAAGACGATGATCGCCCAGCGCGCCGACGCGCGCGCGGCCAAGGACTGGGCGGCCGCCGACCGCATCCGCGACGCGATCGCGGCGGCCGGCATCGCCCTCGAAGACGGTCCCGACGGGACGCACTGGAGTGTCGCCGACACTCCCCGCCCGGCGGAGAACAACTGACGGGCTGCGGCCCGCACGAAGGAGAACTGATGGCGAAGCCAGGACGCCCCGGCGCCAGCAAGGGCAACAAGAAGGGCCCCACCAAGGGCACCGGCGGTAAGAACAAGCGGTCCCTCGAGGGCCGAGGGCCGACTCCCAAGGCCGAGGATCGCGCATGGCACCCTGCCGGCAAGCGCAAGGCCGCCGCTGAGCGGTACGCCGCTGCGGGCGGCACGGGCAAGCCGGGGCAGTCCGCGCCGCGGTCGTCGCGCCCCGCGAAGAAGGACGACGACACCGAGACCGTGACCGGTCGCAACTCGGTGCTGGAGGCCCTCCGCGCGAAGATCCCCGCGACCGCGTTCTACATCGCGCAACGCGTCGAGATGGACGACCGGGTCAAGGAGATGCTCGCGATCGCCACCCACCGCGACATCCCGGTGCTCGAGGTCACACGCCCGGAGCTCGATCGCATGGCGGGCTTCGACGGCGTGCACCAGGGTGTTGCGCTCAAGGTTCCGCCGTACGAGTACGCCCACCCACAGGATCTGCTCGAGAAGGTGATCGACGCGGGGCAGACGCCGCTGTTCGTCGCGCTCGACGGCATCACCGACCCGCGCAACCTGGGTGCGATCCTGCGCTCGACCGCCGCCTTCGGCGGGCAGGCGGTCATCGTGCCGCAGCGCCGGTCCGCGAGCGTCAACTCGGCCGCGTGGAAGACGAGCGCAGGTGCGGCCGCGCGCGTCCCGGTAGCGCTCGCCTCCAACCTCACCGCGATGCTCAAGGATTTCAAGAAGCAGGGCGTGTTCGTCCTCGGCCTCGACGGCGGGGGAGACGTCTCCCTGCCGGCCCTCGAGCTCGCCGACCGGCCCGTCGTGATCGTGGTCGGCTCCGAGGGCAAGGGCCTCTCGCGGCTGGTGACCGAGACCTGCGACCAGATCGTGTCCATCCCGATCTCGTCGAGCACCGAGTCGCTCAACGCCGGCATCGCGGCATCCGTCGCGCTGTATCAGGTCTCGACGCTTCGGGGCACCACTCCCGCCTGAGTCCGCGTGTGACGCGCGCGGGAACAACTCCGCGCAGCGCTCACGTTCCCCCCTGCAGAGCCGGCGATGGCCGGCGACACCACCCGTCGAAAGGCAGCACATGGCACGCATCGCCGTCATCGGAGGCTCGGGATACGCCGGCCGTCACATCGTCGCCGAGGCGGTGAGCCGGGGCCACAGCGTGCTCTCGATCGCTCGCCGCATCCCCGCCGAGCGCCACGCCGGGGCGATCTACGTCGAAGGATCGCTGACCGACGTCCCCGATCTCCTGGCGCAGATCGAGGGCGTCGATGTGGTCGTATCGGCGGTCGCACCGCGCGGCGACATGCAGGGGCTCGTGCGCCCGAACATCGCGGCGCTCGCCTCTCTCCTGCCCGAGGGCGTTCGCCTCGGCGTGATCGGCGGGGCAGGCGGCAGCCTCGTCACAGAGGGCGGCGAGCGGGTCGTCGACCTTCCCTCGTTCTCCGAGGACTACAAGGCGGAGGCTCTCGAGGCGATCGGCGTCCTCGAGGACCTCAAGGAGGGGCCGGAGTCGCTGGACTGGTTCTACATCCACCCGGCGGGCGGCTTCGGCGCGTACAACCCGGGCGAGCGGACCGGCGAGTACCGCACCGGCGGCGACGTCATCGTCACCGACGCGGAGGGCGAGTCGTACATCTCGGGCGAGGACCTCGCGGTCGCGATCGTCGACGAGATCGAGAACCCGCAGCACCCCCGTAAGCGGTTCACCGTCGGGTACTGACAGCCGCGAATCGCGAAAGGGCATATCTCCGCCGGGGATATGCCCTTTCGCGATCGGTGCGGCCGAGGACGGACGTCAGACCAGGTCGCGCCAGTCGATGTCGTCGTCGTCATCGTCATCGATGACGGGGTTCGACGACGTGATGATGGAGAGCGACACGGTCTCAGTGGGCGGACCCATCAGGGTCGCCTCGTCGCGGCGGTGGCGCAGCACGTTGTCGATGTAGCTCGTCAGCGCCTCGGCGAGGGGCACCGACTTGCCCTTGGCCTGGGACAGGTACCAGCGGTGCTCGAGCAGCTGGTGGAACACCTCTGCGGGCTCGAGCTTCGAGCGCAGGTCCCAGGGGATTGCCTTGACGACCGGCTCGAACACCCGGGTGAGCCACTCATGGGCGACCATCTCCTCGTCGTCGCCGAGGCGTGAGATGCGCACGCGGAACTCGTCGAGGTCGTTGAGGAGACGCCGGGCCTGATTCTCCTCGACGTCGAGCCCCGTGAGGCGCAGCAGGCGCCGCTGATGGTGGCCCGCGTCGACGACCTTCGGCTGGATCGACACGCGCGTGCCGTCGGCCGTGGCCTGGATCGACATCTCGCCGATGTCGAATCCGAGGTCGTTCAGCCGCTGGACGCGCTCCGTGAGCCGATACGCCTCGTCGGCGCGGAACGTCTCCTCGTCGGTGAGTGCGGCCCACAGCGAGTGGTACGCCGACACGATGCCGTCGGCGATCGCGATCGCGTCGACGCCGCCCTCGAGGCGACCGCCGGCTTCGAGGTCCATGATCTCGCCCGCGATGTTCGTGCGGGCGACGTCGAGGTCGTGTGCGCGCTGGCCAGGGGTCAGGCCGCTCTCGTGCAGCTCGCCGGTCTCGGCGTCGACGAGGTAGGCGGCGAACGCGCCCGCGTCGCGACGGAACAGCGTGTTCGACAGCGACACGTCGCCCCAGAAGAACCCGACGTTGTGCAGGCGGACCAGGAGCAGAGCGAGCGCATCGACGAGTCGCGTCGCGGTGTCGGGGCGCAGCACCTGCGTGAACAGGGCGCGGTAGGGGAGGGAGAACTTCAGGTGCGCGGTGACCAGAGCCGCGGGAAGCGGCTCCCCCGCGGCATCCGTGCGTCCGGCGATCACGGCGACGCGCTCGACGCACGGCACGTCCAGACGGGCGAGATTGCCGAGCATGTCGTACTCGCGCTGCGCCATGGCCTGCGTCGTCTCCTTGATGGCGACCACGCGGCCCGAGAGGTTGGCGAACCGCACCAGGTGGCGCGAGATGCCCTTGGGCAGGAACACGATGTGGCTCGACGGCCACTCCCCGAGCGGGGTCGACCACGGCAGCGTCAGCAGCCCCGGATCGACGCTCGAGGCGGTGATGCTCAGGGCGTCAGGCACGAACCCTCCTGGAAAAGTGCGACGGCGCGGGGGGAAGAAGCTCCCACCCGCGCCGTCGCGAACGAATCGGCGGTTACGCCGCGGCGATCGCCTTGTCGGTGAGGCGCTCGCCCGACTCGATGTCGAACACGTGGACGTGTCCGGGGACCGGAGCCAGCGTGACCTTGTCGCCGGCGATCGGGTGACGGCGGCCGTCGACGCGCGCGACGATGTCGGTGCGCTTGCCGGCGACGTCGGCGTGACCGTAGAGGTAGCCGTCGGCGCCGAGCTCCTCGACGAGGTCGACCGTGACCGTGAGGCCCTTGCCGTCGGCGGGGGCGACCTGGATGTCCTCGGGACGCACACCGATGGTGACCTCGCTGCCGTGCGCCTTGCCGAGCGTGTCGGCCTCGACGCCCACGACGGTGTCGCCGAACTGCACGCCACCCTCGGCGATGTGCGCCGGGAACAGGTTCATGGCGGGCGAGCCGATGAAGCCGGCGACGAACACGTTGTTCGGCTTCTCGTACAGGTCGCGCGGGGTGCCGACCTGCTGGAGGAGGCCGTCCTTGAGGACCGCGATGCGGTCACCCATCGTGAGCGCCTCCGTCTGGTCGTGGGTCACGTACACCGTGGTGACGCCGAGGCGGCGCTGCAGCGACGCGATCTGCGTACGGGTCTGGACGCGGAGCTTCGCGTCGAGGTTCGACAGCGGCTCGTCCATGAGGAACACCTGGGGCTGGCGGACGATCGCGCGGCCCATGGCGACGCGCTGACGCTGACCACCCGAGAGGGCCTTGGGCTTGCGGGTCAGGTACTCCTCGAGGTCGAGGAGCTTCGCAGCCTCGAGCACGCGAGCGGCGCGCTCCTCCTTGCCGACGCCGGCGATCTTGAGCGCGAAGCCCATGTTCTCGGCGACCGTCATGTGCGGGTACAGCGCGTAGTTCTGGAAGACCATCGCGATGTCGCGGTCCTTCGGGGGGACGTCGGTGACGTCACGGTCGCCGATCAGGATGCGGCCCGAGTTGACCTCTTCGAGGCCGGCCAGCATGCGCAGCGACGTGGACTTGCCGCAGCCCGACGGGCCGACGAGAACCAGGAACTCGCCATCGGCGACCTCGAGGTTGAGCTTGTCCACAGCGGGGCGAGTGCCCCCGGGGTACAGACGGGTTGCGTTGTCAAACGTGACGGACGCCATGTTCTCTTCTCCTTCACCGGCAGGTACGTGCCGGACGATCCGTAGTGAGGAATGAGCGGGGGCTTTACCCGCACGCCCGCCATCGGGCGCAAGGAACAGTATGACACGGCGCGCGCGGAGCTTGCGTCTGGGCATTTCCCAGGGTGGCTGACTAGCATCGTGGACGGCCGCTTTCCCGCCTGGCCAGTGCGAATCCATGGCTGATCCGGATCGCCGCCCCCTTCCGCCCCGAGAGGTTTCATGTCGAGCGACGAGTCACAGAACGCCGCGTCCAGCGAGCGCCGCGACGCCGTGCGCGAGAAGGCGCAGCAGGTGAAGGCGCGCCAGTCGCGAGCACGTCTGATCCGACGGACGTCGCTCATCGCCGTCGCCGTCGCGTTCGTGGCCGTCATCGCCGTCGTGGTGACGTGGACCGTCTCGTCGAGCGCATCGAAGCCGACCATGAGCCCCGCCAAAGGCGTCGACGGCGGGTTCGTCGTGACCGATGTCACCGGAGCGGGCGTCGCCGACGACTCCAGCGCCGGCGGCCTGGTCGAGGGCGAGGCGAGCACGACTCCCGAGACCGAGCCGACTCCCACGGCGACCCCGACCGACGCGCCGGCGGTCGACATCCGCGTGTATGTCGACTACCTCTCGACGGGTTCGCGCGAGTTCCAGCTCGCGAACATGAAGCAGCTCTCGCAGTGGGTCGATGACGGCGCCGCCACCCTGACCTACTACCCGGTGGCCATGCTCACCGCGAAGTCGAACGGCACGAAGTACTCGCTGCGCGCCGCCGGCGCCGCGGCCTGCGTCGCGCAGCACTCGCCCGACTACTTCTTCGCGTTCAACGACGCCCTGCTCCGCCAGCAGCCGGAGGTCGACTCCGACGGCCTCAGCGACGCCGAGCTCGCCGACCTCGCGCAGGCCACCGGGCTCGACGGCCCGAAGGTCGTACGGGCGTGCATCGAGGACCAGTCGTACGCCTCATGGGCGAAGACGGCGACCGAGCAGGCGCTCAAGGAGCTCCCCGGCACCGACGGCGTCGCTCTCACCGGCACGCCGATGGTCCTCGTCAACGGCACGCAGTACGTGGGCAAGCTCGGCGACCCGAAGGAGTTCGCGCAGTTCGTGCTGACGGTGGCGAGCGACGCCTACTACAAGGCGACACCGACGCCGACGCCGACGCCGACGGCACCCTGATCGGGTCCTCGCGCGGGCGCCGCTAGACTGGGCGCTCTGCCGACTTGGCGCAATTGGTAGCG
The DNA here is from genome assembly GCF_000956465.1 of Microbacterium trichothecenolyticum. Classification (GTDB taxonomy): domain Bacteria; phylum Actinomycetota; class Actinomycetes; order Actinomycetales; family Microbacteriaceae; genus Microbacterium; species Microbacterium trichothecenolyticum. The sequence continues at coordinate 84,681 of NZ_JYJA01000032.1, forward strand.
CACCGTACTTGTAATACGGGGGTTACGGGTTCAAGTCCCGTAGTCGGCTCCAGTTTCCGGCGACTCGTCGCCGCGGGTCCGCGCCTCGTGTCGGCTCCCGTCCCACGGGCAGGAGAGGATGGATCGGGTGACCGGACGCCGCCTGCCTGCATGGGTCGGCCTCGGAGGCGCCGCGCTGATCGGCATCCTCACCGCCGTGCAAGCGCGCATCAACGGCCAGCTCGGCGTCCGCATCGGCGACGGGTTCGCCGCCGCCGTGATCTCGTTCGGGTCGGGGCTGATCGTCCTGGTCGTGCTGTCGGCCGCACTGCCGCAGGGACGGCGCGGATTCGGCGCCTTGGTGACGGGGCTGCGGGGGCGGAGGATCCCGATCTGGATGCTGTGCGGCGGCGTCGCCGGCGCGCTCTCGGTCGCCACGCAGTCGCTCGCGGTCGGCATCATCGGCGTGGCCCTGTTCACGGTGGGGGTCGTCGCCGGGCAGACGGTGAGCGGGCTGCTGCTGGACCGCGCCGGTGTCGGCCCGGCCGGTGTCGTGGCGGTGACGCCGGCGCGCCTCGTCGGCGGTGCGCTCGCGGTGCTCGCCGCGGCGGTGTCGCTGGCCGGAGGCGTGCACGCGCCGTTGGTGCTCCTGGTGCTGCCGTTCCTCGTCGGAGCGGGGATCGCGTGGCAGTCGGCGGTCAACGGCCGGCTGCGCCAGCGCGTGGGCACCCCGCTGACGGCGACCTTCGTCAACTTCATCGGCGGCACGGCGGTGCTCGGGGCGGCCGAGCTGATCCACACCGCGATCGCGGGACCCCCGACCTCGTTCCCGTCCGACCCGTGGCTGTACTTCGGCGGGGTCATCGGCGTGGCCTACATCTTCCTCGCGGCAGCTCTGGTGCCTTACACCGGCGTCCTGCTGCTCGGCCTCGGCACCGTCGTGGGACAGGTCGTGACTTCGGTCCTCATCGACGCCCTCTGGCCGACGGAGGCCGCGCCGGCGGTCGGCGCCTCTCTCCTCATGTCGACGCTCGCGATCCTGTCGGTGGTCGTGGCAGCGGTGCCGTGGAGACGGATGCCGCGCCGCGACCGCTGACGCCGCGCACGTCGTCGCCTCACCCCGCGTCGTACTGCGGGGTGGCATGCTGAGACCGTGCCGAAGGGGTCGCAGCCGCACCGCACCCTCCCGTCGCGCGCCGACGACGGTGCTCGACCGCTGGACCGTGCGGCGACCGCGCTGAGGCCCGAGGAACTCATCGGCATCGATCGGCTCCTTGCGGCCGCCGACCGGCTGCTCGCGGACGACTACCCCGGCGACGACGACACGCGCCAGCCCGTGCACACCGTCTACGTGGCCGCCGATCGGTACGCGCCTGCGCTGCCTCGGGAGTGGGGCGCCGCGGCACGGGATGCCGTCGAGGCGCACGGCGGCATGGAGGCCGTCGCCCTCGACCTGGGCGTGCCCGAGGCGTTCGCCGCCGACGTCGCGACGCTCGTCACGGCGAAGCTCGCGTCCGAGCCGATCGAGGACCTGCGCCTCGACCTCGAAGACGGGTACGGCGACCGCGGCGACGAGAACGAGGACGCCGACGTCCGACGCGCAGCTGGGCACCTGCTCGATGCGTTGGCCGGCGGCGAGGCGCCGCCCTTCTTCGGGATCCGCATCAAGGGCCTCGAACGGGCCACGCGGGCACGCGGCATCCGTTCTCTCGATCTCTTCCTTTCGACGCTGCTCGAAGCCGGCGACCTCCCGAAGGGCGTTCGGCTGACTCTGCCGAAGGTGACCACCGTCGCGCAGGTCGAGGCGATGGCGCGGCTCTGCGACCGCCTCGAGCAGCACCACGGGCTCGCGGCCCGAAGCCTGCGGTTCGAGATGCAGGTCGAGACCCCGCAGATCGTTCTCGCCGCGGACGGGACCTCGCCGCTGGCCCGGGCGATCCACGCCTCAGACGGCCGGGTGAGCGGGCTGCACTACGGCACGTACGACTACAGCGCCGCCCTCGGCATCGCCCCGGCCTACCAGTCGCTGGATCACCCGGCGGCCGATCACGCCAAGAACGTGATGCAGGTCGCGGCGGCGCAGACCGGAGTCCGGCTGGCCGACGGCTCGACGAACGTCCTCCCGGTCGGCGACGCGGACGCGGTGCGCGCCGCCTGGCGTCTGAGCGCACGGCTCACCCGCCGTTCGCTCGAGCGGGGCTTCTTCCAGGGCTGGGACCTGCACCCCGCGCAGCTCGTGCCGAGGTTCGTCGCCAACGCGCTCTTCTACCGCGAGGGCTTCGCGCCGGCTGCGGCGCGCCTGCGCGCCTACGTCGACCGGGTCGAGGGCGGGATCCTCGATGAACCCGCCACCGCCCGCGCGCTCGCGACGTTCGTGGCTCGCGGCGTCGCCTGCGGGGCCGTCACCGAGCAGGAGCTGACGGATGCCGCGGGCCTCGATCTCGCCGCCCTCGCCGCGCTCGCGCATCCGCCGCACACCACGACCGAGGGGCACCCATGAGCTACTACACGCCGCAGGGCGGCCTGCCGCCGCAGACCGCGCTCCTCACCGATCGCGCCGTGGTGAAGCCCGCGTACACGTTCATCCCGAAAGGCGTGCTGCGCGACATCGTCACGAGCAGCCTGCCCGGGTTCACAGACACACGATCGTGGATCCTGGCGCGGCCCGTCGCGGGTTCGGCGACGACCTTCGCGCAGCTGATCGTCGAGATCGCACCCGGCGGGGGAGCCGACAGACCCGAGCCCGAGAGCGGGGTCGAGGGTGTCGTCTTCGTCACGGCGGGCACGCTCACGCTCACCCTCGAGGGAGAGCGGCACGCGCTCGACCCGGGCGGCTACGCGTTCCTCGCGCCGGGTGCGGCATGGTCACTGGCCAACGAGGGCGGCGTGCCGGCGACGTTCCACTGGATCCGCAAGGCCTACGAGCCGGTCGAGGGGGTGCCGGCGCCCACGTCGTTCTTCGCGCGCGACCAGGACGTCGAGCCGCGGGCGATGCCTGACACCGACGGTGCGTGGGCGACGACGCGCTTCGTCGATCCCGACGACCTCTCGCACGACATGCACGTCAACATCGTCACGTTCCAGCCCGGCGGGTCGATCCCGTTCGCCGAGACCCACGTCATGGAGCACGGCCTGTACGTCCTGCAGGGCAAGGCGGTGTACCGGCTCAACGACGACTGGGTCGAGTGCGAGGCCGGCGACTACATGCTGCTCAGGGCCTTCTGCCCCCAGGCCTGCTACGCGGGCGGACCCGAGCCCTTCCGATACCTGCTGTACAAGGACGTCAACCGCCAGATCCGGCTCACGTGACGAGGGGCGAACGGGGGAGTCCACACATGAGCGAACGGATGCCGCAGCACGATCTCGTCGTGCGCGGCCGTCGCGTGCTCACCGACAGCGTGTTCCGGCCGTGCGAGATCGGCGTCACCGCTGGGGTCGTCGTGGCGATCGAGCCCCATGGCGCGGGACTGCGCGGACGCGAGGAAGTCGAGCTGCAGAACGACGAGGCGCTGCTGCCGGGACTCGTCGACACGCACGTGCATGTCGACGAACCCGGCCGCACCGAATGGGAGGGGTTCGCCTCGGCCACGAAGGCCGCTGCGGCCGGCGGCGTCACGACCATCGTCGACATGCCCCTCAACAGCGTCCCGCCGACCGTCTCGGTCGAGGCGCTGGAGATCAAGCGCCGGGCCGCACGGTCCCAGGTGTTCGTCGACGTCGGGTTCTGGGGCGGGGCGGTCCCCGGCAACACGCGGGAGCTCGGCCCGTTGCACGACGCCGGGGTGTTCGGGTTCAAGTGCTTCCTGCTGCCCTCGGGCGTGGACGAGTTCCCTCCGCTCGATGCCGCGGAGATGGAGCGCGACATGGCCGAACTCGCCGGGTTCGGCGGGCTGCTCATCGTGCACGCGGAGGACGCGGCGACGATCGAGCACGCCCCCCACGCGCAGGGGGCCCGTTACGACCGGTTCCTCGCCTCGCGCCCGCACACGGCGGAGGACGTCGCCATCGCCGAGGTGATCGACCGCGCGCGCCGCACCGGGGCCCGCGCGCACATCCTGCACCTCTCGTCGTCCGACGCGCTCCCGCTCATCGCCGCCGCCAAGCGTGACGGCGTGCGCCTCACCGTCGAGACGTGCCCGCACTATCTGACGTTGACCGCGGAGGACGTCCTGGACGGGGCGACCGCCTTCAAGTGCTGTCCGCCGATCCGTGAGGCGGCCAACCGCGAGCGGCTCTGGGAGGGACTCGTCGACGGAACGATCGACTGCATCGTCACGGACCATTCGCCCGCCACCATCGACCTCAAGGCGCCCGCCGACGGCGACTTCGCCGTCGCATGGGGCGGTGTCTCTTCACTTCAACTGGGGCTGCCCGTCGTCTGGACCGAGGCCCGCCGACGCGGCATCCCGCTCGAGAAGGTGGTGGAATGGATGTCGGCGCGTCCGGCGGCCCTGACGGGCCTCGCCCGCAAGGGCGGGATCGCGCTCGGCTTCGACGCCGACCTGTCGGTGTTCGCACCCGATGACGGGTTCGTCGTCGACGTCGCCCGTCTGCACCACAAGAATCCCGTCTCGCCGTACGTCGGCCGCGCCCTGTCGGGCGTCGTACGCGAGACCTTCCTGCGGGGCGAGCGGGTCGACTTCGCCGAGCCCCGTGGTCGCCTGCTGCGTCGCGGCGCGGCGTGAGCGCCGACACCGGCCCCCTCCGGCCGGGTGAGACGTGACGATACGGAAGAAGAGTGAGATGTCGGCAGATCCCTATGGCAGCGGTGCAGAAGTCCTCGAGGCGGAGGACGACCTGCGGTCGCTGATCACCCCGCGTCCCGCGCGCCACCGCGCCGTGGACCCGGCGATCGCGCGCTCGTGGCTGCTCGTCCCCGGGACCCGCCCGGACTCGTTCGACGACATGGCGGCGTCGCGCGCCGATGCGGTCGTGCTCGACATCGAGGATGCCGTCGACCCGAGCAACAAGCCGCAGGCGCGGCAGGACGTCACCGACTGGCTCCGTGGCGGCGGCCGTGCCTGGGTGCGCGTCAACGACGCGCTGAGCCCGTTCTGGGGCGAAGACCTCGCGGCGCTCGCGGGCATCCCCACGCTGCTCGGCATCATGCTCGCGAAGACCGAGTCGGCCGACCAGGTGACGAGTTCGTTCGACCGCCTCGGCGGCAACGTCCCCGTGGTGGCGCTCGTCGAGTCGGCGCTGGGCATGGAGGACGCCGCCCACATCGCGCGCGCCCGGGGCGCCTTCCGCCTCGCGTTCGGCAGCGGAGACTTCCGCCGCGACACCGGCATGAGCGCAGACGCCGAGGCGATGGCCTACCCGCGTGCGCGCCTGGTCGTCGCCAGCCGCGTGGGCGATCTGCCCGGGCCGATCGACGGTCCGACGGTGGGCAACAGCATGCCGACGCTGCGCGAGCACTCCGCGATCACGGTCTCGATGGGCATGACCGGCAAGCTCTGCCTCGCTGCCGAGCAGGCCCCCGTCATCAACGAGGTCATCTGCCCCACGCCGAGCGAGGTGCTGTGGGCACTGGACTTCCTGGCCGACTTCGAGGGCCGCGGTCGTGTGGTCCGCGACGGCAGCGACTTGCCCCGGCTCGGCCGGGCGCAGAAGATCGAGAAGCTGGCTCTCGCGTTCGGCGTGCACCCGACCTCGTGACCGGCGACGAGCGAAGAACCATCGAAGGGATGCACGACATGGCCGACATCCGCCTGAGCGAGGGCGACGCGAACCCCGGGTTCGCCCTGCCCGACTCCACCGGCACCGTGGTGCGGCCGGAGGACTTCGCCGGCCGCCGCCTCGTCGTGTACTTCTACCCGGCCGCGTTCACCCCCGGCTGCACGACCGAGGCGTGCGACTTCCGCGACAACCTCGCCTCGCTGCAGGCGGCGGGGGTCGCCGTCGTCGGCGTCTCGCCCGACTCGGTCGAGCGGCTCGCGGAGTGGGCCCAGGCCGAGCAGCTGCAGTTCCCGCTCCTCTCCGACGAGGACCACGCCGTCGCGGAGGCATGGGGCGCGTGGGGCACCAAGGTCGTCAACGGTGAGGAGCGCGTGGGCCTCATCCGCTCGACGTTCGTGCTGGATGCCGACGGCACGGTGCAGTCCGCCGAGTACCGGGTCGACCCCAACGGCCACGTCGACCGCCTCCGCGCCCAGCTCGCCGCCTGAGCCCACCCGCCCGACAGGTACGCCGAAGCGATGGAGCTGGACGCGTTCAACCGCCTCGACGCCGAAGCCGCGCGAGCTGTGGTGCGCCGGTGCGTCGACATCGACCGGTGGGTCGATGCCGTCGTCAGCGGGCGGCCGTATGCGACGACCGCGGACCTCCTCGCGGCGGCGCGCACGAGCGCCGCGCCGTGGACGGTGGCCGAGATCGACGGTGCCCTCGCCCACCACCCCCGCATCGGCGAGCGCGCGAGCGGAGCGGGGGCCGAGGCATCCCTCTCGCGATCCGAGCAGGCGGGGATCGGGATGCCGTCCGCCGACGTCGCCGCCGCGCTCGCCGCAGGCAACCGCGCCTACGAGGAGAAGTTCTCGCGGGTCTTCCTCGTCCGGGCGGCCGGGCGCAGCGCCGACGAGATCCTCGGTGCGCTGAGCGAGCGGCTGGCCCACACTGAGGAGGAGGAGATGCCGGTCGTGGCGGAGCAGCTGCGGCAGATCGCGGTCCTCCGACTGGAAGGGATCATCGGTTCATGAGCCAGATCACGACGCACGTGCTGGATGCTGCGCTCGGAGGCCCTGCCCGCGGCGTCGGCGTCGTGCTGACCACGGCCGACGGGGCCGAGATCGCGTCCGGCGTGACCGACGGGGCGGGCCGGATCTCGGATCTGGGCCCGGAGCGTCTCGACGCCGGCACGTACCGGCTCACGTTCGCGACCGGCGACTTCTTCGCCGCGACGGGGCGCACCACGTTCTACCCGGTCGTGTCGATCGACTTCGCGGTCGCCGACGCCGACCAGCACTACCACGTGCCCCTGCTGCTCAGCCCGTTCGCGTACTCGACCTACCGGGGGAACTGACATGCCCGAGCCCGCGATCGTGCTCGGCGCGAACCAGTACGGCAAAGCCGAGGTGCGACTCGTCCGCATCGACCGGGACGGCCCGCGACACGGGATCACCGACTTCGACGTGACCTCGCAGCTGCGTGGCGATTTCGCCGCGGCCCACATGGAGGGGGACAATTCGCGGATCGTCGCCACCGACACGCAGAAGAACACGGTGTTCGCCTTCGCCCGCGACGGCGTCGGCACGCCCGAGGAGTTCCTGCTCCGGCTGGGACGCCACTTCACAGGGGAGTTCGACTGGGTCACCGGCGGACGCTGGGAGGCCGAGCAGTACACCTGGAACCGCATCCCCGTCGACGGTGCGGGGCACGACCACTCGTTCGTGCGCGGCGGCACAGAGACCCGCACGGCCGTGGTCACGTTCGTGGGAGCCGAGGCGACCGTCATCTCGGGGCTGCGCGATCTCGCGGTGCTGAAGTCCGCCGGGTCGGAGTTCCACGGGTTCGTGCGCGACCGGTACGCGACGCTCGCCGAGACGGACGACCGCATCCTCGCGACGTCCGTCACCGCGAGGTGGCGCTACAACCGCCTCGACGTCGGGTTCGACGAGTCCTACGCCGAAGTGCGCCGTCTGCTGCTCGAGGCATTCGCCCGGACGCACTCGCTCGCGCTGCAGCAGACCCTGTACGAGATGGGTCGGTGGGTCCTAGAGGCCCGCACCGAGATCGACGAGATCCGCTTCTCGATGTCGAACCTGCATCACTTCGCGGTGGACTTGACGCCGTTCGGGCTCGACAACCCCAACGAAGTCTTCTACGCCGCCGATCGCCCGTACGGGCTGATCGAGGCGACGGTGCTCCGCGACGGCGTGCCGGGGAACCACCCCGCGTGGCAGGGGATCGCCGGCTTCTGCTGAGGCCCTCGGCCCCACGCACGGAGAAGAACGCGTTGGGCCGTGTCAGCTCTTCGGCATGCGGCTCACGAAGCGGGTGGCGTCGACGCCCTTGCGGCGGGTCGGACGCGAGCGCTTCGGCTTGCCGCCGACGTAGAGCCAGCCGAGCAGCTCCTCGTTCTTCTTGAGGCCGTGGGCCTTCGCGACGGCCTTCGACCGGGTGTAGTCGCCGGTGCGCCAGAAGACACCCCAGCCGGCCTCGTCGAGCACCAGGCTCAGCACGTGCGCGACTCCGGAGGCGACGGCCTCCTGCTCCCACCGCGGCACCTTATGCGTCTTGCTGTAGCTCGCCACCACCGCGATGAGCAGCGGCGCCCGCATCGGCTTGGACGACGTGCCCTTGTCGCCCTCGGCCTTGTTGATGGCCCGGCCCAGGCGCTGTCGATCGGCACCGCGCAGCTCGATGAGACGCCACGGGTGCAGCGACTTGTGGTCGGCGACGCGCCCGGCGGCGGCGACGAAATCGAGGAGCTCCTCGTGCGTAGGCGCCTCATCCGTCACCTTCGACCACGACCGCCGCGCGAGTGCGGCGTCGAGCGCGCCGGACATCACGCCGCGCCCTCGCCGGGCGTGAACTGCAGCGAGATCGAGTTCATGCAGTAGCGGTCGCCGGTGGGGGTGCCGAAGCCGTCGGGGAACACATGGCCCAGGTGCGAGCCGCAGTTCGCGCAGCGCACCTCGGTGCGCACCATGCCGTGGCTGTCGTCCTCGATGAGCTCGACCGCCTCGGGGCGGATGGACTCGTAGAAGCTCGGCCAGCCGCAGTGCGAGTCGAACTTCGTCCCGCTCTGGAACAGCTCGGCGCCGCACGCCGCGCACGTGTACAGTCCGGCGCGGCTCTCGTCGAGCAGCTCACCGGTCCAGGGCCGTTCGGTGCCCGCCTGGCGCAGCACGGCGTACTGATCGGGGGTCAGCTCGTCGCGCCACTCGGCTTCGCTCTTGTCGACGGCGTAGCTCATGGTTCCTCCTCGCCGCCCACTGCGGCCACGCTCCATTCAACCCCAGCTGCCGGGGCGGTGGGCCGCACCGGGTCGCCCGCATCCGTGAAACCCCACCGTGCGGACGAGACCTCGGGGTTTCCCCACGGTCTCGTCCTTCGACTGCGGTCTCACCGACGCGCGCGACGGGACGGGACGGTGTGGGCGAGGATGAGGGCATGGACGAGGCGGACGCACACGAGCGCGCGGCGGTCGTCGAGCGGTACGCGCGTTTCGCGCGCGACGAGGCGCCCGGCCGCTCGCCGCTGTACGCCGAGTGGGCGGACGGGGTCGCCTCCGATCCGGAGCTCGCCGCCATCCTCGCCCGCATCCCCGCCACTCGGCGGCAGCCGCCGCTCGTCTTCGCGGTGACCCGCATGCTCGGCGCCCCCGAGGGCGCGTTCCCGGCCTGGGCCGCGTGGCTCGTCGAGCACGGCGAGGAGGTGGTGGCCGAGGCATCCGTCCGTCGTCTGCAGACCAACGAGCCGCAGCGGTGTGCCGCCCTGCTCCCGGCGCTCGCGACGGTCGACGGGCCGATCGCACTGCTCGAAGTCGGCGCGAGCGGAGGGCTGTGCCTGTACCCCGACCGCTACTCGTACCGCTACCGGGGGAGCGGTGGCGTCCTCGCGCTCGATCCCGACGCCGGGGCCTCACCGGTGGTGCTCGAGTGTGACGTCACCGGCGAACCGCCGCTGCGGCTGCCGGAGGTCGTGTGGCGCGCCGGGATCGACCTCGAGCCGCTCGACGCGGCCGACGTGGGCGACCGTCGGTTCCTCATGAGCCTCGTGTGGCCGGGCGAGAGCGGAAGGACGGAGCGGATCGCCGCCGCCCTCGACATCGCCGCCGCAGAACCGCCGCACCTGATCGCCGGCGACGCATCCGACCCCGAGGTGCTGCGCGCGGCCGCCGCGCTCGCACCCGCCGACGCGACGCTCGTCATCAGCACGCCGGGGGTCCTGCCGCACATCCCGCGCGCCGGACGCGAACGCCTCCTCGATGCCGTGCGCACCCTCGACGCGGTCTGGATCACGATCGACCCGCCCGCGCTGCACGATCGGTGGCGGCCTCCCGTCGACGCCGCGTCGTGGGGCGGCTTCGTGCTCGGTCGCGGCGGTCACCCGCTCGCTGCGGTCGACCCGCTCGGCTCGTTCGTGCACTGGCGCGCGTGGCTCACGGGAGGAACGGATGCCGCGGGCTAGCGTGGAGGCGTGCCTCTGACCGACCGCGACCGCGCCATCCTCGACTTCGAGGCCGAGTGGCGCCGGCACGCGGGGGCCAAGGAGGAGGCCATCCGCTCCGACCTGGGCCTGTCGCCCGCGCGGTACTACCAGCTGCTCGGCCGCCTCATCGACACGACCGACGCGCAGGAGCACGACCCCATGCTCGTGAAGCGGCTCCGCCGGCTGCGCGAGGCGCGTCTGCACGAGCGCGCCGGCCGCGCCGCCGACGCGCGCTGACCCGCCGCCGCGCGCCACGCGGGCCGTCACGGACCGGGAGCCCGGGGTTCGGCGGGTAACATCGACGGGTGCCGACCACCAGCTTCCCCCGGGATCGTTTCGACGATGTGCCGGAGACGGACCGCGTCGGCGCCCACCGGGCCGAGAACCCCCGGATGCGGGGATGGGTCGTCCTGCTGTGGGCCGCGCTGGCCACCGTCGTGCTCATCGTCGTGGGCATCTTCGGCACACTGCTGGCGTCCGGGCGCATCGAGCTGGTCCCCACGCCCACCCCGACCGTGGAACCGGTTCCCGAGGTGACGCCGGTCGTCGACGTGAACTACGACGTGATGATCCTCAACGCGACCCCCGAGCAGGGTCTCGCGACGCAGATGAAGGACGTCGTCGTCGGTGCGGGCTGGGCGGATGACAAGGTGACCGCGGGCGAGGCGGGGTCGCAGGACTTCCCGACGACCACCGTGTTCTACGTCGACCCGGCTGACGAAGCCGCGGCCGCGGGCCTCGCCGGCATCATCGGAGGCGCCGAGATCGAGCAGAGCGAGGCGTACCCCGCGACCACGGAGGGCGTGCCGCAGCTCACTGTCGTGATCGGTCTCGACCGCACGGCTGCGGGGCAGACCCCGGCCCCTACGCCCTGACCCGTCGAGCGCGTGTTTCGCGCCGGTAAACACTTGTGTGCCTGCATGTCAACAAGTGACGAAACGCGCGGATGCCGCGATTTGGCCTGCATACGATGAAGCCCTGCACCGCCGGCAACAGGAGAAACGCATGACCCAGGGCACCGTCAAATGGTTCAACGCCGAGAAGGGATTCGGCTTCATCACCGTCGCCGACGGCCAGGACGTCTTCGTCCACTACTCGAACATCGACATGTCGGGCTTCCGCGTGCTGGAGGAGGGGCAGACCGTGGAGTTCACGGTCGGCTCCGGCCAGAAGGGGCCGCAGGCCGAGTCCGTGCGCGTCGTCTGACGCCCGGCTCAGCGCCCGACGCTGAACCGACACCGGAGACGGGATGCCGAGAGGCGTCCCGTCTCCTTGCGTTTCAGCATCCGTCCCCACGGCTTGCACTCGGTAGGGTCGAGTGCCAGAATGATTTAGCACTCGTCTTCATTGAGTGCTAATACCCAAAGCCAACGTTCCGGAGGGACGACACACACATGGCAAAGATCATCGCTTTCGACGAGGAGGCCCGTCGCGGCCTCGAGCGCGGCCTCAACATCCTGGCCGACGCCGTCAAGGTGACGCTCGGCCCGCGCGGTCGCAACGTCGTGCTCGAGAAGAAGTGGGGCGCCCCCACGATCACGAACGACGGTGTCTCCATCGCCAAGGAGATCGAGCTGGACGACCCGTACGAGAAGATCGGTGCGGAGCTCGTCAAGGAGGTCGCCAAGAAGACCGACGACGTCGCCGGTGACGGCACCACCACCGCGACCGTTCTGGCTCAGGCGCTCGTGCGCGAGGGCCTGCGCAACGTCGCGGCCGGCGCCGACCCCATCTCGCTCAAGAAGGGCATCGAGAAGGCCGTCGCCGCCATCACCGCCGAGCTGCTCGAGTCGGCCAAGGAGGTCGAGTCCAAGGACCAGATCGCCGCCACGGCGTCGATCTCGGCCGCCGACCCCGAGATCGGCCAGCTCATCGCCGAGGCCATCGACAAGGTGGGCAAGGAGGGCGTCGTCACCGTCGAGGAGTCGCAGACCTTCGGCACCGAGCTCGAGCTCACCGAGGGCATGCGCTTCGACAAGGGCTACATCAACCCCTACTTCGTCACGGACCCGGAGCGCCAGGAGGCGGTCTTCGAGGACCCGTACATCCTCATCGCGAACCAGAAGATCTCGAACATCAAGGACCTTCTGCCCGTCGTCGACAAGGTGATCCAGGACGGCAAGGAGCTCGTCATCATCGCCGAGGACGTCGAGGGCGAGGCTCTCGCGACGCTCGTGCTCAACAAGATCCGCGGCATCTTCAAGTCGGTCGCCGTCAAGGCCCCCGGCTTCGGCGACCGTCGCAAGGCGCAGCTGCAGGACATCGCGATCCTCACCGGCGGCCAGGTCATCACCGAGGAGGTCGGTCTCAAGCTCGAGAACGCCACCCTCGACCTGCTCGGCCGTGCGCGCAAGGTCATCGTCACCAAGGACGAGACGACCATCGTCGAGGGCGCCGGTGAGGCCGGCCAGATCGAGGGTCGCGTGACCCAGATCCGCCGCGAGATCGACAACACCGACAGCGACTACGACCGCGAGAAGCTCCAGGAGCGCCTCGCCAAGCTCGCCGGCGGCGTTGCCGTCATCAAGGCGGGCGCGGCCACCGAGGTCGAGCTCAAGGAGCGCAAGCACCGTATCGAGGACGCCGTCCGCAACGCGAAGGCTGCCGTCGAGGAGGGCATCGTCGCCGGTGGTGGCGTCGCGCTCATCCAGTCGGGCCGCAAGGCTCTCGACTCGCTCGAGCTCACCGGTGACGAGGCGACCGGTGCCAACATCGTGCGCGTCGCGATCGAGGCTCCGCTGAAGCAGATCGCCCTCAACGCGGGTCTCGAGCCCGGTGTCGTGGCGAACAAGGTGTCGGAGCTCCCGCTCGGCCACGGCCTCAACGCCGCGACGGGCGAGTACGGTGACCTGTTCGCGCAGGGCATCATCGACCCCGCCAAGGTGACCCGCTCGGCGCTGCAGAACGCCGCGTCGATCGCCGGCCTCTTCCTCACGACCGAGGCCGTCGTCGCCGACAAGCCCGAGAAGGCCGCCGCTCCCGTCGGCGACCCGACCGGTGGCATGGACTTCTGATCCAGAACTCCACGACCGCGTAACGCGTTCACAGAACGGCCCCTCCGCGCGGAGGGGCCGTTCTGCGTTCCGGTGGGGGTCAGCGGAACAGGCTCGTGGTGGCGAGTTCGGTGTCGGCGTACTGGTGGCCGGCCGCCGCGAGCGCGGCGTTGATGTTCGCCAGTGATTCCTCGACCTGACGCTGCGTCGCCCGCCACTGCTCGACGACGCCCGCGAACGCGGCCGAGGCCGATCCGGTCCACGACGACTGCAGCTGCGTGAGCTGGGCGAGCATCGCGTTCGACTCCGCCTGCAGTCGGTCGATCGTGCCCCGCACCGTGGCGGTCGAGGTGAGGATGCTGTCGCTGTCGACGGTGAAGACGGCCATTCGGGGCTCCTGATCAACGTGCGGCGGCCGGATGCCGAACCGCGGTGAAGCCACGCTAGGCGTCCGACAGCGCGGGGCGGAGGCATCCGTCGTCAGCTGTGCACGATGAGGCACCGGCCGCGGCTGGGGAGGAGGCGCTCACTCGGGGGCGTCGGCGAGCCTCGCCATGGGCTGGGTCGCGAGATCGACGTGCTCCGCCGCGTCGCGCGCGTCGGCGAGGGGGAACGCCACGCGGAAGGTCGCACCGCCCCCCGGCGTGTCGACGACCCCGACCGAGCCGTGCAGCGCCTCGACGATCGATGCGACGATCGACAGGCCCAGACCCGACCCGCCGGTCTCGCGCGTGCGCGACGTGTCGGCCCGCCAGAAGCGCTGGAAGATCTTGTCCTTGATCTGGTCGGGCACGCCCTCGCCGTGGTCGATCACCTCGATCCACCCCATGCGATCGCGCACGTCGACGCCGACGCGCAGCTCGACGGGGGACTCGTCCGACGAGTACCGCCGCGCGTTGCCGAGCAGGTTCGTCACGACCTGGCGGATGCGATTCTCGTCGCCGAGCACCACCGGCAGGAGGCCGTCGACGGGCGGCTCCGGGTCGGCGTCGGGAAGGATCGTCGGCAGCGTCGCACTCGCGGCGGCTCCCGCGGCGGGCACCGGCTTCGGGCGGCGGCGCAGCAGCGACAGCGTCGCACCGGCGCGCGAGATCGCGGAGGGCCCCCCGGCGCGGCGCTTGGTCTCGGGCGGGACGGATGCCTCGTCCTCGGGCGGCAGCGCGGGCTCGCCGACCGTGGTGTCGATGACGGTGACCAGGCGCATCGGCGAGGCGGCGCGCACGTCGAGGGCGGCGTCGCGCGCGATGGGGCGCAGGTCGACGGGGCCGATCACGACGTCGCGGCGCTCGTCCAGCCGGGCGAGCGCGAGCAGGTCCTCGACGAGGACGCCCATGCGGATCGCCTCCTTCTCGATGCGCTCCATCGACTGGGCGACGTCTTCGTCGCCGCGGATGGCCCCCATGCGGTACAGCTCGGCATACCCGCGGACGGTGACCAGCGGGGTGCGCAGCTCGTGGCTCGCGTCGCCGACGAACCGCCGCATCTGCCGCACCGTCGAGTCGCGCTGCGAGAGAGCCGCGTCGACGCGGTCGAGCATCGCGTTGATCGCGGTCTTGAGACGGCCCACCTCGGTCGTCGTCGGCTCGATGTCGGTCATGCGCAGGCTGAAGTCGCCGCCCGCGATGGCGTCGGCGGTCGATTCGACCTGGCCGAGGCTGCGGAAAGTCAGCGTGACGAGGAAGCGCGTCGCCACCGCACCGGCGATGAGCACCACGAGCGCGAGGATCGAGTAGATGCCGATGTACTGCGCGATCGTCCGGTTGACGCTGGCCAGGGGGAGGGCGACGAGCTGCGGGTAGAGGATGCCGGTGTCCTCGGACGGCTGGGTCGAGACGGTGGCGAGGAACTCCGCTTCGCCGTCGTCCGACATGAGCTGCGTGATCTGCAGCTCCTTGGTGACCGCCTGCTCGGGCGTCAACGTGAGCGGCACCGCAGGAGAGGGTCCGCCGCGTCCGCCGACCAGCGCGAGGAGGTTGTCCTCCGGCGTCTTCGGCTCGTAGACGGCGACGAAGTAGTCGACGTCGGCGGTGCCCTCCTTCTCTTCGACGTCGAGGAGTCCGTCGACGGAGGAGAACTCGAGCAGGGGAGCGCCCGCTTCGGTGCGTGCGAGGGCGATGAGCTGCGTCTCGACGCCGTCGATCAGCGAGTTGCGGAGGAACAGGGCGGTGCCGACGCCGGCGGCGATGAGCCCGATCCCGAGGAGCGCGACGGTGACCCCGGTGACCTTCGCGCGCAGACTCGTGCCGCGCCACCACCGGGTGATCGCGTCGGGCTTGTGCGCCAGATGGTCCCCCTCGCTCGCTGCCGCGCCGGGCGGCGCTTCCAGGCTAAGCGGTCTTGCCGGCCTTCAGCATGTAGCCGAAGCCGCGCTTGGTCTGGATGAGCGGCTCGGACGAGTGCGGGTCGATCTTGCGGCGCAGGTACGAGATGTAGCTTTCGACGATGCCGGCGTCGCCGTTGAAGTCGTATTCCCAGACGTGGTCGAGGATCTGGGCCTTCGACAGCACGCGGTTGGGGTTGAGCATGAGGTAGCGCAGCAGCTTGAACTCGGTCGGGCTGAGGTCGATGGAGGCGTCGCCCACCTGCACGTCGTGGGTGTCCTGGTCCATCGTGATCTCGCCGGCACGGATCACCGACTCCTCATCGGCCTGCATCGTGCGGCGCAGGATCGCCTGGATGCGGGCGACGATCTCGTCGAGGCTGAAGGGCTTGGTGACGTAGTCGTCGCCGCCGGCGTTGAGGCCGGTGATCTTGTCTTCGGTCTCGTCCTTGGCGGTGAGGAAGAGGATCGGCGCGGTGTAGCCGGCGCCGCGGAGGCGCTTGGTGACGCTGAACCCGTTCATATCGGGCAGCATCACGTCGAGGATGATGAGGTCCGGCTCCTCCTCGAGCACCGCAGAGATCGTCTGGGCGCCGTTCGAGACGGCCCGTACCTGGAATCCGGCGAATCGCAGGCTCGTGATCAGCAGGTCGCGGATGTTCGGTTCGTCGTCCACGACGAGGATGCGCGGTGCGGTCATGCCCTCATTATGTCGGCGGAACCCATGCGGCGTCTGGATATCCGGCGACGCGGCCGAGAATCCGTCAGCCGGCGCTCTGGCGGATCTCGACGCAGCAACGGCCCGCCGCGGGTGCCAGGACAGGCGTCCGTTCATCGCCGGTGGCGGTCGCGAGCCCCCGCACGAGCTCGAGGTTCGCTCCGCAGATGAGGGCGGTGTGCCGGGCCGCGAGGGTGTGGAAGGGGCAGTTCTCGAGGACCAGATCGGCAGTGGTCCCCACGGCCCCTCCACGCGCCGCTGGCGCGTCGCGCGGAGCCTCCGGCCGCGTGGGCCCAGCCGCGTCCTCCGCGCCGTCCGCAGCGGCCGCGTCCTTCGCGCACGGCGCGTAGCCGCAGAGGGTGAGCGCCGCCTCGAGGTCGGCACACCCGGCGCCGATCGCGGCACCTGCGGCGAACGCCTCGGCCTCGAGCGCGTCGCGCACCGGCACCCCTCGCTCATCGGCCACCGCCGCCGCGGCCGCGAGCAGCTCACCGGCGAGCTCGTAGTGCCGTTCCGGGATGGTGGCGGCGAGCTCGGCGTCGGCGGCGCGGTAGAGCTTCGCCGGGCGCCCCGCGCCGGGGCCCGTGCGACCGGAACGCCTCTCGTACGAGATCGCCAGGAGGCCGGCATCCGCCAGCCGATCGAGGTTCACCGCCGCCGTGCTCCGCGGCATCCCGAGAGCGGCCGCAGCCTCGTCGCGGCCGATCGGCCGCTCGCTCGCGAGGCGGTACAGCTCGCGGCGCTGCGGGTCTGCGAGTGCCGCGACGGCCTCGGCGCGGTTGGGGGTGAGGATGCTCACGGCGTGAGTCTACCTCTAAAAGCAGGAATCTTGACAAAAGAATCCCAGAGTTCTAGCGTCGGGATCGGACGAGCCGATCGTGCTCAACACGAAGGAGTGGGGATGATGTCGACCCCGGCGCACGCGACGGCGCTGCACGCCCTGCCCGACGAGGCTCCGATCGATCGCGACGCGGCGATGCTCGCCGTCGGCGATCTGCTCGCGGCACTCGGCTTCGATCCGGACGAGGGCGACCTGGTCGAGACGCCGCGGCGCGTCGCCGACGCGTTCATCGAGATGATTACGCCCGAGCCGTTCGAGATGACCACGTTCGCGAACGAGGACGCGTACGACGAGCCGGTCGTCGTACGCGGCATCCCGTTCGTGTCGCTGTGCCGGCACCACCTGCTGCCGTTCCGCGGCACCGCGACCGTGGGCTACGTGCCCGGCGACCGTCTCGTGGGGCTCTCGAAGCTCGCGCGCGTCGTCGCGCACCACTCCCGTGGGCTTCAGGTGCAGGAGGCGCTGACGGTGCAGATCGCGCGCACGCTCGACAACGCCCTGGAACCGCGCGGGGTCGGCGTCGTCGTCGAGGCGGAGCACCTGTGCATGTCGGCGCGCGGAGTCCGCACCGATGCCGCCCTCACCACGACCACGGCGTTCCGTGGTGTGCTCGCCGCCGATCCGGCGATGCAGGCACGATTCGTCGGGACGCGCCCCGTCTGACGTCCCGACACAGGCGAGAGGAGTCGTCATGAGCCACATGCTGATCATCGGAGGAGGCCTCGCGGGCGGAACGGCCGCAGAGGCGCTGCGAGACGAGGGGTTCGACGGAGACATCACCGTCGTCGCCGCCGAGGCGCATCCGCCGTACCAGCGACCCCCGCTCTCGAAGGGGTATCTCGCGGGGAGCGAGGGTCTGGATGCCGTCCTCCTCCACCCCGCCGAGTGGTACGACGAGCGCGGAATCCGGCTGATCACCGGCGTCGCGGCCACCTCGCTCGAGCCCGCCGCGCACGCAGTGGAGCTCGAGGATGGCGAGAGACTGACGTACGACGCGGTGCTGCTCGCGACGGGGGCGACGCCGCGGATGGTCCCGCTGCCCGGCCACGACCTGCCCGGAGTCATGACGCTGCGGCGTCTGGACGACTCCGACGAGCTCGCGGCGCAGCTTCGCGAAGGCGGCAAGCGGCTCGTGGTGATCGGCGCGGGCTGGATCGGCATGGAGGTCGCCGCGACGGCCCGCGGCTTCGGCAACGAGGTCGCGATCCTCGAGCGTGACGCGGTGCCGCTCGCGATGGCGCTCGGCGCCGAGATGGGGGAGGTGTTCCGGGGGCTCCACCTCGAGCACGGCGTCGACCTCCGCACGTCGGTCGGCGTGGACCGCATCGTCGGCGAAGGGCGCGCCGAGGGGGTCGTCGTCGACGGCGAGACGCTTGCCGCGGACCTCGTCCTCGTCGGCGTCGGTGCGTCTGCGAACACGGCGCTCGCCGAGGAGGCGGGGCTCGACATCCTGAACGGCGTCCTGACCGATGAGGCGCTGCGCACGAGCGCGGCCGACGTGTTCGCCGCGGGAGACATCGCCAACGCGTTCCACCCCGTGCTGCAGCGGCACCTGCGCAGTGAGCACTGGGCGAATGCGCTGAATGCCGGCAAGGTCGTGGCGCGGTCGATGCTCGGGCAGCCGGCATCCTTCGACGACATCCCGTACTTCTACACGGACCAGTACGACCTCGGCATGGAGCTGTCGGGGTATGCGCCCCTGATGACGGATGCCGAGATCGTCGTGCGCGGCGATCTCGACGCGCGCGAGTTCATCGCCTTCTGGACCGACGACGGTCGTATCGTCGCGGGCATGAACGTCAACGTGTGGGACGTGAACGACAAGGTGCAGTCCCTCATCCGCTCCGGAGCGAGGATCGACCCCGACCGGCTGCGTGACCCCGAGGCGCCGCTGGAGGACCTGATCCCGTGACACTCGCGCCCGACACCGCCTCGGCCCTGCTCGCCCCGGTGCTCGACCTGCCGGGCGGTGCGCTCGACCTCTCGCGGCACATCGCGGTGATGGCGATCGTGAACCGCACGCCGGACTCGTTCTACGACCGCGGGGCGACGTTCGCGCTCGACGCCGCGGTGTCGGCCGGCTTCGCCGCCGTGGAGGCCGGCGCCGAGATCGTGGACGTGGGAGGCGTGAAGTTCGCGCCCGGCCCGCCGGTTCCCATCGACGAGGAGATCGCGCGCGTCCTGCCCGTCGTGCGCGAGCTGGCGCCGGTCGCCCGCGTGAGCGTGGACACGTTCCACCCCGAGGTGGCGCGGGCGGCGATCGATGCGGGCGCCGCGATCATCAACGACACGACGGGCCTGCACGATCCCGCGATGGCCGAGGTGATCGCGCGGGGAGGCGCCGGGGTGGTCATCGCCCACAGTCTCGCGGCGCCGCGCACGCAGCATCCGCTCCCGCACTACGACGACGTGATCGGCGACATCGCCGAGTTCCTCGTCGCGCGCCGTGACCTGGCGAGGGAGCGTGGGATTCCCGATTCGCGGATCGTGCTCGACCCCGGCCACGACCTCAACAAGAACACGCAGCAGACCCTGGAGCTCACCCGGCGCCTGGGCGAGCTCGCGGGGCTCGGCGCGCCGCTGCTGGTGGCGCTTTCGAACAAGGACTTCGTCGGCGAGGCGCTCGACCGCGAGAAGGGCGACCGCCTTCCCGGCTCCCTCGCCGCGGCCGTGTTCTGCGCGCTGAACGGCGCACGCATCGTGCGTGCCCACAACGTGCGCGAGACCGTCGACGCGATGCGCATGGTGGAGGCGATCCTCGGCTGGCGCCGGCCCGCCTACGAGCGGCACAACACCCGACCCGAGGGGAATGACTGATGCCGACGCGCTCCGAGCTCTTCGACGCCTATGCGCTGCACGGCCGCGACGGCACGCGCGTGCGCATGAACTTCGTCTCGAGCGCCGACGGAGCGGTCACGCTCGAAGGACGCAGCGGCGCTCTCGGTGGCGACACGGACCGCGAGCTCATGCAGGTGCTGCGCGCGATGGCCGACGTGGTGCTGGTCGGTGCCGGCACCGTGCGTGCCGAAGGCTATGGCGGACTGCAGGTCGATCAGGACGAGGTCGCGTGGCGCCGCGCCCGCGGACTCGCCGACCAGCCAGCGCTCGCCGTGGTGAGCGGCGGCCTGCATCTCGATCCGGCCGACAAGGTCTTCGCCGAGGCGGTGCGCCGCCCGGTGATCGTGACGACGGATGCCGCGGCCGCCGCGGACGGCCGGCGCTTCGAGTCGGTGGCATCCGTGGTGGCATGCGGGGAAGCCGGCGTCGATCTCGCGGCGATGCTGGCCGCCTTCGCGCGCCGCGGCTGGACGCAGGTGCTGTGCGAGGGTGGCCCGCACCTCTTCGGAGCGCTGCTGGAGGCCGATCTCGTCGATGAGGTGTGCGTCACGCTGGCGCCCCGGTTCGTCGGAGGTGAGGCGGGCCGGATCGTGCAGGGCGCGGCCGAGGCCGACCGGCGGTTCGCCCTCGGGAGTGTCGTGACCGACGACGAGGGGTTCGCGTTCCTCCGCTACGTCGCTCCCTGACCCTCTCGACCACGTCGTCCTCGATCATGCCGTGAGGCAACCGCGAACGGCGACGGCGACGCTCGGACGCACGGGCGCGGTCGGGTCGACACTGAGTCGATGCAGGATGATGCCGTCGCCGAAGGCCATGAATGCGTGCAGCGCCGCATCCGGATGGGGTGCTCCGAGCGCGACCAGGAGTCCGCGGGTCCACGCGGCGATGCCCTCGCGCTGAGCGCGAAGGGGTGCGAAGAGCACGGGGTCGGATGCCGCCTCGAGGAACAGTGCGTAGCGTGCCCGGGTGCGCACCGCGTGCGGTCCGGTGAGAAGTTCTATGCCCGCGCTGAAGATGTCGATAAAGCCTTCGAGGTCGTCGAACGGCTGAGCGAGCACCGCGGTGAGATCGCCGGCCTCGCGCTGCGCGATCCACTCCGCGACACCGGACAGCAGCGCGGCGCGGGTCCGGAAGTGGTTCGACGTCGAACCGCGCGGCAACCCCGCGTGCGCATCGACGCGCGCATGGGTGAGCGCGCGGATCCCCTGGGTGCCGACGAGTTCGACGGCGGCGTCCAGGGCGCGTTCACGGGTGGTGGTCATCCAGTCGAGCCTATGCGACCAGACCACTGTGAGAGCGGTGACAATCTACTATGAACGTAGTATCCTCGGGGTCATGACCGATGTCACGGGTCTCCGTTCGCGGATGGTCACCGCCAACGGACTGCGGATGCATGTGACCGAGATCGGCGCCGGTGAACCGGTGCTGCTCCTGCACGGTTTCCCTCAGAGTTCGCGGGAGTGGGCGCCGGTGATGGCGGGCCTGGCGGATCGGGCGCGCCTGATCGCGCCGGACCTGCGCGGGGCGGGGGAGACGGAAGCCCCGCCGTCGGGCTACGACGCGCGGACAGTCCTGCACGACGTGATCGCGCTGCTCGATGAGCTCGGCATCGAACGCGTGGACCTCGTCGGGCACGACTGGGGAGCGCTCGTCGGCTTCGACCTCTGTCTCGGGCACCCCGATCGGGTTCGCAGATACGTTGCCATCGCCGTGCCGGCCCCGTATTTCGACATGACCCCCGCGCTGCTGGCGGGCATGGGGAAGGCGATGCCGCACCTGTGGTTCCAGTGGGCGATCGCGACGCCGGTGCTCGGACCGCGACTGCTGTCGCGCGGAAGGCAGAGGCTCGCCCGTTGGCTGCTCCGCGGGTTCGAGCGGCGGCCGATGGACTCGGCGGATGTGGAGGCGTACGTCGCGGCGCTGCGAGATCCCGCTCGGGCCCGAGCGGCCTCGAAGCTCTACCGTGGACTGATCCTCCCCGCGTTCATGAAGATCATGCGCGGCGGCTATCGCGGGCGGGTCCTGAACACCCCGACGCTGGTGCTCTTCGGCGCCGACGACGCGCTGCTGCCCAAGGACGCCATGGCGGTGAGGCCCGAGGACGCGCCGCACACCACGGTCGAGTTCGTTCCCGGCGGAGCGCACTTCCTCGTCGATGACAATCCTGACGAGGTCACTCGACGGGTGGCCGGCTTCCTTCTCGACTGAGCTGCCAACCTGCTCCGCAGCATCCGGCCGCTAGTGCGTGGCTGCCTGACCCGGGTGGTGCGACCACACGCTGTTGTGCTCTGGCATGAGACAGGTCTACCCGCCCGGTCCGACATCCGGGTTTGCTCTGTCGTGTGCGCGCGCCGTGTATTAGGTTTCTCGTGATCGCGCCCACGAGGACGCGTGCATCTCGGCGGGCACAGCCGCCCGCCAGAAAACGGGAGGGTTCTGTGCACATGCGCAAGACATCGACGGCCCGGCTTGCGGGAGGCGCGGTCATCGCCGCCACCGCGGTCGCGCTCGCCCTGGTCGGTCCGGGATCGGCGGCTACCGCCGTGTCTGATGACAAGAAGACGCCGCCAGGCCAGCAGTTCGACATCCAGCTGCTGTCGTTCAACGACTTCCACGGCAACCTCGAACCGCCCGCCGGATCCAGCGGTCGCCTCGTCATCGATCACTTGCTCGCCCCCGGGGCGACCCGGCCGACAGACGTTACGACGGACACGCTCACGCCTGCCGGAGTCGGCGGGGTCGAGTACCTCGCGACCCATCTCGCGCAGGCGCGGGAGTCCAACCATTGGTCGCTCACGGTCGCGGCCGGTGACCTCATCGGCGCATCGCCCCTGCTGTCGGGCGCATTTCACGACGAGCCGACCATCGAGGCTCTCAACGCACTGAAGCTCGACGTGTCCGCGGTCGGAAACCACGAGTTCGACGAGGGCTACGTCGAGCTGCAGCGCATGGCGAACGGCGGCTGCATCGACGACGGCGACGGCGCGAACAACCAGAACTCCTGCCCGGACCGCAAGTTCCGCGGCGCCGACTTCGACTACCTGGCCGCCAACGTCGTGAAGGCGGGGACGAACGAGACGATCCTCCCGGCGTACACGATCAAGAAGATGAAGAGCGCCAAGATCGCCTTCATCGGAATGACCCTCAAGGACACCCCCGACATCGTCACCGCGTCGGGCATCGCGGGTCTCGAGTTCAAGGACGAGGTTGCCACTGCGAACGCACTGGTGCCCGAGCTCAAGGCGAAGGGCGTCAACGCGATCGTCGTGCTCATCCACCAGGGCGGCGTGCCCGGACAGCAGACCTGGTACGACCAGAACAACAACCCGTACCAGGTGAACCCGTCCTATGATGCGGCGTGCGCCAATGGCGCACAGCTCGATCCTACGAGCCCGATCATCCCGATCGCCCAGGGTCTCGACCCGGCGATCGACATGATCATCTCGGGGCACACCCACCAGCCGTACGTGTGCAGCATCAAGGATCCCGCCGGACAGGACCGCATGGTGACGTCCGCCTCGTCGTTCGGACGCCTCTACACCGACACCACGCTCACGTACGACAAGAAGGCCGACGACATCATTCGTACCTCGGTGAAGAGCGCAAACGTGCTCGTGACCCGTGATGTGGCGAAAGACAAGGCAGAGACCGAGCTCATCGCGAAGTACAAGACGCTGGTGGCCCCGATCGCGAGCAAGGTGATCGGCCAGATCTCGTCCGACATCAACCGCGCGGCCAACCCGGGCGGCGAAACGGCGCTGGGCGACCTCATCGCCGATGCGCAGCTCGCCGATCCCAGCGTCGTCGGTCCGTACGCACCGCCGGTCATCGCCCTGATGAATCCCGGCGGCATCCGTGCCGATCTGACGTACAGCGCGTCGTCGTGGGGCGAGGCGCCGGGGGCGGTCACGTTCGAGGAGGCGTTCACGGTCCAGCCGTTCAACAACTACCTGGTCTCGCTCGACCTCACCGGTGCGCAGATCAAGCAGCTGCTGAACCAGCAGTGGAGTGGAGCCAATGCGAGCGCGAAGAAGATCCTGCAGGTGAGCGCGGGCTTCGCGTACTCCTACTCGGGCACAACGCTCGGGGCGGTCACGCTCAACGGGCAGCCGCTGGCCGACACGACGGTATACCGCGTGGTCACGAACAACTTCCTCGCCGGCGGCGGGGATGGGTTCCCGACGTTCCTGCAGGCGCAGAACGTCTACTACGGCGGGCTCGACATCGACGCGTTCGCCGCGTACCTGACCGCGCACAGCCCCTACGCGCCGGGCGCGCTCAACCGCATCACCCTGCAATAAGCCGCGGGACAGCGGTGGCCCGGCGCGACAGGCGCCGGGCCACCGCTCTCTCAGCGGTCAGGCCGCGAGCGAGTGCGCGTCGAGGATCGTGTACGCGTAGCCCTGCTCGGCGAGGAAGCGCTGGCGGTTCTGCGCGAAGTCCTGGTCGACGGTGTCGCGTGCGATGAGCGTGTAGAAGCTCGCGGTGTGGTTCGACTGCTTCGGCCGCAGCAGGCGTCCGAGGCGCTGGGCCTCCTCCTGACGCGAGCCGAACGAACCGGAGACCTGGATGGCGACGGATGCCTCGGGCAGATCGATCGAGAAGTTCGCGACCTTCGACACCACGAGCACGGAGATCTCGCCGACGCGGAACGCCTGGTACAGCTCTTCGCGCTCGTCGATCGGGGTCTGCCCGGTGATCTTCGGAGCGTTGAGCGCTTCGGCGAGGACGTCGATCTGGTCCAGGTACTGGCCGATGATCAGGATGCGTTCGCCCTCGTGCCGCGCGACCAGGTCGCGCACGACCCCGATCTTCGCGGGCGCCGTCGCGGCGAGGCGGTAGCGCTCGTCGTCGGCCGCCGCCGCGTACTCGAGGCGGTCGCCGGCCGGCAGGTCCACCCGCACCTCGTAGCAGACGGCCGGGGAGATGAAGCCCTGCGCCTCGATCTCCTTCCACGGGGCGTCGAACCTCTTCGGGCCGATGAGGCTGAAGACGTCTCCCTCGCGGCCGTCCTCGCGCACGAGGGTGGCGGTGAGGCCGAGGCGGCGTCGCGCCTGCAGGTCGGCCGTCAACTTGAAGACGGGCGCGGGGAGGAGGTGGACCTCGTCGTAGACGATGAGACCCCAGTCGAGGGCGTCGAGCAGAGCGAGGTGGGCGTACTGTCCCTTCCGCTTCGCGGTGAGGATCTGGTAGGTGGCGATCGTGACCGGCTTGATCTCCTTGGTCTGGCCGGAGTACTCGCCGATCTCCTCGGGCGTGAGCGAGGTGCGCTTGAGAAGCTCGTCGCGCCACTGGCGGGCGCTGACGGTGTTGGTCACGAGGATCAGCGTCGTGGTCTTGGTGTCGGCCATGGCGGCCGCGCCGACGAGCGTCTTGCCTGCGCCACAGGGGAGCACGACGACGCCGGACCCGCCCTGCGTGAAGATGTCGACGGCCTGCCGCTGGTACGGCCGCAGGTGCCAGCCGTCCTCCGCGAGGTCGATCGGGTGCGGTGTCCCGGGCGTGTAGCCCGCGAGGTCCTCGGCGGGCCAGCCGATCTTCAGCAGCTCCTGCTTGATCTGGCCGCGCGCCCACGCGTCGATGACGAACGAGTCGGACGAGGGGTGCCCGATCAGCAGCGGCTGGATGCGCTTGTTCTTCGACACCTCGGCGAGGACCGCGGCATCCGTGGATCTGAGGATCAGCTCGCCGTCCTCGTTGCGCTCGATGACGAGGCGGCCGTAGCGGCCCACCGTATCGGCGATGTCGATCGATACCGACGGGGGCACGGGGAAGCGCGACCAGCGGTCGAGGGTCGCCAGCATGTCTTCGGCGTCGTGCCCGGCGGCGCGTGCGTTCCACAGCCCGAGCCGCGTGACGCGGTACGTGTGGATGTGCTCGGGGGCGCGCTCGAGCTCGGCGAAGATCGCGAGTTCGTGCCGCGCGCTCTCGGCATCGGGGTGCGCGACCTCGAGGAGAACGGTGCGGTCGCTCTGGACGATGAGGGGGCCGTCAGCCATAACGGACCAGTCTACCGGGGTGGAGGGGTGTCGGATGCTGCGGGCTCAGGCCGCGTGGACGCTCACGATGCTCGACACGGGCAGTGTGCGCTCGATGTCGGCGGCGCGGTCGCGTCCGCGCAGGCGCCCACCGCCGAGGCCCGCCGCCTCGAGCGTGAACGAGCGCTCCGAGCCGTCCGGCATGCGCACGACCACCACGATCTCCGCGCGGGCGCGCACCGCCTGCTCCAGCTCGCGTTCGAGCCAGCCGGCCTCGCCCTGGGTGCCGTGGCCGCCGCGGAGCGTGGCGATGAGGCGCGCGTACGTCTCCTGCGGGGTCGCAGCCGGCTCTGATGCGGTCGCGGTGGTGCGCCGGTGGATCGACTCGGGAAGCCCGCGGGCGTCGAGGGCGATGACGGGGTAGCGGGCGTCGACGAGGGTCCAGTAGACCGCGTCGCGAGCCACGCGGGACGAGAGCGCGTCGTCGCCTTCGAGCACGAGCAGCCCCAGCGGCCGCAGCGCCTGGTCGACGGTGATCGCGTCGAGCAGACCCTCATCAGGGCTCTCGACGCGGGTGCGGCCGGTAGCCTCGTCGGCGCGCACACGCACCAGGCCATGGCGGGTGGCCGTGCTCTCGATGAGGTAGGCCAGCGGCTGAGGTATGCCGGTGAGCGACAAGCCCGCCAGGAAGTCGCGCATCGACTCGGCCGTCTCGCCCTCGGTCATTCCGACGCCGATCGACTCGGCCGTGAAGCGGTACGTCGACGCCTGAGCGCGTGACTCCCGCAGTGCGATCGATCGCAGGCGCAGATCGAGGGCGGGTGCGAGAGGACCGGGCGCGATCGCGGTGAGGTCCGCCTGCAGGTAGACCCGGTCGATCTCGGTGGGGAGGTACGGCGCCATGGTGGCGGCATCCGCTCGCCCTCCCGCGCGCAGGGCAGCGGTCCAGGGGAACTCGGCCGGGGATCGGTCGGCGGTGAACAGCCCCCAGCGCACACCGATGCGGTGCAGCCGCTCCGCCCGGGCGGGCCACTCGGGGTCGAGAGGGTACGTGCCGGGCCATGCGTCCGGCGGGAGGAAGCCGTGCGACGGCGTGCGGAGCCCACGAGGAAGACTCGCGCGGAAGCCCTCGGCGATCGCCTCCCACCGCTCCGCCGTCGGCGCCTTCAGCCAGCGTTCGCCGGCTTCGGTGACGCTCCATTCGCGTTCGTGCGCGGTCGCGAGGCCGGCACCCGCTGCCGAGGCGAGCAGATCTTCGAGGTCGTCGGCGAACTCGAGGGCGCCGGCATCCAGCAGCCGGCGACGGTCCACGGCACTCACCGGTCCCGCGCCGGTACGCACGAGCGGCGTGTGGGAGCACAGGAGGAGCACGTCGGCGAGCGAGCCCGCGGTGGTGAACGCCCGCTCCGCGGCGGCGGCCGCGACGCGCGCGTCGGCGGGACCCGGTGCGACCGGCGGCGGCGATTCGGCGAAGGCATGCGGCGCCGTGGCGGCTGCAGCCGCAACTCGTTCCGAGACAGGGGCGTAGGGAGAGCCTTCGGCGTCGGTGAGGGCGAGGAGGGCAGGCTCGCCGTCGACGCCCGCGTCGCCCCGATCGAGGGCGAGGAGGTCCCGACGGTCGAGGCGCGTCAGCGCCCGGTCGACGGACGCGGGGTCGAGCAGGCCCTCCGCGGCGTCGAAGAAGTCGTGCCACGCCGCCTGCGGCGAGACTCCGCGCGCTGCGAGCGTCGTGGCGAGCGCGGCGTCGCCGAGCTCGGCGAGCCGCGTCGCGAGAGCGCGCGCGTCGGAGACCAACCGGGTCAGCCCCCTCTGTTCGCCCGGGCCCTCCGCACGAAGCTCATGATGAGGACTGCGAGCAGCAGCGCGAACGCGACGATGGGGGCGATGTACACCAGCACGCCGACCATCGGCCAGATGCCTGTACTCATGTCGGCCCCGGAGGCCGACGCGATCATGATCGCGAAGAAGCTCACGATCGAGAGCACGAGCAGGCCCAGCGACATGAAGGCCAGGACGCGGTCGATGCGGCGGACGGGGACGTCGCCGGAGGGGTTCGTGCTCATCCGCACCAGCCTACTCGCTGACGTCCGCGCCGCGGTCCGAAGGCGCGCGTCTGAGATCGCGCAGGACGCATGCCTCACCGTGGGGTCGCGGGCGGACGCCGTGCCGTTAGGCTGGGAGGCGGGGTTGTACGATCCCGCTTTTGTCATGCTCTGTATCGCCCGCGACGCATCGCGGGCGCCGATCCAGCGAGGTTTCGATGCCCACCGGCAAGGTCAGGTTCTACGACGAGGAGAAGGGGTTCGGCTTCATCTCCTCCGAAGATGGTCAAGACGTCTTCCTGCACGCCTCTGCCCTTCCGCCCGGCACGCCCGCACCCAAGGCGGGAACCCGCCTCGAGTACGGGATCGCTGACGGCAAGCGCGGTCCGCAGGCCCTTTCGGTGCGCGTCCTCGAGGCTCCGGTGAGCCTCGCCAAGCGCTCCCGCAAGCCCGCCGACGACATGGCGATCATCATCGAGGACCTCGTGAAGCTCCTCGACGGCATCGGCGGAGACCTCCGCCACGGTCGCTACCCGAGCGGCGCGCACGCCAAGAAGGTCGCCGCGGTCCTGCGCAAGGTCGCCGATGAACTCGACGCCTGACCCGAGCGACCTTGTCGTCGACGCCCCCCAGGCCTCGGGCGACATGGTGACGGATGCCGCACCCGCCGCCGCGGACCAGGCACCGGCCGACGAGGTCGAGGTCGAATCCGTCGAGGTCGACGTGGCCGAGGTCGAGGTCGGCGCGGCCGAGGTCGAGATCGAAGCGACCGAGGTCGAGGTCGAAGCGACCCACGGTGCGCCGGCCGACGGCGCCGGGGAATCTTCGGAGACCGCTGAGGTCGTCGACGTCGTCGACGTCGTCGAGGTGGTCGAGGTCGTCGTGCCCGTCGACCCCGACCCGCAGCTGCTGGTTGCGCACGACCTGGCGCTCGCCGCGCTCCGCGAGATCACGCCCGAGGCCACGATCGGCGACCCCGCGGGCTACCGCGTCGAGGCCGACGGGGTCGTCTCGCTGCGCTTCGCGAATCGCCTCGCGGGCTACCCCGGCTGGTTCTGGACCGTCAGCCTCGCACGCGTCGACGACGCCGAGCCCACCGTGCTCGAGGTCGAGCTGCTCCCCGGCGACGGGGCGCTGCTCGCTCCGGACTGGGTGCCCTGGGCCGTGCGCCTCGCCGACTACCACGCAGCCCAGGCCGCTCTCGCGGAGGCCGCGCATGCGGACGACGACCAAGAGGACGACGATCACGAGGAGCTCGAAGACGTCGACGACCTCGACGCGTCCGACTTCGACGAGGACGGCTCGCCCATCCTCCACGCCGGCGACGTCGACGGCGTCGACATCGACGAGCTCGCCGATGCCTCGGCCGAGGACGAGCACGACGATGACTCGGACGACGACGAGGACGACTTCGACGAGGACGAGTCGGGTGACGAGGACGACTTCGACGAAGATGACTCGGACGACGACGAGGACGACTTCGACGAGGACGGCTTCGACGACTCCGACGAGGACGATTCAGACGAGGACGACGACTCCGACGAGGACGATTCAGACGAGGACGACGGGCGCTTCGACCCCGAAGGCTCCTGACCGCGTCCAGGCACGACGAAGGGGTGGATTCCCGCCGCCCGCAGCGCGGGGGAATCCACCCCTTCGCGTTTCCCTCAGCGCCGCTCGACCACGTTCGCGGCGGCGGCCGCTGACGGCGCAGCCGCGTCGGCGACGTGGAAGCGGGCACTGAGCAGCACGTCGTCGCCAGACGAGGGCCCCACCAGGAGCTCGAACTCGCCGGCTTCGACGAGGCGGCGGCCCGCGGCATCCACGATCGTGCACTCCGCGACGGGAAGCGACAGCTCGACCGTCACCGTCTCGCCGGGCTGCAGCTCGACGTGGCGGTAGGCCTTGAGCTCCTTGTCGGCCCAGCTGACCGAGGTCACGCTGTCGCGCACGTACACCTGCACGATCTCGTGCGCGGGTCGGTCACCCGTGTTGTGCAGGTCGACGAGCGCGCGCACCGTGTCTTCGCGGCGCAGGTCGGCCTCGACGACGCGCAGAGCGGAGTACTCGACCGTCGTGTACGACAGGCCCTCGCCGAACGCGAAGGCAGGGCTCTGCGTGAGGTCGGCGTAGCGGTCGCCGTGCTGGCCGCGGATCTGGTTGTAGTAGATCGGCAGCTGGCCCGCGTGGCGTGCGAACGAGATCGGCAGGCGACCGCTCGGCTCGATGAGTCCGAGCAGCAGCTCGGCCACCGCCTGGCCGCCGCGCATGCCGGGGTTCGCCGCCCACAGCAGGGCGGCAGCATCCGTCACGGTCCTCGGCAGCACGTGCGGCTTCGAAGCCAGCAGCACCACCACGAGGGGAGTGCCGGTCGCCGCCAGGGCCTCGAGCAGTGCGAGCTGCCCGCCGACGAGCTCGAGCGTCGCCGTCGAGCGGCCCTCGCCCACGAGCTCGATGCGGTCGCCGACGACGGCGACGACACAGTCCGCGCCCTCGGCGGCGGCCACCGCTTCGGCGATGAGGTCCGCATCGGGTGCGCTCGGCAGGACCACCTGGGGCCGGGGCTGACCGTCGGGGAAGAACGCACCCTCCGGGTCCTCCTCGAGCGCGAGGATGTCGGCGCCGCGGGCATGGGTGATCTCCCAGTCCGCAGGGGCGTGTGCACGCAGCCCATCGAGCACCGTCGAGATCATCTCGCGCGGGTGGCCGTCAGGGATCCAGTCGACCTGTCCCGACGAGCCGGCCCAGTCGCCCAGCTGCGTCTGCGCGTCGTCGGCGAGCGGGCCGACCACCGCGATACGGCGGGAACCGGATGCTGCGGCCACCGCCCTCCCGGACTCGTCGGCGGTGAGCCCGCCGGCGAGCGGCAGCGTGCCGTCGTTGGCGAGCAGCACCAATGAGCGACGCGCGACCTCGAGGTTGAGCGCCGTGTGGCCGGCGGAGCCGACCGCGGTGGCGATGCGCTCGCGGTCGGGCAGGCGCGGGTCCTCGAAGAGGCCGAACTCGAACTTCAGCAGCAGGATGCGCGCGACGGCGCGGTCGAGCGCCTCCTCGGTCAGGAGTCCCTGCGCGAGCGCGTCCTGGGCGCCCTGGAAGAACCCGGGCGTCGTCATGATCATGTCGTTGCCCGCCAGCACGGCGGCCGCGGCGGCGTGGGCGTAGTCGGGCTGCACCTTCTGCTCCCACACCATGCGTCCGACGTTGTCCCAGTCGGTGATGAGGGTGCCGGTGTACCCCCACTCGCCGCGCAGCACGTCGTTCAACAGCCAGTCGTTGACCGTGATCGGCACGCCGTCGGTGGTCTGGTAGCCGAGCATGAACGTGCGGCATCCCTCCTTCGCCACCCGCTCGAACGGAGGGAGGAACCACGAGCGCAGCTTTCGGCGCGAGAGGTCGGCCTCGCTCGCATCGCGGCCGCCCTGCGTCTCGGAGTACCCGGCGAAGTGCTTCGCCGTGGCGAGGATCGCGGTGGGGTCGTCGAGGCCGCCCCCCTGGTAACCGCGCACCATCGCCGAGGCGAGCTCGCCGATGAGGAACGGGTCCTCGCCGAACGTCTCGTCGACGCGGCCCCAGCGGAGGTCTCGCGTGATGCACAGCACCGGCGAGAAGGTCCAGTGGATGCCGGTGGCCGAGACCTCGACGGCCGTGGCACGCGCGACGCGCTCGGCCAGCCCGGCATCCCACGTCGCGGCCATGCCCAGCTGGGTCGGGTAGATCGTGGCGCCCTCCCAGAAGGAGTGGCCGTGGATGCAGTCCTCGCCGACGAGCAGCGGGATCTTCAGCCGGGTCTGCAGGGTCAGCTCGCGGGCGCGGAGCACCTTCTCGGGCGACGCGTGCAGGATCGAGCCGGCGTGCATCCGCACGACCTGGTCCTCGAGGTCGTCGCGCGCATCGAGCTGCAGCATCTGGCCGATCTTCTCCTCGACCGTCATACGGCCGAGGAGATCGGCGATGCGATCGGCGACCGGCAGCGAGATGTCGAGGTAGTTCGGAATGGTCGCGGTGGTCACGCGTTCTCCTGGGTCTTCACGTCGGTGCGCACGACGGTCACGGTGTCGTTCACGTTCATGCCCTTCTTCTTCATGGCCCGGGCGCGCTCCCCGGCGGACCGCAGGCGCGGGTTGACGTACTCGTCGATGCCGAAGTTGATCAGTGAGAGCGCGACGCCGATCGCGGCGATGCACAGGCCTGGGGGCAGGAACCACCACCACTGTCCCTGACGGAAAGCGCCTTGCGCGCTCGCCCAGTTGAGGATGGTGCCCCAGTTGTAGGTCGTCACCGGAATGATGCCGATGTACGACAAGGTCGTGAGGCCGATGATCGCGGCCGTGACGGTGCCCACGAAGCTGGCCGCGATGAGCGCCATGAGGTTCGGGAGCATCTCCACCGTGATGATCCGCCGCAGCGGTTCGCCGTTGGCCCTGGCGGCCTGCACGAAGTCCCGGCTGCGCAGCGACATGGTCTGGGCGCGCAGCACGCGCGCGCCCCACGCCCAGCCGATGAGGCCGAGCACTCCCGCGATGAGGATGAGGGGCGGATCCTCGAACATCGACGCGACGATGATGATCAGCGGGATGCCGGGGATCACGAGGAAGACGTTGGTGAGAGCAGACAGGCCCTCGCCGCGCCACCCGCGAAGGTAGCCCGACAGGACGCCGACGATGATCGCGATGACGGTGGCGATGATCGCCGCGAGGAAACCCACCACGATGACGCCGCGCGTGCCGTGGATCACCTGGCTCAGCACGTCCTCGCCGATGTGCGTCGTGCCGAGCCAGTGCTCCGCGGACGGCGGCTGGAAGCGCGCCGTGTTGTCGACCTTGGTGGGGGAGTAGGGGGCCAGCACGTCGGCGAAGATCGCGACGAGCACGAAGAATCCGAGGATCGACAGGCCCGTGATGGACTTCCTGTTGCGGAACATCGCGAACGCGGCGCCCAGCTTCGACCAGAAGCCGGGCCTCTTGACTCGCTTGCCGGCGGGGGCGGGGCTGCGCACGGCGGCCGTGGCGGGCGTGTTCGCCGGGCGCTGCGCCGTCGTGGCGTCTCCGATCGTGTTCATGCTCAGGCCTCCGTCTGGCGCGTGCGCGGGTCGAGGAACGCATAGGCGACGTCCGCGAGGAGGTTCGCCAGGAGCACGGAGATCGTGATCACGAGGAACACCCCCTGCATGAGGGCGTAGTCCTTGGCGTTGGTGGCATCGAGCAGCAGCTTGCCGACACCGGGATAGCTGAACACCACCTCCATCACGATCGTGCCGCCGACGATGAAGCCGAGGGCCAGCGCGAAGCTCTGGATCTGCGGGAGAACGGCGTTGCGCGCGGCGTAGCGCCAGAGCACCCGGTCGTTCGGCATGCCCTTGGCCTGCGCGACGGTGACGTAGTCCTCGTCGAGCACCGTGAGCATCATGTTGCGCATGCCCAGCATCCAGCCGCCGAGCGAGGCGATGACGATCGTCGCCGCAGGAAGGAAGCCGTGGTGGATTACGTCGCCGACGAACTCCCACGACCACTCCGGCGCCACGCCGACGCCGTACGCCTTGCCGATGGGGAACCATCCGAGCGCGACCGAGAAGATCGAGATCGCCAGCAGACCCAGCCAGAAGTAGGGGATGGTGCTGAAGAAGGTGGTGATCGGGATCAGGACGTCGAGCCGGCTGCCGCGGCGCCAGCCGACGATCGCGCCGCCGATGGTGCCGACCGCGAACGCGATGAGCGTCGCGAAGCCGACGAGGGCGACGGTCCAGATCAGGGACTGGCCGACCACCTCGGTCACCGGTCGCATGCCGTGCAGCAGGGAGATGCCGAGGTCACCGCGCAAGAGGTGTGCCCAGTAGTCGACGTATTGCTGCCAGAGGGAGGCGTCGGTGTCGAGTCCGAGCAGGGCGCGAAGGGCGTCCGCCGCCTCGGGCGTGACGTTGCGGTTGCGGGCGAGGTACGCGGTCACCGCGTCGCCCTTCATCAGGCGCGGCAGGAAGAAGTTGATCGTGATCGCCGCCCAGAGCGTGAACAGATAGAACAGGGCGCGGTTGCCGAGGAACCGCCAGGGGATGCGCGCGCGGCCCTTGACGGCGCCGGTCGCGCTCGTTCCCGCCTCGATCGCGTCGAAGTCCGGGGCCGGGAGCTGGGGGGCGATGGCGCTCACTTCTCACCTCCGAGGATGCCGGCTGCGTGCGCGAAATACGTGTCGGGATCGGGGGACGCCGCGCGCAGCTCTTGGGTATAGGGGTTCTGAGGGTTGAGGATCACGTCGTCGGCGGGACCCCGCTCGACGACCCGTCCCTGGTTGAGCACGAGGATCTCGTCGCTGAAATGGCGAGCCGTGGCGAGGTCGTGCGTGATGTAGAGCACGCCCAGACCGTGTTCACGCTGCAGGTCGGCGAGCAGGTTCAGGACCCCGAGGCGGATCGACACGTCGAGCATCGAGACCGGCTCGTCGGCCACGAGCAGCTTCGGGCGCGATGCCAGGGCGCGCGCGATCGCGACGCGCTGACGCTGGCCGCCGGACAGCTCGTGCGGCCGGCGGTCGATGACGGCGTCGGCATCGAGCCGGACGCGGCCGAGGAGACGACGGACCTCGTCGTCCAGCTGGTCCTTCGGCACGACCTTGTCGAGCTCGAGCGGCCGCTGGATGGCGTACCGGATGGTGTGGTACGGGTTCAGCGACGCGAACGGATCCTGGAAGACCATGCGCAGCTGCTGACGGTAGGCGCGAAGGCCCTTGCCGCGACGGGGGATCGGCGCTCCGTCGAGGCGCACCTCGCCGCTGGTGGGCGACTCGAGCTGGGTGAGGATCTTGGCGATGGTCGACTTGCCGCTGCCGGACTGGCCGACGAGGCCGATGGTCTGGCCGGAGCGGAGCGTGAAGCTCACGTCGTCGAGGGCCTTCATCTGGCCGGCACCGCGCACGGAGTACACCTTGGTGACGGCGTCGAATTCGAGGACGGTCATCGCAGGACCACCCCTCTCTCTCCGGTGAGTCTGGGGAACGAGGCCAAGAGCGTCCGGGTGTACTCGTCCTGCGGATCGGTCCAGACCCGCTCGGCGGTGTCGAGCTCGACGATCTCGCCCTCCCGCATGATCGCGATGCGGTCGCTGATCTCGAGCAGCAGAGGCAGGTCGTGGGTGATGAAGATGACCGAGAAGCCGAACTCGTGGCGCAGGTGGGAGATCTGACGCAGGATCTCGCGCTGCACGAGCACGTCGAGTGCCGTCGTGGGCTCGTCCATCACCATCAGCTGTGGGCGCAGCGCGAGGGCCATGGCGATCATGACGCGCTGGCGCATGCCGCCCGACAGCTCGTGCGGGTACGAGCGGTAGCGCTGCGCGCCGACCTTGACGATCTCGAGGAGCTCGACGACCTCGGAACGCCGCTGCGCGCGCGAGAGGTCCGGGCGATGCACCTCGAAGACGTCCTCCAGCTGGGAACCGATCGTGGCGACAGGATTCAGCGAGTTCATCGCGCCCTGGAAGACCATCGAGATCTTGTCCCAACGGAAGCGGCGCATCTCCTCGGCCTCGAGGCCGTTGATGTCGACGTCCTCGCCGTTCGCGTCGTGGAAGACGACGGACCCGCTCGTGATGACCGCCGGGGGCTTGAGGAGGCGCTGGATGCCGTAGGCGAGCGTGGTCTTGCCGCACCCGCTCTCGCCGGCGAGTCCGAGGATCTCGCCGCGCTGAAGTTCGAGGGTGACGTTCTTGACCGCCTTCACGGGGGGATCGACGTCGTAGACGATCGAGAAGTCGTGGACGGAGAGCAGCGAATCTCTCATCGGTGCTGGCTCGCTTTCGTGTGGGTGACGTGCGGGCGGGGCGGATGCGTGCGCATCCGCCCCGCCGCGGTGTGTCATTCGGCGGGCTGCAGCTTGGTCAGGATCTGCACGATCGCCGGCTGCGTCGGGTCCGCCGAGGCGTACTGGTCGTCCGCAGACGGCCATCCGACGTAGTTGCGGGTGTTGAACTCGCCCAGCAGCGGGTGCGCACCCAGCGGGATGACGGGAACGTTCTCGACGAACGCCTTCTCGATCACCGCGATGGCGGCGTCACGGTCGGCGTCGGACGACGCGTTCGCGTAGGTGTTCAGCGCCGCGGTGACCTCGGGGTCGTCGAAGCGTCCGAAGTTGAAGGCCGCCTTGCCGTCGACGATCCACTTCGGATCCATCGCCGACGTGTACAGGCCGTACGCGTTGCCGGTGTCTTCGAGCCAGTGGATGATCGCCTGGAACGTGCCCTCCTGGCGCGCGGCATCCCAGCCGCCCCAGTCCGGCTGGTCGACCTTGACCTCGATGCCGAGGCCCTCCTTGAGCTCCTCGGCGAGGAGCGCCTGCTCGGTGTTCCAGTCGCTCCAGCCCGCGGGCACCGAGATCGAGAACGTGACGTCCTCGCCGTCGGGGTCGACGAGGGTCTCGCCGTCCCACGTGTAGCCGGCGTCGGTCAGGATCTGGCGAGCCTTGTCGATGTCGACCTCGTAGTTCTGGCCGGCGTACTCGGGCACGATCTCGTCTTCGAGGAGAGTGCCGAGACCTGTCACGCTCCAGATCGCCTCGCTCGCGCCCTCGCGTGCGATGTCGACGTAAGCCTGGCGGTCGATCGTCCACGCCAGCGCCTGACGGAGGGCCGGGTCGTTGAACGGCTTGGTCTGCAGGTTCATGAACAGCGTGCCCGCGCCCGCGGTGGGAGACGCGAGGAACTTGTTGTCGGGATCGGCCGACAGGTAGCTGTCCTCGATCTGCGGGATGAATGCCTGAGCCCAGTCTGCCTCGCCGGTCGCGAGGGCGGTCGTCAGGGCCGCGTTGTCGCCATACGAGACGTAGTGAAGCTCTGGCACGGCCAGCTCGCCGCCCCAGTAGTCGGGGTTCGCGGCGAGGGTGACCGACTCGGTCGTCCACGAGTCGAGCACGTACGGGCCGGTGCCGACAGCCTGGCCCTCACCGGTGACGGGGTCGGTGTTCGGGTCCTTGATGTCCTTCCAGATGTGCTCGGGCACGATCTGGAAGTGGAGCACGCGCGCCTGCTGCGTGTACTTCGAGCTGTTGAAGTCGATGGTGACGGTGTCGCCGTCGACCGTGACGCTCTTGAGGTCGAGCGCGTTGGTGTCGTTGAGCTTGCCGTCGAGCACCTGGTTGTACGAGAAGGCGATGTCGTCTGCCGTGAAGTCCTCGCCGTCGCTCCACTTCACGCCGCTGCGCGCGACGGCGGTGAGTTGCGTGTAGTCGTCGTTCCACTCCACGGACTCCGCGAGCCAGGGTGTGGTCCCCAGGTCGCCGGTCGGGTTCACGAGGGCGAGCGACTCGAAGATGACCTTGCCGTAGCCGTACTTCGAGGCCGAAGAGTCGCCCAGGTAAGGGTTGTTCGACTCCGTGGTGATCGCACCGTCGGGCTTCGCGATGGTGAGCGCCGCTCCTGCGGAGTCGGCGTCGCTGCCGCCGCCGCCCGCGCAGCCGGTGAGCACCAGCGCCGCGGCGACACCGACGGCGGCGAGGGATGTTCTGAGCCTCATTGCTTCTCCTAGATATGTGCACGACATCGTGTCTCCCAGGGGATGACGACGGCGTCAGGGTGATTGCCGGATCAACTTACAATCAAGTAAGTAACTTCGCAAGTAAGGTGATCCGGTGCGTGCGGGCAGGTCGTGCGTAGACTCACAGGCGCGGCGAAGACCCATCCGATCCGCCGACGAAGAAGGGGGCGCCGACCGATGACGGCACAGCGTCGGCAGCCGCGTTCGCGGCCCGAGACACTCGCCCGCAGGCGCGACATCCTGGACGCGGCGGTCGAGATCTTCGGCAGCAAAGGGTTCGCGGGGGGTACGCTCCAGGAGATCGCCGACCAGGTGGGTATGACCCACGCGGGGATCCTGCATCACTTCGGCTCGAAGGACCAGCTGCTCATCGAAGTCCTCCAGCACCGCGACGAGACCGACGTGGCCGATTTGGAGGAACAGCACATCCCCGACGGGATGCCCCTCTTCCGTCACCTCGTTCGCACGGCGTTCGTCAACGAGCATCGTGCGGGGATCGTCCAGGCGTACGCGGTGCTCTCGGCCGAGTCCGTCACGGACGACCACCCGGGCCGGGCCTTCTTCGAGAAGCGCTACCGGACGCTGCGCTCGGAGGTCGCCCACGCATTCGAGGTCGTGTGCGCGGAACGCGGCATCACCACACCCGACACGATCGCCGACGCGTCGACGAGCATCCTCGCCGTCATGGACGGCCTGCAGGTGCAGTGGCTGCTCGATCCGACCGCCGTGGAGCTCGCGCGTGCATCGGAGTTCGCCATCGAGGCGATCGTGACTGCCGTGCTGTCGCCGACCCCGTCACCGCTCGCGGACGGGGCCGACGAACACGCTCAGCCGAGTCGCTCGAGCGTGTAGTCGATGCAGCGGATGAGCTGACGCACGTCGTCCGGGTCGATCGACACGAACGTCGCGATGCGCAGCTGGTTGCGTCCGAGCTTGCGATACGGCTCGGTGTCGACGATGCCGTTGGCGCGGAGGCTCTTCGCCACGGCCGCAGCATCCACCGACGCGTCGAAGTCGATCGTGACGACCACGGGGGAGCGGTCGGCCGCATCGGCGACGAACGGCGTCGCGAACTCGGATGCCTCGGCCCACTCGTACAGCGCCCGCGACGACTCGCGCGTGCGGGCGTCGGCCCACTGCAGGCCACCGGAGGAGAGGATCCAGTCGAGCTGCTTGTCGAGGAGGAACAGCGTGGCGAGCGCTGGGGTGTTGAGGGTCTGGTTGAGCCGCGAGTTGTCGAGCGCGTTCTTGAGGCTCAGGAACTCGGGGATGTAACGGCCCGACGCCGCGATGCGCTCGATGCGCTCGATCGCAGCCGGCGACACCAGCGCGAACCACAGGCCGCCGTCCGAGCCGAGGTTCTTCTGGGGGGCGAAGTAGTAGACGTCGGCCTGGTGCACCGAGAAGTCGATGCCGCCTGCCGCGCTCGTCGCGTCGATGACGGTGAGCGCGCCCTCGTCGCCGTTCACACGCGTGATCGGGGTCGACACGCCGGTCGAGGTCTCGTTGTGCGGCCAGGCGTAGACGTCGACGCCCTCGACCGCCTCGGCGACGGTGCTGGTGCCCGGGTCCGCCTTGCGGACGTCGGGTGCTTCGAGCCATGGTGTCTTCGCCGCGGCGGCGAACTTGCCGCCGAACTCGCCGAACACGAGGTTCTGGCTGCGCTTCTCGATCAGGCCGAAGGCGGCGGCATCCCAGAAGGCGGTCGATCCGCCGTTGCCCAGGATCACTTCGTAGCCGTGCGGAAGCCGGAACAGCTGGCTCAGCTCCGCCCGCACCTGGCCGACCAGATCCTTGACGGGCGCCTGCCGGTGCGACGTGCCCAGGAGTGCCGACCCGGGGCCCGCGAGCGCCTGGAGGTGCGCGGGCGCGATCTTCGACGGGCCGCAGCCGAACCGTCCGTCGGCGGGCAGGATCTCACGGGGCAGGAGGACGTGGGCCATGCGTCGATTCTAGAGATGCGCGCACCGCCGCCCCGCCCGCGTGACAGGTCGTGACGCTCGGGCCCGCTCAGGTCGCAGCATCCGTCCTCCTCTTCGACAGGTCAACCGGGCTTCCACAGGGAGACGGCGCGACCTCGGCTCATGCAGAACCCCGGTTGACCTGTCGAGCCGGGTGACCACGGCGAGATCAGACGTGGGGCGTGCGGCTACAGCTGCTGACAACCCTGCTGCGGGGGCGCTGCGCAGCATCCGTCCGCTACGACAGGTCAACCGGGCGTGCGCAGGATGCGATCCGGGGATCGGCTCGTGCAGAACCCCGGTTGACCTGTCGGCCTCCTTCACAGGGGAGGGGACGGATGCTGCGCACGCGAGTTGTTCTGATCGTGCCCAGTACGGCGGTGTGGGGCGTGGCGGAGCCGTGAGCATGCAGGGATGGCGGATCTCATGGTGGAGCTGCACGCACGTGGCGGCGTCGCGCTCAGAGCGGCGCTCATGAAGGCAGGGGTCAGCGGCTACACGATCGAGTGCGCGATGGCCGCGGGCCTCGTGACCAGGCCGCGGCGGGGATGGGTGGCAGTTCCGGATGCTGATCCCCACCTCATGGCGGCGGCGCGGGCGGGCGTGGTGCTCACGTGCATCACGCGGGCCAAGCGCTTAGGGCTGTGGGTCCTCGCCGAGGACGGCCCGCACGTCGGTGCGCCACCGAGCGCGTCGAGGCTGAAGCTGCAGAACCAGAAGGCGACCGTGCACTGGGCTCGGCCGCTCGAGCCGCGCGCGCCGGGAACGCTGGAGGACAGCATCCTGAACACGCTGCTGCTTGTCGCGCGGTGTCAGCCGCATGAGAGCGCGCTCGCCGTGTGGGAGTCCGCGCTCAACCTTCAACTCGTCGACAAGGCCGAACTCGCCCGCCTGCCTTTGGCGGAATCCGTTCGAGGACTCCTCGAGGAGGCGACCCCCTTCGCGGACTCGGGGCTGGAGACGATCTTCCGCACGCGGCTGCGTTGGCTCCGGCTTCCTCTCCGATCGCAGATCTGGATTCACGGGCATCGGGCGGACTTCCTCATCGGCGACCGGCTGGTCGTGCAGATCGACGGTGGGCACCACGTCGGGTTGCAGCGCGCCGAGGACGTCGCCCACGACGCGGCGCTCATGCTGCTCGGTCACCACGTCATCCGGGTGACCTACGTGCAGGTGATCGAGCGCTGGCACGAAGTGCAGGACCTGATCATGCGCGCGGTCGCGCAAGGCTTGCACCGGGCTTCCTGACGCTGTGCAGGGAGATCGTGTGACAGCATCCGCCCCTCCTCCGACCGGTCAACCGGGCTTCCACAGGGCGAGGGCGCGACCTCGGCTCATGCAGAACCCCGGTTGACCTGTCGAGCTGCTTCGCAGCGGGGAAGGGGAGCGGACGGATGCTGCCGCCCCAGGTCGTGCGGCGGACGCCGGCCCGGCAGGCCTCGGCGTCGGAAGCAGAGGATAGGCTGTCCTCAGCCCCTTGAGCCCCCTGAGGACACCGCGATGACCGACCTGATCGACACCACTGAGATGTACCTGCGCACGATCCTCGAGCTCGAGGAGGAGAACATCGTGCCGCTGCGGGCGCGCATCTCGGAGCGCCTCGGGCACTCCGGCCCGACGGTGTCGCAGACGATCGGCCGCATGGAGCGCGACGGCCTTGTCGTCGTCTCGGAGGACCGCACCCTCGAGCTCACGGACGCCGGGCGGCAGAAGGCCGTCGACGTCATGCGCAAGCACCGCCTCGCGGAGCGCCTGCTGTCCGATGTCATCGGCCTGGACTGGGCCTACGTGCATGAAGAGGCCTGCCGCTGGGAGCACGTGATGAGCGAGCAGGTCGAGCGTCGGCTCGTCGAGCTGCTGGGTCACCCCACCGAGTCGCCCTACGGCAACCCCATACCCGGCCTCGATCAGCTCGGCGACGTGCCGACCAACGGCTTCGAGCAGGGCGTCGTCGGCCTGGTGCGCCGTCTCAACGACGCCGGCGAGCCCATCAGCGGCACCGTGCGCCGCCTCGCCGAGCCGGCGCAGGTCGACCCCGAACTGCTGCAGCAGCTGAAGGGCGCCGGCGTCGTGCCGGGCGCCTTCGGCGACTACCGCTACAACGAGGGCTACGTCCTCGTGCAGATGCAGGGCAGCGACGAGGGTCTGGAGCTCCCGGTCGAGATCGCGTCGCACATCTTCCTCGTCGACGAGGTCCGCTGAGCTGGGCGCGTTCCGCTGAATGGGACGGTCCGGACGGTGTTTCCGGGCCTGGAGCGCTGTTCGACGGTGCCGGATGCCGCATTCCGCGGGCATCGTCGACGCACTGTGCGGAGATTGCCAGGCGAGGAGCGTGACATAACCGTGACCTTCGGGTAGCCTCGAAAAGTCCAACAGGCGAGAAGCCCGCCGTCCGGACCCCGCGTGGATTGCCTCACCGGCTCGTCGTCCACATGTGGTGAAGCCCGCACATCGTGCCCCGACACCGAGTGCTGACGAGCCAGGCGCCCCGGCGCAGAGGCGCCGGAGGACAAGTTTGGCTGAAGAGATCGAGTCGCACGCGAACGTGCCCGAGCACGCCGCGGCGGACCAGAACCGTCGTGCGCGCAATCGGAAGACCCCCGTGCGACGATCCCGCGCCGTCGCGCCCGCGAAGCCGACCGCGGCCACGGCGCAAGCCCGCCCCGCCGCGTCCTCGAAGAAGGGCCGAGTGGTCAAGCCGCTGCGCAGCCTCGTGGTGCTGACGATGGTGGGCGGTCTCGTCGCCACCGTCGCGATCCCGGCGTTCGCCGCAGGCGCCACCGCCGTTGCCGAGGATTCCAAGACGATTCAGCAGATGGCCGTCGACGACGCGCAGACGTTCGTCGCGGCATCCGACGCGAATGCCAGCGAGCTGTCGCGCGAGAGCTACGCGGCCACCACCGCGGAAGAGATCGAGAAGAAGAAGGCTGAAGAGGCCGCTGCCGAGCGGGCCCGTCAGGTCGCGGCCGCTGCCGCATCTGCGGCGAAATCGCGGGGCACGGTCCCGCAGAACATCGCCCTGACCTCGCCGGGAACCGGCGAGGTGCGCTGGCCCCTCCTCAATTTCACGAAGGGCCGCGGTCTCTGGGACTCCGGCTACCACCAGGGCGTCGACCTGCTCACCTCGTGCGGTACGCCGATCTACGCGGCAGCGGCGGGCGTGGTCAAGGTCTCGCAGGAGAGCTACGGCGGCTACGGTGTCGGCATCTCGATCGACCACGTCATCGGCGGCCAGCAGGTCAACACGCTCTACGGACACATGACCTACGGCAGCCGCCAGGTGTCGGTCGGCCAGAGCGTCTCGGCGGGCCAGCTCATCGGACTCGTCGGCAGCACCGGCAGCTCCACCGCGTGCCACCTGCACTTCGAGGTCCACATCAACGGCTCGGTCGTCGACCCGTGGGCGTGGCTGCAGACCAACGCAGGCTGAGCCCGGCGGGGCCTGACACACAGACCTTCTGCAATCACATCGGAGAACGGATGCCTCGAACCGAGGCATCCGTTCTCTTCTTCGTTACCCGACACGCCATCAGCCGTTCAGCCTTGCCGCGCCCCGGGCGTGTCGCGGTGGGTTACCCTAGGACTCGACGCTGAGAGAGCGGAGGGAGCCGATGGGCTGCACACCACGCATCCGAACCATGGATGCGCTTGGACGCCTCGTCCTTCGGCATTGCACGAGCGGATGCCGCGGCACTGCCGTGGCGCCAGGGCGCTGTCTGTAGACAGCGCCTTTTTTCATGCCCCTGCGCCCTTGATCGTCGCGCAAGTCGAATAACCGAGAAGCCGTCCCGGCCATTCGAGAGGATGATCAATGCGCACTCTGGTGCTGAATGCGGGCTACGAGCCCCTCGCGGTCGTGTCGTTCAAGCGGGCGCTCGTGCTCGTGATGAACGAGAAGGCCACCGTGGTGGAACACACCGAGACCGATCCGGTGTGGGGCACCCGACGATCGTACGAACGACCGGCCGTGATCATCCTCACCCGCTATGTGCGGGTGCCCGGCGGTCGCCACGTGCCGGTGACCCGTCGGGGCGTGCTCCGTCGCGACAACCACCACTGCGCCTACTGCGGCAAGGCCGCGTCGACGATCGACCACGTGCTGCCGCGCTCGCGCGGCGGGGCCGACTCGTGGGAGAACCTCGTTGCATGCTGCCTGCGGTGCAACAACATCAAGAGCGATCGCACGCCGCAGGAGATGCACTGGGAGCTGCGGTTCACGCCGCGACCGCCCCGAGGTGCGCAATGGACCGTCCGCGGCACGGAGCGCACCGACCCGCGATGGGAGCCGTACCTCGCCCTCGCGGCGTGATCGCATGCGGCGTCACGAGAGCGTGAGGCCCGCGACTTCGAGGGCGAGCAGCGTCGCGGTCACGAAAGCGAGCCCGGTGTAGACGAGGTCCTCGAACCAGTCGAACAGCCCGGGTCTGCGCGCGGGCATCATCTTCGGGTTGTAATAGAAGATCGACACCAGGATCACGAGCACGGAGAAGACGAGCCCGATCCAGGCTGCGAAGGGCACGCCCACGAAGAGCAGCACGATCACGATGGCGGCGAGCACGTACAGCCACAGCCCCTGGACGAAGGCCCGCATCGAGTCGTACCGCGACGTGCCCGCTTTGGCGGTCGCCCGCCAGAACTCGTAGATCAGCGACAGCGCGAACGACACGATCAGCACCCACGCCGACACTGATTCGAGCAGGCTGGGGTGAACGGCACCGTCCATGGGCTGGGCTCCTCGCAGGTCTCGTGGAGCGAGCCCACGGTCGGCCTCACGCTAGCGGGTCGCAGGCCGTGACGGGAAGATGCGTCCGTCGATGCTGGTGCGTCAGCTCCCGTCGAGGATGCGCAGCCAGCGGGTGAGGATCGGCTCGAGGGCCGCGGCATCCGTCGTCCCGAGC
Organism: Microbacterium trichothecenolyticum; assembly: GCF_000956465.1. Taxonomy (GTDB): domain Bacteria; phylum Actinomycetota; class Actinomycetes; order Actinomycetales; family Microbacteriaceae; genus Microbacterium; species Microbacterium trichothecenolyticum. The sequence goes on from NZ_JYJA01000032.1 coordinate 128,917, forward strand.
TCGTCGAGGATGCGGCGCTCGTTCGCGAGGTGCGCGGCGATGGCGCGATCGATGAGGTCCCGCCCTTCCGGGGTGAGTCGCACCAGGCGCTTCCGGGCGTCGGATGCCTCGGCTCGCCGCTCCACGAGCCCTCGGGCTTCGAGGCGGTCGACGCGCTTGGTCAGGCCGCCCGTGGTGACGAGGGTGTGGTCGGCGAGCTCGCCGGCGGCGCGTTCGAACGGCGTGCCGGCGCGGCGGAGCGTGGCCAGGACGTCGAACTCGCCCTCGCTGAGGCCGAACTCGCCGTAGACCGCGACGAGGCGCTCGGTGAGCTCGAGCGCGACGAGGTGCAGGCGCCCGATCACGCCCTGCGGCGACGGGTCGAGGTCGGGGCGCTCACGGCGCCACTCCCGCTGGATCTCACCGACGCGGTCGAGCGGTTCGTCGTGTGGGGAACGGTCGTCGGCGGCCATGCGACCATCTTATCTTCCCGGTAAGATAAAGTATCTTCCATGGAAGATAAGCGATGGATGTGGATCCTCGTGACGGCGATCGCCCCGATCGCGTGGGGGAGCGGGTATGTCGTCACGCACAGCCTGCTGCCGGCGGAATCCCCGCTGTGGGGCGGCGTGCTGCGGGCGCTTCCGGCTGGGCTCATCGTGCTGCTTCTCGCGCGCCGACTCCCGCGCGGATCGTGGTGGTGGCGCTCGCTCGTGCTCGGCACCCTGAACGTCGGCGGCTTCTTCGTGCTCGTGTACGTCGCCGGCCAGCGGTTGCCGTCGAGTCTGGCCGCGACGCTGATGTCGGCATCTGCGGCGTGCATGCTGCTGTTCGCGTGGCTGCTGCTGCGTCGCCGGCCGCGGCTCGCCGCCGTCGTGGGGGCGACCGTGGGCCTCGTCGGCGTGGGGGTGATGCTGGGCTTCGACGCGGAAGGCGCCGATCCTTGGGGTGTCGCCGCGTCGCTCGGTGCGATGGTCGCCTCGTCGATCGGGTTCGTGCTCACGGCGCGATGGGGCTCCGACGTCCCAGCGTTGCCGATGACGGCGTGGCAGCTCGTCGCCGGCTCGATCGTGCTGCTGCCGGCCGCGGTGCTGGTCGAAGGTGCCCCCCCGGCGCTCACCGTACCGTCGGCGCTCGGCTTCGCGTATCTCACGCTCGTCGCGACCGCGCTCGCGTACGTCGCGTGGTTCGCGGGGCTGCGACGCCTGTCTCCGGGTGCGGTCGGCGTGGTCGGACTGCTCAATCCGGTCACCGGCGTCGTTCTCGGGGTGGCGGTCGCGGGGGAGGCGTTCGGGGTGCCGCAGGCTGCGGGGGTCGGTCTCGTGCTCGTCGGGATCGTGCTGGGTGCGGCGCCTGCAGGTCGGGCTGCGCGCCTGGGTACCGCGCCATCTGCCTTGCAGTCTCGAACATAACTGTCGGAACCTGGTACTACGCTCATTCCCAGCGGTTGAAGGACTAGAACATCTGTTCTAGAATGTGGGAATGAGGGCGATCGTGCAGCTCACGGCACAGCACGTGCACGAGGCCGTCGGCCAGACGCCGACGGGCACCGTCCCCGTTGCCCTCGGTGCGCCGGGGACGCCTCCTCTCGGCCCTGCAGGCATGTCTTCTGAAGGCACGTCTTCTCCAGGCACGTCTTCTCCCAGCACCGTCGCGCAGCTGCGCGCCCAGGTCGAGCGGGTGCAGGGCCGACGACTCGACGCGCCGGTGCTGCCGGTGCATCCCGCGCTCGCCTCGCTGCTTCCCGGAGGCGGTCTTCGCCCGGGTTCCGCTTACTCCCTCCCACGTTCGACGTCGGTGCTGCTGGCGCTTCTGGCACAGCCGTCGCAGTCCGGGTCGTGGTGCGGGGTGATCGGCATGCCGCGGCTCGGCGCCGAGGCAGCCGAGGGGCTGGGGGTCGATCTGTCGCGGCTCGTGCTCATCCCCGACCCGGGTGCGCGCTGGCTCGCGGTGACCTCGACCGTCGCCGAGGTGCTGCCGGTGGTCGCGGTGCGCCCGTCGGGGCGGGCGGCCGACGGCGAGATCGCACGCCTGGCGGCGCGGCTGCGCGACCGTGGTGCGGTGCTGCTCGTGCAGGGGCCGTGGCCGCAGGCCGAGGCCGTGATCGAGGTGGGCGAGCCGGCGTGGGAAGGCGTCGGCCGCGGGCATGGGTACCTCGCCGGCCGGGCGGTGACGCTCATGTCGTCCAGTCGGCGCTGGCCGCGTTCGCGACGGGCGCGCGTGATGCTTCCGGATGCTGAGGGGCATGTCTCCGCCGCGCCCGAGCGCATGCGCCCCGTCGAGGCGCTGCCCTCGGCCGAGTCCGCGGAGAGCTTCCCGCAGCGGATCAGGGCGGTGGGGTGACATGACCCCGGGTGTGCCGATGCGGAGCCTCGTGCTGTGGTTCCCCGACTGGCCTGTCACGGCTCTCGAGCGGGAGGCGGGTGCGGCCGCGGCCGCCGAGGACTCGGTCGGGCCGCGGCCGGGCGCTCGGACGGATGCGGCGCAGGAGAAGCTCGAAGCGAAGCCTCCGGTCGCCGTTGTGGAGCGCAACCTCGTGGTCGCGTGCTCGGCGTCCGCGCGCGCAGAGGGAGTGCGCCGCGGGCAGCGCCGGCGCGATGCCCAGGCTCGGTGCCCCGGGCTGACGCTGGTCAACGCGGACGCCGCCCGTGATCACCGCGCATTCGCCCCGGTCGTGTCGCTGATCGAAGAGAGGGCGCCCGGCGTGCAGCTGGTGCGTCCGGGGCTGTGCGCGCTGCGCGCGCGTGGTCCGGCGCGGTACTACGGCGGCGAGGTCGAGGCCGCCCGCATGCTGATCGACACCCTCCACGGGGCAGGGCTCGGCGGGGTGCGGGTGGGCATCGCCGACGGGCCGTTCACTGCGGAGCAGGCGGCGCGCGGCGGCACGAGCGCCGCCGATCCGGTCTTCGTCGTGCCCACCGGTGGTGCGGCAGGCTTCCTCGCCCCGCTGCCGGTCTCGGTGCTCGACGCCTCCGCGCTGCTCGGCACCGGCGCGGCGGGGGCGCAGGAGGCGACGGACCTCGTCGGCCTGCTCGCCCGGCTGGGCGTGCAGACCCTCGGCGGGTTCGCCGAGATGCCGACCGATCGCGTGCGCGAGCGGTTCGGCGAGCGGGGCGTCCGGCTTCACGCGCTCGCCGCAGGGCGAGACTCGCGACCGGTGCAGCCGCGCACGCCGCCGCCCGAGCTGCAGCGGGAGATCGCGTTCGAGCCGCCCCTCGAGATCGCCGATCAGGTGGCGTTCGCCATGCGCGTCACCGCCGACGACTTCGTCGCGGGTCTCGGCGCCGTCGACCTCGTCTGCACCGAGCTGCGGGTCGAACTCGTCGGAGACCGGGGGGAGCGCAGCGAGAGGGTGTGGTTGCATCCCGGCTCGTTCGACGCCGCGGCGGTCGTCGACCGCGTGCGGTGGCAGCTCGCGGAGGACGTCGGGGCGGGAGACACGGCCGGAGGCGGGCTGCGCAGCGGGGTGACGCTCGTGCGGATCTCGCCGGAAGCGGTGGATGCAGCATCCCATCATGCTCCGGCGCTGTTCGGCGGCGGACCCGAGGAGCGGGTGCACCACGCGCTGTCGCGCGTGCAGGCGATGCTCGGGCACCGTGGCGTGCTGACCCCCGCGATCGGCGGCGGGAGGTGGCTGGCCGAGCGCCAGGTGCTCGTGCCCTGGGGAGACAAGGACGAACGCGACCGGAAGGCGGCCGGCGCCGGCGGCCTCGCAGCGCAGCGCGCGCGACCCTGGCCGGGGAGCCTGCCAGATCCGCTGCCGACGACGGTGTTCGCCGACCCGGTGCCGGTCGACGTGCGGGCGCTCGGCGGCGAGCTGGTCGACGTCGACGAGCGGGGGAACGTCTCGGCCGTGCCCGCGCTCTTCATCGAGAGCGGCCGCCGTCGCGCGATCGAGGCGTGGGCGGGGCCGTGGCCGGTGGTGGAGCGCGGATGGGATGCCGCCCGCTCGCGCCGCGCGCACCGGTTCCAGGTCGTCGACGCCGACGGGTCCGCGTGGCTGCTGGTGTGCGACGGCGACGCCTGGACGGCGGAGGCCACTTATGACTGACACTTCCCGTCGGTCGTCGAGCGTGCCAGGAACACGGTCGTTGCGCGAGCTTGCGAGTCGAAACGCAGAGACGAGAGGCCCCGAGCCCACGAGGAACAGGGGTCGCTGATGGGCTTCAACAACCCCGGTGTGCCGTGGTCCGAGATGGAGCGCGTGCTGAGCGGCCGCCGCAGGCCCGATGCGCCGCCGGTGGGCGCGGACGGCGGCGACAGCCCTGCGTGGTCGCACAAGCGAGGGCCGTATGTCGCACCCGAGATCGAGCGCCCGGCCGATGCGATCCCGTACGCCGAGCTGCACGCCCACTCGTCGTACTCGTTCCTCGACGGGGCTTCCTCACCCGAGGAGCTCGCCGAGGAGGCGGAGCGTCTGGGGCTGCATGCTCTCGCGGTCACCGATCACGACGGGTTCTACGGCATCGTCCGGTTCGCGGAGGCCGCGGAGTCGCTGCAACTCAAGACCGTGTTCGGCGCCGAGCTGTCGCTCGAGCTGCCGAAGCCGCAGAACGGCGAGGCGGATCCGGTCGGCGCACACCTGCTGGTACTCGCCCGCGGCGAGGAGGGGTACCACCGGCTGGCGGGTGCGATCACGCACGCGCAGCTGCAGGGGGCGGAGAAGGGCAGGCCGGTCTACGACCTCGAGGAGCTCGCCGCACAGGCGGCGGGGGAGTGGGCGGTGCTCACCGGGTGCCGAAAGGGGGCGGTGCGCCGCGCACTCGCTGAGAGCCCCGACGCGGCAGCCGGCGAACTCGATCGCCTCGTGACGCTGTTCGGGAAGGACAACGTGCATGTCGAGCTCATCGACCACGGCAATCCGCTCGACACCCGCGACAACGACGTGCTCGTGGGGCTCGCGCGGGAGCGGGGCCTCCCGCTCCTCGCGACCAACAACGTCCATTACGCCGTGCCGAAGCGGCAGCTGCTCGCCGCGGCGGTCGCCGCCGTGCGTGCGAACCGCGGTCTCGACGAGCTCGACGGATGGCTGCCCGCGCACGCCGGTGCCCATCTGCGGTCGGGGGCCGAGATGGCGGAGCGCTTCGTGCGGTTCCCGGATGCCGTCGCCCGGACCGTGACGCTCGCCGACGAGCTCGCCTTCCCGCTGCGCAAGGCCAAGCCCGCGCTCCCGAAGCAGAGGGTGCCCGAAGGGCACACGCCGATGTCGTGGCTGCGGCACCTGGTGTGGGAGGCGGTGCCGCGCAAATACCCCGACCTGACGGAGGAGAACCGGGCGCGCATCGAGAAGGAGCTCGGGGTCATCGAGGTGAAGGACTTCCCGGGCTACTTCCTGATCGTTCACGGCATCGTGCAGTTCGCTCGGAGCCAGGGCATCCTCTGTCAGGGGCGCGGGTCCGCCGCCAACAGCGCCATCTGCTACCTGCTCGACATCACCGCCGTCGACGCGATCGCGTACGACCTGCCGTTCGAGCGGTTCCTGTCGAGCCTGCGTGAGGAAGAGCCCGACATCGACGTCGACTTCGACTCCGACCGTCGTGAAGAGGTCATCCAGTGGGTATACCGGGAGTACGGGCGCGACCGCGCGGCGCAGGTCGCGAACGTCATCCAGTACCGCCCCAAGAACGCCGTGCGCGATATGGCCAAGGCGCTGGGGCATTCGCCGGGGCAGCAGGACGCCTGGTCGAAGCAGATCGAGGGCTGGGGGGCCCTCCTCGAGACCGGCGCCGGCCACGACATCCCCGATCAGGTGCTGGAGTTCGCGTCAGAGCTGCTCAAGGCGCCGCGGCATCTCGGCATCCACTCCGGCGGCATGGTGCTCACCGACCGCCCGGTGGGTGAGGTCGTGCCGATCGAGCACGCGCGCATGGAGAACCGCACGGTGATCCAGTGGGACAAGGACGACGCCGCCTGGATGGGTCTCGTGAAGTTCGACCTGCTGGGCCTCGGGATGCTGGCCGCCCTGCAGTACTGCTTCGACATGATCCGCGCCTCGACGGGGGAGGACTGGGAGCTGTCGACGATCCCGAAGGAGGAGAAGGCTGTCTACGACATGCTGTGCCGCGCCGACTCGATCGGGGTGTTCCAGGTGGAGTCGCGCGCCCAGATGGGGCTTCTCCCGCGCCTGCAGCCGCGCCGGTTCTACGACCTCGTGATCGAGATCGCGCTCATCCGCCCCGGCCCCATCCAGGGCGGGGCGGTGCATCCCTTCGTCAAGCGCAAGCTCGGACAGGAGAAGGTGACCTATCCCCACCCCAAGCTCGTGTCGGTGCTCGAGCGCACGATGGGGATCCCGGTGTTCCAGGAACAGCTCATGCAGATGGGCATGGCAGTCGGCGGGCTCACCGGCGAGGACGCCGACCTGCTGCGCCGCGCCATGGGCTCCAAACGCGGGATCGAGCGCATCGACTCGCTGAAGAAGAAGCTGTACGCCGGCATGGCCGAGAACGACCTCGTGGGCGAGGAGGCCGACGCGATCTACGCCAAGATCCAGGCATTCGCGAACTTCGGCTTCGCGGAATCGCACTCCCTGTCGTTCGCGCTGCTCGTATACGCCAGCTCCTGGATCAAGCTGCACTATCCGGCGGCGTTCCTCGCGGGGCTGCTGCGGGCGCAGCCGATGGGCTTCTACTCTCCGGCGACCCTCGTGGGCGACGCGCGCCACCACGGTGTCGAGGTGCGCCGTCCCGACCTGCATCTCTCGGGCAGCGAGGCGGTGCTCGAACCCTCCTCCCGGGCGTCGAGCGAGGGTGGAACGCGGTCCTTGAGCGAGCTTGCGAGTCGAAACGCAGAGACGAAGCGCCCCGAGCCCGGCGAAGACATCTCATCGAGACCGACCGGCCTCGACTCGTGCGTCGAGCGGAAGCAGCCGCCGGTCGGGCTCTTCGACCTCGACGCGCCCGACGAGTCCGCCGCGCACCGCCGCGACGGGAGGTTCGCGGTGCGGCTGGGCCTGGCCGGAGTGAAGGGGATCGGGGCGACGGTCGCGCAGCGCATCGTCACCGCGCGCGAAACGGGCGGGCTGTTCCGCGACCTCCGCGATCTCGTGCGGCGCACCAGCATCACCGCGGTGCAGGTCGAGGCGCTCGCCACGGCGGGGGCGTTCGAATGCCTCGGTCTCAGCCGGCGCGAGGCGATCTGGCTCGCCGGTTCTGCGGCGCAGGACCGCCCCGAGTTCCTGCCGGACTCGCTCATCGCGGTGCAGCCGCCGCTGTTCGCCGATCCCACCAGCTACGAGCGCCTGGCCGCCGACCTGTGGGCGACGGGCATCTCGACCGACGACCACCCGATCACCCACTACCGCTCCGGGCTCGATGCGCGGGGCGTCCTGACCTCCCGCGGGCTGCGCAGTCACGAGGTCGGCCGCCGCGTCGAGGTCGCCGGGCTCGTGACTCACCGGCAACGGCCGGCGACAGCATCCGGAATCACGTTCCTGAATCTCGAGGACGAGCACGGACTCGTCAACATCGTGTGTTCCCTCGGCGTCTGGAATCGCTACCGCCGCATCGTTCGCGATTCCCCGGCGCTCATCGCGCGTGGCATTCTCGAGCGCTCGGCCGAGGGCGTGACGAACCTCATCGCGGACGCGTTCGAAGACCTCCGTGTCGGCGTGCAGCACCGCGCGAGGGACTTCCGCTGACGGATGCCGCCACGCCGGCACTCTCGTTCGGCAGCGGGTTATCGAGTCGGTTGGTCAGATCTCGTCGTCCCAGTCGTCGTGCGAAGCGGGGAGGTCGATCACCGCGACCGGGCGCAAGCGTCGTTGGATCGATTTCAAGCGGGCGACCGCGGCCTCGTCGACGAGTTCGTCGTCGCTGTCGGCATCGTGTGCGACCATCTGGCTCGCCGGACCGATGAGCACCGTCACCTCGCCCACGGATCCGTCAGGCTCCCTGGTCGGAACCGTCACCGCCTCCGCCTCACCGGCCTCGGCCAGCGCCTGGCCGCAGCCCAGCAGCGCGGCTGCGATGTCGTTCCCCGTCACGAATTCGCTTCCCGCGTAGGTCACCCTCTTCACGAGGCCTTTCTACCTGGTGCACCCGCGTTCGCTCTCGGGGGTTGCAGCCTGCGGCCGAACGGGGTAGACCCCGGACCCCGCCCACCCGGCGGGTCCGGGGTCACCCGGGGGCATCGCGTCGGCGGCCTACTCGACGAGCTTCCCGGCGACCGACACCTCGCGCATCAGCGCGGCGATCTCGGCGGGAATGGGCGGGATCGGCTCTCGCACGACTCCGGTGGAGAAAGACCACACCAGGTTGACCTGCAGCTCGGGATCGATGTCGGGGTAGTCGCTGCGGTTGTGGCAGCCGCGTGTCTCGCGCCTCTCCAGCGCGGCTTCGAGGGTCGCGCGGGCGGCGAGTGCCGCCGACTTCAGGTCGAACGCGTGCGCGAGGTCGTGGTAGCCCGCGATGTCGGGGTGCACCCCGATGTCGGCCATCCGCGCCTCGATCGCGTCGAGCTCGGCGAGGCCGGTGAGCAGCCCCTGTTCGTCGCGCACCACTCCGGCGTGCTCGGTCATGGTGTCGCGGATCGCCCGCTGGAGTGCCCGGACGTTCTCGGTTCCGGATGCGGCGAGCAGATCGTCGATCTCGGCGCGAGCGGTCGCGACGGCCGCGGCCGAGCGCTTCTGGGCGGGCAGCGCCGCGGAGTACGTGGCGGCCGCCTGTCCGACGATGCGACCGAACACCAGGAGTTCGATCAGCGAGTTGCCGCCGAGGCGGTTGGCGCCGTGGAGTCCCGAGGACGCCTCGCCGATCGCGTAGAGGCCCGGGACATCGGTGGAGTGGTCCGACGAGCGCACCCACACACCGCCCATCGAATAGTGCGCCGTCGGCGCGATCTCGATCGGCTCCTTGGTGATGTCGAGCATCTGCAGCTCGAGCATCGTCTGATACACGCGGGGAAGGCGGGTCATGATCGTCTCTCGCGGGAGGTGGGAGACATCCAGCCAGACGCCGCCGTTCGGCGTGCCACGGCCCTCCTTGATCTCGGTGTAGCAGGCCAGGGCGACGCGGTCGCGCGTGGACAGCTCGAGTCGCTCGGGGTCGTACTTGTGCATGAACCGCTCGCCGAGCCCGTTGCGCAGGATGCCGCCCTCGCCGCGCGCCGCCTCGGAGATGAGGGTCCCGGCAGCGTTCTCAGGCTCGATGATCCCGCTGGGGTGGAACTGCACGAGCTCGGGGTCCCGAAGGCGGCCGCCCGCCTCCACCGCGAGGCGGAACGAATCACCGGTGTTCTCGTCGCGCCGCGAAGACGTGCGTCGCCAGATGCGGTTGTGGCCGCCCGCGGCGAGGATCACCGCGTCGGCGTGGATCAGATAGCGCGTGCCGTCCTCGAGATCGAACCCGTACGCGCCGAAGACCGCGCCGTCGTCGTTCACGAGGATGCGCGTCACGTACACGGTGTCGAGGATGGGCACCTGCAGCTGCATGGCGCGGTTGATCAGCGTGCGCTGGATCTCGAGCCCCGTGTAGTCGCCGGCGAACGCGGTGCGACGGTACGTGTGCGCACCGAAGAAGCGCTGCGAGATGCGGCCATCGCCCTCCCGGGCGAACGGCATCCCGTAGCGCTCGAGGTCTTCGATCCCGCGGGCGGCGCCCGACGTGACGATCTCGACGGTGTGCGGGTTGGCAAGGAGGTAGCTCTCCTTCAGCGTGTCGGCGGCGTGTTGCTGCCAGCTGTCGTCGGCATCCATGGTGCCGAGGGCGGCGTTGATGCCGCCGGCGGCGAGGGAGGTGTGGGCGTCGGACTTCGGTCGCTTGCCCAGGGCGAGGACGTCGACGCCGGCCTCGGCGAGTTCGATGGCCGCGCGAAGACCGGAACCGCCGGTGCCGATCACGAGGACGGTGGTGGAAAGCTGGCGTTCTGCAGGGATCACGTCAGACACGCTAGGCAGTTCCGTTCCATTACTCCAATGCATATTCATGGTCGAATTCATAGCGATACGCTATGGATGTGAATCTCGAGCAGCTCCGCGCCTTCGTCGCCGTCGCTCAGCTGGGCAATTTCACCCGTGCGGCCGATCAGCTCCGCCTCGCGCAGCCGTCGCTCAGCCGCCAGATCTCGACGCTCGAGCAGAGCCTGGGCGCCGAGCTGTTGCACCGGGCACGAACGGGCAGCACGCTGACCGCCGCGGGGGAGTCGCTGCTTCCCCTCGCGCGGCGGATGCTGGCGGACGCGGCATCCGTCCGCCGTGAACTCGACGAACTGGCCGGCCTCCAGCGCGGGCGTGTGCGCCTGGGCGCGACCCCGACCCTGTGCATCAGCCTCGTCGCCGAGGTGCTGAGCGCCTTCCACGCCGCGCATCCGGGGATCGAACTGCACATCACCGAGAGCGGTTCGCGCGGACTGCTGGATCACCTGGCCGGCGGCGAGCTGGATCTCGCATTGATCACGACGTCGGGTGCGGCGTCCGCGGAGCGGTTCAGCGTCGCGCCCCTCCTCGTCGAGGAGCTGGTGGTCATCTCTTCGGCCGGTGCCCCACCGCTCACGGCGCGAGAGAGCATCGGCCTCGGTGAGGTGGCGGGTCTGCCGCAGGTGGCGTTCAGCTCGACGTACGATCTTCGCGCGACGACCGACGCGGCGTTCGCGGCCGCGGGCCTGTCGCCGAGCACCGTGATCGAGGGTGCGGAGATGGACGCGGTGCTGCGTTTCGTCGAGAGGGGGATCGGCGTCGCGATCGTGCCCGCGATGGTGCTCATCGAGCGCTCAGGGCTGCGCTCGGTGCGCCTTTCCGATCCGACGCTGACGCGCACCATCAGCATCGCCCGCGTCGCCGACATCTCGGCGACGGCGGCCGTCGAGGTGATGCAGCAGACGATCGTCCGCACCGCTGCCGCGCTCGCCGCGGGACCGCAGGCAACGATGCGGCTCGCCTAGCCGAAGGACGAGACCGGATCGGTCCCCGCTCTCCCTCCACGCGCCGCCGTCGCGCCGCTGCGCCGCCGGAGCCTCGGGGGCGGGGTGCCAGCTGCGCCCGCGGCATCCGTGAGCCGGATGACGCGACCGCCGATGCGTCAGGATGTGGGGGAGCCGTCGGGGTGGATGCAACCCGGCGGCTCAGAGTTGCCGCTGAGCGTGAAGTCCTCGCACGTGAGGAACCGGCTCTGGTTGAGACCCAGGACCAAGGACGCGACGGCGATGGCGGCGACGATGGCGAAGATGCCGAGTCGCACCCGCGGCGAATAGTCGGCGATCACGTCGGGCCACACGGTGCGCACGACCACCCACAGTGTGAACGGGATCCCGACGAGTCCGACCACGACCGCGAGAACATCGAACAGGTTGCCCCAGAGATCGTCCGCGGCGGGGGCGCTCGTGAAGGACAACACGAGCCACAGCGAAGGGATGACGAGCGCGATGGCACGGCCCACCTTCACCCGTGGCCGCGCCGGCTGGAACAGCACCACGACGAAGCCGGCCGTCGCGACCACCCACACCGTCAGAAGCTGGTCGAAGAAAGGGGTGTGCCACGCCCCGAGCGTGAATGCCGGCCACCAGATCGCGCCGCTCATTCCGATGAGGACGATGCCGATGCCGCGATAGCGGGAGGGCGTCTTCGAGGCGCCGTCGGGCGCGGGTGTCGCTGTCATCCCGGTCCTCTCCGGCGTGGTCCGTGTGACGTGCACAGTATTGCATTCGAGTGGAACGGCGGCAGATCGCGGGCGTGAACTCGTGTGGCGAAATGGCGTCGCCCCATGCTGTTCCGCGCGGCGTGTACGCGATATGGTGAGGCGACGGGCAGCTCGCCGTGATCCTGGGAACCGATCACGGCGCGGGCGCCCGGACTGGGGATCTCTGGGGCCTGGGCCGCTGATTTCCCCTTGCGCTCCCCCCGCGCAAGGACGGTCCCTCGGACGTTGCAAGCTGAAGCCTGTAGCGTCCGAGGGACCTCAGCCTGCCGCGCGCGCGTCGCGCGCCCCTGGGGGGAGGGCTCGGCACTGGGGATGCCTATGCGACACGGTCGAAAGGTGCGGAACCCGGCCTGCAGCCACCCTAGCGCGCCACCTCGGGCGCTCCCCTGGCCACACGCAGGAGACTGAACGATGCGTGCGAGCCTCAGCGGAATTCGCCGTCGGCGGACTCGATGATCTGCCGCATCACGTCGATCGAGATCTGCTCACTCTCGCCGTCGACCCACTCGTGGACGCTGAAGGGTATTCCCCGGCTGTCGAGGTAGTCGGCGGTCTTCTCGAGCCGAGGAACGACCTGGATGTGGTCGTTGCCGAACAGCCCCGCCGTGTAGATGGGCTCGCCGTCGCGGATCGCACGTCGCAGCTCGACGGTGGAGCGTCCTGTGATGCGGTACAGCGACTTCAGCACCTCACTGCCGAAATCGGGGGTTCCGTCGATGGTGAGCGAGAGGGCGTTCTCCGGCGTGGTCACTCGTCCATCACAGCACGTCGATTCGCGATCGCGGTGCGTCGGTCGCTGCGACCGATGGCTACTACGAACCCGCGAACCAGCCGAAGCTCGCCGTCTGGTGGTCGTGGGGTGGAGGGGGCGATGACCCGTCCGTCGCGGAGCCGAGCATCGTGCGGGTGAGCTGCGCGCGCGAATCCATCAGGCGCGCGAGTTCGGCGACAAGATCGTCGTCGTGGGGGTCGCGCTCTTCCTGGGCCGCGCGGAGAACGGTGCGCCGCATCAGCTCCTTCGCGAACGAGCCGGTGGTGCCTTCGGCTCGCTCGGCCGCGCCGGTCAGGGCTGCGTCGCTGTAAGGCAGGTTGTGGGCGTAGCGGCGGAACAGCCGGCGTCGCTCAGGAAGGGCCGGCAGCGGCACCTCGACCGCGAGGTCGACACGTCCGGGGCGCTCGGCGAGTGCGCGTTCGAGCACTTCGACGCGGTTCGTGGTCATGATGAACGACACATCGGCGTCGCCGTCGAGACCGTCCAGTGCGTCGAGCACCTCGAACAGCAGGGGCTGGGGAGACCCGTGTCGTTCCATCGCGACGAGATCGATGTCTTCGAGGACGACGATCGCGGGCTGGAACGTGCGGGCGATCTCTGCCGCGGCGCTGACGAACCGGATGCTGGACCCGGTCAGCACCACAGCCGTCGTCTCAGGTGTCGCGCTGAGCAAGTGGCGCACGGTCAGCGTCTTGCCGGTTCCCGGCGGTCCGTAGAGCAGGACGCCGCGCTTCAGATGCTGGCCCGCACCTCGCAGCGCGTCACGGTGCGTGCCGATCGTCACGACGTGCTGGATGATCTCTTGGAGCACGCCCTCGGGAAGCACGATGTCTTCCGCCGCGACGGACGGACGCGCCACGAAAGTGGCGCCGGCCTCACGCCCGTACTCGGTGTGCTGGAACGACAGCACCTGGCCCCGGAGCACGCTGAGCTCCACCATCCTCCGTCGGAGCGCGTCGAGGAATCGGGTGACCAGGGCGGCGTCGGCGGCCATGACCTCCACGAGGGCGGTCTGCCGGCCGTACTGGGGCGCCGCCGCGCGCTGAGCCAGCGCGACCGGGGCGCCCTCGAAGTGCAGAAGGCGGACTCCGAGTGAGACGACGCGCCTGCTCGAGTCCGGGCCAGCCGCACGCTCGGCGTAGTCGACAGGTCCGACGTCGTACCGGACGTGACCGTTGCTGACGAACTCGGACAGTCCCTGGTGGTGGCGTTGATCACCTCCGGTGACGCCGACGAGACGTCCAGCGCCTTCTGCGGACAACGCTTCCAGAGCGATGTCGGCGTCGACCAGGCGGTGATCCGAGATCTGCTCCTGCACCACGGAGACGCGCTCGGCATCCGTCGCAAGGTGCTCGCTGATGAGGTCGCCGAGCGGAGTCCGAGCGAGAACCGTCTCGCGCGCGGCCAGCTCGTTGACACGGTGAAGGTAGTCGGACACGGCTCGCATCAGGTCGCGGTCATCCTCGTGCAGCATGTCACCGAACCTCTCATGAACCGGCGACAGCGCACCACTTCCCGATCATGCTTTCGCGGCCCGCGCCGGCGGTCGTGGACGGCGGCCCCCGCCTGCGTCGGAGCCCTTGACGGGGTACCCGAGACGTCGGCCGGCGTCAAGACGCCGTTTCGAAGCACGCGCGGTGCAAGAATTGCCGACGGGGAGCAGGGGTACCGGCCAGCACTGAAGCGAGAAGCCGTGGCTGTGAGAAGTGAGATATCGAGGGCGCTGACCCATGCGCTCGAGCGCTCGGAGATCACCGCGTGGTTCCAGCCGCAGATCGACCTCCTGAGCAATCGGGTGGTCGCCGTCGAGGCGCTCTGCCGGTGGAATCACGCGGAGTGGGGGCTGGTGGGACCCAACGAGTTCATCCCGGTCGCCGAAGAGGACGGGATGATCGCGGAGATCGGCCGGTACATGGCCACGCGAGCGATGGCCGTGATGACCAAGTGGGGCATCGACGTCTCGGTCAACGTGTCACCCGCACAGCTGCAGGATTCCGCGTTCACGACGTGGCTGGGGCAGCTCGTCGAGAGAATCAGCCGACCCGCCCGGAGGCTCACGCTCGAGATCACCGAGGGCCGTCACATCGGCAACGTGTCGTCGGTCGTCGCCCGGCTCGATCGACTGCGAGCGCTGGGGCTGGGCATCGCGATCGATGATTACGGCGCCGGGCAGGCGTCTCTCACCCAGCTGAAGCGGCTTCACGCAACGGAACTCAAAATCGACCGCGCTCTCGTGATAGATGACTCCCCGTCGGCCGAACGCACGATGGGTGCCGCGATCGCGATCGCCCACGAGGCAGGTGTCCGCGTCGTCGCCGAGGGCATCGAGACGCCGGAGCAGCTCGAGAAGGTCAAGACGATGGGATGCGACCGCGGCCAGGGCTACCTGTTCGCGCGCCCCATGCCGCAGGCCCAGATGACAGCGCTCTTGGCGGGGTAGTCGGTTTCGGAGCGCGTCACGGATGCCTCGAGCGGCACGCGGCGGACGTCGTGACCGCGGGCCTGGGGAGGATCAGCGCGGCAGCTGGTCGCCCTGGCCGCCGGGAGGTTGCGACGGGATGTCGTTCGGTTTCGCGTTTCGCGCCCGCTCCTGATCGTCGGTGCGGGTGCGGGTGCGGGGGCGGTTCGCGTCGAAGGGTGCGTAGGCGCGCCAGTGCATGCTGGCGGCTTTCGCCCACTTCTTGTCCCGTGCAGCGCGCTGCTGGTCGGGGGTCGGATCGTTGGGAGGGTGATGTCTGTCCATCTTCGGACCTTACGCGTCACAGATGTGTGCCCTCCCAGGTGCACGGCGACCACGTGACGGTCGTTCGTCGGGTGGAACCTGAGAGCCGCACATGTACGGCGCGTATCGTTCGATCATGGAGACACAGACACGAACGAGCGGCGCCGATGTCGCTGCGCTGGGCCTGGGATCAGTGCTGGTGGGTTCGTTGCCTGCCGCGCTGCTGACAGACCACGCCCCGGAGCGTTACACAGTGGAGGCGGTATTCACCCGTCGCCCTGAACGAGACGAGGTGACGGAGATCCTGGGGAGCGAGACTCGGGATCGACTCGCGAGGGCGGGCTACCCGACGGTCGAGGTGACGGTCTCGGACCGTCGACTGGAAATCGCGAACACGAACCTGGAAGAGCTCAGGGACGGGCTTGCAGAGGTGCTGGCGAATCGACTGGCAGAGATCACTGCTGGTGTTCGAGCTCGACAGGATGCCGCAGCCGTGAAGTTCCACGATGCAGCGGAGAGCGAGCAGGCCCGAGCGGCCGCCGTGGCAGCCCTCGCGGAATCCATCGCATTCCACGTCTCGGCGTCGGCGGAGTCGTCCGGAGCCGAGCACGATCAGGCGGCCGGCGCCGCGAAGGATCGAGAGCGGATCGACAGTTGGCGGACCGAGGGCGGGCACGGCCGCTGAGCACGACCGGCGGCCGGATGCAGGCCCGGGCCGGCAGATGAGCGGATCGGAGCGGACGAGCGAAGGGCAACCGCACGCGGCCGTCGTCTACAACCCGACGAAGGCGCCGCTCGAACGCATCCGCACGGCGGTTGCCGAGCATGAGCGTCGCCTGCAGTGGCGGCCGACGCGGTGGTACCAGACCGCGAGCGATGATGCCGGCCGCGCTGCCGCGGGGCAGGCTGCCGCGGGCGGCCCGGCGGTCGTGATCGTCGCCGGCGGAGACGGCACGGTCCGAGCCGTGGCCGAGGTCATGCGCGGCACCGGTATTCCGGTCGCGCTGGTCCCCTCCGGCACGGGGAACCTTCTGGCCCGCGACCTCGGCACACCCCTCAACGACATCACCGCCAGCGTCTCGGTGGCCTTCACGGGCGTCGATCGCGCGGTCGATGTCGGTGTCGCGGAGGTCGAGGACGAGGATGGCGTCCGACGCGTCCACGTGTTCATGGTGATGGCGGGGATCGGCCTCGACGCCCAGATGGCGAAGGACACCAGCGCGATCGCGAAGAAGCGGCTCGGATGGTTTGCGTACGTCACGCCGATCGCGCGGTCGATCGTCGCGAATCGGCTCTTCCACCTGACGTACCGCATCGATGGCGGACGCAGCAGGTCCACCCGCGCGCACACGGTCATCGTGGGCAACTGCGGAACCCTCACAGGGAACATGCTGCTGATCCCTGCCGCGGTCATCGACGACGGTCTCCTGGACGTCGTCATCATGCGCCCGGCGGGCCTGTTCGGCTGGGCTCAGATCGGAACGAGGCTCACGCTGCAGAGCGCGGCTCGTCGCTCCCGTTTCACCCGGCGATGGCTCTCGCGGTCGCCTGACCTTCATGCGCTCGGGTACGTCCAGGGCGAGCAGTTCGAGGCGCGCTTCGACACGCCTCACGCCGTAGAACTGGACGGCGACCCTTTCGGGCACGTCATCCGCGCCCGCATCAGTGTCGGGCCCGGCGCGTTGCACGTCCGCGTCGTCGCCCCGTTGTCGCCCGCGTCGTGATCCTGCTCGACTACTGCTTGAGGCGCCGGGCGCGCTGGCGGATGATTCCGAAGATGATGGTGCCGACGAAGAGCACGATCCCGATGATGCCCAGCCACATCAGGCCGTCGAAGACGAACCCGACGATCGACAGCACCACCCAGGCCACCAGCAGGATGAGAAGGACTGTCCACATATCCCTCACCGTACGCTCGTCGCGCGACGGAAGACAGAGCACCGCCTGCACGCCGACGGCGCGTGTACGCTCGTATGAAGGGCACCGAGACCCCGCGCCTGGTCATTCTGAGATGAACGGTGGCGCAAGCGATGTCCACGACACCCGACGATCAGCCGGGCGATGCCTTCGCGATCGCCGCGGCCGCGCTCACCGCCGGCGACGACGACCTGTGCTCGCCGTTGCGAGCCGCTGTCTCGATGTCCGGCGCGGTGGTGTCCACGCTCGGCTCGCCGATGGGCTCCGAAACGGTGTGTGCCAGCACGAAGCTCGGCGCGCGGATCGACGAGATCCAGATCGACCTCGGCGAGGGGCCGTCCTGGGAAGCCCTGCGCACCAGGCTGCCCGTCGCCGCGTCCGACCTCCAGGTCGACGGCGGGGCGCTATGGCCCGGCACTTGGGCCGCCCTGCGAGAGCTCGACGTGGGGGCGCTTTTCGCCTTCCCCCTGTTCGTCAGCACGCTCGGGATCGGCTCCATCGCCCTCTATTCGATGAACGCCCGCGAGTTGTCCGACGCCGACATCGACCGGATGAGCCGCCTGGCGGCCATCGTCTCCGGCACTCTGCTCAGGAGGGCGCTGAGCCGTATCGACACGCCGAACGACGGCGCGGAGGACGAGCCGTACTCCCGTCGTGAGGTGCACCAGGCGACCGGAATGGTGGCAGCGAGGAACAGGATCGGCGTGGACGACGCCCTCCTGCTCCTGCGCGGCCACGCGTACGCCGTGGGGCGTCCGGTGCGCGATGTCGCGACGGATGTCATCGCACGGCGACTCGACCTGAGCCTGTGATCCAAGGCTTAGGATGACGGCATGACGGCGCTCACCCGCGAGCATCAGCTGCTGGGGACCTTCGTCACCCTGGCGGACTCCCTGGTCGACGATTTCGACGTCGTCGATGTGCTCCAGCGACTCGTCGACGACTGCATCTCGCTCTTCGACGCGTCGGCTGCCGGCATCCTGCTGCTGAGCCCGTCGAACCGGCTCGAGGTGATCGCCTCCACCAGTGAGCGAAGCGAACTCGTCGAGCTGATGCAGTTGCGCGTCGGTGCGGGCCCGTGCGTCGAGGCGGCGACAGCGGGTGAGGTCGTCTCTGTCTACGACATCGACCAGATCGCCCATCGTTGGCCCGCGTTCGCCGCCGATGCGCGCGCCTCCGGGTTCTCGTCGATCCATGCGATTCCGCTGCGGCTGCGCGACTCGACACTGGGATCGCTGAACCTCTTCCGCGATGAGGCCGGGGCGCTGAACCCGGCCGATGCCGCCGCCGCGCAGGCACTGGCCGATATCGCCACGATCAGCATTCTGCAGCAGCGGTTGGTCGAGGAGTCCGAGCTCGCACAGGCTCAGCTTCAGCGCGCGCTGGACAGTCGCGTGGTGATCGAGCAGGCCAAGGGATACCTCGCTCAGATGCTGGACATCGACATGGATGAGGCGTTCGCGCGCATCCGGCGCCACGCCCGATCCACCCAGACGCGCATCGGCGTCGTCGCGCGCGATGTCGTCGCCGGACGCCTGTCGCTCTGATCCCCCCGTTCGGGGCGGGCGGGGCTAGACGGCTTGCCGCTGCAGGAGCAACGGGCACTCGAAGGGATCCCGCTCGCCGAGTCCGACCTTGTTGATGTAGCGGACGACGATTCCGTAGGACTGCCAGAGGCCTGTCTCGGTGTACGGCACGCCGTGTTCCACGCAGAATGCCCGGATCATTCGCGACGCATGGCGCAGGTGCGGTCGAGGCATCGACGGGAACAGGTGATGCTCGATCTGGTAGTTGAGTCCTCCCATGGCCGTGTCGAGCAGCCTGCTGCCACGGATGTCGCGGCTCATCAGCACCTGGCGATGGAGGAAGTCGACCTTGACGTCGGCTGGGACGAGCGGCATCCCCTTGTGATTCGGGGCGAACGCCATCCCCATGTAGACGCCGAACAGGCCGAGCTGGACGCCGAGGAAGGCGAATGCGATCCCCGGGGACAGCACGAGGAAGACGAGAACGACGAACCCGATGATCCGCACCGCGAGGAAGGCGATCTCGATCGGACGGTGTCTGAGCTGCTCGCGCGCGAACACGCGCCGCACGCTCGATGCGTGCAACGAGAGGCCTTCGAGCAAGAGGATCGGGAAGAACAGCACTCCCTGATGCGCGATCAGCCAGCGCAGCGGCCCGCTTCGACTCGCGCGCCGACGGTCCGCCTGCTCCGGGGTGAACGCGATGACCGGCAGTTCGATATCGGGGTCGCTGCCGATCTTGTTGGGGTTGGCATGATGACGCGTGTGCTTGTGCTGCCACCAGCCGTAGCTCATGCCCACGAGAAGGTTTCCCAGGACGAGACTGGTCCAGTCGTTCCACCGGCCCGACCGGAAGATCTGTCGATGCGCGGCGTCATGTCCGAGCATCGCGACCTGTGTGAGCAGGACGGCGAGGACGGCGCCGGTGACCAGCTGCCACCAGGTGTCGCCGAGGAGCACGAACACGACGAGCGCGCTGGCGACGGCGATCGGCGCCGCGATGAGCTTGGTCCAGTAGTAGCCGTAGCGGCGCCGCATGAGGCCGCTCCCGGTCACCATCTTCGACAACTCGGTGTAGAGATTCGGCGCCTTCGGCGTCGTGGATCGCACGCTTGAGGCGATCGACCCGGGAGTGTTGATGGCCATCTTGTGCTCCTGTCAGACGAAGCGCACGGCGTGCGCCAATGACAGGGTCCGGGCCATCTGATCTCAGGTTACGCCCGTTGTCGGCTGTGCGTGTCTGCATGCAGGAAACACGGAGGCTGTCTCCTCAACTCGCCGTCAGGTTACGGAACCAGGTGCGCCAGAAGCTCGTCGACTTCTATCGAGCACACGCCGATGCGTGCGTCCCCGATGCCGATCGGGACCCAGAGCACGTCGTCCACGATGAGCCCGCCGCACGAGTACACGACGTTCGGCACATAGCCGTCGCGTCGGTCGCCGACCGGCTGCAGGATCGGAGTCGTCGTCCGGCCGAGGACGATCGTCGGGTCGTCGAGGTCGAGGAGCAGCGCACCGAGAGAGTATCTGCGCATCGGGCCGACGCCGTGAACGAGCACGATCCAGCCGTGCGGCGTCTCGAGCGGCGGGCCGCAGTTGCCGGTCTGGACGATCTCCCAGGGCTCCGCCGGGGCGTGGACGATCCCGACCTGGTTCCAGATCACGCCATCGTGGGACTCCGCCAGCGAGATGTTCTCGCCTCCGGTGCGGCTCAGCGCGAGATACCTGCCGTCCACGGGCCGAGGGAAGAGCGCCATCCCCTTGTCCTGAGCGGCATCGCCGGTCAGCCGATGGATGTCGAACTCGCGCAGGTCCGAGGTGGTGATCAGACGTGGTGCGATGTTGCGACCGTCGTACGCGGTGTAGGTCCCGCGGTAGTGGGTGGTACCGGCGAGGTCGGTGAATCGTACGAATCGCGCGTCCTCCATTCCGTGCCGCTCCTCCACCGCCACCGGGGTCAGCACACGCTGACTGAGGGAGGTCTCGGGGGAGAACACGGCGCGGTAGACGGAGCTCGCCAGCTCGCGCAGCGCCTCGATGTGCCGGGCGCTGTCCGCGCGCCGTGAGAGCGCGCGGGGCAGGCCGCTGACGGAGGTCTCGACGTCCGACGCGGTGAACCTGTCGGGAAGTCCCTGCAGCACGCTGTGCGAGATCTCATTGACGAGCCCCACTTCTTCGACCGCGGCGCGGAAGTGGACGATGCTCCAGTCCCCTTCGTCGATCCGCGCTCGCCACAGCGGACGCGTGCGTTCCACGAAGGTCCACCGCCGGCCGGGACCGATGATCGCCTCGGCGAACTCGATGCAGGAGCGGTGACCTTCCCCGATGGAGCGGAGAGCGACTGCGACACGTCGCTGCCCGGGCGCCAGTCCGGTCTGGTCGGGATGCTCGACCGCGCTGGGGTTGCACAGGGCTGCACCTTCGACGGCGTACTCCGCCGTGAAACTCGCGCCC
Organism: Microbacterium trichothecenolyticum; assembly: GCF_000956465.1. Lineage (GTDB taxonomy): Bacteria > Actinomycetota > Actinomycetes > Actinomycetales > Microbacteriaceae > Microbacterium > Microbacterium trichothecenolyticum. Next base: position 149,920 of record NZ_JYJA01000032.1, read on the forward strand.
AGCACCAGACGACGCGCGACGCTGATGTCGACCGGATCGGCCAGGCGAGAGCTCACGACGTCGGCGTTCTCCAGGAACAGCGCGCCGACATCGGGATGCCGCGAACTGAAGTCGCGGGTCAGCTCGGCCGCGAGCGCATCGGTCTGATCGGCGGGCATCGCCATGACGCGCGCGATGATCTCGCCTGCGCGCGAATGCTCGGCGGACCATTCTTCGCCCGGCAGGAACAACTGGGCGATCACGCGGTCCGGCTGCGCCCTCAGTTCCGCCGTGTGGACGCGCGCCGTCATGGCGCGGCCGGCACACGGTGTCGGAGCGCCTGCTGGTAGGTGCTCAGGGCGGCCAAGGTCGATTCGGCGCCGCGGTTCTCGTTTCTGCCGTCACGTTCGAGCCCGTCGAAGCCCGCGCCGGTCTGGTCGTCGAACATGACGGTCCCGCTGTCGTTGAGGCCGGTGAACCAACGCCAGGCGAGCGCGATCGGGGGGAGCCACACCGGGTCGCCCGTGACGGCGTGTGCCGTGGCACATGCGTCCGCGAGTGCAGCGAGCTCCAGAGGCTGCTGATCGAACGACGGCCCCTCCTCGCCGGGTCCGCGCCCTGCCGTCCCGGTCACGGAGAATCGCTCGTCCGATGTCTCCACGGAGAGCAGGAAGTCGAGCATCCGCAGACCCTGGGCCGTGGCATCCGCATCATCGACAGCACTCCCCGCGGCGATCAGCGCTTCTGCGATGGAGGCGTTCCCGTAGGAGAGGCGGCGCTCCGGCCACAGCCAGGTCGGATCCGGCAGCGCAGGCATCGCCGCGATGAATTCCCGGAGCAGCGTTCGGGCGATGTGGTCGTCCGCACGCACGCGCACGATCTCAGCCGCACCGAGCGCCGCAAACGCGAGAGTCCGCAGACTCGTCGACCGCTCGCGCGCGGCGATCCGGAAGGTTCGCAGCGCGCGAGCGCGGGTCCATGGGTCGCCCCGCTGCGCGGCGATGGTGCCGAGTGCCCACAGCAGCCGTCCCCACCAGTCGCCCATTGCCGGGTCGTCGGACCATACGCCGTCGGCGCTCATCCGATTGTGCGCGAGCCCGTCTGCGCGCACCGCCGACTCCAGGAAGCGCAGATAGATCGCAGCCAGCTTCCGCAGCTCGACGGTCTGCTGCCGCTCACGCGCGACCACGATCAGGGCGCGCGCCACGTCGTCGGTGCAGTATCCGTGTTCGCGGCGTGGCGTGGCGAGTCGAGCGTGCTCGAAGATGCCGTTGTGATCGGTCAGCGCGCGCAGGTGCTCGTATGGCGGAGAGGGATCCATCACGCCGCCCTGCCGGCGGCGAGCCTCGCCGTGACCGCGCGGTAGCGGTCGGCGACCGCGGACCACGTCGTCTCGTTCGTCTCGCGGAGCGCGGCTTCGCGCATGCGATCGGCGACGGACGGGCCGGTGATGATCTCGCGCAGCGCATGCGCCGTGGCGTCAGGGTTCTGGTGCGGGACGACGATCCCGGCTCCGCTCGACAGCAGCTCCACCGCGTGGGGGAAGGCCGTGGCGACGACGGGGACGCCGGCCGCCACCGCCTCGGCGAGGACGCCGGAGGTCGCCTGGTCGACGGAGTCGTATGGCAGGAGCACGACGTCCGCCGACGCGATGAGTGCGGCGAGCTGCGGCGCTTCGAGGTAGCGGCCGTCCATGCGAACGGATGACCCGACGCCGAGGTCGCCTGCGAGACCGGCGAGCATGGTGCGGTAGCTCTCACCCGCATGCGCGAGCACCTTGGGGTGCGTCTGACCGGCGACGACGTACTCGACGTTCGGCGTGATGTCCGTGAGCTGCGCCATGGCGCGGATTCCCCATTCGATGCCCTTGCCCGGCGAGAGGAGGCCCCACGTGACGACCCGGCGGCCGCTGTGCGGATTCGAATCGCGAAGAGCCACATGCTGCACGCCGTGCGGGATGACGCGAACGCCGGCGAGATCGACGCCGTAGACCGCGGCGAGATTGTCGCGGGCATGAGTCGTCATCACGACGACCGCGGACGCGAGCCGGCACACCTCGGTGAGCACATGTCGCTGGTGCGGCGTGGGTGCCACGAGCACGGTGTGGAGCACGACGATTGCCGGGATCCTCAGCGCGGCGAGCACGTCGAGAACCTGATCCCCGTCGCGTCCGCCGTAGATCCCGTATTCGTGCTGCACGATCGCGACGTCGCACGAGTTGAGCGCCATGGTCGCGCGCAACGTGCTGAGACTGTCGCCGGCGATCAGGTCGGTGCGCACGCGAGACCGTGCACGGGGATCAGGCCGACCGCGATCCTCGGGCTGATCGAGCACCCGTACGACGGTGCCCTCGTCGTCGTGGCGGACGAGCGCATCGGAGAGCGACGCGGTGAATGTGGCCAACCCGCAGCGGGTCGGCGGAAAGGTGCTGAGGAATCCGTAGTGGGTCACGGCGACGCTCTCTATCGTGCCCGTGCGGACTCGCTCCGGGCTATGGCGAGACGTCTGCCGGCGGCATCCCTCGTGGAACCGCGCCTTCATCGCCGTGGTCCGGTCCACGTCCGGGTGCGAGCCGGACGCTGTGGTTGCACGCTACACGTCCGACCTGGACGTCGTCCCAGGATCAGCGCGCGAGCACGGTCTCGTACACGCTCAGGTACTGGTCGACCATCCGCTCCACGCCGAATCGCGCAACGGCGCGATCGTGGACGCGACGCCGGTTCAGCGCCACGACGGCCGGGAGCGCCGAGATCGCCTCGTCGATCGAGGCCACGGTGCTGCCGGTCACGCCCTCGTCGATGACCGCCGCCATCGACCCCCGGCGGAACGCGAGAGCCGGTGTGCCGCACATCATCGATTCGACCACCGCGAGCCCGAATGGCTCGTCGAAGTCGATCGGGTGCAGCAGCGCGACGGCGTGGCCGAGGACACGAGCGCGTTCCTCTGCACCTACGGCGCCGAGGAACACGACGCCCTCCCCGTCGATGTGTGGCTCCACCTCGGCGTGGAAATAGTCGGCGTCCTGGACGAGACCGCAGATCACCAGTCGGCGGCCTGCCCGGCGTGCGATCTCGATCGCCGCCGCGGTGCCCTTGTCGGGATGGATGCGCCCGAACGACACCAGGTAGTCGTCCGGCTCTGCCACATACGGGAGTTCTGCGGGGTCGATCCCGTGGTGGATCGTCGCGAGGTACTCAAGGCTGGGGGAGCGGTCGGCGTCGGAGATGGAGACGAACGCCGATGCCGAGGCGAGGTACGCGGGCAGGATAGCCGGACCCGAGAAGCCGTGGACGGTCGTGACCATCGGTGTGCGCCATTGGGCGGTGAAGGCAAGCGGGAGCCAGTCCAGCTGATTGTGCACGAGATCGTATTCGCCCGCCCGTTCGAGTGCGTGCGCGACGTGAAGCGCCTCCCACACGCGGCCGTCCATCGTCGGGTCTTCCGCATAGCCGTGCGGTGCGACGGCATCCAGTTCGGCGCCGGTGATCGAGTCGCCGGTCGCGAACAGCGTCACATCCAGTCCGCGGCGCACCAGTCCCTCGGTCAGCAGACTGGTCACGCGCTCCCACGGTCCATAGCTGATCGGTGGCGTCCGCCAGGCGATGGGACCGAGCATCGCGATCTTCACCCGAGCGCTCGCCGGTTGGCCGGGGGCGCCGGAACGTCACTCTGGTTCGTCTGTGCCTGTGGGCTCATGATCGGACGTTACGCCCCGATCCTGGACGGTTCACAGCGCGGGGCGGCGCGCGCGCTCACCGCCGGGCTCCGCGAATACTCCGGGCTGCTCGCGCCAGGGCCCCCACTCGCAACCGCCGCGTGGGACGATGAGGCATGGAACAGTCATCACGCGCCCGATCGTGCGCCGTGGGAGATCTCGACGACTTCGACATCGACCACCGCGTGACGTTCGCGCGTCCTCCGAACCACGGCAGTTCACGACCTCGTGTGAGCGGTCGCCTCAAGCGCATCCGCGGCGTGGATTACCTGATCGCCAACATGCCTCGGCCAGGCATCGAACTCGTCGTCGCCTTTCCGCGACAGCTCGGCGGCGAGCTCGTGGACGTGTTCGGTCCGCTGCCCATGACATATCTGATCGAGGTAGGGCAGCTGATGCAGGACCTTCGGAAACCGTTCGCACACTGAAGGGACTCGAGTTCCATGTGGCGGAAATCAGCTGGATCTGTCTCGGTCCCACTTCCGCGCAATTTCGCGGATTTTCAGGTCTTGGCGTGAGCCGCCATCGCTATTCCGATTCCTGTGCCGACTCGTGGTGCGCCAGCCCGACCGGCTTGGACTCGCTCGAGCCGCGCTGGCGGAGGTAGATCGAAAACGCGACCATCGCGCCGACCGCGAGGAACTCAGACTGCCAGTTCTGCAGCGTCCGGTTCCAGAAGTCGGCCGACACCACGTACTCGGCCCACGTGATGGCGGGTGTCCCGTGCATGGAGTTGTCCTCGTTCATCACGACGACGCCGCCGAGGGACTGCGCGAACCACGACAGCAGGAACACGGTGCCCATCACCAGCAGCAGCGAGTTCGAGTAGATCCACTGACGCGCACCGCCCGCCCGCGCCCACGCCGGGGAGTCCGGTCGGGCATGCGCTCCGACCATCTGGCTGCGATCGTCGCCGACGCCCTCGTCGCCGGGCTTCTTCGACTCCGGCGAGCCCTTCTGCACGAACCAGATCGTGGCGAAGATGAACAGGAAGAACTGGAGAAACTCGGACTGCCAGTTCTCCGCGACATCCACCAGGAACGCGGACGACGTCACGAACTCCAGGTAGCCGATGGCTGTCTGCCCGTGACTGACGAGCTCTTCGTTGTTGGACGTGTGGCCGGCAATGGACTGGCCGACCAGGGCGACGATGAAGATCGTGAGGAACGCGAGGCTCAGCGCGTTGTCACGCAGAACGCGTCGCACGGTCAGCGTCCCGTCAGCGGGGTCAGGATCATCACGGTCAGACCGACGATGATGATCCCCATCCACACCCAGAACACCACCCGCATGCCGGTGGTGTTGTTCGTCTTGTCGCTCATGCGCTCACCCTAACCACGCCTTTCGCCGAGAGTGGAGGCCATCGCGCTCGCTCCGCGCATCGCGCTTCGGAGGTCTACGAGCCCTGCTTCCGGCGCCGGGTACGGATGTTGCCGCAACGGCGGGAGACTGCTTGAGCGTGCAGTTCAGCGCGACGGTGCGCAGGGGTGCAGATGAGGTTGCCATGCCGAGCAGATTAGGTTCGGCGCAAGACCGGCCCCAAGACCTTGACATGCCGACCAGCCAAGGACCCGTGTCTGGCGCGTAGTGCTCTGTCGGTGGGCGAGACGAGGTCGATCGTGCCGGTATCGATGCGAGCCATGCCCGCGATCCAGATACCACTCGACTCCAGTAGAGAGCACCGAGTCATAGGTCCGGGGATCGGCTCGCCGTCCGAGGCCGTGCCGGCAGCGGCCTACCGGCCTTCGGCGTCTCCTTGCAGACCGCGGAGCTCGGCCCCCGCGGCATCGGCCCTGACATCGAGTCGGGCTGGTCCGGCTGGCAGGCGATCGACGCGAATGGGGCCGATGGTCGCCGGGGTGGGTTGGACCCGAGCGATGCCGCGTGGCAGGTCGAGGTCGAGTCCGATGGCGATCCGCAGCAGCTCGAACGGGGTCGCGGCCGCCCACGCCTGCGGCGAGCACGACGCCGGATAGCTCACCGGCACTGGTTTGTCGACGCGGCTGAACCCGCAGAATAGTTCGGGGAGCCGGCCACCATGCGCCTCGAGCGCGTCGAGAAGTCCCTCGATGACGGTGGCTGCGGCATCCCGTCGTCCATATGCCGCCATCCCCGCGGCGGCGAGCGCCGTATCGTGGGGCCACACCGACCCGTTGTGGTAGCTCACCGGGTTGTACGCGCCCGCCTGGGTCGACAGCGTTCGGATGCCGAACCCAGTGAACATGTCGGGTGCTATGAGGCGGTCGATGACGGCGTCAGCGCGATGCGTCGGCACGATGCCGCTCCAGAGACAGTGTCCGGCATTCGAGGCCACAGCGTCGACCTGCCGCTTGTCGGCATCGAGCGCGAGCGCGTACGTGTTCTCCTCCGGCATCCAGAACGCCTCATCGAACTGCGTGCGCAGCACGCTCGCACGCTCGTCCCAGTCCTGGGCGGCGGTGTCGTCTCCCCACGCGCGAAGGAGGTCGGCGCCTGCTCGCATCGCCGCATAGCTGTATCCCTGCACCTCGGCCAGCGCGACGGGCGGGCGGGCGGCGACCCCAGTACGGAAAGTGATGCCGTCGGAGCTGTCCTTCCAGCCCTGGTTCAGCAGTCCGCGGTCGCTCGAGCGAAGGTATTCGACGAAGCCGTCACCGTCGCGATCGCCCCATCGGATGATCCAGTCGAGCGCTCGTTCCACGGCCGGCCGGAACTCTGCCAGGTCCTGGGCGGGGATGCCCCATCGCAGGGCTCGGCCCACGAGCATCACGAAGAGCGGGGTGGAGTCGATGGAGCCGTAGTAGACGCTGGCCCCTCCTAAGGCGAGAGACAGGTCGGCCCCGAGCCGGACCTCGTGCAGGATCCGCCCGGGCTGCTCCTCGGTCCGCGCGTCCGGCTGCAGACCCTGCAGCCGTGAGAGGGTTCGGAGCGTGCCTAGCGTGAGCCGCGGCGCGAAGGGCAGCATCATCCATCCAGTCAGGAGAGAGTCCCGACCGAAGAGCGCCATGAACCACGGCGCTCCGGCTGCCACGACGTCGTCTTCAGGATGCTTCGGATCCTGAATGCGCAGCGCTCCAAGGTCGCGCTCGCTCGTGCGCAGAGCATCGGCGAGCACGCGATTCGAGGTCACTGTGTCCGGTGTCTCGTCGCGCCAGTCCCGCATCCGCAGTGCGGGCGTCGTCTCGGCAACCGGGCGGTCCGCAGGGTAGAGGAACTCGAGATCGACTCCCTGAGCGCTGGGCACCGCCTCGATCGTCGTGCGCCATTCGTCACGCGCCGGGACGACGACTCGGAACGTGAGGGTCTGCGGACTGGAGAGGGCTCCGGGCGCCGAGATCCGGATGCCGCGCTGCGAACCTGGCCGGTCCAGCCAGTAGACGAGGTCACCGCCGACGTGGTGGTGGCCGACAGGCGGCACGTGCGCGAGCCTGTGCTCCTTGACCAGAAAAAGATCGACGAAGTCGGCTTCGGCAGTCAGCGTCAGATCTACGCCCGCAGGCTCAGCGCCATAGTTTCGCAGGCGAATGTCCTCGCGCATACCTTGACCGACCATGCGGTGCCGCTCGACGATGACCGTTCCCTCGGCATGGCCGGCGCGCGGCGCGGCGCGGCCGACGAACACCGTTTCGTAGGGCTCCGCCGACACCACGCCGAGCGGCTCGATCGGCATCCCGTCCAGTCGCAGCTGCCAGCGCGACAAGACGCGCGTGTCCTGAACGAACAGTCCGTCGGGGCGGAGCGGATCGATATCGCCGTCGTGACCCGACACGCAGAACGTCGAACCCTCGACGAGAGTCACCGTCGACTGAACGAGCATGACTCGCCCGACTCCGTCGCGTCGGGGATCACCCTGCATCGACTCGGTGCCGAAGCGCTCGCGCTCCTCACGCGTGTCGTTCGACGGCATACTCGTTGACACGGCATCCTTTCGGATTGCGAAGCGATCATTGTACGCTCCGCTGTCCGGTCCGTAAACGACACCCGCTGCGACGTCGGCTCCTCTACCATCCAGAGTGCGGATCCCACCCGAATCCGAACCGCGCAGGTCACCCTCGCCGACCTCGACCCACGAGGAGGTGTCTGATGTCCACGACCGCGACTGCCACGGCGGACCGTCCGTCGATCCCCAACCATCCCGCGCTCCGGATCGGCATGATCGCACCGCCTTGGTTCGCAGTTCCCCCCGAAGGCTACGGCGGAACTGAAGCTGTCGTTGCAAGCCTCGTAGATCAGCTCGTGGAGCACGGACACGAGGTGAACCTCATCGCCGCGGGTCTGCCCGGAACCCGGGCCACACGGCATATCTCGACCTACCTGCAGCCTCCGTCAGAGCAGCTGGGCGCGACGCCGATGCCCGAGGTCATCCACGCGGCCGAAGCCGCCGCGGCGATCGAGGGTCTCGATCTCGATCTGGTTCACGACCACTCCCTCGCGGGGCCGCTGCTCGCGCGCGGCCGCCACATCCCGACTCTCGCGACGATCCACGGCCCTGCGACGGGGGACAACGGCGACTACTTCGCCCGTCTGGGTCGCACGGTCGACCTCGTGTCGATCTCGCGCGCCCAGCGTGCCAAAGGTCCGCGCTTGAACTGGGTCGGCACGGTCTACAACGCGATCGACCTGAGCACCTTCCCGTTTCGCAACACGAAAGAGCGCGATGTGCTGTGGGTCGGACGCTTCTGCCCAGAGAAGGGTGCTCATGTCGCGATCGATGCCGCACGGCGCGCGGGGCGCCGAATCGTCCTCGCCGGCAAGCTCAATGAGCCAGCCGAGCAGGAGTACTTCGACGATGCGGTCCGTCCGCTGTTGGGGCCCGACGCGGAATACATCGGAGAGGCGGACGCCGCGCTCAAGCGCGAGCTCTACGCGAAGTCGTCGTGCTTGGTCTTTCCCATCTCGTGGGACGAGCCGTTCGGCATGGTGATGGTAGAGGCGATGGCCTGCGGCACACCCGTCGTCGCGACTCGACGCGGATCCGTACCAGAGATCATCGACGATGGCCGCACCGGGATCATCGTCGACGCAGCCGATGGCCTTGCAGCGGCGATCGCCCGCGCCGACGAGCTAGACCCCGGTGCATGCCGCGAGCGCGTAGCGACGCACTTCGACCTGCCTGTGATGGCCGCCGCGTACGAACGCGTCTACCGTCAGGTGCTGGAATCCAGCAGCCCGTCGCGCAGGTCCGACACCCTACGGCGTCACCGAGGTGCCGAATGGGCCTAGGCCCTTACTTCACGCATGACGCCACACGGTACGCCGCTTCTTGCCTGATCGCTGCCGATTTACACAATGGTGCCTGCGTGCATTGCCATCTTCATGGGTGCTTCGTCGCGCTGTTCTTCTCCGAGGGTGTCGGTGCGGCGTCACTCGCGTTGTGGATGACGGGAAGTGGTGGATGGCGATCGAATGTCCGTCGGGCCGGCTCGCTCTATGATCTGCCGCTCGTTCTCAGCGAGAAGCGGACCCCGGACTGGCTACCGAAGGTGCGCCCGACGCAACCCGCGCGTTGGCCGGGGCGTACCCATCCGTTCGGGGTATCAGCTCCGAACAGGAGATGTCAGCGCACGACCTCATACGCGGGTCATCTCCACGCCCCGAACCAAAGGAGCGCTCCATCATGGTTCCCAACGCAGACGCCCCCATCGAACACGTCCCCTCACGCCTCACGTCGCAGGATCGCTGCGATGCGTGTGGCGCGCAGGCATACATTGCCGCGACCGTGAACGGCTCGGAGCTTCTGTACTGCGCGCATCACGGACGACGGTTCGCCCCACGGCTTCGGCCCCTCGCGAGCAGGTGGACTGACGAGACGCAACGCCTCGGCACGTGAGCGTCGGTCTCGGGCGAACCGACGCCTGGCAGATCCGATTCCCCAACTCAACCCGCTCCGACGCCGGGGCTTCGTACTCGACTTCAGCGCCCTGTCGACCTGCCCGAGCGCGCAACGCAGCGGGCGGGGTATACAGGCGATGCGATCGCATGAAGCTCGAGCCCGCCCAATGTCAAACTCGTCAGCACGCAAATCCACCGGCTTGAGCGCCGGTTGTGCGGAACTCCGATCGATTGAATGATGAATCGATGGGGCATCGAGGCCGTACTTCGCCGAGCAGTCGCCGCGGTGAGCTCCTCGCGGCGGCTCGTGCCGAGGCTGACAAGCGCCGGCCATCGGACCTGCTCGAGCAGTGGGCGGCGGATTCGACAGTGCGTCCGAGTCCCGTCGACCTTCGCACGAGCGTGGCGTACGACGTGCTGGCGCTCGAGGCTGCGACCGGATACGAGGCATTGCGGCGGCGGCGCCACCACGGAGGCGAGTGGGTTCGGTCGATCGGTTCGGGATCGACGACCGGGACTCCAGCGGGGACGTTCTCAGCGACCGACCCTGCGTCTGCCTCATGCTCGGCGGCTGCCGCGCTGACGAGCTCCGGGAAAGATGTCGACGCCCCGCGCGAACCCTCGAGGGGCTCAGGGACCGGGACGCGTTCCGAGACAGGGGCTTGGCGCGCTGCGCTGGTATCGAGGACGGGGGCTCGCTCTCGACGGTGGGCGGCCTCCAGTTCAAGAAGTCGAGCCTGAGCCGCAGGATCGCCCACGATGTCCGCATTCGGTCCGTAAGCGCGTCCTCGCAGGCGCTGCAACTCCTCCCATTGCTCGGAGTCGGCCGACCCTCGCGGCGCGTCCATGCCCTGACTATCCGCCCGGGCACGACAACCGGAAAGGGAGTACCCGGGCGGAGGATGAGGAGTCGCCTTCGTGCTTCGTCGGTTTCACAGCGGGTCCGTCGCCCCGGCGGCAAGGTCGGAGACTTGGCGACGCAAGAACCCCGCGTAGCCACCGGCGGTGCGTCCGATGAGGCGGCCCGAGGTGATGACCTCGGCGTCGTCGCTGGCCGCGACGACAGCGCCGTTGCTCCGGCATCGGGCGATCAGGTCGACGTCCTCGTGTTCGCCGATCGGCGCGAATCCGCCTGCGGCAAGGTAAGTGGTCGCTCTGATGCCCAGGTTGGCGCCGTGGATGTTGCCGTTGGGTCGGCCTCGGACATGCGTGCGCAGCCAGAGCGCCTGCTGAGCGGCTGACAAGTCATCGAAGTCCGGCCGCACCGTGCCCGCGCACACGTCTGCGACGCGGGAGATCGCGCGGAAGTTGGTGAGCCATCCCGCCGGGACCCGGGAGTCCGCGTCCGTGTTCGCAACCCAGATGCGACCGACGGGCACATCGGCAAGCGCATCGATGGCGTGGGAGATACCCAGCGTGCGCGCCGCTCCGACACGCTCCGCGGTCGAGGTGAGCGTCGGGAAGCCGAACCGGGATGCGACCTCAGCGGACGCATCCGTGCACGCGTCGAGCACGACGCGCACCTCCGAGCGGATGCCCGCACGCGACGCCGTCTCGACGGCCACCGTCAGGGCCGACAGCGCCGCGCCGAGCAGCAGTTCCTCGTCCCGGACGGGCATGACGACGACCATGACGTCGGTCTGCTCGCGCCTCATACGAGCCCGTCCATTTCTGCGACGGATCGCGCAGGGCGACGCGCAAACACTTCGAGCACGAAGTCCCTCTCGACGTGCAGGCTGGCGGTCTCCCACCCTGGAACGGATCGGAGAGCCTCGTGCACCTCGTCGCCGGTCTGCGGATACTCCGCGACCGTGTGACGCCAATGGCAGGCGACGACGTGGCCGTGGTCGGCGAGCGAGGCCTCGATCAGGAGAAGCGTGTGCTGCAGGTCGGCCGGAGACAGGTAGTACCCGACTTCAGAGAAGATGATGGTGTCGAATCGGCCGGATGGCCAGTCCTCGGGGATGCGACCCTGCCGGACCGATACCCGCGTCTCGGCGGCGAGGCGGTCGCGGGCTGCTTCCACAGCGGCGGTCGCAGCATCCATCGCGATCACTTCGCGCGCGCGTGCGGCCAGCTGGGCGGTGAGCAGCCCCGTCGCGCAGCCGATCTCGAACACGTCGCCCAGCTCGGGCGCGGGCAACGCCGCAAGCAGGAGTGCGCGCTTGCGCTGCTCGTACCACCGCGACTCGAATCCCCACGGGTCGTCGCCGTTGCGACGGTAGAACTCTTCGAACCAGTCGGCATCCAGGCTGTCCGCCTGCGCGTCTTCCGGTTCTGCAGCGAGAAAGACCTCGATGTCGCGGTGGAAGTGGTCTTGCATGCCCAGGTGCAGCAGCACCTCGTCCCCCGGCTGTTCCGAGAGCGGCGAGATCTGGCTGACATGGCAGGCGAGGGCGTCCCGCTTGGCGTGCAGTTCGTCGTCTGCGAGCGGGAGGACGACGACGCGGTCCCACGGCAGGTCATCGACCGTCCCCCAGTGCCACGCCCACACCGGGTACTCGAGGGAGGTGAATCGTCGGTGGAGGGCGATGGTGCTCGTGACTTCCGCGATGATGCGGTGGTCGCGGTGCCGGTCCTGGGACCAGGGCGCGACGACGAGCACACGTCTCGGGTTGGCCGTGCGGTGGATGTCGAAGATCGCGCCGAGTCGCTCCCGCAGGTGCCCCTTGCGTTCGTTGAGGAGTCCGTCGGGAAGGCCGAGGAAGTGCACCTCGGCGTCCGGTGCGAGGATCGCGATGGCCTGGGTGACTTCGTTGCGGCGCAGCCGGGCGAGCGTGTCGCGGTCGTGCGTCGGAGAGTCAGGGTGGGAGGCTTCGCCATCGGTGGCGATCACGACCACCACACGGGCCCCGATACGAGCAGCCCGGTGAAGCAGCCCACCGGCGCCGAGGGTCTCATCGTCGGGGTGCGCCGCGACGACGACGAGCACCTCGAATTGGACGTCCAGCGGCCGGAGCGAGCGCCGGGCGAACTCGTCGTGCCACACCGACTCCGGCGTACCGGCATCGAGGTGACTGAATGCGGCACTCATCCGGACGTCTCGCTTTCGACCGCAAGCCGGCCGAGCCGGGCAGCGTCGCGGAGACCGTGGTGCTGTCGCAGATAGAGGTGAAGATCGGCGACTCGGCGTGCGTACGACAAGTCCGTGACGAGCGGGCCAGGACCGAGGGCCGCGTCCGCTTCGGCCAGTGTCGTGGTCGCGGCATCGGCCGTCACGGCACGCACACGCTCGGCGAGCAGCCTCGAGTCGAGGTTCGCCTGCTTGTCCACAAGATGGGCGGCCTCGCGCAACGCTGCGCGCGCCGCCCAGAGCGCAGCATCCGCTCGACCGAAGTGCACGAACGCGAGCTGATCGGCGCGCTCCGAAGCCGCCGACGCGAGGAGCGCGTCTCGAACCCCGAGCGCGCCACCCCACCAGCAGGCAGCGACCGACATGGCGCCCCAGGCGAACCCCGGACGTGAGAGATACCACCCGACCTCACCGACCGGGACAGCCGGCGCGCTGTCGAAATCGACAGGGGCACTGACGATATCGGCGAGGCCCCGTGCGACCCACGGTCCGTCATGCGGGCGCACCCCTGGTTCATCCAAAGCGACCGCGAAGAGCCGGCGCTGGTCGCCGACGAAGGCCGTCACCAGGGCGTGGGAAAGATGGGCAGCGAGAGAGCACCACGGTTTCCTGCCGGAGAGGGTCCAGCCTGAAGCGCTCTGGTGCGCGTCCACCCGCAGACCCGGCCCTTCCGCCGCGAAGACGCCCCACGACGAGTCCTCGTCGACCCCGATCGCTGACAGATTCCACGGATCGGCGCCGGATGCGAGGTTCGTGCCCGCCTGCTCGAGGATGCCGAGTGCATCCAGATGCGGCTCGAGCACACGCGCAGCGGCGACATCGCGGTACGCGGTCGCGGCGAGACTATCCCACAGCTCCACCGTGTCGCCGGTGCCGACGGTGGGGAGCGAGTTCCCAATGGCGACGGACCATCCGATGGTGGCGGGAATGTCGTGGCCGAGCGACACCCCCGACTCGGCATCGGCCATAGCGCCAGTGGAGGCAGGCTCGCCCGGGATTCCAGGAGAAAGCAGTGAAGGCTGCTGCGTCCGTCGGGCACTCGTGATCATGATCCGACCTCCAGCGGGCGAGGGGCTGAGGCCCGTCTTGTCACTCGTGCCACGCGGGTTCCTCCCGATCATCGATGACGCTCTGCTCTCGGGCGAGCGTAGGTGGCCATCACGGCGGCGTCGCCGGCCTTGACACCGAGGGGCGCTGCATGCCAGGTTTATCGACCGCGGGGGACCGGGGAACCGCCCTGCGGATCGGCCGGGAAAGGGGGCCTAAGCCCCCGACGAGCCGGGGGAGGGGTCGTTGCGCAGCTGCTTGCGGAGGAAGATCTGAGCCGTACCGTCGCCCTGGTCGACCCGCTCCGTTTCGCGATACCCCCGCCGGGTGTAGAGCCGCACGTTGGCGTCGCTGTGCGAACCGGTGAAGAGCTCTGCCTCGCGGCATCCGACCGACCAGCCGCGCTCTTCGACCGCGTCGAGCAGCATCCCGCCGATTCCTTCGCCCTGCTGGTCGGGAGCGATCGCAATCCGCCCGATCAGCAGGAGGTCGCCGTCCGCGACAGCCCGAATGGCGCCGACGATCCGCTGTCGCCTTCCCGCCACGAATCCGAGGTTGTCAGCGAGCTCCGCTTCGAGTTCCTCGAGTGTCTGGGTGAGTGCGGGCATGTCAGGGTCGCGGTAGATCAGCGCCTCCTGGACGAACGCTGCTCGCTGCACGGTGAGCACTTCGCCCGCGTCGTCGGGGTGAATGGGACGGACCATCACCTCGTCCACGTCTCGGACCGGTTTCCCGGATCCCGCATTGCTCCGCAACGCGTCAGGAGCGTCAGTCATGATGACCGCCTTCCATACTCCGGCCACGGGCTGCACGGCATCTCCGACGGCCCGACGCGGAAGCACCATCGAAGCACGCTGGGGAAGGTTGTGGGCGGTGCTTGACAAACGGCGAGGCGGGCGACGCCGGCGGCATGACGTTCCAGGCTAGTGAAAGGGACACCGCGACGCTGACGGCGCTGCACGGACGAGCCCTCCGGACCGCGGCTTGGTGGGCAGGCGTCGACGGTTCACACCCAGTCCGACTCCCGAGATCGAGATACGAGGGTCGCTGAGCGTTGCGATGGCGGTGGAGAGTCCGACGATCGCGAGCTTCTCGCCTGGGCACCGATGGCCGGTGCGGACCTCGGCTCCGCCGTGCGGAATGAACGCGGGGAGCGCTTCGTAATCGTCGACGCCATCGAATCGCTCCGGATCGAATCGCTCCGCGCTCTCCCAAGACCGGTCATCCAGGTTCGTGCCGAGGATGTCCAGGACCACTCGGTCGCCCTTGGATAGCGTGACACCGTCCAGCTCGACGGGCTGCAGAGTCGAGCCGGGCAGCATCGGCACGAACGGTGCGGTGCGGCGCACCTCTTGCGCGAACATCGTGGCGGTCGGTCCCCCTTGCAATCGAGCTCGCTCGGACACCTCGGCCGCGATGCGCTCGCTCCACGCAGGGCGATCGTGCAGCTCCTTCGCCGCGAACGCCACGAACCTCGCAACGGCGATCATCGGTCGCATGGTGTTCTGCAGTTCCACCCCCGCGACGCGCGGCGGCAAGAGGTCGCCGTTCTCGTCGCGATGCCACGCCCACAGGAACAGAGCCGTCTCTGCCCCAGGCGTAAGATCCCCCGCTCGCGTGGCCTCGACCAACTGCTGAGCGTGTCGATCCGACCACCAGCGGTTCACCATCGCCCTCGGAAACGCCGGCGAGTACGGCGCTCCGAATCCGTCGACGATCTGGGCGAGCCGTCGCGCCCACCGGGTCTGCGCATCCCGCGTTCCCGGCAGTGCCGCCCACCGCATGATGGCTCGTCCGAAGGCGCCCACCGCAGCGTCGTATGCGCTGCGTCGTCCCCCTTCGAGCCAGTCGCCGAGCTCGCCCTCCCACTCGTGCTCGAGCAACGGCGCGAGGCGTTCCACCTGCTCGTCCTCGTATGCGGCCTCGACGAACGTGCTCTTGCGGTGGAAGTGCGCCTCGCCATCGAGACTGTGCACGGAACCGTTGCCGAACAGCGTCTCCTGCACGATGGCCGGCATGGCGCCGTGGCGTGCGATCCGGTTCTGGTCGTAGAAGAGGTTCACCCCCTCCACCCCACGGACGAGCATCGCGTCCCCACCCAGCAGTCGCATGGGTGCGGCGCGCGCTCCACGCGCGACGCGACGCCAGACGTGAGCGCCGAAGCCGTAGCCGCGAAGAAGGACACCGGCCGCGTCATCCACCAGCCTCCCTTGCGTTTCGGCACGTGGCCGGCCTTCGGTGCGCGGGCTGTCGGACTGCGGTTCGGGCTCGGAGATTGCCATGCTTCACCCTCGCAACCGCCACCCAAAATGTGCAGGGGGAAGCGGTAGAGACGCGAGTGTGATAGCTGTCGCTCCACGACGTCCTTGTCAACCCCTGAGCACGGCCGAGCACGGTCCTGCCTAATAGGAGAACAGGATCCGACATCCAGCGAGGAGTACCCCATGGTGCAGATCATCGAGACGATCGACGTGGACGTTCCCGTCCGCACCGCCTATGACCAGTGGACCCAGTTCGAGACCTTCCCGAAGTTCCTCGACGAGGTCGAATCGATCACACAGACCAATGACACTCTGACCCACTGGACAGTGAAGGTGGGCGGCTTCACGCGCGAGTTCGATGCAGAGATCACGGAGCAGCACCCGGATGAGCGGGTCGCATGGACCAGCAAGGGCGGAGACACCGAACACGCCGGAGTGGTCACATTCCACAAGCTCACGGACACCACCAGTCGTGTCACCGTGCAGCTGGACTGGGCGCCCGAGGGCCTGGTCGAGAAACTGGGCGCCCTGGTGGGCGCGGGGGGCCATGCGGTGAAGAAGGATCTGAAGAACTTCAAGGAATTCATCGAGGCGCAGGGCAGCGCGAGCGGTGCGTGGCGCGGCGACGTCGACGCTTAGGCGACGACGCCCTTCAGCGGGCGTGCGATGACCATCCGGATCGGGACGTCCGGCTGGAGTTACGACCACTGGGAGGGCGTGCTCTATCCGGTCGGTCTTGCTTCCGGAGCGCGGCTCTCCACGTACGCGTCCGCGTTCGACACCGTGGAGCTCAACGCGAGTTTCTACCGCTGGCCGCCAGTCGGCGGCTTCCGCAGCTGGCGGCAACGGCTTCCTGACGGTTTCGCGATGTCGGTCAAGGCGCCCCGCGGCCTCACCCACGCGAAGAAGCTCTATTCCCCCGAGGTGTGGGTGCAGCGGATGTCGGAGGGCTGGCATGAGCTCGGCGACAAGCGGGCTGTGGTGCTGGTCCAGCTGCCGCCGACGCTGCCGCGCGACGACGCACGGTTGCGCCACTTCCTCGAACGAGTGCCCGACTGGATGCGGATCGCGGTGGAGCTGCGTCATCCGACCTGGGAGGTGGAGGAAGTGTTCCGGCTGCTCGAGGATCACGGCGCCGCGTACTGCGTGATGAGCGGTGCGGGCCTGTCGTGCATCCTGCGGGCGACGGCCGACTTCGTCTACATCCGGCTGCACGGCCCGCACCATGACCATCTCTACCGTGGCTATTACTCCGACCAGGATCTGCAGTGGTGGGCGGAGCGCATCCGCGAATGGGATCGTTCGGGTCGGGACGTGTTCGCTTACTTCAACAACGACGGAGAGGGTAACGCCGTCCGCAACGCCCTCACCCTCAAACGCTTGCTCGGCGTCTAGAGGTCCGGGTTAGACGCTCGCGGGCCTATGAGGGAAGGCGAGGGATGGAGACCAGCCAGGTGGTGCCGGAGCTTAGGATCGGGCAATGCTCGTATCGCGAATGATCGATGCGAAGTTGACCACCGACTGGAGTCGGAAGTGCCGCCCGGCGAGGCGAATGCTGGGTTGGAGAATCACCAATCTTCGATCACCCCGGCATCGATCATCTCGGCGCGCAGTGCGTCCTCGAAGTCGTCGGCTTGATCACGCAGTTCGTCCTGGTCGAAGCCGTATCGGACGATGGGTCTGATCGTTCTCATCTTCTTGTGCCTCCACGCTGATCCAGCGAATAGATTCTGCTTCTGCGCGTGAGACCGACGATGGGGCTTGACAGCGGCCGGCCCTTCCGCCCCGAGCGCATCGCGTCACGCTCGGCCGTCACGCTGCCCCGGCGACGATGCGATCACCGACACGAAGGCGACCGCCGCCGTCACAGTCGATGACGAGTCCCGCGTTGGAGTTGGCCGCCAGCGCGAGCATCCCCTTCGGCGCGATATTCGTCGGCCTCGCCTTCTGGTCCTGACACCGACTCGAGGGCGCCGCCTTCTTTCGGACCGCCGGGGGATCGGGCGACCACTCACCCTAACGGGGGTGGTCCAGGCGGCTCAGCCGCGGATGGCGAGCTACGGTGGGGATAGAAAGCCGCGCAGGAGGATGCCCGTGGCCGCTACAGGTATGGCTGTCCGATGTTGAGCGCCACGGCCATCGCAGCCATGACTGCGCTCGTCGCCGGCGGCATCACGGCTGGGCTGATCGCGATCCTTCATGTCCTCAAGCCCGAATATGAGCCGTCTTGGCGGATGATCAGCGAGTACTCCGTCGGGCGATACGGGTGGGTCATGCGCCTCGCCTTCGTCACGATGGCCATCAGCCCCGCCGCGACGTGCGTCGCCTTGTGGCCGTTCGGCGGCGCGTGGACGATCGGACTTGCCGCCGTCGCGCTGGGCGCGCTCGGTGCAGCGTTCATCGACGCCGATCCGATCATGACTCCGCGTGCACAGGCCACGCCCGTGGGCAGGGCGCACACGGTCCTGGGCGGTGTGCTGCTGGCCGGCTTTCCGCCTGCGGCGCTGTTCGCAGGGGTTGGGGTGGCGCGCGCGCTCGGATCGGTGCTGGCAGTCGCTTCCGTTGTTCCGTTCGCCGGCCTGGTGTGGTTCCTCGTCGCCGCCGCCCCCGCGCACGGGAGGGGCGGCTCGCCTGGGATCCGAATCGGATGGCCGGACAGGTTCTGCTTTCTCGCCTACCTGGGATGGGTGGTGGTCGCCGCTATCGGTGTTCTGTCCGTCGTGTGATGCAGCAGCGCCGTCGCGAACGCGGGGGCGGCGTCAAGTGCTGCCTCGGCCGACACCTCCGCCGAACCTTCAGTGCCCTGTATGACGACGCACTCGAAGAAGGACTCGCCTCGGGCTTCACCCTCTCCGTCGCGGGGAGGGGATGACCTCGGCGCCACTCGGCCCGTTGTATCGATGGAAATCGAAGCTTCGAAAGCCGGAACGTGACCGGTTGCAATCGCGACGGGCTCGAGGGCTTGAACTACGCGATCGGCCAGCAGACGGAGGCGGGGCCGCGGGCAATGGGCAGCGTGAACCCGTACGAGACGGCGAATGGCCGGGGCTACTGTGTCCGGCGAATGCCCGGGTCAGGCCTCCTAGCTCCGAAATAAACCCCTGGTCAAGAAGGTAAAGAATGGTGTTGCCCCTGGAGGGACTCGAACCCCCAACCCTCTCCTTAGGACGGAGCTGCTCTTCCATTGAGCTACAGAGGCAGGCGGCATCCAGTCTATGACGGGAAGTCCTGCCCGGCCCACGCGCGGCAAGGCGGCCCGATCGCGCGTACCGCCAGGCTCCCTCGCGCGGATACGGGGGCTCCGGAGCCCTGTCAAGACCTTGAGGCCCGGCTCCGCCCGGGAAAACAATGGGCTGATGGTCATCACGGAGCGCTCCGCGTTCGAATTCGTCGGCGATTGGAGCGGACAGTTCATCGCCACGGCGATTCACAATGGGCACGACGTCCGGCCGGAGGTCGCGGCCGAGCTGATCCTGTCCGATGAGGATCGGCTCCGGGAGGAAGACCCGCACACCGATGAGATCGGCGCACTCGTCCCGGCCCGCGTCGTGGTGCGTCGGTCGCGCTTCGAGGTCGACCTGAACCGCTCGCGCGAGAAGGCCGTCTACCGTTCGGCGGAGGAGGCGTGGGGGCTGGAGGTCGTGCGTGATCCACCCCTCGATGGGGCTGTCGTCGCGCGATCTCTCGAGGTCTACGACGCGTTCTACGGGGAGCTCGGCCGGCGACTGGACGTGGTCGCCGAACGCGGCCCGTTCGTGGTGTTCGACATCCACTCGTACAACCACCGCCGCGAGGGTGCGGCGGCGTCCGAGGCCCCCTGGGCTGAGAATCCCGAAGTGAACGTCGGCACGGGATCGCTCGACCGGGACCGCTTCGGATCCGTGGCGGACGCCTTCATCGACTCGCTCACTCAGGCCGGGACGTCAGCGGGACCACTCGACGTGCGCGAGAACGTCCGCTTCCGCGGGCAGCAGCTCGCCGCCTGGACACACGCTCGTTACCCAGGCAGGGCTGCCGTGCTCGCGCTGGAGTTCAAGAAGACGTTCATGGACGAGTGGACCGGCGAGGCGGATCACGCTCGCATCGACGAGCTCGCACGCGCGGTGGCGTCGACGATCCCAGCGCTTCGCGAAGCGCTCGTCGAGGTGGCGACACCGTGACGAGCGACCCGACGCATGCCTCCGGCGCCGGCGGGCCCGAGACCGACGTCATCGAGAAGGGCGCGTTCTCGGCCGCCGACCTGGCGGCGGACCATGCCATGGCGTCGCTCGCGGGGACGGTGCGATTCCTGCTCGAGATGACACCGGTGAACGCGGACGACGTCCGTGCGCAGTTCCTTGCCGACCCCGAGGTCGACCCCGTGTTCGAGTATCGCGCCCTGGATGTCGACCCCGCGGTGCTCGATGCCCAGGTGGCTGCACTGCCGCTCGACGCCGTCAGCGACACCACCCTTGCGGCGCTGCTGCGCAACCGGCAGCGCGAGATGACATTGCGGGTGGAGATGTTGCGCGCCCGGAACACGCCCGAGTTCCTGCAGCTGTCGATCGCACAGTACGGGCCGGTGCTGCCGGCGCTCGTGGACATCGCCGGCGATCTGCTCAGCCGGCTCCCGTACGGGAAGCTCGAACAGGAATCCGTGGGCGCGGAGACGTTCCTCGCGGCTGCCAAGGCCGAGATCGCCCACTACCGGTCGATCGACCCGGATGCGGAGCTCCACGCCGAGATCCGCGACGACGTCTCGGGCGTGCTGGTCGAGGGCAACACACTCCTCATCTCGCGGAACGCGGCCGTGGCCGCCCCCCGCGTCGATGCCCTCCTGCAGCACGAAGTGGGCACACACCTCGTGACGCAGGTCAACGGCCTCGCGCAGCCCATCCGCATGCTCGGCGCCGGGCTTGCTCACTACGACGAGACGCAGGAGGGCCTCGCGGTTCTCGCGGAGATCGCGTGCGGCGGGCTGACCGCTTCTCGGCTGCGCCAACTCGCGGCGCGTGTGGTCGCGGTGCACGCGCTGGTGGGCGGCGCGAGCTTCGTCGAGACGTATCGTCTGCTCACCGGTCACGGCCTGCCCGCGGGCAGCGCCTACAGCGTCGCCATGCGGGTGTACCGAGCCGGCGGATTCACCAAGGACGCCATCTACCTGCGCGGGCTGCTGGCCCTCCTGGAGCACGTGGCGCATGGCGGTGTGCTCGACCTCCTCTTCCTGGGCAAGTTCTCACTCGAGGACCTGCCTCTCGTGCAGGACCTGGCAGACCGCGGGCTGCTCGCACCGGCTCGCCTCACGCCGCGCTACCTGTCGGAGGCTCAGACGGCCGGCAGGATTCACGATGCTGCCCGTGCCGACGACCTGGTGTCGCTGGTCAACGCCTAGCCACCCCTGCTTGAGGAGCCCACATGAGAATCGGTTTCGTCGTCAACGACATCGCCACGGAGCAGCCCATCTACTCGACGACGCGTCTCGCGATGAGCGCTGCCGCACGCGGGCACGACGTGTGCCTCATGGGTCTTCGGGACTTCGGCTACGAACCCGACGGATCGCTCTCGGCGATCACCGCGACCGCGACCTCCGGCAAGCGCTACCGGTCGCTCGAGCGCTACCTCGAAGACGTGCAGTCCGCGACCCGGGCGCGCACCGGGCTCGACGACTTCGATGTGCTCATGCTCCGCGCCGACCCGGCGGCCGAAGCCGCGGACACGGCGTGGGCGAGCACGGCCGGGCTGGCGTTCGGGCGGATGGTCGCCGAGACGGGCGTCCTCGTCGTCAACGATCCGCGCTCCCTGGCCGACGCCACGTCGAAGGCGTATTTCCAGCACTTCCCGGAGGTGGTGCGCCCGCGCACGCTGATCACACGCGACGAGGAGCGGGTCCGCGAGTTCATCGACGAGCTCGGGGGGCGTGCGGTGCTCAAGCCCCTGCAGGGCTCGGGTGGTTCCGGTGTGTTCCTGGTCGACCTGAAGCGGGAACGGAACATCGCCCAGATCGTCGAGGCGATCGCCCGCGACGGGTACGTGGTGGCTCAGGAGTACCTTCCCGCGGCGAAGGACGGCGACGTGCGGATGTTCGTGATGAACGGCCGAGCGCTCGAGATCGATGGCGTGCACGCCGCATTCCGCCGGAGGCCCGGGGAGACGGATGTGCGGTCGAACATGTCCGTCGGCGGGAAGGCCGAGGCGGTGAGGGTCACCGACGAGATGCTCCACCTGGTGGATGCGGTACGCCCGAAGCTCCTCGCCGACGGCATGTTCCTCGTCGGACTGGACATCGCGGGCGACAAGCTGATGGAGGTCAACGTGTTCTCGCCCGGGGGCCTCGGATCCTGTGCCGCGTTGTACGGCATCGACTTCGCCTCGGCAGTCATCGACGACCTGGAGCGCAAGACAGGGATGCGCGAGCACTACGGCAGTGAATTCCCCAACGTCCAGCTCGCGACCGCGTGACGATCAGGACGGCGCACGACAAAGGCCCCGACACCCGATAACGGATGCCGGGGCCCGAAGCGCCGAGATCAGCCCTGGGTTCCCAGGGCGAAGCGCACGGCACCGTCGTTCGACAGTTCGGCGTCGAGCACGCGGTCGTCGAGCGCGGCCGCAGCCCTCTCGTCGAGGAAGACGCGGGCGCCTCCCTCGGTGACGACAGTGTCGGCCGGCCCCGGGGCAGGCGCGACGCTCAGCTCGAATCCTTCCGAGCCCCCAGTGTCGCGGATTCGCACACCGCCCTCGTCAGCAAGGGGCACACGGGCGACGAGTTCTTCGACGGCCTCGGCGGCGGTCTGGGTCAGCGTGAGCATGCTTTTCCTTTCCGTTTGCGGTTCCGGACCGGCCACGATTCCGAGATCGACGTCGGGATGCAACCTCTACGCGCCGTGCGGCGTGCATTCGGAGGGACTTCCCACGTTCGGTCGCCGCCCGCAGCCCGGCGCATGCGGCGACCGAAACCGCCGGATCAGGGACGGCGGCCGCCGCCGCCCATGCCGCCGCCCATGCCTCCGCCGGACACG
Source organism: Microbacterium trichothecenolyticum (assembly GCF_000956465.1). Taxonomy (GTDB): domain Bacteria; phylum Actinomycetota; class Actinomycetes; order Actinomycetales; family Microbacteriaceae; genus Microbacterium; species Microbacterium trichothecenolyticum. The sequence continues at coordinate 172,804 of NZ_JYJA01000032.1, forward strand.
TCGACCCCCTCCGACACCGTCGCCGCCGTCACGCCGTTCACCGTGATCGTGAACGACCCGCCGTCGGCGACCCCGGGCCCGCTGTAGAACACGGCGCCGAAGCTCTGATCGGCGTCGAAGCTCGCGATCACGGTGCCCGAGGCATCCGTCACCTCAACGGTGTCGCCCGCCGAACCGCTGGCGGTCGCGGCGACCCACTGCTGGGAACCCGTCGGCGTCACCAGCACGGATCCTGCGACGAACACCTCGCCGCCGTCGATCGTGATCGCGCCGTTGGCGTCGAGCGCGCCCTGGCCGCCGGCCGAGCTCGGACCGCTGACGACCGTGGTCCCACCGGTGATCGAGATCGTGCCGTTCGAGTCGAGGCCGTCGCCGACCGCGGCCACGCGCACGTTCCCGCCGGAGATCGTGATGGTCTCGCCGGTGTCCTGCTCGCCGCCGCCGCCCATGCCGCCGCCCTGCGTGTCGGAGGCGGTCCCGCCGGCGCCGTTCACGCCGTCGTCGCTCGACGTGATGTCGACCGTGCCGCCCGAGATGGCGACATCCGTCGCCTCGAGGCCTTCATTCGACTCCGCGACCGTGACGTCGCCGTCGCGGATCTCGAGCCGCTGCTCGGCGTGGATGCCGTCGTCGCCCGCGGACACGGTGACGGTCCCGCCGCCGATGCCGACCGATCCGTCGGAGTGGACGGCGTCGTCGGCCGCCTCGATCGTGACGTCGCCGCCGTCGATCGCGACGACGACGCCCGCGGTGACCCCCTTGGGGGAGTCGTCCGAGGTCGAGGCATCCGTCCCCGCGGTGAGGGACAGGGTGCCGCCCGTGACGACGGCGTCCGTCGCCGCGGCGATGGCGTCGTCACCGCTCGCGGCCGTCACGGTGCCGCCGGTGATCGCGACGAAGCCCTGTGCGGCGTCGTCGGCCTGGTCGCTCTTGAACGCATCGCCGCCGGCGGTGAGTTCGAGCGTGCCGCCTTCGACGGTGAGCGAGTCCTTGCCCCGCAGTGCGTCATCGGCCGCGTCGACCGTAATCTCGCCCGACAGGATCACCAGGTCGTCCGTGCTCGTGACGCCGTCGTTCCCATTGCCCGAGACCGAGAGCGCGCCGGTGCCCGAGATCGTGAGGTCGGTGTCGGCGTAGATCGCGGCGTTCGCATCGGCGCCGTCAGCGTACGACGACGCGTCCGAGACGCTGTTCTCACTGCCGGCCGCCAGCGAGATGGCGACGTCATCCGCGCTCGTCACGGTGATGGCAGGGGAGTCGGATGCTGCGATCTCGACGTCGTCGAGGATCAGCACGACCTGCGCGTCCCCGGGCGCGGCGACCACCACCTGGCCGTCGAGCGATCCGGAGAGCCGGAACACCCCGGCCTCCGTGATGGTGACGGTAGAGCCGTCGACGCTCACGGCCCCGGAGTCGCTCGACGCGGAGCTGCCCGAGAGCGTGATGTCCGCGGCATCCGTCTCGCTCCACTCGTCGTCCTTCACGACCGTGACGTCGGCGTTCGCGGCGAGCACGGCCGCCGCGCTGAGGTCGGAGTCGACGACTGCCGCGGTCTCGGTGGTCGTGGCGTCGGTGGTCGCGGTGTTCGTCGATGCGACGGTCTGCGTCGCGCAGCCGGCGAGCACCAGCGCGGCGACGGCCAGGGGCGCGGCCGCCAGGATCAGGCGGCGACGGTGCTCGATAGGGCGGCGGTGGGGCTGGCGGGGCATGATGCGTTCTCCTTGGTGATGGCGATGGTCGGGTGGGTTGTGTGCGCGGCGCGGTGCGTGATGTCGAACGGACCGCGCAGCAGCCGCGCCCAGCGATTGCGGGGGAGGGTCGGATGAAGCGCCGCGAGGCCGGTGGCGTACTTGCTCACCGTCGCGGGCCGATGACCGGCCCGCCACAGCGCGCGGTCCACATCGGACGGCCGGGCGCCCGATTTTGTCTCGACGATGGCGAGGCCGGGAAGGGCGAAACCGCCCCCGTCGGGCTCGATCCACTCGAGCGCGATGTCGATGGTGGCGCGGCCCGCTCCGCCGGCGGCGAGCAGGGTGGCTCGGCGGTAGCGGGTCAGCAGCGTCGCGTCGAGTTCATCCGCCCGGTCTGCGGCGACCCCGATCGCCGCGAACGCGTCCGCCACATCGTCGCGGGCGTCGTCGGTGAGCCGGTCGCGGTGTCGCGGGTCGTACTCGTCGCGGTCCTTGACGGTCGTGCCACGGGCGCCGCGCGTCTTGATCTCGAGGTAGGACGTGCCTGTGTCGAGGTAGCTGCGCGTGCGCAGCTTGAAGCGTCGTCGTCGTGGCTGCGCGGCCATGTGGAAGCTCAGTAGGTCGGGGGTGTCGAAGTACACGGACTCGTATGCGAAGTCGCGGGCGCCATCGATCTCGAGCACACGAGTGCCGGGGTCGAGCGCGGCGAGCACCGGTTCGAGGCCCGCGCGCGGCACGACGTACTTCCTGTCGACGCGAGTGAGGAGGGATGCCTCGGCCACGAGCGCGTCGAGCGAGACCCGGTCGAAGCGGTCCAAGGCGGTCATCGCGCCGCCGCCTGCATCGCGGGCGCGGTCGCCGCGGTGGCCCGGCTCGTGGTGGGTCGCACGGCTGCCCGCGGGATCCGGTAGCGGACATCGACCAGCGTCGTGTCGTTCACGAGGTCGAGCTCCTGGACGGTGGTCGAGGCGACGGTGCCGCCGAGGCGCTCTTCGAGTTCGGCGCGCAGTTCGCGATCGTCGGAGATCGCCCGGTCGAGGCGCACGACCTGGTGGCGCGCCCGCGAGAGCAGGGCCGGGTGGTCGGCGCCCCACAGCACTGCGAGGATCAGGGCGACGAGCGCCGCCACCGGCCACGGATCGGTCTGGGGGAGTCCGGTGACGAGGCCGATCGCGAGCGCCGCGAAGTAGTACGCCACCTCGCGCTGCGAGATCTCGGACGAGCGCAGCCGGATGATCGACAGCACGCCGAACAGACCGAGCCCGAGCCCCAGCGCGACCTCGGCGGTGCCGAGGACGGCGGCGACGACCATCACGCCGACGTTCACCCCCAGGAACGCGACGACGAGGTCGCGGCGGTGGTGCCGGCGGTAGTACAGGCCGAGGCTCAGCACGAGGGCGGCAGCGAGGTCGATGCCGATCAGGATCAGTGCACTGGTGGTCATGGGTTCCTCCGGGTGGGGTGTTCGGTGTGATCCAGTCGACCCGCTGCCGCTATGGGGTTCCTATGGCGGGAGTCAGCCCGCCTTACGAGTTCGGCACGGGGCTGCTGAGTGCCGAACACGAAGGTGCGCTGCACGCCGTAGCTCGTCACGAACAGAACCGCCTCGGTCGCGACCTTGGCCACGACGAGCGGCACGCCGAAGCGTGTGAGCGCATCCAGCCACACGATGTTCGATGCCAGGAGTGCGACGGCCAGCACGGCGTAGCGGGCGGCCTGCCGCAGCATCCGTCCGCGTTCGGAGAGCGCGCCGGTCGAACCGGCGCGGAAGACGACGCGTCGGTTGATGACGAAGTTCACGGACGCACTCACGCCGCGCGCCGCCACGATGGACGGCACGAGAAGGCCGGTGAGCGCGTGGAGAACCAGCAGCATCACGGTGTCGACGGCGAACGCCAGCAGCGACGATCCCGCGAAGAGCAGCAGCGGGAGCATGATGCGGAGCGAATCCACGATCGGGCGGAAATGACTCGACGCGTTGCCGTCGAGGTACACGGTCTCGATCGGCACCTCACGCGTCGCGACCCCGTCGCGCCGGCAGCGCAGCAGCACGTTCTGCTCGTACGCGAATCGCTCGCCCGGCTGGTCGCGCACCCACGCGAGCAATTCAGAGGGGATGCCGCGCAGCCCCGTCTGCGTATCGCTCAGCGTCCAGCCGGCAGCGAGCCGGAACACTCCCCGGGCCACGGCATTGCCCGCACGAGATCGCAGCGGAACGCGGCCGGTGAACGCGCGGCAGCCGAGGATCAGCGTCGGGGCGCCGCCGGCGGCGTCCTCGCGGAGACCGTCGGCGACCAGGCGGATGTCGTGCACCGTGTGCTGCCCGTCCGCATCGGCCGTGACGACATCGTCACCGGGATGCGCGGCCATCGCATGGTCGAACCCGGTGCGCAGCGCGGCGGCCTTGCCGCGGTTCGTGTCGTGATGCAGCACCGTCGCGCCCTCCGCCGCGACGACGGCGAAGATCGGCGCGTATGCCGGGCCGCTCCCGTCGTCGACGACGACCACCTCGACGTCGGGGTCGGCGGCGAACAATCCGGCGACGACCGGTTCGAGGCGCGAACCCGGCTCGTAGGCCGGGATGAGCACGATCACGGCGTCACTCCGCGTCGGCCGCGGACGCGTCGGCCGCGGACGCGTCGGCGATGTAGAGGATGTCGCTCGTGCCGCGCTCACCGCCGTTGGAGGGCGAGTTGACCACCTCGCCGTTGAAGTACATCGTCGACGAGCCGCCGCCGTCGAGGTTGTACGCGGTGGTGGCGCCGAGGTCGAGCATGATGTCGGCGAGCTCGGTGAGGGTGACGCCGGCGCTGTACCCGGACTGGCGTCCGTCGACGACCACGAACACGAGGTGGTTCTCGTCGATCACGCCGACGGCGGTGCGCGGCTGGTCGCCCTGGATGGAGTGGTTGCCGAAGTTCGTGTCGATCTCCGTCGTCTGGATGCCGTCGACGACGGTGCCGTCCTCGACGATCGCGGGGCCGAAGCTCAGGGTGTTCCACGCGCCGTCGGCCAGCAGCTCATCGGCGGTCGTCGTCGTCTCGTCGTACACCTCGACGCGGCCGTCCGTGTAGAACACGAGCCCCTCGCGGGCGGGCTCATCGCGGAAGACCACCCCGTTGCGGATCACGATGCCGGTGTCGCGGAACCCGTAGTAGTCGCCGTTGATCGCGAAGATCGCGCCGTTGTCGGCGGCGATGCTGCTGGTGAGTTCGGTGATGTTCTCGCCGAACTGGTCCTTCGCGAAGGCGCTCTGCAGCGTGGTCGCGTCCGACAGGGTCACGTCGGCGACGTAGTAGGTCACGGTGTCGGAGCCCGAGCCTTCGGTGACGGTCGAGATCGTGATCGATGTGGCGCCGTCCGCGTACGACGTGCCGGTGACCGTGGCGCCGGTGGCGGCATCCGTCGCCGCATCCGTCGTGGAGTCGACCGTGGAGTTCTGCGCCTCGTACTCCGACACGTCGGCGATCTCGACATGCTCGACGAGGAAGCGGTCGGTCGCCCAGATGGCCCCTGCGCCTCCCGACAGGGCGACGACGAGGCCGGAGGCGATGACGGCGTTTCGGACCCGGCGCTTTCGGGTGACCTTGTTCACGCTGCTCTTGTTGTCCATGCCTCCATGGATATGAGTCCGACTTACGACGACCTTCGCCGCGCGCTATGAACCGCCTGGCGCGAGCATGTGCGTTCGGCCAGACCGCAGCGCGCGACGGAAGAAGGGGGATTGTGGTGCGCGCGGAGCAAATTCTGTGATTCTTGTCATCGTGTCGGGTCGCAATGCACGGGATATCTGCATCGCGGTCTGACATGGTGGAGGCGTCGCCGCGAGCACCGAAGGAGGTCTCGCGGACCTCCCTGTCGCCGCAGCCGACGCTGTCGCACCCGACCCAGAGGAACGCATGACCCGCATTGGCATCGTCGCCGAGGCGCCCGGAGAGACCCGGGTGGCCGCGACTCCGACCACCGTCCCGAAACTCATCGCCCTGGGGTACGACGTCGTCGTGGAAGCCGGGGCCGGGGCCGCCTCGTCGTTCCCCGACGCCGCGTTCGCGCAGGCCGGTGCGGCCGTCGTCGACGGTGCGACGGCGTGGTCGGCGCCCGTGGTGCTGAAGGTCAACGCGCCGACGCCTGGCGAGATCGACCGGCTCGCCGACGGGGCGACGATCGTCGCGATGCTGAGTCCCGCACTGCGGCCGGATCTGGTCGAGTCCCTCGCCACGCGGGGGATCACCGCGATCGCGCTGGACGCGGTGCCGCGCATCTCCCGCGCACAGTCGATGGACGTGCTGAGCTCGATGGCGAACATCGCCGGCTACCGCGCCGTCGTCGAGGCTGCGCACGAGTTCGGCCGCTTCTTCACCGGCCAGGTCACGGCGGCAGGCAAGGTGCCGCCGGCGAAGGTGCTGATCGCGGGCGCCGGCGTCGCGGGACTCGCGGCGATCGGCGCGGCCTCCAGCCTCGGCGCGATCGTCCGGGCCACCGACCCGCGCCCGGAGGTCGCCGACCAGGTCGCGTCGATCGGCGGCGAGTACCTCGAGGTCGTCGTCCCGGAGGAGGCGAAGCAGGTCTCGTCCGACGGGTATGCGAAGGCGACCAGCGAGGCGTACGACAAGCGCGCGGCCGAGATCTACTCGGAGCAGGCGGCCGACGTCGACATCATCATCACGACAGCGCTCATTCCCGGGCGCCCGGCGCCGCGCCTGATCACCGCCGCGGACGTGGCCTCGATGCGCTCGGGCAGCGTCATCGTCGACATGGCCGCGGGCCAGGGCGGCAACGTCGAGGGGTCGGTCGCGGGGGAGAGGGTCACGACCGGCAACGGCGTCGTGATCCTCGGATACACCGACCTTCCCGGTCGGCTGCCTCAGCAGGCGTCGCAGCTGTTCGCGACCAACCTCGTCAATCTGCTCAAGCTGCTCACCCCCGGCAAGGACGGCGAGCTCACCCTGGACTTCGACGACGTCGTGCAGCGCACCGTCACCGTCGTGCAGGACGGTGCGGTCACGTGGCCCCCGCCCCCCGTGCAGGTGTCGGCCGCGCCGGCGAGGGCCGCAGCCGCCGCCCCGGCGGTCGTGGCGCCGAAGAAGCCGATGTCGGCGGGCGCCCGTACCGGCCTCATCGTCGCTGGGATCGCCGCGCTGTTCGCGATCTGCGCGTTCGCGCCGCCGCCGTTGCCGCAGCACTTCCTGGTGCTGACACTTGCGATCGTCGTCGGGTTCTACGTCATCGGCCATGTGGCGCACGCGCTGCACACGCCGCTGATGAGCGTCACGAACGCGATCTCGGGCATCATCGTGGTCGGCGCCATGGTGCAGATCACCGTCCCCGATCTCACCGTGCAGATCCTCGCCGCCGTCGCGGTGCTGCTCGCGTCCATCAACATCTTCGGCGGCTTCGCCGTCACGCGGCGCATGCTCGCGATGTTCCAGAAGGGTGACACCCGATGATCGCGGTGGCCGGCCAGGTCGCGGGCGCCGCCTACATCATCGCGGCGCTCCTGTTCATCCTCAGCCTCGCAGGGCTCAGCAAGCACGAGACCAGCCGTCGCGGGGTCGTGTTCGGCATCGTCGGCATGTCCATCGCGCTCGTCGCGACGGTCGTCCTGGTGGCGACCGGGGCGTGGGGGCAGCCGTCGGGCGCGCTCGGGATGACCCTCCTCGTCGTCGCCGTGCTCGTCGGCGCCGCGATCGGGCTGTGGCGAGCGCGGATCGTCCAGATGACCGGGATGCCCGAGCTCATCGCGCTGCTGCACTCCTTCGTGGGTCTGGCCGCGGTGCTGGTCGGCTGGAACGGCGCCCTCTATGACACCGGACTCACCGGGGTGCTGGCCGACATTCACCACGCCGAGGTGTTCATCGGCGTCTTCATCGGCGGTGTGACCTTCACCGGGTCGATCGTCGCGTTCCTCAAGCTGTCGGCGCGCATCTCGTCCAAGCCGCTCATGCTGGCCGGCAAGAACGCCCTCAACCTCGGCGCCCTGGCCGCGTTCCTCGTCCTCACGGTCTGGTACGTGATCACGCCCGAGCTGTGGCTCCTGATCGCCGTGACCCTCCTCGCGCTCGCGCTCGGCTGGCATCTGGTCGCCTCCATCGGCGGTGGCGACATGCCCGTCGTCGTTTCGATGCTCAACAGCTACTCGGGATGGGCGGCGGCAGCGGCGGGCTTCCTGCTGAACAACGACCTGCTCATCGTCACCGGTGCGCTCGTGGGCTCGTCGGGTGCATACCTCAGTTACATCATGTGCAAGGCGATGAACCGGTCGTTCCTGTCGGTGATCGCCGGCGGCTTCGGCATCGAGGCGCCCACGGGTGGCGACGAGGATCACGGCGAGCACCGCGAGATCGACGCCGAGGCGGCTGCCGACCTCCTCGCGGGCGCCTCCACCGTCGTGATCACGCCCGGCTACGGCATGGCGGTCGCGCAGGCGCAGCACGGGGTCGCCGACCTCGTGCAGAAGCTGCGCGAGCGGGGCGTCGACGTCCGGTTCGGCATCCACCCCGTCGCCGGACGCCTTCCCGGCCACATGAACGTGCTCCTCGCCGAGGCGAAGGTGCCCTACGACATCGTGCTCGAGATGGACGAGATCAACGACGACCTGTCGGGCGTCGACGTCGTGCTCGTGATCGGCGCGAACGACACCGTCAACCCGGCCGCGGCTGAGGATCCCTCCAGCCCGATCGCCGGAATGCCGGTGCTGCGCGTCTGGGAGGCCGACAACGTCATCGTGTTCAAGCGCTCGATGGCGTCGGGATACGCGGGCGTGCAGAATCCGCTCTTCTACCGCGACAACGCGCAGATGCTCTTCGGAGACGCCAAAGAGAAAGTCGACGAGATTCTCTTCCAGCTCTCACGCTCGTGAAAGCTTTCGGCGAATCGTCGATGAAAGGCCGCGAGGCGGCGTGCGTCAGTGCGCCGCCTCGTAGGCTTCGAGAACGGATGCCGGAACCCGGCCCCGCTCGGATACCTGGTAGCCGTTCTGCTTCGCCCATTCGCGGACGCCGCTGTAATCCTGCTGTCCGCTGCGGCGGCGCTTGCGTCCGGCTGAGGCGGCGCTGGACGTCGCTCGGGCGGACGACACCGCGCGCGCCGCGTTGGTGTAGCGCTCGAGGGCGCCGCGCAGTGCGGCGGCATTCTCGTCGGTGAGGTCGATCTCGTACGCGACGCCGTCGAGCGAGAACAGGACGGTCTCGCCTTCGCCGGCTTCCAAAAGGGTTCCGTCGATGTCATCGACGAGCTGGTGAACGATTCTACGGGCCATGAGGGAACAATACGCCGAATTGTCGCCACAGCCTATTGATGAATTCCGCGGCGGTGGATAACCGCGATCCTGCGAGGCAATTTCGGGCGATCGAGGGAAATTCGGACGCGACTGTCCGGAATGGCGGCGATCCGGCGGACCTCTTGCCCGCGGCGCCGACGGCGGAGATTAGGGAAGGATGCCGGCGCGACGCGCGGTGACGACCGCGGCGTGCCGGGTCGAGGCATCCAGCTTCGCCATCGCGGACTGCAGATACGACTTGACCGTGCCCTCTTTGAGGTCGAGGGTCGCCGCGATCTCGGCGTTGGTCGAGCCGAGCGCCGCGCAGGCGAGCACGTCGATCTCGCGCGGCGACAGCCGCACGTCCAGCTCGACCGCCGGCTCCGATGCGTCATGCGAGAGCGCGGCCAGCCGCTGCTCGAGGCGGTCCAGGCGCGCGCGCAGCGCGGGGTCGTCGATGATCGCCGCGATGCTGCGCAGCTCCGCGTACGTCTCGCGCAGTTCCTCACGCGTGGTCGCCGGCATCGCGGCCGGTGCAGCGCGCGTGGGGGAGAGTGTCAGTCTCCGCTGAACTTCGTCGCGGATGCGCAGTTCGCTGGAAAGCTCCTCCGCCACCGCGAAAGCCGGGCGGGCGACGACGTCTCCGACGGGGGATTCGGCCCACGATCCGCAGTAGATGACGCCGCGGGCGCGCCCGCCGACCATGACGGGGACGGCGAACAGCGTCGCGATCCCCTCACCGAGGACGGCGCGGTCGTAGTCGTGCGTGATGCTGCGTGACGACCCGTAGTCCAGCGCGAGCCGCGGCCGCTTCTCGACGAGCGCGCGCCCACCGAGACCGCGAGAGGCCTCCACGACGAGCCCCTGGAGGTTGCGGGTGCGGGCGCCGTGGATGGACGTGACGTGGATCGCGTCGCCGAGCGCGAGCCCGCCGAAGGCGACCGGGAAGCGAGTGCGGCGCACGAGCTCGGCCACCGCGTGATCGAGGGCCTGCGCGTCGCCGGGATCCCCGTCGAGCGCATCCACGACGGCGCGGACCCCCGCACCTGTGTGATCGGGGGCCGGTGCGCGATGTGGGAGGGACGCGCCCACGGCTACCTGCTTCCGGCGTGACGGCGTCCTCGCCGCCCTTCTCGTAGCGTCGACCTTACCATTCGGGGGTATCGCCCTCGGCGGACGGGACGTGTCTTCGAGGAGGATCGCGAGGCCCGCGGGCGTCGCTGTGCCGCGCGGACCTCGCGGCATGCGGGCGGCCTACACGCCCGCAGCCTCGACCGGCTCGGCTTCAGTGCGGAGCCGGAGTCTCGGGTGCATCGGCGGTCGGGGCGGCCGGAAGGCTCGGCCCCTGTTCGAGGTCGATGAGGAGCCGCTTCACCTCAGGTCGCCCACCGTATTCACCGAGCGAGCCGTCGGCGCGGATGACGCGATGCACCGGCACGACGACGGAGAACGGCGTGGTGGCGCACGCGGTCCCGACGGCGCGCGCGGCGCGGGGGGTGCCGGCCGCGATCGCGACCTCCCCATAACTCGCGGTTTCGCCGTAGGGGATGTCGCACACGGCCTCCAGCGCGGCGCGCGTGAAGCCGCGGACGAGCCGCCAGTCCAGCGGCAGATCGAACTCCTCGCGGTCGCCGTCGAAGTACTCGTCGAGCTGCGTCACCGCGCTCTCGAACGCGTCGGCGGCACTGGGGGCGGCGGCGTCCGTGTCGTCATCGGGGACGGGGACGGCGCGCAGCTGCAGGGCGATGCGCTCGATCTCGGAGTGCAGCGGGCCGTCGAAAGGGTGGAGGGTCACGATGCCGTCGCCGGTCGTGACGATCAGGATGTCGCCGATGGGCGACGGGTGGACGCGGTAGCGGGGCGGATCCTCCGGGGTCATGCGACCATCCTGGCGCGCGTCGGGGACGCCGTCGCCGGTCGTCGGCAGGATCTGTGGGAACGAGGCGCGGCACGTCCGCGGGGGAGGAGGGGCGTCGTCCGGACGCTGTTGCCCGACGGTCCAATACCGCGAAACTCAGGTCCATTGCAAGAGCCGGGCACACGTCGCCTCTAGGGTGGCACGTGTGTGGCGAGCAGAACGCAGCGCCGTGTTGGGCTCAGGAGATGCCGAGCGCGGGTACGACGTGACCCCGGGTGATCTGGGTCTCGCCGAACCCGACGTCACCGTCGTGCACGTCGCCGAGACCGAGCGCGATCGGCTCCGGCTGCAGTCCGCCGCCCTGGGCGGCAGGTCGACTCTGCTGCACTTCGTGGACGGGCAGGATGCCGCGATCGAGATCACGAAGGCGCACCCCGGAAGCCTGCCCCAGTTCATCACCGGTCGGTCGACGCTGCTGTCGAACCTCTTCCGCGACGAGGTCGCGCTGCGCAACGCCCGCCTCGCGGCCCAGAGCATCACCGCGAAGGACCAGGAGCTGCGCACGACCCGCGGGCTCGACACCGTGCGGCTCGCGGTCGGTCTTGCGACCTGGCGCGTCGCCGGGATCACGTGGAGCGCGCCCGTGCTGCTCCGCCCGCTGGCGATCCGACGCCACCATGGCGACTTCGAACTCAAGCTGCACGGGACGTTCGCGGTCAACCCCGAGCTGATCCGCGCGATGCGCACGCACTTCGGCATCATGATCGACGCCGGGGGCCTCGCTGCTCTGGCGTATGAGGGCGGCGTCTTCAAGCCGCAGCCGGTGATCGACCACATCCGTGCGCTCACCGCGTCGATCGAGAGCTACGCCGTGAAGCCGCGTCTGCTCGTGTCGACCTTCGCCGATGTCGGCGGCGACATGGCGCTGGACGCGTCGGATCTCGACCATCGGGTTCTCAACGCGCTCGCCGGTCACGTCGCCGACCGTGAATCGCTCACGGTCCGCCGGGACGGACCGGTGCCGACGAGCCCCGACGAGCGTGCCCCCGCCGCCGACATGCTGCTCCTCGACGCCGACTCCGAGCAGGAGCGGGTGCTCGCGCGCATCGCCGACGGCCAGTCCCTCGTCATCCACACGCTGCCCGGCACCGGCGGCACGCAGACCGTCATCAACGCGGTGGGCGCGCTCGTGCGAGATGGCAAGCGCGTCCTGGTGGTGAGCGCGCGCCGGTCGACGCTCGACGGCGTGCGGCATCGCCTCGCGGGCATCGGGCTCCCGGGCCTGGCCGTCTCGCCCGACCGCCTCCAGCGTGATCTCATCCGAGCGATCGGCCGGAACGAGAAGGCCGAGGTTCCGAAGGTCTCCGACATCGACGATGCGCTGGTGCGGCTGCGGGGCGTACTCCGGGACTACCGCTCGGCCGTGACCGCGAAGCATCCCGACTTCGGCGTGTCGGTGCTCGACATCCTGCGCGAGCTCGCCGAACTCGCAGAGCGCGGCGTCGCCCCGGCGACCGAGGCTCGCTTCGACGCCGACGCCCTCGCGAGCCTCGCTTCGAGGCGGGAGGATGCGGCGGCGAAGCTCTCCGCCGCCGCGCGACTCGGCGAGTTCCGTTTCGGCCCCGACGACTCGCCCTGGTACGGCGTCACGTTCGCGACGGTGGAGGAGGCCCGCGGGGCGCACGCGCTCGCCGGCAAGCTGCACCGCAGTGACGTGCCGACGCTGCTGGAACGCGGGTACGAGCTCATCGCGCAGACGCGCATGCGGCCGTTCCAGACCGTCGCCGAGCTGGGCGTGTACCTGCGCCTGCTGCGCGGCATCCGTGACTCGCTCGACAAGTTCAGCCTCACCGTGTTCGAGCGGCCGCTGGCCGAGCTCATCCAGGCGCACGCGCCTCGTCGCGATTCGCCGGAGATGAACGGCGCCAACCGGCGCCGCCTCCGCCGCCTCTCGCGCGAGTATCTGCGTCCCGGCGTCCACGTGCCCGACATGTACGAGGCGCTGGTGCGCATCCAGCAGCAGCGCACCGAATGGCAGCGGTACGTCGATGTGGGCGTGACCCCCGAGTTGCCGCTCGGCCTCGGCGACGTGCAGGTCGCCTGGCAGCGCGTCGACGCCGAACTCGGCGAAGTGGACGCCGTGCTCGGCCGCACCGGTGCCGACAGGCTCGCGACGCTCCCGGTGAAGCAGCTCGTCCGCACGCTCGCCGGGCTCGCCGCGGACTCTGACGTCTTCGACAACCTCAAGGAGCGGGCGACGCTGCGCTCCGAGCTCGCCGCGATGGGCCTCGAACCGCTCCTCCTCGAGCTGTCGGTGCGGCACGTGCCCGAAGACGAGGTGGCCGCCGAGCTCGAGTACGCGTGGTGGCAGTCGGCGCTCGAGCTGCTGCTGCGCACCGACCGTGCCGTGCTCGGCGCGAACACCGCCGTCGTCGACCGGCTGGAGCGCGACTTCCGGCTCGTCGACGAAGCTCATGCCGCAGCATCCGGTCCGCTCCTCGCCGCCCATCTCGCCACGCAGTGGCGGATCGGGATCGTCGACCACCGCTCCGAAGCCGACGGGCTGAAGCAGGCGCTGAAGCGGGGCGCTATCACGCCCGCCGAGCTCGCGGCGGTGGCGCCCACGCTCTCGCGCACCGTGGCGCCCGTCTGGCTCGCCTCGCCCTACGAGGTGCCCCGCATCCCCGAGGCGGTCGCGTTCGACGTCGTCGTACTGGCGGATGCCGGGGCACTGTGCCTTGCCGAGGCCTCACCGGCGCTGCGCCGCGCGGGGCAGGTCGTGGCGTTCGGCGACCCCGTGACGCAGAAGCCCACGCCGTTCCACGTCTCCGCAGGCTCCGCGATGTCGGCCGCCGTTGCGCCGCCCTCGACCAACGGCGATGGCGCGCTCGTCGACGCCGATGACGACGAGGCGCCCTTCGACAGCACGAGTGTCTTCGAGCGCCTCGCCGAGCTGCTGCCCGTCGAGACGCTCACCCGCAGCTACCGGGCCGGCGGGGAGGATCTCGCCGCACTCGTCAACGACGCGTTCTACGGCGGCGAGCTCGTCTCGCTGCCGTGGGCGGGGTCGTACCTGGGGCGCGGCAGCCTCGCGGTCGACTATGTCGAAGGCGGCCACGGCACCCCCGACCCGATCACCGGAGCCGTCGAGAGCCCGGACTCGGAGGTGGCCCGCGTCGTGACCCTCGTGGTCGAGCACGCCGTCAACCGGGGCACCGAATCGCTGATGGTCGTCACCGCGAGCGTGCGGCACGCCGAGCGCATCCGCGCCGCCGTCGAGGCCGCCTTCGCCGGACGTTCCGACGTCGCCGACTTCGTCTCGCGCGACACCGCTGAGCCGTTCGCGGTGCTCACCCTCGAGGAGTCCGTCGCCGAGAGCCGCGACCGCGTGATCTTCTCGCTCGGCTACGGACTCACCAAGCACGGCCGTGTGCTGAGCGACTTCGGCGACCTGTCGTCGCCCGACGGCGAGCGGCTGCTCACGGTCGGCATGACGCGTGCACGCCGCTCCATGGTGATCGTGTCGTCGATCCGTCCGTCGGCCTTCGACGACGGTCGCCTCGAATACGGTGCCGCGACGCTCATGTCGATCCTGGGCGGCATCGCGGCCAGGTCCCGTGAGGCGCGGCTCGAGGACCTCGCCGACCCCCTCACGCGCGCGCTCGCCCGCGAACTGCGTCGTGCCGGGCTCTCCGTCGACGTGCACTACCGCGGCCTGCTGCCGCTCGTCGCGCAGTACGACGGCAAGGCGGTCGTGGTCGAGAGCGATCCCGAGACGATCGGGGAGTCGCTGCGCGAGTCGCTGCGGCTGCGCCCGCAGATCCTGCGCCGGCTCGGCTGGCACTACGTGCGCGTGCACTCGTTCGACCTGTATCGCGACCCGGCCGACGTCGCGCAGCGCATCGCCGCGATGCTGGGCGTGCCGCCCGACGCTCCCCGGGTCGACAACGAGACCCAGCCCATCGATGTCCTCGAGTGACCGGCAGCGGATCGAGCGTGTCAAGGGCTCCCGTCGCGCGAAGCTGACGCCCGCACCGGGAACCACCGCCGAGCCGATCCCGGCCGACGAGAAGACGACGGATGCCGCGCCCCCAGCCGGCCGCAAGGGCCAGGGCAACGCAGCATCCGACTCAGCCGGTCCGAACGATGAGCGCCTGCGGCGCGACGTCCCGCCGCACTACTAGAGCCGCGAGCTGGTGCTCTGCTTCTCGAGGATGTCGCGGATCTGCACCAGGATCTCCTGCTCGGTCGGGAGCTTCGGCTCCTCGTCGGCAGGGGTGATGCCGGCCTTCGCGGCCGCGCGCTCCTTGAGCACGTTCATGGGGTGCACGAAGACGAAATAGACGACGATCGCGACCGCGATGAACGCGATCAGCGCGTTGATGAGATCGCTGATCGGAAAGGTGACCGGCCCCCACAGACCGTTCACCGTGATGCCGATCTCGCCGTTCGCATCCGGCTTCCACACCAGCGCGATGATCGGGTTGATGATGCTCGAGACGATCGCGTTGACGACGGCCGTGAATGCGGCGCCGATGACGACCGCGACGGCCAGGTCGATGACGTTTCCGCGGAGAATGAATTCCTTGAAACCCTTGATCACGAGTACCCCCTGAGGTGTCTCCCGCGCCTGGGGCGCCGGAGGATCAGGCTCCGGACGACGCGGGCGAGGCTTTCGCCTCGGTCTTCGATGATGTCGAAGTCGACGAGGACGCGCCACCCGGGGCATCCGTTCCGCCGCCCGATCCCGACCCGCCGGACTTCGCGCCGGCGCGGGAATCGGTGCGGTAGAAGCCCGAACCGTTGAAGGTGACGCCGATCGAGCCGTACTCCTTGCGCAACGCTCCGCCGCACTCCGGGCACTCGGTCAGGGTCGGGTCGGCGAAGGACTGCACGGCGTCGAAGCGGTGACCGCACTGCTTGCAGGCGTAGGCGTAAGTGGGCATGGATTCTCTCGGTTCGGCTGTCAGCGCCGCGTGGGCGCGAGGGTGATGGTGCGCGTGGGCGTGATGACACCCGTGACGCGCTCGTCGAGTTCGTCGCTCGGCACTTCGTCCACGAACTCGGAGTCGAAGACGACCGCGTAGACGGGAGGGCACCGCTCCATCGACCCGAGGGTCTTGTCGTAGAAGCCGCGTCCCCAGCCGAGCCGCATCCCGGTGCGGTCGACGGAGGCCGCGGGGATGACGAGGAGGTCGACGTCGTTGACCGCGATCGGGCCCAGCAGTTCGCCGACGGGCTCGGGCAGTCCGTACATGCCCTCGGCGATGTCGCCCTCGGGGGTGGCGACCGCCCAGTCGAGGAGGCCGTCCGCGCGCGTCACGGGGAGCAGGACACGGATGCCGCGGGCCACGGCATCCGCCACGAAAGAGCGGGTGCCCGGCTCTGCCGTGGTCGAGAGGAAGCAAGAGATCGAGCGGGCGCCGTGCTCGGCGACCAGGGCGTCGAGCTGGGCGTGGATGCCCGCCTCGGCGGTCTCGCGCGCCTGCGGCGAGAGGCACTGGCGTCGCTCGCGGAGCTCGGCGCGCAGGGCGCGCTTGGCATCGGCGATCGCGTCGGACATGGTGTCGATTGTACGGCGCGCAGTATCGCACACCGTCCGTCCGGGCGAGAAGGCCTGGTCGCCGCACCTAGACTCTCCCCATGGCGCACACCTCCATCAAGGCAGTCATCCCCGCTGCGGGCCTCGGCACCCGCTTCCTTCCCGCGACGAAGGCGATGCCGAAGGAGATGCTTCCCGTCGTCGACAAGCCGGCGATCCAGTACGTGGTCGAAGAGGCCGCGCAGGCCGGCATCGACGACATCCTGGTGATCATCGGGCGCAACAAGAACGCGATCTCGAACCACTTCGACTCGGTCCCCGAGCTGGAGGAGAAGCTGAAGGACAAGGGCGACATCGACCGCCTGCACCGGGTGCTGGAGTCGAGCGACCTCGCCGACATCCACTTCGTGCGCCAGGGCGAGCCCAAGGGTCTCGGTCACGCCGTGCTGCGCGCGAAGGCCCACGTCGGCGACTCCTCGTTCGCCGTGATGCTCGGTGACGACCTCATCGACGAGCGCGACGAGCTGCTCACCACGATGATCGCGGAGCACGAGCGCACCGGAGCGGCGATCATCGCCCTCATGGAGGTCGACCCCGAGCACATCAACCTCTATGGCGTCGCGTCGGTGGAGTCCACCGACAGCAACGGCATCGTGAAGGTCAACGGGCTCGTCGAGAAGCCCAAGGCCGAGGACGCACCGTCGAATCTGGCCGTCATCGGCCGATACGTCCTCTCGCCGAACGTGTTCGAGATCCTCGAGCGCACCGAGCCCGGCAAGGGCGGCGAGATCCAGCTCACCGACGCACTTCAGGAGCTCGCGGCCGACCCCGATGGCCCCGGCGTCTACGGCGTGGTTTTCCGTGGCCGTCGCTACGACACCGGCGATAGGGTGGATTACATCAAGGCCATCGTGCAGCTGGCGGCCGATCGCGAAGATCTCGGTCCCGCACTGCGTCCCTGGTTCAAGGATTTCGCGGCGAACCTCTGACGCCGCCCGTTCGAGGGGGTCTCGTGGATCTGTCGGCTCCCCGCAGGCACGGCTCGGTGGCGATCCGGCTCGTCCGCCAGCGCGACGCGCGCGTGCTGCAGAACGAGCTGCTCTCGAACCGCGGCTGGCTGCGCCCGTGGGAGGCGACCAGTCCCGACGGCCCGGTGTCGTTCGACATGCGTGTCGGCATCCGACGGCTGCTGCAGCAGTACCGCGACGGCGCCGGCGTGCCGTTCGTCATGGAGTCCGACGGTGAGATCGCGGGCCAGCTGAACGTGTGGGGCGTCGCCCGGGGCTCGCTCGCGTCCGCGACGATCGGGTACTGGGTGAGCGAGCGGTTCGCCGGGCGCGGCATCACTCCGACGGCGGTGGCCCTCGCGACCGACATCTGCTTCTCCGAGCTGCGGCTGCACCGCATGGAGATCTGCATCCGTCCCGAGAACCGGGCCAGCCTGCGCGTGGTCGAGAAGCTCGGCTTCCGCTACGAAGGCCTGCGCCGACGCTTCATCCACATCGACGGCGACTGGCGCGACCACTACGCGTTCGCCCTCGTCCGCGAGGACGTTCCCGAGGGTGTGCTCCAGCGCTGGGTGTCGGGTCGCGTTCCCCAGGATGCGGCCACGGTTCCGCCCGCGGACCGGCTGCACGCATAGGTCGTCCGGTTGCCGATCTCCACCCCTGCCGACGGGCGGGCCCAAATCGCGCTGACGGAAACACGAGACGACCCGTCTTGCGTGACACGCGGACGGATGTGGGGGACACCGCCGTCCGGTCGCTTACCGTGGTGACCATGGGCGGGCAGGTGTGGGGTCCGTCC
>NZ_JYJA01000033.1 GCF_000956465.1 Microbacterium trichothecenolyticum
GTGACTGCGGAACAGCGGAGGCTGCGGGGTCTACGGGGCGGGGTCAAGCGCCGGCGCCGTGGCGGACGAGGTCCTGGGTCTGACGGACGAGGTCGTCGAGGCTGCGGGTGCGGGGGTTCCACCACTCCACGGCCCAGTTCATCGAGCCCAGGAGCAGCAGGCGGAAGATGTTGATGTCGAGGTCGGGCCGGAGCTGGCCGGCATCCTGCGCGGCGTGGAAGAGGTCGCGCCAGATGCGGCTGTAGGACGCCTCTTCGGCGGCGGGGCGCACGCGCAGATGCTCGGGCACCTGCCCCGCGTTGCGGACGGACGCCGTCGTATAGTCCGAGATCTGCAGCTCATAACGCAGGTGCGCGTCGACCGCCGCGAGGATGCGGTCGAGGGGCGTGGCGTCGTCGGGCAGCGCCGCGATCACCTCTTCGACGTGTACGCGCACGCGGTGCGCGCCGGCCCACATCACCTCTTCGACGAGGTCGTCGCGCGAGCCGAAGTAGTAGTAGATCGCGGGGGCCTGCACGCCGGCGACGTCGGCGACGTCGGTCAGCCGCGTGCCGGCGTAGCCCTTGCGACTGAGCACCTGCGCGGCGGCGTCGAGGATGCGCTGACGCGTGCGCTGCGATTTCGCCGTCGCACCGTCCTCGCTGCTCTGCGACACCCGGCCCCCTCTCGTTCCTCACATTCTAACTAGGATTCGAAAATCTTCGGACAGCCCCTTGCGGCGTGAACGCGGCGGCGATACTGTGAATCGCCATTCACTTCCGGCCCTCGATGACGAGTCTCGGCGACGAGATGGAAACGACCCGACATGACCCTCCTGCACGACGACGGCACCTCTGTCCTCACCACCACCGACCCGCGCGACGGCAGTCCGATCGCCTCGTACCCGGTGTCGTCCGCCGACGACGTGCGGCACGCCGTCTACCGAGCCCGCGAAGCGGCGGCATGGTGGGCGGGCCTCGCGTTCGGCGAGCGCCGGCGCGTGCTGGTCGCATTCAAGGCGGCCATCGCGCGCGATGCGAAAGCGCTGGCCGCGACGATCGCGCGCGAGACCGGCAAGCCCGACGGCGATGCGCTCCTCGAGGTGATGCTCACGCTCGGTCACCTCGACTGGGCGGCTAAGAATGCGGAGCCCGTGCTCAAGCGGCGCAAGGTCAAGGCAGGGCTCGTCAACTACAACCAGCACGCGACGCTCGGGTACGTGCCCTACGGCGTCGTCGGCGTCATCGGCCCGTGGAACTACCCGTTCTACACGCCGATGGGCTCGATCTCGTACGCGCTCGCGGCCGGCAACGCCGTCGTCTTCAAGCCGAGCGAGCTGACGCCCGGCACCGCCGTGTGGGTCGCCGACAAGTGGCGCGAGGTGTGCGATCGCCCGGTGCTGCAGGTCGTGACCGGCGGCCGGGCGACCGGCGCGAACCTGGTGCGCGCGGGCGTCGACAAGGTCGCGTTCACCGGCTCGACCGCCAGCGCGAAGAAGGTCATGGCCGCGTGCTCCGAGACCCTCACCCCACTGGTCGCCGAGTGCGGAGGCAAGGACGCGCTGATCGTCGCGACGGATGCCGACCTCGACGCCGCGGCCGACTTCATCGCGTTCGGCGCTCTCGGCAACGCGGGTCAGACGTGCGTCGGCGTCGAGCGCGTCTACGTCGAGCAGCGCGTGCGCGATGCGCTCGTCGACAAGGTCGTCGAGCGCGCGAAGCGGGTCGTCGTGACCGGCGACGCCCCGACGTACGGGCCGATGACCTTGGCGACCCAGACGGGTGTCGTCGCCGCCCACGTCGAAGACGCGCTCGCCCGCGGTGGCAAGGCGGTGTTCGGCGGCCCCGAGTCGGTCGCCGAGCGCACCGTGTCGCCCATCGTGCTGGTCGACGTCCCCGAGGACTCCGACGCCGTACAGCGCGAGACCTTCGGACCGACCGTGGTCATCAACGCCGTCGCCGACCTCGACGAAGCGGTCGCCCGCGCCAACGCGACCGACTACGGGCTGGGGGCCGCGGTCTTCACGAAGGACGCGAGGAAGGGCGAGCGCATCGCCGAGCAGCTGCGCGCCGGCGTCGTCACGATCAACTCCGTGCTCGGCTTCGCGGCCATCGGCGCGCTGCCGTTCGGCGGCGTCAAGGGGTCGGGCTTCGGCCGCATCCACGGCGCCGACGGCCTGCGCGAGTTCAGCGTGCCCAAGTCGATCGCGCGCCAGACCCGCAAGGCGGCGCTCAACCTGCTGACGCTCGAGCGCTCCCCGAAGGACATGCACATGGTCGAGCGCATGATCCCGATGCTCCACGGCAAGGCGCGCTGATCCGGCCCCGGGCGTCACCGCTCGTCGATCCCCAGCACGATCTCGACCAGGTGCGTCAGCCGCGCAGCCGCCGCCTTGTCGCGCACCGTGAGCAGCGGCGCCTGGTCGGCGACCACGCCCAGCCCGGCATGGACGAGGACGGATGCCTCACGCCCGCCGAGTTCGGGACGCACGGCCTGCAGCAGCGCCGCCCAGTCCGCGATGTGCGCCCGCTGCATCGCGCGCAGGCGCCGCTGCTCGTCGGGCGCGAGGTTGCCGATCTCCGAGAAGTAGATGCGCATGAGGGCGAGGTGCGAGAACGTGTGGTCGACGTACGCGCGGCAGAGGCGGCGCAGAGCATCCTCGGGCGAGGAAGCCGACTCCCGTGCGTGCAGTGCTGCGCGCTCGAGCTCTACCGCGGCCCGATCGCACGCGGCCAGCAGCAGCGCGGACTTGCCGTCGAAGTGGCGGTAGACACCGGACGGGGTGAGGTCGACCTCGACTGCGACATCCTCGATGGTGACCTCGTTGTAGCCGCGCGCGGCGAACTGGCGGATCGCGGCGTCGATGAGGCGCGCCCGGCGGCCCTGCTCGGAGGCGCCTTCGTCGCCGGGCGGAGGCGGGGGCGCAGCATCCGTCGCGGTCATGGCGTCGGGAGCCGGTAGCGAGCCGTCGAGCGCACGCCACGCCGCTCCCGCCAGAAGGCTGCGCAGCGCGCGGGCGCCGACCACCGTGCGATGCGCGGTGATGCTCGCGACCGCGCTCAGCGCGCCGAGGACGAGCAGCCGGCGGTCCGGCTCGTCGACGTCGGGGCGGTAGACGACGTGCGCCGCCTCGAACCGCTGACGGAGCAGGCGGAACTCGGAGGTGAGCAGCTCGCGGTCGTCGTGCTCGAGGTAGCGGCCCTCCCATCGGTAGATGCCGCCGGTCGCGCGGAGTTCGACCGTGGTCGCGATGACCGCGTCGACGAGCGCGTCGAGGGCCGCGTGCGCCTCATCGGCCGAGTCGAGCGGAAGTGCGGCGGCCGCATCGGTGTCTTCGATGAGGCGATGGGCGATGGTGAAAGCGGTCTGCACGAACAGCGCGTACTTGTTCGGGAAGTGCCGGTACAGCGCCGGCGCCGAGATGCCGACGGCCGCCGCGATGTCCTGCATGGCGACGGCGTGATAGCCGTTCTGCGCGAAGGCCAGGGCGGCGGCTTCCTCGATGCGGCGCTTGCGGTCCCGCGGCCTCGTGCGGGAGGCGGGCGCGGCAGCGGGCATGCGGACAGCCTACTCGCGGCTCCGGGGGCCGGCTCCGAATGCGACCCCGCGTTCACTTCCGGGCTCGCTGGACATGTGAATGTCCATTAACAAAAGTCGTGACATCCGACTCCAGGCCTGGCATACTCGACACCAGCCACCGGTGTCGCAGTGTCGCGGCATCCGTTGACGATGACGTGACGAGAGGCACCCGATGAACGACTCCGCCCCCACCGCGATCCCCGCATCCGCGCGGCGCAACCACTGGATGAACCAGGTCGCCACGCACGCCGAGATGAAGCCGGATGCTGCGGCCTTCCGCTTCCTCGGCGAGACGACGACGTGGCGCGAGACGCGAGACCGCACCGACGCGTTCGCGGCAGCCCTCGCACGCCGCGGCGTCGCCGCCGGCGACCGCGTGCTGCTGCTGACGCTGAACCGCCCCGAGGTCGTGATCTCCGTGTTCGGCATCAACCGGACCGGCGCGATCGCCGTGCCGATCAACATCCGGCTCACCCCGCCGGAGATCGCCTACATCGTCGACGACGCCGACGCGGATGTGCTCATCGTCGAGGGGCCGCTCGCCCCGCTCGTCGGCGCCGTCGCCCAGATCACCGACCGCATCAAGAGGGTCATCGTCATCGGGCAAGCCGGCGAGGGGCAGGACTCGTGGACGGATCTCGTCGAGGAAGACCTCGACGGCTTCGAGGCGCCGGACATCCCCGAAGACACGACCGCGCTCATCATGTACACCTCGGGCACCACAGGCCGCCCGAAGGGCGCGATGCTCGATCACATCAACCTCTACGCGCAGTCGATCACCTGCATCCGCGCGAACAACGTCGTCGACGAGAGCGACATCTCGTTCCTGACGGCGCCGCTGTTCCACATCGCCGGCCTCGGCTCGATCGCGCCGAACTTCATCCTCGGCATCCCGACCGTGATCCACCCGCTCGGCGCGTTCAACGCCACCGAGCTCCTCGACGCGTGGGAGCGCGAGAAGGCGACGATCGTCTTCAACGTGCCGCAGCAGTGGCAGGTGATCTGCGCCGACCCGACCGTCGGCGAGCGCGACCTGCACCTGCGCATCATCAGCTGGGGCGCCGCTCCCGCGTCCGACACGCTGCTGCACGCGATGGCCGACACGTTCCCGCACGCGACGAATGTCGCCGTATTCGGGCAGACCGAGCTCTCCCCGATCACGTGCGTGCTGCGCGGCGAGGACTCCCTCCGCAAGCTCGGCTCGGTCGGCAGGCCGATCCCGACCATCCAGTATCGCGTCGTCGACGAGGACATGAACGACGTCGCCCCGGGCGAGGTCGGCGAGATCGTGTATCGGGGACCGACCCTCATGAAGGGGTACTGGCGCAAGCCGGTCGAGACCGCCGCGGCGTTCGAGGGCGGCTGGTTCCACTCGGGCGACCTGGTCCGTCAGGACGACGAGGGCTTCGTGTGGGTCGTCGACCGCAAGAAGGACATGATCATCTCGGGCGGCGAGAACATCTACTGCGCCGAGGTCGAGAACGTGCTGTTCGCCCACCCCAAGATCCTCGAGGCGGCGATCTACGGCCGCGCCGACGAGCGCTGGGGCGAGGTGCCCGTTGCGGCGGTCGCCGTGGCGCCGGGCGAGGAGCTCACGATCGACGGGCTGCAGGCGTGGCTGAGCGACAAGCTGGCGCGCTTCAAGCAGCCCAAAGCGCTCGTCGTCGTGCCCGCACTCCCCCGGAACGCCGGCGGCAAGGTCGACAAGGTCGCGCTGCGCGCAGCCGACCGCGAGCTGACCCCTGCGTAGGCCATGACAGCTGCTGTGGCCGCGCTCGTCCGTGAGCGCGGCGGATCCGTCGCGCTCACGGACGTCGCCCTGCGATCCCCCGACCCGCGCGAACTCGTCGTGAAGGTGATGGCATCCGGCGTCTGCCCGACAGACCTGTTCGGCATCGACGGAGGCGCGGGCGACCGTTTCCCCGCCGTCTTCGGGCACGAGGGCGCGGGCATCGTCGAAGCCGTCGGCGCAGAGGTCACGCGCGTGCGGCCCGGCGACCGGGTCGTGCTCGGCTTCGGCTCGTGCGGTGCGTGCGGCCCGTGCCGCGACGGGCACCCCGCGTACTGCGACCGCTTCGCCGAGCTCAATTACGCGCCGCGCTCCGATGCGGCCACCGCGGGCGGCGAGCACGTCACCACCGGGTGGATGGCGCAGTCGTCGTGGGCGACCCGCATCGTCGTGCACGAGTCGAGCGCGGTGCCGATCGGCGACGATGTGCCGTGGGCGGTGGCCGCGACCCTGGGCTGCGGCATCCTCACCGGTGCCGGCACCGTGCTCAACGTGCTGCGTCCGGCACCCGGCGACGCGCTGCTGGTGCTGGGCGCCGGGACCACAGGGCTCGCGGCCGTCATGGCTGCGGCGCACCGGGGCGTCGCGCGCATCGTCGTGAGCGACCCGGTCGAGGCGCGCCGCACCCTCGCCCTCGAGGTCGGCGCCACCGAGGTGATCGCCCCCGACGACCTCGCGGCGCTCCGCCCGGCCCCGTCGTTCAGCCACGTGCTCGACACCGCCGGCACGCAGCCGTCGATCGACGCCGCCCTGGCCGCCGTCGCGCCGCGCGGCATCGCCGCCACGGTCGCGCTCAAGCCGGGCGCCAACCCCGTGGCCGTGTCGCAGTCGCGTCTGCTGTGGGGCCGCACCCTCACCGGCGTGATCGAGGGCGACGCCGACATCGCCCGCGACGTTCCGCTGCTCGCGGCGCTGTGGCGCGCCGGCCGGCTCCCCGTCGAGCGGCTGGTCGGCACGTACGCCTTCGCCGACGCGCAGGCCGCGATCGCCGACGCCCGCGCAGGACGCCTCGTCAAGCCCGTCCTCGAGATGGAGACGGTGACGGTGACGGATGCTGCGGCCGCAGCATCCGTCCGCTCACTGGTGGACCGGCTCCGCGAGGGCGTGTCCGACGACGACCTCGCGGCGCTGTGGCGTTCGCTTCCCGCGGTCGGGACGGCGCAGCTGCGCGGACTGTGGCAGGGCTGGGCAGTGACGCGCGACCACCACGCCGGGCGACTGCTCGAGCGCAGCCGGTGGTACGGCAAGCTCTTCCGCTCCGACGATGACGTCGCGCCCATCGTGTGCGAGACCGACGATGGGGCGCTCCTCGCGGACACAGACCTCGCCCGCGGCGGCGCGACCCTGCGCACCATCGTGCACGACGGCGTCGCCACCGCGTCGATGGTGTACGACGGCCAGCCGATCATCGACCACTTCGTGCGGCTGGGGGCCGACACGGTGTTGGGCGTCATGACCGGCCGCGACACCGACGACCGCGGCCGCGCCTTCTATTTCGTCCTGGAGCACGTGGAGGACCGCCCCGTCGCAGCGCGCGACACCACTCCGACAACAGCGCACCGCAGCTGATTGTCGACACCCGACAAGAATCTGCGAGCGTCCGTCGATGGCACGGCAGAATCGGCCGATGATCGATCGCGGCACGAGTACCCCCGGCCCGTGGGCCGCCCCCGGCCCGTGGGCCGCGCTGGCGGTTCCGCAGCGGGCGCGGGCATCCGCCGTCCTGGCGGTCGGGCTGTCGCTCGTGCTCGCCGGGTGCGCGGCCGGGCCCCTGAGCAGCGGCGACGACCGCGCCAGCGCCGTGGCCGAGGAGGTCGCCGCGGACGTCGGAGCGCACTCGGCGAACGCTCCCGAGATCACGTTGCTCGAGATGGTCGCGTGGTGGGTGCCCGAAGGAACGGTGTACACCGGATCAGGGACGGCGCTCGTCGAGCCGCTCGCCTGGTCCGGAGAGTCGGCGGGCAGCCGAGCGACCATCGACATCAGGGTCGCGGTCGAGGTGGATCCGTCGTCCTCGACGCAGCTCTTCGCCTCGGGCGGCGGATCGGCCACACGGTGCTTCCGTCTGGAGTGGGAGCAGTACGAGCAGGCGCAGCCCTCCGACATCCCCTGCCCCGACGGGCCGGCTCCGGCGCGACCGACTCCGGCGCCCCGCCCCGAACTCACCCAGGCCGACAGCGACCGGATCGCCGCCATCGTGGCCGGTGACGGCGCAGCGGCCGACGTCGAGCGTGCTCTGCGGGACGCTTTTCCGCAGGACTTCATCCGCATCGAGACGACCGCCGCCGACGGCGGCGTCGTCGCGGCGGTCGGGATCCCCGCCGAGCGCGAGTGCGTCCTCGTCTTCCGCGATGCGGCGGGCGCTGTCACGAACCCGGGGTTCCGGCAGGTCTCGCTCGAGCCGGGCGAGATCGGCTGCTCGACATCGCTCTACACGAACCCGCCGTTCTGAGCACCGCCGTCAGGCGCGCTCATCGGGAGTCGCGTAGGTGCTGCGCTGCTCGATGACCGCCAGCGTGCAGCGCGAGACGCACACGAGGCGCCCGGCCTCGTCGGCGATGCGGATCTCCCACACGTGCACCCGGCGCCCGACGTTGATCGCCGTCACCGTGCCGGTGACCCAGCCTGAGGAGATCGGGCGCAGGTGGTTGGCGTTGATCTCCATGCCCACGACGTGGAACCGTTCACGGTCCACGGCGAGGTAGCCGGCCCACGAAGCGAGAGTCTCGGCGAGCGCGACCGATGCACCGCCGTGGAGCACGCCCGCGGGCTGCACGGAACGGCGGTCCACCGGCATCCGTCCGACCAGCGCGTCGTCGCGGATCTCGACGATCTCGATGCCGAGGTGCTCGATGAGCGTGCCCGGCGCCATCGCCGAGAGGTCGATGGCCGCGACGTCGCCGAACCAGAGGCTCACGGCCTCACCCCGCGGCTTCCTCTTCACGGTCGGCGGTGGCCTGGTGGGCAGCATCCGGGACGTACCCCTCGATGTGGCGCTCGTCCGGGCCGTTGTACTCCGACAGCGGGCGGATGAGCGCGTTCGAGGCGAGCTGCTCCATGATGTGGGCGGTCCATCCGGTGACGCGGGCAGCCACGAACAGGGGCGTGAACGTGAGCGTGTCGAAGCCGATGAGGTTGTACGCAGGCCCCGAAGGGTAGTCGAGATTCGGATATATGCCCTTGCGGCTTACGAACTCGCTCTCGAGCGTGTCGTACAGCGCGGCCACGTCGGGGCGGTCGTAGTGCTCGACGAGCGTGTCGAGCGCCGCCTTCATCGTGGGCACGCGCGAGTCGCCGCGCTTGTACACGCGGTGGCCGAAGCCCATGATCTTGCGCTTCTCGGCGAGAGCCTGGTCGAGCCACGGTCCGACGTTCTCGGCCGTGCCGATCTCGTCGAAGATGTGCAGCACGGCCTCGTTCGCCCCGCCGTGGAGCGGACCCTTGAGCGCGCCGATCGCCGCGACGACGGCCGAGTAGAGATCGCTGAGCGTCGACGTCACGACACGGGCGGTGAACGTCGAGGCGTTGAACGAGTGCTCGGCGTAGAGGATCATCGAGCGGTTGAAGGCGTCGACGACGACGTCGTCGGCCGTCTCGTCGAACGTCATCCAGAGGAAGTTCGCGGCGTAGTCGAGGTCGTCACGCGGCGCGACCGGCTGCAGGCCACGACGGCGGCGCTGACCGTAGGCGACGATCGCGGGAAGCATGGCGAAGAGGCGGACGCTGCGCGCCAGGTTCTCCTCCTCGCTCCCGCTCACGTCGAGCACCGAGCCGGTCCCGGCGAGGTCGCGCGCGCCGATGAGGCTGACCGCGGTGCGCACCTCGTCCATCGGGTGCGCATCGATCGGCACGAGGTCGATCGCGGCGCGCACGTCGGCGGGAAGGTGCCGGTACGCGCGCTCGGTCGCGCGCAGCTGTGCGAGCTGCACGTCGGTCGGCAGCTCGCCGTGCCACAGCAGGTAGGCGACGGCCTCGAACGGCTGCGTGGCCGCGAGCTCCTGCACCGGATAGCCGCGGTACAGCAGCGAGTTCGTCTCGGGGTTGACCTTCGAGACCGCCGTGTAGTCCACGACGACGCCGGCGAGGCCCTTCTTGATGTCGGGTTCGGTCATGACTGCTCCTTCGGGTCAGTGACTCAGCGCTGGATCTGGAAGTTGAAGACGTCCTGGTCGAAGTGGTTGTAGTGCTCGTAGTCGATGAGGTCGTAGAGGTCGGCGCGGTGCTGCATCTCGCCGAGCTTGGACGTGAGGTGTCCATCGTCGATGAGCGTATCGAGCGCGCGGGATGCTGCGCCCATCGCGATCCGCAGGAGTGAGACCGGCCAGATCACGATGTTGACGCCGACGCTCTGCAGCTGGTCGACCGAGAAGAGCTCCGACTTCCCGAACTCTGTCATGTTGGCGAGGATCGGCACGTCCACGGCGGCGCGGATCGCGGCGAACTCCTCGAGTGTGCGCATCGCCTCGGGGAAGATCGCATCGGCCCCCGCGTCCACGAGCGCCTTCGCACGGTCGATCGCGGCATCCATCCCCTCCACGGCGCGGATGTCCGTCCGGGCCATGATGAGGAAGTTCGGGTCGCGGCGCGCGTCGGCGGCCGCCCGGATGCGCTTGATCGCGGTGTCCTCGTCGACCACGGCCTTGCCGTCGAGGTGACCGCACCGCTTCGGGTTGATCTGGTCCTCGATGTGGGTGCCGGCAAGGCCTGCATCCTCGAGCGTCTGGATCGTGCGGGCGACGTTCATGGGCTCGCCGAAGCCGGTGTCGGCGTCGATGATCGCGGGCAGGTCGGTCATGCGGGCGATCTGCTGGCCGCGCGCGGCGACCTCGGTGAGGGTCGTCAGGCCGATGTCGGGAAGACCCAGGTCGGCACTGAGCACGGCACCCGAGATGTACACGCCCTCGAAGCCCTTGCGCTCGATGAGCCGGGCGCTGAGCGGATTGAACGCACCGGGGAACCGCAGCAGCTCGCCCGATGCGAGCCGCTCGCGGAAGAGCCGCCGCTTCTCGTGCGCGGGGATGGTGGAGTACAGCATCAGAACAGGCCCTTCGGAGCCGGAGCGCCCGCGAGCACGCCGAAGGCGGCGACGATCGTGAGCTGCTGCACCTCTTGGGCGGTGAGGTCGGGCAGACGCTCTGCGAGCCCGAGGAAGCGCTCGATCTCCTCGGGCGCCAGCACGGGCTCGGCGAGCAGCCGGAACTTGCGCACGTAGTCCTCACGGACGAACGGCCGGGCGCCGAGCGGGTGCGCGTCGGCGACGGCGATCTCGTCCTCGATGGTCTCGCCGTTCGTGAGGCGGATCTCGACGCGACCCCCGAACGCCTTCTCGTTCGGGTCCTCCGAGTGGTAGCGGCGGGTCCACTCCGGGTCCTCGGCTGTGGTGATCTTCTGCCAGAGCTCGACCGTGTCGGCCCGGCCCGCGCGCTCGGGGGTGTACGAGTCGACGTGATGCCAGCCGCCGTCCTGCAGCGCCACCGCGAAGATGTACGGGATCGAATGGTCGAGCGTCTCGCGGGATGCAGTGGGGTCGTACTTCTGCGGGTCGTTCGCGCCCGAGCCGATCACGTAGTGCGTGTGGTGCGACGTGTGCAGCACGATCGCCTCGACGTTGGCGGGATCCAGCAGCTCGGGGTGCTCGCCGTGCAGCTTGCGGGCGAGGTCGATCCACGCCTGCGCCTGGTACTCGGCCGAATGCTCCTTCGTGTAGGAGTCGAGGATGCCGCGCTTGGGCTCGCCCGCGCCCGGCAGCGGCACGTCGTACGAGGCATCCGGGCCGTCCAGGAGCCACGCGATGACGCCGTCCTCGCCCTCGTAGATGGGGCTCGGCGAGGTCTCGCCGCGCATCGCGCGATCGACGGCCTCGACCGCCATCTTGCCCGCGAAGGCCGGAGCGTGCGCCTTCCACGTCGAGATCTCGCCCTTGCGGGACTGGCGGGTGGCGGTGGTGGTGTGAAGCGCCTGGCCGACCGCCTGGTAGATCGTCTCGACATCGAGGCCGAGCAGCGTGCCGATGCCGGCCGCGGCCGACGGGCCGAGGTGCGCGACATGGTCGATCTTGTGCTTGTGCAGGCTGATGGCGCGCACGAGGTCGATCTGGATCTCGTAGCCCGTCGCGAGCCCGCGCACCAGCGCCGCCCCGTCGGCGCCGACGTGCTGGGCGACCGCGACGATCGGCGGGATGTTGTCGCCCGGGTGCGAGTACTCCGCCGCAAGGAACGTGTCGTGGTAGTCGAGCTCGCGCACGGCCACTCCGTTCGCCCACGCCGCCCACTCCGGGCTCGTCTTGCGGTCGAGCGCGCAGCCGAACACCGTGGCTCCCGAGCCGCCGACCGACACCGCGTGGTCGAGGGCCTGCTGGCGGGCGGCGCTCACCGGAGCACGGGTGAGGGATGCCGCCGCCACGGCCGCGTTGTCGATGACGCGGTTGATGATCATGTCGATCACGTCCTGGTCCACCTCGACGGGGTCGGCGGCGACTTCGGCGATGTGCCACGCGAGCTGCCCCTCGCGCGCGAGGTGCTCGTCGCTGCGGTGGACGCGGAGGTGGTGGATGACGGTCATGACCGGCCTTTCAGAGTCGGGGGCGCGCTCCGACAGGCTCAACGACCGGAGCAGCTGGTGCTCCGGTCGCCGAGCCTGTCGAAGCGGTGAGGGATTCGAGGATGCTGTGCAGCGCGTTGTGCAGGTGCACGTGCGTCGCGTGGGCGGCGAGATCCGCGTCGCGGGTGGAGATCGCGGCCGCGATCAGCCGGTGCTCGGCGACGGATGCTGCGAGCCGGGCGGGATTGTCGCGCGCGAGCCGTCGCACCCGGACGAGATGCGTGCGCACCGTGCGCAACGCAGCGGTGAGGTAGTCGTTCGCGACGGCGGCGTCGAGGGCGAGGTCGAAGTCCGCGATCAGGGCGTAGTAGGCGTCGCGCCCGTCCGCTCCCGCGCCGTGGCCGTCGAGATCGACTCGGGCGAAATCATGGGCGAGCTGCGCGAAGGCTGCGGCATCCCCGCGCTCCGCGGCGAGCCGCGCGGCGGACTCCTCGAGGGCGCGGCGCACCTCGAAGATCTCCCGGATGTCGTCGGCATCGATCGCGGTGACCACGGTGACGCGCGGCGACTGCTGCGCGACAAGGCCGTCGGCCGCGAGCCGGCCGAGCGCTTCGCGAAGGGGGGTGCGACTGACACCGAGACGAGCGGCCTGCTCGACCTCGCCGAGCACGGCGCCGGGCCGCAGCACGCCGGACTGGATCTCGTCGAGGAGGGTCGCGTATGCGCGGTCACTGGCCCGCATCCGCATCACCTCCTCGTTCGACACCTCGGCCAGTGTATACACAAACATCCTCGATGCGCACTTCGCGGAGGGAATGCGGGGTTATTCGTATACAAACTCGACTCCGTAGCGATTTCGCCCGATATCGACGCGCGTTCGACACGTGTAGCTTCCGCAGCACCCCCCTGAACTCCGATCGACGTGGGCCCCGTGAGGAAAGCGTGAGGAATATTCAGCAATTTGTGAATCGGGCGTACCGTCGGCGCCATGACCACAGTCATCCGCACGAGCGGCCTCACCAAGCACTACGGCCGCGTCCACGCCCTCGACGGACTCGACCTCGCGGTCGACGAGGGCCAGGTGCACGGGTTCCTCGGACCCAACGGGGCGGGCAAGTCCACCACGATCCGGATCCTCCTGGGACTCGCACGCAAGACCGGGGGCGAGGCATCCGTCTTCGGTCTCCAGCCGTGGCGCGACGCCGTCAAGATCCACCGGCGGGTCGCGTACATCCCCGGCGATGTGAGCGTGTGGCCGAACCTGTCGGGCGGCGAGGCGATCGACCTGCTCGCGCGCCTGCGCGGTGCATCGCGCCACGACACGGCCTATGCCGGTGAGAAGGCGCGTCTCATGGAGGCGTTCCAGTTCGACCCGCGCAAGAAGGGCCGGGCCTATTCGAAGGGGAACCGGCAGAAGGTGGCGCTCATCGCCGCCTTCGCCGTGCCCGCCGACCTGTACATCCTCGACGAGCCGACGAGCGGCCTCGACCCCCTCATGGACGTGATGTTCCGGCGGGAGGTCTCGCGCGTGCACGCGGCGGGCGCCACCGTGCTGCTGTCGAGCCACATCCTCTCCGAGGTCGAGCAGCTGTGCGATCGCGTCTCGATCATCCGCGCGGGGCGCGTCGTCGAGTCGGGCACCCTCGCCGACATGCGTCACCTCACGCGCACGGAGGTCTCGTTCGAGGGGACGGATGCTGCGCCCGTGGCTGCGCTCGCGGCGGCCCACGACACGCTCGTCGAAGACGGCCGCGTGCGCTTCACCGTCGACAGCGATGAGGTCTCCGGTGTGTTGCCCGAGCTCTCACGCCTCGGTGTGGCGGGACTGCGCGTCGCGCCGCCGTCGCTGGAGGAGCTGTTCCTCCGCCACTACGGCGACGACCTCGCCGTGCTGGAGAGGAACGGACGATGAGCCGGATCGCAGCGCTGCTGACGCAGCGGCTGCGGCGGGACTGGCTGCAGCTGACGCTGTGGATCTTCGGCACGATGGCGCTCGCGTTCGCGGGGCTCTCCGGCGCCGCGAACACCTACGGCACGGAGCAGGAGCGCACGGCGCTGCTGGCCACCGTGATGGCCAACCCGGTCATCCTGCTCTTCCGCGGGCTGCCGTCGGGGCCGGGCGAGCAGGCCTTCATCGTCTTCCTTCTGATGCCCTTCCTGGTGATGATGCCGGCGTTCATGAGCACCTTCCTCGCCGTGCGCCACACGCGCGGCGACGAGGAGGCAGGGCGCCTCGAACCCGTCGCGGCGACGACGGCGGGGAGGTCCGTGCCGACGGTCGCGACGATCATCCACGGCGTGCTCGCCAACGTCGTGCTGGGCGTCCTCGTGGCCGCCGCCTTCCTCGCCGGCGGCTCGCCCACCGAGGGGTCGTGGCTCGCCGGGTTCACGGCCGCGTGCGGCGGACTGACGTACCTCGGCGTCGCGCTCCTGGCGGCGCAGCTCATGCGCACCTCGCGGGGCGCGAACTCGCTCGCGGTGTGGGTGCTCGTCGTCTCGTACTTCATCGCCGGCATCGGCAACGCTCTCGGAACCCCGAGCGACGATCTCACCCACATGCAGAGCTCGTGGGTGACGCGGCTCTCGCCCTTCGGATGGGCCGAGAACACTCGCGCGTTCGACGAGAACCTGTGGTGGCCCGCGTTCCTCTGCCTCGCCGCGTTCGTCGTGTTCGCGGGGGCGGCGCTGGCCCTCCAGACCGTGCGCGACCTCGGCGCGAGCATCGTGCCCGAGCGGCGGGGCCGCACCGCCGCGGGCGCGACCCTGTCGTCGCCGACGGCGCTCGTCGCGCGGCTCGCGACCGGCTCGACGATCGGCTGGATGGCGGGCGCCTTCTTCGCCGGCGCCCTCTCGACCTCGCTCGGCTCGGTCGTGAACGAGATGGGGGCGGACAACCCGGCCGTCGCCGACATGCTGAAGGCGCTCTCGGCAGAGGCCGACCTCGAACAGGCGGTCGTGGTCGTCTTCTTCACCATGGTGGGACTCCTCGCCGCGTGCGCCGGCGTGCAGACCGTCGCCCGCGCTCGCCAGGAGGAGGCGCACGGCACCGCCGAGCCGGTCCTCGCCACACCGGTGCAGCGCGTGCGGTGGCTCGCCGACTACGTCGTCGTGGGGTTCGTCGCCATCGTCCTGACCTGCGCGGCGGCGTTCGTCGGGGCGTGGGCCGGCGCCGCGAGCCTCGACAACGGCGCAGCCCTGGCAGGCGACGCGTTCGTCGCCGCATGGGGGCAGGTCATCGCCGCATCCGTGTTCCTCGTCCTCACCGCTCTCGTCTTCACGATCGCCCCGCGATGGACGATCCCGCTCGGCTGGACCCTCGTCACCGCCGCGATCGTCTTCGGCCTCTTCGGACCGCTTCTCGGCCTTCCGGAATGGGTGACGAACCTGTCGCCGTTCTCGGTCGCGCCGGTGCCGAGTGGCAGCGAAGTGGATCTGCGTGGGATGTGGTGGCTCGTGCTCGCCGTCGGTGTCGGGGCGGCGGCATCCCTCACCCTCATGCGGCGGCGCGAGCTGGCCTCGGCCGGGTAGGCGACCGCGATGACGAACGAGCACCCTGGCGCCGAGGCGGCGGAGCAGGCGGCGGCGATGCTCACCGCCGTGGGCATGCCACGCATGCCGGCGCGGGTCATGATGGCCCTCGCCGGCTCGCCCGATGAGGGGTACACCGCCGCCGACCTCTCCGACCGCCTCGGCGTCTCGGCGGCCGCCGTGTCGGGTGCGGTGCGCTACCTCGTCTCGATGCGGCTCATCCACCGGCTCTCGCGCCCGGGCGACCGGCGCGACCGGTACGACCTCGCCGAGGACTCGTGGTCGGGCATGATCACCGCGAACGCGCCGCTGTACGGCACGCTCGCGGCGTCGCTGGACCGCATCGCCGACGAGAACCCCGGGGCTCCCGCGTCTGCCGCGCGGGCGCACGAGATCGCGGACTTCCTCCGCTATCTCGCGGAACGGATGCCGCAGCTCGCGGCCGAGTGGCGCGCAGGGCGCGACGCGCCCGGGGACGGGACCCGGGCCGGGTAGCCTTGCCCGAGTGACCGACGCGACCCGCTACATCGTTGCCACCGACGGAGCCTGCAAGGGCAACCCCGGACCGACGGGGTGGGCGTGGGTCGGCGAGGACGGCCACTGGGCCGCCGGATCGATCCCCTCGGGCACCAACAACATCGGCGAACTGACCGGGCTGCTCAAGGCGATCGAGGATCACGCCGACGTGGCGAACCTGGTCGTGCAGGCCGACTCCAAGTACGCGATCGACACGTACACGAAGTGGATGGACGGCCACCGCCGCCGCGGCTGGAAGACCTCGACGGGCGCGCCGACGAAGAACGTCGACATCCTCGAGCAGCTCATCGCCGCGCGTGACGCCCGGCGGGCGGCCGGCCTCCCCGACGTCGAGCTCGAACACGTGCGCGGTCACTCCGGCCACGTGCTCAACGCCTGGGCCGACGAGCGCGCGGTGCGCGCCTCCGAGCACGCGGCGAAGGGCACGGCGAGCGCATGGTCGTCGCTCGGCGCTCAGGACCGCATCGACGTCTCGTCCCGCCCGAAGAACGGGCGCTGACCGCTCCCCTCGCGCGACAGCTGCACTTCCCTGCAAGTGCTGCGGCGATCTGTGGCGCGCTCGCAGGAATCTGCAGCTGTCGCTGACCGCTACAGCTGCGACCGGTAGTCGCGCCAGGCCTCGCCGAGGCGGCCGACCCCTTCTTCCAGCACGGATTCGGGCGCGGTGTACGGCACGCGGATGTGGTCGTCGTAGATCACGGATGCCGTGAACTCCGTGCCGCCCGCGACCGAGACGCCGCGCATCGCGGCCATGCGGGCGAGCGCGGTCGCCGACCCGACGGGCAGACGCGCCCACAGAGTGAGGCCGCCCCGCGGCGGGGCCGCCTCCCAATCGGGAAGGTGCTCCTCCAACAGCCTGAGCAGGTGCGCGGAGGCGACCGCGTGCGTCTGCGACGTGGCGAGCCGCAGTGCGCGGGCCTCGTCGAGCAGGTCGAGCGCCAGCAGCTGAGCGGGCACGCTCGTCGACTGGTCGACCAGCTGACGGACACCGCGCAGGCGCCGCACCAGCACGGGGTCAGCGCGCAGCCATCCGATCCGCAGCCCCGACCACGACCACTTCGACAGCGAGTCGACCACGATCACCGGCGCGTCGGGACGCAGCGCCGCCAGGGTCGGCGGCACCACGCCGTCGAACGAGACGTGCGCGAGCACGCGATCCTCGAGCACCGGCACGCCGTACTCCGCTGACAGATCTGCCACGCGCTGCCGGGCTGGTCCGGGCATGCGGGTGCCGGTCGGATTGTGGTGGTGAGGGTTGACGGCGATGAGCACGGGGCGCAGCGCGACGATCGCGGCCTCGAGCTCGTCGACGTCGATCCCGTCGGGACCGATGGTGACGCCGTGCACGCGTCCGCCGCGCCGGCGCACCGAGTCGGCGAGCCCGGGCCAGGTCACCGATTCGGTGAGCACGACGTCGCCGGGCGAGACGAGCTCGTCCACGACCAGGCTGATCGCCTGCTGCGCGCCGTGGGTCACCAGGATCTGCGCCGCGGTCGCCGGCGTGCCCTCCTCCTCGAAGAGCGTGGCCAGCCGGGAGCGCAGAACCGGCAGGCCGGCGGGATCGGTCTCGGCCAGAGTGACCGGGTCGAGCGTGGGAGTGTGAGCGCGGACGAGGTCGATGACGAGCTGCGGCATCGCCGGCACGGCTCGCAGCAGATCGATCCCGGAGGGCGAGGCCGAGAACAGGCTCTCGCCCCGCGCCGTCCGCTCGCGGGTGGGGACGGCGGCTCCGATGTGCCCGGCGACGCGCGTGCCGCTCCCCTGCCGGCGCTCGACGAGCTCGTCGTCGCTCAGCAGCCCGTACGCCGCGACGACGGTTCCCCGAGAGACGGCGATCGCACCCGCGAGGGCGCGCTCGGCGGGCAGCCGGTCGCCGGGCCGCAGCTCGCCGCCCTCGATGAGCGCGGCGATCGCCTGAGCCAGCCGCACGGTCAGGGTGCCGTCGCCGTGCGCCCATCGGCCCAGTCGTCCGGCGAGTCGGGATGCCTCGACCGTGCCACCGAGGGCCACCCGGTGGTCCACCAGCCGCTCATTGGCCCTTTCGGCTGTCGTCATGACATCGCATTCTGGTCCAATGTTCCGTAAATCCGCCACCATTGACCGCAGTAGCAGTCCAGTTCTCTCCGATTGGACCACTCAGGAGCTTCTGGAGTGGATCGGCGCGGACGACGCCCGGTGTCATGACGGGACGCTGCTCGGCCCGCTCACCGCGATCGACGGCGCACTCGCCGCGCAGGAGGGGGGCGACTCATCCGCACTCGCCCCGGCCTCGCCCGCGCCGCTCGTGCGCGCCCTCGCGGCGCGGCTGCGCGCGGAGCCCGCGCTGCGCGACGTGCGCCTGGGCGATCTCGTCGACATCCGGTCGCAGAGTCCTGCCCCGCGCGGCGACCGCGAGCCCGGCGCCGAGCGCCGGACCGCGGCATCCGTTCGTCTTCCTCAGCTCCGCGTCAGCTGAGCCCGGGCTCGCGGGTTCGGGCGCGCGACTGCTGCAGTTTCCTGCGACTGCTGCGCCGATCTGTGGCGCGCTCGCGGAAACTGCAGCAGTCGTGGCGCGAGCGTCAGCCCTCCATCGATCCTTCGAAGAGGCCGACGGCGTTGCCGTCGGGGTCGCTGATGACCGCCCACCAGCTGGTGGGCGTGATCTCGTCCTTCTCCCGCAGCACGCTGCCCCCGGCGGCCTTCGCCTTCGCGACGGCGTCGTCGATCGAGTCGACCTCCACATAGGAGCGGGGCTGGGTGAAGCCGTCCTCGCGCGGGGCGAGGCCGCCGCCCGAGATCTTGTTGGGCGCCTGCCACATCGGATAGTCCTCGAAGCCGGGGACCTCGGCGATCTGCCAGCCGAACAGGTCCGAGTAGAACGCGGTCGCCTTGCCGAAGTCGCTGACCGGGATGTCGATGTGCGTGATGTCGCCGTGAGCCATGGGGTTCCTCTCGTTCGGGTCGGACCCGGCCAGTCTCCGCCGCCGTCCCCCGCCCCCGCAAGACTGGGAGGCGCGTCAGCCGGCAGACGCGGCATCGGTGAGACGGCGCTCGAGCGCGTCGATCGCGGGACGCTGACCCTTCACCAGGCGTTCTCTCGCGGCATCCAACCCCGTCCACTCCACACGATCGACCTCGGGGAACCGCGCCGTCTTCCCGGAGCGCGGCGGCCACTCCAGCTCGAACTCGCCGAACTCGAGCGCGTCGAGTGAGAACCGGGTGCCGTCGGCGACGAACACCGTCACGCGCTTGCCCGACGAGTACGCGAAGGTGCCGAGCTCGGCGTACGGCGGCTCGGGCGGTTCGATGCCGAGCTCCTCGCGGAACTCGCGGCGCGCGGCATCGAGCGCCCCCTCCTCACCCTCGATGAACTCACCTTTGGGGACGGACCACGCGCCGGCATCCTTGCTCGCCCAGAACGGGCCGCCCATGTGCGCGATGAGCACCTGGGGTTCGGGCGCGATCCGGTAGAGCAGGATGCCGGCGCTGGTGATCACGGCTCAGACGATACGGGTCTTCGGCGAGACCGTGTAGGTGTCCTCCGGGTCGCTGAACACGACGTCGCCGAGGGCGGTGTCGATCGCCGCGAGCGTGTCGGCGTCGAGCACGACACCCGAGGCCTTGACCGTCTCGGCGAGCTGCTCGGGACGGGATGCCCCCACCAGCGCGGACGCGACGTTCTTGTTCTGGAGCACCCACGCGATGGCGAGCTGCGGCATCGACAGTCCCGCCTGCTCGGCGACGGGCTTCAGGCGCTGGACCGCCTCGAGCACGTCATCGCGGAGGAAGCCCTGGATGAAACGGGCGCCGCTCTTGTC
The DNA here is from genome assembly GCF_000956465.1 of Microbacterium trichothecenolyticum. GTDB lineage: Bacteria > Actinomycetota > Actinomycetes > Actinomycetales > Microbacteriaceae > Microbacterium > Microbacterium trichothecenolyticum. The sequence continues at coordinate 19,750 of NZ_JYJA01000033.1, forward strand.
ATCGGTCGCTCGCGAGCCTTCGGGCACCGGCTGGCCCGGCAGGTACTTGCCTGAAAGCACGCCTTGCGCCATCGGCGACCACACGATCTGCGAGATGCCGAGCTCTTCCGATGCCGGCACGACCTTGCCTTCGATGACGCGCCACAGCGCCGAGTACTGCGGCTGGTTCGAGATGAGCTGCACGCCGTAGCTCTTTGCGAGGGCGTGGCCCTCCCGCAGCTGCTCGGCGGTCCACTCCGAGACGCCGATGTAGAGCGCCTTGCCCTGGCGCACGACGTCGGCGAAGGCCTGGAAGGTCTCTTCGAGCGGCGTCTCGTAGTCGAAGCGGTGCGCCTGGTAGAGGTCGACGTAGTCGGTGCCGAGGCGCTTCAGCGAACCGTTGATCGACTCGAAGATGTGCTTGCGGCTCAGGCCGGTGTCGTTCGGCCCCTGTGGGCCGGTCGGGAAGTAGACCTTCGTGAAGATCTCGAGGGATTCGCGGCGCTGACCCGAGAGCGCCTTGCCGAGGACCTCCTCCGCGGCCGTGTTCGCGTAGACATCGGCCGTGTCGAACGTGGTGATTCCGGCGTCGAGCGCCGCGTGGACCGTCGCGATGGCGGCCGAGTCGTCGACCTGCGAGCCGTGGGTGACCCAGTTGCCGTAGGTGATCTCGCTGACCTTGAGACCGCTGTTTCCGAGGTACCGGTAATTGACCATGAGAAAACGCTACCCGCCCCGATGGGTGCATCGGGACGGGCAGCGTCGAGTGGATCAGACGACCGATGCGGTCTCGTCCTCGATCGCGTCGTCCTCGGCCGCCTCCGCGCGCTCGCCGGACTCGGCGTCGATGGACAGGGCGCGAGCCTCCTCGTCGAGATCGGCCGCGGCCTGCTCGAACTGGGAGTTGTACAGGCGGAAGTACGCGCCCTTCGCCGCGATGAGGTCGTCGTGCGTGCCCTTCTCGACGATCCCGCCGTTCTCCATCACGAGGATGAGGTCGGCGTCGCGGATCGTCGAGAGGCGGTGCGCGATGACGAACGACGTGCGACCCTCACGGAGTGCTGCCATCGCGTGCTGCAGCAGCAGCTCGGTGCGGGTGTCGACGGAGCTCGTCGCCTCGTCGAGGATGAGCACCGAGGGCTGCGCCACGAACGCTCGCGCGATCGTGATGAGCTGCTTCTCGCCCGCCGAGATGTTCGACGCGTCCTCGTCGAGGAGCGTGTCGTAGCCGTCAGGCAGGGAGTGCACGAACCGGTCGACGTAGGTCGCCCGCGCGGCGGCGAGGATCTCGTCGTCGGTGGCGTCGGCCCGGCCGTAGCGGATGTTCTCGCGGATCGTGCCGGCGAACAGCCACGGGTCCTGCAGCACCATTCCGGTCTCGGCGCGGATGTCGCGGCGCGTCAGGTCGGCGATGCTCTGCCCGTTGAGGAGGATGCGACCGCCGTCGAGCTCGTAGAAGCGCATGAGCAGGTTCACGAGCGTCGTCTTGCCGGCGCCGGTCGGACCCACGATCGCGACCGTCTGCCCGGGCTCGACTCGGAACGACAGGTCGTGGATGAGCGGCCGGTCGGGCGAGTAGGAGAAGGCGACGTCCTGGAATTCGATCGTGCCGTCACCCTCGACGAGTGCGGGGGCGTCCTCGGCGTCGGGCTCCTGCTCGGGCTCGTCGAGCAGTTCGAACACGCGCTCGGCCGAGGCCGTGCCCGACTGCACGACCGCCGCCATGCCGCCGAGCTCGGCCAGCGGCTGCGTGAACTGCTGCGAGTACTGGATGAACGCCTGCACGTCACCGAGGCGCAGCTGGCCGCCCGCCACCATGAGCGCGCCGAAGACCGCGATGCCCACATAGGTGAGGTTCCCGATGAACATCATCGCCGGCATCATGATGTTCGACAGGAACTGCGCATTGAACGACGCCTGGTACAGCTCCTCGTTCTCCTCACGGAACGCCTCGCGCGACGCCTGCTCGCGCCCGAAGACCTTGACCAGGGCGTGGCCCGAGAACGACTCCTCGACACGCGCGTTGAGCCGGCCGACCTTGCGCCACTGGATGCCGAACGCCTTCTGCGAGCGCGGCCCGATGACGCCGAAGAGGATCCCCATGAGCGGGAAGCTCACCAGCACCACGAGGGTCAGCTGCCACGAGATCGTCAGCATCATGATGAGCACGCCGATCACCGTCAGCACGCTCGTGAGAGCCTGCGACAGCGACTGCTGCATCATCTGCGTGATGTTGTCGATGTCGTTCGTGACGCGCGAGATCAGCTCGCCGCGCTGGACGCGGTCGAAGTAGCGCAGGGGCAGGCGGTTGATCTTCGCCTCGACCTCTTCGCGCAGACGCCACATGACGCGCACCATGATCACGTTGATGACGTAGCCCTGCAGCCACATCAGCAGCGACGACGCGAAGTACAGCGCGAGCACGATGAGCAGCACGCGGCTGAGCGCCATGAAGTCGACGCCGGCGCCCGGAACGAAGTGCTCCATCGCCGAGACCATGTTGGCGAGGTCCTGCTGGCCCTGCGCCTCGAGTCCGGCGACCACCTGCTCCTTCGTGGTGCCGGCGGGCGCCATCGACGAGACGACGCCCTCGAAGAGGATGTTGGTCGCCTCACCGAGCACCTTGGGCGAGAGCACCGCGAGCACGACGCCGATCGAGCCGAGGATCGACACGAACACGAACGCCCACGCGTTCGGACGCAGCAGCCCGATCAGCCGGCGGAAGGCGGGCCAGAAGTGCGCGGCCTTGCCCGGTGCGACAGCGCCGCTCCAGTCGTCGGCGGCGATGCGCGCCTGCTCGCCGAGCTCGATCTCGGCCTTCTCCTCGGCGCTCAGCTCTGCGACGGCCTGGCGTGTGCGCCGGCGGGTGGTCTTCTCGTCGCTCATCGGGCGACCTCCGCTCCGAGCTGGGATTCGACGATCTCTCGATAGGTCTGGCTCGTCTCGAGCAGCTGCTCATGCGTCCCCATCCCCACGATGCCGCCGTCGTCGAGGACGACGATGCGATCGGCGTCGGTGATCGTCGAAACGCGCTGGGCGACGACGATCTTGGTGACGTCGGGAAGCTCCCGCCACAGCGCCTGCCTCAGCCGTGCGTCGGTCGTGAGGTCGAGCGCGGAGAACGAGTCGTCGAAGACGAGCACCTTCGGCTGGTGCACGATGGCGCGCGCGATGGCCAGCCGCTGCCGCTGCCCGCCCGACACGTTGGTGCCGCCCTGCGCGATCGGCGCGTCGAGCCCGGCCTCCATCTGGCTCACGAAGTCGCTGGCCTGCGCGATCTCGAGCGCGCGCCAGAGCTCGGCATCCGTGGCGTCCTCCCGGCCGAACCGCAGATTGGACGCGATCGTGCCCGTGAAGAGGAACGGACGCTGAGGCACCAGGCCGATCGTGCTCCAGAGCGCCTCGAGGTCGGCCTTGCGCACGTCGACGCCGCCGACCTCGACGACGCCGTGGGTGACGTCGAACAGGCGCGGGATCAGCGAGACGAGAGTGGTCTTGCCGGCGCCGGTCGAACCGACGATGGCGACGGTCTCGCCGGCCGTCGCCCGGAAGCTGATGCCCGAGAGGATCGGATGCTCGGCGCCCGGGTAGGTGAAGGCGACGTCGCGGAACTCGATCGTGCCGGGCGCCGGGAACTCCGAGACCGCGTCGGCGGGACGCTCGAGCGACGAGTGCGTGTCGAGGACGTCGCCGACGCGTTCGGCGGAGACCGCGGCGCGAGGGATCATCAGCGTCATGAAGCTCGCCATCATCACGCCGGAGAGGATGATCATGGCGTACTGCATGAAGGCGAAGAGCGTGCCGATCTGGATCTCTCCGCTGTCGACCTGCATGCCGCCGAACCAGATCACGCCGATCACGGTGACGTTGAGGATCAGCATGACGGCGGGGAACAGCACCACGAAGAGCGAGCCGACCTTGCGGCCGACGACCATGATGTCGGTGTTGGCCTCGCGGAAGCGCTCCTCTTCGATCGGTTCGCGCACGAACGCGCGGATGACGCGGATGCCGGTGAGCTGCTCGCGCATCACGCGGTTCACGCCGTCGAGCTTGCCCTGGTAGCTGCGGAACAGCGGCACCATGCGGGCGATGACGATGCCCGCGACGACGAGGAGCACCGGCACGGCGACTGCGATGATCCATGCGAGGCTGGCGGCCTGCTCGATCGCGAGCACGATGCCACCGATCGCGAGCAGCGGCGCCGTGACGAGGAACGTCGCCCCCATCATGGCGAGCATCTGCACCTGCTGCACGTCGTTCGTGTTGCGGGTGATGAGCGAGCCGGCGCCGAAGCCGGTGACCTCACGCTCGGAGAAGCCCGAGACGCGCTCGAAGATGTCGTCGCGGATGTCGCGACCGAGCCTCATCGCGGCGCGGGCCGCGAAGTAGGTCGCGATGATCGACGCGACGATCTGCCCCAGCGAGACCGTCAGCATGACGATGCCGGTGCGCCAGATGTATTCGGTGTCGCCCTTGGACACGCCGTTGTCGATGATGTCGGCGTTCAGGCTGGGCAGGTAGAGCGAGGCGATGGCGGAGGCTGATTGGAACAGCAGCACGCCGAGCAGGAGCCAGCCATACGGTTTGAGATATCGGACGAGGAGCTTTGCCAGCACGAGGTTCTCCCGGACGCGGCGAAGCCATGACAAGGCTCCGCCTCTGCGGATCTGAGGGTGCCGACCCACCTTCGCACGGGCCGCCGACATCGCGGCAGACCCGTTCACTGAGGGCGGACCGGGGGCGCGGCCGCCTCCCAGCGGCGGCCCGCGGGTCACTCTAACACGATATATCGCGACGTGCGAGACCGCTCTCACGCGGAGGAGGACCACACGGAGGGCGGGACGGATGCCGCGGCCCGCAGCGGGGCCCACGGGCCCGGAGGCTCCGGGCGACGCGCCAGCGGCGCGTGGAGGGGGCGTGGGGACCGTCCCGTCCGGCGTCGAGGTGTCCTACGCCTCCGCACCCTGTGCGATGTCGGCGCGCTCGCGCCAGCTGCGCGCCGTGACGCGGTCGAGCGCCACCTGGCGACGCAGCGCGTCGGCCTTCTCGTAGAGCGAGGGCTCGCCATAGCTGGTGAGCACCTTCACGAGCACCGGCAGCAGCTCGATCATGAAGAACAGCCCGGCGATGAGCCAATGGGCCCACGCGAGGATCGGCTCGCGTGCCGACAGTCGCTCGAGCCCGCCGATCTGGCTCAGCAGGCCCACCGCGCCGGAGTTGCCGCTCGCGATCTCGGCGGCACGGGCGTCATACGCGGCCAGCGCGGCCTGGTACTGCTCGCGCGCGCCGGGCAGCTCGTCCTTCGCCTGCTGCTTGTTCGTCGCCTCCGATGCACCGGCGTCCGCCGTGCCCGCGGCCTGCGCGGCGGCGAGATCCGCCTGGGCCGCCGTCAGCTGGGAGTTCAGGTCGTCGTACGCCGCCTGGGCGGCTGCGAGCTGCGCCTCGGCGGCATCCGAGCTCGCGCCCTCCCCCGCGACGCCGCTGCACCCCTGCACCTCGCCGGCACCCTGTCCGGTCAGCTCGCACTGGTAGATCGCGCGCGCCTGATCGATCACCTGCTGCTGCGCGGCGAGCTTCGCGGTGAGGTCGTCCACGGTCTGCTGCGCCGACGCCGTCGACGCCGACGTGGTGTCGGCGCCCGCCACGACACCGCTGGCCGCCTGGCTCTCGAGCGCCGCGACGCGTTCGCTCGCGGCATCCAGCGCCTGCTTCTCAGGCCCGGCGGTGACGGCATCCTGATCCGTCTGCGCCTGCGAGATGTTCGTCGCGTTGACTTCGCGCGCGATGTCGTTGTGGAAGATCTGCAGCACGAGCGGCTCGGCCACGACGATGCCGATGACGGCGGCCATGATGACGCGAGGGATCGCGAGCGCGATCAGTCGCCCGATGCTCTGCGACGAGCGCATCGTCGACGTGAGGAAGCGGTCGAGGTTGAAGATGATGAGCGCCCACACGATCGCAAGCGGCAGCGCGCCCCACGCGACGATCCGCACACCCGTGGTGAGCGCGAAGTACATCGAGATCGCCGAGATCAGGGCGGTGCCCGCGATCACGAAGAACATCTGCACGAAGCGCGGCGTCTCGGTCGGCACCTCGTCGAGCACCGATCCGTCGGCGCCGCCGAGGATCGCGAGCTTGCGCCAGCCCGAGGTCCGCTCCCGACGCGGACGCTTGGCACGCTTCGCGCGGACGGGAGGAGCGGATGCCTCCTCCACGGGCTCTTCGTCGGGCACGGGCTCGTCGGCGACGGGCTCCTCCGCCCGAGGCTCGTCGAACGCGCCCCACTCGCCGATCGTCGCCTGCCGCTGCGCGACCGGCTCGGTCACCCCGACCGGCTGCGTCGGGTTCATCGCCAGCGCGTCCTCGAGGAGGTCCTTCGTCACCGGGAACGGGTCTTCGGGGCCGTCGGCGTCGAGGCGCCGGTCGGCGGCGGGCTCACCGGCCGCCTGCTGAGCGCGCACGTCGTCGAGGTAGAGGTCCTCGGTCTGTTCGCCGTCCGTCTCGAACTCGATCCGGCCGTCGGAGCCGAACCGGCCCGGCCGGTGTGCGGAGTAAGAAGACATCCGCACACCCTAGAGCGGGCAACCTGTGCGGCAGGTGTATTAGAGGAGCGTGAGATCACGGATCGCCCGGGTCGCGGCATCCGTCATCCCGTCCTCGCCGAGTGCGAAGTCCGGACGTGTCAGTCCTCGAGCGGGGTGGCGGCGGCGACCGCCTCGTCCTCCTCGGTGGCGACGAGCTGGCCGCAGGCGCCGTCGATCTCCTTGCCGCGGGTGTCACGGAGGGTCGTCGGGATGCCCGCGTCGTTGAGACGGCGAACGAACTCGTTCTGCACGGGGATGTCGGAGGCGGTCCAGATCGAGCCGGGCGTCGGGTTCAGCGGGATGGGGTTCACGTGCACCCAGCCGCGGCCGCGCGCGTTGAGCTTCTCGGCGAGAAGGTCGGCGCGCCAGCCGTGGTCGTTCATGTCTTTGATGAGGGCGTACTCGATCGACACGCGGCGGCCGGTCTTGTCGAAGTAGGCGCGCGCGGCGTCGAGGGCCTCGTCGACCTTCCAGCGGGAGTTCACCGGGATGAGCTCATCGCGCAGCTTGTCGTCGGGCGCGTGCAGCGACAGCGCGAAGGTGACGGGGATGTCCTCGTTCGCCAGCTTCGTGATCGCCGGCACGAGACCGACGGTCGAGACCGTGATGCCACGGGCGCTCATGCCGAGGCCGTGCTGCTTGTCGGTCATCACGCGCACCGCCTGCATGACGCGCGCGTAGTTGGCGAGGGGCTCGCCCATGCCCATGAAGACGATGTTCGACACCCGCTCGGCGGAGTGGTCGTCCTTCTTCTTGCCGCCGAGTCCCCCGTCGGCGATGAGGCGGTTGGCACGCACGATCTGCTCGACGATCTCGGCGGCCGACATGTTGCGGGTGAGACCCGCCTGTCCGGTCGCGCAGAACGGGCAGTTCATGCCGCAGCCGGCCTGGCTCGACACGCACAGCGTGATGCGGCCGGGGTAGCGCATCAGCACCGACTCGACGAGCGCGCCGTCGTGCAGCTTCCACAGGAACTTGATCGTGTCGCCGCGGTCGGTCTCGAGGCGGCGCACCTCGGTGAGAAGCGGCGGCAGCATCCCGTGGACGAAGTCCTCGCGCCCGTCGGCGGGGAGGTCCGTCATGTCAGCGGGGTGGTGGGTCCAGTGCTGGAAGTAGTGCTTCTCGAGCTGCTTCGCCCGGAAGCCGGGGAGGCCGAGCTCCTTGACCTTCTCGACACGCTGGTCGGGGGTGAGATCGGCCATGTGCACCGGCGGCTTGCCGCGCTTCGGGCTCGCGAACTGGAGGAGGGGTCGACCCTCGGCATCCTTCTTCTGCGTCCATCCCTCGGTCGCCGGACGCACCTGGCGGGGTTTGGTGGCGCGAACAGGCGAATCGGTCATGGGTCAAGGGTACGCGCAGGCGTCTGGGCGAAGCCCGATGCGGAGGGGAACGGATGCCGCACCCCGCGCGTGTCGCGGCATCGGGCTATCGTCGTCTCGTGGTGCCCGCCCCCAACCTCCTCGCCTTCACGCTCGCCGCGCTCGTCCTGATCGTGATCCCGGGTCCGAGCGTGCTCTTCACGATCGGGCGCGCGCTCGCCCTCGGCCGCATCGGCGGGCTGCTCAGTGTGCTCGGCAACGCGCTCGGCCTGCTGCCGATCATCGGCCTCGTCGCCATCGGCGTGGGTGGCATCGTCGCGCAATCGGTCGTGCTCTTCACGATCGTCAAGGTCGCCGGGGCGCTGTACCTCATGTACCTCGGCGTGCAGGCGATCCGTCACCGCCGGCGGGCGGCCGCGGAGGCGAACGGCGGCGCGCTCCCCCGCTCGGCGTGGCGCCAGCTGGGCGAGGGGTTCATCGTCGGCATCACGAACCCCAAGACGATCGCGTTCTTCGTCGCGGTGCTCCCCCAGTTCGTGGACCTGAACGCCGGCATGGTTCCGCTGCAGATGATCGAGCTCGGACTCGTGTTCTTCGTCATCGCGCTCATCTCCGACGGGATCTGGGCGCTCATCGCGGCGGGCGCGCGCGAGTGGTTCGGGCGCTCGCCGAAGCGCATCTCCACGCTCTCGGCGACGGGCGGCGGTCTCATGATCGGACTCGGCGGCATCCTCCTCTTCACCGGGAACAAGCACTGACATGACGCTCCCCACGCCCCCTCCAGACACCGCCGGCGCGTCGCCCGGAGCCTCCGGGCGCGTGGGCCAGGCTGAGACCTCCGGCCGCTCGGACCGCCGGCGCATCATCTTCCTCGACGTCGACGGCACTCTCCTCGAGCACGGCTCGCACGTGTCGCCGTCGACCGGCCCGGCCATCCGCGCGGTGCGCGAGGCCGGCCACCTGGTGTACCTGAGCACCGGCAGGTCGGCCTCCGACATCCATCCCGACGTCGCCGAGATCGGCTTCGACGGCGCGGTCACCAACTCCGGCGCGCTGGTCGTGTCGGGCGGACAGGTGGTCGTCGATCGCCCGCTCTCCCCCGCCGCGACGGACCGCATGCTCACGGCGCTGCGCAGCCGCGGCATCCGCTACTTCCTGCAGACGCGCGATGCGGTCTACGCGAGCGACGACATGGCCGAGCTGATGCGCGACTACGCGGCGGCGCTCGAGGCGCGTGAGGCGGCGGGCCAGCAGGTGCGGCCCGAGGACTCGCTGGTCGGTCTCGCGCAGCGCAGGTTCCCGAGCGTGGACGAGGCGGACCTCACCCGCATCGACAAGGCCGTGTTCGTGAGCGACCACCCCGAAGGCCTCGACGAGCTGCGGGAAGACCTCGGCGACGAGTTCCTGATCGTGCCGGGGAGCATGCCGCTGCCGGGCGGCTCGAACGGAGAGATCAGCGAGCGCGAGACGACGAAGGGCTCGGCGATCGAGCTGCTGCTGGCGCACCTCGGCATGCACGCCGACGACGCGATCGCGGTGGGCGACAGCTGGAACGACATCGAGATGTTCCAGGTGTGCGGCGTCTCGGTGGCGATGGGCAACGCCCAGCCCGAGCTCAAGGAGCTCGCCGACTTCGTCACGACCGACGTGCTCGACGACGGCATCGCGAACGCGCTCCGCCGCCTCGGCCTGATCTGAGCCCGGGCCCCTCAGCCCGCGGGAGCGGCCGTCGAGGCGCGCAGGACCAGCTGCGTCGCCAGCTGGACCTGTTCGGGCGGTGCGCCGCGCTCCATCTCGAGCGCGACGCGCAGCGATTCGCGCCCGAGCAGCCCCCAGTCCTGACGTACGGTCGTGAGCGGCGGCGCGAACATCTCGGCCTCGTCGATGTCGTCGAACCCGAGGACCGACACGTCCTGTGGAATCCGCAGACCGGCCTCGATGATCGCGCGGTAGGCGCCGAGCGCCATCTGATCGTTGGCCGCGAAGACGGCGGTCGGGCGCTCCTCGGCGAGCAGCTGCCGCATCGCGCGGTAGCCCGCACCGGGACTCCAATCCCCCGGGCGGGCGGCGGGAAGCACGCGTCCGCGCTCGGCGAGCACGTCGCGCCAGGCGTCGAACCGCGACGCCGCGGAGAACGAGCCGGGCGGGCCCGTGATGTGGTGCACCGTCTGGTGGCCGAGGTCGAGGAGGTACCCCACCGCCTGGCGCGCGCCGACGTCCTGATCGAAGTCGACGGTGGCGACGCCGTCGACGAGCGGCGGGCCGAGGATGACCGCCGGCACGCCCTCGGGCAGCTGGAGCGCCTCGTCGATGCCGAACGGGGCGGGCAGGATGACGATCAGCACGTCGACCGCCATCTCCCCGAGTCGCGTGAAGGCACCGTTGGCCGCCTGCCCGGAGGAGGCGGCCAACGGCATGAGCGTCGTCGCGTAGCCGCTCTCCGCGGCCCGCTCGGAGATCTCCTCGAGCGAGCGATGCGTGCCGACGGAATGCAGGCTGTGGTACACGACGCCGACCGTGCGGAACGACCCGCGCCGGATCGCGCGCGCCGCCGCATTGGGGCGATAGCCCAGCTCGCGCATCTTGGCGAGCACGAGCTCGCGCTTCTCGAGCGCCACGTTCGGCTCGCCGTTCGCGACGCGGGAGACCGTCTGCACCGATACGCCGACGGCCTGGGCCACGTCACGCAGCGAGGTGCGGCGCTCCTGCACTCTCAGACCCCTCGGAACGCGAAGTCGAACACGAGGTCCCCGCTGTTCGGCAGGCGGTACTGGGCGAGCGTGCGCGCACCCCACGAGTCGTCGCCGCCCACGCCGCGCCGCATGAGCGCCGGGCGCAAGACGGTGCGGTGGATCGGCGGGAGCTCGGTGTGGTGCAGGGCGTTCTCCACTTCGTCGGGCGTCCACGGCAGCGCGGAGAACTCCATGGCGTCGGCGGATTCGACGCGGAGACCGGCTCCTCTGCCGTCTGTGACCTCGGCCCACCGCACGCCGGTGCGGCTTCCCGCCTCCTGCGGACGCAGGTACGGGGTGAGCTCGGTCGTCACGTCGCGATCGTACACGCCGAGGCGCGCGCCCCCGCGGCGGTCGACGTAGCACTCCTCCGGTCCGTCGCCGTACCAGCGCAGCCGCCGGAACTCCGGAAGCGTCGTGAGCAGCATCCCGAACTCGGGCAGGCTCGGCAGGCCATCGACCAGGTGCAGCGTCTGCGTCACCTCCACCCTGCCGGCGCCGTCGACGCGGTACGAGACATCGCACGTCGTGGCCGGCCGCGTCGGCAGCTCGTACTCGTACGTCACCGTCACAGCGGTGTCGTCCTGCTCGACCCGCGTGCGGGTCAGCGGCTCGCGCACGCGCCCGTAACGGCTGGCGAGCAGCCACTGGCCGTCCTCGAACGGCGCCTCCCACCCGCGCTCGTTGGAGGTCGGCGCGTGCCAGAAGTGCGGTCGTGGCATCCCGGTCAGCAGCTCCCGGCCGCCGTCCGAGGTCATGCCGAATCGGTACGACGTGAGCCCGCCGTACAGCGTCGAGAACAGGGCGCTGAAACCGGGACCGCGCACTCCGATGTTGTGCGCGCCGCGGATGAGCTCGGGCGCGGGCGCCGCGACCCGCGCGGGAGGAGGTCCCACCTGGACGACTCGCTGCTCGTACGCGACCTCGTGGCCTTCCGCGGCCCACGCGGTCGCCGCCCGCAGGCGGAACGACACGTCGATCGCGTACTCCCCGGGCGCGGTCGGGACCGCGATGGGAAGGGCGATGCGACCGGTGTCGCCGGCGGCGATGTCGGTCTCGGCCTCTTCGCGGCGCAGCATCCGTCCCTCGCGGGAGAGCGTGACGACGCACCGGTAGGCGGCGCTGGACGTCGAGAGCAGACGGTTGTGCACGGTGAAGCCGGCGTCGTCGATGCGGATGCGCAGGCCCTGGTAGAGGTACGCCACCTCCTGCAGCTTGGGCGTCGGCGAGTGGTCGGTGAAGAAGATGCCGTTGCCGCAGAACTCGCCGTCGTTGGGCGCGTCGCCGAAGTCGCCGCCGTAGCCGAAGTACTCCTTGCCGTACCGGTCGGTCAGCGCGATCGCCTGGTCGGCGAAGTCCCAGATGAACCCGCCCTGGAACAGCGGCTCGCGGTACGCCAGCTCGATGTACTCGTCGACCGCCCCGAAGGAGTTGCCCATGGCGTGGGCGTACTCGCACAGGATGAACGGCTTGTCGCGGCGGTCCCGCAGGAACTCCTCGACCTCGGCGGCCGGCGTGTACATCTGGCTGACGACGTCGGTGGTCTCTTCGTGGCGCGGATCCCAGTGCACGCCCTCGTAGTGCACCGGGCGGCTGTCGACCTCTCGGAACCACGCGGCGACGTCACGCAGGTTCGTGCCCCCGAACGACTCATTGCCGCACGACCACATCACGATGCTCGGGTGGTTCTTGTCGCGTTCGTACATGCTCGCCGCGCGGTCGAGCAGGGTCGGCAGCCATTCGGGGCGGTCGCCCGGGACCGCGTCCTCGATGGGCGCGCCGAGCTTGCGGATGCGGTCCCACACACCGTGGCTCTCGAGGTTCATCTCGTCGATGACCATGAGGCCGTGCCGATCCGCGAGCTCGTAGAACACGGTGCTGTTCGGGTAGTGACTGGTGCGCACGGCGTTGACGCCCACGGCCTTGAGAGCGAGGAGGTCCGCCTCGATCTCGGCCGCGGTCTGCACGCGCCCGGCGAGGCCGAACTCGTGCCGGTTCACTCCGAAGAAGACCACACGTCGCCCGTTGAGCTTCAGCAGCCCGTCCTCGATCGCGAAGCGCCGCACGCCGACGCGCTGCACGATGACCTCGGCCACCTCGCCCGAGACGTCTCGCACCTCGATCTCGATCTCGTACAGCCATGGATCCTCCGGGCTCCACAGCCGAGGATTGTCGAGACGGATGCTGAAGCCGCCGTCACCGCGAGGCTCGAGCGGTCCGACACCGGCGAGGCGGGCGGCGGCGCTCCCCTCCCCGCGCAGATCGATGCGCAGGGCGATGTCAGCGGACGCCGCATCATGGGCGAGGACGACGTCGACCCGGAGGTCTTCGACATGCGCACGGGGACGGCGGTACAGGACGACGTCGCGGAACAGCCCCGAGAACCGGAAGAAGTCCTGGTCCTCGAGCCATGAGCCGCTGGAGAACTTGAAGACCTGCGCGGCGAGCTTGTTCTCTCCCTCGACCAGGGCGTCGGTCACGTCGAACTCCGACGGCGTGAAGCTGTCGGTCGCGTACCCGAGGTAGCGCCCGTTGAGCCAGACCGCGATCGCGCTCTCGGCGCCCAGGAAGCTGATGCTCACGGTCTCGCCCGCCTCGACCGGCCGGTCGAGGCGGAAGCTCTTCACGTACGACGCGACGGGGTTGTAGCGCTCGGGCACCTCGCCCGGGTCGATCTGCTCGACGCCGTCCCAGGGGTACTGGACGTTCACGTACTGCGGGCGGTCGTAGCCGTGCAGCTGGATGTGCGCGGGCACCGGGATGTCGTCCCAGCTCTCGCAGTCGTAGTCCGGGTGGAAGAAGCCGGCCGGGGCGGCGGCGGGGTTCTTCGCGTAGTGGATCTTCCAACGGCCGCTGAGCGACTGCTCGTACCCGCTGTCGCCGTCCGCCGCCTCGGCCGCCGTCCGGAACCAGCGGTGGTCCGAATGGGCGGGCAGGCGGTTCTCCTGGACGAACCGGGGATCCGCGATCCGGGCGGCGTCGAACCTCACCGCCTCATCTCCGTAGCTCTCGGTCTGGATGTCGATGGTATCGAGAGTCACTTGACCGCCCCCGTGATGCCCTGTGCGAACTGCCGCTGCAGGAGGAAGAACACGATCATCGTCGGCAGCGACGACAGGAGCACGGCGAGCATCAGCACGCCGTAGTCGGTGACGTACCCGGCGCTGATGTTCGCGGTGAGCATCGGCATCGTCAGCACGCTGTTGTTGACGAGGATCACCTTCGGCCACAGGAAGTTGTTCCACGCCATCATGAATGTGATCACGGCCGCCGCGGCGAACGTCGAGCGCATCGTCGGGACGTAGATCCTGGCGAAGATCGACAGCTCGCTGAGGCCATCGATGCGCGCCGCCTCGATGATGTCGTGCGGAAACGAGCGCGAGGCCTGCCGGAACAGCAGGATGAGGAACGGCGTCGAGATCATCGGGATCACGACCGCCCACAGCGAGTTCACCATCCCGACGCGCGCGAACAGCTGGAACAGCGGGATCATCGTGGCGGCGAACGGGATCATGATCGCGAGCAGCAGGATCGCCATGACGACGTCCTTGGCCTTCGAGTGGTACACCTCGAATCCGTAGCCGGCGATCGAGCACACCGTCAGCGCGAGGATCGTCGTCCCGACGGCGATGAGGAACGAGTTCGTCATCGCGCCGACGACGTTCTGCGTCGAGAAGAGCACCGCGATGTTCTCGAACAGGGCGGTGCCGGGCAGCATCTTCGACGACAGGACGTCCTTGCTCGTGTTGGTGGCCGAGACCGCCATGAAGTAGAGCGGGAAGACCGAGAAGAGCGCCCAGACCGCCAGCAGGGCGTATCCGGGGAGGCTGCGGAGCTTGTTAATCACGCTTGTCACCGACCTTCATCTGGATGAACGAGAGGATGGCGACGAGCATGAGGATCACATACGAGATCGCCGCGGCGTAGCCGAAGTTGGGGTTCTTCTGGAACGACACCTCGTAGAGGTAGTGCGCCATGGACATGGTCTGGTGGGCCGGTCCGCCTTGGGTCAGCGCCCACGACTCGTCGAACATCTGCAGGGTGCCGTTGATCGAGAGGATCGCGGTGAGCACGATCATCGGCTTGAGCTGCGGCACGGTGACGTACCAGAAGGTCTGGAAGGCGTTCGCGCCGTCCATGCGGGCGGCCTCGATGCTCGAGTGGTCGATGTTCTGGAGGGCGGCCAGGTAGAAGACCATGTTGTAGCCGGTCCACCGCCACAAGAGGCCGAGGATGATCACGAACCGTGCGGTCTCGGCCTGCCCGAGCCAGTTGATCGGGCCGCCGATGGCGCCGATCGACATCAGCATGTCGTTGACGAAGCCGTCGTTCGCGAACAGCGTGCGGAACACCAGCGAGTACGACACCAGCGACACCGCGCAGGGCAGGAAGATCGCCGTGCGCCACAGCGCCTTGAACCGCAGCTTGGGGTTGTTCAGCAGGTTCGCCAGCACGAGAGCCAACGCCAGCATGATCGGCACCTGGATGATCAGGTAGATGAAGGTGTTCGTCAGTGTGAGCCGGAAGATGTCGTCGCTCAGCAGGCGCTGGTAGTTGTACCAGAGCGGATCGGCGAACTCGAGGCGCGTGCCCCGTCCCGTCTGCAGCGACAGGACGAACGCCTGCGCCATCGGGATGAAGCTCATGAACAGGATGAGCAGCGCGGCGGGGAGCAGGAACCCCCAGCCGGTGAGACTGCGGCGGCGCGTGTTGTTCAGCCACGGCTTGCGGTCGCCGATGTAGTTGTCGAGCGGCGGCGGCTGCCTGCGTCTGCTCGAAGTCTTGGTGCGGGTCTTCACGTCGGAGGCCACGGAGTCGTCTCTTTCCTCGGGCGGTCAGGGCCACGGTTCCGGTCCGGCCGGGCGACGTCGTCGCCCGGCCGGACCATCGCCGGGGTTACTGCATCGCGAACTCGACGTTGGCCTGCGCCTCTTCCAGCGCGGTGGTCATGTCGGTGCCGCCCATGATCTGCGTCATGGCCGTGCTCACCGCGTCGCGCGCCTCGTAGTAGTACGCACCCGTGTTGTTCGAGGGGACCTCCGGGCCGAACTTGACGACGTCGGCGAAGATCGGCTGACCCCCGAAGAAGGCGATCGGCTCGTTGTAGACGTCGCTGTCACCGGCCGGGATCCAGTTCGCGACCGCGCCCGCCTTCGGCAGGATCGTGTCGTACAGCTCGGTCGAGCCGGCGAAGGTCGCGGCGAGGAAGTCCGACGCGAGGTCGACGTCGGCCGTCGAGGAGATCGCCCACGACGATCCGCCGTTGGCGGAGTAGTTCGTAGCGCCCGACACGCCGTCGAGCTTGGGGAGGTTGGTGACGGCCCACTTGCCGTCCTGGTCCTCCGCGGTCTGGATCGAGCCGACGATCCACACGCCGTTGATCGTGCCCCCGACGGTGCCGTTGACGAGGGTGCCGATGTACTCGTCCCAGGAGTTGACCTCGACGAGCACGCCCGCCTCGACGAGCTGGGTGTAGACGCCGATGGCCGCCTCGAGCGCGTCGTTGTCGACGATCGTGGGGTTGCCCTCGTCGTCGAACAGGCTGGCGCCGGCCGACTGCAGCATCATCATCGGGATGTCGGCGGAGCCGGCCTGGCCCGACAGCAGCGGCTGCCCGGTCTTGGCGAGCACATCCTTGCCGATCGTGAGGTACTGGTCCCACGTGATGTCGGTGAAGTCGTCGACGGTGTAGCCCGCCTCCTCGAGCACGTCGGTGCGCAGCGCCGTGATCGCGGTGCCGGCGTCGAAGGGCACGCCGTAGTTGATGTCGTCGATCGTCGAGTAGTCGACGACGGACTGCGGGAACTCCGAGAAGTCGATGTCGGAGTCGCTGAAGTCCGAGAACAGGTCGGGGTAGTTCAGCCCGTTCTTCTGGAACGCGTTGTTCTGCATCAGGAAGATGTCGGGCAGCTCGTCGAACGCCTGCGACTGCGCGATGGTCGTGAGCTTGGTCTGGAGGTCGTCCCACGGCACCTCGACGATGTCGAGCGAGAAGTCGGGGTGGTCCTCCTGGTAGACCTTCTCGGCCTCCTCCATCGCGTAGATGTTGAAGGCGGGATCCCAGGTCCAGACGGTGAGCGTCTGGTCCCCGTCTCCCTCGCCGGAGCCGCCGCCCGACCCGCTGCAGGAGGTCAGGGTCAGCGCGAGAGGCACGGCGAGCACGAGGGCTCCCGCGGTCAGCTTGGTGAAGCGCTTCATGGGATTGCAGATCCTTCCGTGGATTCCGTGACGCCGAAGCGGTGCCACGGCGGCGAGACACGCTGCACGTGGTGCCGTGCAGAGCGTGGGGCGGATCAGTCGTCGGCGCGTCGGAACGCGCGTCGGAACGAACAGGGACATACCGGAGATACCGCGGCGATGCGGCGTCGCATCGTGTGCTCTCCGGTGAGCACGCCGTCCTCTGACTCCGAAGGAAAGCTAACACTGGTAACGTCACCACGCCAGTGTTTTAGCGGATTTTCATTTTGGGGATCCTCCTCGCGAACGCCGTCGAGCAAGGTCGCCGACGGCGGCTTCGGCGTGCATGCCGAGGCGCGGAGGGATGCTGCGGCGCCGGCGTCGCCCCATCGCGCGGCGTACCGTCAGCCCTCGGTCGGGAGGGCCTCCGCGCCGAGGTTCACGAGGTTGCCGGCGGGGTCGCGCACCTGGGCGACACGCTCGCCCCACGGCATGTCCTCCGGCTGCTGGATCGGGTGACCGCCCGCGGCCACCCACGCGCGGAACGCATGGTCGACATCGTCGACGTAGAACCACAGCGCGGCCCTCTCGCCGCCACCAGGCGGCAGCGCGTCCTCGTCACGGCCGATCCCGAGCGGGACCCCGTCGATCCTCAGCGACACGTAGGCGTCGGCGCCGTGCTCGTCGGCGAACCGGTAGTCGACGACCCCGCCGAGCGCGCGCTCGTAGAACCGCACGAGCTCGGGGAGTTCGCGTGTCAGCAGGATCGGGAACAGGCTCCGCACCGCCATGGCCCCACGCTACGCCGCCACACCCGCGCGAGACAGGGGATCCCCGCCGAGACCCGGGGGCGACGCCCCGGTCTCGCAGCGATTCCCCGGTCTCGGCGAGACCGGGGATTCGTCGGCGACGTCAGTCCAGGAAGATGTCGGGGAACAGCGCCTGGTCGGGCGTGCCGGGAACCGCGGCGTAGCCGGAGAAGTCCGTGACGCCGGCGGCCTCGAGCACGTCCTCGACGATGAGCGTCTGGCCGGTGTACTCGCGGGAAGGCTTCGTGAAGATCTCGTACGCCGCATCGGCGTAGATGTCGGGTGTGCGGCTGACCTTCATCATGCGGTCGCCGCCGAGCGCGAACTTCACCGCCGCCGTCGCGATGGTGGTGCGCGGCCACAGCGTGTTGGCCGCGATCCCCGCCTCGGCGAACTCCGCGGCCATCCCCAGCGTGACCATCGTCATGCCGTACTTCGCCAGGGTGTACCCGGTGTGTCCGCCCAGCCATTTCGGCGACAGGTTGAGCGGCGGCGAGAGCGACAGGATGTGCGGGTTCGCGGCATCCCTCAGAATCGGCACCGCGGCGCGCGAGAGCATGAAGGTGCCGCGCACGTTGACGTCCTGCATGAGGTCGTACTTCTTGGCGTCGAGGTCGAGCGAGCGCGAGAGGTCGATGACCGACGCGTTGTTCACGACGATGTCGATGCCGCCGAACTCGCCCTGCGTCTTCAGCACGGCCTCGGTGACGTCGTCGTCGTTACGCACGTCGCCGACGATCGGGAGCGCCTGGCCGCCGGCGGCGCGGATCTCCTCGGCCGCCGAGTGCACCGTGCCCTCGAGCTTGGGGTGGGGCGTGCCCGTCTTCGCCAGCAGGGCGATGTTGGCGCCGTCGCGCGCCGCGCGCAGCGCGATCGCAAGGCCGATGCCACGGCTGCCGCCCGACATCAGGATGGTCTTTCCGGCGAGGGGCTTGTCGCTCATCTCGGTGTCTCCTCGGGTCAGGATCGGGACTTGGCGGATGCCGCGGCGAAGGCCGCGACGCGCGCCTCGGCCTCGTCGGTGTCGAAGCGGGCGCCGATGGATCGGGCCTCGTCGTCGAGGTTCTCGGCGAACGAGCGCCCTGCTCCGGTGCGGACGAGGCGCTTGGCCTGCCCGAAGGCACCGGTGGCGTTGTCGAGCCAGAACCGCGCCACGGCTTCGGCGCGCGAGGCGACGTCGGCGACCGGGACGACCTCGGTGACGAGGCCCCAGTCGAGGGCGGTCGGGGCGTCGATGGTGAGGTCCTGCAGCAGGAGCTGCAGCGCACGCCGCTGACCGACCGCGGCGGGCAGCAGCGTCGAGACGCCGAGGTCGGGGGTGAGGCCGATGTTGGCGTACTTGCTGACGAACTTCGACTGCTCCGACGCCACGATGTAGTCGGCGGCGAGCATCAGGCCCAACCCGCCGCCGGCGACCGCGCCCTGCACGGCGGCGACGATGGGCTTGTCCGACTCCACGAAAGTGCGGATGCCGTCGTGGATCGTGTGGGCCGCGCCGGTCACGTCGGCGCCCGAGGCGCCTGACGTCGCCATCTCGATGACGTCGCCGCCGGCGCAGAAGGCCGGGCCCGCAGCATCCATGATGATGGCCCCCACCGACGCGTCGGAAGTGAGCTCGTGCGCGACGTCGCGCCAGCGGGCACCCATCTCGAAGCCCATGGCGTTGAGGGACGCCGGACGATTGAAGGTCACGCGCGCGAGGGCGCCGTCGCGGGTGACGAGGATCGAGTCGCTCACGTTCTCTCCTTACTTCGGCGCCATGCGAATGGCGCCGTCGAGGCGGATGGTCTCGCCGTTGAGGTAGCCGTTGTCGACGATCGACATCACCAGGCGCGCGTACTCGTCGGGCTTGCCGAGACGCTGCGGGTACGGCACCTGCTCGCCGAGGGAGTCCTGAGCGGCCTGCGGGAGGCCCATCAGCATGGGGGTCTCCATGATCCCGGGCGCGATCGTCACGACGCGGATGCCGTAACGCGCGAGCTCGCGGGCGATCGGCAGCGTCATCGCGTGCACGCCGCCCTTCGACGCCGAGTAGGCGGGCTGGCCGATCTGGCCGTCGAACGCGGCGACGCTCGCCGTGTTGACGATGACGCCACGGTCGCCGTCGGCTGTGGGCTCGCTCTTCGCTATGACGGCAGCGGCCTGCGAGATGACGTTGTAGGTGCCGACGAGGTTCACGCGGATGATCCGCTCGAAGCCGTCCAGCGGCGACGGGTTGCCCTCGCGATCGAGCACCTTGGCGGGGGGCGCGATCCCGGCGCAGTTCACGACGACGCGGAGGGGGCCGGATGCGGCAGCCGTCGCGACCGCGGCGGCCACCTGTTCGGGGTCGGTGACGTCGGACGGTGCGAACGATCCCCCGAGCTCTGCGGCGATGTCGGCGCCGGCGGAGGTCGGCAGATCGACGATCGTGACGGTCGCGCCCGCGGCGGTGAGACGCCGGGCAGTGGCGAGGCCGAGTCCGCTCGCGCCACCGGTGACGAGCGCGGCGGTGCCCGTGAGGTCCATGGATTCTCCTTCGAAGTCCGGGTTCTGCGGAACCGCGTATCAGCATACGCGGGACTCAGTCCCATCGCCCACCGACCGGCGACGCGACGGGACCAGGCTAACGGGCGGTCGCGGAGACCGTCACGGTCCGATCTGCGGGCCGATGCGCGTGAGGGCCGAGATGCGATCGATCAGCTCAGCGGGCCGTGCCAGCAGCAGCCGTGCCTCGCCACGCGCGGTCAGGTACTCCACGAGCCGCGTCGTCGCCTGCGCGTCCCCGCGGCGGTAGCCCGAGAGGTAGTGCTGAGTGGCGCGCCATTCGAGCCGCTCCCCGTCGAGCGTCGTGATCACGACGACGAAGGTGGGGGTCTCGGCCGCCTCGCCGGTCTCGAGGCCACCGGCCACGCCGCCGAGCAGCGCCGCCGCCATGTCGGAGATCGCGGGGTACGGCCACCAGGTCGCCGGCGGTTCCACCGTGACCGTGTGCACCTGGGACCACGGCACGAACTGCGACCGCGGATCGCCGATGTGGCGGGAGAGCCCGTCGGGCGACAGCCGCACATGCCGCGCGGTGGTGTCGCCGATCGCGACCGCGGGCTCCGCGCCCTCGAGCGCCGTGAGGGGTCCTCGGCGGCGGGTGGCGCGAGTGGTGGGCATGCCCCCATCCCACCACGCCGGTGGTGCACGGTGCGGCGGGCGGGTTGGATGGGCGCATGGAGATCCGGCTCAAGCGCGTCGACGACGACCCGGCCCCGGGCGACGGCTTCCGCGTGCTGGTGGACCGGCCGTGGCCGCGGGGCCTCTCGAAGGAACGCGCCGCACTCGACCTGTGGGCGAAGGAGGTCGCTCCCTCGACCGGAACCCGCGAGGTCCGGACTTCGCAGGGCCTCCCGCGCGCGGGAGGATGGAGCCCGTGTCGATCCCCGTCGAAGACGTCGCCGTCCCCGAACGCGTGCGCGCGCTCGCCGTCGGGGCGCGGCTCGCACCCGTCTGGCTCAACGAGCTCGGCGGCGTGACGTTCCGCGCCGACGACGGCAGGTACCTCAAGTACGGGCCCCGCAACGCCGAGACGTCGTTCGCGGGCGAGGCCGAACGGCTGCGGTGGGCGGCGCGGTACACCGCTGTCCCCCGGGTGCTCGAAGCCGGCGGCGACGACACCCACGAATGGATGGTGACGGCGGCGCTTCCGGGCCTGTCGGCGGTGGACCCGCGATGGATCCCGGATGCTGCCACCGCCGTCCGTGCGGTCGGCGAGGGCCTGCGCGCGCTGCACGACGCGCTGCCCGTCGGCGACTGCCCCTTCGACTGGGGCGTGCCCGGGCGGATCGCGAACGCCGAGGGGCGCGGCATCCGTGTTCCCGAGGCGTTCCATGACGCGCCGCCGATCGACCGGCTGGTCGTGTGCCACGGCGATGCCTGCTGCCCGAACACGCTCATCGGCGACGACGGACGTTGGAGCGGGCACGTCGACCTCGGCGCGTTGGGCGTCGCCGACCGCTGGGCCGACATCGCCGTGGCGTCGATGTCGACGGCGTGGAACTATGGCGAGGGATGGGAGGACGCCCTCATCGAGGCGTACGGGATCGAGCCCGATCGCGAGCGCCTCTCGTACTACCGGGAGCTGTGGAACGCGACATGACCGAGATCACCGGCAACGTGTGTGACATCGACGGCAAGCCGAACCTCGTGATCCTGCGGCGCTTCCGCGCGACCGCCGAAGAGGTGTGGCGCGAGCTCACGGACTCCGCACGGCTCGAGCGGTGGATCGGCCGCTGGGAGGGCGATCCCACGACCGGACACGTCACCTTCTTCATGACGGCGGAGGATCCGGATGCCTCGGGTGAGGAGTACACGATCCTCGAGTGCGACCGCCCGCGGCGCTTCGCCGGAGACACCTCGGCCGGGTCGGGTGCGTGGCATCTGTGGTTCGAGCTCGCCCCGGACGAGCACGGCGACACCGTGCTCACGTTCGGCCAGCGGCTGGGCCCCGAGGACGAGGTCGGCTCGATCGGCCCGGGCTGGGAGTACTACCTCGACCGGCTGGTCGCGGCCCAGGCAGGCGTCGCCGTCGACAGCGTGAACTGGGACGACTACTTCCCCGCGCTGCAGCCCGGGTACGAGCGGCTGGTCGCCGGCGGCTGACGCCGGGCCCGTTCAGGACCAGACGAACCGGAACGTGCCCGCCGCGACCGCGGCGCCGATCGCGAGTGCCATGATCACGGTGCCGCCCAGCAGCGCCACAGCGTCACGGGGATGCAGGCCCGACGGCCGTGCCCACGTGCGCGGGATGCCCGAGCCGAACCCGCGCGCCTCCATCGCCATCGCCAGCTTGGTTCCGCGGCGCACCGCGAACACGAGGAGCACGAACGCCATCGAGAAGAACCGGCGGACGGCGCCGCTGTCGCCGACGCCCCGCGCCCGGCGGGCGAGGCCCATGCTGCGCCAGTCGTCGAGGAAGAGCCCCAGCGTGCGGGTGCCGGCCAACACGCCGAGCACGAATCGCGAGGGCAGCCTCGCGACCTGGGCGAGCGCGTCGGCGAGCTCGGTCGGGTCGGTGCGGCCGAACAGGAGGATCGTCGGCAGTGCCAGGGCGAGCACGCGAAGGCACACCGCGATCGCCAGGGCGATCGAGTCGTCGCTGATCGTCGCGTACCAGAACGACCAGTAGACGGTGCCACCGGGTTCCGCGTACAGCAGCATGCTGACGCCGGCGACCGGCGCGAACACGAGGACGGGCAGCATCCGTTTCAGCACCGTCACGATCGCGAGGCCGGTCAGCGGGATGCAGGCGAGCTGGAGCACGATCGCGACGAGGGCGCTCGTGGCGTCGATGGACGCGAACAGCGGCACCGACAGCAGCAGCGCGAGCACGATCTTGGTGACCGGATTCACGCCGTCGAGCCAGGCGCGGGGGGCTGCCTCGACCTCCGGGGTGCGGGCGTCGACGGCGGTCACGATCCCACCCCCGCGCGCACCGGCTCCCCCAGCTCGATGCGGTGGCCGCCGAGGTGACGCAGCACATCCTCGTCGTGGGTGACGGCGACGACGGTCGTGCCGGCGGCGATCTCGGACTGGAGCAGCTGCACGAGCTCGATCCAGCCGCGGCGGTCCTGCCCGAAGGTCGGTTCATCGAGCATGATCACCGGGGGCGCGTCGGCGAGCACGGTCGCGACCGAGAGCCGGCGCTTCTGACCGCCCGAGAGTGTGAACGGGTTCGCGGCGGCGAGCGGCGCGAGGTGCAGCCGCTCGAGCAGCTCGTCGACGATCTGGCCGACGGTGGCCGGATCGACGCCGCGCGAGCGCGGCCCGATGGCGAGCTCGTCGCGCACGGTGGAGGCGAGGAACTGGTGCTCGGGCTCCTGGAACACCGTGCCGATGCGCGTGAGCAGCTCGCGCGAGGTCCACTTCGACGGGCGCCGGCCGGACCGCCCCGCGAGCTCCGGCGCGGTTTCGACGCGACCCGCCGCCTCAGGCAGCAGCCCGGCGAGCGTCAGGGCGAGCGTGGACTTTCCGGCGCCGTTCGGACCCGTGATCACGGTCGCGGCAGCGCGAACAACGGCGAGGTCGAGCCCCGAGCGCACGATCGTGCGGCCGTCGCGGGAGATCGAGAGAGCGGATGCCGCCACCGCCGCCGATGCATCGGCCCGGGCGGAAGCGAGTACGGGCAGATCGACCGAGTGGCCCGGGATCCACACCCCCGCGGCGGCGAGCGTGGCACCGTGGCGCGCGAACACCTCGGCGGGCGTCCCGTCGGCGAGGAGCCCACCGTCGGCGCCGACCACGATGACGCGATCCATGAGGTCCGCCCACACCGC
Organism: Microbacterium trichothecenolyticum; assembly: GCF_000956465.1. Taxonomy (GTDB): domain Bacteria; phylum Actinomycetota; class Actinomycetes; order Actinomycetales; family Microbacteriaceae; genus Microbacterium; species Microbacterium trichothecenolyticum. Next base: position 43,652 of record NZ_JYJA01000033.1, read on the forward strand.
GGTGCGGTGCTCGATGACGACGAGCGTCGCGCCGCTCTCCTGCACTGCGCGCTCGACGGCGTCGCGCACCTCACGGACGCCGTGCGGGTCGAGGTTGGCGGTGGGCTCGTCGAGCAGGAGCACCCCTGGCCGCATCGCCAGCACGCCGGCGAGGGCGAGTCGCTGCTTCTGTCCCCCGGACAGTGCCTTGGTCGGCCGGGTGAGAGGCACGTCGAGCCCGACGGCGTCGAGGGCTTCTGCGACCCGAGCGGGGATCTGCGCGGCCGGGACACCGAGGTTCTCGCAGCCGAACGCCACATCGTCTCCCACCCTCGACAGCACGACGCCGGCGTCAGGGTCCTGGAGCACGAGCCCGACGCGACCGCGGTGAGCCTCGGCACGTCCACCGTCGATGAGGAGGGTGCCGGTCTCGTCTCCCTCGTCGGCACCGCCGAGCAGACCCGCCATTCCGGCGAGGAGCGTCGACTTGCCCGCGCCCGATGCGCCGAGCAGGAGCACGCGCTCCCCGGGCTCGATCGTGAACGAGACGTCGTGGACGGCAGCCGCCCGGCGTCCGCCGTAGCGCCACCCCCAGCCCGCCGCGGTGATGCGGGCGGGGCGGGTCGCCGTCACGTCAGACCTCGCGGCGCGCTTCGCGTCCGACGGCGAAGCGGTTGAGAGCACCGGTCGCGGCGAGCCCGCGCACCGCGAGCCAGCCGACGAGGCCCGCGAGCAGCGCGCCCGAGACCGCCAGCGACACCAGGTAGATGACGTTGAACTCGACGGTCTTCAGGATGTTGGGCGAGCTGCCGTAGAACAGCTCGAACACCCAGGCGCCTACCGCGGCGCCGACGCCGGCGAGCATCGCGACGGGCAGCGTGAAGCGGCGGTAGAGGAAGATCGCGAACACGAGCTCGGCGCCGAGGCCCTGCACGATGCCCGAGAAGAGGGTCGACACGCCCCACACGTTGCCGATCAGCATCGACACGAGCGCGGCGATCACCTCGACGAGCAGCGCGGCACCCGGCTTGCGGATGACCAGGCCGCCGATGACGCCGCCGATGAGCCAGATGCCGACGGCGATCCCGCCGAGGCCCGGGGTGAGTCCGTCCATGGCGACGAACCAGGTGCCGCCGATGGTGTTCCAGGCCCAGAACACCAGGCCGATCGCGACGCCGAGCACCGCGGCGACGACGATGTCGACCACCCGCCAGCGGAGGCTCCGGGGGGCCTTCGAGTGAGCCGCAACGGGGGTGGATGCGGACGTGGACGCGTGCATATGAGCTCCTCCCTGCGCCGGCATGATCCGGATCAGGTTCGACGGTCGAAGCGTGGATCGCTTCCTCTCAGCCCGGCTCACCGGACTCCCGTGGTTATGGCGACGAGTATACCGCCGGCTCAGCAGGTATTTTGGGGGGGTGACATCGGACGACACCCCTGCACCCACGCGTCGCGCGCGGCGCGCGCAGACCGGTGCCGTCCCGGTTGCAGGTTCCGAAGACGTGCCCGACGGCGGCATCCTCACGATCCAGACGGGTGAGACGGATGCTGTCTACCCGCCGTCGACCACCGCCGCGGTGGACGTGACCGCCGCCGCTCCGACGATCGCCACGGTGCCCGTCGCCGAGGTGCCGTCGGTCGCGACGTGGAACGCCGCGGAGCCTGTCGAGCCGTCCGACTTCGCGCTCCCGACCGGCCTCGGCACCCCGACCGTCACCGCGGTCACCGGCGGGCACACCGCACTCGCCTGGGTCGACGAATCCCTCGTCGAGCACGGCGCAGCCCCCGCCGACCTGACCGCGGCCGCGACCCCGTACGTGGCGGTCGAGGCCGACCTCCTCTCCGATGCCCCGCGCCGCTCCCCGTTCCGCGCCGCCGTCGTGGTTCCCACGCTCGCGATCGCCGCCGTCGTCGGCGCCTATGCGGCGACGACCATGCTGTGGCCGCTGCACGCCGTCGCCCCCACCGTGACCGCGATGGAGGTGCAGCCGATCGCGGCGCCCGCCGCCGCGCCCGCGTGGCCTGCTCAGGGCAGCGCGGCCGAGGCCGTCGCCGGCATCCCGGGAACGCTCGCCTCCACGGCCGACCCCGACGCGATCGCCAGCATCACCAAGGTCGTCACCGCACTCGTCGTGCTCGAGGAGATGCCGCTCGCCGTGGGCGAGCAAGGACCGGAGTACCGCTTCACGTCCGCCGACCGCGCGCGCTACTGGCAGTACCGCGCAGGCGGCGAGTCGGCGCTCGACGTCCCGGTCGGCGGCTCGCTCAGCGAGTACCAGATGCTCGAGGGCATGCTCATCGGCTCGGCGAACAACTATGCCGACCGGCTGGCCCAGGGGATCTGGCCCTCCGACGCCGTCTACGCCTCGGCCGCCAACGCGTGGCTGACGGCCCACGGCGTTCCCGGGATCACGGTCCGCGAACCCACTGGAATGGACGCGCGCAACGCCGCGAGCCCCGAGGCCCTCGTGACGCTCGCCCAGAAGGCGCTCGCGCATCCTGTCATCGCGGAGATCGTCGCGAAGCAGTCGGTCGACCTCCCCGGCGCCGGGCATGTCGAGAACACGAACGGCCTCCTCGCCGATCCGGGCGTCGTCGGAGTCAAGACCGGCACCCTCGACGCGTGGAACCTGCTCTCTGCCAAGGACGTCACGATCGGCGACAGGACAGTGCGCCTCTACGCGTCGGTGCTGGGTCAGCCAGATGACGAGGCACGCCTCGCCGCATCCCGTGCGCTCTACGCGCAGATGGAGGCTGAGCTGCAGCCCAAGCCCTCGGTGACGGCGAGCACCGTGGCGGGCCAGGTCGAGACGCTGTGGGGCGACAAGGTCGACATCGTCACGTCCGCAGACGCCTCGGTGATCCTGTGGAACGGCGGCAGCGGCACCGTCGCGACCACCTACCACCTCGGCGACAGCCGCGATGCCGGCGATGTCGTCGGCTCGCTCAGCGTCACCGGACCGCTCGACGCCACCACCGTCGACCTGAAGCTCGCGGCCGAGATCACGGACCCGTCGCCGTGGTGGCGCCTCACGCACCCGCTGGACCTCTTCGGTCTCAACGGCTGAGGCGCCGCTGAGACCCGCTCAGGCGGCCGGGTAGCCGACGACGCCCTTTCGCAGGAGGGCGTTGCCGTACGTGCGGGTCTCTCCGGTGCGCACGATCACGTACGCGGTCTTCGCGAGCTCGTAGTACTCGAACCGGTCGACGTAGCGCGGGTCGTCGACTCCCGCTGCGGCGGCGAGCTCACGCTGCACGTCGAGCACCTCGCCGTCGGCCGACGCCATGAGATCCAATGCGGGCGCGTCGTCCAGCGGCACAACGCTGCGCACCGCCGCCAGCACCTCGGGCGTCGTCGTTCCCGGCAGATCGATGACGCGTGCGCCGATGGCCCACGCGGGGAAGTGCGCGTCGGCGATCACGACCGCGTCGGAGTGGCCCATGCGGTCCAGATGGAGCAGCAGCTCCCCGGTCAGCAGCGGGTTGATGCCCTCGAGCATGAGGATCCCTTCGTCAGCGGATGAGGCCGTCGGCGGCCAGATCGTCCCACAGCGCGGCGGGGATGTCGATCGCCATCAGCTCGGCGTTGCGGCGCAGTTGCTCGGGGCGGCTGCCGCCCACGACGACCGAGCGCACCGCGGTGTCGCGCAGTGCGAACTGCACCGCCGCAGCGGGAAGCGGAACGGCGTGTGCGCGGCACACGGCCAGGATCGCCTGCAGCCGCTCCCACAGCGGCTCCGGCATCCGTCCGTACTCGTACCGGTCGGATCTCTCCGGCTCGTCCTTGGCGAGCAGGCCGGAGTTGAAGACGGATGCCGCCACCACCCCGGTCTCGCGCGCATGACAGGCGGGCAGTACGGCGTCGGCGGCCGGCTGCTCGAGCAGCGTGTAGCGGCCGGCGATCATGATGAGGTCGAGGTCGGCGCTCTCGACGGCGGCGGCGAGCGCCTCGCTGACCATCGACCCGATGCCGATACCGTCGACCGATCCCTCTGCGCGCAGCTGCTCGAGCGCGGGGAACGCCTCGCGCAGCGCGAGGTCGAGATCGTGGCGCTCGGGATCGTGCAGGTAGAGCACGTCGACGCGGTCGAGGCCGAGCCGCTCGAGGGACTCCTCGAGGCTCGCCCGGATGCCCGCCTCGGAGAAATCCCACTCGCGCCGCAGCGTCGTCGGCACGTGGAAGTCGGCGGCGAGATCGAGCCCGCCGTCGTCATCGGGGTTGGGGCGGAGCAGACGCCCGGCCTTCGTCGAGATCACGAACTCGTCGCGCGGCTTGGTCCGCAGGAACGCGCCCAGGCGTCGCTCCGACAGCCCCAGCCCGTAGTGGGGAGCGGTGTCGTAGTAGCGGATGCCGCTCTCCCACGCCGCATCGAGGATGGCCCAGGCCTGCTCGTCGCTGAGTTCGCGGAAGAGGTTGCCGATGTTCGCCGCGCCGTACCCGAGTCGCGTCAGCGCGGGGAGTTCAGGCCGCGGCATGCGCCGTCCCGAACTCGTACTCGGCGCGGCTGGCCGCCTTCATCTCCATGCCTGTGCCGGGCGCGGTCGGCGCCACGTACACGCCGCCGCGCACCTCAGTCGGTACGACGAAGTGCTCGTGCAGGTGATCGACGTACTCGATCATGCGGCCTTCGCGGGTGCCGGTCACGGCCACGAAGTCGAACATCGAGAGGTGCTGGACGGCCTCGCAGAGGCCGACGCCGCCCGCGTGCGGGCACACCGGCACGCCGAACTTCGCCGCCAGCAGCAGGTTCGCGATGTTCTCGTTGACGCCGCCGACGCGGGCCGCGTCGATCTGCATGACCGAGATCGCGCCGGCCTGCAGCAGCTGCTTGAAGATCACGCGGTTCTGCGCATGCTCGCCCGTCGCCACGCGCACCGGCGCGATGCCGCGCGCGATCTCGGCGTGACCGAGCACGTCGTCCGGGCTGGTGGGCTCCTCGATCCACGCGGGGTCGAACTCGGCGAGCGCGTTGACCCACTCGATCGCCTCCGACACCTCCCAGCGCTGGTTGGCGTCGATCGCGATCGGGAATCCTTCGCCGCACACCGCGCGCGCGACGCGGAGTCGGCGGATGTCGTCATCGAGGTCGGCGCCGACCTTGAGCTTGATCTGCCCGAAGCCGTCGGCGATCGCCTCGCGGCACAGGCGCGCGAGCTTCTCGTCTGAGTAGCCCAGCCACCCGGGGCTCGTCGTGTACGCCGGGTAGCCGGTGGCGAGCAGCTCGCTCTCGCGCTCGGCCCGGCCGGGCTCGGCGTCGCGGAGGATCCGCAGCGCGTCCTCGGGGGTGAGCGCGTTCGAGAGGTAGCGGAAGTCGACGAGCGCGACGAGCTCCTCGGGGCTCATGCGCGACAGCAGCTGCCACAGCGGGAGTCCGGCGCGCTTGGCCTTGATGTCCCACAGCGCGTTGACGACCGCGCCGATCGCCATGTGCATGACGCCCTTCTCGGGGCCGAGCCAGCGCAGCTGCGAGTCGCCGATGAGCTCGCGGTTGATCGCGCCCATCTCGTCGAGGAGCGGCTCGAGCTCGCGACCCACGAGGTGTGCCGCGAGGGCGTCGAGCGCGGCGACCTGAACATCGTTGCCCCGCCCGATCGTGAACACGAAGGCGTGTCCTGAGACATGGTCCGCGGCATCCGTCACGATACGCAGATAGGCGGCGGAGTAGTCGGGGTCGGGGTTCATCGCGTCGGAGCCGTCGAGGCTCAGCGACGTGGGGAATCGGATGTCTGTCGTCTCGAAGGCGACGATGCGGCTCACGGGGCGTTCTCCAGCGGTTCGCGGTTCGGGGAATCGAACCGCTCGAAGTGTAAACATCGGATGTCTATACTGTCAATCACGCCCGCGGGCAGCGACGGCACCGACGCCGCCCCGCACCGAGAAATCCAGGAGAACCATGAAGTTCGCGCGCCTCGGCGAGTCCGGCAGCGAGATCCCCGTCGTCATCGACGGCGGTCGTCACCTCGATCTGCGCCCGCTCACATCCGATGTCGACGGTCGATTCCTCGCGGACGATCCCGTCGGCCGCACCTCCGCCGCGATCGCCGCAGGACTTCTCGCGGAGCTCGAGGGAGCCGCCGGACTGCGCATCGGCGCCCCGATCGCCCGTCCGAGCGCCGTCATCTGCATCGGCCAGAACTATGCCGCGCATGCGCGCGAGTCAGGTGCGGAGCCGCCGACCGTGCCGATCATCTTCCTCAAGACCCCGAACACCGTCGTCGGACCGAACGACGCCGTGACGATCCCCCGCGGCAGCGAGAAGACCGACTGGGAGGTCGAGCTCGGAGTCGTGATCGGCAGCCGCACCGCGTACCTCGACAGCCCTGACGAGGCCGACGCCCACATCGCCGGCTACGTGGTCGCCAACGACGTGTCGGAGCGCAGCTTCCAGATGGAGATCTCGGGCGGGCAGTGGTCGAAGGGCAAGATCGCCCACGGCTTCAATCCGACGGGCCCGTGGCTGGTCACGGCCGACGAGGTCGACGTGCAGAACCTCGGCCTGAGGAGCTTCGTCAACGGCGAACCCCGCCAGGACTCGAACACGAGCGACATGATCTTCGACGTGCGCGCCATCGTGCACCACCTCTCGCAGTTCGTCACCCTCGAACCCGGCGACCTGATCCTCACCGGCACGCCGCAGGGCGTGGCGTTCGGCGGCAGGTTCCCGTACCTGAAGGCCGGCGACGTCGTCGACATCGAGATCGACGGCCTCGGCGCGCAGCGCCAGGAGTTCGTGGCATGGGAGGCCGCGCGATGAGCGGCCGGCAGCTGGACGGCCTCGTCGCCGTCGTCACCGGCGGCGCATCGGGCATCGGCGCCGCGATCGCGACCGCCCTCGCCGGCGAGGGCGCGGAGGTCGCGGTGCTCGACCTCGATCCGTCCGGGGCCGACCCGCGGTTCGCGGCGTTCGCCGCAGACGTGTCGGACCGCGCCGCCGTCGACCGGGCGATCGCCGGGGTCGGCGAGCGGTTCGGCCGCATCGACATCCTCGTGAACAACGCGGGGATCGGCGCGCAGGGCGACATCGCGGCGAACGACGACGCCGAGTGGGCCCGCGTGTTCTCCATCAACGTCACGGGCATCGCGCGCGTCACGGCGGCGGCGCTGCCGTGGCTGCGGAAGTCGCCGTCCGCTGCGATCTGCAACACGTCGTCGATCGCAGCGACCGCGGGCCTGCCGCAGCGGGCGCTGTACAGCGCCTCGAAGGGCGCCGTGCTCTCGCTCACCCGCGCGATGGCCGCCGACCACCTCCGCGAAGGCATCCGCGTGAACGCGGTCAACCCGGGCACCGCCGACACCCCGTGGATCGGCCGCCTGCTCGCGAGCGCGCCCGACCCCGCGGCCGAGCGCGCCGCCCTCGAGGCCAGGCAGCCCCACGGCCGCCTGGTGTCGGCCGCCGAGGTGGCCGGGGCCGTGCTCTACCTCGTGAGCCCGTCGTCGGGCTCCACGACCGGCACCTACATCGAGGTGGACGGCGGGATGTCGCCGCTCCGCCTCCGTCCGGCCGGCTCCTGACTCATCGCGCCAGGCGGTAGATCGCGCCCCCGGCCGCGGCATCCGTCCCACAGGTCAACCGGGGTTCTGCAGGACGATTCCCCGCCGAGTCTCCTGTAAGACCCCGGTTGACCTGTCGAACGAGCACGCGGGAGGGCGCGCGCGGCCCCCCACGCTTCCGGCGGGGACGGATGCCGCTACCCCAGGCCGTAGACACGCTCGGCGTTCTCGGCGAGCACCGCCTTCCGGTGGCGCTCGCCGACGCGGTCCTCCAGCCACGACGACACCGTGTCGAGCCAGCGCCCGTACGGCCCCGATACCGGCCAGTCGCTGCCGAACAGCAGGCGGTCGGGACCGAAGGCGTCGAGCGCCACGTCGAGGAACGGCCGCATCTGAGCATCGGTCCACTCGCCGGGCGACTCCGCGGGCAGGCCCGAGAGCTTGCACACCACGTTCGGTCGCCGGGCGAGGTCGCGCAGCGACTCCGCCCAGGGCGTGCCGTCGGCGGGGTCGGCGTCGTCCGGTGACCCCACCTCGGGCTTGCCCAGGTGGTCCAGCACGATGGCGAGGTCGGGCAGCGCGTCCGCGAGCGCGACGACGTCCGGCAGCTGCTCCCACCGCACGCAGGCGTCGAACGAGAGCCCGGCGACAGCCACCGCCTCCGCCGCGCGCAGGAAGCCCGGGCGCAGGCAGAAGCCCTCGGGCTCGGACTGCAGCAGCCGGCGCACCCCGACGACGAGCGGCCGCTCCGCATAGGCCGCGAGGTGCTCCTCGGTCGCGGCGGGGTCCTCGAGCGGCGCGCGTGCGACGATGCCCCGCACCGGGACGTGAGAGGTGAGCGACGCGACCCAGTCGACCTCGGCGACCGCCTGCCCGGGCTCGCACTCCGCCTGCACGAACACGAAGCCGCAGTCGGCGTCGGGGGCGTCCTGCAGGGCGACATCGAGCTCGTCAGGCCCGAAAGATCGGAGCAGAGGTCCTTCGAGCCACTCGTACGTCAGGACCTCGGGGTCCCAGAGATGGAGGTGTCCGTCCACGACTCGCATGTCACCATCATGCCGCCGCCGCGCGGTGGTCACAGCATCCGTGTTCCCTGACATCCGATGTCTATGATGGGCGCGTGGCCGTCACCGACGAAGCGATCGAGAAGATCAAGGACATGATCGTGCGCGGCGAGCTGGCGCCGGGGTCGCGCCTGCCTCCCGAGAAGGACCTCGCCGAGCGCCTGGGCCTGTCACGCAACTCGATGCGCGAGGCCGTCAAGGCGCTCGAGGTCATCCGCGTGCTCGACGTGCGCCGCGGCGACGGCACCTACGTCACGAGCCTCGAGCCGAAGCTGCTGCTCGAGGCGATCTCGTTCGTCGTCGACCTCCACGACGACGACTCCCTGCTCGAGATCTTCGCCGTGCGCCGCGTGCTCGAGTCCCACGCGACGGGCCTGGCGGCCCAGCGCGCCGCCGACGACGACGTGGCGGATCTGGATGCCGAGATCAGCGCCGTCGCCCCCGACACCGACATCGAATCCCTGGTCGAGCACGACGTGCGCTTTCACAGCGCGATTGCGCGGCTCGCCGGCAACGACTACCTGGCGAGCCTGCTCGAGAGCCTCACCAGCCAGACGGTGCGGGCCCGCGTGTGGCGCGGGCTCACGCAGGCGGGCGCCGTCGAACGCACGCTCGCCGAGCATCGCGCGATCCTCGACGCTATCGCCGACCACGACATGGAGCTCGCCACCTCGATCGCCCAGGTGCACATCTCGGGCATCGAGCGCTGGCTGCGCCAGGCGCGCGAGACGGTCTGAGCCCGGGCGGCGAGGCGGCACGCCCCGCCACCCGGGCCGCTCGCATCAGCCGGTGACGTACGACAGCGCGTCGACGCGCATGACGTCGCCCGACGCCTTCACCAGGCGCAGCGTGTGCCGGCCCTTCTTGAGACCGTCCTTCGCGAACAGCTTCTGCTGCGTGAGGCGGGCGTCGCCCCGCAGATCGACCGTATCGACGAGCTTGCCGTCGAGGTACACCTCGACCTCTCCCTGATCCGGCGCGATCGGCCCCTTCACCGAGACGGACGTGCCTGAGAAGGTCATCGACACCGCTGCGCCGTCATCCCGTGTCCAGTGCACGTCGTCGCGGAGGTCGCCGCGGAAGCGGAACTCCAGCGCCGTGTCACCGTCGGGCAGGGCCGAGAGGAACGTGGAGCCGAAGACGACAGCATCCCCGTCGACCGTGTAGTCGGCGCCGCTCTTCAGCGCCGTGCCGTCGCGGTGGATCCCGGTCAGTTCGCCCGCGTCGCGCAGCAGGTGCACCGTCGCGGCCTCGGGGGCCGCCCGGTCGAACGCCACGTGATCCACGTCGATCAGGCTCTCCTGCACGACGTCGAGCCGGTCGAGCAGCATGAACTGGCCCGACTTCTTCACGACCCGGATCGTGTGGCTGCCGTTCGGCAGGTCGCGCTTGCTGAACACGGCCTGCTGCACGCCGCGCCCCTGGGACGGGTCGAGGTAGGTGCTCACGGTGCCGGCGAGCACGCCGTCGATGTACACCTCGGCGTCTCCCTGCGACTCGTGGGTCTCGGTGACCCAGTCGATGCCGGTGCCGACGAAGGAGTACTGGAACGCGCTGCCGTCGGCCTCGGCGTAGTGGACATCGTCCTGATGGTCCCCGAGCCCGCGCCCGCCGCTGTGGCTCCAGTTGCCGCTGTAGGCGATCGACGGATCGGTGTCGTTGACCGCGATCACCCGCGACGAGCCCGCCTGCGGAGCCGAACCGCCCTGCGACGAGTCGAACACCGAGACGGTCAGCGACTGCGACGCCGCGACGGCCTCTTCGCCGCCGTTGCGCGACCAGGCGCCCTCATACGTGAGCTGCGCGTCGTCGTCGTTCAGCTCCACCGTCGTGCCCTTGGCCGGGGTGAAGGTGAAAAGCCTCGCGCCGTGGATCGGCACGTCCGAGGCGACGAACGAACCCTCCGCGGTGCCGATGTTCTTCCGTGCCCAGAGGTCTCGCACCTTCGCCGAGCCGGTCAGCCCGATGTCGGGGAGCGACACCGTCAGGTCGGCATCCGTTCTGCCCAGGTTGAACACCGCGACGGTCACCGAGCCGTCGGGGTTCGCCGCGTACCACGTCTGCTGCGGAGAGGCGGTCGAGACCGGGTGCGCGGGGCGGCCCGCCTGGTTCACCGCGATCACCTCGGGGTTCGTGAGCAGCTCGATCCCGTAGTCGTCGAGCTGGGTCATGTCGTTGCCGACGTACATCGGCGCCGCCGCCACCGCCCACAGCGTGGCGGCCGTGCGCCGCTCGTCGCGGGTGAGTCCGTCCATCTTGCCGTTGCCCACGTTGAGCGAGTCGAAGTCGTTCCACCCGCGGTCGGGGCCGGCGTAGCGCCACCAGTCGGCCGCACGAGGGAACAGGCGCGCGATGTTGTCCCACGTCGTGAGCGCCGTCTTCTCGCAGTAGCACTCGACATCCCATTCGACGCGCCAGCCCTGCGCGTACTGGGCCCAGTAGTCGGCGTAGCGGATGTCGAGCGCCCAAGACAGCTCGAACCAGATGCCGTTGCGCTCGAGCGCCTGCGACCAGGCCGCGACGTCGTCGCGGGCGTCGAGCGACAGGTCGCCGATGCCCGACCCGGGCGTGACGCTGTCGAACTTGAGGAAGTCGATGCCCCACTCGCCGAACATGTCGGCGATGGAGTCGACGTACTTCTGCGCGCAGGGATTCGAGAAGTCGATCCGGTACCCGATGCCCCAGTAGTCGGCCTGCTGGATGGGCTGCTTCACGATGTCGCCGGTCGAGCAGTCTGGAGCGCCGTAGATGGGCAGGTCGGCCTCGTACACCTGCGGCGAGATGCCGGGGATCGCATAGAGCCCGACCTTCTGGCCGTTGCCGTGGATGTGGTCGATCACGGCCTGCAGGCCGTTCGGGTAGAGCTTCGCACTCGGTGTGGGCCGGCCGTACTCGTCGACGCCGTCGTTCCAGGCGGCGTCGATGTTGATGTACTCGTAGCCGGCGGACTGCAGCTTCTCGTGCATGGCGTCGGACTGGGCGATGATCTGGTCGGCGGTGATCCAGGTCGATCCGTTGCCCGCGTAGACCTGCATGCTGTAGCTGCTCCACCCCATGTAGGGGCGCGCGCCGAGGTCGTCGTCGGGGGCCGTCGCGGCGGGGGTGACGGCCGGACGGGGATCGGATGCCTCGGCCCGGGGCGCAGCGGCGGCCGCGGCCGCCCCGATTCCGAGGGTCGACGCGCCGACGGCGGCGACAGCCAGCGCCGCGAGCCACCGTCGCCCGTGGGCGTGGCGGTTTCTGGTGTTCATGGTTTCCTCTCTGCGGTGGGTTCGACGGTGAACCCGCGCCCGTGCCCTGGCCCCAGTGGCCTCTCACGCGCGGTTCCCAGAAGATGCGGATGCCCGATCAGCGGCTCATGCGAGCCTCTCGACGTCGAAAAGGAGCGCCTGCTGCGGGTTGAGGGTCGGCAGCGGCACGCCGGCCACGGCGAGGACTGCGCCGGGAAGCTCGATGCCGCCGTCGACGGCGAGACGCATCCAGTCCGGGTCCGAGACCTCGTGCCGGCTGGTCGCGCCGAGCTCCGCCCGCACCCGCAGGCGGTAGTGCGCGCGGGGGTCGAGCCCGGGGAAGCGCACGCGGCCGCTCTGCCCGTCGGGAGAGGTCGCGAGGCGGGTCCAGGTGAACAGCGCGCGCTCCCCGCCCGGCGCGACGATGCCGGTGAGCATCGCCGCGTCGTCGGCGAGGTCGGCGTTGACGACGTCGCCGGTGTGGATCAGCTCGCGCAGCTCGCGGTACAGCGCGGCCCACGCGGTGATGGTGCGCAGGTCGTCGGGGCTCGAGACGGTGAGGTCGGTCTCGATGCCGGCGTGGGCGGTGAGGGCGACGGCGAGCCGGAACGACAGGTCGGTCTCTCGCGACGTGGTGTGCGAACGGTGGGCGCCCAGGTGCGAGCCGATGAGCTCGGGCGGCACGAGCAGGCGCGTCCAGCGTTCGATGCGCGCGCGCTCGACGGGGTCGTTGCAGTCCGAGGCCCACACGCGGTCGGTGCGCTCCAGTATGCCGAGGTCGACACGGCCGCCTCCTCCGGAGCACGTCTCGATCTCCAGTCGCGGATGGCGCGCGCGCAGTTCGTCGAGGAGGCGGTACAGCGCGAGCGTCTGATCGTGCACGAGGGGCCGGTCGCCGCCGTCGCGGAGCGCGACCGGCTCGACGAGGTCGCGGTTGTGATCCCATTTGAGGTAGTCGATGTCGTACTCGGCGACGAGAGCGCTGATGCGCTCGAGGACCAGGGCGTACGCGTCCGGATTGGCGATGTCGAGCACGTGCTGGTTGCGGGCGGTGGCTCCGGCGCCCTGGCCGGGCGCCAGCACCCAGTCGGGGTGGTCGCGGGCGAGGTCGGAGTCGGGGCTGATCATCTCGGGCTCGAACCAGAGGCCGAACTGCATGCCGCGGTCGCGCACGGCGGCGACGAACGGCCCCAGTCCATCGGGCCAGACACGCTCGTCGACGAGCCAGTCGCCGAGTCCCGCGCTGGCGTCCCGGCGCCCGCGGAACCACCCGTCGTCGAGCACGATGCGTTCGACGCCGACCTCGGCGGCGCGGTCGGCGATCTCGACGAGACGCTCGAGGTCGTGATCGAAGTACACGGCCTCCCACGTGTTGAGCACGAGCGGGCGCGGCGCCCTGGGGTGACCGCGGCGGGCGCGGAGCCGCCGGTGGAAGCGGGCGGAGAGCCCGTCGAGGCCGCGGTCCGACCACGTGAACAGGACGGTCGGAGCGTCGTAGCGCTCACCGGGCTGCAGCACCACCTCCCCGGAGCGCAGCAGCTCGCCCGCGCCGATGACGCGCGACTGCGCCCCGGCGCCCTCGGGCAGTCGCTCGGCGAGGTATTCGCCGTCTCCGCTCCACGCCAGATGCACGCCCCACAGCTCGCCGTGCGCGAAGCCGAAGGCCGGCGTGCCCGCGACGAGGAGGAAGGGCGCGTCGTGCCCGGGCTTCCCGCGCCGTGCGCGGCGCGCGTGCGTGCCGAACGAGAAGGGCAGCCGCTGCGGCGCGCGCTCGCGGCACCACTTGCCGGTGAAGTCGAGCAGCTCGGCCGCGCGGTCCGGCAGGGGCACCAGCGCCCGCAGCCCGTCGACGAGGTAGGCCGATGCCGCGTCGGACGGGTTCTCGACCGAGAGGTCGACCGACAGCACGCCCGCGGCGTCCAAGCGGTACGTGAGGCGCGCCCGGGTGCCGGCTACGTCGTCGTCGAATCGGAGGCGGATGCTGCCGCCGCCGTCGTGCGCGGACTCGACGTCCGCTTTCACGAGCCGGGGGCGAGGGGTCGTGGCGGTACCGCCGCGGTGGCCCGCCTGTGCGGGCGTGCCGGCCCACCCGTCCTGCTCCGTCGGCCATACCGAGAAGACGCGCGGGACGTCGGGCGAGTTGTTGAGCACCGCGGGGACGGATGTCGCCCGCAGCGCCTTCGTCGCCCTCTCGTCCACGTCGCCGAGGTCGGCACCCCAGTGCAGCACGCGCGGCATCCCGCCTGCGAGATCCACGACCAGCGAGATCCCCGCCGCCCGCAGCACGTGCACGGCGGCCGGCGCGACTTCCGCGGCCGGCAACGTCTGGACGGCGCCCTCACCGTTGAGCATTCGAACTCCTCCGTCGAGTTTCTTGACATCGGTAATTAATCACGTTTACGCTGGCGTCGCAAGCAAAGATCCGAGGTCTGCGGGCGAAGACGCCCCGGACTCTCGCGATCTCGGACACCGACCCCGAGGACCGAGATGAGCGACACCCTGCGACTGTCGTGGGACGCACCCGCCGACCGCTGGGAAGAGGCCGCGCCGCTGGGCAACGGCCGCATCGGGGCGATGGCCTTCGGCGGCGCGACGGGGCGCTACGCACTGAACGACGCGACGGTGTGGTCGGGAACGCCCGACGGCCCCGCAGCTGCGCTCCGCGACGTGCTCGCGGCCGGCGCCGGTCCCGAGCGGCTCGCTGAGATCCGCGCGGCGCTCGACGCCGGCGACGCCCGCACGGCCGAAGCCCTGCTCATGACCTTCGAAGGCCCCTACTCCCAGGAGTTCCTCCCGCTCGGCGACCTCGCCGTCACGATCGCCGACGCGGTCGCCCCGACTCCCGCGCGCGTGCTCGACCTCGACGAGGCCGTGCTGACGGAGACGCTGCAGATCCCCGGCGGCACGGTCCGCCGGCGGTCGTGGGTGTCGGCGCCCGCCCGGGCCCTGATCGTCGAACTCACCGGCGACGTCGAGTTCACGGCATCCCTATCGCTCTCGACGCCGCTGCGCGGCACCCCGAACGGCCTCGGTCTCGACGTCGAGATCCCCGTCGACGGGGCCCCGCTGCACGAGACCTCGGTCGAGCCCCCGCTGCGGTATGCCGGGGCCGACCCCGACTTCGACGCCTTCGCGGCCGTCGCGGTCGCGCTGGACACCGACGGTTTCGTGGATGCCGCGCCCGCGCGCGCGGCCGTCCACGGGGCTCGCCGGCTGCTGATCGCCCTCTCCACATCGTCCCGCGCCGAGTTTTGGTGGGCCGACGCGGACGGGGAGTGGCGGACCGCCTCCCGCGAGGCGATCCGGGACCGCGCCATGCAGCGCGCGGATGCCGCGGCACACCGCGCACCATCCGCGCTGCTCGCCGAGCACCTCGCCGATCGTCGGCGAGGTGCTCGGGCGCGGTTCGCGATCGGCGGCCGCCGGGAAGGCACGTGGAACATCGACCGCGACATCCTCCACGGCGACGACGCCGGGCTGAAGGCGACGATCGCCGCCGAGTTCGGGGCGTACCTGCTCGCATCGTCGTCTCGTGCGGGCGGCCCGGCCGCGAATCTGCAGGGCATCTGGAACGACCAGCTGCGTCCCGCCTGGTCGTCGAACTACACGATCAACATCAACACCCAGATGAACTACTGGGCGGCGCCCGTGCTGGGCCTCGACGACGCCTCCGAGCCCCTGCTCGCGCTCGTCGAACGGCTCGCCCGCACCGGCGCCGACGTCGCACGCGAGCTGTACGGCGCGCGGGGCTGGGTGGCGCACCACAACGCGGACCTGTGGGGCTGGAGTCTTCCGGTCGGAGGGGGCCATGGCGCTCCGAGCTGGGCGATCTGGATGATGGGCGGCGTGTGGCTGACGCACAACCTGTGGGACGCGTACGCGTTCGGCGGCGACATCGACCTCCTCCGCTCCCGCATCTGGCCGGTCATGCGCGGCTCCGTCGAGTTCTGCCTCGACTGGCTCGTGCCCGGACCCGACGGGACGCTGCGGACCACGCCGTCGACGTCGGCCGAGAACTCCTTCGTCGGCCCCGACGGCGGGACGACCGCGATCGGGCTCACCGCGGCATCCGACATCTTCCTCATCCGAGGGCTCTTCGAGCGCGCGCTCGCGGCCGTGGCGGCGCTCGGAGTGGACGATCCGCTCTCGGCCGAGATCGACCGCGCGCTGGCCGCGCTCGCCCCGGTGGGGGTCCGCTCCGACGGCCGGCTGAGCGAATGGTCGGCGGAGGTCGTGGAGGTCGAGCCCCTGCACCGGCACCTCTCCCCCCTCGTCGGCATGTATCCGCTCGACACCCTCACACCCGACCGCGACCCGCACCTGTTCGACGCGGGCGTCCGCCTCCTCGATGCCCGCGGCTCCGGCGCGATGGGCTGGTCGTGGGCGTGGAAGATCGCGCTGCGCGCCCGCACGGGCGACGGCGATGCCGCGGCGCAGCTCCTCGACGAGGCGCTCGCGCCGTTCGAGGGCGACGCGACGCGCCACGGCCCCGTCGACGGCTCGGAGTGGGGCGGCCTGCTGCCGAACCTCTTCAGCACGCACCCGCCGTTCCAGATCGACGGCAACCTGGGATTCCCCGCCGGCATCGCCGAGATGCTGGTGCAGAGCCACGGCGGCGTCGTCCGGCTGCTGCCCGCACTGCCGTCGTCCTGGACCGACGGCGAGGTTCAGGGCATCGGCGCCCGAACCGGGCTCGTCGTCGACCTCGCCTGGCGCGACGGCTCGCTCGCGTCCGCGACGGTGCGCAGCATCCGTGGCGGCGAACGCGACGTGGCGGTCTTGTACGAAGGGCGCCGCGTGGTGCTCCGGGTGCCGGAAGGCGGAAGCGTCGACGTGCCGCTGGACGAGTCGGCACGCGCCGCTCTCGCGATCGGGGTGCACCATGCGCGGTGAGCTCACCCTGGTCGACGAGCCCACCACTCAGACCGAGCCGGCCGACTTCGACCGGTTCTGGGCCGACACCCTCGCCGAGACGCGACGGCACCCGCTCGACGTCACCGTCGAGCCGCGAGCGACGCGCCTCGCGGTCATCGATGTGTTCGACGTGACCTTCCGGGGCTTCGGCGGCACCCCGATCCGCGCCTGGCTGCGCATCGCGCACGGCGCGACCGGTCCGCTGCCCGGACTCGTGCAGTTCTTCGGTTACGGCAACGGGCGAGGCCACGCGCTGCGCGACCTGCGCTGGGCGGCGGCGGGGTATGCGCACCTCGTGGTGGACGCGCGCGGCCAGGGTCACGGCGACACCGACGACGACCGCGCCGACGGCGGCCCGTCGGCGGGCGGATTCCTCACGCGCGGCATCCGCTCGCCGTACGAGTACTACTACCGGCGGGTGTACGCCGACGCGGTGCGCGCCGTCGAGGCGCTGCGGACGCTCGACGTGGTCGACCCGGCACGCGTCGGCGCCGTCGGCGCGAGCCAGGGAGGCGGGATCGCGCTGGCGATCGCCGGGCTCGTGCCCGACCTCTCGGTCGCGATCGTCCAGGCACCGTTCCTCTGCGAGCTCGATCGCGCCGCCGAGCTCAGCGACGAGTACCCGTACGCCCTGCTGACCCAGTACTTCGCCGACCGGCGCCTCGACACCTCCGCCGCGCTCGACACGCTGCGCTACTTCGACGGCGTGAACCATGCCAAGCGCGCCACCGCCCCGGCCCTGCTCAGCACGGGGCTGCGCGACGGCATCGCACCACCGGCATCCGTCCTGCCCGCCTTCACCGCCTACGCCGGCCCGAAGCAGATCGTGCTCTGGCCGTACAACGGCCACGAGGCCGGGGGCGATCTCGACGAGGAGAACGCGCTCGACTTCGCCGCCGCCCACCTGGCGCCGGGGACGGACTGGCCGGCGACCGCGCGAGACGCCGACGCGCGGACTCGCTACCGTATCGACTGAGACCGAAGGAACAGATGGATCACGACACCACCGCGCGCGCGACGCTCATCCGTTCTGCGTCGGAAGCAGGATCGAGGGTGTTCGCCACCATTCTGACCCGGAGCCCGATCAGCCGCATCGAC
Organism: Microbacterium trichothecenolyticum; assembly: GCF_000956465.1. Lineage (GTDB taxonomy): Bacteria > Actinomycetota > Actinomycetes > Actinomycetales > Microbacteriaceae > Microbacterium > Microbacterium trichothecenolyticum. The sequence goes on from NZ_JYJA01000033.1 coordinate 61,429, forward strand.
ATCGCGCGCCAGACCGGGCTGTCGCAGGCGGCCGTCACGAAGGCGGTCTCGCCGCTCGTCGCCGCCGGTCTCGTCGACGCGCCGCCCGCCACCCAGCGCGACGGCAACCCGGGACGCCCCGCAGCGCCGGTGTCGATCGTCCCCGACGCGATGATGATGCTCGGGATCAAGGTCAACGTCGACGAGGTGATCGGCGTCGCCACCGACCTGGCGACCACTGTGCTCGCCGCCGAGAACCGTCCGCTGACCGTCCACGACCCAGCCACGGTGGCGACCGCCATCATCGAGGTCGTGCGCGCCCTCGAAGAGCGACTCGGCGCCAAGGCAGATGCCATCGCCGGCATCGGCGTGTCGGTGTCGGGCGATGTCGACACGTCCACCGGCATCGTCAGGGAGTCGGCGATCATGGGCTGGTCCGGCGAGGACTTCGGCGGCCGGATGCTGGCGCTCCTCGGCCGCCCCGTGACCCTCGAGAACGACGTGCATGCCCTGACGGTCGGCGAGCACTGGTTCGGAGTCGGCCTCGGGACCGAGTCGTTCGCCATCGTCACCATCGGCCGCGGCATCGGCAGCGGCCTGCACCTGAACGGCCAGGTGGTGACGGGCGCATACGGGGTCTCCGGAGAGATCGGGCATCTGCCGCTCGCCGACCCCGCACGGATCTGTTCGTGCGGGCGTCGCGGATGCGTCGAGGCGGTGGCCTCGACGGCCGCGATCGAGGCCACCGTGTCTTGCGCACTCGGCCGCGACGTCGGCATCGATGAGGCGGTCCGGCTCGCCCACAGCGGCGACCCGGCGGCCGAGGCCGCCTTCCGGGAGGCCGCCGGCCTCATCGGAACCGCCATCGCGACGCTGGTCAACCTCGCCGGCCCTGAGCTCGTCATCATCGGCGGCGAGGGCGTGTCGAACTTCGACCTGTTCGAGAAGACCCTGCGCGATGCGTTCGACGCGCACGCCTTCGGCGCCGCCGCGCGCTGCCGCATCGTCACGCGGCCGCATACCTTCCAGGACTGGGCCCGCGGCGCCGCCGCTGCCGCCATCCAGTCGCTCGTCCGCTGACGCCGCGCCGCGGCATCCGTCCCCATCGGAGAAGCCATGTCCGTCATCACGCACGCCCGCGCCATGCTCGTCGACATCCCGGTCGAGACCGTCCGCACCGATGCGGTGCAGTCGTTCCGGAAGCAGGAGACGATCGTCGTCGACCTCGACACCGACGACGGCACGCCGGGTCGCGGCTACGCGTACACGATCGGCACGGGCGGCCGTGCGGTGCTCTCGATGCTGCGCGAGCACCTGCTGCCCGCGGTCATCGGGCAGGACGTCCGCCGCCCCGAGGCGGTGTGGCGGCACGCGTTCTCGCAGACCCGCGCCACCACGGTCGGCGCGATCACCTCGCTCGCGCTCGCGGGGATCGACACCGCGGTCTGGGATGCCCGGTGCCGCCGCGACGGCGAGCCGCTCTGGCGCGCCGCCGGAGGCAGCAACCCCGAGGTGCCCCTCTACGACACCGAAGGGGGCTGGCTGCACATCGACACCAGCACCCTCGTCGCCAACACCGTCGCCGCCCGCGACGGCGGCTGGCACGGCTCCAAGCTCAAGGTCGGCTCGCCCGACCCGCGCCGCGATGTCGAGCGGCTGGCCGCCGTGCGCGCGTCGGTCGGCGAGGGGTATCGGCTGATGGTCGACGCGAACCAGGGGCTGACGCTCGCCGATGCGCGGGCACTCGCCCGCGCGATCGAGCCGTCCGCCATCTCGTGGCTCGAAGAGCCGCTGCCCGCCGACGACGTGTCGGCGCACGCGCGCCTCGTCGAGTCGACCTCCATCCCGATCGCGGTCGGCGAGTCGCTGTACTCGGTCGCGCAGTTCAAGGAGTACCTCGTACGGGATGCCGCCACCATCGTGCAGCCCGACGTCGCGCGCGTCGGCGGCATCACGCCGTGGCTGAAGATCGCACACCTCGCCGAGGCGTTCAACGTGCCGGTGGCGCCGCACTTCCTCATGGAGCTGCACGTCAGCCTGGTCGCAGCGGTGCCGAACGGACGCATCGTCGAGTACATCCCCCAGCTGCGCGCCGTCACGACGGCCGACCTCCGGGTGAGGGGCGGACGCACTGTCGCTCCCGACGAGCCGGGCATCGGCATCTCGTGGGACGACGACGCGCTCGAGGACCTGCGCGTGCTCTGAGCCGCGGCATCCGCTCGGTGTCGTCCGCCCGCGCACGCGACCGTCGTCACCCGAGCATTCGCGCCCCTCGCCGCGACACGACACCACCCGGCGGTCTCGCGACCGCCGGGTGGTGTCGTTCAGGACCCGCCGCTGCGGTGGGCCTACTTCAGCGCGTCGTAGAGCTCCTGCTCGAGCTGCAGGAACTGCGCGACGCCCAGACCCTCGAGGTCGTCGAGGTAGGCCTGCCAGGCACCGTCGTCGTTGATGTCGCGCTGACCTGTCACGAACTCCGCCTGGGCCTGCGTGACGTAGTTCGCGATGTTCGTCTGCAGATCGGCGAGCTCGGCCGACGTGTCGGCGTTCGGCCACAGCTTCTCGGACGGGAACAGGATGCTCTCGTCGGGCTTGTAGGGGTCGTACTCCTGCGATGCGATGAGCAGGCGCCGCTCGTAGCCGTCCGGCGAGTAGACGTCCTCGGGGACGACCTGCGAGTTGCGGTACTCCAGCGAGTCCCAGTACTGAGCCATCGAGCGCCACGCGGCGTTCGACGTCTCGTCGTACGTGAGGGGCTTGAACGTCGGGTCGAGTTCCGGGTCCAGCGCGACGTCGCCGTCGACTGCGGGGACCCACGCCTCCCCCTCAGGGCCCATCGCGCCGCGCTTGTCGCCGTCGTCGGTCACCAGGTAGTCGATGAGCTTGATCGCCTTGATGCGCTCGTCCTCGGTCGACTTGTTGGTCAGGGCGAACATGCCGAGCGGGTTCACGGGCGAGCGCCACGTCGCGAACTGCGTGCCGTCGGGACCGGCGACCGGGGCCACGGCGTCGTAGTTCTTGTCACGGCCGTCCGGGGACTCGGGCGTCACGAAGTCGTACGGGTGCAGATCGACCGCGGACCCGAGGATCTCGGCGCCCGAGTTGTCGCCGAGCGCCTTGAGCGCGTCGCCGTTCTGCGTGAACGCCGCGGTGTCCAGCAGACCCTCGGACGCGAGGGAGTTGATGTACGCGAGGCCCGCACGCCACTCGTCCGAGGTCGCGGCGAGCTTCACCTCGCCGCCTTCCATGACCATCGGCGGCGGGCTGGACGGGCCGGCCACGGGCGCGTAGGCGAAGGCGTTCATCAGGTAGTTGATGATGGGCTGGGTGGCCGAACCGCTCAGCGGCACCTCGTCCTGCACGCCGTTGCCGTTGGGATCGTCGTCCTTGAACGCCCGCAGCACGGCGCGCAACTCCTCCGTCGTCGTGGGCTGGTCGAGACCGAGGTTCTCGAGCCACGTGGAGTTCATCCACAGCTTCGACGGGAAGCTGCAGTGGTAGCACTCGCTCCACTGGGTGATCGCGTAGATGTGCCCGTCGGGAGCGGTGACCGACTCCTTCCAGTCCGGCTTCTCCTCGAAGCGCTCCTTGAGCGTCGGTGCGTACTCGTCGATGAGGTCTTCCAGCGGCAGCAGCACACCCTGCTGGCCGTACTTGAGGATCTCGCTGCGCGAGAAGGCGTCGACCCACGGCACCAGGAAGTACGCGTCGGGGTAGTCGCCGCTGGCCAGCGACACCTGCCGCTTCTCACCCGCGACGCTTCCGTCGTAGGTCGTGGTCTGCCAGTCGAAGTCGATGTCGAACTTCTCCTCGACCTCCTTGGTGAAGGCGTTGTCCTTGAGCGTCCCGTTGTCGCCCTGCGGACCGAACGCGACGAGCTTGCCGTCGTCTTCGGCGGCAGAGGGCGTGCACGCCGCCATCGCGAGCGTGGTCGCCGCGATCGCGATCGCAGCGACCGCTCCCCTCATCATGCTGTGCTTCATTGCCGGAATCTCCTTTGCCCGGGTCATATTGCGTGGTGGTGGGTCTGTGGGTGCAAGCACGGTCAGCCCTTGACGGCGCCGACCATGATCCCCTTGTTGAAGTACTTCGCGACGAACGGATAGACGACGAGCATCGGCACGGTCGCGATGACGACCGTCGAGTACCGCAGCAGGTCGGCCAGTTCGCGCCGGCGGAGCTGCTCGCCGACATCGCCGCCGCCGCCGGTGTCGTTGAGGACGAGCAGGCCGCGGAGCACGAGCTGCAGCGGCTGAAGGTCGGCGTTTCGGAGGTAGAGGAGCGCATCGAAGTACGAATTCCACTGCATGATCGCGTACATGAGCGCGATGACGGCGATCAGCGGCTTGGCCAGCGGCAGCACGATCGACCAGAGGATCCGCAGCTCGCTGGCTCCGTCGAGCTGCGCCGCCTCGTACACCTCGTCGGGGATGGACGTGCGGAAGAAGACCATCGCGATGATCACCTGCCAGACCCCGATCGCATTCGGCAGCAGCATCGACCAGCGGGTGTCGAGCAGTCCCAGCGACTGCACGACCAGATACATCGGGATCACGCCGCCGCTGAAGAGCATCGTGAAGACGACGGCGCCCGTGATGACCTTGCGTCCGAACAGGTTCTGGCGCGACAGCGGATACGCGACGGCGACCGTGCCGACCACACTGATGAGCGTGCCGACGAGGGTGTAGAAGACCGAGTTCGCGAAGCCGCGGACGATCGCGGGGTTGCCGAGCGCCTCCGCGTACCCGCGGAAGGTGATGTCGACCGGCCAGAACAGCACCTGACCCGACGAGACCGCGTGCGGGCTCGACAGGGAGCTCGCGACGATGTTCAGCAGCGGCAGCAGGACCACCAGCAGGAACACCCCGAGCAGGGCGTAGGCCACGATCACGAAGGTGCGATCCGCCCTGGTCTCCTTGATCCTCACCCCGCGCGATGCGGATCGCCTGGCTCGAGCACCGGCGAGGGAAGGCGCGGCGGCCACGCCGACGGCGGCCTCCTCGGCGAGGACGGCTTCTTTGCTGATGACGTTGCTCACCACAGCCCGCTTCCCGTGACCCGCTTGGACACCGCGTTCACGACGAGCAGCAGCACGAGGCTGATCACTGCGTTGAACAGACCGATCGTCGCCCCGAGACTGAAGTTCGCGTTGAGGATGCCCGTCTTGTAGACGTAGGTCGGGATGATCTCCGACGTCGAGAGGTTGAGGGCGTTCTGCAGCAGGAAGGCCTTCTCGAACCCGATCGCCATGATGTTGCCGACGCCGAGGATGAGGATGATGGTCGCCGTCGGCATCAGCGCCGGCAGATCGACGTGCCGGATCTTCTGCAGGCGCGAGGCGCCGTCGATCTTCGCGGCCTCGTACAGCGAGACGTCGACCGAGGCGAGCGCGGCGAGGTAGATGACCGCGGAGTAGCCCGTCGTCGTCCAGAGGTCTGTGGCCACGTAGATGTGCCGGAAGAAGTCCGCATCGGCGAGGAGATCGACCTGCCCGGCGCCGAAGAAGCTGAACGTGCGCCCCAGCAGACCGACGCGGGGCGACAGCAGCAGGATCGTCATCGAGACGATCACGACCGTCGAGATGAAGTACGGGGCGTACGTCACGAGCTGCACCGTGCGCTTGAAGAAGCGCAGGCGCACCTCGTTGAGGGCGAGCGCCAGGATGATGGGCAGCGGAAGGCTCGCGACCAGGGTGTACGCGGCCAGGATGAACGTGTTGGCGACCAGCCGCGGGAATACCGGGTTGCGGAACAGCCGCTCGAAGTTGTCGAAGCCCACCCACGGGCTCCCCCACACCCCGTCGATCGGGTTGTAGTTCTTGAACGCGATGATCGCGTTGGCCATCGGGACGTACCGGAACACGATGAACCAGACGATCGGCACCAGCAGGAGCAGATAGAGCTGCCAGTAGCGCCGCACGCTCCGGGTGAGCCGGGACCGGTGCGACACCGACCGCGGCTTCGAGATCACCGCCTCGGCGGGTGTTGCGTGCTCAACGTCGAGCGTCATCTGGATCCTCCAGGGAGTTACTTTACGTCGTAATATTATGTTGTCGACCCCGATTCCGCTACTGGATCATCCGATGTCTCCGATTTCGGGGCGTCACAGGCTCGCAAGGAGGCGATCCATGGCCGTTGCCCTCGACGTGCGCGATTTCGGATTCCAGCCCGGCGTCACGGCCGATGCCGGTCCCTCACTGCGCAGCGCGCTGCAGGCCGCCCGAGGTGGCGCCCGGCTCGAACTCGTCGCCGCGGACTACCACGTGTGGCCCGAGACGTCCGTTCACCGGGAACTGTTCGTCTCCAACACCGTGGGGACCGATCCGCGGTTCGCGACGAAGTCCCTCGGGCTGGTGCTCGACGGCGTGGAGGACCTCGTGGTCACCGCCCCCGGCGCGCGGCTGGTCGTGCACGGGCGGCAGACGGCGCTCGCGGTGATCGACAGCCGGCGCGTGGTCGTCGACGGGCTGGAGATCGACTGGGCCGTCCCCACGGTCGTCGACGTGACGGTGGCGGAAGCGGGCGCGGGCGCCGACGGCGGATGGCGGCTGCTGACGGTCCCCGCCTGCACGCGGTTCCGCGTCGACGGGACCGACGTCGTCTGGCTCTCCGAACGGTCGCCGTCGACGGGCGAGCACTACTGGTCGGGCCGGAACGCCCTCGCGTACAGCCAGACCTGCGACCTGGCCACCGGACGTGTCCGGCGCGCCCGCTGCCCACTGTTCGACGACGTCGCGCGCATCGAGGTGATCGACGACCGCACGATGCGGGTGTCATACCTGACGTCTTCCGTGCCGGAGGATCGGGGGCTCGTGTATCAGCTCCGCGAGACGGATCGCGACCACCCCGGCATGCTCGTCCTCGACTCGGCGGAGGTCGCGATGCGCCGCATGCGCATCCGTTACCTGCACGGCTTCGGCATCGTCGCGCAGAACGGCAGGGACCTCACGCTCGATCGCGTCGTCTTCCGGCCTCCGGAGGGCACGGGACGGGTCACCGCCGGGTTCGCCGACTTCGTCCAGTGCTCGGGGATGCAGGGGCGGGTCGACATCCGCGACTGCGAGTTCGACGGGCCGCACGACGACGCGATCAACATCCACGGCACGTATCTCGCCGTGACCGACGCCGACGGGAACGCGATCGACCTCGCGTACATGCATGACGAGACCGCAGGTTTCCCGCCGTTCGCGCCCGGCGACGAGATCGAGCTCGTCGAGCGCCGCACGCTCCGGCCCGTGCACGCGACGACCGTCGCGGCGGCGACCGGTCCCACCGGACGCGACTCGGCGTCGCTCGCCGCGCCGATGCGGGCACGGCTGGTCGACGCGCTGCCCGCCGCCGTCCTCGCGCAGGCGCGGGCGGGCGAGCTGGCGGCCGAGAACACGACGCGGACGCCGGAGGTGACGATCGACGGATGCCGCTTCCGCCGCATCCCGACGCGCGCGATCCTCGTCACGACGCGACGGCCCGTGCGCATCCAAGGCTGCCGATTCGAGAGCATCGCGATGCCGTGCATCCAGATCGCCGCGGACGCGACCGGGTGGTGGGAATCCGGGCCCGTGAGGGACGTCCGTGTCGAAGGGAACACGTTCCGCGATGTGGTCTCAGGGGTGCTGGAGGTCGCACCCGGGGTCGCCTCCGACGCGCCGCCGGTCCACGACGCGGTGAGGTTCGAGCACAACGACGTCGAACTCGCCGAGGCGCTGCTCGCGGACATGCGCGGCCTGCGCTCGTTCGTCGCCCGCGACAACGCGGTGCGGTGGTCGACAGGTGCGACCGTGTCGCGCGAGGCGCCGGTGATCCGCGCAGCGGCCGCGGTGCACGTCGAGTGGCGCGCGGGCGGTGCGAGTTCGCTCCACCCGGTCGTGCGACGCCCCTCCTGGGTGACGCGGCCTCCCGGCTTCCCGCCGGGTCTACGCGAAGCGCACGGTCTGCTGCAGGCGCGTGCGGTAGTCGAACACCTCGTTGCCGCCGATGTCGCGCGCGCCGGTGATGCCGCGACGCAGCACCGTGGCCAGGGCGCTGCGCGAGACGACGGCGACGCGCACGCCGCGTACGCGGCCGATCTCGTCGATCGGGGTGAGCACGTCCTCGTCGGGGAGCACGACGATCGCGCCGCTGAAGCGCACGCCGGCGGCGCGTGAGATCACCCGCATGCGTGAGAGCAGCTCGGCGATCGGGGCGCCGGGCACGCCGTCGCCGACGAACTCGCCGCGGCGGATGCGCGCCGGGCCCCCGAAGTCCTCCGACAGCACCCCGTACAGACCGCTGGGGCCGAGCACGATGTGGTCGATCTTCGCGTCGGGGTCGGCGTCGCGCCCCGCGGCCGCCACGTCGTGCCACACCGTGTACCCCATGCCGAGGTCGGCGACGATGCGGGCCGTCGCCTCCTCGGCGAGCGCGTCGGCCAGCAGGCGTCGCAGCGCCACCGGGGCCGAGCGCACGAGCGCCGGGTCGTACGGATCATCGAGCGTGACGCCGCGGCCGGCCCACTCGCGGATCAGGGTGAGGTAGCGCTCACGGCGCCAGCCGCCGGGATGCCCGTAGGAGCGGGCGCGCGGACGGGTGTCGGTGCGCGCCGCGGGCGGTCGCCAGCCCGACCACTCGGGAGCCGCCGCCTCGCCGAAGCCGTGCCCGCGGTCGTACGCCGCGCGGGCCTGCGGCGTGCCGACGAGCTCCCACGCCCGCTGCACCTGGATGAACACCGCCGCGTCGCCGCCGGTGTCGGGGTGCGTCTGCCGCAGGCGCAGGCGATACGCCTTGCGGAGGGTCTCCTCATCGACCTCGGGGGCTACCGCGAGCACCTCGTAGGCCGACGCCGAGAGCGGACTGTCGAACACGTGCCCTCCCGCGGGACTGCGATGACGGATGCTGCGAGCCGCTGCCGGCGGCGGGACTCAGGTTACGTCACGCCGGGGTGTCCGGGCGCCGCTCGTTGCGGCGCGCGTAGGCGGCGGCGCTGCGGCTCGACAGGGCGAGCAGCAGCAGGATGTCGATGCTCAGTGAGAGGAACGTTCCCGCGATCTCGATCTCCTGCCCCTGCGCCCACCAGGCGGTGAACGACGTGCTGATCGACAGCACGGCGATGAACATGACGAACACACGCGCCCAGTTGACGCCCCGGAAGACGAAGAAGGCCAGCGCGAGGTCGATGAGGAGCACGGTCCCGCCCGTGCCGAGCACCAGCCAGAGCGCGGCCTGCCTGCCTTCCTGCGTCGGATCGAAGCCCTCGAGCACCGAGTCGGGATCGGAGAGGATCGCGTCCCATCCGGTCGCGATGCTGACGAGCACGACGATGCCGGCGAGCACCCGCAGCACGATGAGCAGGACGCCCGCGACCGTCGAGATCGGGCGCTTCATCTCCGGGTCGAAGCGCGGCGGCTTGAGCAGTCGCCCCGCCGGTTCGTACGCGGGCCGCTTGTGCGGCGCAGGCATCTCGGTGCTCACGCCGGAACCTCCCCCGTGCTCTCGGCGCTCGGCTCGACCGCGCGCACGTCCACGATGGGGAGGTCTCCGTCGGTGCGGATGCTGTCACCGCCGCCGTTTCGGGCGTGATAGCCGGTGGCGAAGTCGGGGATGACGTCCACCGTGACGCGGGAATCGGCATCCGTCACCGTCTGGACGATGTGGTCGCGCTCGACGTCGGTGTCGGCGTCGATGCGGTGGGTGACCTGCAGCGTGAACAGCGACAGCCCGACGCTCGTGTCGAACGTGCCGGCGGCGAGCCAGTCGACGCGGCGGCCGCCGGGCAGCAGCCAGTCGTCGGGGCAGCGCCAGAAGCGCACGTGGTGGCGCTGGGCGGGATTCCCGTCGACCTCCTGCTGGTAGGCGAAGTCCTGCTGGCGCCCGAACAGGAAGAGCGGGCTCACCGGCGCCTCGTCGTAGCTGCGGCGCGTGAGCGTCGATGTGATGATGCGCCATGACGAGCCGAGGGTCACCGGGGCGGCCTCGGTCCAGCCGGCGGCCTCGAGGGATGTGCGGATCTGGTCACCGGTGCCGTGGAAGGCGAGGTTCACGGGGTCGCCGAGCAGTCCGTCACTGGTCCGGGTGCGGCCGATGAAGTAGTCCGGCACGTAGATCGTGGTGAGGATGCGGTGCAGCCGCGGCAGCACCAGATACGCGAGCAGCACCCAGAACACGAGGAAGAACGGGATGCCCCACCACCCCACGTGGAACGTCTCGGTGAGGCTCAGATACGCGAGCCAGAGTGCCGCGAGCCCGGCGAAGACGAAGAAGAACCAGTCGATCGCGACGCCGATCGAGTAACTCCTCCGGTGCCGGGTGCTCACGATCCCTCCTCGTCGTCGAAGCCGGCGTCAGCCCCAGAGCGGCACGCCTGGCCGGTGCGCGAGGGCGGTCTCGGCGACGTCGCCCTGCAGGTCGGCCAGGGTCGCCGGCTGCCAGTTCGGCGTGCGGTCCTTGTCGATCACCTGCGCCCTGATGCCCTCCGGGAGGTCGGGCTGAGTCGTCGCGAACCACATCACCAGACCGTATTCCTGGTCGAGCGCGTCCCTGAGCCCAGGAAGCTCCCGGGCACGGCGGATCGCGGTGAGCGTCACGGCCAGACCGGTCGGTGACAGTTCGCCGAGCAGATCGGCGGTGGCGGATGCCTCGGGCTCGGGGCGCGCCCGCAGCCTCTCGACGATCTCGGCGACCGTGTCGGCCGCGAACGCGTCGTCGATCCACTCCCGCGCTCCGATGAGCTTCGAGGGCGCCGGCGTCTCGTCGAACAGCAGGACGAGCTCGGTCGGGCTGGAGGGGTCGGCCCGCGTCTCCAGCGCATCGCGGACCGCGTCGAGGTTCTCGTGGGGCACGTAGTGGTCGGCGAATCCGGCGTAGATCGCGTCCGAGGCATCCATCACCGCGCCGGTCAGCCCGAGATACTCGCCCAGGCGGCCCGGCGCGTGGGCGAGTAGCCACGTGCCGCCGACGTCGGGGGTGAAGCCGATGCGGGTCTCGGGCATCGCCAGCTGCGAACGCTCGGTCACGATGCGGATCGCGGCGTGGCCGGCGACGCCGATGCCGCCACCCATCGTGATGCCGTCGGCGAAGGCGACGAAGGGCTTCGGGTACTCTGCGATGCGCGCGTTGATCGCGTACTCAGCGCGGAAGAACACTCCCGCGTCCTCTGCGCGGCCGCTCGTCACCTGCTCGGCGAGCCCGCGCACGTCGCCTCCGGCGCACAGTCCGCGCTCGCCCGCGCCGTCCAGCAGCACCACGTCGACCTCGGTGTCCTGCTCCCATGAATCGAGGGCCGCGTGCAGCTGCTCGACCATCCCGAGGTTGAGCGCGTTGATCGCGCGCGGCCGGTTGAGGGTGAGGCGCCCGAGCCCTCCGCTCGTGCTGACGAGGACGGTGGGCTCCGCGGCGGCTTCGGCGAGGTCGGTCACGAGCGCAACGTTACCGGCAGGGCGAACTTCTCCCACGCTGACACCGGATTTCCGCCAGGATGGGACGGAGTTCTGCTGTGAGTCCGCAATGGAGCGGCCCCGTACATTGCCCCGCGGAGTGTCGCCCACGACCTACGAGAGGGTTCGGCATGCCCGAAGGCCAGTCGCTGGAGTTCTCAGGTGTCACCAAGCGCTTCGGCGCGGTCACGGCGGTCGCAGGGCTCACAGCTCGGGTCGAACCCGGCGTGGTCACCGGATTCCTCGGTCCGAACGGCGCGGGAAAGACCACGACCCTGCGGATCCTGCTCGGATTGGTCACGGCGACGGACGGCCACGCCACGATCGGCGGCAAGCGCTACGCCGAGCTCGACGAGCCGCTGCGGACCGTCGGCGCGGTGCTCGAGGCATCCAGCTTCCATCCCGGCCGCACCGCCACCGCGCACCTCACGATCTACGCCCACGCCGCCGGCATCGCCACGTCGCGGGTCGGCGAGGTGCTCGACCTCGTGGGGCTGACCGACGCCGCGAACCGCAAGGTCGGCGGGTACTCGCTGGGCATGCGCCAGCGCCTCGGCCTCGCGTATGCGCTGCTCGGCGACCCGGGGGTTCTGGTGCTCGACGAGCCGGCGAACGGACTGGACCCCGAGGGTATCCGCTGGATGCGCGGGTTCCTCCGCCAGCTCGCGAGCGAAGGCCGGACCGTGCTCGTCTCGTCGCACCTGCTCGCCGAGGTGCAGCAGACCGTCGACGCGCTGCTGATCATCTCGCGCGGACGCCTGGTGTTCCAGGGCGGAGTCGACGAGCTCACCGATCCGCGCGAGTACGCCACCGTCGTCGACGCTCCCGACCGGGCCGCGCTGGGCGCCGCGCTGAAGACCGCCGGTGTGCCGTTCGAGGTGCTGCGCTCCGGGCTCACCGTGCGCGGCTTCGACCCCGTCGCTGTCGGCGCGGCGGCCGCCGCGGGGGGTGTGGCGCTGTCGTCGCTGCAGCGCCGCGGACCCGCGCTCGAAGAGGTGTTCCTCGATCTCGTGAACGGCACGCGCGTGCATCCGAGCGCGGCCGGGATTGCTGCGGGATCGGATGCTGCGCCCCCGGCACCTCCCGTGGAGACGGTGTCCGAATCCGACGAGGCGGCCGAGTCGGCGCTCACCGCGGCCGCGCTGGACGCCGAAGCGACCAGCGCTCCCGGTGCCGCGACAGCCCTCGCCGCCGCGGCCGGCGCCGCCTGGGCAACCGATGCCCGCGAGCGCGAAGAGCCCCGCGAGCCCGTCGCCCCGGCGCCCGTCGCCTACGCGGTCGCGAGCACCGGCGTGATCGACATCGTGCCGTCCGCGGCTCCCGAGGACGGGGACCCCGACGTCGAGGCCATCGGCCAGGCCGACGAAGAGCTCTCGGCTGAGCCCGAGGCGGCGCCGACGTCCGCGGAAGAGGCCGCGGCGGAGGCAGCACCGGAGCCCGAGCCCAAGCCCAAGGCCGAACTCGAACCCGAGCCCGAACCCGAACCCGAGCCCAAGGCCGAACCCGAGCCCGAACCCGAGCCCAGGGCCGAGGCCGAGGCCGAGGCCGAGCCCGAGGCCGAGCCGGAGCCCACCGATCCGTGGGCCCCCGAGGACGCGAACCCCGACGTCGAGGCCATCGGCGAGATCGACGACGAGCTCTCGACCCCCGAGCCGCCCGACGCCGACGACGACCGCCCGTGGGAGCACTACGTCAAGACCGACTCCGACATCGAGGCCGACGCGTTCTTCGCCGCCTTCGACCACACCGCCCGCACACGAGAGTCGGACGTCGAACCCGAACCCGAACCCGAACCCGAACCCGAACCCGAGCCCGAGCCCGAGCCCGAGGCGTGGGTCCCGCCCGAGGCCGAGGCGTTCGAGGACGCCGTCGCCCACATCCCGCCCACGGACACCGAACCCCCGCACGAGCCGGGCGACGAGGCATCCACACCCTCCGAAGCGGCCCCCGCCGCGGATCCGGCCACCACGCCCACCGACGAGGAAGGGGGCGACCGATGAGCCTCACCGCCGCAACCCGCGCCGAGAGCACGAAGCTGTTCTCCACGAGCATCTGGTGGATCCTCGCGATCGTCCTGTTCGCGTACGTCGCGTTCACCGCTGCGGCCCTCGGCTTCGTCTACGCGGCGGCGGCGACCGGGTCACTCCCGGGCAACGCGCCGCCGCTGCCCGAAGAGGGTCTCGCCGCGACGCTCTACAGCACCGCGACGACCGTCGGGTACGTCTTCCCGCTGCTGGTGGGCACGCTCATGGTGACGGCGGAGTTCCGCCACAAGACTCTCACCCCCACGTTCCTCGCGACGCCGCGCCGCGGCCGCGTGCTCGTCGCCAAGCTCGCTGTCGGCGTGCTCATCGGCGTCGTGCTCGGCGTGATCGGCATCGTCGCGGCGGTCGGCACGTCGGCGGCGTTCCTCGCGGGCTTCGGTCTCGAGACCGACATCACCTCGCCCGGCACCTGGGCGATGCTCGGACGGATGCTGCTCGCCTACGTCCTCTGGACGCTCATCGGCGTGGGCGTCGGCGCGCTCGTGCGCAATCAGGTGGGCGCGATCGTGGGCGTCCTCGTCTTCACGCAGTTCATCGAGCCGATCGGGCGCACGGCGGCCGCGTTCGTGGAGGGGCTGTCGGACATCACGCGCTTTCTGCCGGGGGCGGCGAGCGATGCGCTGGTCGGTGCGAGCGTCTACGCGGCGACGATCCCGCAGGGTTCGGCCGATCCGCTCGAGTGGTGGGTGGGCGGGCTCGTCCTGCTCGGCTACGCGATCGTGTTCGTCGTGCTCGGCCACCTGGTGAGCTGGCGTCGCGACGTCAGCTGAGGCTCTCCCGCCGCCGCCGCCGGTCGTCGAGCGAGCTTGCGGGTCGAAGCGCAGAGTCGAACCGCGAAGGGTCAGACTGCGGGGGCCGTCGCCGGCGTCTTGCGTCCCCGCGGCTTGCGCTCGGGGACGACGGGGATCGTGCCCGTCTCGGCGGCGATGTCGACGACGTCGGTCGGCTCGGCGGCGACCTCGACGCGCAGCGCCTGCACGAGGGCGAGACCGTGGCGAGTGGTCAGGATGACTCTCTGGTACTCCGGGTGGCCGTCGAGGTCGATCACGACGCTGGGCCGGTGACGGCGGATGATCGCGAAATCGTCGCCGCCTGCCGAGCGCCAGGTGCCCATCGCGACGATGCCGCGCACGTGGGTGCCGGGGCTCGGGATGCCGCGCAGCCACGTCCACGCGTCGTCCGTGAGCTGCACCTTGGTGATGGTGGAGCGCTCGATGACGACATTCCCCTTGCGGAATGACAGGGCGCGCTCGGACACCGACAGCACGACCTCGAGCTGCGTCGAGTCGAGCAGCAGCGTCACCATGTGCCCAGTCTGCCAGCGTGGGCGCTCGGAACCGGGCTGATTTGCTTACGGGAGGGCAACGATCCAGCGCCCCGGGGTCCGCAGGCGGTGCAAGACTGGATCGGTGACCGTCGTGTCCCCCTCCGTCACCGCGTCCCCCGCAGCGGCCTCGCCCGTCGCCGTCGACGCCGCGCTCGCGCGCGCCGCGGCCGGCGAACGTCTCGACGCGGCTGACGCAGAGACGCTGCTCGGCGCGACGGGCGACCGGTTCGAGCGCCTGCTGGAGATCGCCGGGGAGGTTCGCGACGCCGGGCTGGCAGCATCCGGTCGCACTGGTGTGATCACGTACTCGCGCAAGGTGTTCGTGCCTCTCACGACCCTGTGCCGCGACCGCTGCCACTACTGCGTCTTCGTCGACACCCCCGGGCAGCTCCTCAAGAAGCACAAGCCGGCGTACATGTCGCCCGAGCAGGTGCTGGCCGTCGTCCGTCAGGGCAAGGCGATGGGCTGCAAAGAGGTGCTGCTGACCCTCGGCGACCGTCCGGAAGACCGCTGGCCCGAGGCGCGGGCGTGGCTCGACGACCACGGGTTCGCCTCGACGATCGAGTACGTCGCGCACATCGCGCGCCTGGTGACCGCCGAGACGGGTCTGCTCGCCCACGCCAACCCGGGAGTGATGAGCGCGGAAGAACTGCGGATGCTGCGGCCCACGGCGCCGTCGATGGGCATGATGCTCGAGACGACGTCGCGTCGCCTCTTCGAAGAGCCCGGGCAGGTGCACTTCGGCTCTCCCGACAAGGACCCGGCCGTGCGGCTCGAGGTGATCGACGCCGCCGGGCGCGAGCGCGTGCCGTTCACCACCGGCATCCTCGTCGGGATCGGCGAGACCGCCCGCGACCGCGCCGACTCGCTGGTCGCGATCCGCGAGGCCCACGAACGTCACCGGGTCGACGGACAGGGCCACGTGCAGGAGGTCATCGTCCAGAATTTCCGTGCGAAGCCCCGCACCGCGATGCAGGGTGCACCCGACGCGGAGCTGCTCGAGTACGTCGCGGCGGTGGCCGTGGCCAGGCTCGTGATGGGGCCTCGGATGCGCATCCAGGTGCCCCCGAACCTCTCGGACGCCACCGAGTTCGGGCTGCTGGTGCGGGCCGGCGCCGACGATTGGGGTGGCGTCTCGCCGCTCACCGCCGACCATGTCAACCCCGAGCGCCCCTGGCCGCACCTCGCCGACCTCGCCCGGATGACGGCGGAGCTCGGCTTCGAGCTGCGCGAGCGCCTGACGGCACAGCCCGAGTTCGTGCTCGGCGCGGGGACGTGGATCGACCCCGCGCTGCGCCCCGCGGTCGCGGCGCTCGCGGACGCCGAGACCGGGCTCGCTGCCTCCGCCCCGATCCCCGCTGCTCCGCAGTCATTCTCGGCGGATCCCGCCCCGGGTGACCCGCACAAGTCGACTGCGGAACAGGAGAGGGGTGTGCCCGGAGACGCTGCTCCGGGGGCGGGTGCGCGGGACGGAGTCCGGACGGTCCGCCGCCTGGCCGAGGCCGCGGCGGCCGACCCGCTCGCGCTCGACGATGGCGAGTGGATCGCCCTCCTCGAGGCGACCGGCGACGACCTCGACGTGCTCGCGGCGACCGCCGACGACGTCCGCCGCTACACGGTGGGCGAAGCCGTCACCCTCGTGGTGAACCGCAACCTCACCTCCACCGGGCTCCGCGCGGCCGCGAGCGACGACCCCGCCGCCTTCACCCTCGACGACGTCGGTGCGATCGCGGCGGACGCGTGGGATCTCGGCGCCACCGAGCTCTGCGTGCAGGGGCTGCTCCCCGCCTCGGAAGACCCCTCGGGCTACCTCGACATCGCGCGCGCGGTGAAAGCCGGGGCCCCCGGCATCCATCTCCACGCCTATCGTCCTCAGGACGTGCGCGACCTCGCCGACCGCTCCGGCCCCACTCTCGACGCAGCCCTCGTCGCGATGCGCGAGGCGGGCGTCGACACCGTGCCGGGCACGGGCGTCAAGGTGCTGAGCGAGCGGGTGCGGGGGCTCGTCGCGCCGACCGACCTCGAGATCGACCGCTGGGTCGAGGGCATCACCGCCGCGCACCGCGCCGGATTCCGCTCGACGAGCGTCATCTTCTACGGCCATGCCGAGACCGCCGCGGAGCGCGTCGCGCACCTGCGGCAGCTGCGGGCGATACAGGACGCTTCGACGAGCTCAGCGACCGGGGGTGGATTCAGCGAGTTCGTGCCGATCCCGCTGCCCGGCCCCGCCGGGGGCGTCCCCCTGGTCTCCGGCCGCGCGGCGCTCGACGAGCACCGGGCCATGGTGGCCGTGTCGCGGCTGCTGCTGTCGGGCAGCATCCCGCACATCCAGATCCCGTGGACGCGCGTGGGGCGCGAGGCATCCGTCACGCTGCTGCAGTCCGGCGGCGACGACCTCGGCGGAACGCTGCTCGACGGCCGTGTGAAGCCCGAGGCGGGCATCGAGCACGGCCTCGAACTGCCGGTGACGGATGCCTCGGCGATGGTCGCGCGCCTGTTCCGGCCGTTCCGCCTGCGCACCACGACCTACGGCGCCGCACTGGGCCTGCCGAAGTCTCAGGTGGGCCCGCGGTGACCCGCGTCGAGGTCGCGATCGTCGGTGCCGGGTTCGCCGGCATCGGCGTGGCGTCGGCGCTGCGACGGGCGGGCCGTGACGACTTCGTCGTGCTGGAGCGGGCGGCATCCGTCGGCGGCACGTGGCGCGACAACACCTACCCGGGCATCGCGTGCGATGTGCCCTCCCACCTCTACGGCTTCGCGGCGCACCCGAACCCGGCGTGGTCGGGCACGTACGCGAAGGGCGCCGAGATCCACGCGTACCTCGAGCACGTCGTCGACGCCGAGGGCCTGCGCGACCGGGTTCTCCTGCGCACCCCGATGCGCGGGGCCGCGTGGGATGCCGAGCGCGAGGTGTGGCGGCTGGCGACTGCACCTGCCGGGCCCTCGCCCCAGAGCCCCGGGCGGCAGGCCGCAGCCTCCGGCGAGATCGTCGCCGACGTGCTCGTGCTCGCGTGCGGACGCCTCACCGAGCCTGCGATCCCCCGGATCGCCGGGCTCGAGCACTTCCCCGGGCCGCTGTTCCACTCCGCCCGCTGGGATCACTCGGCGGATCTCGCGGGAGCTCGCGTCGGTGTCGTCGGCACCGGCGCCAGCGCCGTGCAGATCGTCCCCGAGCTCGCGCGCGCTGCGGCGCACGTCACGCTCTTCCAGCGCACGCCCGCGTGGATCGTGCCTCGCGGCGGCGACGCGTACTCCGACGCCGACCGCGCCCGGTTCGCCGCGACCCCGCAGGCGCTGGAGACGCTGCGGGCCGAGCTCTACGCCGAGGGCGAGGCGCGCTTCGCGTCGCGCTCGGGCGACTCCGCCGCCGCGGCCGAGGCCGAGGCCGTGGCGCGCGCTCACCTCGAGCGGCAGGTCGCCGACCCCGCGCTGCGCGCCGCGCTCACCCCCGACTACGCCTTCGGCTGCAAGCGCGTGCTGCTCTCGGACGACTTCTACCCCGCCGTCGCGTCCGACGCCGTCTCGCTCGTGACCTCGGCACTCGCCGCGGTCGACGGCTCGACGCTCGTCGCTTCCGACGGCACCCGCCACGACGTCGACGCACTCGTCCTCGCGACCGGCTTCGCCTCGACCCGCCAGCCCTACGCCGAACTCGTCAGCGGCGAAGGCGGCGCGACGCTGGCCGGGCACTGGTCCGACGGGATGACGGCCTTCGCATCGACCGTCGTCGCGGGCTTTCCGAACCTCTTCGTGCTCAACGGCCCGAACGCCTCTCTCGGCCACTCGTCGTCCGTGCTCATGATCGAGGAGCAGGCGGCGTACGTCACGCGGGTCCTCGACGGCCGCGGCGGCCGCGTTCTGCGCGTCGACCCCGAGGCCGAGCGCACCTACACCGACGAGATCGCGCGGGCCGCGGCATCCACCCGCTGGATGACCGGCGGATGCCGCAACTGGTACGTCGACGAGCGCTCGGGCCGGCTCGCGCTGCTGTGGCCGGGCACCGTCGACGCGTTCCGGGAGCGCCTCGCCCGTGCCGACGGCTCCGAGTTCCTCCCCGAACCCGTCATCGAAGGGATACCCGCATGACCCTCCCCAGCAATCAAGCACCGCCCCTGCGCTTCGGCTACAAGGCCTCCGCCGAGCAGTTCGGTCCGGCCGAGCTGCTCGACTACGCGATCCAGGCGGAGGAGGCCGGGTTCGACTCGGTCTTCATCTCGGATCACCTGCAGCCGTGGCTGCACGACGGCGGCCACGCCCCGGCGTCCGTTCCGTGGCTCGGCGCCCTCGGCGCGAAGACGTCGAGGGTGCTCATCGGCACCTCCGTGCTGACGCCCACGTTCCGCTACAACCCGACGGTCGTCGCGCAGGACTTCGCGACGCTCGGCGTGATGTACCCGGGGCGCGTGATCCTCGGCGTCGGCACGGGCGAGGCGCTCAACGAGGCGAACCTCGGCATCACGTGGCCCGATCCGCCGGAGCGGTTCCAGCGACTCAAGGAGGCCATCGGCCTCATCCGGCGCCTCTGGTCGGAGGACCGCGTCAACTTCGACGGCACGTACTACACGGCCCGCAACATCACCATCTACGACAAGCTCCCCGAGCCCGTGCCGATCTACATCGGCGCCGCCGGCCCGGCCGCGACCCGCCTCGCGGGGCGCATCGCCGACGGCTTCATCACCACCTCGGGCAAGAAGCGCGAGCTCTACACCGACACCCTGCTTCCCGCGCTGCACGAAGGGCTCGAGAAGGCGGGCCGCCCGGCCGGCGCGATCGACACGCTGATGGAGATCAAGGTGTCGCTCGACGAGACCATCGAGGCCGCGAAGGAGAAGACCCGCTTCTGGGCGCCGCTCGCGCTCACGCCCGAGGAGAAGATGGGCATCGACGACCCGATCGAGATGCAGCGGCTCGGCGAGGCGCTGCCGATCGAGCGCGCCGCGTCGCGGTTCATCGTGTCGGACGACCCCGACGAGCACGTCGAGCGCATCGGCTGGTACATCGGTCTCGGTTTCCGCCATCTCGTCTTCCACGACCCCGGCCACGACCAGGGCGCCTTCCTGCGGATGTACGGCGAAGAGATCCTCCCGCGCCTGCGCGCGAAGTACGCGTGACCCCGCTGTTCGGCCGGCGCAAGCGTGCCGTGGAACTGGCCGTACCGACGCACCGCTGGGTCGTCGTGGTGCCGGTCAAGCCGTCGGCGCGCGCGAAGACGCGGCTCGACGTGGACGGCGTCGGCCGCGTTGACCTCGCCCGCGCCATCGCGCTCGACACCCTCACCGCGGCGACCGCGTGCGAGCTCGTCGCTCAGGTCGTGGTGGTGACCGACGACGCCGCGCTCGCGCGCGAGGCGGCGATGATCCCCGCGCTGCGCTTCGTCCCCGAGGGCGACGCGCGCGGGCTCGACGCCGCGGTGGCGACCGGCGTGTCGGCGATCGATCCGAACGCACGGATGCCGCGCGCCGCCCTCCTGGGCGACCTTCCGGCGCTCCGACCCGCCGACCTCGCCGACGCACTGCGGGCCGCAGCATCCGTCCCCCGCGGCGTCGTGCCCGACGCGGAGGGCACGGGCTCGACGCTGGTGACCGCGAACGCGGGCGCGGAGTGGGCGTCGTCGTTCGGCGACGGCTCTTTCGCCCGGCACGTCGCGCTGGGGTGCACCGCGCTTCCGATTCCGGATGCCTCGACTCTGCGCCGCGACGTCGACACCGCCGACCAGCTCGACGCCGCGCGCATGCTGGGTCTGGGCCCGCGCACGGCGGCCCTTCTCCCGGGCTGAGACCGCGGCATCCGTCCCCTCGGGCACCGCGGCGCCCGAGGGGACCACAGATAGCCTGGCGGGATGAGCGACTACCAGGTTCTGGAGATGGGCGGGCTCGACGAGTGGCGGGCGCACTATGGCGGGTTCACGCCCGACCGCTCTCGCGACGGGCGCCGCGTCCTCGACCACGACATGACGATGCAGTACATCGGCATGACCGCGAACGCGTTCGAACCGGGTGAGCAGGCGGGCTACTGGCACTCGCACGCGCGTGTCGAGGAGCTGTACGTCTTCCTCGCCGGACGGGGGCAGATGGGCCTCGATGACGACATCGTCGACGTCGTCCCGGGCACCGTCGTGCGGGTGGGGCAGGGCGTGTGGCGCACGTGGCGGGCGACGCCCGACAGCCCCGAGCAGCTGCGGTGGCTGTGCATCCGCGCCGGCG
The DNA here is from genome assembly GCF_000956465.1 of Microbacterium trichothecenolyticum. Classification (GTDB taxonomy): domain Bacteria; phylum Actinomycetota; class Actinomycetes; order Actinomycetales; family Microbacteriaceae; genus Microbacterium; species Microbacterium trichothecenolyticum. The sequence continues at coordinate 82,390 of NZ_JYJA01000033.1, forward strand.
GCACCGAGCTCCCGCACCTCCCCGACGACAGCACGCGCGACAACGACCGTCCCTCCCCCTGGGGATGAGCGCGTCGGGTCAGACGATCAGCAGGTAGACCGCGCCGACGATCGTGAAGGCGATCACGAGCTTCTCGAAGACGGACTGCGGCATGCGATCGGCGAGCCACCGGCCGAGGAACGCTGCGGCGACCACGAGCGGCACGAGCACGAGGTCGATGAGGATCCCCGGCACCGTGATGATGCCGATGCCGATCGAGAAGGGCACCTTGAACAGGTTCACGATCGCGAAGAACCATGCGGCCGTGCCGAGGAACGCCTTCACCTCGAACCGAGCGGCGAGGAAGTACATCGACATCACGGGTCCGGCGGCGTTCGCGACCATCGTGGTGAAGCCGCCGAGCGTGCCGTAGGTCGCCGCGGCGACGCGGTGCGAGCCCCCCGTCTCGACTCCCGAGGCGAACCGACGACGCAGCAGTGTGATGGCGATCACCGCCAGCAGGATCACGCCGATCGACTTCTTCACCCACACGTCGTCCGCGAACCACAGGAAGACGACGCCCAGCAGCACGCCCACCACGACCGCGGGTGCGAGCTTGATCAGGGTGCGCCAGTCCGCGTGGCGGCGGTACATGGTCACGGCGAAGATGTCCGCGACGATCAGCAGCAGAAGCAGGACGCCGGTCGACTGCTTCGCCGGGAGCACAGCCGCGAAGATCGCGACGGCGATCGTGCCCGCGCCGGGCACGGCGGTCTTCGACAGACCCACGACCACCGCTCCGATGCCGAGCAGCGCCCACGCCCACCACGCGAGTTCGGGCACGCTCACACTCCGGCGGCGGCGAGGGCCGCCTCGCCGAGCGCGGTCTGGCGCGCAGCATCCGTCATCCAGAGCGGGCGGACGAGCGGACGGATGCCGAGCCCGGCGACCTCGTGGGCGACGGCCTCGTCCTCTTCGGCGAGGAGCCACGCGTCGAGCAGCCCGCCGTTCCCGCGGGCTCCGTACAGACCCGCGACGGCCGTCGCGGAGGTCTCGACGCCGATCGCGGTGAGGCACACGTCGGCCATGCCGCGCACGACCTTGCCGCCGATGATCGGCGAGACGCCGACGACGGGGGCCCGCGTCGCACGCAGCGCCTCGCGCACGCCCGGCACGGCGAGGATCGGGCCGATCGACACCACCGGGTTCGAGGGGGCCAGCAGCACGACGTCGGCGGCCGCGATCGCCTCCGCGACGCCGGGGGCGGCGGCGGCCGCCTCGATGCCGGGGTTCTCGAACCGCTCGGGGGCGAGCGTCGCGCGGTGGCGGGTCCACCACTCCTGGAAATGCAGGCGCGCACCGTCGTCGAGCACCACGACGGTGTCGACCTCGCTGTCGGTCATCGGCAGCAGGCGCGCGCCGAGGTCCCAGCGGTGCGACATGCGCTCGAGCACGTCGGTGGGTGTGAGTCCTTCGCGCAGCCAGCCGGTGCGGGCGAGGTGCGTGCCGAGGTCGAGGTCGCCGAGGGTGAACCAGGGCCAGCCGGCACCCCACTCCTGCAGTTCGTGGTTGACGCGTTCCGTGTCGCCCTGCCGGCCCCAGCCGCGCTCGGCGTCGTTGACACCGGCGAGAGCGTAGGTGATCGAGTCCACGTCGGGCTGCAGCCGCACACCGGAGAGCCAGATGTCGTCGCCGGTGTTGACCACGACCGTCAGCGCGGCGGCGGTGTTATGGATTCCGCGGGCCCGCAGCGCGCCTCGAACGCCGAGGACGAAGCGGGAGCCGCCGACTCCGCCCGCGAGCACGACGATGCGGGGCGTGCCGGTCACAGGCGCGTCAGTTCCGGGTGTCGATGCCGCCGAGACGCGGGATCATGCCGGTCTTCGGGGCGAACTCGTCGGCCGCGTGAGGGAGCGAGAACTTGCCGACGGCGTCGATGAGGGCATCGACGGTCTGCGCGTCGGCCACGACGTCCACGTCGAGGCCCGCGCGGCGCGCGTCCTTGGCGGTGCGAGGACCGATCGCGGCGATCAGCGTGGTGTCGGGGATCTCGGGGAACTGGTCGTGCACCTGCTGCGCGACCGAGCCGCTGGTGACGAGGATCGCGTTGATGCGGCCCGAGTGGACGTCCTCGGCGATGCGCTCGGTCACGGGAACGCCGACCGTGCGATAGGCGACGACGCTGCGGACGCGGTGCCCGGCCTCGGTGAGCATGCGGGTGAGGACCGGCTTCGCGATCTCGCTGCGGAGCGTGAGGATGTCGCGGGCCTCGGGCTCGAGGGCGATGAGCTGCTCCGCCATGCCGGCCGCGGAGTTGTCGCGCTCGGGGACGAGGTCGACGCGGTAGCCGACGGCCAGGAGCGCGGCAGCGGTCGTCTCACCCACGGCGGCGACCTTCGTGGTCGCCGGGACGACCGCGCGGTAGGCGTAGAGGACATCGACCGTCGTCGCGCTCGTGACCGTGAGCCACTCGAACTTGCCGGCGGCGAGGTCGGCGAGCGCCTGGTCGAGTGACGCCTGGTCGTTCGTGGGGGCGAAGTTGATGAGCGGGGCGATCACGGGGATCGCGCCTTGACGGCGGAGTGTCGCTGCAACGCCGTCGCCCCAGGGGCCGCCGCGGGGCACGAGAACGCGCCAGCCGGTCAGGGGTTTGACGGACTGGTGCTGTGCTGCGGCGGTGTTCATACGGGGGTCGACTCTCGATGATGCTCAGTCGGCCGCCCAGGAAAGATCGAGGCAGCCGATGCGCGATTCGAATCGGGTTCGCGCGATCGGCAGCTAACGCATCATTGCACTGCCTTGCCTCCCGAGCATACCCCCGATCGCGCGAGGCGTTGCCTCGGCGCTGTGGAGAGCGGGAATGCAGCCGGGATCAGCGCGTATAGAGACGGACGAAGCCCCAGACAGCCGCTCCGATCGCGGCGGCGCCCGCGATGACGACCACGGCGGCGAGTGCGGGGTTGCGGCGATGGAACGCGCGGGCCTGCTCGATCCGCTCGTCGAGGGCGCGTTCGACCCGGCGCGGGACGTTCGCCTTCTGCTCGATGGCGGCGAGCGCCGCCTTGAGCTCGGTCCTCGCCTGCTCGACGGGATCACCGATCCCGAGGGGCACAGCGGTGCGAGGCACGGCGACGGAGTTCTTCGACAGCGGCACGGGGGCGTCAGAGCTCATCGCGCACCTCCTTCACGTCCAGGGCGATCGATTGGACCGGGTTGCGGCGCTCGCCGATCCGGCGGAAGTAGAGGACGCCGATGAACGCGAACACGGCGGTGATGATCAGCATCGCGAAGAACACGACGAGCGCCGACAGCCAGACGGGCCACCACGACGACAGCCCCGCGATCACGAACGTGCCGAGCACCGGGACCGACCAGAACAGCACGAACAGGGCAGCGAAGACCCACAGGGCTCCCCACCCGCCGTCTTTCGCGGTCTTGGCGAGCCAGGCCTTCGCGGCGTCGATCTCCGCGATGACGAGGTTGCGGACGAGCTCCGGGATCTCACCCAGCAGCGTGAGCAGGCTGTCGTCCGCGCGGTCGCGGAAGCCGCGGGGGGTCGTCATCACGTCAAGCCCCGCCGCGACCGTTCTCGGAAGCGTCCTCGACGGCGTCCTCGACGGCGTCCTTCACGGCCTTCGCCGAGCTCTGAGCCGCCTTGCCGACGTCGTCGGCCGAGTCCTTGCCGACCTTGATGGCCGCGTCCAGCTTCTGCCCGGGGGTGCCCTTCGAGCCGGCGGCCTGCGTGACCTTCACCGCCGACTCCCACAGCGTCGACGGCAACGCCATCGCCTGGGACTTGGCGAAGTCCTTCACCTTGCCGACCTGGCTCTGCACGGGCTCGGCGTTCCACACCTTCAGCCATTGCGTCTTGATCTGCTCGTAGCGCTCGCGACCCGCGCGTGTACCGAGCACGTACCCGATCGCGAGTCCGATGACCAGTCCTGCCTTGCCCCTCATGAGGTCTCCTCACGCTCGGTGTGACCTGACGACCCTCCCAGGGTAGTCCTGTATGCCGATTCCGGCATCCACCCTTGACAGGGGCACCGGTGGAGGGTTCACTCTGTCGCCTCGGCACCCCACAGGACCTGGTGGCGAAGGCTGTCGGCCTCCTCCTGGGCGTCGGCGACGACCTGCGCGAGGCCGCTTCCCGACAGCCACGCGCCGACGGCGGCGAGCCCCGGTGCGCGGCTGATCGCGACCCGGGCGGCGTCGGTGCGCTCACGCCGGCCGAGGGTCGACGCCGGCGGCACGAGGGTGTACGCGTCGCGACGCGCGCCGGCGATCCGGCCCTCGTCGAGGTGCACGCCGAGGAGGACGGATGCCTCGGCCAGCGCCATCACCGCCGCGTCGGCGTCGGACAGCCCCTCGGTCGCCGGAGCGATCCCGGGGGCGCCGAAAGCGACGCGCAGGACGTGGCGTCCGGCGCCCGCCTCCCGCGCCAGCCACTCCCACCGTGCGGTCTCGTGGACGAGGCCGGTCGCGCGCGAGCCGCCGGGAACGGCGTGGACATGGGCGCCGCGCGGCGCGGCATCGAGCTCGGGGGCGTCCACCACGAGCGTCACGACGTCGCGGGCAACGCCTGCGGCGGCGACGTCGGCGAACGCAGGGGTGCCGAGCGCGGCGGCCAGGAGCGCGCGCGCCGTGGGCTCGTCGGTCGCGACGATGACGGCGTCGGCGTGGAGCCGGTCCGGGGCGGCGGCGGCACCCTCGGGCGCGATCATCGCGAGCTCGACCGTCCATCGTCCGTCGTCGCGGACGAGACCCGTCGCCAGCGCTCCGGTGTGGATCGCGACCTCGCGCTCGGCGAGCCTCTCGGCGAGCGCGGTGGCGAGCTGCGGCATCCCGCCGTCCAGTCCCTCGATCGAGGCGCTCGGGGCATCGACACGCACGTCGGCGACCGCCCCTCCGAGCCACCCGGTGCGGGTGAGCGCGTTGCTGAGTCCTGGGGCGGCGATCTCGACGTCGACGTCGACGGGGTCGAGGCCGAAGCGGTCGATGGTGAGCGGTGCCACCAGGCGGTCCAGCACCTTGTCGCCCATCCGGCCGTGCACGAGGCGACCGAGGCTGCGCTGGGCACCGATCGTGAGCGGCGGGCGGAGGCGGTCGACGTACGCGCGCCACGTGCCGTCCCAGCCGATGATCCGGCGCACGCTCTCGTCCCACGGGTTGGCAGGGATTCCCAGCACCTGCTCGGTGGGCAGCGGCGCCGCGGCGCCCTTGGGCAGGCCCGCGATCCACTCGCGGTCGTCGCGCGGGCGCACGATCGCGGCATCCGTCAGCACTTCGTCGACGAGCGCCCGCACCGTGCCGCCGCGGGTCGACCAGCAGGTCACGCCGGTCTCGAGCTCGAGCCCCGCGATGCGGGCGGACCCGATGGTGCCGCCGAGGCGATCGGATGCCTCCACCAGCGTCACGGCCATGCCGACCTTGGCGCACTCCCAGGCGGCGACGAGCCCGGCGATGCCGCCGCCGACCACGACGACACGCGTGTCGCGGGCATGGTCGACGAGTTCCTGGAACGGCTCCGTGGGGACGGTCACGCCACCCATCCTCCCATCCGCGAACTGTGCCGGCGGGGGCGGGCGGTGGGAGACTGGGCCGCATGACGCTCCACATCACGGGCGACGACGCCGCCGACCGCCTGCTCACCGACGACCCGCTCGCCCTGCTGATCGGCATGCTGCTCGACCAGCAGGTCGCGATGGAGACGGCATTCGCCGGACCGCTCAAGATCTCGGAGCGGGCGGGGACGCTGGATGCCGCGGCGATCGCGAGCTTCGACCCCGAGGCGTTCACGGAACTCTTCAAGGCGACGCCGGCTGTCCACCGCTTCCCGGGCTCGATGGCCGCCCGCGTGCAGGCGCTCTGCGCGGCGGTCGAGCAGGACTGGGGCGGCGACGCGTCGGCGATCTGGACCCGCCCGGCCGCGGAGCACGCCGAAGCACCGGACGGGCCGACCGTGCTGAAGCGGCTGAAGGCCCTGCCGGGCTTCGGCGAGCAGAAGGCGAAGATCTTCCTGGCCCTCCTGGGCAAGCAGTACGGCTTCACGGGTGCCGGCTGGCGCGAGACGGCCGGCTCGTACGGCGACGAGGGGTCGTTCCGCAGCGTCGCCGACATCGTCTCGCCGGAGTCGCTGACGAAGGTGCGCGAGCACAAGCGCGCGATGAAGGCCGCGGCCAAGGGCTGACAGGAGGGGCGGGCGATGAAGAAGACCGGAGGGGACGTCAACGAGTTCGTCGCCGCCGTGCGCCCCGCGAAGCGGCAGCGCGATGCCGTCCGGATGATCGATCTTCTGCGCGATGTCACCGGTCGCGAGCCGGAACTGTGGGGCACCATCATCGGCTTCGGCTCGTGCCACTACCGCTCGGCGGCCGGCAGCGAGGGCGACGCCCCGATCGCGGCGTTCTCGCCGCGGCGCGAATCCACGACGGTGTACACGCTGCGCACCGCCGCGCACGGCGAGCGGCTCGCGAACCTGGGGCCGCACGAGACCGGCGTCAGCTGCCTGTACATCAAGGACCTCGACGCGGTCGATGCCGGCGTGCTCCGCGAGATCGTCGCCGAGGACTACCGCCGCGTGCTCGCCGGCGAGACCGGCGACACGACCTACACCGTCACGGATTGACCGCCCGACCGGCCTCCCCGGCTGGCCGGGTCGCGAGTCCTAAGGTGGACGACGTGCGGCTGAGGTTCTTCGGGGGACTCGCGGCGGAGGCGGACGGCTCTCCGCTCGAGATCCGCGGCCGCGGCCAGGAGGCCCTGCTCTTCCGCCTCGCGCTCGACGCCGGAACGACGGTCGCGTACCGCTCGCTCGCCGAGGACGTCTGGCCCGACGATCTCCCCGAAGACCCGCGCGCGTCGCTGCAATCCCTCGCGTCGCGTCTGCGACGCGCTCTGCCCGCGGGGACGCTCGAGGCCGTGCCCGGCGGATACCGACTCGCGCTCGCCCGCGACGACGTCGACCTCGCGCTGTTCCAGGACCTCATCGCCCGGGCTCGGCGCGCGACCGATCCTGCTGCGGCGGCGGGTGACGCGCGCGCGGCGCTGGACCTCTGGCGCGGCGACCCCTGGACCCCGGGCGACGGCTTCGACTGGGTCGTGCGCGACCTCCTCGAGGACCGCGCCCACGCCGCGCGCATCCTTGCGGCGCTGGGGACCGAGGCCTCGGAACCGGTCCGCACGCCCCCGGCCCTGAGCGCCGATGCCTCGGTGCCTGCGGCGCTGACTCCGCTGATCGGGCGACAGCGCGAACTCGAACTCATCGGGGAGCAGCTCCGCGACGAGCGGCTCGTGACCCTGATCGGCCCCGGCGGCGCGGGCAAGACCACGCTGGCCTTCGAGACCGCGCGGCGCGCCCCCGGCGCGATCGTGGTCGAGCTCGCGCCGGCGGCGCCGGGCGAGGTGTGGGCGGCCGTCGCGGGAGCGGTGGGGCGCAGCATCCGTGTCGGCGAACTGGTCTCGACCTCCGCGCGCGATCGCGTCGCGGAAGCCCTGGCCGGACGCACCCTGCTCGTGGTGCTCGACAACTGCGAGCACGTGTCGGCGGAGGCCGCGGCAGTCGCGCTCGACGTGCTGCGCGGCGCTCCGGGGTCGCGGATCCTCGCCACCAGCCGCGAGCCGCTCGGACTCGCAGGCGAGGCGTTCGTCGACCTCGGCCCGCTTCCTGACCGCGATGCCCGCGAACTGTTCTCGCGCCGCGTCCGAGCCGCGCGCGGCTCTGCGCCGGCGCCCGACGAGGGAGCCGCCGTCGAGCGGATCGTGACGCGCCTGGACGGCCTGCCGCTGGCCCTCGAGCTCGCCGCGGCGAAGTCCCGCACGCTCACGATCGCCGAGATCGACAGCGGTCTCGACGACCGCTTCGCGCTGCTGGCGACCGGGCCGAAGGCGATCGAGGCGCGGCACCAGACGCTCCGGGCGCTGATCGACTGGAGCTGGGAGACGCTGACGGATGCCGAGCGCACCGCACTGCGGGCCGCCGCGGTGTTCCCCGACGGGGTCGACGTGCGCGACGTGCCGGTGATCGGCGACGCATTCGACGTGGATGCCGACGCCTTCGACGGGCTCGTCGACAAGTCGCTGCTGCGGCGGTCGGACGGGCGGCTGCGGATGCTCGAGACCGTCCGCGAGTACGGCATCGATCGCCTTCGGACTGAGGGACGCGAGGCCGAGTTCCGCGCGGTGCAGGCGCGGGCGATGACGAGGCTGGCTGCTCGCGAGGATGCGCGGCTGCGCGGACCCGAGGTGCGCGAGGCCCTCGCCTGGTTCGACGCCGACGACGAGAACCTCAGCGCTGCGCTGCGCTGCTGCGCCGAACAGGCCGGGCTGGAGGACGTGGGCGTGCGCCTCGTGCGCGCGTGCCTGTGGACCTGGCTGATGCGCGAGCGCTTCGAAGAGCTGCAGTCCGGCGTGACGCGGTTCGGCGACGCCGCCGCGAGCCTCGACTCGGAAGCGGCCGTGGTGGTGCGCGCGATCGCCCTTCTCGGCACCGCGTTCGCGCGAGACCTCGACGGCGCGGCCGATGATTCTGCACGGCGCGATCCGCTGGGGGCAGCGCCCGAGGCCGCCGGCGCTCCCGCGAGAGGGAGCACCGATGCGCGGCCGGGCGAGCCGACGGCGGGAGGGCTGGCCCGTTTCGAGCGTGAGGTGCCGCCCGTGATCGAGGCCGCCGCCGTGCACCGCAGCGAGATCTCGGCAGCCGTCGCGCCGCTGTTGCGCGCGATCCTCGCCGCCGCGCAGAACCACCGTCCGGGCGCGCCGTGGTCGAGGAACGTCGTCATCGGCAACGAAGGGCTCGAGGACGCCCCCGCGTGGACCCGCGCCCTGATCAGCATGCTTCGATCGGCGATCGCACAGAACGGCGGCGACAACCAGACCCTCGGCGTCGAGAGCGAGAAGGCGGTGTCGATGTTCCGCGAGCTCGGCGACGTCTGGGGCACCGCGTTCGCGAGCCAGATGCGATCCGAGTGGCTCCAGCTGGCCGGCCGCCTCGACGAGGCGCTCGCCGTCGCCGACGCCTCGTCGGCCGGCCTCCTCGGCCTCACGTCGGTGACCGATCTGGTACAGCAGCGGTCGCAGAGCATCGGCCTGCTGCTGCGGCTCGGCCGGCTCGACGAGGCACGGGCGCGATTGCATGAATCGAAGGAGCTCGCGCGGGCGGAGGACTCGCCACGCGCGATCGCGCAGACCGACATGGACGCCGCCGCCATCGAGATCGCCGTGGGCGACGGGGCTGCGGCGCTGCGGCACCTCGACGCCGTCGCGGCCGAGATGCTGCCCTCGTACCCGGATCAGCTGATCGCGTGGTCGCGGTCCCGCCGCGCGCAGGCCCTGCTCCTGGAAGGGCGGGCCGATGAGGCGCGCGCCGCGCTCGCCGAGGCGCTCCCGGCTGCCGCCCGCAGCGGCGACCACCCGATCGTGGCGGACGTCGCGGTCTCGATCGCCGGCTGGCTCGCGACGATGGGACGGGATGCCGAGGCCCGGCGCGCCCTCGCCGCGGCCGCGCGGCTGCGCGGCGGGGCCGACGCCTCGGACCCGTTCCTGCGCGTGATGCGCGAGCGGCTCGGGAGCGACGTGCTGCTGCCGGATGCCGCCGCGCCTTCGTCCCGGGCGGTTCCGGACGGCGACGACGACGTCGCCGCTCTCGCATCGCTTCTCGCCTGATCCCGGCCTCGCTCGCGTCGCCGAACAGGGGTCGATGAGAGCCTGCTCCACTTTGCTCCTGCGCCAGCCGTCAGAACGGAGCGTCGCCGTCGTAGGGCGTGCGAGGAATCTTGCGAACACCGATGATGGTACGAATTGCACGGTGGACAGCGGTTTGTCGACGTAGCGGCGCTGGGTGGGGCTGGTCCATTCGAGGACTCCGTTGCCGAGTTGCCGGACGCGCCACACGGTGGCGTGTTTGAGGGTATGGTGCCCTCGACAGACGTGGGCGAGATTGTCGTCACTGGTCTCCCCGCCCAGCGCGCGGTCGATGGTGTGGTCGATGTCGGATCGTTTCGGCCGGTGCGGGCATCCGAGGAATCGGCAGCGCTCATCCCGTGCGCGGAGGAACCGTTTGAGGGCCGCGTCTGCTCTGTATCTGTCGACCGCCATCGGGAGGCCGCTGTGCGGGTGGTACATCACGCGGTCCCAGCCGGGTGCGCCGGCGGCGAGTTCGCGAGCGATCTCGGCGTCGATCGGGCCGTAGCCGGCGAGGAGGGCGGGCTCGTTGCTCTTGCGCGCCGCGGTGAGCACCGGGATCGTGATCTGCACTTCGGCACGGATCGACGCGAGCATGTCGCCCTCGCCGTGACCGGTAGGCGTTCCGGTGAGGATCATGTCGGGGAAGATGTCGGCGCGGAGTTCGTCCAAGGATCGCTCATCCTGCTGCGGACCGGTGGTGACGGCGGGTGAATCCGGCGAGGTGCCGGTCGGGTCGTCGCCGAGCGCGGGCTCCGCGCGGGTGCTGTCGTTCGGTCCTGACCGATCGACGACAACGGTCGCGTCGAACGCAATGAGGACCTTCGGTGCGTCCACAGCGTCGGCGCCATCCGTCACGGCCGGATCGGCGGCGCCGCGGCCGTCCCACGGTGTCACCCTGGATTGAGTCGCGATGATCGCCGCCGCTTCGGCTGTCGCTTCCGTTTCTTTTGCAGCGGCGCGTTCGGCGTCACGCTCAGTCTCGGCCATCTGGGTGAGCCGATCGAAGATCGCGTGCGCGAGCACCGCGGGCAAGTCGGCGAGCAGTCGCGCCATACCGTCGTTCAGGTCGATCACCCGGATCCGCCGTTGCCCGGCGGCACGGCGCCGGAGTTCTTCGGCCAGGTCGGGGTCGATCCGGCCCGCGACCACCCGCGCGATCGCCCGGAGTCGGTGCGGGGTCTCGAACTCGGCTGCCTCGAGCACGATGCGTTCGTACTGCTCCCGCATCACCGGATCGCCGATCACCGCCCCGGCGTCGACGACCGCCGACGCGTGCGCGAAGTCGATGCGCCCCTCGGTCAGCGCCGCGAACGTCGCGGCGAACGATTCGCGGAGCGTGCTGGCCGCCGACATCCGCGCCTGCACGGCGCGATCGCTCAGCCGCATCGCTGCGCCGAGCTCGGCGGAGATCTCCCGCAATGGCAGATCGTGCGGACTCTTGCGACCCGCCGCCCGTCGGGACTGCTCCCGGGCGTGGACGATATCGGCAGCATCCGTGAGCAGCCGCACCTCCGCCGCCTGCAACCGCGCGATCTGCGCCCGCGTCGACTGGACTTCGGCGACCACACGATCGAGCGCACTCCAGGTGGCGTCGTCACTGTCGACTCGCTGGCCCATGATGCTCCCGCTGCACAGCACCCAGACGGGTGCGACGGAAGACCGAACGAAGTGGGCACGAGCTCGATCTCTTACCCAGAGATTAGGACCAACCTCCGACATCCACCGCCGGCGTCGCAGACCCCGGATGCGATCAGGTGCGAGCCAGCGGCCTCGACCACGCGACGGCCCCCACAGCGAAGGGCCGAGGCAGCTCCCGCCACCCCGGCCCCCTGCACCCGGCCCGTCGTCACCGCCGCGGGCCGCGGCATCCACTCACGCCTTCCGCATGTACGCCCGCACCGTGAGAGGGGCGAACACGGCCACGATGACCGCGGCGCCGAGCAGCGCGGTGAAGACCTCCGTCGTCACCGTGCCCTCGTTGACGAGCCCGCGCACGGCCGTCACGAGGTGTGAGACAGGGTTCGCCTCGACGAACCACTGCAGCCAGTCGGGCATGGTGTCCGCCGGCACGAACGCGTTCGACAGGAACGTCAGCGGGAAGAGGATGAGCATCGAGATGCCCTGCACGCTCGATGCGGTGCGCGCGATGACGCCGAAGAAGGCGAAGATCCAGCTCATCGCCCACGAGCAGGCGATCACGAGGAGCCCGGCCGCGATCACGCCTGCCAGTCCGCCGCCCGGGCGGAAGCCCATGATGAAGCCCATCGTGAAGGTGAGCGTCGTCGCGATCGTGTATCGCAGGGTGTCGGCCAGCAGAGCCCCCGACAGCGGCGCGATGCGGGCGATCGGGAGCGACCGGAAACGGTCGAACACGCCCTTGTCCATGTCTTCGCGAAGCTGCACGCCGGTGACGACCGAGGTCGTGATCACGGTCTGCACGAGGATGCCCGGGATGATGATCGGAAGGTAGTTCTGCACGTCACCGGCGATCGCGCCGCCGAAGATGTACGTGAACATCAGCGTGAAGATGATCGGCTGCACCGTCACATCGATGAGCTGCTCGGGCGTGCGCCGGATCTTCAGGATGCCGCGCCACGCCATCGTGAGGGTGTTGCGCACCGTCAGGCCGAGCGTCGAGCGGTTCGAGAGGTCGCGGTCCGCGACCGGGGTGATGGGGGTCGCGATGGCGGTCATGCGCGGGCTCCTTCGAGTTCGTCGGCCGTCGCGTGGGCGGCCTCGTCGCCTTCCGGCACGCCCTTGCCGGTGAGGGTGAGGAAGACCTCGTCGAGCGACGGCTGCTGCACGCTGAGCTCCTCGAGGTGCAGGTCGGCGGCGCGGAACGCCACGAGCAGGTCGGCGACGCGATCGGGGTCGCTCATGGGCACGGTGAGACGTGCGGCCTCGGGCGAGACGATGGCCGTCACGCCGAGCACGCGCGAGATCTCGCGCTGCGCCTCGGCGATGTCGGATCCCGCACGCAGGCGCAGCAGCAGCGAGGACTGGCCGACCGATGCCTTGAGTTCGAGGGCGGTGCCCTCGGCGACCACGGTGCCGCGGTCGATGACGGCGATGCGGTCGGCGAGCTGGTCGGCCTCGTCGAGGTACTGCGTCGTGAGCAGCACAGTGGATCCCGTCGCGACCAGACGTCGGATCGTGTCCCACATCTGCCCGCGGGTGCGCGGGTCGAGGCCGGTGGTCGGCTCGTCGAGGAAGATCAGCGGCGGCTGGGCGATGAGGGATGCCGCGAGGTCGAGGCGGCGGCGCATGCCGCCGGAGAACTTCGCCAGAGGCCGGGTCGCCGCCTCCGTGAGGGAGAACTCCTCCAGGAGCTCAGCGGCCTTGCGCTTGGCATCGATGCGCGAGAGCCCGAGGAGGCGACCGAAGATGACGAGGTTCTCGGTGGCCGAGAGGGTCTCGTCGACGGACGCGAACTGGCCGGTGAGGCCGATGAGCCGGCGCACGATCTGCGGGTGGCGCACGACGTCGTAGCCGAAGATCTCGGCCTTCCCGGCGTCGGGGCGCAGCAGGGTGGCCAGCATGCTGATCGTGGTGGTCTTGCCCGCGCCGTTGGGGCCGAGCACACCGTACACGGTGCCGGCTTCGACGGTCAGATCGACGCCGTCGACCGCGCGGTTGGCACCGAAGCTCTTGACGAGCCCCTCGGCGCGGACCGCGGGGGTGCGGGATGCGGAAGTGGTGATGGTCATGGGATTCGCCTTTCGACGTCACCCAGAGTGCGCCCGTGGCACTGTCACCCCGCTGTCGTCCGCGGCGTCGCGCTGCCACGGCGCTGTCATCAGGCTGCCGCGGGGACGGATGCCTCGACAGCACGCCCGCTGAGCGCGTTCTCCACATCCGATCCCAGGATTGGACACCGGGTCCCAACCGCTGGCTAGGGTGGAAGGACCCGCCCGCACCGCACCCTTGCAGGAGACACCGTGCTGCCCTTCCTGATCGTCGGAGGCGTCGGCCTCGCCGTGCTGCTGATCTCGCTCGTCGTCGGCGACATCTTCGACCACTTCGACATCGGCGACGGCGCCATCTCGGGCACCGCCCTGGGCATCGCTGCGGTCGTGTTCGGCGCATCCGGCGCCCTCACCACCACGAACGGCCTCGACACGCTCTGGGCGTACGTGCTCGCCGCAGTGCTTGCGATCATCGCCTACGTCATCGCCGTGGTCTTCGTGAAGCGGCTGACCAAGAGCTCCGACGGCGTGCCGGCGTCGGCACTCGGCCTGTCGGGCGTCACGCGCTCGACGGTCTCCCCGGCCGGCGGCGAGGTCAGCCTCGACGGTCCGCACGAGGTCGAGCGACGCCTCGCCTACGCGGACGACACCATCGCCGAGGGCGTGCGCGTGCGCGTCATCGAGCACGCCGGCACCCGCGTCAAGGTCGTCGCGGAGTAGATCCCCACCGCGGTCCGGGTCGGGAACCCCGGGTCGCGGCATCCCACGAGAAAGGTCGTCCATGACGAACGAACTCATCCAGATCATCGCTGTCGTCGCCCTCATCGTGGCGGTGCTCGGCCTGATCACCTTCATCGCGCGCCGCATCCGCCGCGTGCCCCCGAACGAGGCGCTGGTGATCGTCGGGCGCGGTGCCGGACGACCGGATCCCGGCGAAACCGGCAGCGGCCAGCGCGTCGTGATCGGCGGTCGCACGTTCGTGTGGCCGATCCTGCAGCAGGGCTTCTCGATCTCGCTCGAGCAGCGTCAGATCGGCATCACCGTCGAGGGCGTCGACAAGAACCGCATCAAGATCGCGATCAAGGCCTCGATCAACTTCAAGGTCTCGGGCACGGAGGACGGGGTGCGCCGCGCCGCACAGCGCTTCCTCTCGCAGCAGGACCTCCTCACCGAGATCATCAAGGAGTCGCTCGAGGGGTCGCTCCGCTCGATCGTCGGCGACATGACCATCGAGCAGATCATCTCCGACCGCAAGAGCCTCTCCGACCGCGTCGTCGCCGAGACGAAGGCCGACCTCGTCGAGCAGGGCCTGCAGGTCGACCTCCTCAACATCAGCGACATCTCGACGCCGGGCAGCGACTACCTCGCCAACCTCGGCCGCGCCGAGGCCGCCCGCGCCCGCCAGGTCGCCGAGATCAGCGAGGCCGAGGCGTCCCGGGCGAGCGAGTTCGCCCGCATCGAGGCATCCGAGCAGATCGCCGAGCGCCAGAAGGCGCTCGCCCTCAAGCAGGCCACGATCAAGGCAGAGACCGACCGTGCGAACGCCGAGGCGCAGGCGGCGGGCCAGCTGGCCACCGCCGAGCAGGACAAGCTCGTGGCCGTGCAGGAGCGCGAGGCACTCACCGAGCAGGCACTCGTGACGCAGGAGCGTCTCGACATCGAGATCCGCAAGCCCGCCGAGGCGCAGGCCTACGCCGAGGTGCAGCGCGCGACCGCGCAGCGCGACGCGGCGAATGCCGCCACCGAGGCCGACGCGTTCAAGCGCACCAAGATCGCCGAGGCGAACAAGGTGGCCGCCGTGCAGGACGCCGAAGCGGCCGCCACGGCCGTGCGCGTGTCGGGTGAGGCCGAACGCGACAAGCAGGTCGCGCTCGCCGCCGGCATCAAGGCCGAGGGTGAGGCCCGCGCGTCCGCCATCCAGGCCGAGGGTCTGGCCGAGGCGGCGTCGACCGACGCGAAGGCGCTCGCGCTGCAGAAGTACGGCGAGGCGGCTCTCGCGCAGGAGATCATCTCGCGTCTGCCCGACATCGTCCGCGCCGCGGCGGAGCCGATCGCCTCGATCGACAAGCTCACCGTCGTCTCGACCGATGGCGCGTCCGAGATGACGAAGACCGTCGGCCGGGTGCTCGGCGAGGGCACCGAGGTCGTGAAGGGCCTCACGGGCCTCGACCTCAACACCCTGCTGCAGTCGTTCGCGCTGAAGACCGCGGGTGCCGACGCGATGGCCGCCGCCGGCGACGCGGGCACGGCGGCGAAGAACGCCGCGAAGGATGCCGCCGCAGCGATCGGCAGCTGACCCCGTCACGCGAAGCGCCCGGCCCCGCGAGGGGCCGGGCACCGGCGGCTACTTCAGCACGCGGCCGCTCACGGCGAGCGTCACGCGGCGCGGCATCACCCGTGCGGCCCAGGCGCTGAAGGCGTTGGCGCGCCCCGACACCACGCTCGGCGGCACGTCGTCGCGATCGAGCCGGCGGAGGGTCAGCTCGACGACCTGGGCCGGCGTCTGGAACCGCCCCACTGCCGCGTCGGCACCGGTGATGTCGAAGAACTCGGTGCGCGTCGCCCCCGGGCTCACCGCGAGCACGCCGAGCCCCGAGCCCTGCGTCTCGTAGGCGAGGGCCTCGGTGAAGCTGAGCACGAAAGCCTTCGTGGCGCCGTACACGGCCATGTTCGGGCACGGCTGATACGCGCCGGTGCTCGCGATGCCCACGAGCGCTCCGCGCCCGTCGGCGACCATCTCGGGCAGCAGCTCCCTCGTGATCGCCACGAGCGCGGCGACGTTGACCTGCACCATCTCGCCGATGCGCGCGGCGTCCGCTTCGGCGAACGCGCCCTTCATGCCGAATCCGGCGTTGTTGACGAGCGTCTGCACCCGGATGCCCCGCTCGTCGAGCTCCCGGCGGAGCACGGCCGCGGCATCCGGCCTGGTGAGGTCGAGGGCGATCGGGGTCGCCCGAACGCCGTGGTCGCGCGCGAGGCTTTCAGCGAGGTCGCGGAGCCGCTCTTCGCGGCGGGCGACGAGCACGACGTCCGCCCCGCGGGAGGCGAGCTGCGTCGCGTACTCGACGCCGAGTCCGGCGCTCGCGCCGGTGATGAGCGCGGTGGTGCCGCGGTAGTCCCTGGTCATGCCAGTCAATGTAGACAGTGACAGCATTGTTGTCAATGCCAACATCGCGCTAGGCTGGGACTGTGACGGAGCGCACGTACCACCACGGCAACCTGCGGGCCGCGCTGCTCGACCGCGCCTGGGATGTCGTCGACGCCGAGGGTGCAGACGCCCTGTCGCTGCGCCGGCTCGCACGCGATGCCGGCGTCAGCCACGGGGCATCCGCCCGCCACTTCCGCGACAAGCAGGCGCTGCTCGATGCCCTCGCGATCGCTGGCTTCCAGCGCCTCAACGCCGCGCTCGCGGATGCCGTCGACTCCCCCGGATCGTTCGCGGAACGCTTCGGCGCCGCGGGCGACGCCTATGTGAGCTTCGCGGTGAAGCACCCTGCGATCCTGCGCTCGATGTACACGGCGAAGCACCATGCCGCGGCATCCGCGGAGCTGGTCGAGGTCAGCCACGTCGCGATGCCGGCGCTCGTCGCCCTCATCACGGCCGCGCAGGACGCCGGCGAGCTTCCGCCCGGACCCGCGGAGGAGGCCGCGGTCGTCGCCTTCGCGGCCGTCCACGGCGTCGCGACCCTTGCGACCGACGACCTTCTCAACGGCTTCCCGTGGCGGGACGCCACCGCCGCGACCATCGCCTCGGTGTGGCGCGGCCTCTCGTCCGTCGACGCGCCGACCGTCGCACCCTGACGCAGACGACGGATGCCTCGACCCGCGTGGGTCGAGGCATCCGGCGTTCGTCGAGCTCAGCGAGCGGGAGAGGTCAGGCGCCCTTCAGGCGCTCCTCGAGGTAGGCGTGCAGGCCGTCGAGTGGGACGCGCTCCTGGCCCATCGTGTCGCGGTCGCGGACGGTGACGGCGCGGTCGTCGAGCGAGTCGAAGTCGACCGTGACGCAGAACGGCGTGCCGATCTCGTCCTGACGGCGGTAGCGGCGGCCGATGGCACCCGCGTCGTCGAAGTCGATGTTCCAGTCGCCGCGCAGCTGCTCCGCGACCTCGCGGGCGATCGGCGAGAGCTGCTCGTTGCGCGACAGCGGGAGCACCGCGACCTTCACGGGAGCCAGGCGCGGGTCGAGCTTGAGCACCGTGCGGGTGTCGGTCCCGCCCTTCGCGTTCGGCGCCTCCTCCTCGTGGTACGCGTCGACGAGGAAGGCCATCATCGCGCGGGTGAGCCCGAACGACGGCTCGATGACGTAGGGGATGTACTTCTCGCCCGAGGCCTGGTCGAAGTAGGTCAGCGACTGGCCTGACGCCTCCGAGTGGGAGCTCAGGTCGTAGTCGGTGCGGTTGGCGACGCCCATGAGCTCGCCCCACTCCTTGCCGGCGAAGCCGAAGCGGTACTCGACGTCGATGGTGCCGTCGGAGTAGTGGGCGCGGTCCTCTTCGGGCACGTCGAACCGGCGCATGTTGTCTGGGTCGATGCCGAGCCCGATGAACCAGTCCCAGCACTCGTCGACCCAGTGTTCGAACCACTCCTGCGCCTCGGCCGGCGGCACGAAGTACTCGATCTCCATCTGCTCGAACTCGCGCGTGCGGAAGATGAAGTTTCCGGGCGTGATCTCGTTGCGGAACGCCTTGCCGACCTGGCCGATGCCGAACGGCGGCTTCTTGCGGCTCGCGGTGAGCACGTTCGAGAAGTTCACGAAGATGCCCTGCGCGGTCTCGGGGCGGAGGTAATGCAGGCCCGACTCGTCGTCGACGACGCCGAGGTACGTCTTCACGAGGCCCGAGAACGCCTTGGGCTCGGTGTACTGGCCCTTCGTGCCGCAGTTGGGGCAGGGGATGTCGGCGAGCCCGTTCTCGGGCTTGCGGCCCTTGCGCGCCTCGAAGTCCTCGAGGAGGTTGTCGGCGCGGAAGCGCTTGTGGCACTGCAGGCACTCGACGAGCGGGTCGGTGAAGGTCGCGACGTGACCGGACGCCTCCCACACGCGCTTGGGCAGGATGATCGACGAGTCGAGGCCGACCATGTCGCCGCGTCCGCGCACGAACGTCTGCCACCACTGGCGGCGGATGTTCTCCTTGAGCTCGGTGCCGAGGGGGCCGTAGTCCCATGCCGACCGGGATCCGCCGTAGATCTCACCCGCTTGGAACACGAACCCGCGGTGACGGGCGAGGGCGATGACTTTGTCGAGGCGAGACTGCTCGGCCACGGTGGCTCCAATGGTCGGGAGGGGATGCACGAAGGTGCGAGAGGCCGCTGACCGCGGCATCCGTCGATTCTAGTCGTCGCGTGAAGGGGGCCCGGCTTCGCCGTCCGCCCGCTCGAAGGCGCGGTCCCACTCCTGCAGCTCCTTGCGGCGGCCGATCAGGCCGTCGAGCGACACCTGGAAGTGCAGGCCCCGGCGGGCGTTGACCTGCTTGATGTTCTCGATGAGCTCCGTCGAGAACGACGTCAGCGCGGTGCGCACCTCGCGAACGCGGTCGACGGGGTCATCCCAGAGATCGGGGTGCTGCAGGATGTCGAGCAGATAGTCGCGGTCGAGGGCCGCCGTGAGCTTGCGCAGCGTCTCGCCGTACTCGACGGCGGCCGTGGCCCGCTGGCCCTCGTCGCCCTTGCGGTCGAGGCGGTCGAAGAGTTCGGTCGTGTTGTTCGCGACGGTCACGATCTCGCTCGCCACGTCGGTGGCATCGCGATTTCCGGATGCCCCGGCCGCCGCGTACTCGCCGCTCAGCGCCCGCAGCCGCCCGACGAGCGGTCGCACGGTGTCGGGAAGCGGGGCGTGATGCCCCCGGGTGCCGCCGCGCCCGCGCCGGCGGAGCACCGCCCACAGCGCACCGCCCGCCGCGACCAGCGCGACGAGACCGAGCGCACCGCCGACGATGAGGCCGCCGTCGACCCCGCCCGCGCTCGGCTCGTAGTCGGGCGGGTACGCCGCGATGACGCCCTCGACCGTCTGCACGATCGCGGTGTCGAGATCGGGGGCCGCGGACTCGGCCTCGTTCGCGATGCGCATCGCCTCGCCCGTGGACAGCACGTGCGACCCTGCGGAGAGGTCGTCGCCGATCGCGACGATGATCGTGTCGTAGTCGGTTCGGCCGGCGAGCGAGGCCACCATCTCTCGGCCGGTCATGTCGAACGCCTCGTTGTCGGGGAACACGACGACCGCGATCGACTCGTCGGTGACCTGCTGATCGAGCTCCTGCTGGAGCTGCGTCCCTCCGGACACGTCGCTCGAGACGTACACGTTGCTGCTCGCGAGCCCGTCGACGGCGTCGTCGAGGTAGACGTCCGTCGCGTTCAGGCCGAGATCGTGGGGCATCCTGCGCCGTTCAGAAGTTGTTGATCACGGACGCGAAGACGAGGTCGATCTTCGCCGCGTCGGACGCGTCGAACCACTGGCCGCCGGTCGCCTCGGCGATGCGCTGCAGCGCGCCGGTGTCGGCGCCCTCGCCGTAAGCGATCGGGAAGATGCGCACCGGGGCGTCGTCGCCGCCCTCCTTCGACGACGCGCCGATCTTCGCGACGAGCGAGTCCAGCGAGATCTCGGAGTCGGTGTCCTGGCCGTCCGACAGCAGCACGATCGCGTTGATGCGGCCGGGCTGCGCCCGCGCCATCATCTCGTCGTAGGCGGCGGCGATCGCGTCGTACAGCGGGGTGCCGTCGCGGTGAGCGAAGCGCAGGTCGTCCAGCGACGAATCGACGGACTCGCGGTCGGACGCGAGCGGCTCGACGTCCCGCAGCACGACGATGTTCTGCCCGGCCTCCGACTCGACGCCGGTGGTGAACGCCCACACCCCGACCTCGTCCGACGAACGGAAGTGGCCGAGGGTCGCCTGCGCGCCCTCGATCGCGCCGTCCAGCTTCGAGCGGCCGTCACCGATCGCCTCGTCCATGGAGCCGGAGATGTCGATCACCTCGAGCACCGACGAGGGCTTGCGGATCTGCGTCCATTGGTCGATCGCGGCCGACACCACGTCGACGGCCGGCTTCGGCAGCGTGACTGCAGGCCCGGCGGGATCGACCCCGTAAGCAGCCGTGAAGAGGTCGCCCAGTGGCACCGAGGCATCCAGCGGGCGGAAGCCGTATTCGGGCAGGATCTTCTGCGCCGCGTCGGTCTGCAGGAAGGCGGCGAACGCCGCGCCCGCCTCGGCCTGCTCGGGCGTCACCCAGTCGGCGCCGAGCACGGTGATCGGATTGTCGGACCACATCGAGCCGCCCGACGGGTACACCGCGACCAGCTTCTCCTTCGGAGGCGTCAGCGTCTCACCCGGCTGCACGGTGTGCGAGTCGGGGTTGCCCTGGTTGTAGTTGAGCAGCGAGGTCTCCTCCAGCGCGACCGCCGAGACATATCCCGAGCCGCCGGCGCCGTTCTGGGTCTCGTCGTAGAGCCGCGTCAGCACCTTTCCGGTGGTGTCGCCGTAGTGGATGACGCACTCCTCGAACACGCGCGAGAACTCGGCGGCCGCAGCGACGTCGGCTGCGGTGAGGTCGGCGGTCTTGCCGGATGCCTCGTACGACTGCATCAGGATCGCCGAGAGCCCGGTCGTCGAGGTGTTGGGGTTCGTCTTCGAGATCTTGAAAGAGCCCCACAGCGGCTTGCCGACGCTCGCCCAGCCCGCGGGGTCCTGGCAGAGCGCCTCGAAGTCGGCGATGCCGATCTCGGCACCGGGCCAGCCCAGCGCCTTCGCCATCGTCTCGGGAACCCCGAACACGACCGGCGTGTGGGTGAACGACGCGGGCTCGCCCACGAGGGAGGCGGATGCTGCCGCCGCGACCCGATCGGTCCACACCGTCGACGCGGGGGACCACATCGTGGGCCAGCGGCGTGTGTCGTCGTCGGGCCAGTCGCCGCCCGCCGTGAGGAACCGGGTCGCGTCGCCCGACGAGACGTTGATCGGATGGATCGTCGCGCACTCGGCGAGCTGCTCGTGCTGCGACGACTCCTTGAAGGCGTCGGCCAGCGCGTCGAGCATGTTGACCTTCTCGGACGAGGTCGCCACGACGACGCTCGTGCACCCGTCGTCGGCGAAGTCGCCGCCACCTGACTCCTCGACCACGGGGTCGGCGCCGAAGCAGCCGGTCAGCGAGACGGCCGAGGCGACCAGCACCGCCGCACCCGCGAGCAGGCGCGGTCGGATCCAGGCGAGAGGAGTGCTGTCGGCGGGCGAGCGCCGGCTTCGTGCGGGCATGGCAGAAGCCTAAGGCTCCGCGCACTGCCCGCACAGACGAGCGGCACCCTCCCCCGCGGCGGCTCTGCGGCATAGCCTGATCGCGTGGACCGGAGGTCGCCGTGACCGAGCCCGCTGCGGGACGCTCCGCACACCTCCCGCGGTGGCTCGCGGTCGCCGCGCTCGCGATTCTCGCACTGCCCGGATGCGCGAGCGGGCAGCCGCACGGGGACGAGCTGTACGCCTCGGCGCGACAGGCGAACCTCGTGTTCAAGGAGGCGGTCGCCACCGTGCTCGTCCACATCTCCGACGGCACCTGGCAGGTTCAGGAGTACGGCGATCTGCCCGCGGACTGCGACAGCGGATACGCGTTCGCACTGCACCGGACCACGTTCGAGGGCTGGACGCTCGCCGCCGATGCGGCGACGACCGCGGACCGCCTCGCCGCGTGGCTCGACGAACGCGGGTGGAAGGCGACGGCACCGACGACGGCCGCAACCGGCGAGGTGGTTGTCGAGGCGTCAGATCCGACGGTCGGCGTCGCCGAGCTCACCATCGAGATCCGCGGGGGCGCGGGCCGGGCGGACGCGATCGGCGTCGGCGCGACGAGCACCTGCTCAGCCGGCGACGCCGAGGAGCTGACAGCCCTGCTGTATCCCGGTTACCCCGACCAGCCGGTCGCGCACGAGCCGCTCCCGGCCGGGGAGCTCGCCGGGGAGGCGCCGATCTTCGGCTTCACCCGCGACGGCAGGCCGCGGTGACGCGGGACGTCAGACCTCACGCAGCGCGCCGCGCCCGACCTCCGCGATCGAGGTGTGTCCCGAGAGCCCCAGCGTGATGTCGAGCTCGGCCAGCACGTTGCGCACCACCTCGCGCACGCCCGCCCCGCCGGCGATGCCGAGGCCATAGGAGTAGGGACGCCCGAGGGCCACGGTCGTCGCCCCGAGCGCGAGCGCGATGAACACGTCGGAGCCCTGCCGCACGCCCGAGTCGAAGACGATCGGCACCCGCCCGGCGACGCGCTCGGCGATCGTGGGCAGGACCTCGAGGGTCGGCACGGACTGGTCGATCTGACGCCCGCCGTGGTTCGAGATCCAGATGCCGTCGACGCCGGCATCCAGCGCCCGGATCGCGTCGTCGGGGTGCACGATGCCTTTCAGGATGATCGGCAGCGACGTCCACTGCCGGGCCTTCGCCAGGTCGTCCCACGTGAGCGCCGGCGTCGAGAACACGTCGAGGAACGTCTCCACCGCGGCGCGCGGCAGCGGCGAGCGCAGGTTCTCGCGCACGCTGCTCGTGCCTGTGAGGGCCGCGCCCTTGCGCGCGATCCGAACGCCTGCAGCGACCGCTTTCGGGGTCACCTTGACCGGCGGCGGCGGTGTAGAGGCATCCGTCCCTCCGCGGGAGCGCTCGCGGACCAGCTGCTGGAAGACCGGGTCGCTGGTGTACTGGGCGATCCCCATCGCGCGCGTGAACGGCAGGTAGGCCAGGTCGAGATCGCGCGTGCGCCATCCGAGCAGGTGGGTGTCGAGCGTCACGACGACGCCTTCGCATCCGGATGCCTCGGCCCGGCGCAGCAGCGACGCGTTGAGGTCGTCGGACGCCGACCAGTAGAGCTGGAACAGCCGCGAGCCGCCGGGCGCGGCATCCGCCACCGCCTCCATCGGGAAAGAGGCCTGGTTCGACAGCGTGTACGGGACGCCGAGGGACGCCGCGGCCCGCGCAACCGCGAGGTCGGCGTCGGCGTGGGCCATCTCCATGACGCCCAGCGGGGCGAGGAGCAGCGGCGTCGGGCGCCTCACGCCCAGGAAGTCGACCGACAGGTCGCGGGACGACACGTCCCGCAGCGGCCGCGGCCACACCTGCCAGCGGCCGAACGCCGCGCGGTTCGCAGCGACAGTGCGCTCGGCGCCCGCTCCCCCGGCGATGTAGGCGAAAGCCTCGGCGCTGAGCGCCTTGCGCGCCGCGGCCTCGAGGGCGTCGGTGTCGACCGGCACCCGGGGCCGCGTGCCGCTGATCCCGGCGCGGTAGATGTCGGACTGCGTACGGCGCGAGATGCCGCGCGATGCGGCGGGGGGATCGTCGGGGGCGGCGCTGCTCTGAGCCATGCGCACAGCCTACGCAGACCCCGCGTCAGCTCGTCCGGCCGGTCTGACTCGGCTCGCGGGTCGGGGCCGCCCGTCCGGCGCGGGCGGCGGTTCGGGCCGCGTTCCGTCCGTTGCGCCTTGCGGGCTTGGGGCGCGCTTCGTCCGTTGCGTCTTGCGGGTTTGGGGCGCGTTCCGTCCGCTGCGTCTTGCGGGTTTGGGGCGCGTTCCGTCCGCTGCGTCTTGCGGGTTTGGGGCGCGTTTCCTCCGCCGGGCCCGCCCGGCCAGGGTTTGGGGCGCGTTTCCTCCGCCGGGCCCACCCGGCCAGGGTTTGGGGCGCGTTTCCTCCGTCGGGCCCACCCGGCCAGGGTTTGGGGCGCGTTTCCTCCGTCGGGCCCACCCGGCCAGGGTTTGGGCCGCAACCGGCCAGGGTTTGGGGCGCGTTTCCTCCGTCGGGCCCACCCGGCCAGGGTTTGGGGCGCGTTTCCTCCGTCGGGGCGCAAGAAGTGCGCCCCAACGGAGAGTCTGCGCCCCAAAGCAGGAATCGACGACAGGAACGACAAACGACGAGCGCGGGGCCCGGGCGACAGGAACGACAAACGACGAGCGCGGGGCCCGGGCGACAGGAACGACAAACGACGAGCGCGGGCCCAGACGACAGGAACGACAAACGACGAGCACCGGGCACCGGGCACCAACGCCGGGCACCGGGCACCGGGCACCGAGCACCGAGCACCGGGCGCCGGCGACGGGAACGACGGGCGCACGCCGAGCCCGTCGCCGACACGGTCCGTATACGCATCGGCGACGGGGGTTTGGGAAAACGCTCGCCGGGAACCCTAGGGCACCGGACGTCGGAAGCGCAAGGTGTGCAGGTCAACTCGTAAAAACGTTTCATAAATCTCTTGCCCGATCGCGTGGACGCGTGCCAGACTGCGAGCGACTCGCGATGGAATACGCTTTCCGTGCGGTCGACAACAAAGCCGGACCGCGGCACCAGCGCGGTCCACACCGGACAGGGCTCGAGTCCGTACGCGCCCGGTTCACGACGCCGGATGCCGCGATGCCGCGGCGTGCGCCGTCATCCTTTGCCGATGCTGACAACAGGAGGAACCGTGCCCCACGTGTCCGCACGCGCCGACGGCGCGACGCGACCCGCAGAACACGCCCCCGCGGCCCGCGCACCCCGCCGCGGGCTTCGACTCACCGCGATCGCCGGCGCCACCGCCGTGGTCGCGGCTCTCATCACCGCGACCCCTGCCGCGGCTCTGCTTCCCCCGGCCGACGACGGAGCATGGCGCTTCGACTTCGGCACCGCGACGAGCGCCGTCGCCGAGGGCTGGCAGCAGGTACGCCCGACATCGCTGTACACCGCCGCGGCGGGCTGGGGCATCACTGTGCCCGAGGGCGTCACACTCTTCGACCGCGACCGCAGCACCGACGGCTCCCCCGCGGGCCCGATGGAAGACGACTTCGTCGCCGGCACGAACTGGGGCTTCCAGCTCGACGGGCTGCCCGAGGGCGACTACGAGGTCACCGTGACCATCGGCGACGGCCTGAGCACGGCATCCGGGACCAACGCCACCGTGACCCTCGAGGGCGTCGGCCAGACCCGCATGACCTCGGCGCGCGGACTCAACACCACCGCGACGTTCACCGCCGCCGTCACCGACGGCCAGCTCACGGTCGGCTTCACCGGCTCGGGGCTCGGCGCGTATGTCAACGGCCTCGTCGTGGCGCCGATCGTGCCCGATGCCCCGGCCGACCTCGCCGCGACCCGCATCGCGTGGAACGGCGTCGACCTGACCTGGACCGCCGTGGACGGCGCCACGAAGTACCAGGTGCTCCGCGCCGACGTCGTGAACGACACCACGGGCGGGTTCACGCAGATCGCCGAGGCCACCGAACCCGCCTACGCCGACGCATCGGTCCGGGAGGGCCGGGCGTACGCCTACGCGGTCGTGGCGGTGAACGACGACGGCGTCGCCTCGGCGCCGTCCGCAGAGGTGCGATCGGGGGTGATCCCCGAGCTCGTCGCCCCTGAGGCGCCCGGCGACCTCGCCGTCACACAGGTCACGCGCGACGCCGTCGTGCTGACATGGTCGGCTGTTGCGAACGGCGACCAGTACGTCGTCGAGCGCGCCGGCGCCGACGGCGCGTTCTCCGTGCTCGCGACGGTCACCACACCCGGTTACACGGATGCTGCCGACACGGCGCAGCAGTGGACCTACCGGGTCGCGGCGCGCAACCAGGCCGGCGCCTCGCAGACTTCGGCAACGGTGACCTCCACCGTCTACACCGCCCCGGCGCCGCTGCCGGCGGGCGACGTCGTGACCTTCGACTTCGGCCCCGGCCAGGTGGCAGAGGGCGCCCTCTCGGTGACGTCGGCGACCGCGTACGACCCGGAGTGGGGCTACGGCTTCTCGACCGCGCCGACCTCGCCGACGCCCGACGTCGACCGCGGCGGCTCGGACGCGCTGCGCGGCGACTTCGTCGCGGCGGCCGGCTCGACCTTCCAGGTCGACCTCGGCGCCGGCGACTACTCGGTGCGCCTCGTCTCGGGCGATGCGCAGGCCGCAACCACCACGACCGTCACCGCCGAGAGCATCGCGAAGGTGCTGGCGAACCCGCAGGCCGCGGGCGCGTTCCTCGACATGTCGTTCACGATCGCCCTCGTGGACGGCGCGCTGACGCTGCAGTTCGCGGGCGATGCCCCCGCCGTCAACGCCGTGACGATCACCCGCCTGCCGGCGCGCGTCGCCGGGGCCATCTCGACGGCGTTCATCACGGGCGACTCGACGGTGCAGACCTACGACCCGATCGCCTACGCGCCGCAGGCCGGCTGGGGCCAGATGATCGACCGGTTCTTCGCCGACGACATCGCCTTCGCCAACCACGCCATCGGCGGCCGCTCGTCGAAGAACTTCATCACGCAGGGCCGTCTCGACGAGGTGCTGCGCAGCATCCGTCCCGGCGACTACCTGTTCGTGCAGTTCGGGCACAACGACGCAACCCAGGGCGTCGACGACCGCTACGCCAGTCCCGCGGACTACAAGGAGTACCTGCGGGTCTACGTCGACGGTGCGCGTCAGCGCGGAGCGACGCCGATCCTGGTCACGCCCGTCTCGCGGCGGAGCTTCGACGCGGCTACGGGCCTGTTCAACGTGAGCTTCCCCGAGTACGTCGACAAGATGAAGGAGCTCGCCGCCGAGGAGGACGTGCTGCTCGTCGACCTGTCGGCGTCCAGCCGCGCGTACCTGGACGAGATCGGGCCGGAGGCGGCGAAGGCCGTGTTCCTGCACGTCGATCCGGGCATCTTCCCGAACCGGCCCGCCGGCATCGTCGACGACACGCACTTCCAGGAGTACGGCGCGATCCAGATGGCCAGGCTCATCGCGCAGGATGTCGCAGGACTGGACACGCCGCTCGCCGCGAAGGTCTCCGACATCGAGCCGCCTGCCGAGGTGCCCGTCGCACCGCAGAATGTCGTCGCGGGAGCGATCAGCAACGGCGGCGCGACGCTGCAGTGGGATGCCTCGCCGACGGCAGACATCTACAAGATCTACCGTCAGGCCGTGGCCGACACCGCCCCCGAGTGGACGCTCGTGGGCATGGTGACGCAGACGAGCTCGATCGTGCAGGGCCTCGCCGAGGGCACCGGGTACCGGTACCGCGTCGTCGCGGTGAACGGCCGCGGCGAGTCCGCACCGAGCGCCGCCGTGACCTTCACCACGAAGCAGGCGGTGTACAAGTACGACTTCCAGCTGGCGGGCAACCCCCTCATGGCGGGCTACACCGAGGTGAACCCGAACACGGCGTACACGGCCGAGCGCGGGTACGGCTTCCTCAATGCCCTGGCCGCGAACGCCGGCCGTGACCGCGGCCCCGCGACCGGCTCGAACGACCTGGTGCGCGACTTCGTGCTCCCGGGCGACGGCTCGACCTTCGCCCTGGACGTGCCGAACGGCACGTACTCGGTGAAGACCTACTCGGGCGACTGGATCGGGTCGACGCGCACGAGCTTCCGCATCGAAGGCAAGGAGGCGGGCACCGGCAACGCCGGGACCGGCAGCGTCAACTCGACCCTGCGCGGGCCGTTCCTGGTCACCGACGGCCGGCTCGACGTCGAGGCCTACGGCGCCGCGGCGGGCACGCGCCTCAATGGCCTGGAGATCACGCCGATCCTGCTCGGGCCGGTGGGCCTCGAGGTCACAGACGTGAACGCCGACCCGACGGCACCGAGCGTGTCGCTGGCGTGGGACGCCGAGCCGGGTCTGACGTGGAACGTCTACCGCAAGTCGCCGTTCGACGCCGAGCCGGTGCTCGTCGCTGCGGTGGACGAGCCCGCGTTCGTCGACACGACGGCTCGGGTCGGGCTCGATTACGCGTACCACGTGACCGCCGTCGACCAGACGAAGCTCGAGTCGGTGCCGTCGGCGACGGTCGAGGTCTCGTTCGTCGACGCCGACGTGACCCCGCCGGCAGCGCCGGCGGGGCTCGCCGTGGAGAGCATCGAGAAGCGCTCGGTGGAGTTCTCGTGGGCGCAGCCGCTGGGTGCGCTGTACTACCTGGTGTTCCGCTCCGAGGTGGAGGGCGAACGCGGCGAACTGGTCGGTGTGGCCGACGCGAGCCGCTACACCGACACCGAGGTCCTCACCACGATCCCGTACTTCTACACGGTGGTCGCAGTGAACGCCGGCGGCGCGGGTGCGGCATCGGCGCAGCTGTCGACGGACGCCGTCACCGTGCTGCAGCGACAGGCCGAGTACCTCGACCGCGCCCCGGCGGCGGTGTCGACGGATGCCGGCAACCTGGTGTCGTGGCGCATGCTCGGCACCGACCCCGACAGCGTGGCCTTCCACGTCTACCGTGACGGGAAGCGGGTCACTTCGGCGCCGCTCACGGACTCGACGAACTATCTCGACGAGGCCGGGGGCGAGGCATCCGTCTACTTCATCACCAAGGTGCTGGACGGAGTGGAGACCACGGAGACGGACTCGTTCGGCGTGCAGACCGGCGCGTACCGGTCGGTGCCGCTCGACAAGCCGGCCGACGCGTACAGCAAGGACGGCCAGCCGTACTCGTATCGCGCGAACGACATGAGCGTCGGCGACGTGGACGGCGACGGTCAGCACGAGCTGCTCGTGAAGTGGGACCCGTCCAACTCGCGCGACAACTCCCAGGCCGGCTACACGGGCAACGTCTACCTCGATGCCTATCGCCTGGACGGCACGCGGCTGTGGCGCATCGATCTCGGCGTCAACATCCGGGCCGGCGCGCACTACACGCAATTCCAGGTGTACGACTACGACGGCGACGGGCGGGCCGAGGTCATGATGAAGACCGGCGACGGCACGATCGACGGCGTGGGCCAGCCGATCGGCAACGCCAGCGCCGATCACCGCAACAGCTCGGGATACGTGCTGAGCGGGCCGGAGTACCTCACGGTGTTCAACGGCCTGACCGGTGCCGCAATCGACACGGTGGACTACGTGCCCGCCCGCGGTGACGTCGGAGCGTGGGGCGACGCCTACGGCAACCGGGTCGACCGGTTCCTGGCGGCGACGGCGTACCTCGACGGTGAGCACCCGAGCGCGGTCTTCAGTCGCGGGTACTACACCCGCGCGGTGATGGCGGCGTACGACTTCGACGGGTCGCAGCTCACCCAGCGTTGGGTGCTCGACTCGAACGACGAAGGCAGCGAGGGCTTCTACGGGATGGGCAACCACAACCTCTCGGTAGCCGACGTGGACGGCGACGCCAAAGACGAGATCGTCTACGGCTCGGCGACGGTCGACGACGACGGGGAGCTGCTGTACTCGACCGGCCTCGGCCACGGCGACGCCCTCCACGTGTCGGATCTCGTGCCCACGAACCCGGGCCTCGAGGTCTTCGCGGCCCACGAGGACATGGCGAACTCCGGCAACCTCGGCGCGACCATGCGCGATGCCCGCACGGGCGAGGTGCTGTGGTCGATCCCCGCGGTCAAGGACACCGGCCGCGCTGCGTCGGGCGACATCGACCCGCGCTACGAAGGGGCCGAGGGGTGGGCCATCGGCGGCGACGCCGCATGGAACTCTCCGGTCGGACAGCTGAAGTCGTCCACGGGCGAGCTCATCGCCGAGAAGATCCCGGCGGCGAACTTCCTCGCCTGGTTCGACGGCGACCCGCTCCGCGAGATCGTCGACCACGACTGGACCGACGCGACTCGCACCGGCGTGCCCACGGTGTCGAAATGGAACTGGGAGACCGAGAAGGCCGACCGGATCCTCACAGCCGACGGTGCGCTGACGAACAACGACACGAAGGGAACGCCGAACCTGCAGGCCGACCTGTTCGGCGACTGGCGTGAGGAGATCGCGTGGCGCTCGGCAGACTCGAGCGAGCTGCGGATCTACTCGACCACCGACGAGACCGACCTGCGCATCCGCACGCTGATGCACGACCCGGTCTACCGACTGTCGGTCGCGTGGCAGAACACCGGCTACAACCAGCCGCCGCAGACGAGCTTCTTCCTCGGCGACAGCATGACCACCCCGCCGGCGCCGCGCATCGCGGTCACCGGTGACCCGACGGGGGCGACCGACACCACCGCGCCGGTGCTGTCGGGAGTCCCGGCGGACGGCACGCTGCTGCCGAGCACGGCGACGTTCTCGGTGGGGGTGAGCGCTGACGATCCCGAGTCGGGCGTGCGAGGCCTCGACATCGCGTTCGACGGCGCCCCCGTCGCGCCGGGCCAGGTCATCAGGCTCGACGACAAGGTGGGCGTGCACACCCTCACCGTGAACGCGGTGAACCACGACGGCCTCGTCACGGCCGCGTCGGTGCAGCTGCTGGTGTTCGACGACGAGGGCGCGACGGCGAAGCCCGGCCGCGGTGTGCTGTCGACGAACTCCGGCTGGGAGGACGGTCTGCACGACGGCACGTTCACGGTGTCGATGAACCTCTGGTCGGGGGTCAACGGCGCGGTGTACAAGCTGTACGAGAACGGCACGCTCGTCGCGACGAAGCTGCTCGACGCGAACTCGCCGAAGGCGCAGCTGTCGACGGTCGACGTGTCGGGCAAGCCCAACGGCACCTACGTGTACACGGGCGAGCTCATCAACGCGAAGGGCACCACCGCGACCACCTCGGTCACGGTGAAGGTGAAGGACGCCGCACCCGCGGCACCCGCCCTCTCGCACGACAACTGGGACAAGGACGGCAACTACACCGTCACGGCCAACCTGTGGTGGGGCACCAACGCCACCGCCTACCGTCTGTTCGAGAACGGTGTGGTGATCGACCAGCAGTCGCTCATCGCCGCCTCCCCGAACGCGCAGCAGGCGAAGACCGCCGTCGCAGGACGCGCGCCCGGCACGTACACCTACGTCGCCGAGTTCGCCAACGCCGCCGGAGCCACCAGCTCCCAGGCGATCACGGTCACGGTGAAGTAGCCGAGCGCCGGGATGCGGCCGGTCGCCTTCGGGCGGCCGGCCGTCTCGCGTTCTGCGCCCGGCCCAGGGCGTTTCGACGTCGGGGTCAGCCGCCGAAGCCGCACCAGGCGGCGACCCACGTCAGGATGCGGCCGCGCATCTCCTCGCCGACGAACAGCTCGACAGAGCCGGACTCGCCCTCGAGCCCGACGGCCAGGTCGAAGATCGTGCCGCGCTTGTCTTCCTGGACGGCGTGCGGGTCGCACCGGAAGGGCACGATCGGAATCTGCACCACGATCGGCTCCGATTCTCCCTCGGTGACCTCGACGTCGAGCGCATGGACCTCCTCGGAGGCGGCGCCGGCGAAGTCGATCAGATTCGTCCGTCCGATGCCCTCGATCGTGACCGCCGCGTCGCCGGTCGGGCTGACCGTGAGCTCGAGCGCCGCAGGCGCGCCGGGTGCGGAGGGCTCGAATCCGGTGAACGAGAGGGCGGCGGCATCCCTCACCCGCTCCAGCAGGCACTCGCGGGCGTGCAGCTCCGCCAGGAACCCGAGGGGGTCGGGAGCGGATGCCGTCACCTCGGTCGACGCGGAGTCACCGGTCAGTTCGAGGACGACGTGGACTTCGCCGTCGTCGGGCGCCGTGCAGTCGACGGGCGGGAGCTGCACGCGGATGTCGACGGCTCCCCCGGGCGCCACGGTGCTGACGCGGCCGCCGATCACGCGGACCGCGGGGCCGGCGAGCCGTTCGTCTTCGACGCGGACCTCCGCCACCGTGAGCGGCGCGTCGCCGCCGTTCTCGAGATGAACCTGGGCCTGCCGGCCGGCGACGTCCGAGCGCAGCTGCTGGAGCTCGACGACGACCCCGGCCGGCAGCGTCGGCGCAGGCTCGGGGGTGCGGGCCGTCGCGGCGCACCCGGTCAGCGCCAGCGCACCCGCGAGCGCGACCACCCCGAGGCGGGGACGCCGTCGCGACGGGGTCCGCATCGGCCTACCGCGTCAGCGTCTCGCGCGCGACGGTGAAGTCCTCGAGCGCCACCGGGTCGATGTCGACGCCGAGGCCGTGGCCGATCGGCACGCGCACATGCCCGTCTTCGAGCACGGCGGGTTCGGTGACGATGTCGCGCGTGTAGAAGCGGCTGGAGGCCGACACATCGCCGGGCAGGGTGAATCCGGGGAGGGCGGCGAGCGCGGCGTTCGCGGCCCGCCCGATGCCGGTCTCGAGCATGCCGCCGCACCACACCGGCACCCCGGCCTCGACGCACCGATCGTGGATGCGCACCGCTTCGAGGTAGCCGCCGACCCGGCCGGCCTTGATGTTGATGACGGATGCCGAGCCCAGCGCGAGCGCATCGGCCGCGGCCTTGTCGGACACGATGGACTCGTCGAGGCATATGGGGGTGCGCAGGCGCCGGGCCAGCGTCGCGTGGTCGACGAGGTCGTCCTCCTGCAGCGGCTGCTCGATGAGGAGCAGGTCGAAGCGGTCGAGCTCGGCGAGGGTGTCGGCATCCGCCATCGTGAAGGCGGAGTTCGCGTCGACCTGCAGCGGGATCGCGCCGAAGGCGTCGCGCACGGCGGCCGTGTCGCCGACGTCGCGGCCGGGCTTGATCTTGATCTTGATGCGGACGTAGCCCTCGTCGAGGTACCCGCGCACGGTCTCGACGAGCGCCGCGGGGTCGCCCTGGATTCCGACCGACACCCCGCTCGGCACGCGGTCGCGCACCGCCCCGGCGTACTCGGCGAAGCTGCGCCCCTCGGCCCGCAGCGCCGCGTCGAGCACGGCCAGCTCGAGCCCGGCCTTGGCCATGCGATGGCCCTTGAAAGGCTCGAGCACGCCCGCGACCTCCTCGGGTGCGAGCCGCCCGCGGTCGAGCAGAGCCGGGGCCAGGAAGCGCAGCGCGACATCCCATGCGCCCTGCGTGTACTCGCTCGAGTACAGCGGGTCGGCCTGCGTGACGATCTCGCCCCAGCCGTCGCCGTCGGCGGTCAGCGCGCGGACGACGATGACCTCACGCACCGTCTCGGTGCCGAACGACGTGGTGAACGGTGCGACGAGCGGCAGATGCAGCACCCGCAGCTCGAATCCTTCGAGGGTGACGGATGCCGCCGGCCGGGCGATGGGCATGCGCTCAGCGTACGCCCGGCCGGCGACAGAGCGAGGCGGTCAGTGCGCGAAGCGCGCGGTCGCGGCGTCCCGGAGGACCGGGACGTAGGTGGACCGGGCGACCCGCGGCCGCCGGCGACGCGGTTCTGCCGGCGCCGTGTGGTGCGCCGTTCCCCGCAGCGCGTCGCTCATAGCGACGATCAGGGTCTCGATGTGCTCGCGCATGATTCCTCCTCGTTCGAAGGAGAGGAGATGGTGCGAGGTGCGCTGATACATCACCCGCCGCGTCGCGAGGGCGAGCTCTTCGAAGGCCGTCCGGTCGGCCGTCGAGCTGATCGGTACACCTGCGTACCCGTCCATGACCCCCACGGTACGAGGGGGTTGCGACATCGGCGTCGGTGATCTGCCCGCGTGGGATGGGCGCGGCGACGGGGATTCGGCGATCGGTCCGGGGGTCAGGCGGGGACCTCGGCGAAGGCGCGCACCGGGAACGTGCCGAACCCCTCCACGGCGGGCGGCGCAGCCGTGAACCGGGCGCCGCGCGGCGGCAGGGCGCCGAGGTTCGTGAGGTGCTCGACGACGTGCACGCCCGCCCCCAGCAGCAGCGAGTGCGCCGGGCGCTCGCCGCCCGACTCGGTGTCGTCGATGTTCACCGAGTCGATGCCCACGAGCACCGCCCCGGCGTCGATGAGCCACTGTGCGGCCTCGCCCGTGAGGAACGGCGCCCCTTCCCCGTACTCCGGCTGCCCGAACCACCCGTCCCAGCCGGTGTGCAGCAGGACGGCCGCGCCGCGCACGTCACGATCGGCGAGCGTGGCGGAACGGATGCCTCGGCGCGAGACATCCCACGCGTCCTCGAGGTGGAACACCTCGGCGCGCAGGCCCACGAGCGACGACAGGTCGAGGCCGGCCAGGTCGCTGCCGTCGGCGTATCGGTGGAACGGCGAATCGAGGTAGGTGCCGGTGTTGCCGATCATGTGGATGATGTCCATCGCGAACTCCGTGCCCGGCGCGTAGCGGGCGCGCGAGTCCTCGCGCGTGAGATGCGGCGTGATGGTAGGCGCGGGAAGGCCGGGATAGGTCACGAGCCCGGCGCGGATCGGGTGGCTGAGATCGACCACGCGCGTCCCGCCGGCGGCCGGGGACGGGGCATCCACTCCCCTGCTGCCGCGGTGCGCCTCCTCGACGATGCGGACGCCCCGCAGCTCGACCTCGTCCACGAGGGCCAGCCCGAGGTGGGCGATCAGCAGCCGGGCGATCTCGTCCTCGGTGGCGTGGGCGCCCGGCAGGTCGAGCCGGAACCCGCTGCCGGCGAGGCCGCCCCCGTTGGCGAAGCGGATGTCGAAGTCGAAGTGGGCGCGGTAGTCGGGCATGCGGTCAGCGTAGGCGCGCAGCATCCGCTGCCCATCCGGAATTCGGAGAATGGCAGGGTTTCCGCTCACTCACGGCAGAATCCCTCCGACATCCGGCCGTTTCTCCGAAGCTCGGGGCCGCGCCTTCCACCCGGCGGGGCGATGACCGCCGTCAGGGCCGAACCAGCAGGTACCCCCGCGCGTCGTCGAAGCCGCCGATGACGAGGCCCTCGGCGAGGTGCGCCACGAGCTGCTCGCGCACGCGCGTGCGCCAGACCGCGGCATCCACCGGCGTCTCGCGGCGGAGGGTCTCGATGTCGCGGGGGATCTCGACCGACACGGCCACGCGCTCGTCGTCGGGGGTGGGCACCGGCGGCGCGGCGAGCGCCCACGACACCATGATGCGGTCGGTCTCGTCGCCGCGGTTGACGCCGTCGTCCATCGGGCCGTAGTGGTTCACGAGGTATTCGGTGACCCGCGTGCCGAGCACACGCAGGTTGAAGTGGGCGTTGCGGGCGACGAGCGGGTCGAACGTCCAGGTGATGTGGCCGACGCCCCGCGCCAGGGCCCACTCCTGCTGATGCCGCTTCAGCACGCGGCCGAGCCCCTGCGACTGGTGGTCGGCGAGGACGCCGGTGATGTGGCTGTGCATCGAGCGCGCGGCAGGCTCCGCGAAGAACGCGACGGAGGCCCCGATCATGCGGTCCTCGTCGTACAGGCCCACGGCATAGTTGCCGGCGTGGGCGAGGGCGCGCAGCAGGTTCGGCGGCATTCCGCCCCGGTCGCCGCCCCACACCTCGGCGAGCACGGCGGATGCGCGGTGCACTTCCTCGACGGTGTCGAGGAAGCGGATGTCGATGCCGGGCGGCGTCGGTATCTCGGCCATGCCCTAAGTCTGCACCCGCAGGCCCGGCAGAACTCCTCCGGTCCGGCCCGTGCATCGCGGAACCCCGCGCGATGCCGCTGCCCGGACGCGGCATCGAGGGAGTTCTGCAGCGCAACCCGCGGAGCCGGGTGCTCGCAGCCCCCGATAACCTGAACTGATGGGCACGGGTGACGAGGACGCGAGAAGAAGACTCACCCGGATGCCGAGCCAGGGCGCCATCGTCGCGGTTCTCGCGATCGCCGGCCTGTGCTCGTCGTTCATGTTCACCCTCATGGTGCCGATCCAGTCCAAGCTGCCCGAGCTGCTGAACGCCAGCCGCGACGACACCGCGTGGGTCGTCACGTCGACGCTTCTCGCCGCGGCCGTGATCACCCCGATCTCGGGGCGTCTGGGCGACATGTACGGCAAGCGGCGCATCGTGCTCGTCCTGGTCGCGGTCATGGTCGCCGGCTCCGTCGTCGCGGCGCTGTCGCCCGGCATCGTCGGGATCATCGTCGGGCGCACGCTGCAGGGCGCCATCGTCGGCGTCGTGCCGCTCGGCATCTCGATCATGCGAGACGTCCTCCACGAGGACCGCGTCGACTCGGCGATCGCCTTCATGAGCGCGACGCTCGGCGTCGGCGGCGCGCTCGGTCTGCCCATCAGCGCGCTCATCACCGAGCGCAGCGACTGGCACCTGCTGTTCTGGATGGCCGCCGGTCTCGGGGTGATCGTGTTCGGCCTGGTGCTGTGGATCGTCCCGGTCAGCGTCCTGCGCACCGCAGGCCGGTTCGACTACCTCGGCGCAGCGGGGCTCGCCGTGGGCCTCATCGGCATCCTGCTTGCGATCTCGCGCGGCAACGAGTGGGGCTGGGGGTCGGCCCCCGTGCTCGCCTGCGGGCTCGGCGGACTCGCCGTGCTGCTGGTGTGGGGATGGTACGAGCTGCGCATCGACGAGCCGCTGCTCGACCTGCGGGTCGCCGCCCGCCCCGCGGTGCTGCTCACCAACATCGCCTCGGTGGCCATGGGCTTCTCGCTCTTCGCTTCGAACGTCGTCTACCCGCAGATGCTGGAGCTGCCGGTGGCGACCGGCGCCGGTTTCGGGCTGTCGCTGCTGGTCGCCAGCCTCATCGTCATGCCCTCGGGACTCGTGATGATGCTGCTGTCGCCGATCGCAGGACGCATCGCGTTCCGCACCGGTCCCAAGCTCCTGCTGCTGCTCGGCGCGATCTCGCTGATCGCCGCATACGGCTTCACGCTGCTGTTCTCGTCCGAGGTGTGGCACATCCTCGTCGCGAACATCCTCATCGGCGCCGGGATCGGCTTCGGATACGCCTCGATGCCCATGCTCATCATGCGCTCCGTGCCGCAGAGCGAGACCGGAGCCTCGAACGGCCTCAACGCGCTGTTCCGGTCCCTCGGCACCAGCACCGCCGCCGCCGTCGTCGGCGCGGTGCTCGCCACCTACACCGTCGACTTCGAGGGAGTGCCCGTGCCGACGACGACCGGCTTCACCCTGTCGCTGATCCTCGGCGGGACCGCGGCGATCGTCGCGCTCGTGGTGGCGCTGTTCATCCCGCGCCACCGCGCGCCCCAGGAGCGGCATCCGTCGCTCCCGGAGTGATCCGGGACCTCAGCCGCGCAAGCGCGCGAGCCGCGCCGAGTCCGGCGCGAGCCGCTCGGCGACCGCGACCGCAGAGAGGATCGCGCTCTCGTGCGAGTCGGCGTCGGCGGTGTAGAGCCCCGCGAGCGACACCCCGTGCCGCCCCTGCAGCGGGCGCAGCCGTCGCTGCGCGTCGAAGTACCCGGTGTCGATGAGGCCGTGCCGGTAGGTCGCCGTCGCGTAGAGCGGCTGCGGCAGCTCGTCGTCGTACGTCACCCAGCTCTTGAAGACGTCGACCCCGCGCGAGGGGCTCCAGATCGAGAGCGAGCTGTGCGCAGCATCCGTCCGCACGTTCACGACCGACCACGCGCGCTCGTCGCGCGGCATCAGCCGCCGGTCGCCGTGGATCGCGATCGTCGTGTCGAAGTACCCGAAGCGCGCGAGCTGCGAGGTCACCTCGGCGAACTCCGGCAGCGGCACCAGCAGATCGTGCGCGGTCGCCGCGTCGCACGCGAACACGAGATGGTCGAACGGATGCTGCGCCCCGGCGACCTCGACGAGCAACGTGCCGTCGGCATCCCGCGTGACGGACTCGACCGGCGCGCTGGTGCGCAGGTTCGCGTGCTCGAGCGAGGCGACGAGGGCGTCGACGTAGACGCGGAGCCCGCCCGGGATCTCGCTCTGGTCGGGCGGCGTCAGCCCGCGTGGAAGGTTCGCCCCCAGGTAGTACAGCGCGTTGTAGGCGGCGAACCGGCGGAAGTCGGCGAGGTCGACGCACCAGAACGCGAGCAGCAGCGGGAAGAGGAAGTCGTCGACGAACGCCTTCGGCAGCCGCTCGCGCTCGACGTACTCCGCGATCGTCACGGTCGTGTCGTGCTCGGCGAGGAACGCCGGCACGCGCGACAGGAACGCACGGAAGCGCAGCAGATGGTCGATCGCCCGCGGTGTGAGCGACGACCACACCGGCCGGCCGCGCCGGAAGGGCGGCATCGCGACGGGCCGTGCGCCGTCGATGTGCGACACCGTGAGCGTCGCCGGGTACGTCGTGCGCGGCACCTCGAGCGCGTCCAGCAGCCGGTTGAACCTCGCGTAGGCGGCGCTGCGCGCGAAGAACTGGAACCCGGCGTCGATGCGGAGCGCCTGGCCGTCGACCTCGACGTCGAGGGTGTGCGCGTGGCCGCCGAACCGGTCGTCCTTCTCGAACAGCGTGACGTCGTGGTCGTGCTCGAGCAGCCACGCGGCCGCGAGCCCCGCGGCGCCGCCGCCGATGATGCCGATCCGCATGTGCGCGCCGTTCTGTGAGCCCCCGCTCAGACTAGGGCGTTCACCCCGGGGTCTATCGCGGCCGCGCGACCCGTCGCTAGCCTGACGTCTACCGGGGCGACGGGAGCAGGCGCATGGACGGGCGTGGGCAGGGTTTCCAGGGTGACGATCCGAGCCGAGGGGAGCCCGATCAGGTCCCGGTAGGTCCGCCCGACGGCGCCACCGCCGCAGCCGACGCCACGCGCACCGGCACGGTCGCCGCAGCGAGCGGAACGGATTCCGCAGGCACCACGGCCACGGAGAGCGACCACGACACGCGGTTCTTCGGGCAGCCGTGGTCGCTCGTGCACATCTTCTTCGTGGAGATGTGGGAGCGGTTCAGCTTCTACGGCATGCAGGGGATCCTGCTCCTCTACATGTACTACTCCGTTGCCCAGGGCGGGCTCGGGATGCCGGAGGTCATCGCCACCGGCATCGTCGGCGCCTACGGCGGCACGGTCTACCTCTCCACGATCCTCGGCGCCTGGGTCGCCGACCGCCTGCTCGGCTCGGAGCGGGTGCTGTTCTACAGCGCGATCGTCATCATGGGCGGGCACATCGCGCTCTCGCTGCTCCCCGGCAACTGGGGGCTCAGCATCGGCCTCATCCTCGTCGCGGTGGGATCGGGCGGGCTGAAGGCCAATGCGACCGCCGTCGTCGGCACGCTCTACGCCCCCCGCGACGTGCGACGCGACGCCGGCTTCTCGCTGTTCTACCTCGGAATCAACCTCGGCGCCTTCCTCGGGCCGATCCTGACCGGCTGGGCGCAGGTGACGTGGGGCTTCCACGCGGGCTTCCTGCTCGCGGCGATCGGCATGGCCGCCGGCCTCATCCAATACTCCATCGGGCGGCGCGGGCTGCCTGCTCAGGCGAGCGTCGTCGCGAACCCTCTCCCTCGAAACCGGTACGGTCTGTGGATCGGGATCGCGGCCGGCGCGCTGGTCGTGATCGCGGTGCTCGTGCTCGTCCAGGTGATCCGCGCCGACAACCTCGCCCAGGTGGTCATCGTGGTCACCGCCGTCGCGGCAGTCGCCTACTTCGTCGTCATCCTGCGCTCGAGAGCCATCTCGGCCGATGAGCGGTCCCGCGTGTTCGGCTTCATCCCGCTGTTCCTGGTGAGCGTCGGGTTCTGGTCGCTGTACCAGCAGCAGTTCACGGTGCTGACGATCTACTCCGACAAGCAGCTCGACCGGACGATCTTCGGGGTGACACTGCCGCCGTCATTCGTCCAGTCCATCAACCCGATCTTCATCATCATCCTGTCGGGAGTGTTCGCGGCCCTGTGGACCAAGCTCGGCGACCGACAGCCCTCCACTCCCGTCAAGTTCGGCCTCGCGTCGATCATCATGGGCATCGCGTTCCTGCTGTTCCTGCCGTGGGCGAACGGCGGCCCGAACTCGACCCCCCTCATGGCGATCGTCGGCATCCTGTTCGTGTTCACCATCGCCGAGCTGCTGCTCTCGCCGGTGGGCCTGTCGGTGACCACGAAGCTCGCCCCCGAGAAGTTCCACACGCAGATGGTCGCGCTCTTCTTCCTCTCGGTGGCGCTCGGCACTTCGATCGCCGGCTGGCTCGCCGGGTTCTACAACCCCGACGACGAAGTCCCTTACTTCACGGTCCTCGGGGCGATCGCGATCGTGCTCGGCCTCGCCCTGCTCGCCGCGGTCAGACCCGTGCTGAAGCTGATGCGCGGCGTCCGATAGGCAGCGTGTGGCGCGAGCGCCCGGCTTCCAGCGCGATCTCGCCCTGGTACATCGCGAGCCGGGCGGACATGCCATGGGGCACGTCGACGGTCACGGATGCCGCATCGCCGGCGACAGACCAGTGCACGGCCAGTCGTCCGTAGGGCGTTCCGACGTGCGCACGCACGTGATCCAGCCCGGCCTCGAAGTCGGGCGCGATCACCGCGGTGCGGTAGCCGGGCGCAGTGGAGCGGATGCCGGCGACCTGGCGGTACAGGAAGTCGTCGACGCTTCCCGGCGCGTAGTGGTTGAGCGACATCGGGCGGATCTGGCCGTCGGGTGAGATCGCGTCCCATGCCTCCCAGATCGTGGTGGCCCCGCGGTCGACCTCGTAGAGCCACGACGGCATCTCGGACTGCCACAGCAGCGCGCGGGCGACGTCGGCATACTCGTTCTCGCACAGCACGTCCAGCAGATAGGGGGTCGACAGGAATCCGGTGTCGAGGCGGTTCCCGCGCTCGCGGATCAGTTCCCCGAGGCGCGCCGCGGTGCGGGCGCGCAGTTCGGCGGGGATCATGTCGAACGCGAGCGCGACGACGTACACGCCCTGCAGTCGCACTGGCAGGTCGCCGTCGGCATCGACGTACTCCGCGGCGAAGGCCATGCGCACCTGGGCGGCCCGCTCGGCGAGGCCCGCAGCCTCCGTCTCCCGCCCGAGGACCGCGGCGGCGCGCGCCGCGATCGTGAGCGTGTTGGCCTGGAACATCGGCGCCAGGTATTCGCCCGTGAGGGCCGGAGCGATACCGATTG
Organism: Microbacterium trichothecenolyticum; assembly: GCF_000956465.1. GTDB lineage: Bacteria > Actinomycetota > Actinomycetes > Actinomycetales > Microbacteriaceae > Microbacterium > Microbacterium trichothecenolyticum. The sequence goes on from NZ_JYJA01000033.1 coordinate 123,173, forward strand.
CCTCGTGCATCGGCCGCCCCTCCATCGTGCTCGGGGTCAGCCAATCGCCGAATTGCGCGCCGGAGTTGTAGAGCAGCGCCTGCGCGCGGACGCGAGGCGCGTCGAGGTCGGCGCCCGCGAGGGACTCGGGCAGCTCCGCCGCCGCCGTCGCCCGCTGGTACTCGATCCACCGCAGCATCGCGTCGAGGTTCTCCTCGAGCACGCGTCGATCGCCGGTGCGCTCGTACAGGGTCCACGGCACGATGGCGATCGCGTCGCTCCATCCGGCAGCGGCCACGATCGAGCCGATCCCGTGCGCCTTCGCCGCGGCCTCGGCATCGAACGGCGAGCGCGGCGAGAAGATCGGGATCCGGCCGTCCGGCAGCTGGTCGGCGCGCAGGTTGTCGAGCCACCGCTCGAGGAACGACACGACCTGCGCGTTGTTCGTCGCGGCGCCGACGAACGCCTGGATGTCTCCCGTCCAGCCCGCACGCTCGCGCTGCGGACAGTCGGTCGGCACCGACAGGAAGTTGCCCCGCTGACTCCAGACGACGTTCTGATGAAGGCGGTCGAGACGGGGATCGGATGCCTCGAACGAGCCGGTCTGCTCCAGATCGCTTGCCAGCACGACGGCGACGACATCGTCGACCGCGAGCTCCGTCGTCAGGCCCCTGACGCGCGCGTAGCGGAACCCGTGGAAGGTGAACTCCGGCTCCCACTCGTCGGGGCCGCCGGCCGCCACGAACACGTCGGTCTGCTCCTTGTTGATCCCGACGATGTTGGCGAACCAGGAGCCGTCGGCCGTGAGCGTCTCGGTGTGCTCGATCGCCACACGCTGTCCGGCCGTCGTGTCGCGCAGACGGAGCCGCACGCGGCCGACGAGCACCTGCCCGAAGTCGACGATCGTGCCCTGCGCGGTCTCGACGAGCGCCACCGGGCGGACCTCGAGGATGCGACGGATCGGCTCGCCGCGGAACGGTGTCAGGGCGGCGTGATCCGTGCCGGCCTCGGCCACCGGCATCCATTCGTCATCATCGAAGCCGGCCCGATCCCAGCCCGCAGGCACCGCGCGCCGGTCGAATCGTTCGCCCACGAACAGGTCCGCGTAGGTCCACGGCCCGATCGCGCTGCGCACGTCGGCGCCCGACGTGACGATCTGCGTCGTGCCGTCGGCGTAGTCGACATGCAGCTGCCAGATCGCCGAGGTACGCGCGCCGAACTGCGCGCTCGATCCGGTGAGGCCGATCCTGCCCGCCCACCAGCCGTCGGCCAGCGCAACGGCGAGGATGTTCTCACCCTCGACGAGCGACGCTGTCACGTCCGCCGACGAGAACGACACTCGATGCTCGTAGCTGTCGAAGCCCGGTGCGAGCACGTGGTCGTCAGAGCGGCGCCCGTTGATCAACGCGGAGTACACGCCGCGAGCTGTGGAGAACAGCCGCGCCCGCACGGCACCGGGACCGACCTCGAACCGCTGCCGCAGCAGCTGCGTGGGCCGGAGCCGATCCTCGGGCGCTGAGTCGGGACCGAGCCCCCGGACCCAGTCGACGATGCTCCACCGCTCGACGACCGCGTCCTGCTGAACGGGTTCGATCCAGGGCGCGACCCAGTCGGCGGCGTCCAGCAGCGAGGTCTCGAACGTGGAACCTGCCCAGTCCGACCACTCGCCGTCGGCGGCACGGCTGCGCACTCGCCACTCGTACGCGGTGTTCGAGGTCAGCGATTCGCCGGCGTAGACGACGGGAGCAGCATCCGCGATCCGGATCTCGCCGCTCGCCCAGACCACCGTGTCCGCGGTCGACACCTCGAGCTGGCACGCCGCGCGCGCATGGTCGACGAACCACGAGAAGCGCGGGCTGCGCGTGCCGACGCCGATCGGGGCACGGAGGTACTCGACGCGGAGGTCGTAGGGCGCGACTGTCATCGGTGACCGGGTGTCAGCGCGCGTCGGTGAACCGCGTGGTGAGCGTGCCGATGCCCTCGATCTCGCTCACGAGCACATCGTCCCCGCCGATGAACCGCGGCGGCGTGCGCCGGTTGCCGATACCGGAGGGTGTGCCCGAGAAGATGATGTCGCCGGGCAGGAGCGGGCACACGGCCGACAGCCGCACCAGCAGCTCGGGCACGTCGTAGAGCATCATCGAGGTCCTCGACGACTGCATCGGCTCCCCCGACAGCGCGCAGGAGATCGCGAGGTCGTCGCGGTCGGCGAACTCATCGGGCGTCACGAGCCAGGGGCCGGTCGGCCCGAAGCCCGGGAACGACTTGCCGAGGCTGAACTGCGGGGCCGCGCCCTGCAGCTGCGTGACGCGCTCCGAGAGGTCCTGGCCGATCGTGAGCCCGGCGACGTGTTCCCACGCGTGCTCGCGGTCGACACGGTGGGCCTCACGGCCGATCACCACGACGAGCTCCACCTCCCAGTCGACGTTGCCCTCGGGGAGCTCGACGACCGTACTCGGGCCGACGATCGACGACGGGAACTTCGTGAACGTGACCGGAATCGAGTCCGGCGGGTATCCGGCCTCCGCGGCGTGCTCGGCGTAGTTCAGCCCGATCGCGAACACCTGTCGCGGGCGAGGCACGGGTGCGCCGAGTTCGGTCGCCTCGAGGGCGACGGATGCTGCAGCGGCGGCATCCGGAATCGTCGCCGCCCATTCCGCGAACGCCTGCCAGTCGCCGAACAGCGCCTGCGGATCGGGGCCGAAGCGCCCACGCGATGCCTGCTCGACGTCGACCGCGCGGTCGCCGATGACGACGACCGCGCGACCGGCGAGGTTCGCGAGCCTCACCAGTCGACCCGCTGCGGGGCGGGCTCGCCGTAGCGGTCCTCCCAGCTGATGACCTTGTTGCGCAGCGTCCCGATGCCGGTGATCTCCGCCTCGATCTGGTCGCCGGGCTTCAGGTAGAAGTCGAACGGGTTGTCCTGGATCGCCGCGACGCCCGAGATCGTGCCGGTCGTGATGATGTCGCCGGCGCTGTAGATCTGCGGCGAGTGGTAGGCCACCAGGTGCGGGAACTTGATGCGGGTCTGGTTCGTGTTGCCCTGCTGGCGCACCTCGCCGTTCACGCGCAGCTGCATCGGCAGCTCGTGCATGTCGGGCACCTCGTCGCGCGTGACGATCCACGGGCCGATGGGGCAGAACGTGTCGATCGCCTTCGAGAACGAGAAGACGCCCGACTCCATCTCCTTGCGCTGGATGTCGCGCGCCGAGATGTCGTTGAACACCGTGAAGCCCGCGATGTAGTCGTCGGCCTCGTCGGGACCGAAGAACTTTCCCGACTTGCCGATGATGATGGCGAGCTCGAGCTCGTAGTCCATCTCCTTCGTGAGGTGGTCGGGGTAGACGATGTCGTCATCGGGGCCGATGATCGCGTCCACGTTCTGGAAGAACACGATGCCCTTGTGCACGGGGTGCGACCAATTGACGGCCTCGAGCTCGTTGTGGTGGTCCGCGAAGTTGCCCGCCGTGTGGAAGAACTTCTTGGGGCGGATCGGCGCCTCGAGCTTCACGTCGGCGTATGCGAGCCGCTCTCCGGTCTCGCGGACATCGCCGCCGCGCTCGAAGTACTCGCGGGTCGAGGGGACGTCGAGCTCGATGACGACTCCCTCCTCGAGTTCCAGCCGGCCGACGCGTCCGCCGTCGAAGGTGATGAGCTTCATGGGTTCTGTCTCCTAGATATCGGGCGGGCGCTCAGGCGCCGACCATGTTGAATCCGCCGTCGGCGAGCATGTAGCCGCCGGTCAGGTGCGCCGCCTCGTCGGTCGCGAGCCAGAGGCATGCGCCGGTCACGAACTCGGGCGGCGGGATGACGCCCATCGGCGTCTGCGACAGCAGCACCTCGCGGCGTCCGTTCTTCCAGTCCTCGCGGTTCAGCAGGCGCTCGGTCTCCATGAACCCGGGCGCGAAGGTGTTGACGCGCACCGCCGGGGCGAACGCCTTGGCGTAGGACTTGGTGATGCCGAGGATCGCGTACTTCGCCGCGGCGTACTGCGGTGCCCGCGCCGAGCCGCGCACGATCACCGTCGAACCGACCTGCACGATGTTGCCGTGCCCCTGCGCCAGCATCCGCTCGCCGAACTCGTGCGTCATGAGGAGCGTGCCCTTGACGTCGATGTCGATGACGGCGTCGAGGGCCTCCTGCGTGAGCTCGTCCCAGTTCATCTGCTCGCTCGAGACGTCGCCGACGTTGTTGACGACCACGTCGAGCGTGTCGAACGCGGCCCATACCTCGTCGGCCATGCGCTTGATCTGGTCCCACGAGCCGATGTCGGCCTGCACCAGGATGCCGTCGCTGCCCGCCTTGCGGATGCGCTCGAGGGTCGCCTCGGCGCCCGCCTTCGAGGAGCGGTAGTGGACGGCGACCTTCGCGCCCTCCTGTGCGGCGCGGACGGCGATCTCGGCGCCGAAGCCGGTGCCGGCACCGGTGACGAGCACCGTCTTGCCGGCGAAGCGGGGGAAGATCTGCGGGGTGGGGTCGGTCATGGGGTTCTCCAATCGTCGAGCGCGCTCAGACGAGCGTGCGTCCGCCGTCGATGTACATGACATGGCCGGTGACGAACCCGGCATGCCGTGAGGACAGGAAGAGCGCGGGGCCGGTGAGCTCGTCGGGGGTGCCGAGACGGCCGGCCGGGACGAGGCTCTCCAGATCCTGGCGCTTGCCGGGCTTGGCGAGCTCGCCCGCGGTGAGCGGCGTCTCGATGTAGCCCGGCGCCAGGGCATTCACCGTGACCCCCGACGCGGCCCACTCGCGTGCCATGACCCGCAGGAGCTGGTTGATCCCGCCCTTCGAAGCCGCGTAGGGGCCGTGGGAGTGGTGGGCCAGAAGTCCGGAGACGCTCGACAGCGCGAGCACGCGGCCGTGACCTTGCGCGACCATGTGGCGGCCGGCTGCCTGCGCCAAGCCGAAGAGGGACGACAGGTTGACCCGCAGGATGTGGTCCCACTCATCCTCGGTGAACTCGAGGATCGGACGCCGATCGTTGATGCCGACGGCATGGAGCAGCACGTCGAGGCCGCCCAGCTCTTCGACGACGTCGACCACGACCCGCTCCCCCGCGCCGTGCTCGGTGAGGTCGGCCTGGAAGAGGGCGTACCGCGCCCCTGTGGCGTCGAGGTCGGCGCCGATCGCGTCCAGCGCCCGCTGGTCGCGGTCGACGACGGCGACGGATGCCCCGGCGTCGGCGTACGCGAGGGCACACGCACCGCCGATCCCGCCGGCTCCGGCGACGAGCACGCGCGCGCCCTCGAGTCCGAGCCATGCGGCCTTCGCGGCGTGGATGGTGTCTGCCATGACGTCTCTCGCAATCGAGTTCATTGGGTGAAAGCGACTTTCGTTGATTGAATGTAGGCTGATCCCAGCGATTCGTCAAATGGAGGAGACAGATGCCGCCCCGCGTTCCCCCGCTCCGCCCCGAGGAGCTCTCCCCCGCACAGGCCGACCTGTACGGCGCGATCGCCGGCGGGCCGCGCGCCCAGGGGCCGCAGCACTTCGCCCTGACCAGGCCGGACGGTTCGCTGCGCGGCCCCTTCAATGCCCTTCTGCTCGCCCCCGACCTGGGCGGCGCGCTCCAGCACGTCGGCTCCGCCATCCGCTACCGGGGTGCGCTCACCGAGCGCGCGCGAGAGATCGCGATCCTGCTCGTGGCGGCCCACTGGGACAGCGCCTTCGAGCGCGAAGCCCACGAGGCGGTGGGCGCCGCTGTGGGCCTCGGCGACGCCGAGCTGGCCGCGCTGCGCAGGGGCGACATCACGCCCTTCGAGGGCGACGAAGGGCTCGTCGGCGCCGTCACCCTCCAGCTGGTCGGCGGCGATCTCGACGACGAACTGTGGGACGCGGCATCCGTCGCCCTCGGCGCAGCCGTCGTGTTCGAGCTCACGACGCTCGTCGGCTACTACGCCACCCTCGCCCTGCAGCTGCGCGCGTTCCGCGTCGATAGCTGAGATTGCACGCCTCCGGACCGAGAGATACGGTTTCACACGATGAAAGCCGAAGAGACCCCGAGCGAGTCCGCCGAGAAGACGCCGAGCCGTTATCGCATCGAGGCGCTCGCGAAAGGACTCGACGTCCTGCGGCTCTTCGACGAGTCCGTCACGTCGCTCAAGCTCCGCGACATCAGCGAGCGCACGGGTATCCCGATGCCGACCGCCTTCCGCGTGGTCGCGACCCTCGAAGAGGGCGGCTACCTCGAGCGCCTGGCTGACGGAGCCATCCGTCCTGGTGTCGCTGTGCTGCTGCTGGGCTCGGCCGCACTGCGCGGGTCGAGCCTCGTCCAGCTCAGCGAGCAGCCGCTGCGCCACCTCGCCGAGGAGTCCGGCGAGACCGTCAACCTCGGCGTGCTCGTCGGCGACCAGGTTCTCTACCTCGCGCGCCTGCGCAACTCGGATCTCGTGACCGCGAACATCCAGGTCGGGTCGACGCTGCCCGCCGCCTATACCTCGATGGGCAAGCTCCTGCTGGCCTACCTGAGCGACGCGGAGCTGGCCGCGGCGCTTGCTGCTCACGAGTTCGGGACGGATGCCGGACCCAACGCCGCGGCGTCGCTCGACGAGCTGCGCGAGCGCCTGGCCGTCATCCGCGAGGAGGGCTACTCGCTGCAGGACCAGGAGGTCGCGGCCGGCTTGCGCTCGGTCTCGGTGCCCGTGTTCGGACGGGATGCCTCGAAGCCCGCCGCCGCGATCAACATCGCCGTGTCGACGCAGCGTCATGATCTCGCCTCGCTGCGCGGACCGATCCTCGATCGCCTGCGGGCCACGGCGGACGACATCTCGAGGCTCCTGCGCGCCACCTGATCGCCCGTCACACCGCCCGCGCGACGGCAACCGGTCGCGCGTGGGTGATGGCACCCGCGAGCAGCCCGAGCGTCCTTTCGGCGGCCGCGTCGCCGACCTCGTTGAGGAAGCCGTGCACCGCGCCGCGCTCACGGACGAGCCTGACGTCGGAACCGGCGAGCGCGAGTTCCGCGGCGAACGCCTCACCCGATGCCCGCAAGCGGTCGCGGTCGGCGTTCACGATGAGCGTCGACGGCAGGCCGGCGAGGTCGTGTCCGCCCGGGAACGCGTAGCCCTCGTCGTCGGTCGCGCCCCCGAGATAGTTCGCGTTGATCGCCTGCGTGGACTCTGGCGGGAACGTCAGGAACGGCGGCAGCCCCTCGAGCAGCGACTCGAGCTCCGCTCCAGCCGCCGGCAGTGGCGAATGCAGCACCGGGTAGACGAGGGCCAGAAGAGCGGGCAGCGACGTCGCGCGGTCGCGAAGCCGCATCGCGGCACCTGTGGCCAGGTTGCCGCCCGCGCTCGCCCCGCCGAGCGACACGAGGCCCGGGTCCGCACCGTACTCGCCCGCGTTCGCGACAGCCCAGTCGAAGGCCGCGACGATCTGCAGCGACGCGACCGGGAACCGCGCCCGCGGCCCCGCAGCCTCCGCGGTGGTCCGGATCTCGGCGGGTGACGGGATGTCGAGGCCCGGCTCGGGCGGACCGAGCGACTCCAGTGCGTCCAGTGGCGCGAGCGTGTAATCGACGGAGACGACGGTGATCCCGCTGTCACTGAGACGGCGACCGACCTGGTCAGCCTCGGGCATCTCGAGGTCGCCGAACATGAAGGCGCCACCGTGCAGCCAGACCAGCAGCGAGCCGTTCGGCTCGGCCGCGGGATACACGCGAACGCGGAAGTCGAAGCCGCCACCAGCGAGGGCGACGTCGTGGATCTCGGTCATCGGTCGGTTCCTTTCATCGATGGTGGATGCCGGACGCCAGCGTCTCGTCCGCACGCCCGGGAAGCCGGAGCACAGCCTCGACGCCCGCCGGCACCTCGACGCGCAGGCGCAGCTCGGGATCCGCATCCCAGCGGACCGCGGCGCGGCCGTGCGGCGTCTCGAGGCTCGCCTCCGCCCACGTGAGGCCGCCGCCCGGCTGCGGTGCCACCAGGATGCGTCGGTAACCCGGGTCGAGGGGTGCGATGCCGCCGATCGACCGGTGCATCCAGTCGGCGACGGCCCCGAACGCATAGTGGTTGAAGCTCGTCATCTCGCCCGGGTTGACGCTGCCGTCGGGCAGCATCGAATCCCAGCGCTCCCAGATCGTGGTGGCGCCCATCGTCACCGGGTAGAGCCACGACGGCACCTCGCGCTGCAGCAGCAGTGCGTAGGCATCGTCGAGGTGGCCGGTCGACGTCAAGGCATCGAGGATGAACGGGGTCCCGGCGAACCCGGTGCTGATGCGATGCCCCGCCTCGCGCACGAGTTCGGCCAGCCGATCGCCGGCGCGCTGCACGTCGGCATCGTCGAGGATGCCGAACACGATCGCGAGCGCATAGACCGTGGCGCTGTCACTCTCGACACGCCCGTCGTGGACGTACCGAGTGCGGAAGCCGACGCCGATGCGATCGCGCAGCGCGCGGAACTCCGCAGCATCCGACTCCGCGCCCAGCACCGCCGCCGCCCCGGCGACAAGGCCCGCACTGCGATAGGCGCTCGCCGTGGCGACGACCTCTGCCGGCGCCTTGGACTTGCCCGGGTCATCGGCGGGCGCGTCCGGATCCAGCCAGTCCCCGAACTGGAACCCGGAGTCCCACGCACCGTCGGGTGCGAGCGCCGCCTCGACGCTGCGAACGTGCGCGGTCATGAGGGGGTAGGCGTCGCGGAGCGTCTGCTCGTGGCCGTACGCGGTCCACAGCGCCCACGGCACCCACACGGCGGCATCGCCCCAGACGGCGGTCGCGCCCGGTTCGGGGAATCCCGTCTCGAGGTGCTTCATGACGTTCGGGACCACGACGGGCACTGTCCTCAACGGCGTCGCCTGCCGCTCGAGCTCGGCGTCGATGAGCCAGTCCGCGAGGAAGCCCTCGACATCGCCGAGGAACGCCGCCGTCGGAGCGAACACCGCGAGGTCACCCGTCCAGCCGAGACGCTCGTCGCGCTGCGGGCAGTCCGTCGGCACGCTCAGGAAGTTGCCCTTCATCCCCCACACCACGTTGCTGTGCAGCTGATTCAGGAGTGCGTCGGAACACGCGAACGTGCCGGTGGGGCGGATGTCGGATCCGACCACGACCGCGGTCAGCGCCTCGGGGTCGAGCTCGCCCGGCCAGCCGGTGACCTCCGCATAGCGGAACCCGTGGAAAGTGAGCGTCGGCTCGAACACGTCGTCGCCGCCGCTGAGGACGAATCGATCCGTCGCCTCGGCGCGCCGCAGCGGGCGTGTGCCGAGCTCGTCGCCTTCGAGCACTTCCGCATGACGAAGGACGATCTCGCTGCCGGCCGGACCTGAGACCCGCACCCGTACGAACCCGACGAGGTTCTGACCGAAGTCGACGAGGGTCCGCCCTGATGGCGAGGTCCAGACCCGCTCCACGGCCCGCTCACCCAGCCGCCGGACGGGCGGTGAGGTTCGGGGGACGAGGCGGCCCGGGTCGACGTCGACGGCGTGCACCGCATCCCACTGCGCGTCGTCGAATCCCGGACGCTGCCAGGAGCGGTCCCGCAGGCGGGCGTCGATCGTCTCGCCGTTGTAGAGGTCGTCGGCGAGGACCTCACCCGTTCCGGCGCGCCACGACTCGTCGGTGCCGACGCGCTGAACGTGACCGTCGGCGAAGCGGATCTCGAGCTCGGCGTACCCGGCGCGCTCGTCTCCGTAAACCGCGCGCTGGCCGGTGAAGCCGAGCCAGCCGCGGTACCACCCGTTCCCGAGCCGCAGCGCGACGACGGTCCGCTCGGCGACGGCGGTGGTGACATCGTGCTCGACGAGACGCACGCGCCACTCGTAACTCGTCCACCCTGGCGCGAGCAGTTCGTCGGACGACGGGATGCCGTTCACCCACGCCTCGATGACCCCCTGGGCGGACGTGCGCAGAATCGCGCTGTCCACCGGGCCGTGCCCTGGATCGAGCGTGAACTCGCGACGCAGGAGAGGCGCCGCCTCCGCCGGATGATCGGGCGCGATCATCATCGCCTTCGTCATGCGGCCCCTCCGACTTCAGCGAGCTTCGCGACCAGGTCGCCGAACATGAGCCGGGTGTCGAGGGCGGTGAAGACGCGAACGGGCGGCGCCCCGGCGAGTAGGTCGCCGTAAGTGGCGTCATCGCTGATCGCACGCCGTGGTTGCAGGGCTGACGGCGACGACGACGGGTCGACATGGAAGGGCCCGCGGAGGGCGGTCAGCAGGACGAGCGGGCTGTCGCCGAGGACGACCGTCTCGCCTCGGTTGAACCCGAGCATCGCGGACATCATCGCCGTGAAGGTGTCCAGGCAATCGACGAGGTGTGCCGCGAGAGGTCCGAGCGGTGCGACGTGGCGGTGGAGCTCGGCCCAGGTGATGAGGCACTGTTCGTAGGTCGTCTCGGGGACCTGCCAGATGGCCATCGAAGACGCGAAGACCACCCCCGCGGCGACAGGGTCGATGGTCGTGTTGAACTCCGCCGGGCGGCAATCGTCCGCATGCGCCGGGTCATAGCCCGGACCGCCGATCCAGACGAGCGTCAGTCGATCCGCGATGCCGGGTTCGTGGAGATACGCCGTGGCGAGGTCCGTCAGCCCCCCGCCCGCACAGTAGAAGAGCGGCAGCGGATCATCGCGGAGCGCCTCCGCGATGATCGCCCGCGCCGCGTCGGTGAGCCGCGGCGTGACCCCGGCGCGCAAGCCCGTCTCGGCGCCCGCAAGAGCGCGTTCGGGACGACCGAGCATCTCGACGATGCGATCCGCCGCGATCACTCCGCGCTCCACCACTCCCGGGTCGAACTCGGCGAAGGAGTCGGGGATCTTCGACGCGACGACCAGTGCGACATGCACCGAAGGGCTCAGCAGATGGTGCGCGAGCTGGAACAGTCCGTCGGGATCACCGCCGAAATCGTTGTCGAGGATGACGCGAGCGCGCGGAGCGCCGGCATCGTCGGCTCGAGCGGGGTCTGTCACTTCAGTCTCCTTGTGAATGTGTGACGCGCGAGCAGAAGTCGATCGCGGCGTCGAACACCGTGGACGGGTCGTCGAGCCCCTGCCAGAAGTGCTTTCCGCCCGCAACGGTGTGGAAGTCGACATCGGCTCCGACGCCTCGGAGCGCCTCGGCGAGCGCCTCGCTCTGCGAGAACGGAACATGCTCGTCGGCGGTGCCGTGCGCGAGGTGGAACGGCGGAGCGCCGGCGTGCACCTGGTAGGCGGGACTCGCCCGGCGTGCGATCTCGGGATGCTCTGCGGCGGGTCCGCCGATCCAGCGAGCCTCACGGGTCTTCTCGGGTGGATCGCCCATGTCGTGCTCAGCCATCGTGAAGAGGTCGGCGGGACCGAACCAGTCCACGACGCCGCGCACATCACGGCGACCGAGCCCCGTGAGCGCGGCGAGCGTCGCGCCCGCCGAGACTCCCCACAGCACGGGGCGCGAGGCATCCACTCCGTAGTCGGCCGCGTGATTCCTCAGCCACTCGAGGGCGGCGTCGACGTCGTCCAGCTGCGCAGGGAATCGCGCTTCGCCGCTCAGGCGGTACTCGCACGAGGCGATCGCGAAGCCCGCCGCGACGATGAGATCGAAGGACCGGCCGACGCCGATCCCCGGGGTGAAGACCTTGCGACTGCCACGCAGCCACCCCCCACCGTGCAGGAACACGATGAGGGGCGCGCCGGCGGACTCCGGCGTGCGCAGGTCGAGCGAGAGCGGCCGGAAGCCCTCGGGCTGGGCGAAGTCGACCTCGAACAGCGACGACACGAGGAGGTCAGTCGCGGAACCGGAACTCGGGCATGAAGACAGTGGCGTACTTCTCGCCGGCGGCGCGCATGATCGAGAAGTCCGGCACGTAGACGCCCTGCGGCTGGTCGAGGTCGGTCTTCTGGCCGATCGCGTGGAAGAACCGCTCGAAGCCCGCCGTGCCTGCGCCGAACACCGTCGTGGTGTTCTCGATCTTGAATGCGTGGACGATGTTCGCCGGCACGAACGCGAAGTCGCCCGTGGTGAGCGTGGTCTTGGTGTGGTACTCCGCCTGGTCGTCCATCCACACCGAGATCTCGCCGTCGACGACGTAGAAGAACTCGTGGGTCCTGAGGTGCGTGTGGGCGGGGATGCGGTCCCCCTGACGCGCCTTCATCGTCCACGCGCCGTACTGGTCGTCCGTCTCGTCTCCCGAGACCAGGATCTCGAAGAGCTGGTCGAAGACGAGCGACTTCTCACCCTGCCCGTTGCCGATCACGTAGGGCTTCGGGGCCGCGGGCAGGATTCCGGCGAACGCGACCTTGTCGGGGTCGTCAGCGGCGAAAGTGGTCATGCTTACCTCCATGTAAGACGGTGGTGCCGTTAGGCAGACGGGAACATCGGGCCATTCCGATCGACCGTTCCAGATGCCTCAAGTCTCACGACGTTCCGCGGCCGGAGGAAGTTCGACATCCCTACCCGGCGTTAGCCTGAGGCTAAGATCCGAGCATGGACGTGCCCATCCACGTGATCCGGTATTTCTGTGTGCTCGCCGAAGAGCTGCACTTCGGTCGCGCCGCCGAGCGCCTCAGCATCACGCCTCCGTCGCTGAGCCAGCAGATCAGCCGCCTCGAGCAGCAGCTCGGTGTCAAGCTGTTCGATCGAAGTCCCCGCAAAGTCGAGCTCACCGGCTACGGGCGCGACCTGCTCCCCCTCGCCCGCCGGGTCCAGGACGACCACGACCAGCTCCTCGCCTGGGCGCAGTCGGTGCGCCGGGATCAGCACACGCCGCTCCTGCGCGTCGGTGTCGTGGCCGCGGGGGCCGGCGCGCTGACGACGGCGGCGATCGCCGCAACGATGCAGGCGATCCCGGCGGCGCGGATCGAGATGCGGCGGCTGGGCTTCTTCGACGTGGCCTCCGAGCTGGAAGCCGGGCGGGTCGACGTCGTGTTCGCGCCGTCACCCATGGTGCTGCCACCGCGGATCCGTGTAGAGCCGCTGTGGCGCGAACCGCGGGTGCTCGTCGTGCCCGCTGATCACGCCCTCGCCGGACGTGAGTCGGTCACGATCGCCGAGACCAACGACGAGGTGTTCGTGGCCGTCGCCCGAGGGGTTCCCGAGGTCGTGAACTGGTGGATCGTCGACCCGCGCCCGGACGGGACGCGGCCCCGACGCGGCCCGACGGCCGACAGCGTCGACGGGCTCTTCGAACTGGTCGCGGCCGGGGCAGGGGTGAACATCGCGGGGCAGTCCGCGTCGCGCCAGTACCGCCGTGACGAACTCGCCTTCGTGCCGATCTCCGACATCGAGCCCGCGACGATCGTGCTGTGCAGCCTCAGCGATTCGCCCAACCCGATGGTCAGGACCTTCCGCGAGACGGCGCAGGAGCTCTCGCCGCTCGTCGATGGGACGCTCCACTGACTTGTCGGGTCAGCCGGCCGCGGCCTTCGCTTGCGCCCGCAGCCTCTGCCAGACCTCGCGGCGGCGGGCCTGCTCGTCGGGATCCGGCACGGGCGAGGCTGCCATGAGCACACGCGTGTACTCGCTCTGCGGGCTGCGGATGACGTCGACCGTGGCTCCCTGCTCCATGACCTTTCCGCGATGGAGCACGACGACGCGCTGGGCGAGGAACTCGACGACCGCCATGTCGTGGGCGATGAAGAGGTAGCCGAGATCGGCGCCGGCACGCAGCTCGGCGAGGAGGTTCAGCACCTGCGCCTGCGTCGAGAGATCGAGCGCGCTCACCGCCTCGTCGCACACGACGAGGCGCGGATCCGTCACGAGTGCCCGCGCGATCGCGATCCGCTGCCGCTGCCCGCCCGAGAACTGGCGCGGGTACCGGTCGTACGAGCCGGCGGGAAGCCCCACCGATGCCAGGACCTCGTTCGCGCGGCGCTCCCGCTCCTCGCGGGCGACACCGGCGACGCGAAGCGGCTCCGTGAGAGCGTCCCCGATCACCCGGCGCGGGTTGAGCGACGAGAACGGGTCCTGGAACACCGCGCGAAGGTCTCCCTGCAACGCGCGACGCTCGGCGACGCTGGCGCGCGTGATCTCGCGTCCCTCGAAGAGGATCTGCCCGTCGCTCACCGGCTGCAGACCGAGGATCGCCCGGCCGATCGTCGTCTTTCCCGAACCGGACTCGCCGACGAGCCCGAGCGTCTCACCGCGGGCGATCGCGAACGAGACGTCGTCGACCGCGGCCGGTCCATTCCTGCCGTAGCGCACGACGAGGTTGCGCACCTCGAGCAGCGGCGCATCCGTGCCCTGCGCGCCGACGGACACCGTGTCTGGGGCACTCATCGTCCTGCTCCTGTCGTCACGGGCAGCCGCCATTCGTCCTGGCGACCCTGCACCTCGTCTCGCCGGACGCAGCGGACTCCGCCTTCGCCATGAGCGCGCGGGTCGAGCGGCACCGTCACGAGGCACTCGTCGCGCGCGAAGCGGCAGCGCTGGGCGAAGCGGCACCCGGTCGTCCACGAACCCGGGAGCGGCACCTGACCGGGGATCGATGCAAGGCGCGCGGTCCCTTCGAGATCGAGGATGGCGTGCGGATCTGCCGCGAGCAGCGCCATCGTGTACGGATGCTCGGGCCGCAGCAGCACGTCGCGCACGGTGCCGGTCTCGACGATCTCGCCCGCGTACATGACCGACACGTCATCGCAGATGTCGGCGACGACACCGAGGTCGTGGGTCACGATGATGATGGACATCCCGCGTTCCGCGATGAGCCCGCGCAGCAGCGCGAGGATCTCGGCCTGGATCGTGACGTCGAGGGCCGTCGTGGGCTCGTCGGCGACGAGCAGACTCGGCGTGCCGCTCAGCGCGAGGGCGATCGCGACGCGCTGCGCCATGCCGCCCGAGATCTGGTGCGGGTAGCTCTTCAGCACGCGCGGCGGATCGACGATGCCGACGTCGGTGAGCAGCTGGGATGCGATGCGTTTGGCCTCGGCCCGACGGACTCCGCGCAGGCGCCGGATCGCGGCCGCGAGCTGCGCGCCGACCGTGAACATGGGATCGAGTGCCCGCGTCGGCTCCTGCGAGATGAAGGCGATCTCGTGGCCGCGCACCCGCTGGAGGGTCTTCTCGGTGGCCCCGGCGAGATCGGCATCACGCCATCCGATGCGCCCCGAGCGCACGGAGAGTCCCGGGGCGAGCAGGCCCAGCAGCGCGTAGGACGTCACGCTCTTGCCACAGCCCGATTCACCGACGAGCCCCATGACCGTGCCGGGGCGGACCCGCATCGAGACGCCGGTCACGAGGGCGGGGCCCCCGTCGACACCGATCACGAGATCCTCGACGACCAGCCCTTGGCGGTCGTTCGCGAGCTGCTCGTGGCTCGTCGAGGCGCCCGGCGTCGCCGGCCCGGAGGTGGGCTCGTCGGCCTCGCCGGTGAGCAGCGGCGGGATCGCGATGACGTCGACCGGCGCCGCTGTGTCGCGCAGCGGGTCGGCATTCGACCCGGGATACGAGGCATCCGCGATCATGTCGAGCGATTCGGGGGCGGCGTCGTCCGTCACCCCCACGACGGGGAGATCGTCGGCGACGGCGGACGCGGCGACCTCGGTCGCTGGCGCGCGTCGCAGTCGGCGACGGAGGGCGACGAGCGGCGGCGGAACGGCCGTACCGCCCGCGAGCACGTCCGCGAGGGAGTTGGCGGCGATGAGTGTGAGCGCGAGGATGCCGCCGGTCGGCACCATCATCCAGGGCTGCTGGAAGATGAAGCGCGAGGCGGTCTGGATCATCCCGCCCCACGTCGGCTCGGGCGGCTGGGGGCCGAGCCCGATGAACGCGAGCGCGGCCTGCATCCCGATGCCGACGCCGAAGAGCAGGACGAACTGCACGATGACGGTCGTCGACATGTTCGGCAGCACGTGGCGGATGCTGGCGCGCATCGGCCGAACGCCGTCGATCGCGGCCGCCTCGACGTAGAGCTGCGTGTGCAGCGACTTCGCCTGGCCGAAGAAGATCTTGTACATCGCGCCGAACAGCAGCAGTCCGAACGCCGCCATGACGAGCGGCATGTTGGTGCCGACCGCCGCGATGAAGGCCAGGATGATGACGGTTCCGGGCAGAGACAGGACGATCTCGCTGACCTGGTTCATCGCCCCTTCGCCGCGCCGGCTCCGAGCCGCCCAGAGCGTGATGGGGATCGTGACGAGCACCGCGACGATCGGCACCACGAGTCCGATGAAGATCGTCGGGGCGGCGGCGGTCACCAGACGCGAGAGGATGTCGCGGCCCAGCTCGTCCGTCCCGAGGAGGTGCGCGGGCGAGGGGCCCTGCAGTACGACGGAAAGGTCCTGCTCGAGCGGGCCGTACCGCAGCCACAGCGGCGAGGTGAGCGACGCGAGGACGAGCCCGACGAGCCAGATGATCGAGACGACGGCGGCCGGTGAGCGCAGCACTCGAAGGCGCAGCTTCCGCTCCGAGCGGCGGGGGCGGACGATCGAGGTCGTCGAGACGGTCATGAGGCACGCAGCTTCGGGTCGAGGGTCCGGTTGAGGAGTTCCAGCGCGACGTTCACGATCACGACCACGAGGGTGGCGACGAGCACGAGCGCCTGCACGAACGGGAGGTCGGCGGAGCCGACGGCGCTCTGCATGGCCTGACCGATGCCGGGCAGGGCGAAGAGCACCTCGATGACCACCGAGCCGCTGAACAGGACGATGAACATGACGGCCACGCTCGCGAGGATCGGGAGGCTCGCTCCGCGCAGCGCGTGGACGTAGATGATGCGGTTCGTCGGCGTGCCGACGGCGCGGAGGGTGCGGATGTGCTCCTGCGCGAGGGACTCCGACATCGAGGCCCGCGTCTGCCGGGCGATCCCGGCGGCCGAGGTGATCGCGATCGTGAGGACGGGCAGCACGAGCGAGCGCGCCCACGCAGCCGGGTCGTTCGCGAACGGCACGAACCCGGTCGCCGGGAGCAGCCGCAGCTGGACGGCGAAGACGTAGACGAGCAGGACTCCGACCCAGAAGGCCGGGACGGACAGCAGGATGCCGGAGGTCGCCGTGATGGCCTTGTCGACCGCTCCGCGGCGCACCGCCGCGATCACGCCCATCACGACGCCGATGAGGGCGGCGACGAGGGTTCCGAAGACCGCGAGCGCGGCGGTCACGGGGAGCCGCTTGGCGATATCGGGGCCGATGGGGCGCCCGTCGATGAGGGACGTCCCGAGGTTGCCCTGCAGCACTTGCGCGACCCAGGCGAGGTACTGCTGGATCCAGGGGTCGTACCAGCCGATCGACTCGTTGTACGCGGCCACCTGCTCGGGTGTGGCCGACTGGCCGAGGGCGACGCCGCCGGGCGTCGATCCCGAGAGGTGGACGAGCATGAACGCGATCCATGATGCGATCAGCAGCGTCGCGATGCCCCAGGCGACGCGCTTGAGGATGAAGATGAGCATCAGAACTCTCCCTGACGGGCGGTGCCGACGACGCGGGTCGCCGGCACCGTCGTCGGATCAGGATGCGGGCTGGATGGAGGCCAGGATCGGGAAGGCCTCGGCGCCCGGGAACGTCGGCTCGGCGACCTTCTTCGCGTTGTACGCCCACGGCGCCAGTTGCTCGAACAGCGGGATGAGCCACCCCGAGTCGACGATCGCGCGGTTGAGGTCCTTGAGAGCCGCGGTCTGCGCCGCTTCATCGCCGGTCGCCGCGCCGTACGCGCCGGCGGCGGCCTTGATCTCGGGGTTGTCCGCGCCGTGGAAGTTCGCGAAGCCGAACAGCACGCCGAACACGTTGCCGAGCGGGTTGGTCCACGTCAGCGGGAGCGGCCCGCCGAGCGGCTCGGTCTGCACGACGGCGAAGATCTCCTCTGTCGATGCCGCGTTCTTCAGCGTCATGTTGACGCCGATGGCCTCCCAGTAGGGCTGGAGCGCCTCGAGATCACGCTGGCTGGCGGAGGAGATCGTGAAGGTGAAGTCGAAGCCGTCCGGGTAGCCCGCCTCGGCGAGCAGGTCCTTGGCGGCATCCGGGTCGTAGGCGTACTCCTCGTCGAGCTCGGGAAGGTAGCCCGGGTTGTCGGCGGGCAGCGCGTTCGCCGTGGGAAGCTCGCCAGGGTGGATCGCCTCGACGAACGCCTCGCGGTCGATCGCCATCGAGAGCGCCTGGTACACACGCGGGTCTGCCCACTGCGGACCGAGAGCACCCGTCTTGTCGAAGGCCACGATGTTCTGGACTGTGCCGCCGTTGGCGACGAGTCCGACACCCGCGGACTCGACCTGAGCCTGCGTGTCGGCCGTGATGTAGGCCAGATCGACCTCGCCTGAGATCACCGCGTTGACGCGAGCCTGCGGGTCGAGGACCGGACGGAACTCATAGGAGTCGAAGGGATAGTCCGCGGCGGCGTCGCTGCCTTCCTTCTTGACGAGCAGGTAGGAGTTGCCCTTCACCGTGGCGTCCTCGTCGACCGTGAGCGGTCCCGAGCCGTCCGGCGTCGTGTCGAGGGTGGAGCGGTCGGCGGCGCCCGTCGGCCCCACGATCGCTCCTGCGGGCAGCACGAGGTTCGCCTCGAAGCCCGGCTGCGGCGCCGCGAAGGTGAGCGTCACGGTGTCGTCGTCGACAACGGTCACGTCCGAGATCTCGTTCTGTCCGCCGCTCGCGAAGCCGTTGTACGCGGACAGATCCGGGTTGCCGCGCGCGTCGAGGTTCTCCTTCACGAGATCGGCGCTCAACGCCGTGCCGTCGTCGAAGGTCGCGGTGGTGTCGAGGTCCAGCGTGAGCTGGGTGTTGTCTTCGTTGTACTCGAACGAGGTGACGAGATCGGGGACGACCTGACCGTCCTCGTCGAGCAGGAACAGCGAGTCGTAGATCCCCTCGAAGAAGAAGCGCTGCCCGCTGCCGTAGCGGACGGGGTCGTACCCGAGCGCGGCCTGGTCGGAGTCGAGGCCGATGACGAGCTTCGACGTGTCGGCTGCACCGCCGGTCTGGCTGGGATCGCCGGCGCCGCTGCACCCCGCGAGTGCGAGGGCTGATACGGCGACGGCCGCAATGACGGCGGCGCCGCGTGCTGTGATGAGTCGGGACATCCTGATCTCCTGTGATCGGTGTGCTGCTGCGGACTTCGGTGTCGTGATCGCGATTCGGGATGCGATCTTTCGGTCAAGAGTGACGATCCACGGGCGGTTTGGCCATTCGGATTCCTCTGCGACGCGTTAGTCGCGGCCTAACGCACGCCATTCTCGCCACTGCATCTGATGAAATCGCCTTTCGTAGAATGAACAAGTAGTGCATGATGGAGCACGAGTTCAGAGAGGACCACTCATGCCCGCAGCATCCTTCCCCGCCGACTTCCTCTGGGGAGTCGCCACCGCCGGCCACCAGAACGAGGGCGACAACGTCACCAGCGACACGTGGTTCCTCGAGAACGTGACGCCGACCGTCTTCCAGGCACGCTCGGGCAAGGCGACCAACGGCTGGGAGCTGTGGGAGGGTGACCTCGACATCGTCGCGGGCCTGGGGCTCAACGCCTATCGCTTCTCGGTCGAATGGGCTCGCGTCGAACCTGTTGAAGGCGAGTTCTCGTCCGAGGCGCTCGATCACTACGAGGCGATCGTGGACGGATGCCGCGCCCGCGGTCTCGCCCCGATCGTGACGTTCAACCACTTCACGTCGCCGCACTGGTTCGCAGGTCGCGGGGCGTGGCTGGACCCCGAGGCGCCGGAGCTCTTCGCCCGCTACTGCGGCGTCGTGATGGACCGCTTCGGCGACCGCATCGAGCTCGGTGTGACCTTCAACGAACCGGATCTGCCCGAGATGCTGACGTGGGCCGACCTTCCCTCCTTCGTCGCGGATCTCGAACGCGCGACACTGGCGGCGGCATCCGAAGCCGCCGGTGTGGAGAGATACCGGGCCGGCAACGTCATGACCCGTGAGGACTTCCCCGGGATGCGCGCCGGTATGACGGCGGCGCACGTCGCGGCCAAGGCCACCATCAAGCAGCGCCGCGCCGACCTTCCGGTCGGTCTCTCGCTCGCGATGTGCGACGACGTCGCCGTGCCCGGCGGCGAAGCGGTCCGCGACCGCAAGCGCGCGGAGGTCTACGACTACTGGCTGCGACTGGCCGCCGACGACGACTTCGTCGGTGTGCAGAACTACGAGCGCCTGGTCTACGGACCCGATGGACTGCTCCCCGCGCCGGAGGGCGCCGTGCTCAACGGCATGGGCACGACGGTCGACCCCGACTCGCTGCGCGGCGCCGTCGAGTACGCCTACGCCGTGGCCGGCGTCCCGGTCCTCGTCAGCGAGCACGGCGTGAGCACGCCGGATGACAGCATCCGTGCCGACTTCATCGAGCCGTCGCTCGACGGCCTCGCTCAGGCGATCGCCGACGGCGTCCCCGTGATCGGGTACTGCCACTGGACGCTCATGGACAACTTCGAGTGGATCTTCGGCTACGGCCCGAGGCTCGGTCTGCACGAGGTGGATCCCGAGACCTTCGCACGCACCGAGAAGCCGAGCGCGGATGTCTACCGGCAGCTGGTGGCTCGATATCGCCCGGAGGCGTGATCCTCAGTCCGAGACGAGGGTGCCGCCGTCGATCACGATGTTCTGGCCGCTCACGAACGCGCCGGCGGGCGACGCCAGCCAGACGACGGCACCGGCGACCTCCGCCGGCGTCCCGAAGCGACCGAGCGGCGTCTTGGCCAGGCGCGCGGGTGCGGCGGACGGGTCGTCGGTGATCGGCCGCGCGAAGTCGGTCGCGATGACGCCGGGCGAGATCGCGTTCGCGCGGATGCCGCGCGAACCCCATTGCACGGCCAGGTTGCGCGCGAGCTGCGCGTTCGCGGCCTTGGTGACGCCGTAGCCCGACAGCAGGCGATTCCCGCGCAGGCCCGAGAGGCTCGACATCACGATGAACGCTCCCCCGCCGCCGCCGGCCATGACGGGCAACGCGCGGTCGGCCAGCCGTGCGACCGCGCGCACGTGCAGGTCGAACATGCGGTCGAGCATCTCCATGGCGTCGGCGCCCGGGTCGTCGAGCGCGGCGCCGGCGTTGGCCACGACGGTGTCGATGCGCCCGAATCGCCTCACCGTGGTGTCGACGAGGCCCGCGAGGGCCGCGGCATCCGTCACATCGCACACGACGCCGATCGCATCGGCGCCCTGGCCGACCAGTCCGGCTGCGGCACGCTCGGGCTTCGACGACGCCAGACCCGCGAGGACCACACGCGCACCCGCTGCGGCGAGCGCCTCGGCAGCCGCGCGCCCGATGCCGGTCGCGGCCCCCGTGACCACGGCGACCTGGCCCGCGCACGAGAAGAGCCGCGCAGGCGCGAGCGGCGAGGACTCCATGTGCTCATCCTCGCGCGCCGGGCCCCGGCGCGGGTTCGGGGATTCCGATGCGCGGCATCAGCGGATGCCGGTTCCCGCACGCCGGGCGGCGGGCTAGCGTCGCGTCCATGACCAGGTATCCGGGCCTCGAGGGACGCACGATCGTCGTGACCGGGGCGGGAGGCGGCCAGGGCGCGGCGGAGGCGCGGGTGCTGGCGGAGGCGGGAGCGCGCGTCATCGCCACCGATGTGACGGACGCCCCGGCCTCACCCACGGAGGGCGTCGAGTACCGGCGGCTCGACGTGGCGGACGAGGGCGACTGGACCGCACTCGCCGCCCACCTGACGGAGATACTCGACGGCGAACCGCTCCGCGGACTCGTGAACAACGCCGGCATCACGCATCGCGCGCGGCTGGGCACGGTCGAGCGTGCGGACTGGGATCGTGTGCTCGCCGTGAATCTCACCGGGCCGATGCTCGGGATCCAGGCGCTCGCGCCGCTCATGGGCGCGGGATCGTCGATCGTCAACATCGGCTCGTCGGCCGCGCTCAACGCGCACTACCCCGTGGCGTACACGACGTCGAAGTGGGGGCTTCGCGGTCTCACGCATGTCGCGGCGACGGAGCTCGGGGCGCGCGGCATCCGTGTCAACGTCGTGCACCCCGGCTTCATCGAAACGCCGATGACCGCCGGTGCGCCGGAGGCCATGCGGGCCGCTCAGCTGGCCCTGACGCCGCTGGACCGTCTCGGGCAGGCGGACGAGGTCGCCGAGGCGGTGGCCTTCCTGCTGTCGGACGCGGCGTCCTACCTCACCGGCGCCGAGATCCCGGTCGACGGTGGTGCGACGTCGTCGGCGGGCGCCAAGTTCATGGCCGACCGCATCGCGGGGTCCTGACCCCACCCGCAGAACTCCACGGATTCGAGGCTGCGGCAGCCGAGGGAGCGGTTCCTCACCCGCTGACCGACCAGATCAGTGGAGTTCTGCAGGGCGAGCGCCCGCGTCACGACTCGAGGGGCGTGCGGCCCTTCGCGCGCGCGGCGCGCTCGGCGCCCGCGAGGACCTCCGAGTTGAAGAACTCCTGCTGCAGGATCACCGCGCCGTCCTGCACGCGGATCAGGTGCACGAACGACTGCGGGTAGGGCTCACCGAGGAACCGCGCCTCATCGACCATCCGACTCGTCACGAAGAACAGCCCAGGGTCGACGCAGTCGTGGATCACGAGGTCCGTGTGGACGACGTTCTCGAACATGCCGGCGTTCGCGTGCGTGTTGGCGACGATGTCGTCGCGGCCCTCCCACCGTGTCTTGGGCAGCTCGGACGGCGCGAACGGCAGCTCCTTCACCCCGTTCGGGTGCCACAGTGCGATCCGCTCGGCCGGATTGCCGAGATTCGAGGTGAAGAACGCCTCGACCACCGCGCGATTCCCTGCGCGAAGTGCAGCATCTCCCCCGGTCACCGGGCGACCTCCTCGACACGCTCCGCGGCCAGCTGCTCGACGAGCTTGCGGGCGCCGCGGACGGCGATCGCGACGCTCATGAGCGTCGGGTTCATGGTGTTGGCCGTCGGGATCAGGGCGTTCCCGCCGACGACGAGGTTGTCGTAGCCCCAGACCCGCGAGTACGGATCCGCGACCGACGTGCCGTCGTCGGACTGTCCCATCCGCAGGGTGCCCATGTAGTGCAGGCTCGAGCCGTTGGGCAGCAGCCGCGGCTCGGCGACGAAGGCGCCGAGGGCGGCGCCGGCGCGGCGCACGCGCTCGGTGGCCTCGTCGAGCTCGGGCTGCTCGGCATCCGTCAGCGCGTACTCGATCGTCATGTTGGGGAAGCCGCGGTAGTCGAGCTCGCTGTCGTCGAAGGTGACTCCGTCCTCGACGCGCGGGTGCTTGCGCACGCCGTAGCCCATGTTCACGTAGCCCCAGCGGTTGCCCGCGGCGGGGTGCGACGGGTCGAGCTGGAACGGCGGGTTCTCGGCGTACATGACCTGGAGCGAGAAGGGGTGCCCCGGCTCGGAGAACGGGATCCGGTTGACGGCCGCGACCGGATCGGCCGCATTCTGCGCGCGCCGGGCGAGCTCAGCCTCGAACTCGTCGTCCGTGATGCGCGCGCTCATGCGCTCCTCGTCGAGGGCCACCGTCGTGATGACGACGTGGTGCTCGGTGAGGTAGCGCCCGAGGGCGCGGGGGCGGATGCCGCTGGCCCAGAGCAGCTGCGGAGAGCGGAACGCGTCGGCGGCCACGACGACCGCGTCGGCGGCGAAGAACGAGACCTCTTTCGTGCGGAGATCCTCGATCGTGACTCCGGTGGCCACGCCGTCCTCGGTCTCGACCCGCCGCACCAGCGTGAGGTCGCGCAGTTCGAACCGCGCCGCCTCGGGGGTGCCTTCCTCGATGAGGGGCCCCAGGACGGTGTTCGCGCCCGCCCACATCATCGAGCCGTCGGGCTGCGGGTCTCCGGCGACCGGCAGGGTGCCCACGCCGTAGCCGGCGGGCAGCTCGGCGCCGAACTCGTCGCTCAGCAGCGACCGGATCGCGGTGCCGATGGCCGAATCCGCGAACGCCGCCTGCTGCGCGTGCAGCAGCCCCTCGGCCGTCGAGATCAGGTCCTCCCACTCGGCGTCGTCGATGAAGTCGACCTTCTCGCTGAAGGCCGGGCGCGGGATCGCGCAGGTCCAGTGCGCGCCCTGGCCGCCGACGTTCGTCGCCGCGGCCGCCGCGGGGAACGTGGCGGCGTGCGCGGATCCCGGGCCCCCGAAGTCGAGCAGGTGGGTCCCCTGGCGGGCGGTGAACATGCCCTCGACGACGACGCCGGCGGGAATGCCGAGGCTCTCGCGGAACGCGCCCGACTGCGGCCCCTGCGACATCTCGCGGGCACGGGCCTTCTCGTCGGGGTCGGCGATGTTGCGGACACTCTGACCGGGAACGGCGGTGAGCTGAGGTCCCGCCTCGAACATCACGACGCGGGCGTCGGGGCTCGCCTCGAGGATGACGCGGGCGTACGCGGAGCCGATCGGGCCGGAGCCGACGATGGCGACGGTGGTGGTGGAAGACATGGGAGTACCTCTTCTGGTCACGCGGTGAGGGGTTCGGAGCTGGGTGCCGGTGCGGGCTCGGATTCGTCCGAGAGGCGACCGGCCGGAAGGAGCACGGCGGCCACGACGCCGGCGGCGTAGGCGACGGCGAGTGCCGCGAACACGGGAGCGAAGATGCCGCTGTAGATCCCGGCGACCTGGCTCTGCACGGCGGCGGACGCCTCGTGCACGAACTGCGGTGTCAGCGTCGCGGCATCGAGCGAGGACGGGAGCAGTGCCGCGACGCCGAAGCCGATGACCCCGCCGATGATCGCGGTCGCGACGGTCGAGCCGACCTGTCGCACGAGGTTCACCGTCGCCGTCATGCTGCCGGTGTCGCGACGCGGCGCCGCGCTCTGCACGACCGCGATGACGAGACTCATGAAGGCGCCGGTGCCGACCCCGACGACGGCCATGACGATCATCGGCACCCACAGCGGCAGGCCTACCGGGAGGACCGACATGGCGAACAGCCCGGCGGCGCTCAGCGCCGTGCCCGCGATGCAGTAGACGCGGTAGTGGCCGGTGCGGCTGACGAGCCACCCGGTCGCGAGATTGCTGACCAGCATCCCGAACACCGTCGCGATGGGCACGAGACCCGACACCGTCGCGCTCGTGCGGTAGGCCATCTGAATGTACGTGGGCAGATACGCCGTGATCGAGAACAGGCCGATGCCGATGATGGCCGACAGCACCGTGCCGACCGCGATGGTCCGGTCGACGAAGAGCCGCAGGGGAACCAGCGGTTCGGGCGCCCGCAGCTCGATGAGCAAGAACGCGGCGAACGCCATTCCCGCAACGACGAAGGAGACGACGGATGCTGCAGCCAGCGCGGGATCACCGATCCACGTCACCGCGAGTACGAGCGCGACCATCGCGATCGCGAACGAGACGGACCCGCCGACATCGAACCGGCGCCGGCCGAAGCCCGGCAGGTGCGGCACGGCGACGAGGGCGAGCAGGAGCGCGGCGACGCCGAACGGGATGTTGATCCAGAACACCCACTGCCAGCCCCAGTAGTCCGTGATGAGGCCGCCGAGCACGGGGCCGATGAGGATCGCGACGGGGAAGGCGGCGCCGATGATGGCGAGATACCGCGGCCGCTCGCGCGGGGTGGTCACGCGGGCGACGATCGTCTGGGACATCAGGTGCAGGCCCGCCGAGCTCATGCCCTGCACGACGCGCGCGCCGATGAGCTGCGGCATGTCCTGCGCGAAGCCGCAGGCGAGCGACGCGACGAGGAACAGCACCAGGGACACCAGGAACACGGCGCGCGGTCCCACCGCGTCCCCGAGCTTTCCGAGGACCGGCAGCAGCACGGTGCTCGCCAGCGTGTAGCCGACGACGACCCACCCCATCTGAGCGAGGGCTCCGAGTTCTCCGGCGACGGTCGCGAGGGAGGTCGACACGATCGTGTGGTCGAGGGCTCCGAGGATCGCGACGGTCAGGAGGGAGACGATCAGGAGGCGGAGCCTCCACGGTGACATGCTCATACGCGTTCTGGCCCGTACGACCGGGCGATCGACGCGACGGGGTGTGCCCCTGGGCGGCCTCGCCGCAGGGAACGGGCCTCCGTGGGCCCCGACGTCACTGTCGATTGTAGCCATTCTTTAGTCGAAAAGCAACTAAAGACTCAGGAGCGCTGCCTCGCGCGGGAGCGCGGACGCGCGGAAGGCGGACTGGGTGCGGCGACCTCCGCACCCACGGTCCCGACGAGCTCGCCGATGCCCTCGACCGTCATGCACACTTCGTCGCCCTCGCGCAGAGCGGGGATCGTCGAGCCCCTGCCCCACAGCTCGCCGAGGCATCCGCCGTTTCCGACCGTGCCGCTGCCGAGCACGTCCCCCGCCACGACCCGGGAGTTGCGCGAGGCGTACGCGACCAGTTCGGGGAACGGCCAGCCCATGTTCGACACGAGGTCCTCTCCGACGAGGTCGCCGTTGATGCGCACCTCCGCCCGGATCGCGAGGAAGCCGTCGGCGTCGACGTACTGCTCCAGCTCGTCGGCCGTCACGATCCACGGACCGAGACTGGTGCCGAAATCCTTGCCCTTCGCGGGTCCGAGGCGCACCTTCATCTCCCGAGACTGGAGGTCGCGCGCCGACCAGTCGTTCATGATCGTGTAGCCGAAGATGCGGGAGGCGGCCTGCGCCGCCGTCAGGTTCGCCTCGCCGACACCGGGTGCGTTGCCGACGACGACCGCGACCTCCAGCTCGAAGTCGAGGCGCTCGGTCACCGGCGGGGCGACGGGCTCGTCCGGCCCGAGGATCGTGTGCGGGTTCGTGAAGTAGAACGTTGGCGCCTGGTACCACTCGGGCACGACCTCGCTCTTGCCGTCGACCGACGCGCTCACGCCCTCGACGTGCTCCTCGAAGGCGACGAAGTCACGCACGGACGCCGGCACCACCGGCGCCAGCAGGCGCACCGCGGCGAGCGCCGTTCCGGACTCGCCCCCCACCCGGCCGAACGCGGCGTGCGCAGCATCCAATCCCCCGGTGAGGATGTCGGCGACGGTCTGGCCGTCCGGGAACGGGACGACGCGATCGCCCACGACGAAGCCCTCGCCGACGACCGTGCCGTCGCTCCAGCGCGCGAGCCTCATGCCGAGACCTTCGTGCGCAGCAGCTCGTCGGCATTGCCTGCGAGGATGCGGTCGGTGATCTCGGCCGGAAGGTCCGCCGAGCGCACGAAGGCGACCGGGTCGTCGAGCCCCATGTCGAAGGGGAAGTCGCTGCCGAGCACGACGCGCGAGCCACCGGCGACCTCGACGAGGTGCCGCACCGCGATGGGGTCGTGCACGACCGTGTCGAACCACAGTTTCTTCAGGTAGCTGGACGGCTCGTGCGCGCAGCGCCGCGCCTCGGGCCGCACCCGCCACGCCCGGTCGGATCGTCCGATCGCGAACGGCAGGTAGCCGCCGCCGTGGGCGACGACGATCTTGAGCCCCGGATGCCGGTCGAGCACTCCGGCGAAGATGAGGTGCGACAGGGCGACGGCGTTCTCCGTCGGCTGCCCCACCGTGTTCGAGAGGTAGAAGCGGTCGAGGCGCTCGTCGAGACTGCAGCCGAACGGATGCAGGAAGACCACGCAGCCGAGCTCGGCGGCACGGGCCCAGAACGGCTCGAGCCGCTCGTCCGAGAGCTCGACGTCACCGGCGAACGACGAGATCTCGACGCCCGCGAGACCGCGCCCGAGCACCGCATCGTCGAGGTACTCGACGATGTGAGCCGGGTGCTGCAAGGGCACGACGCCGAGGCCGACGAGGCGGTCGGGCGCCTGGGCGACGTGCTCGGCGATGAGCCGGTTCGTCTCCCCCGCGATCCAGCCCGAAAGCCCTTCGTTCGCCCACGGGTAGAAGTGGTTCGGCGAGACGCTGACCCACTGCCGATCGACGCCCTGCTCGTCCATCGCCGCGAGTCGGGCGTTCACGTCGGTGAGCTTCGGGATCCGGGCGCCGATCATGGCGCCCGACGCCTGCAGGCTCTCGACGCCGTTGCGCCGGCGTTCGAGATCGGCGGCCGCGGCCACCTCGGCGGGCGCGCGGCGCTCGACCTCGGCGTGGAGGGCCGGCAGCAGCAGGTGCGCGTGGACGTCTACGACC
The DNA here is from genome assembly GCF_000956465.1 of Microbacterium trichothecenolyticum. Taxonomy (GTDB): domain Bacteria; phylum Actinomycetota; class Actinomycetes; order Actinomycetales; family Microbacteriaceae; genus Microbacterium; species Microbacterium trichothecenolyticum. The sequence continues at coordinate 150,980 of NZ_JYJA01000033.1, forward strand.
GGCATCCGGTCGCCGCTGACCGAAATGACCTCGGTCATGCGGGCACCGCCATCTGGTGCGCGATGCCGAACATGAGGCCCGCGACGTCCGCATCCCGGACGCCGTCCAGCTGCCACTGGCCGAGCTGGACGGATGCCTCCACCACGGCCGTGGCGCGCGGCAGCCGGCGCGCGTGGAACTCGTCCCACAGCGACGCGTCGACGGCGTCCCGGCCGGCCAGCAGCTCGGTGAGCACCAGGGCGTCCTCGAGTCCCTGCGCCGCGCCCTGCGCGATCGTCGGAGGGCACGAGTGCGCAGCATCCCCGATGAGCACGACGCGGCCGCGGTTCCACGCCCCCTCGACGATGTGCTTCGTGAACCAGGTGTAGTTCGCGTGCGCACCGCCCTCGAGGTCGGCGCGGATCGAGTTCCAGGGGCCGTTGTAGGCGCGGGACTCCTCGAGCATGATCCGGGTGGCTTCCTCGTCGCTGACGTCGAAGCGGTCCTGCGCCTTCTCCACGAGGAAGGCGTACATCGTGTCGTCACCGGTCGGCGTGTAGCCCGCGATGTACACAGGACCGCCGTAGTAGAGCTCGCTCCGGACGACCTCTGCCGGCCGCGAGACGAACGAGCGCCAGATGCCCATGCCGGTCGGCTCGGGCTTGGTCTCGATGCCGATGAGCCCCCGGACGGCGGAGTTCAGGCCGTCGGCGCCGATGAGCAGATCGTATGTGCCGACGGAGGCGCCATCGACGAAGACCTCGACGCCGTCGCCGCCTTGCTCGAGACCTGTGACCTTGGTTCCGAAGTGGACGTTCGCACCCGCCTTCCGCGCGTGGTCCAGGAGGATGCGGGCGAGTGCAGGCCGCGGCATCCCCATCGCCGCCGGGTAGTCGGGTCCGCCGGTCTTGACGTCCGGAAGCTCGGCGACGATCGGCGCATCCGGCCCGGGAGCGCGCAGGTTGAGCCCCTCGAAGGGGTAGCCGGCGGCGCGGATGTCGTCCCACGCGCCGAGCGCGTCGAACACGCGCAGGGCGTTGCCCTGCAGCGAGATGCCGGATCCGAGCGCGCTGAGCTCGGGCTTGGCCTCGAAGACGTCGATCTCGACGCCGGCCTTGGCGAGCTGGATGGCGGCGGCGAGTCCGCTGACGCCGCTCCCGGCGATCGCGACCTTGTTCACTGCGGTCATGTCAGAACCTCTCTGTTCTTCGTCTTCGGGGGATTACAGAATCGCGACGGGGTTGATCGGCGAGCCGACCGCCCCCGTGATCGGCAGCGGCGCCGCCGACAGCAGGAAGTCCCAGCGCCCGCGCGCGGCACACGCGTCGGCGAGGGCGTCGAGATTCCACATCTCGCCGATCGTGAGTCCCATGTTCGGGATCACGACCTGGTGCAGCGGCTGGAAGGCCGGAGCGTCGAACTCGTTGGGGCGCACCTCGAAGCCCCACGTGTCGGTGGCGATCGCGGCGATCTCGGTGCGGTGCAGCCACCCGGCCGTTGTCAGCGAGAGGCCGGGCGCCGGTCCGCCGGCGTAGTCGCCCCAGCCGTCGCGGCGGGTGCGGGCGTACTGGCCGGTGCGCACCAGCACGATGTCGCCGCGGCCCACCCGGCTCGACGCGCCCTGCGCGGCGATGGTCGCCTCGAGGTCGGCGACGGTGATGGCGTAGCCATCGGCGAGCTCGCCGGTGTCGGGCGCGAGATGGCGGCCCACGTCGAGCAGCACCCCACGCGAGACGATGACGGATGCTGCGTGCTCGATGCCCGTGACGAGGTCGCCGTCGCTCGTGACGACGTCGCCCGCGCGCCGGCCGTTCCACGCGTTGCCGTGGTCGAAGATGTGGCCGAGCCCGTCCCACTGGGTGGAGCACTGCAGCGGCATCGCGATCACGTCGTCGGCGCCGCCGATGCCGTGCGGGAAGCCCTGGCTGCCGCGCTCGGCGTCGGTGCCGGTGTCGGTCATCGTGTGCACCGGGTTGGTGCGCCGGCGCCACCCCTTCTGCGGGCCGTTCGTGTCGAACGCCTGCGCGAGCGAGATCACCTCGCCATCCTGCACGAGGGCGGCGGCCTCGACGCGCTTGGCGGCGTCGATGAGGTTGAGCGTGCCGAGCACGTCGTCCTCACCCCAGCGGCCCCAATTGCGGAACGCCTCGGCGCGCGCGGCGATCTCGGCCGCGGGGTCGGTGCGGTCGAGGTCGGCGGGGTCCTCGCTCGGCGCGCTCATACCGCCGGTCCTTCCGCGAGGCAGCGGACCACCTGGGTCCCGAGGCCCGAGATGGACCCCGTCATGACGTCGCCGTCCCGCAGGAACCTCTTCCAGTGCTGGCCGTTCCCGGGAGGGCTTCCGGTGAGGAGCAGGTCGCCGGGCAGCAGCGCCGTCGTCTGCGACGCGGCGGAGATGAGCGCCGGGATGTCGAAGAGGAGGTCGCTCGTCGATCCGTTCTGCATCGTGTCGCCGTTGAGATCGAGTCGCACCGTGAGGTCCTGCCCCGCCACGAAGGGCGCCGGCACCAGGAAAGGACCGGTCGGAAGGAAGCCGGGGGCGTTCTTGGCGCGGAACCAGTCGGTGCCGATCTCCTTCATGTCCTTGCGGAAGACGAGATCGCGCGTCGTCACGTCGTTGACGATCGTGTAGCCGGCGACGTGAGCGAGCGCATCCTCGCGAGAGACGCGGAACGCCTCGGTGCCGATCACGACGGCGAGCTCGAGCTCCCAGTCGTGCACCTCGCTGTAGCCGGGCAGCACGAGCGGCACGTCGTCGCCGACGACGACGGTGGGCAGCCCGAGGAAGAAGTACGGCTCGCCGTTCGCGCGGCGGTCGTCCATCATCTTGGCCGCGAACTCGCGCGCCTCCTCGGGCGAGCGGGACGGGTCCTGCGTGAGGCCCGCCACGACCAGCTCGATGACGTGCTCGCGATAGTTCGCGCCCGCCTGCACCACCTGGCGCGGCTCGACGGGGGCGGTGAGCACGACGTCGGCGAGCGGCATCCACCCCTCGACAGGCTCGGGGCCCGCCGCAGCACCGGCCAGCGCGCCGAGGCGGTCCCAATCGGGATGCGCCAGGAAGGCGTTGAGGCCGGCGGCCCCGAGATCGTCGTCCGAGACCGCGCGGATGCGGTCGCCGGAGACGAGCCCGAGACGCACGGAATCGCCGTCGCGGAAGCGCGCGAGGGCGAAGGGGGCGGTCAGTCCGTGTGACGACGTCGTCATGTTCTCTCCAGATCCGTGGTTCGGAACGTGGTGCGAGGGTGGGGACGCCTCCGCGGCATCCCCACCCTCGAGCCTGTCAGCCCTGGCCGTGCTTGGCGTAGGGGTTCAGCAGGGCGTCCTTGATCTCGTCGGGAACGCCCTCCTCCGTCGCCGACGGACCGTCGGCGGGCGGGAACGACTCGGTCATCGACATCGGCATCGCGCTGTTGCGGTAGAAGTTGTTCGACCCCTGCGAGGGCTTCCACGTGTTCGCTTCCCAGTCCGGCACGTAGTTGCGGTACCCACCCGTGTTGAGCTCGATGCGCAGGCTCGAGGGCTCCCGGTAGTAGAGGAAGTTCTGCTCGCCGATGCCGTGGATCGACGGGCCGTACTCGATCGGGTAGCCGTTCTCGCCGAGGACGTCGGCGGCGATGAGCAGCTCCTCGCGGGTGTCGACCCAGAAGGCGTAGTGGTTCACGCGGCCGGCGCGGGTGGAGCCGTCGAGGACCACGCCGAGGTCGTGCGACTTCTCGTTCGTCGTGAGCACCGAGAACACCGAGATCGGCGCCTCGTCGAGCTGCGTGCGCGCCATGAAGCGGAAGCCGAGCACGTCGACGTACCACTGGACGAAGGCGTCGACGTCGCTCGTCGCGATCGTGACGTGGTCGAGCTGGCGCGGGGCGCCCGCGACCTTGCTGCGACGCGACGGGCGGTCGGGGTAGATCGACGCGGCGTCGCCCTCGGTGTCGTGGTGGCGCGTGACGTCCCAGTGCAGGGTCAGCGTGTGGCCCCAAGGGCCGGTGAACTGGTAGGCACGGCCGATCTTGTGGACGTCGATCCACTCGCCCTGGATGCCGGCGGCCTCGACGCGCTTCGCGGCCTCCTCCAGCGCCTCGGGGCTCGACGTGCGCCACGCGGCGGTCACGAGACCCGGCTCGTCGCCGGGCACGACCACGACCGAGTAGGCGTAGTAGTCGCCCCAGCAGCGGAGGTACACGGCGCCGTCGACGCGGTCGACGACGGTGAGGCCGACCTGCTTGACGTAGAAGTCGACGGATGCTTCGACATCCGGCGACGTGATGGCCACATACGACAGATGCGACAGAAGCTTGATCATCTTCGATCCCTTTCGGTGAGTCATCGGGGTGATCCCGTCAACCACTTTCGCCGAACTCAGGCATATCGAGGAATCCCATATCGCCTATCCCCCGGATCACCGACGTTTATGCGGGAGGTGCCGAAAGCAGCGCCGCGGCGAGCGCGGTGTCATGGCGCAGATCCGCGAGATCGGACAGTGGTTCAGCCGCGCGCACCGCGGCGATCGCACGGCGCAGCGCGACGCGCTCGGGGCTCTCGAAGAGTGCGGGAAGGATGCTTCGACCCGCGGCATCCGTGACGCAGGCGACGGTGTCGAGATCGGCGTCGACCTCGACGCGCGCCTGGGCGATCGAGGTGATCCGCGCGCGGCCGAGGGACGGTGCGCCCGGCTGCGCCGCGGCGACGATCGACACGGCTGAGCCCCGCGCGGATTCGAGGAGAGCGAGCACGCGGCCGCCCCACGACTCCGTCACCCCAGGTGCGAGCGGAGCGCCCGCGATGACCCGCGCCCACCCGATCGCGTCGCGCAACGCCGGACCGAGCGTGCGCGCGGGCGCATGACACTCCACGGCGAGCGCGCCGGGGGCCGGCAGCTTCTGGATCGAGGCGCCCACCGCGGCGACCACGTCGGCGCGGAGCAGCGGGCGCTGGACGATCACGGGGGTTGCACCGGCGAGTGAGGCAAGAGCATCGAGCGCTTCGCTCGGGGCGACGGCAGGTTGCGCGACGACGACGGCCGCCGCGCCGGCGGTGATCGCATCCGAGGCCACCGCCCACCACGCGCCGCCCCCCGACACGACGGTGACGGCGCCTTCCATGCCGAGGCTCGCGACCGCGCTCTCGGGCAGCTCGGCCACCGCGATGCGGTAGGCGTCGAGGTCGGTGCGAACGGGCGTCGTCATGCTGCGGCTCCGATCAGCTCTGCCGCGGCCTCTGCCAGCCGCAGCGCGTAGCGTGCGTCGTCGAGCAGTTCGTCGTACTCCACCGGCAGGCCGGCATCGAGCACCTCCGCGAGGGCGCGCCATTCGGCGACGTATCCGTCGCCGGGGTCGTGCGAGTAGATCGTGTCGCGGCCGTCCGCGGCGCGCACGCGCACCCGCGCAGCTCCCGCGTGCACGAACGGCGGCGGGAAGCTCACGTCCAGCCGGTCGGAGGCCGTCGCGACGGCGATGCACCAGAGCGTGTCGCCGCCGTCCGGGAGCATCACCGTCGTGAGCTGAACCGGGACGCCGCCGGCGACGAAGCCGACCGCGTACCCGAGCGGGGGCAGCGCCCGCGCGAAGACGACGCGCTCGAACCGCGGGACGAGGTCGCGCACGAGCGGCAGATCGTGGATCGCGAGCCCGGTGAGCAGCTGACGCACGACGCCGGCCGCCACCGCGGGTCGCGTGAGGTCGGGGGCGCCTCGTCCACCGGCCGCCGCGGCGGGCAGCTCGGTCACGAGCTCGTGGTACCGCGTGTTGGGCGCCAGCGCGAGCGTGACCGAGATCGACACGACCGGCCCGCCCGACGCGGTGAGGTGATGCTTGGCCCGGCCCCAAGCCGGATCGAAGTAGTGGTTCGTGCCGATGATGAGCGCCGCACCCGCACGCCGGCACGCCTCGACGGCCTCCTCCGCCTCGGCGACCGTCGTGCCGATGGGCTTCTCGCAGAACACCGCGCGCTTGCCGGCCGAGACGGCCGCGATGATCTGCGCCGCGTGCTGGGCGGGAGGACTGCAGATCGCGACGACCTCGACCTCAGGGTCCGCAAGGACCGCCTCGGCTCCGGTCGACGACCGGGCACCGACGCGCGCCGCGAGCGCCGCCGAGCGCCCGCTGCCGCCGTCGGCGATATGCACGACGCGGAAGGCGTCGCTCAACCGCGCGAGCGTCGGGAGATGCAGCACTGCCGCTCCCGGTCCCGCACCGATGATGCCCACACCACGAGCCATGAAGGCCTCCTTCTTCGGCTGGAAGCGTACCTAAGTTTGATGTCGTTTGACTATAGATGTCATGATTTCCGCGTTTAACGCCCGGTGTTATGTAAGAATCGACCATGGCCAGAGAGTCCACGCTGCGGTTCGGCGCACAGACCGACGAGATGACGAGCCTTCTCCGGATCGTCAACATGGTTCGCACCGGCGAAGCCGCGACCCGTCCCGAGATCGGCCGCGTGACCGGTCTCGGCCGCGGCGTCGTGACGCAGCGCGTCGACCACGCGATCGAGATGGGCTACCTCGCAGACGGCGAGTTCGGCCCCTCGTCGGGGGGCCGCGCACCGCGCACCCTCCGCTTCCGCGGCGACGCCGGACGCATCGTCGTCTGTGCGCTCGGTGCGCTCCACATCCATGTCGGCGTCGCCCTCCTCGACGGCGACGTGGTCGATCAGGAGCATTCGCCGTGGGACATCGCCCGCGGTCCTGCCGAGACGCTCGACAAGGCCCTGAGCATGATCGACGAGGTGCTCGCGCGCACCCCGGACGTGCCGGTCTGGGGCATCGGCGTGGGCCTGCCCGGCCCGGTGGACTTCGACAGCGGCCGGCCGGTCGCACCGCCGATCATGCCCGGCTGGAACGGCTTCGACGTGCGGCGCCGCTTCGAGCAGCGCTACGACGCACCCGTCTGGGTCGACAACGACGTGAACCTCCTCACGTTCGGGGAGCGCGCCCGCCGCGACGACGACCGCCTCGACCTGATCTACTGCAAGATCGGCTCCGGCATCGGCGCCGGACTCCTCTCGCACGGCCGCATCCATCGCGGCGTCAACGGCGCCGCCGGCGACATCGGCCACGTGCGGGTGCGCGATTCGGACGCCCTCTGCCGATGCGGCAAGGTCGGATGCCTCGAAGCCGTCGCCGGCGGGTGGGCGATGATCCGCGACGCTCTCGCCGAGATCGAAGCCGGCGCCACCGGCGTGCTCACCACCGCCGTCGCCGACGGCGAGGAGCTCACGCCCGAGCTCATCTCGATCGCGGCCGAGAACGGCGACGCCCTCGCCATCCGGCTCGTGCAGCGCTCGGCCCGGGTCGTCGGCGAGTCGATCGCCGCGCTCGTCAACATGTTCAACCCGTCGGTCATCGTGATCGGCGGCGCCATGGCCGGTGCCGGCGAGCTTCTGCTGGCCGAGGTGCGCCAGCGCGTCTACGAGCTGTCTCTCCCCCTCGCCACGCGCGACCTGACGATCGCGCAGTCCGTCAACGACCGGCGCGAGCCGCTGCGCGGCGGTGTCGAGATGGTGCGCGAGCAGCTCTTCGAGGTCACCTTCCCGCGGTGGTTCAGCGACGGGAGGCCGTCGGTCGTCGCCATCCGCGGGGCACTCGAGGCCGTGGCCTGAGCTCTGTGACAGAGACCCGGAAACTTCTTACGAAAGACGACAAAAGCGTGTAGCTTCCTGTCTGAAGCCGATCCGATCGGCCGGCACAAGGGAGTGAACACGATGGCGTTGCCGCTGCTGCTGGACGATGCGCTCGTCTCGACGGAATCCGGCTTCGCGCTGCGCGTGAGCCTGCCGTGGATCCGGTCCATGCCGCTGGCGGCCGTCACCGATCTCGCGGTCTCGATCGACGGCTCCCCCGTCTCGGTCACCGCCCGGCTCGACGGGCGCGACGTCGCACCGGGCGCCCTCTCCACCGAGCCGGGATGGTGGTTCATCCAGGACCGCCTCGAGCTGCGGGGCGTCGGGATGCTGCCGCCCGGCGCGCACGATGTCTCGGTGTCGTTCGTGCTCGTGGTGCCGTATCTGCAGGCGGGCCCGTCCGGGCCGCTCGCGCTGCCGCTGCGCGCCGATCGTGCGCTCGGCCTCCGGGACGAGGCATCCGTCGCTCGCCGCCCGGTCGCAGACAGGGCGACCCCGGCCGAGCAGGCGGTGCCGGCGGGCGGCGACCTGCCGGGCGAGTGGACCGTCTCAGCCAGCGCGTTCAACTGGACGCCCGAGGTCATCCGCGCAGAGCGCTCCGCGTCCGACATCGCGATCGGCGTGGTCGGCGATGGTGTCGCCGCGACCATCGAGATCGAGGCCGGGCAGGTGTGGCGCTCGTTCCCGGATCCCTCCGACGCGGAGGTCGACGCGTTCCGCGAGCGCCTGACGGCTGCAGGCGGCGCCGTGACGATCGTCGGCGCGAGCCTCGACGATTGGGCGTCGCCCTCGGGCCGTCGCACGGACGAGGAGCGGCTCGCGTTCCTCGTGCCGCAGCTGCGCGCGGCCGCGCGCCTCGGCGCCCGGGGCGTGCGCGTCCCTTTCGGGCAGACGGGGTCCGAGCTGCTGCGCCTGGCGCAGCCGGTTCTCCACGACCTCGGCGTCGTGCTCTACGAAGAGATCCAGGGGCAGCAGAGCCTCGACGTGCCCGCGAACGCGGCCAACCTCGAGCTGCTCCAGGAGCTCGACGATCCCCGCATCCGGGTGCTGATCGACATCAGCATGCTCATGCCGTCGCTGCCGCCGTCGTACCTCGAAGAGCTGCGCCGGGGTGGTGTCGACGACTCTCTGCTTCACCGTCTCGACACCGCGTGGCGGGCGCCCGAGACCCACGAAGCAGTGATCGCGACGCTCCGCGAGGGACGAGTGCCCCCGTCGGTCCACACGCTCTTCATGAACCTGCTCGTGCGCTTCGGTCGCTCGGAGGTGGCCGACCTCGAACCGCTGCTGCCCCTCACCACCGGCGTGCACCTGAAGTTCTGGGACCTCGACGACGCCGAAGGGCGGGTGTCGCGCCCGATCGGCGACATCGGAGCAGCCCTGCGGCGCACCGGCTTCGCCGGCACACTGACGAGCGAGTGGGGCGGCCACGAGTGGCTGGACGCGGATGCCGCCACGATGACCCGAGCCCACCTGGCGCTCTCGCGCCGCGCGCTGGCCGGAGCATCCGTCAGAGCGTGAGATGCGGTCGTTCGTGCGACAGGCACGCGGCCCGCGGGGCAGCGACTCGAGACCTGTGTCGACCGGAGGAGAAAGACGACATCCCCTGGCGCACTGCGGCACGGCATGCTCGATCAGGCGCGCTGGCGCCGCTGCACGAGTACGACGATGGCTCCCGATCCGCGGATCGGGAGCCATCGTCGTGTGTTCAGCGAGGCTGAAGTCCCGCAGCGCGATAGACGTCGTCGACGAGTTCCATCGTGGCCACGGCGTCCTGGGCGCGCAGCGGCGTGGCGGCGCCGGAGCCGAGGACCTCCACGAGGTGCTGCAGCTGCGCCACGTAGCTCGATTCACCATCGACGGCCTTCTCATCGATGAGCACGTCCTCCCCCGCGGTGACGCGCAGCGTGGCGCCCCATTGCGGGACGATCACGCTGGTGGCGTGCAGCGTCGCCGAGGATCCGACGATGTGCAGCGACATCTGCCCCTCGTCGTCGCCCAGGAACGACGCGCGCACCCGTGCGGTGATGCCGTCGTCGAACGACAGCACGAAGTCGGTATGCAGGTCGACGCGCGGGTCGTCGTCGTACAGCTCGGCCGACGACGAAAGGACGGCAGCCTCACCGAACGCGGCGCGCAGCAGGTCGATGGCATAGCAGCCGACGTCCATCACCGCTCCACCGCCGAGATCTCCGTTCAGCCGGATATTGCCGGGCCCGACGACGAAGTGAGGGATGCTGAAGTCGATCTCGACGTCCTCGATGTCACCGAGCACGCCCGACCGGATGACCTCCAGCAGACGCTGAGTGAACGAGTGGAGCCGATAGTGGAACCCGACGAACGCCGACCGGCGGTTGGCGCGGGCGGCGTCGGCGATCGCGCGCGCGTCCGTGCCGTTGGCCGCGAGCGGCTTCTCGCAGAGCACGTGCTTGCCGGCATCCAGCGCCGCGACCGCCCACCGCGCGTGGACGGTCGGCGGCAGTGCCACGTACACGAGGTCGACGTCGGGGTTCGTCATGACGCTCGCGTAGTCCCCGGCGGCCTCGATGCCGAACCGGTCCGCGAAGGCGCGGGCGCGCTCGGGGTCGCGCGATCCGACCGCGATGACCTGGACGCTCTCGACGAGAGTCGAAGGCTCCACCATGGCCCGCTCGGCGATGCCGCCTGTCCCGAAGATCCCGACGCGCAGCTGTGAAGCTGTCATGCTCACCCCTCCTTGTTGTAGTACGGCCACGGCAGGAAGCGCCGCTCGCCTCGGCGGTCCGGGCCGTTGAGCGTGATCTCGCCGATCGCGGCCCACTCGACGCCCCGCGGGAACATCCGGATGAACTCGATGCGCCGGAACGTGTCGATGTCGTGCCCGATGGTGATCGTGAAGGAACGGCCCTGGCCGTACTCGTTGATCCACGCGATCGGCTGGTCGGTGTTCATGCCGGGCAGCGCCGCGATCCCCTCCGCGGGGATGGCCACCGGGTAGTGCGACATCGGCCACACCGGGGCCTTCTCATAGGCCTCGAGGTCGTCGAAGGTCGTGAGCAGCACCTGCGCGCCATCCAGGATCTCGACGCCGACGAGGATGTCGTCCCCGGTCACCGTCCACGTCTCGTTGATGCCCTCGGTGATCGCGTGGCGCGGATGGACCGTGCGCAACTGCGCTTCGCCCCACGGCCGGGGCCGCAGTCCCCCGGCAACGGTGAGCCGAGAGCCGCGCATGACGTTGTACTCGTCGGGGTAGCCCCAGTCATCCTCCTGTGCGGCGGAGCCGTGGAACCAGACGATGCCCTTGCCGTCGTCGTGGACGAACTTCAGGAGCGCAGCATCCGTCTCCGCCCCGAAGCCGACGGCCTTCTCGTGGTAGCCGTCGCGGCCCTCGAAGACGACGATGACCACGTCGTACTTGTCGATGATCTCGGCGCCCAGACCGCGGGGGTCCTCAACCACTCGGACGCGGAAGCGTCCGGTGTCTTCGAGCAGCGTCGTCAGCCACTGGTTGTGCTGACGGAAGCTGCGGAACTCGTTGTCGTGCTCGCGGGTCATGTGACCCGACAGGATGAGCACGTCAAGGACGTCGGTCATGCGGACACTCCTTCGTGTGGGGCGGTGCGAAGGCACGCCGAAGAGGGTCCCGGTGCATCCGGGACCCTGCGGGTCGGGGCCTAGTCGGCCTTGGTCGAGAACGCGGCGTCGAACGCCGCAGCGGGAGGCGTGATCGCGTTGAGCTTGCGCACGAACTCGATCGCCTCAGGGGCTCCGTCCAGCCGGTCCATGCCGGCGTCCTCCCACTCGATGGAGGTGGGCCCGTCGTACCCGATCGCGTTGAGTGCGCGGAACAGCGGCTCCCACGGCACGGCGCCGTGTCCGGTCGACACGAACGTCCAGCCGCGACGAGGGTTCGCCCACGGCAGGTGCGAGCCGAGTACGCCGTTGCGGCCGTCGAGGTTGGTGATCGACTCCTTCACGTGCACATGGAAGATGTGGTCTGCGAAATCGAGGACGAAGGCGACCGGGTCGAGCTGCTGCCACATGAAGTGCGACGGGTCGAAGTTGAGGCCGAAGCTCCGGCGGTGCCCGATGGCCTCGAGCGTCGCCTTGGCGGTCCAGTAGTCGTAGGCGATCTCGCTCGGGTGCACCTCGAGGCCGAAGCGCACACCGACCTCTTCGAAGACGTCGAGGATGGGGTTCCACCGGTCGGCGAAGTCCTGGTACCCGGCGGCGATCCACTCGTCGGACGCCGGCGGGAACATCGCGACCGCCTTCCAGATCGACGAACCCGTGAAGCCGTTCACCGTCTTCACGCCCAGCTTCGCGGCGAACCGGGCCGTGTTCTTCATGTCCTCGGCTGCTCGCTGACGCACCCCCTCGGGCTCGCCATCGCCCCATACGCGAGGCGGGAGGATGTCCTTGTGCCGCGCGTCGATGGGGTCGTCGCACACGGCCTGACCGGTGAGGTGGTTCGAGATCGCCCACACCTTCAGGCCGTTGCGCTCGAGGATGTCCTTGCGGGACTGCACGTATTCCGCGTCGTCCCACCGGGACACGTCGATGTGGTCGCCCCAGCAGGCGATCTCGAGGCCGTCGAAGCCCCATTCGCCCGCGAGCCGCGCGACCTCCTCGAACGGCAGATCGGCCCACTGGCCGGTGAAGAGGGTGATCGGACGAGGCATCGAAGCTCCTTCGCTTGTTGTCATGAACCTATCCGGCGATGCGCCGGTGGCAGCGGGTCATCCCGCGCTCGTCTCGGCCACGACCGGCGCACCGACGCGCACCCAGCCGGAGTCGCTCTGCGAGCTCTCCTCGACGGCGGCCAGCACGCGCTGCACCGACAGCCCCTCAGCGAACGACGGGTGCGGGTCGGCGCCCTCGCTGATCGCGGTCACGAGGTCCACGACCTGGTGGCTGAACCCGTGCTCGTAGCCGAGCATGTGGCCGGCCGGCCACCATGCGGCGACGTACGGATGCTGCGCCTCGGTGACGAGGATCCGGGTGAAGCCCTGGGTGGTCTCGGGTGCGGTGCGGTCGTAGAACCACAGCGTGTTCAGGTCCTCGAGATCGAAGCGAAGGGCGCCCTTGTCGCCCGACACCTCGATCGAGAGGTCGTTCTTGCGTCCGGTGGCGAATCGCGTGGCCTCGAACGAGACCAGGGCGCCGGTGGACAGCCGCCCGGTGAAGATGGCGACGTCGTCCACGGTCACCTCGCCCACGCCGTCTGCCGCGGTCCCGGACAGACCCGACCCGGATCCCTGCAGCGGACGCTGCTTCACGATCGTGTCGAGCACGCCCGACACCGCGGTCACGTCAAGGCCCGTCACGAACTGCGTCATGTCGATGATGTGGGCGCCGATGTCGCCGAGCGCGCCCGAACCCGCGTGCTCCTTCTGCAAGCGCCAGGCCAGCGGCATCTCAGGGTCGACGAGCCAGTCCTGACGGTATGCCGCGCGCACGTGAGCGATCCTGCCGACCGCGCCCTGTGCGATCAGATCCCGCAGGAACGTCACAGCCGGGACGCGACGGTAGGTGAACCCGACCATCGACCGAACGCCGCGAGCGGCGGCGCGGGCGGCCGCATCCGCCATGGCCTCGGCCTCTTCGACGGTGTTCGCCAGCGGCTTCTCGCAGAGCACGTGCTTCCCCGCCTCCAATGCCGCGATCGCGATCTCTGCGTGCGAGTCGCCGGGCGTCACGATGTCGACGATGTCGATGTCGTCACGGGCGATCACCTCGCGCCAATCCGTCGCCGATTCGGCCCAGCCCCACTGGGCGGCAGCATCCGCCACCGCCTCGGCATTGCGGCCGACGAGGACGGCCATCTCGATGTCGTCCGGCAGGGAGAACACGTGCGGCGCCTGCCGCCACCCGACCGAGTGCGCGGCGCCCATGAACCCGTAGCCGATCATGGCCACCCGGAGCGTCATGCCAGCACCAGTTCCCGCTCCACCGGTACGCGGTTGGTCACATAGCGGCCGGGGCCGCCGTCGACACCCGGCATGATCTGCATGTACAGCAGGCGCATGGTGAGCACGACCTCCACCGTGATCTTCGCACCGGCCCCCGGCACGTCGTCGAGGTGGATGAGCACGTCCGGACGGTCCGCGACGAACCAGAGGGTGTCGGACTGCTCGGGCAGCTCCTCGACACGGTATTCGCGGCCGCCGAGAGCGAAGCGGATGTTCTCCGTCGGCACCGGAACGCCGTCGACGGATGCCGCCACTCCGTCGACCGCCGAGAGCCAGAGGCTGCGGTACCAGGGCAGCTGCACCGAGACGGCCAGCCCGTCGTCGGTGCGCCGGACGTCCTTCTCGGAGAAGAGGGAGTTATGAGTGGCCATGATGTCTCCTAGGCGAAGGTGTCGGTGAAGTGGTCGTGCGGCACCGGCGGAACGGGCTCGAGCTTCTGCACGGTCTCGGGGCTGTAGGGGTGATTCGTCTCCGGCACCGGCTGGTCTGCCGGCGGCATGAAGACGGGCTTGCCGTCGTCGCCGAAGTACATCAGATCGAGGTCGAAGGCGCCCTGGTTCTTCTGGCCGAAGCTCACCCAGTTCTCCTCGAACGGGGCACGGGCGAGCTCGTAGCAGCGGAACTTCCAGAACTTCCACTCGCCGTCCTGCTTCAGGAAGTCGATCGCGTACTTGCACCACACCCAGTGCGCCCAGACCTTCTTGCCGAGCACCTCCTCCGGTGAGTACATGTCGGGGAACGCCTCCGCGACCGTCGGGTCGGTCAGGCCCGACTCCGTACCGGCCATCAGCCACACGCCCTTGGCGGTCTGCCCGTCGCCGGCGACCTCGATGACGGGAGTCGTGGTGGCGTGGAGGATGAGCTTTCCGACCGGGGACGGCCGGTCGCGGTGGTACCGCGTGACGCTCTCCCACGTGGTGTACTGCCCGGCGTTGGTGTACCGCGCGCGGATGCCCTCGGTACCCTCCTTCACCCAGAGCGGGATGATCTGCTCGTCCTGGAACGCGTTGTGCAGGTACATGTAGCGGTTGAACAGGTTCTCGACCTGGCCCCGATCCTCCGCACGCTGGGCGAGGCGCTGGGCGCCCTCGACCTGCTCACGGAGCCGGGCCACCTCGGCGGCCAGTCCGGCGATGGATGCGTCGACGACGGTGTCGGTCATGTCACTCCTTGTGATCGGCTCGTTCTCGTGCGTGCGCGCTCAGGCCGGCTGGCGCTGCGCGACGGTCTCTTCGATGGCACGCCGCATCAGCGTGTGCTGCTTCTTGACCAGATCGATCGGGTCGGACTCGCCGAGGTCGGAGAAGGCGTGACCCTCCCACTCGCTCGAGAGGTAGCCCTGGTAACCGCCCTCCACGAACTGCTTCACGATGCGCGGGATGTCCATCGCGGGCTCTTCGCCGTCGGCGCCGATGTCGTAGAACTTCGCGTGCACGTGGAAGATCTGCGGCATGATGTCGAGCCACTCCTCCGGCGGCACGAGCCCGTGCATGTTGAAGGCGAGGCGGGTGAAGGGACCGAACCTCAGGAAGTCGACTCCTTCGGCAGTGAGGTAGTCCTCGAACTTCTGGTTGCGCACGTGCATCGGCGTGGGCTCGTGCCAGATCTCGTCCATGACCGAGAAGTGCTTCTCGTCCATGCCCATCTGGCTGAGCGTGCGCAGCAGGGTCGGCGAGAGCGAGTGCATCGTCGACGAGAAGTCCGCGGTGAAGCCCAGGCGATCCGACTGCAGCTCGTCGTACATCTCGCGCATCTGCAGCACGTGGGGGTCATTCGGCCCGGAGGGCGCGTGGATCTCGTACCCGAGCTTCTGGTCGTACTTCTCGGCGAGGGGCAGGAGACTGCGCAGCAGCTCCTTGCCGTGAGAGCGGATGACGACCCTCTTGAAGCCGAGGGTGTGCGCGGTCTTCAGCTGGCGCGCCAGGAACTCGTGCTCCTCGTCGGGTGTCATGTCGCGGTCCTTGCGACGACCCATGTCGAGGTTGGTGCCGACCGCGCTCGGTTCGAGGCCGAACCGCTCGATCGAGTCGAACCAGAGCTTGACGAACGCGTCGTCGACGTCGGGGTAGGTGCGCAGCAGCTGCGCGATGTTGAACTCGATGCCGGGGCCGATGCCCTCTTCGGCGACCGCGGCGATCAGTGTCTCGGGCGTATAGAGGCCCGCCGCGAACTCGCTCGTCATCGAATACAGCGTGGTGCCCAGCTTGATGCCGGTGCCGGCGATTCCGTCGCTCATGCGTGTGCTCCTTCGGTGTTGGGCAGCCAGGCTCCGAGCTGCGTGCGGGCCTCGGCGAGGTCCGTGATCATCCGTGAACCGGCCGCCTCGGCGGCCGAGCGCTGCACAGCCTGCTCGTCCGAGATGATGTCGAACGGGGACTGCCAGTAGTTCCAGTGCCAGCCTTCGTACTCGCTGGAGATGGCCCCGTTGTACCCGTTCTCCACGAGCAGCTTCACGAGGTCGCGCACCGGGACCGATGGCTCTTCGCCGTTCTCGTCGATGCCGAAGAACTTGCCGTGCACGTGCTTGATCCACGGCGCGATCGTGCGCCAGTCATCCACGCGCGCCGGACCGAACAGGCCCGTGCCGTTGATGCCGAAGTCGATCCCGAGGTCGGGGCGACCGTGGCGCGCAGCGAGTCCGATGAATGAGCCGAAGCGCTGGCCGTGGTCGGCCTGATCGGCCGGCGGGCCCTGCTCGTAATAGGTGTTCCAGAGGTCGACGACCTGTCCGAGCAGCTCTTCGGACGCACCGCGGCGACGGTAGGCCTCGATCAGCGACGGGGCGAAGCCGCTGACGGTGGCGCCCCAGTCCATCGTGAATCCGAGGAACGGCGAGCCGACCTTCTCGTAGCGGTCACGCAGCGCGAGGATCCGCGGGTGCGAGGCGTACTGGTCGGCGTGCACCTCGAGGGCGAGGGTGACCCCGTGCGCCTCGGCGATGGGGGCCAGAGCCTCCATCGAGTCCGGTTCGATCGAGATCTGCACGCGCGCGATCGGGAAGCCGAGCTTCGCGGCCGCCTTGATCTGCAGGGTCATGTACTCGATCAGCTCGTCCTGGTTCAGCAGGCGATCACGGTGGATGCCGATGTCGGCGTTGACGGCGAGCGAGGTCGTCACGAGCCCGACTTCGTCGATCAGATCGCGGAACCAGCCCGCGTACGCATCGTCGATCGCCGGGAAGCCGCGGAAGCTGGAGAAGCCGATGATCTCGAGGCCCGGTCCGAACCCGTCCGCCGCCGTCTTGCGGATGAGTCCCTCGAGGTCGTACTCCCGGCCATGGAACGCCCGGGTGAAGCTGTACAGGGTCACGCCCTGGATCGGAGTGCCGAGCGCGGTCATGCCGCCACCGCCTTCATGGTCTTGGTGTTCTTCTCGTCGATGTGCAAGGTCTCGGTGTCGGAGATGATGATGTACGGGATGTAGAGGGTGAGCCCGACCGTCACCTCGTGCTCGGCGTCCGCCTCGATGTCGAGGTCTCCCGAGAGCACGGCCGAATCCGTCGGGAACCACCACTCGTCGATGTTCGTGCGCAGCTCGTCGAACGTGAACTCAGCGCCGTTCATCTCCCAGCGCAGCGACTCCGCGGGGGCGGTCTTGCCGTCGATCGTCAGCTCTGCGCCGGCGATGCAGGACCCCGGCAGGGCCCGGTACCAGGGCAGCCGGACCTCGACCGCGGCACGCGGTCCGTCGGTCCGCAGCGTGCCCTGCTCGATGATGCGATCGGGGATCACAGTTCTCTCCTGACTACTTTGTCTTAGTTTCTACACTGTAATGTCTGAATCAGACAGAAGCAAGATCTGCGGTGATCTCATCGGCGATATGCCGTGCACCGCGGACCGCCAGCGCGACGCCCGTGAGCGTCGGGTTGCAGGCCGTGGCCGTCGGGATGACGCCGTTGCCCGCGACGAAGAGCCCGGGCGCTCCCCAGACTTCGCTGTCGGGCGAGCACACGCTCGCGCCGTCGTCGGCCAGACCCATGCGAACGGTGCCCTGATAGTGCAGCGACGCTCCGAGCGGCATCACGAACGGGCGGTCGTCGAGGGGGTCGCCGATCGCCTTCCCCAGGCGCACGATCTCGGCCTTGGCCCGGTCGATCGTCGCGTGGTCGCGGTCGCTCAGCGTGTAGTGCAGCTGCATCGCGGGCATCCCGTAACCGTCGACATCGCTGTCCGAGAACGCCACGCGGTCCGAGGCCTGGAGGTCCTTCGCGCAGAACAGCCCCAGCCCCACGATCGAGCCCGGCGCCGCAGGGTCGTCGTCGGCGAGCTTCACCGGAGACGCGTCGAGCTGCATGACCTGGCCGTGGAAGGGCATGTCGTCGGTGAACGGCACCCACGTCACCCCGGTGTATTCGCTCAGGCCGGTCTGCGGGACACCGTCCGCATCGACCACGGGGGTGAAGTCGCGCATGCGCACGGCGAACACGATCTGCGCCTGGTCGTTGAGATACCGGCCGAGGGCATCGGGACGGATGCCGGAGGCCCAGAGCAGCTGCGGCGTCCGCAGCGCGTCGGCGGCGACCACGACGAAGCGGGCGCGCACATCGCGCCGTTCTCCCGTCCGGACGTCCGTGACGACCACGCCGGCGGCCCGGCCGTCCTCGACCAGCACGCGGGTCACGAGGGACTCGTCGAACAGCGTGAAGTTCGGGTTTCCGCGGGTGATGTCTCCGAGAACGACATCCGAACCCGACCACACCAGCGGCCCGTCGTCGCGGCGATGCACCGCGAGCGGCATCCGCTGCACGCGCTCATCCGCATCCCGATGAGCGTCCTCCACCGCGGCGAGCCGCTCGCGCACGATCCCCGCATAAGGTGACGCATCGAACGCGTCGGTGGTGACCCCGAGCAGTCGCTCCCCCTCCGAGAGCAGCTCGTCGAGCTCGCCCGTCTCGTCGAGGAAGCCGATGCGCTCGCTGTCATTCGGCCGGGGGCAGGCCCCCGTCCAGTGCGCGGCCATGCCTCCGACGTTGCTCGAGAACGCAGCGACCGGCAGACCGTCCTCGCCGTCCGCCTGATAGCCGGACTCGAGCAGGTAGGTGCCCGGGCGCGCGCGCCGTTGGGCGGACTTCACGATGCCGCCGACACGGTCGTCGTCCTCGCGAGCGTGCGGCCCCTCCGACCGGCGCTGAGCGTGGGCACGCTCGTCGGCGTCCGCGATGTTCTTCACGTGCGCCCCGGGCGGGTCCGACACGGTGGGGCCGACCTCGAACATCGCGATGGTCGCCGATGACGCCCGCTCGCTCAGGATTCGGGCATAGGTCGCGCCGGCCGGGCCGCTGCCGACGATCGCGACGTCGACCTGCGCGGGGTATACGCGGGTGCTCATGCCGAGGCCGCCAAGGCGGCGATGTGCTTCACCGACTCCGCCGACGCCGTCTGCGGGTAGTACTCGAGCCCGATCGGGCCGTCGTAGCCGCTCGCACGAAGGATGCGAAGGCGCTCGGGCCAGTCGAGGTCGCCAGTACCGGGCTCACCCCTCCCGGGCGCGTCCGCGAGCTGCACGTACCTGATCAGGTCGCCGCCGTTGGCGAGCTCCGCTTCCATGTCCTCGCCCTCGACGGCCGAGTGGTAGATGTCGTACAGCACGCCGAAGAACGGCGAGTCGACGCCGCGCGCGACATAGACGCCCTCGCTCGTGCGGTCCAGGAGCGATCCGGGGTGATCGACCCGCACGTTGACGGGCTCGAGCACGAGCGTGATGCCCGAGCCGTCGATCTGCGCGATGGCCTTCTGGTAGATCTCGATGAGCTTGTCGAGCTGCACCTGGCGCTTCCAGCCGCCGAAGCCGGTTCCGCTGCCGACCACCAGGCGGGGTGTCCCGAGGAAGTGCGCGATCTCGACGCCCTCGTCGAGCTTGCGGAAGAACTCCGAGTGATCCCACGGCGGGATCATGAACTGCGTGCGCGGCTCCGAAAGCTGCGCGGTCAGCTGCGTGCCGGTCTCTTCGAGCGCGGCCTTGAGAGCGGGAAGGTCCTTGGGCGTCGACGGCGCGTCGACCCCTGTCGGCCCCCACATCTCGACGGCGTCGAAGCCGGCGGCCGCCGCCGCGCGCACGCGGTCGTGGTAATCGCCCGCCTCGGTGAAGAGGAGTTCGATGTTGGGTGCGAGCTGATACATGTGGTCTCCGTCGGAGGTCGGAACAAGGTGGTCGTGGGCGGCATGCACCGGAACCCGCTGACGCGGGCACCTGCGCTCGACGATCCGGCCGCTCTCGAATCGAGTCGGATCCCGGCGGCTAGCCCTTCAGGCCGCCGGCGAAGCCCTGGATGAACTTCTTCTGGGCGGCCATGTAGAAGATCAGGATGGGGATCATCGAGATGATCACCACCGCGAAGATCTTGTTCCAGGCCGAGACGAGCCCGCCGACGTACGTGTACATCGCGACCGGCAGCGTCTGGGTGGTGGAGCCGCCGAGGAAGATCAGCGAGTTGAAGAAGTCGTTCCAGACGATCAGGCCCGCGAGGATCGCGACCGTGCCGGTCGCCGGAGCCATCAGCGGCAGCACCACGCGGAAGAACGCCTGCGTCGGCGAAGCCCCGTCGATCACGGCGGCCTCCTCGTACTCGGTCGTGAGCCCCCGGAAGAAGCTGGCATAGAGGAAGACGGAGAGCGGAAGCAGGATGCCGATCCACAGCAGGATCATTCCGAGGGCGTTGCCGGTGAGCCCGACGGTGCGCGCGCCGATGTACAGCGGGACGGTGCCGAGCTGCGCGGGCAGGATGATCGCGATGAGCACGAGGTAGAAGGTGACGTTCGTCCACGCCCGGGTGCGACGGGTGATCACGTACGCGGCGACCGAGCCGAAGAGCACGAGACCGGCGATGGCGCCCGCGGTGATGATGGCGCTGTTCAGAATCGCCATCGGGATGCTGTCGCGCCCACCCGTGGTCAGCACCTCGATGAAGGCACCGAAGTCGAGCGATGTGGTCGGAGCGACCGCACTGGTCGTGAAGGCCTCCTTGTCGGACTTCAGGGCCGTGTTGATCAGGAAGTAGAAGGGCAGCAGGCCGATCAGCGCGACGATCCAGATGAGGACTTCGCGGAGTGCCGTGAGCTTGGTGTACCGGAACATGGATCAGGCCTTTCGCGCGGCGTCGCGGTCGCGGGTCGCGTACTGCTGGAGGATGGCGAAGACGAGGATGATGACGGTCAGCACGAGGGCGAGCGCCGAGCCGAATCCGAACTGGCCGAGCGAGAACGCCTGTTTGTAGACCTGCGTGGCGAGAGTCTCGGTCGCCCCCGCCGGCCCTCCGCCGGTGAGCGCGAGGATCTGGTCGAAGATCCGCAGGCCCTGGATGATGCCGAGTGTCGACGCGATCGCGATCGAGGGGCGGATGCCGGGAACCGTCACGTGCCAGAAGCGCTTGAAGATCCCGGCGCCGTCCAATGCAGCCGCCTCTTCGAGCTCGACCGGCACCGACGCGAGACCGGCGAGGTAGATGACCATGACGAAGCCCGTCTGCTGCCAGACGACCGTGAGCAGGATCGCCCAGATCGACCACGTGGGGTCTGCGAGCCAGACCTTCTGCAGTTCAGGCAGTCCGATCGCCGCGAGGAACCCGTTGAGCGGCCCGTTGAACTGGAAGATGAACTTCCAGACATACGCGACGGCGAGCGGGCTCAGCACGACAGGCATGAAGAGGAGCGTGCGGAGGATGTAGCGGGTCTTGAGGGTGCGATTTATCGCGAGCGCGAACCCGAGGCCCAGGATGTTCGTGAGGATCACCGAGCCGAACGCGAGGAACAGCGTGTTCCAGACGGCGCCCACCAGGAGCGGGTCGTTGAAGATGCGCGCGAAGTTGTCGAGCCCGACGAACTCCCAGTCGCCGAGGCCCGTCCAGTTCGTGAAGGCGAAGAAGCCGCCTGTCAGTGTCGCCGCGTAGTGCACGAAGACGACCATGATGATGGCCGGCACCGCCCACCACCAATGGCCGAAGCTGATCAGCGGCTTGCGGCCGCGA
Organism: Microbacterium trichothecenolyticum; assembly: GCF_000956465.1. Lineage (GTDB taxonomy): Bacteria > Actinomycetota > Actinomycetes > Actinomycetales > Microbacteriaceae > Microbacterium > Microbacterium trichothecenolyticum. Next base: position 172,496 of record NZ_JYJA01000033.1, read on the forward strand.
GGACGCGGGGTGCGCCGCGCTCCGGGAGGCACGGTGAGTGTGCGAGTGGCATCCTTCTCGATCGTCACTGTCATCTGCTCTCTGACCTCGTCGTCACGCGCCCTCGTCGGCGCCTGAGAAGACCCTCCCACACTTGTGTCGAAAGCACACATTAGTATCAGCGATATCGGCTATAAGTGGTGCGGACGCCACCCTTCAGGCGTCGAGAAGAGGATGGATCCATGACCGATCCGCTCTGGCAGGACTTCCTCGAGCCGCCCGACGGGGCCCGGCCTCGCGCCTGGTGGCACTGGATGGACGGCAACGTCGACCCCGCCGGCGTGCGCCGCGACCTGCGCTGGCTGCACGCGATCGGCGTGAGAGGGGTGCAGCTGTTCGACGGAGCCATGGGCGGTCCTCTCATCGTGCCGGCGGCGGTCCGGCCCGGATCGACGACCTGGCGCCGCGCGATCGCGTCGGCTGTCGAGACCGCGGATGAGCTGGGGATGGAGCTCGCCGTCGCGACCTCGTCGGGATGGAGCGCCTCGGGCGGCCCGTGGGTCGCGCCCGCGGATGCGATGAAGAAGCTCGTGTGGTCCGAGACGCCCCTCGAGGGCGGCGGTCGTCGCATCGTCGAACTCGCGGCCCTGCCGGACGTCCCGGGCCTCTTTCAGGATTGCCGGCGCTGGGGCCTCGCCGCCGATGCGCCGCGATGGGCGACCGATTCCGTCGTCCTGGCCGTGCCGGCGGACCCGGTTCACGTGGCGCACCGACCCGCGGAGGTGGTGGCATCCGCAGTCCTTCCGGGAGCTGCCCCCAGGCGCGTGGAGGACTGGGGATGCCTCGTCGACGGCTCGTTCGACGGATCGGTGCTTCTTCCCCGTGATCCCGAAGCGACGTCGTCGGCGTGGGTCGAGCAGATCTTCGACGAGCCGGTGACGGTGCGCTCGGCCGTCGTCGGGCTGCCGGGGCCGCGCGGATTCGGCGCCGCCCCGCCCCCGAGCGCCGTGCTCGAGGCGAGCGACGACGGCGTGACGTACCGGGAGGTCGCCGTGCTGCCGGTGACGACCGTCCCGGCACGCACGGTGAGCTTCGCGGCCACGACCGCGCGGCGCTTCCGGCTGGTGCTGACCGGCGCGAGCGCGGCGGAGGTGCTGCCGGCGCTGGACGAGGGCGTGCGGGTTCCCCCCGTTCTGCGCCGCATGTCGGAGTTCGTCGTGTCCGAGTTCGCGTTGCGCGCAGCCGGCCGCGTGCATCACGCGGAGGTCAAGGCGGGGTTCGGCGTCGTGCCCGACTACTACGCGGTCGGCACCGATGCGCGCATCCGCGCAGGCTCCGTCGATCCGGACGCGATCGTCGACGTCACGTCGTCGGTCGCCGACGGCGTCCTGCGGTGGGATGCTCCGCCCGGGCTCTGGACCATCCTGCGGCTCGGGGCGTCGCTCACGGGTCAGACCAACGGCCCCGCGTCGCCGGAGACCACCGGACTCGAGGTCGACAAGCTCGACGGGCCGCGGGTCTCGGCGTATCTGGACGAGCACCTCGCGCGCTTCGGCGCGGATGACGGCTTCGCCGCACTCCTCAGCGACAGCATCGAGGCGGGTCCGCAGAACTGGACGGACGCATTGTTGGGCCGCTTCGCCGACGCGAGGGGCTACGACCCGCTCCCCTGGCTTCCGGCTCTCGCCGGCTTCATCGTGCGCACCGCGTCTGACTCCGATCGGTTCCTCTACGACTACCGCCGCACGATCTCCGAACTGCTCGCGAGCGAGTACTACGGCACACTGGCGGCCGCGGCCCACGCGCGCGGCATGGTGTACTACGCCGAAGCGCTCGAAGATCAGCGCCCGCAGCTCGGGGACGACCTCGCGATGCGCGCGCACGCCGATGTGCCGATGGGCGCGATGTGGACCTTCCTGCCCGAGCACGGGCCGCGCCCCACCTATGTCGCCGACCTCAAGGGCGCGGCATCCGTCGCCCATGTCCATGGCAAGGCGTGGACCGGCGCGGAGGCGTTCACGAGCTTCGATCGTCCCTGGTCGTCGACGCCTCGGAGCCTCAAGCACGTCGCCGATCTTCAGCTCGCGCTGGGCGTGACGCGGTTCTGCATCCACACCTCGCCGCACCAGCCGCTCGCCGCGCCCCCGCCTGGCATCTCGCTCGCGCCGTTCCTCGGGCAGGCCTTCACCGTCAACGAGACATGGGCCGGCGACGCCGGTCCATGGATCGACTACCTGGGACGCTGCTCGGCGGTTCTCTCGTCGGGTGAACCCGCCGTGGACGTCGCGTACTTCGTCGGCGAGGAGGCGCCGGTCACCGCGCTGTTCGGCGGGCGGTTCGACGACGCGGTTCCCGTGGAGGTCGACTTCGACTACGTGGGCAAGGACGGCCTCGCGCTGCTCAGCATGGAGGACGACCGGCTCGCCTCGGCCGGGGCGCGGTATCGACTCCTGTATCTCGGCGGATCGAGCGATCACATGACGATCGCAACCCTGCGCCACGTCGCGCGGCTGCTGGACGCGGGGGCGACGGTCGTGGGCGTCCGCCCGGACCGATCGCCGTCGCTCGCCGATGACGACGCCGAGTTCGCACGACTGTGCGATGGGGTGTGGACGCTGCCCCGTACCCGGGGGCGCGTGCTGCCGACCCGCGACCTCGGCGCCGCACTGACGGAGCTCGGCGTAAAGCCCGCGATCGGACTGGATGACACGGAGGTGCGACGCATCGCGCGCATCGTCGGCGGCCGCCGCATCATGTTCGTGGCGAATCCGGACGATCGCGAGCGGACGTTCGTCGCGACGAGCCGGGTCGGCCTCGCGGCGTGGGACCCGGTGACCGTGCAGGCGCTGCACCTGGCGCCGCTCGATCCATCGGGCGAAGGCGAGCGGCGATACGCGGTGCGGCTCCCCGCATTCGGGTCGCTGTTCCTCGTGGAGGATCCCGGCGCCGGCACCCGGAGGGTCGATCTCGTCGACGTGCCGGTGCGGGGCGGCTGGACGCTCGAGCTCCCCGATGCGGCACCGCTCACGCTCGGACCAGAACCGCGATTGTGGACGGATGCCGACTCCGTCGCCGCGGGATTCTCAGGCACCGCCACGTACAAGGTCACCGCGAAGCTCCACCTGCCCGCAGACGCCACGCGCGTGCTCCTGGACCTCGGCGACACCTTCGACCTGGCTCGCGTCAGGGTCAACGGAGTGGACTGCGGCGTCGCCTGGACGCCGCCGTTCCGCATCGACGTGAGCGGCGCCGTCCGCACGGGAACGAACGAGATCGAGGTGCACGTCACCAACCCGTGGCGCAACCGGCTCATCGCCGAGTCGGCCGCGCCGAGCGGTGAGATGTCCACGCCGATGACGCGGGTCTTCGAGCCCACCGCACGCCGCTCGCCGGCCGGGCTGGCGGGACCGGTGCGATTCGTCGCCGAGCGGCCGCAGCATCCGTCCTCGTCCTGAGGTGCGTGATCGACGACGAGTGCGATCGAACAGCTCCCGGAAGGGGATCAGCGAGCCAATTGCCGCGCATCAGCATTACTAATGTCAGAAATCTACATATCGTGCGAGGCTTGAGGTGCGGCCCCGAGGCCGAGCCAGCGTCCCGATGCTGGTGACAACGACGTCATGAAAGGGTAGAAATGCCACAGCACTCACGCATTCGGCACCTCCGGTGGTCGCTCCTCGCGATCCCTGCGGCGGGTGCACTCGTCCTCGCCGGCTGTTCCGGCTCCACCGACGGTGGCGACAGCTCAGCCGATCCGGACACCGTCGGATTCAGCCTCATGGTCGCCCAGGCGAACGACGCCGACGACTTCTACGCCCAGACCGCGCAGAAGTACACCGAAGAGACCGGCGTCCCGATCGAAGTCATCCCCTACCCGTCGGATGCCTACAACACCCAGGTCACGACCCAGCTTCAGGCAGGCAACGCGGCCGACATGATGGTCCTCGCGCCCGGCACCGGGCAGCCGATCTCGGTCATCACTCTCGCCGACGCGGGCTTCCTCGAGCCGCTCGACGACACCGCCGCGGGCCTGCTGCCCGCCGGCAGCGAGGCGGAGTTCCAGATCGACGGGAAGACGTACGCCCAGCCGACCGCGCTCACCCCCGTCGGGATGGTGTTCAACGTGACCGCGGCCGACGAGGCAGGCGTCACCGAGTATCCCTCGACGTACGAAGACCTCCTGGCCGCGTGCGCTGACGCGCGGGAGGCGGGCAAGTCGTTCACCGTTCTCGCCGGCGGCGTCTCGTTCAACACCGGGCTCATCTCGATGCTGATCTCGGCGACCCGCGTGTACGCCCAGACGCCGGACTGGAACGAGCAGCGCGCAGCCGGTGACGTCACGTTCGCCGACAGCGGCTGGAAGGACGTCCTCGACGACATCGTCGAGATGAACGACAAGGGCTGCTTCCAGGATGGCGCCGCGGGCGGCACGTTCGACTCGATCACCCAGGGGATGGGAGGCGGGACGTCTCTGACGGCCGCCGTTCCCGGCAGCGCCGCCGCCTCGATCGGCGACGCCACCGGCGCCGAGCTCAACGTGCAGGCGTTCCCGCCCGCCGACGGCGAGAAGGCCTTCACCGTCACGGGCGCCAACTACGCGTGGGGGATCAACGCCGCGTCGGACGACGCCGTGAAGGCGTCCGCGCAGGCCTTCCTCGACTGGGTCGCCCAGCCGGAGAACGCCAAGGCGTACGCCGACCTCTCGGGTTCGGTGCCGATCACGGGCATCGACACCGAAACGCTCCTTCCGGAGTACGCGCCGATCGGCGACCTGCTCGCGAACGGCGACTACGCGGGCCTGCCGAACGCGACGTGGCCGAACCCCGCCGTCTACGACGCCCTCGGCGTCGGCGTGCAGGGCCTCTTGACCGGTCAGAAGACGGTCGACCAGGTGCTGGCCGACATGGACGCCGCCTGGGACCAGTGATCCCACGGGATCAGCGGTGAACGATGCCGCCCGGGGCCTCGCGCCCCGGGCGGCATCGTCATGACCGGCGTCCGAGAACGACGCGACGCCGAACCCGATCCACCCCCCAAGGAGCCTGACGTGAACCGATCCGCCCGCGTGCAGCGGCTGCTCGCCGAGATGACCCCGGCCGAGAAGCTCGGCCAGCTGCAGATCGTGTTCCGTCCGCGGCACGACGATGTCGCAGAGCTCATTCGCGAGGGCCTCGGCTCGATCTTCTGGCCCCGCTCGGCGGCGGCGACCAACGCGCTGCAGCGGATCGCCGTCGACGAGACCCGCCTCGGCATCCCCGTGCTCGTCGGGCTCGACGTCATCCACGGGCAGCGCACGATCGCGCCCGTCCCGCTCGCGCAGGCCGCGAGCTTCGACCCTTCGCTCGTCGAGGAGCTCGCCGCGCTCGCGGCCGCCGAAGCACGCTCGGGCGGCGTCACGTGGACCTTCTCCCCCATGGTCGACGTCTCCCACGATCCGCGCTGGGGCCGCGTGGTCGAGGGGTTCGGCGAGGACGTCCACCTCACCGGGGTCTTGGGCCGGGCGATGGTGCGCGGCTACCAGGGCGACGACCTCGCCGGCCCACACGCGATCGCCGCGACCGCGAAGCACTTCGTCGCCTACGGTCAACCCGAGGGCGGCCGCGACTACAACGCGGTCGACGTGTCGGAACACCGGCTGCGCAACATCTATCTCGAGCCCTTCCGCGCGGTCGTCGACGAGGGCGCGGCCGCGGTCATGGCGTCGTTCAACACCGTCGCCGGGGTGCCGATGCACGCCAACCGGCAGCTGATGACCGGGGTGCTCAAGGACGAGTGGGGGTTCCCCGGCGTCGTCGTGGGCGATGCCGAGGGCGTGCGCAACCTGCTTCCGCACGGCATCGCCGAGGATCTGACGGATGCCGCGTCCCAGGCGTTCCGCGCCGGTCTCGACGTCGAGATGGACGGAGCTCCTTCGGAAGTCGCCGACGCCCTGCTGTCAGCGATCGACCCCGCGCGCCTCGACGACGCCGTCGCCCGCGTGCTCGCACTCAAGGAGTCGCTCGGTCTCTTCGCCTCTCCGTACGCGAGCGAGGCCGACGAGCTCACCGCCCCGACCGCCACGGGGCGGGCACTCGTGCGGCGAGCCGCCGCCCGGTCGTCGGTGCTGCTCAAGAACGACGGGACGCTGCCGCTCGGCGCACCCGCCCGCGTGCTGCTGACGGGCCCTTACGCCGACTCGACCGATCACCTCGGCGCCTGGACGCAGTCCTTCGGCGCGGATGCAGGGACCATCGCCGACGAGTTCGCCGCGCGTCGGCCAGGCGTGGACCTGCGGGTCGTCCCCGGCGTCGGCTTTCTGGGCGACGACGACGCCGGCATCGCGGACGCCGTCGCGGCGGCGGCGGAGAGCGACATCGTGATCGTCCTCGCGGGAGAGCCGAGCGCCCTCTCGGGCGAGGCGGCCTCCCGCAGCGACCTGCGGCGTCCCGTTCGCCGTCGTCCTCGAGACCGGTCGCCCCCTCGTCGTCTCCGACTGGATCGATCTCGCGAACACGGTCGTCGTCGCCTGGCACGGCGGCACCGAGGCCGCCGGGGCGATCGTCGACGTGATCCTCGGCGACGCCGAGCCCGCCGGGCGCCTTCCGATGTCGTGGCCGCGATCGGTCGGTCAGATCCCGATCCGCTACGCGCACGAGAACACCGGGCGGCCCGCGACGACGGGAGGCTCTCTCACCACCGAGACCGCCGACATCGGCCTGCACGGCCCCGCGAACGTGCAGGACAAGTACACCTCGAAGTACCTCGATCTCGAGCTCGGCCCGCAGTTCCCCTTCGGCCACGGCTCGGGTTACGCGACGTTCGCGCACGCGCGGGCCACGCTGTCCGCTTCCTCGATCAGCGGCGCCGACCTCGACGCCGGCGCGACGCTGTCGTTGTCGCTCGAGGTCGCCAACACGTCGGCGCGCACGGGCGACGAGGTCGTGCAGGTCTACGTCGAGGATGTCGTGGCGAGCATCGCTCCTCCCGTCCGTCGGCTCGTCGCGTTCGAGCGCAGGACCATCGAGCCCGGCCGCACCGCGGTGTTCGAGTTCGAGATCGGCCCCGATCAGCTCGGCTTCTGGACGACGACCGGCGCGACGCCGGAGTTCGTCGCGGAGCCCGGCCTCTTCCGCCTGCACGTCGGTGCGACGCTCACCTCGACTCAGGCCGTCGAGCTTCGGGTCGTCTGACTCAGCGCAGGGGCCGGTACCGGAAGTCGCGGAACCGCGCCATACCTGCGCCGGCCGCGTAGAGCGCCGGGCGCAGGCTCAGCAGGTCGCCCATCGTGTTGGCGTGGTACCCCGACGTCTCGTAGCGGATCGCGTGCCGCACCCACTCAGCGCCGGGCTCGCGGTACCAGCCCGTGACGATGTGCTCGTCGTTGCGGATCCGCAGCTGCAGGCGACGCACGGCGGGCGCCGGCTCGCGCCAGTGCGTGACGTGGCCGCCCGAGTAGCTCCTCATCCGTTCGCCGTCGATCCCCATCCCGCAGAACAGCCGGTCGTTGAAGAAGAGCAGCAGCCCGCCCTCGGCCCCGTCGATCTCGACGTCGACCTCGACCTCGTACGAGTGGTCGCCGACGACGAGTGCGAGCGGCGACGTGTCGCCCGGCCCCGTTCCCTTGCCCGCGAGCACGAGGCCGTCGTCGAGCGTCAGACGCGCGGCCTCGCCGGGCGAAGGGGCATGGAACGTCCACCGCTCCCCCAGTCGCAGCGCGGCGAAGTCGTCGTCGAACCCGCGAGACGGGGAGGGGACGGATGCCGCGGCCGGGGCATCCAGCTCGCCTCCGATGTCGTCCAGCGCGGCGGCAGGCCAGCCATCCTCGGTCCACGCGATGGGCTCGAGCAGGATCTGGCGACCGAGTGTGCGATACCCGTTCTCGTAGCCGTGCGACACCATCCACCAGCTGCCTTCGCCGGTGGGGAGGATCGTCGCGTGTCCCCGCGACCACCACTTCTCAGCGGCCTGCTCGGTGCGGGCGACGGGGTTGTGCGGACTGTTCTCCCACGGCCCGTGGACCGAGCGGGACCGCGCCACGATGACCATATGCCCGGTCGGCGGCCCGCCCGTGCCGCCGACGGCGCTCACGAGATAGAACCATTCGCCGCGGCGGAAGAGCTTGGGTCCTTCGAGCGCGTACGCCTCTGTGATCCACTCCTCGGGGTAACGCCAGCCGTCGTACACCTTCTCCAGCTCGCCGACGGTGGCGAGTCCGTCGTCGGTGAGACCGATGCGGCGGATGCCGTTGACGAAGAGGTAGCGCTTGCCGTCCTCGCCGACCACGTGCCCCGGGTCGATCGCCCACCGGATGCCCAGGTCGATCGGGTCCGACCATGGGCCTTCCATCGAGTCGGCGTGGATGACGAAGATCGCCGGTGCATCGAGTGCCGACCACGTCGCGGGGATGAACGGGATGTAGATGAAGAAGCGCCCGTCGACCTCTGCGATGTCGACCGCGAACGTGCTGCCGAGCGGCTCGGCGAGCGCCGACCCCGCGTAGGTCCAGTTCACGAGGTCCGGTGAGCGATAGAGCAGGAGACCCGGCGCCGACTCGAACGACGAGTACGTCATCCAGTACTCGTCGCCGACCTTGATGACAGCGGGGTCGGGCCGGTCTCCGCCGAGGACGGGGTTGACGAAGGTCGGCGGCATCCGCTCACTCTCCACGATCTTCTCCTGCTCGCGCGGCCACGTCACGCCGACGACCACGCGTGGCCGCGGCGTCACGAGGATGCGGCGGGATCTGCGCTCCCGGGAACTCGGTCTGACTCATCGGTTCCTCAAGACACTCGGAGCAGGGCGACTCGCGCGGCGCCGACGCGATCCACCGGGACGACCTGGAGGCGCTCGTCGCCGTTGAGGACGCGACCGGGAGCGACACCGCCCTCGTCCAGGAGAAGCTCGACGACGGAGTCGACCTCCACTGATCCCTGAGGTGCGGCGAAGTCGAGCTTCACGCCCTGGCCGATGACGACGAGCTCGTCGTCGGCCACGGCGAAGATCAGCCCGAACGGCCGCTGCTCGCCCGGCGTCGGAACGGGCTCACGCGGGAGAGTCTCGTCGGGGACCGGCAGCGCCTCGTCGGGAAGCTGCACACCCACGTCGAGCAGGAAGTCACGGACGATGTCACTCAGCCCCCGAGCGCTCACCGTGAGGTCCCCGACCGTGGTCTCGGCCGGAGGGGCGCCCGGCTCCACCACGACGGCGCCGATGCGTCCGGCTCGCTGGGCCTCGGCGATCTCCGGCTCGAAGGCGGTGAGGTAGGCGAGCATCCCGGCGACCTGGCCCTCGGGGTTGGCTCCGTCGACGCCGAAACCCGACCATCCGACCGCCCGATAGGCGCCGATGGCGCGTGCGAGCTCGGCCGCGCGCAGTCTGCTCTCCGGCACGAAGAACGGCTGTGAACCTGTCGCGTAGGTCCGCATCGCCGAATCGGCGTCGTCCACGTAGATGTCGGGCCCGACGAGCGAAAGGGAGGGTGCCGCCGTGCGCCACACGTCGATGACGCGACTCGAGGGTCCGCCGCTCGGCCACTGGCCCGGTTCGTCCTGCCCGGGCTGAGGACCCAGCCACGCGTTGGCGTACATCGGGATCCGCTTGACGGACTGACCGCGCTCGGCGAGGTGCTGCACGTACGACGCGATCGACCACGCCATGAAGATCTCGTCGGCGCCCGAGCCGTCGCCGAGCACCTCGCTCCATGTGCCCGCGTCACGCCGGCCGCCGTGCACCCAGAGTGAGTGGAGCAGCGACCCTTCGTCGCCCTCGCGAGCGGCGGCGATGAGCGCGGCCGGCGCACCCCGACGCCACGCCGTCTCGGCGAGGTCGCTCCGGTCGCGGCTGTCGCGCAGGATCCCCGACTCGTTCTCGACCTGGACCAGGGCGACGACATCGGTCCGATCGACCTCTGCGAGGTGAGTGATGAAGGCTTCGAACGCGGTGGCATCGGCATCGCGGAGCGCCTCGCTGAAGACCGAGAGCACGGGCGTCGGCATCACACCGGAATAGTGGAAGGCACTCCCCCGGGTCTTCGCGTGCACCACGGCGCGCGGGAATCTCGTCCGGTCCGCCCGCACCCACCGCGGCGCGTACGTCGACGTCGCGTTCTTGAACGCACCGAACCACAGCAGCACGAGATGCAGTCCCCGGCTGCGGGCCTCGTCGATCATCGCGTCCACGAGCGTGAAATCGAACTCGCCCTCGCGCGGCTCGGTCAGCGCCCAGCTGACCGGCGCGAGCACGGTGTTCGCGTGCAGCTCCCGCGCATGGGCGAACGACTGACGGATGGATGCCGTCGACGAGCTCGACGAGTTGTGCACCTGGCCGCCCAGCAGAAGGCGGAGCTCGCCGTCCTTGCGCAGACGCAGGTCTTCGCCGAACGACCAGGCCGAGCGATCGCCGGCGCTCACTGCGTCCCGCCGATCCAGCGCACGATCGCTTCGATGGTCGGCAGCGCGGCCGGGTCGGCGGGCTCGTTGATGTGGCCGTGGTCGGCGCCGGCCTCGAGGCGGAGAGCGACGTCGATCCCGGCAGCATCCAACTGCCGTGCGAAAGCCTCGCCCGACGGACGCAGGCCGTCGAATTCGCACACGAGCACGAACGTCGGCGGGAAGCCGTCGACCGACCCGAGTGCCGCGAAGGCGTGCGCATCGCCGAGCGCCTCGACGGACCCCGCGAAGTTCAGCGCGAGGCCACCATGCGGGGAGTCGGGATCGAGTTCTGCGGAGGCCGCTGGTCCGTTCGGATGCACGACCGGGTAGACGAGCACGAGCCCGTCGGGCACCCGATCGCCGGCGTCCCTCAGTCGCGCGACCGCGCCGGCGGTCAGGTTGCCGCCGGCACTCGCACCCCCGAGGTATACGGTGTCGGCGGCGAACAGCTCATCCGCGTGCGCGACCGCGTGCCGCCAGGCGGCGAGCACGTCGTCCGAGGGCGCGGGGAAGTGCACGTCGCCGAGGCACTTGACGTAGTCGACGGCGAGCACCGGGATGCCGCGCGCCGCGAGTTCGAGCGCGAACCAGTTCGACTCCGGCATGTCGAGGTGGCCGCCGATGAAGGCGCCGCCGTGCACCCACACGAGCGCGCGACCGGATGCCTCGGCCGAGGCATCCGTGTACAGCCGCGCCGGCACGGCACGGGCGCCCCCGTCGATCGCGGCATCGCGCGTCTCGACGTTCGCGAGGCGCGGGAAGCGGCGCTTCAGCGACTCCGTGTCGATGTCGGGTCGCGGGTCGGCCGGCTCGCCCTGCTCGCGGAACATCCGGAGCACCTCGGGCAGGGGCAGCGTGCGGAAGTCGACCTCGGTGTCAGACATGAGCCGCCTGCACGGCGCGCATCGAGGCGCGGATGAGGTCGTGCTGCTTTCGGACGAGCAGCAGCGGATCGACTTCGCCGAGCTCGGCGAAGGCGTGCCCTTCCCACTCGCTCGACCAATAGCCGCGGTAGCCGCCCTCGACGAAGACGCGCACGAGCTCCGGGTAGTCGATCGCGGGCTCCTGGCCGTTCTCGTCGATGTCGTAGAACTTCGCGTGGACATGCGTGATCTGCGGCATGATATCGGCCCACTCGCGCGGGTCGACGTGGCCGTGCATGTTGAAGGCGAGGTGCGCGAACGAGCCGAGGCGGCCCGGGTCGAAGCCGCGGGACTTCAGGTAGCCGATGAACTCCTGCTGCCGCTCCTGCATGGTGGCATCGGTCGCCCAGATGCGCTGCAGCTCGGCGAGCGCGGCGTCATCCAGCCCTGCGCGCGCCACGGCGCGCAGCAGCGTCGGCGACATGCTGTGCATCGTCGACGAGAAGTCCGCGACGAATCCGAGCAGCGGCGAGTCCAGCTCGGCGTACGTGTCGCGCACCTTCAGGATCGGCTCGGCGTTCGGCCCCATCGGCGCGTGGATCTCGTACGCCAGCTGCAGGTCGAGTCGCTCCGCCACCGGAAGCAGCCGCCGCAGCAGCTCGGGCTTCGCCGACTGGATGCGCACCAGCGGGAACCCGAGCTTCTTCGCCCCCTGGAACATCAGCTCGCTGAACTCGAACTCCTCGTCCGGAGTCATGTCACGGTCGCGCCGGCGACCCATGTCGAGGTTCGCGCCGAAGGAGCTCGCGTCGAAGCCGTGCTTGTCGAAGGCGGCGCGCCACTGCGCGACGAACTCGTCCGACACCACCGGGTAGGTCGGCAGCACCTGCGACGCGACGATCTCGATGCCGGGTCCGATGCCGAGCTCGGCCACGCGGTCGAGCAGGCCGTCGAAGTCGTACCAGCCCGCGCGGAACTCCGCACTCGCCGAGTACAGCGTGAGGCCGAGCTTGAAGGGGTCGTCCTCCGTGGCGGGCGGCGGAGGCGCGATGTCGGTCGCGGTCGCGAGGGGCGCAGCATCCGTGTCCGTCACTGTCAGCGTGAAGGACTGGCGCACGATGTTCGGCACATACAGGCCGGGGCCGCCGTCCTGTCCGGGCGCGATCTGCATGTACGGCAGGCGCAGCTCGCCGAAGATCTCGACGTCGTGCTGCTCGCCGAGCGCGACCGGCTGGTCGAGCCGTGCGACGAGGAGCGGATGCTGCTGCAGGAACCACAGCGTCTCGCTCTGCTGCGGCAGCTCGGCGAGCGCGTAGCGCGTGCCGCCGAGCTCGAAGGCGAGGTCGTCGGCCGGGAGCTCGACGCCGTCGACGGTGAGGCGGAGCGTCGAGACGGACGAGAGCCACAGGCTCCGGTACCACGGGATCGTGAGTTTCAGGGCGAGCCCGTCAGGGTGCGGACGGAGGCTGTCTTCGGCGATGAGTCCGTTGGGCATGGTTCTCTCCGTTTTCGGGCGGTTCGTCAGAGGGTGGAGGCGATGGATCGGATGAGGGAGTGCTGCCGGCGCACCTGCTCGATCGAGCGCCAGGGGATGCGATCGCCCTCGTACTCGCTCGAGAGGTACCCGGCGTATCCGGCGTCCTTGAGGGCGCGCAGCACCGGCTCCCACGGGATCTGCTGATCCACGAGGTTCTCGTCGATGTCGTGGAACTTCGCCTGGATGAAGACGACGTACTTCGCGATGTCGGCGATGTCGGCGGGGTCGACGGCGATGCCGTCGAGGAACGCGGGACGACGACCCGGCAGCTCTCCGGGCTTCAGCGGGATGGGCCGGTCCTGGAAGATGCCGGTGTCGAGCAGCAGTCCGAAGTGCTGGGTTCCGGTGCGCTCGATGAGACCGATGTAGTCGTCGACGACCTCGTGCTTGATGGGGGTCGGCGAGTGGATCTCGGGGCAGATGACGACGTCGAGCTCCGCCGCGAGGTCGAGCGAGCGCTCGACGGACTCGGTCCAGATGGGGTGCGGGACGAGGTCGCTCGACACGACGCCGATCTTCGGGCGCACGAAGCGGAACCCGAGCCGCTTCGCAAGGCGCAGGTCGCGCTGCAGCATCGCAGCTCCCTCGGCTGCCGTGAGGTCGCGCGCGTTCGCGCCGCTCGAGTGCAGGCGGGTGTCGATCCACGAGCCGTAGTTCGTGGGCTCGAGCGAGTACTTCTCGAGCAGGGCGAACCAGCGGTCGATCCACTCGGTCGTGGGCTCCGGGTACCGCTCGATGTGCCCTTCGCCGAGGATCTCGACGCCCGTCGCGCCGACGTCGGCCACCGCGGCGAGCGCCGTCTCGAGGTCCATGACGGTGCCGTAGTCGCTCATGAAGCTGTAGAGACTGACGCCGTACTTGAAGGGTCCGCCGTCCTCCGAGGAGGTCAGCGTGATGTGCCGCGAGACCTCGTACGTGGAGGGCTGGTGCTCCTGGGGGATGTACGACATGCGCAGGCGCAGCTGGATCGAGACCTCGTGCGTGCCCTCGGGAAGCCCGCCCGGGTGCGGCACCGTCACGATCGCAGCCTCCTCGAGCGGCCAGCGGACGCCCTCCGAGTCCCACAGCTCCTGCAGCGAGTACGTGCGGCCGGCGAAGGTCCAGCAGGGCACCTCCGCGGGGACGTCGACGAGATCGCCGACGCGGACCGCGACGCCGTCGATGAGGGATGCGGCCATGCCGCGGTACGAGGGCATGCGGAGGCGAAACTGAAAGCCGGTGGTCTCACCCCCTTCGCGCACATTGCGGAAGCCGACGGACTGGATGAGATCTCTCTCGAGAAGCATCGATGCTCGCTCTCTGGGGTCGGGACCGCGCTGCTGCGGGCCGGGAGTCCCTTCGAGAGTATCAGCGTTAGGCTTGATTTCGACATAAGTAAGTGTGATGCGCACATAATTACGACACCGCGCGCACATCGTCGCGGACGATGCCACCTACCCGCCGCATAGATTGCACGGATACACTGGGCCCGAGGCATCCCGACCCCGGAGGAGCACACCGTCGTGTCCGATCAACCGCTGCTCTCCCGGCTCGACCTGAACCTCCTGGTCGCCCTGGACGCGCTGCTGACCGAGCGCAGCGTGACGCGCGCGGCCGAGCGGCTGCACCTGAGCCAGCCCGCACTGAGCGCCTCGCTCGCGCGGCTGCGCACGCACTTCAACGACCAGATCCTCGCCCGCCGGGGCAACACCTACGAGCTCACCCCGCTCGCCCTGCGCCTGACCGAGCACACGACGACGGCACTCGAGGCCGCGCGCCGCGTGTTCGAGAGCCAGGCGACGTGGAGTCCGAGGGACTCGACCCGCGAATTCTCGATCTACGGCTCCGACTACGGCTTCGCCACCATCGGCAGCGAGGTGTCCCGCCTCGCGGCGGAGGCCGCCCCGGGTGTGCGCTTCCGCTTCATGCTCCACAACCCGGCCATCGTCGACGACGCCCTCAACCGGCTGCGCTCGGCCGACGGCATGGTGATCCCGCACGGCTACCTCGTCGACCTCCCGTACGCGGATCTCTGGCGGGACGGCTGGGTGGTCGTGGCCTCCGAGTCGAACGAGCAGGTCGGCGACGAGCTCACGATGGACGTCCTCGGCGCACTGCCGTGGGTCTTCACCTACCAGTCGCGTACGGCGTTCACCTCGGCGGCCCGGCAGCTGCAGCAGCTCGGCATCGAGCCGCACATCGAGGCGGTCGTCGAGAGCTTCCTCGCACTGCCGCACTTCATCGCCGGCACCAACCGCCTCGGCCTGATCCAGGCGGGTCTCGCCCACGTGGCCGAATCGGTGCCGGGGGTGCGCACGCTCGAAGCGCCCTTCGACGCGACGCCCGTCGTGAACGCACTGTGGTGGCACCCCGTCCACGGCCGCGACCCCGAGCACGCCTGGATGCGCGGCATCTTCGAGCAGGCCGCGGCATCCGTGTCGAATCGCCCGACGTCCGTCGTGAGCCAGCCCGCCTGAGCGCCCGCCCTGAGGGCGTGACTTCACGCCTGCCGTCGCGCCGCCAATCCGGACCCCGCCGCGGTGAGGCCGGCGGCGACCAGCACGACCACGGCCGACACCGCCATGTTCGCCGTCGGCCCGTACGTCGCGGTGAGCTGGCCGCCGGCCCACGAGCCGCCGGCAATCCCGACGTTGAAGAGCACCACGATGGACGCGCTCGCGAGGTCGCGGAGACGATCGGATGCTGCGCGCATGAGCGCCGTCTGGATCAGCGGGAACATCGCACCGGTGCCGGCACCCCAGAGCGCCAGGGCGACGACCACGACGAACGTCGCGTGCGGAGCGATCGCGAGTGAGGCGAAGGCGACGACGAACACCAGCAGCGTCGCGGTCAGGGCCGTACGGGGGAACCGATCGGCGAGGCTGCCGGCCACCGCCACCCCGGCCATGCCCGCAGCGCCGAACACGAAGAGCAGGGCACTCGCCCAGCCGTCGGCGACGCCGGCAGACTCGGCGAGGTACGGCCGGATGTACACGAACGAGAGGAACTGCGCGAGGCCGATCAAGAGCCCCGCGATCCCGAACGCGACCAGCGGCGGGAGTGACCGATCGTGGCGCAGCGGCGCACGCTCGGCCGCAGGCACGGGCTCGACCACCGACCGCGGCAGCCGGCGGAAGACGACGGCGGCGAGCATCAGCATCCCGATGCCCATCACCGCGAAGGAGACCCGCCAGCTCGTCAGCTGCGCGAGCGCCGTCGCGACGGGAAGTCCGAGCACCGTCGCCGCCGTGCCGCCGCCGGTGACGAGAGCGAGCCCGCGGCCGAGCTGCGCACCCGACAGCAGGGACGACGCGTACACGATCACGATCGCCCAGAACACGCCGTGCGCCACCGCGGCGACCGCCCGCGTCGCGAACGCGAACTCGTACGTCGGCGCGAAGGCCGTCGCGACGTTCGCCAGGGCGAACACCGCGAGCGAGACGGCGACCACGATGCGTCGGTCGATCCGCCGTGTCGCCCGCGTGAGCGGGATGCTCGTGGCGATCACCACGACCGCCCACACCGAGACGAGCAGTCCGATGCGCAGGGGATCGACTCCGAAGTCGCGGGCCATCTCGGGCATGAGCCCGGCCGGCAGCGACTCGGCGGTGACGGTGACGAAGACCCCCAGCGAGAGCAGCAGCAGCGCGCCCAGCGGGAAGCGCGAGACGGAGGTTCCGGGGAGGGTGACGGATGCCGTGGACGAGGTCATGCAGCGAGGCTAAACTTTGACATCAATGTCAATGTCAAGCTTTCGCGCGACACGGATCGACACGGAGGGCATCGCGGCATGAAGATCGGCGAGCTGTCGCAGCGCACCGGCATCCCCGCACGGATGCTGCGGTACTACGAGGAGCAGGGGCTGCTGGCGTCCGAGCGCTCGGCGAACGGCTACCGGGCCTACGACGAGGCCGACGTGGAGCGCGCCACGCGCGCCCGCGGCCTCGTTCAGGCGGGGCTCTCGACGCGCCTCGCCAAGGTCGTTCTCGACGTCGAGCGGCAGTGCGCGCTGGCGCAGCCGACATGCTCGCGCGAACTCGCCGAGATGCTCGCGACCGAGCTGTCGGCGCTCGACGACCGCCTCGCATGCCTCACCAAGAGCCGCGATGCGGTCGCGCGGTATCTCACGCTCACCCGCAACGGCGATCTGGTCGGCGCGGCCTAGCTCCTCGGGCTACGGCTCGAGCGTGAGGGAGGCGGCGATCGGCACGATCTCCTCGCGCAGCGCCATGATCTCGCGCACGTGCTCCTGGAGGCGCTCGTCCTCGGAGAGCTCTGGCGTCCACTGCGGGACCGGCTGGGCGACGCCGTCGGCGCCGGGCACGACGAACACGCTGAGGCACTGCGTGGTGAGCGTGCGGTCCTCGGGCGTACGCGGGTCGGCGGTCCACACCCGTGTGCTCACGTGCATGCTGTGCCGGCTCGTGTAGACGATGCGCGCGTCGACGTCGACGAGATGCCCGATCACGACCGGCGCGAGGAAGTGGATGCCGCCGGAGTAGACGCCGATCGCCGCACTCGCGTCCTCGCCGTCCTTCGCCCATGCCGCGGCGACGGCGTAGCCGGCCTCGTCGATCCAGCGCATGACCGTGCCTCCGTGCGCCTTGCCCCCGAAGTTCACGACCCCGGGCGGGGCGAGGAACCTGAGCGTGGTGCGCGGGGCGGTCGAGGCATCCGTGTAGTCCTCCTCGAGCATGAGGCGCTTGATCTCGGCGCGGGACTCGATCCTCTCCAGCGCCCCCTCGGCGAGCTTGTGGTCGGACCGGCTCACCGGCTTCCACGCCGGCACCTCGGTGGGCCGGCCGTCGGCGCCCTTCGCGACGAAGACGAGGATGCACGTCGTCGCCGGCGTGTAGAGGCGCTCGTTCACGTCGGTCGACGAGACGGTGACCACCACGTGCATGCTCGTGCGCCCGGTGTAGACGATGCGGGCCTGCACCTCGATGAGGCTGCCGGGCGCGATGGGCCGCCGATGGCGGACGTTCCCGACATAGGCGGTGACGCAGTAGGCGCCCGCCCAGCCGACCGCGCAGGCGTACCCGGCCTTGTCGATCCACTCCATGACGCTGCCCGCCGCGACCGAGCGGCCTCCCGCGGCGGTGTCGGCCGGGACCGCCATGAACCGCATCGTGATGCGGTCGTCGCGGGCCGCTGCCCGTGCCCCGGAGGTGGCGCTCATGCCGTCAGGGTACGGGCCGCGGCATCCGTCTGTCCCCCGCATGTCGCGCGGAACGGCCTCAAGAAGCGGCGTTCCTTCGCACAGGGCAGAATCGAACAATGGCCGCCTCCCTGCACCTGAATCCCGACCACGCCTGCCTCATCGTCCACGGCAGCGACCAGCCGGGAATCGTGGCCGCGGTCTCGGCGATGATCACGCGCATCGGCGGCAACATCGTCGCGTTCGACCAGTACTCCGACAACCCCGAGGGCGGTGCGTACTTCCAGCGGGTCGTGTTCCACCGGCCGGGCTTCGCGGCCGCCCGGCCGCACATCGAGGCCGAGATCGCCCAGACCCTCGCCGGCTTCGACCTGGAGTGGTCGCTCACCGACCAGTCCGTGCCCAAGCGCATGGCGATCCTGTCGTCGAAGCAGGACCACTGCCTCCTCGACCTGCTGTGGCGGCATCGCCGCGGCGACCTGCCGGTGACCGTGCCGATGGTGATCTCGAACCACACCGCCTCCGCGGAGGACGTCCGCTCGTTCGGCGTGCCGTTCTTCCACGTGCCGGGCGTCGCCGGCCCCGACAAGTCGGCCTCCGAGGCGAAGATCCTCGAGCTGCTGCGCGGGAACGTGGATTTCGTGGTGCTGGCCCGCTACATGCAGATCCTGTCGGGAGACTTCCTCAAGGAGCTCGGGGTGCCGGTGATCAACATCCACCACTCGTTCCTGCCCGCCTTCATCGGGGCCGAGCCGTACAAGAAGGCCAAGGAGCGGGGCGTCAAGCTCATCGGCGCGACCTCCCACTACGTCACGGACGACCTCGACGAAGGCCCGATCATCGAACAGGACACCGTCCGGGTGACCCACGCCGACTCCGCCGCAGAGCTCGCCCGCAGGGGCGCCGACGTCGAGCGCCAGGTGCTCTCCCGGGCCGTGCTCTGGCACGCCGAGGACCGCGTCATCCGCCACGGCAACCACACGATCGTCTTCTGAGACGGCTGGCGCAGCCCGCAGCATCCGTCACACCAGTCGCAGTTCGGCGTCGATCGCGGCGGCGGCCTCCTGGAGCACCGGCAGGTGCCGCTCGAGGACGTGCTCCACGGTGTCGCGGGTGGCGCTGGTCGAGACGTTGACCGCGGCCACGACGTCGCCGCGGCGATCGTGCAGCGGCACGGCCACCGAGCGCAGGCCCGGCTCCAGCTCGCCGTCGACGAGGGACCAGCCCTGTGCGCGCACGCGGTCGAGCTCCGCGCGCAGCTCGACGGTGTCGGTCACGGTGCGCTCGGTGAGGGACGGGAGGACGGATGCTGCGAGCACCGCGTCGACCGCGGCATCCGGCAGACCCGCCAGCAGCGCGCGGCCCATCGACGTCGCGAAGGCGGGGAACCGCGTGCCGATCGTGATGCGCACGCTCATGATGCGCCGCGTCGGGACGCGCGCGATGTAGACGATGTCGCCCCCGTCGAGCACGGCGGCCGAGACGCTCTCGTCGACCTCGCGCGACAGCCGCTCGAGGTGCGGCTGCACGATCTCGGGGATCGACAGGGCGGAGAGGTAGCTGAACCCGAGCTCGAGGACTCGCGGGGTGAGCGCGAACGTGCGGCCGACTCCCGATCCCGCCGAACCACGGACGTAGCCGAGCTCCTGGAGGGTGCGCAGGAACCGTCCCGCGGCCGCGCGCGTGATCGCGGCACGGCGCGCCACCTCGCTCAGCGTCAGCTCGGGGTGCTCCGCATCGAAGGCGCGGATGACCGCGAGCCCGCGGACCAGGGACTGGATGGTGTCGTTGGTGCGGGCCGCGTCGTCGGTCACCGGCTCACCCTACCCATCTGCGGGGCGCTCGCCCGGTTCAGCGCTCGAGCACGACGGCGAGGCCCTGCCCCACGCCGATGCAGATCGCCGCGACCGCGACCCCGCCCCCACGGCGGGCGAGCTCGTGCGCGGCGTGGCCGATGATGCGTGCGCCCGAGGCGCCGAGCGGGTGTCCGATCGCGAGCGCGCCGCCGTGGATGTTGAGCTTCTCGGGGTCGAGATCGGGCCAGCCCGCCAGGCACGCCAGCGACTGCGACGCGAACGCCTCGTTGAGCTCGACGAAGTCCACGTCGGCCCACGTCCGGCCCGCACGCGCGAGCGCCATGTTCGCGGCCTCGATCGGCGCGATCGGGAACTGGTCGGGGTCGACGCCATGGGACGCGCGGCCGGTGATGCGGGCGAGCGGCTCCGTTGACAGCACGCCCTCTCGGCCGAGCAGGACCGCGGACGCGCCGTCGTTGATGGGCGACGAGTTGCCGGCCGTGACGCTGCCCTCGCCGTCCGCGGCGAACAGCGCCTTGAGGCCGGCGAGCTTCTCGACCGACGTGTCGTCGCGGATGCCCTCGTCGCGGGCGAGCTCGGCGCCCGGCACCTGGACGGTCTCGGCGTCGTAGACGCCCGCGGCCCACGCCTCGGCTGCCAGCCGGTGCGACCGCACGGCGAACTCGTCCTGCGCGCCGCGCGAGATCCCCCACTCGCGGGCGATCAGCTCGGCCGACTCGCCGTTCGAGATCGTCCAGTGCTTCGGCAGCTTCGGGTTGGTCATGCGCCACCCGATCGCCGTGTTCCACAGCGTCTGGTTGCCGACGCTGGGCCACGGCCGCGGCGACTTCTCGACGACGTACGGGGCACGGCTCATCGACTCGACGCCGCCGGCGAGCACGACGTCGACGTCGCCCGCGTCGATCGCACGCGAGCCTTGGATGACCGCCTCGACAGACGACGCGCAGAGCCGATTGACCGTGACGCCGGTCACCGTGGTCGGGAACCCGGCGAGCAGCGCTCCCATGCGTGCGACGTTGCGGTTGTCCTCCCCTGCCTGGTTCGCGTCGCCAAAGATCACGTCGTCGATGCGGGCGGGATCGAGGCCGGTGCGCTCGATGGTTGCCTTCATGACGACGGCCGCGAGGTCGTCGGGGCGCACGCCCGACAGCGCGCCGCCGGCGCGGCCGAACGGCGTGCGGACGGCGTCGTAGACGTAGGTGGTCATGTCATTCACCTTCCCGGATGCCGCGGGTCGAGGCATCCACGAGTTCCAGGCCCGTGAGCTCGGCGAGGAGCTCGACGGTGTTGTCGCCGAAGGCCTCGCGCACCGCGAAGCCGTCGGGCGTGACGTCGAAGACGGCGTGGTCGGTGTAGACCCGCGTGACGCAGCCGACGCCGGTGAGCGGGTACGTGCACGCCTCGACGAGCTTCGACCCACCGGTCTTGGTGAGGAGGTCGGTCATGACATACACGTTCTTCGCGCCGATGGCGAGGTCCATCGCACCGCCGACCGCCGGGATCGCGCCGGGCGCCCCGGTCGACCAGTTGGCGAGGTCGCCGCGCTGCGACACCTGGAACGCGCCGAGTACGCACACGTCCAGGTGCCCGCCGCGCATCATGCCGAACGAGTCGGCGTGGTGGAAGTACGCGGCACCGGCCAGCGCCGTGACGGGCTGCTTGCCGGCGTTGATGAGGTCGGGGTCGATCTCGCCGCGCTCGGGCGACGGGCCCATGCCCAGCATGCCGTTCTCGGTGTGCAGGATGATCTCCTGGTCCAGCGGCAGGTAGTCGGCGACGAGCGTGGGCGCGCCGATCCCCAGGTTGACGTAGGAGCCCTCGGGGATGTCCTGCGCGATGCGCGCCGCCAGCTGCTCGCGGGTGATGCGCGTCGCCTGCGCGGTCGTCTCGGTCACTGGTCGACCTCCGTTCCGGATGCTGCCGCGCCGGCGAGCGGGCGACCCTCGATGTCCACTCCCCCGACGAAGGCGCCGGCGTCGAGCCACCCGCGCTCGCCCACGGCGACGACGCGGTCGACGAAGATGCCGGGGGTCACGACCGTCTCGGGGTCGAGCGAGCCGAGGGGCACGAGCTCGTCGACCTGCACGATCGTGGTGGTCGCCGCCGACGCCATGATCGGCCCGAAGTTGCGCGCGGTCTCGCGGTACACGAGGTTCCCCCACCGGTCCGCGCGGTACGCGCTCACCAGGGCGTAGTCGGCCGTGATCGGGTACTCGAGCGCGTAGGAGCGGCCGTCGATCTCGCGGATCTCCTTGCCCTCGGCGAGCTGGGTGCCGACGCCCGTGGGCGAGAAGAACGCGCCGATGCCCGCGCCCGCCGCGCGGATGCGCTCGGCGAGGTTGCCCTGGGGCACGAGCTCGAGCTCGATCTCGCCCGCGCGGTAGAGGCCGTCGAACACCCACGAGTCGTGCTGGCGCGGGAACGAGCAGAGGATCTTGCGCACCCGCTTCTTGGCGAGCAGCGCCGCGAGCCCGACATCCCCGTTGCCGGCGTTGTTGTTGATGATCGTGAGGCCCGACGCCCCCTGGGCGATGAGGGCGTCGATGAGTTCGACGGGCTGTCCGGCCCGGCCGAAGCCGCCGATCATGATGGTCGCTCCGTCACGGATGCCGGACACGGCCTCCTCGACGGTCGCCACGGTCTTGTCGATCATTCGGCACCTCGCTGGGGTGTTCGCTGTGCGAACGACTGTTCGCATTACCGATCAGTCTACGCGGCCGACTCCGAACAGGGAAGACCCGGCCGCGGAGGACGCGCGAACGCGGCGCGCCGGGAACACGCAGCGGGGCGGCATCCGTTCGGATGTCGCCCCGCTGCGTGCGCGCCGGTGGACGTCAGCGCCGCCCCTCGCGGTCGCCCAGGAACTCGCCGGGCTGGGTGGCCACGAACGCCGAGCCGCTGTCGTCGAGCGAGGCTGCCAGTCGGTTCATGACCGTCGCCGAGCTCCCCGACCAGTGGCCGGTCTCGACCCGCTGCTGGAGCACCTCGATGCCCGCGGCGATCTCGGCCGCGGTGAAGTTGCAGTGGCCGACGTGATCCACGAAGAACTGGCGCAGCAGGCTCGCGTCGTGCGCGCCGCGGACGTCCTCGGCGTACTCCTGCTCGACCTGGACGGGCGCCAGCACGTCGTCGAGGGTGTGCAGCGTGACGACGGGCATCTGCAGGTCGCCGGTGAGGCCCGACGACGCACGCAGCGTCTCGACCGAGCCCGGGTCGGCCGCGATGTCGGCGGTCTGCGTCAGTGTCGCAAGGTCGGCCTTGAGGTCGAGGCCCGCCTCGCGGTAGAGCTCGGCGACGAGGCCGCGATCCTCCGACTGCGCGAAGAGCTTGCCGTAGTCGACCCCGAGATTCCAGGTCGCGTTCCCGCCCGCCGTCGACTCGATGTCGAAGCGACCCGGAGTCACGAACCCGATCGTTCCGAGCAGCTGGGTGTAGAGCGACTCCTGCCGAACAGCGGGGTCCTTCGTCGCCTCCGCTTCGAGCACGCCGTCCGACAGATGGAAGAGGGCGGCAGCGAGCGCGACGCGCGCCCGGCCTTCGGCCGTCTGCTGACCCGCCTGCACGGCGGCGCTCAGAGCGGCCGACGTCGCGAAGGCCTCGTTCAGCGTCGCGTACCCCTCGATCTGGAGGTCCTGACCGGCAAGGAGCTGCGCGATCGCGTGGGATCCGTCGAGCTGGTAGTTGTTCAGGTCGACAGCGCCCTCCATCAGCCCGCACGTCGGCATCGCCCCCTCGATGACGTCGCCGGCCGACTCGGCGAGGCGCCCGGTGACCAGGCCCCCCATCGACGTGCCGTAGGCGAGGATGTGCTCAGGCTCGAGTCCCGTCTGATCGAGCATGGCGTCGAGCGACTGCAGCTGGTCGTCGACGGCGGTGGGGACCGCCCAGCCGCTCGAGGCGTACGACGACCCGACGAGCGCGTAGCCGCGTTCGAGCAGGAGCGCCTTGGTGTCGTCGTTCGGGGCGACGGATGCCGGATTCCCCGGCACGAACGAGGGCCGGTAGCCGTGGCTGTACAGCAGGACGGTGCCGTTCCAGTCCGAGGGCACGGACGCGAGCCAGGTCGTGCCGTTCGCGAGCGAGCCGGAATAGTCGGCGCCTGCGTCGGCCATCGCGGGTGGCGCGACGAGACCGATCGAGAGTGCCGCACCGGTGGCCGCGGCGACCGCGAGTGTGCGAATGCGAACGCGTGGGGACATGGGGATGGTCCTTCCGTTGTCGTCGTCGACAGTGGCGCCGTCGTCATCGACGGCGCTGGGACCAATTATCAACTTTCCTGATGATCAGTCAACAGGTGCCGCGGGCTGCTCCAATGCTCTTCGCGCCTCCTGCAGCCAGCGGCCGAGCTGACCCCGCTGCTGCGCGGACAGGCTCGCGAAGGCTTCGCCCTCGATGCGATCCACATCGTCTCGGCACGCCGCCAGCAGCGCCACGCCGGCCGGAGTGAGCGAGATCGTCATGCGACGTCGGTTCTGCGGGTCGCGCGCCCGTTCGATGAGCCCGGCCCCCTCGAGCGCGCGGACGATCCCCTCCATCGCCTGGGCCGACACGAACGCATGCCGTGCGAGCTGCGCGGAACTCATCTCCGGATGCTGCTCCAGCACCGTGAGCGCGGTGTACTGGGTGACGGTGATGCCGTGCGGGCGGACCACGGCGTCGAGCCGCCCGCGGACGGCCAATTCGACCTGCTTCACCTGGTAGAGGATGCGCGGCGCGTGCTCGGCCGTCATGCGGTCCCCGGGTCCGTCATGCGATGAAGACTACGGGGTTGCGCCGCCGCCTACGCCAAGTCGCGGCATCCCCCGCGACATCGCGCGTGTTGCGCCACCTAAGAGGAGGCCTCGGCGAACACGTCCTTCGCGATGCGGAACGCGGTGTTGGCGGCGGGAACGCCGCAGTACAGGCCCGCCTGGAGGATCACTTCCTTGATCTCGTCGACGGTGAGGCCGTTGCGCAGCGCCGCGCGCAGGTGCATCGCGAGCTCCTCGTGGTGCCCGAGCGCGATGAGCGCCGTGAGCACCGCGACCGACCGCGACCGGCGGTCGAGGCCGGGGCGCGACCAGATGTCGCCCCACGCGACGCGGGTGATGAAGTCCTGGAAGTCGGCGGTCAGCTCAGTGGTGCCCGCGATCGCGCGGTCGACGTGGGCGTCCGACAGCACCTCGCGGCGCACGACCATGCCCTGGTCGTACCGCTCCTCGTCGGTGAGGCCCTCGCCGTCCGGGCGGCTCACGCGGCACGCTCCGCGGCGACCGTGTCGAAGAACCCCCGCAGCACCGCGGCGGTTTGCGCCGGGGAGTCCGCGGGCGCCAGGTGCGAGGCATCCGGGATCCCGATCGCCTCGCCGTGCTGCACACCTGCGGCGATCTCGCGAGCGGATGCCTCGGGCGTGACCGCGTCGTGATCGCCCCACACCGCGAGCACCGGCGTGGCGATCTCGCCCAGCCGGTCGCGCGCGTCGAAGACGGCGAGCGCCTCGCAGCAGCGGGCGTAGCTCTCGTCGTGGGTGTTCTGCAGCACGTGGAGGAGCCGCCCGGTGAGATCGGGATCGCGCTCGATCGAGCCCGGCGCGAACCAGCGCTGCGCCGAACCGATGATGAGGCTCGAGGTGCTCTGCGCGCGCACCTGGGCCGCCCGCTCGTGCCAGCCCTCCGGCGTGCCGATCTTCGCGCCCGAGCACAGGATCGCCGCGGCGGCGATGCGGTCACCGTGGCGCAGCAGCAGCTCGAGCCCGACGGCGCCTCCGAGCGAGACCCCGGCGTAGAGGAAGGGCCCGTCGACGGCGGTCGCGACCGCGTCGGCGAGCTCGGCGATCGAGAACCGGTCGGTCGACGCGGGCGCGGCGCCGTGGCCGGGCAGATCCCACAGGGCGACGCGGTAGTGCTCGGCGAGCGCCGGGACCACGCGGTCCCACAGCAGCGTCGACGTGCCGAGCGACGGCCCGAGCAGGAGCAGCGGCGCGTGTGAGGGGCCGACGGGGTCGGTGAGGGAGATGGCGGGGACGGTCACGCGTCCTCCTCTGCGGTGCGTGCGGCGGCCTCGTCGACGAGGCGGCCGGCGATTCCGGTGTAGCGGGCGGGGTCGAGAAGGTCGGCGACGAAAGCCTCGGGAGTCGTGTCGCGCTCGCGCGCGATGGCGGCGACGTCGGGCGACGCCGCAAGGAGACCTGCCAGGTCGCCTCCCGCGGCGGCCTCGGTCACGAGCTCCGACACGCGCGCCGCACCCAGTGCGGGTCCGAGCACGATCGAGAGGCGCTCCGAGACGATGAGCCCCCCGGTGGCCTCGAGGTTGCGGGCGACGGCGGCGGTGTCGACGTGCAGGCCGGCCACGAGCGACGCAGCGTGCGCGGTCGCGCCGAGTGCGAGGCGCAGCAGCTCCCGCAGCGTCGGCCACTCCGCATGCCACGCGCCGTCGGGGCGCTCGTCTGCGGCGAGGGCCGACGCGAGGTGCAGTGTCACCCCGAGCTGGGGGGCGCGCAGCGCGGCCGAGCGGATGAGGACGGATGCCGCGGGGTTGCGCTTCTGCGGCATCGCCGAGGATCCGCCGCCGGCGCCCTCCGCGAGCTCGCCGACCTCGGTACGGCTGAGGGTGGCGACGTCGGTGGCGATCTTGCCGACGGCGTCGATCGCCTGCACCAGGGCGTCGCCCAGCTCGGTGACCGGCCAGCGGCTCGTGTGCCACGGGGCGTCGGGTGCGGCGAGTCCGAGTTCGTGCGCGAAGGCGGCGGGAAGCGCGGCGGCGGCCTCCGGCCCGGCGATCTCGGTGAAGGACGCCAGCGTTCCCGCGGCGCCGCCGAGCTGTGCCGGCAGCCGCTGCTGCGCTTCTTCGACGCGCTCCTTCGCACGCTCGACGGCGCGCAGCCACCCGGCCGCGCGCAGGCCGACGGTCGTCGGCACGGCGTGCTGCGTCAGCGTGCGCGCCGCCGCGACCTCGTCGCGACGCGAACGGGCGAGCGAGCGCAGCGACACCTCGGCGTGCACGAGCGCCGCGACGATCCGGCTCGTCGCCGCCCGGGCGACCACCATAGCCGCGGTGTCGACGATGTCCTGGCTGGTCGCGCCGCGGTGCACCCAGACCCGCGCGTCGGCTCCGACGCGCTCCCTGAGGCGCACGACGAGCGGGATCACCGGGTTGCCGCCGGCGACGGCCGAGGCGGCCAGCGCCGTGCCGTCGACACCGTGGTCGCGGCAACCGCGGAGCGCGCCCTGCCAGCCGAACTCCGTCTCGATCTCGTCGACCGCCTCATCGGGCGCGAGGCCGACCTCGCGGTAGGCCCGCGCCAGCGCGACCTCGGCCGTCACGAGGGCGTCGAGGTACGCGGCATCCGTCACCGTCTCGTCGTGACCGACGGTCACGGGCGAGAGCAGGCCCTCATCGAGCGGGGGCCGGTCACGGTCAGAAGGCAAGGAACACGGTCTCCTTCTCGCCCTGCAGGTGGATGTCGTGGTGCAGGTTGCCGTCCGGCAGGCGCGTCGCGATGAGCGTAGCGCGCTCGTCCTCCTCGAGCGAGGACAGCAGCGGGTCGGCGGCGAGGAGCTCCTCGGGCTCGGGCAGGTAGATCCGCGTGACGAGCTTGTCGGGAAGGCCGCGCGCGAACACGATGACCGAGTAGAACGGCGCGCCGCCGTCGATCGGGCCCGGGTTGCGGGTCCAGAACTCGTAGCGGCCGACGTCGGTCGTCGCCGCCCGGCCGAAGCCCGTGAACGAGTGGTCGTCGCGGTGGAAGGCGCCGTGGGCGCGCGGGATCCGGCCGTTCTCGTCGGCGCTCCAGATCTCGATGACCGCATCGGGGATCGGGTTGCCGGCGCCGTCGAACACCGTGCCGCCGAGCACGACCGAGCCCGGGCTGTGCGGGAACACCACCTGGTGCTTCTTCTCGTAGTCCAGACCGAAGGCGAAGAACGGACCGACGGTCTGCCCGCCGGTGGCCTCGTGGGTCTTCGGGCCGAGATCGCGGGCGGAGCGGGCCATCAGTGCTCTCCTTCTTCGGGCTCGAACCAGGTCGCGTCGGGGCCGTCGACGACGATGTCGAAGCGGTAGCCCATTGAGAACTCGGGCACCGACAGGTCGTGGTCGTACTGGCCGATCAGGCGGTCGCGGTCCTTCTGACGCCAGATGGTGTTGTAGATCGGGTCGAGCGGGAACAGCGGGTCGCCCGGGAAGTACATCTGCGTCACGAGGCGCTGCGTGAAGCCCGAGCCGAAGATCGAGAAGTGGATGTGCGCCGGCCGCCACGCGTTGACGTGGTTCTTCCACGGGTAGGCGCCGGGCTTGATCGTCGTGAACTTGTAGAACCCGTCGTCGTCGGTGACGATGCGGCCCGCGCCGGTGAAGTTCGGGTCGAGCGGGGCGGGATGCTGATCCCGCTGGTGGATGTAACGGCCCGCGGCGTTGGCCTGCCAGATCTCGACGAGCTGATTGGCGACGGGACGCCCCCACGAGTCGAGCACACGGCCCTCGACGGTCATGCGCTCGCCCTGCGGCTCGCCGATGTGCTGCAGCGTCAGGTCGGACTCGATGGCCGCGACGTCGCGCTGGCCGAAGGCCGGCGACCACAGCTCGATCGTCTCGGGGTCGACGAGCTTCGGGTTCTTGGTCGGGTGGCGCAGCAGGCTGGACCGGTACGGCGGGAAGTCGTGCAAGCTCATGTTGAGCCGCTCCCCCGCCGCCTCACGCCGTGCGGCGGCGGCGTGGTAGTCGACGATCTCCTGCGTGATCTCGCGCTGGGTGAGCTGGTCGGGCGAGGCCAGCAGCGACTCGGGGGCCGCCGCCGTCTGCTCGAGCACCACCGACGACGAGAACGCCTCCTCGCCCTGGGTATCGGGCTGGGCCTGTGTCATGAGGTCTCCTTCGACGACTCGGGTCGTCCCAGGGTCGCACTCCCGCGTGGACTCGACGCCGCGGAATCCCACTCAGTGGGAACGGAGGTCGTGGTGGAGGTCCTTCGCGGCCTGCACGACGAGCGGCCCCAGGCGCCGTTCGTCGGCACGCGCGAGGTGCACGACGAGCCCGAGCGCGACCGGCGGCAGGCCCTCGACGCGCGGCAGCGCGGCAGCGACGGAGACGTTGCCGAGGGTCATCTCCTCGCGCGTCGTCGCATACCCGAGCGCCCTCGTGCGTGCGATATCGGCGCGGAGCTCCTGCTCGGACGTGATCGAGTTCACGGTCTCCCGTTCGAGCGGAGCGTCGAAGTACTGCCGCAGCCAGGCCTCGTCGCGCGTCGCGAGCAGCGCCTTGCCGACGCCCGTCGTGTGCAGCGGCCCGCGCCCGCCCATGCGACTCAGCGTCGGGATCGACTGGCGTCCGGTGAGGCGCCCGACGTACAGGGCGGTCGTCGTCGCGGGCGCCGCTCCGTCGAGCACCGCGAGGTGCACGTTCTCGCCGGTCGCCTCGTACAGCCGCACCATATGGGGCAGCGCCGTCTCGCGCAGGCGCAGCGACAGGGGCGAGAGCTCGCCGAGCTCCCAGAGCCGCGGACCGATGGCATAGGTGTGGCCCGGCCCGCGCGTGAGGAGGCCTTCGGCGACGAGGGTCGCGAGCAGGCGGTGCAGCGTGGATGACGCGAGCCCGGTGCGCGCCGCGAGCGTCGTCGCGGTGACCGCCGGCTCGTCGTCGGTGAAGCAGCCGAGCACGCGCAGCGTGCGCTCGAGCACGCCTTCGCCCTCCGCCATGGATCCTCCTCGTGCGACGTTACCCGCCCCACGCTGCGGGACAGCGTCGAGCCTCGCCGCAATGGCAGAGTGGGCGCATGGCCAACTCGCCCTCCGGCGACTCGATGACCGAGCGCATCGTGCGGGTGCTCGAGACGTTCACCGCCGAGCGTTCGATGCAGTCCGCGGCCGACATCGGCCGCCGCGCGGGACTGCCCTCGTCGACCGCGCACCGGATCGTCGACGAGCTCGTCGACGCAGGCCTCCTCGAACGCGACGAGGACCGCCGCGTGCACCTCGGCATGCGCCTGTGGGAGCTGGCCCTCCGCGGCTCGACGGCACTGCGACTCCGCCAGGCCGCACTGCCCCACATGGAGCAGGTGCAGGCGCGCATCCGCGAGCACACCCAGCTCGCCGTGCTCGAGCAGGACGAGGCACTCTTCCTCGAGCGCCTCTCCCACCCCGATGCGGGCGCCAACATCACCCGGATCGCCGGGCGCCTTCCGCTGCACGCCTCGTCGTCGGGCCTCGTCCTGCTCGCCCATGCCCCGTCCGCCCTGCGCGAGCGGGTGCTCGCCGGTTCGCTGCGCCCCCTCGCTCCCGAGACGGTGACGGATGCCGCGCGCCTGCGCCGCCTGCTCGCCGAGGTGCGCCGTGCCGGGGTGGTGGTGGCGCCCGGCTCGATAGAGGCCGTGTCGACGGGCGTGGCCGTGCCGATCCGCGACGCCGGCGAAGTGGTCGCGGCGCTGTCGGTCGTGCTTCCCCGCGAGACGGACCCTGAGCCGGCGATCCAGGCGCTGCGGGAGGCGGCGGCCGGGATCGAGGCCGACCTGCGGGCCGACCGCCGCTGAGCGCCGGTGGTGCCGCATCCGCTCATGCCCGTTCGCGGGCTCCTGCGGATAAGGACAAGGGTCGGGGTCCTTATCCCCAGGAGCGTTTCCGCGCAGGAACGTCATCCGGCATGGGACGAGCCGATGCGGGGATGACCGCCGCGGCGGTGTGCCCGTTCAACGGGAATCTCGACCACGCCGCGCACGGCGGGCTCACACTGGGGCGAGGCATCCGTTCCGAACGTCGAAGGAGACGTCCATGTCCACGATCCGCACCCGCGTCGCCATCATCGGCGCCGGCCCGGCCGGGCTCCTGCTGTCGCACCTGCTGGGCATCGCCGGCATCGAGTCGGTCGTCATCGACCAGCGCTCGCGCGAAGAGATCGAGACCACGATCCGCGCCGGGATCCTCGAGCAGGGGACCGTCGAGGTGCTGGACTCGTCGGGCGCGTCCAGCCGCGTCCGCACCGTCGGCAACCGCCACGACGGCATCGAGCTGCGCTTCGCCGGCGCCGGCCACCGCATCGACTTCGCCGACCTCGTCGGCCGCGGCGTCTGGCTGTACCCGCAGCACGAGGCCCTCAAGGACCTCATCGCGGTGCGCCTCGCCAAGGGCCAGGACCTCCGCTTCGGCGTGACCGCCGTGCGGGTCGAGGACGCGGCATCCGATCGCCCCCGCGTCATCGCGACCGACGCCGACGGCGCGCCCCTCGAGATCGAGGCCGAGTTCGTCGTCGGCGCCGACGGCTCGCGCAGCGTCGCGCGCGAGGCGGTCACGGGTTCGTCGACCGGCGGCTACTTCCGCGAGTACCCGTTCGCGTGGTTCGGGATCCTGTGCGAGGCGCCGCCGAGCGCCGAGGAGCTCATCTACAGCAACTCGCCCGGCGGGTTCGCGCTCATCAGCCAGCGCAGCGCCACGGTGCAGCGCATGTACTTCCAGTGCGACCCGAACGCCGACCCGAACGCCCTCAGCGAGGAGCAGCTGTGGGAGGAGCTGCAGAAGCGGGTGCCCGGAACGACGCTCAAGGAGGGCCCGATCTTCCAGCGCGACGTGCTGCGGTTCCGCAGCTTCGTCGCCCACGAGCTGCTGAACGGCCGCGTCGCACTGATCGGCGACGCCGCGCACACCGTTCCGCCGACCGGCGCGAAGGGCATGAACCTCGCCGTCGCCGATGTGCTCGTTCTCGAACGAGCGCTGCGCGCCCTCCTCCTCGACAACGACGACCGCCTCATCGAGGCGTTCCCCGAGAAGGCGCTGCACCGAATCTGGAAGGCCCAGCACTTCTCATGGTGGATGACCAACATGCTCCACGTCGCACCCGACGCCTCGGATTTCGACCGCCTGCGCCAACTCGGCGAGCTGCGCTCGGTCGTCGAATCCGAAGCCGGTCGCCGCTTCCTCGCCGAGGCGTACACCGGCTGGCCGCTCGAGGGCCTCGCCTGACGGGGAACTGCGCGCCCGCGGCATTGCCGCTGAACGGGAATGAACGGATGCTGCGGCCCCGGCCTCGGCTATAGTCCGGTGCCTATGGCCTCACCGCCCCGGACCGCACCGCCCGAGCCGTCGCGCACCGCCTCTGCCCTGATGCTCCTCGCGGGCGTGTGCCTGGTCGCGGCGAACATGCGGCCGGCGATCACGGGCCTCGGGCCGCTGCTCGACCAGATCGGCGCCGACACCGGCATGTCGGTCTCGGCGCTGGGCCTGCTCGCCGCGGTGCCGCTCGTCGCGTGGGCGCTGTTCTCGCCGCTCGCGCACGACCTGAGCCGCCGCTTCGGCCAGCCGCGGGTTCTCCTCTGTTCACTGCTGGTGCTGCTCGTCGGCACGCTCGTGCGCTCGATCCCGGGCCCGGTGGTGAGCCTGTGGATCGGCACGGCCATCATCGGCATCGGGATCGCCATCGTCAACGTGCTCATGCCCGCCGTGGTCAAGCGCGAGTTCTCCGGCCACGTCCCCGCCGTCACCGCGGTCTACACCGCGCTGCTCGCCGGGCTCGGCGCCGTCTCGTCGGGTGTGGTCGTGCCGATCTCGCACATCGAGGTCGGCGGGGATCCGGCGGGCTGGCGCTTCGCGCTGCTCGTCACGGGCGGGGCACTCCTGCCCTTCGCGATCGTCGCGTGGTGGCGGGCGCACCGCGGGGCAGCCCGCACGCACGACCGCTCCGCGGCACCGCGCGGGCGCACCGGCATCTGGCGCGACCCGATCGCCTGGCTGGTCGCCGGATACATGGGCCTGCAGGCATCCATGTTCTATATGTTCGTGACCTGGCTCGCCCCGCTCTCGATGTCGATCGGACGCTCCGAGGTCGTGGCCGGGGTCGACGTCATGGTCTACCAGCTGTTCTCTCTCGCCGGGTGCTTGCTGCTCCCACTGGCAGTGCGCGGCGGACTCGAGCGCTGGGCGCCGGCGCTCATCCCGTCGCTCGCGGTCGTCGGCGTCGCGGGCCTCATGATCGCGCCCGACGGCGTGCTGGTGTGGGGCTCCCTCATCGGACTGACGGGTGGCGCGACGCTCGCGATGTCACTCACGCTCATGGCCCAGCGCGCCCGCGACCACGACACGTCGGCGGCCCTGTCGGGGATGTCGCAGTCGGTCGGCTACGTCATCGCCGCGCTCGGCCCGGTCGCCTTCGGCGCCCTGCACAGCGTCACCGGCGGCTGGACGGCGTCCCTCGCGCTCGTGCTCGCGGTGCTCGTCGCACTCACGGTGGTAGGCATGTTCGCCGGTCGCGATCGGTACGTGCTCGAACGTCGCTAGCCGGACGGATGCCGCGGGTCGCCGTCAGTCGGACGGGAAGGCGACCGCGCGCAGCAGCGTGGCGAGCGTCGCGCGTTCCGATTCCGACAGGTCGGCGTGCACGCGCTCTTCGGCCGCCCGGGCCGACTCCCGCGCCTGGCCGACGAGTGCCTGCCCGGCGTCGGTCGCGACGACGACGTTGGCGCGCCGGTCCGCCGGATCGGGCTTGCGTTCGACGAGGCCGCGCGACTGAAGCTCGTCCACGAGGCTGACGACCTGGCTCGGGTCGAGCCGGAGGAACTCGGCGAGCTCACGCTGCGACGGCCTGGCCTCGCCCGACGTCAGCACCAGCACCGAGTACGAGCGCGCCTTCAGCCCGTGCTCGGCGAGCGCGGCGTTGCCCGCGGCGAGCGCGACGGCGTTCGCACGCGCGAGCAGGAAGCTCACGTCGTCGGTCAGCACCGACGCCCGCAGCCCCTCCGGGGCGATGGGGTCAGCGGTGTGGGGCATGCCCAAGATGGTAGTCCAATTCATGGATGAACGGAATGATTGACTTTCTCAACAGTTGGGTCTTCAATGGATCCGACACGAAGGAGTTCACGCATGTCATCGCACGCACCGCTCGACGGCAAGGTCGCCATCGTCACCGGCTCGGGCCGCGGCCTCGGCCTCGCCTACGCCCAGGAACTCGCTCGCCAGGGCGCCGCCGTCGTGGTCAACGACGTCGACGAGGCCACCGCCGCCGAGGCGGTCGCCACCATCGAGGCGGAAGGCGGCCGCGCGGTCGCCGTGGCCCTGCCGGTCGGCCCCACCGCGACGGCGCAGGAGCTGGTCCGCACCGCTGTCGACACGTTCGGCGGGCTCGACATCCTCGTCACGAACGCGGGCGTCCTGCGTGACACCGTGCTGTGGAAGATGAGCGACGACGACTTCGACACCGTCATCAACGTGCACCTGCGCGGCACGTTCACCTGCGTGCGCGAAGCCGCGAGCTGGATGCGCGAGAACGAAGTCGCCGGCCGCATCATCTGCATCGGCTCCCCCACCGGCCAGCGCGGCAACTTCGGCCAGACCAACTACGCGGCAGCCAAGGCCGGCATCGTCGGCATGGTGCGCACCTGGGCGCTCGAGCTGAAGCGGGCCGGCATCACCGCGAACGCCGTGATCCCTGTCGCCGCAACGGCGATGACCGCGACCGTGCCCTACTTCGCCGCCGCTGTCGAGGCCGACGCTGCGGGCGAGCCGATGCCCGCGTTCTTCCGCCACGACCTCGGGTTCGGCACGTCGGAGGACGTCGCGGGACTCATCGCCTTCCTCGCATCGGATGCCGCGGCCGCCGTCACCGGTCAGGCCATCGGCATCGGCGGCGACCGCCTTCAGCTGTGGTCGCACCCCGACGCCGTCGCCACCGCCTACCGCGACGGCGGCTGGTCGTACGACGACCTCGCGACCGGTTTCGCCGACGCGGCGGGCCCCCTCCAGTCGGTGGGCGAGAAGTTCCCGCCGCTGCCCGAGGAGCTGCAGCGCTCGTGACCCGCTACGAACCCGCGATCGACCTCGACGCGATCACCGCGATCGACGTGCACGTGCACATCGAGGTCGACCACCACGGGCACTCGTCGCTGCCCGATGACCTGCGCGACGCCGCGGCGAAGTACTTCAGCTCCGACGGGCCGAACCCCGACCTCGACGGCGTGGCCGCTTACTACCGCGAGCGCCGCATGGCGGCCGTCGTCTTCACCGTCGACGCACGCACGAACTTCGGGCACGCGCCCATCTCCAGCGCCGACATCGCCGAGGGTGCCGCGCGCAACAACGACGTGCTCATCCCCTTCGGCTCGGTGGACCCGCTCGTGCCGACTGCCGTCGACGACGCCCGCCGCCTCATCGAGGACCACGGCGTGCGGGGCTTCAAGTTCCACCCCACGGTGCAGGGCTTCGATCCGTCCGACCCCGCGCACTCCCCGCTGTACGAGACCCTGCAGGACGCCGGAGTCGTCGCGCTCTTCCACACCGGTCAGACCGGCATCGGCGCGGGCCTGCCCGGCGGGCGCGGCCTGCTGTTGGCCTTGTCGAACCCCATGCTGCTCGACCCGGTCGCGGCCCGCTTCCCCGAGCTGCAGATCATCATGGCCCACCCGTCGGTGCCCTGGCAGGACGAGGCCCTCTCCGTCGCGACCCACAAGCACAACACGTGGATCGACCTGTCGGGCTGGAGCCCGAAGTACTTCCCCGAGTCGCTCGTGCGCGCCGCGAACTCGTACCTCAGGAGCCGGGTGCTGTTCGGATCGGACTTCCCGCTGCTCACCCCCGACCGCTGGCTCCGCGACGCGGAGCAGACCGCCCTCAAGCCCGAGGTCATGCCCGGCATCCTGAAGGACAACGCGGCGCGGCTGCTGGGACTGGCGGGCTGACATGCCCGCGCTCGAGGCGGATGCGACATTCGGGTTCGACCCGTACGCGATCGCGGCCGCGCATCTGAGCCCCGCCGCGCGGGCGGCGCTCGGGGGTCTGCAGCAGACGCTGGAGAGCAGCATCCGTCCGCTCCTCGCGGAGGCGTGGGAGACCGCGACCATGCCGCGCGAGGTGCTGGAAGCCCTCATCCCACTCGACCTCATGCAGCCGGCGGGGGTGGATGCCGCGGAGGCGGCGTCGAGTGTGTACTCCGGGTTCCGCAACTACGTGCTGGCACGCACCGACGTGTCGGTGGCGACGCTCTACAACGCGCAGTCGGGTCTCTTCCGCACCTCGATCGGGCTCGGCGGGTCGCCCGCGCAAGCGGAGGAGCTGGATCCGCGCGTGCGCAGCTTCGACCTGAAGGGCGTCTTCGCGCTGACCGAGCCCGAGCATGGGTCCGACATCGCAGGCGGACTCGCCACCACCGCGCGCCGCGAAGGCGACGCGTGGGTGCTCGATGGCCGAAAGAAGTGGATCGGCGGGGCCGCGGCATCCGATGTGCTCGTCGTGTTCGCCCGCGACGTCGACGACCACGCGGTCAAGGCGTTCCTGGCGCCCACCGGTGCGGCCGGCGTGCGACTCGAGGCGATCGGCGGCAAGATCGCCCTGCGCCCCATGCAGAACGCCGTGATCACGCTCGACGGCGTGCGGGTCTCCGACGCGTCCCGCCTCCAGAACGTCAACGGCTGGCGCGACGTGGCGCGGATCCTGCGGGCGATGCGATCGGACGTCGCGTGGATCGCCGCCGGACTCCAGGCGGGTGCGCTCGACGCGGCGGTGCGCTACGTGCGCGAGCGGCACCAGTTCGAGCGGCCTGTCGGCGGGTTCCAGCTCGTGCAGGAGAAGCTCGCGCGCATGCTCGGCAACGTCGTCGCCTCGCTGTCGATGGTCGTGCAGCTGTCGCTGCGGCAGGACCGCGGCGAGTACGCCGACGAGAACTCCGCGCTCGCCAAGCTGCAGACGGCCCGCCTCGCGCGCGAGACCGTCGCGCTCGGGCGGGAGGTGCTCGGCGGCAACGGCATCCTGCTGGAGCACGACGCCGCCCGCTTCTTCGCCGACGCCGAAGCCGTGTACTCGTACGAGGGCACGCACGAGATCAACGCCCTCATCGTCGGCCGCGCCCTCACGGGCGCCTCGGCCTTCACCTGAAACCCATCGAAGGAGAACCCATGACCACCACCGTCGACTACGCCGGCGTCGCAGGACTCGCCGGGACCGATCTCGGCTGGACCGAGTGGCTCGAGGTCACGCAGGAGCGCGTGAACCTCTTCGCCGACGCCACCGACGACCACCAGTGGATCCACGTCGACCCCGAGCGCGCGGCCGAGGGCCCGTTCGGCGGCGCCATCGCGCACGGCTTCCTGTCGCTGTCGCTGACCGTGAAGTTCTGGTCCGAGCTGTTCGATGTCACCGGCGTGACCACGCGGGTCAACTACGGCCTCGACAAGGTGAGGTTCGTGTCGCCGGTGAAGGTCGGCGCGCGCGTGCGCGGCGGGGCCGTCATCGCCGAGGTCACGGAGATCCCCGGCGGCTACCAGTTCGCCGTCGACCAGACCATCGAGATCGAGGGCGGGGGCAAGCCCGCCCTCGTCGCACGCGGCCTCTACCGCTTCTACGCCTGACCTCCGCGGTCGCCGAGCTGGTCGAAGCGCCCTTCGACCGGCTCGAGGACCCGACAGACTCCTCGAGGGAGAGGACACCGCAACGATGCACAAGGGGATCGGGTTCTGGCTCGCGAAACGGCGCCTGAAGGACCCCGACAAGACCGCCGTCGTCTTCGGCGACCACGAGCTGACGTACCGAGAGCTGGCGGACGCCGCCGACCGCGTCGCCGCCGTGCTCTGGCACCGCGGCATCCGTCGCGGCGACGCCGTCGCGTACATCGGCGAGAACAGCCCGCAGTTCCTCGAGGTGATGTTCGGCGCCGCGCAGCTCGGGGCGGTGTTCGTGCCGGTCAACACCCGTCTGGCCGCCCCCGAGGTGCAGCACCTGCTGGTCGACTCCGCGGCGCGGGCCGTGGTGCTCGACCCGGAGTTCCTCGAGCGGGCGATGCCGGGCGTGGAAGCCGGCCGGATCGCTCACGTCATCGTCACGGGCGAGGGCCTTGCCGAGCACCCCGGTCTCGCGCGGCTCACCGCCACCGCACCCGGCGGCCACACCGTCGCCGACGTCGACCTCGACGACCCGGCCGCCATCGTCTACACGTCGGGCACCACCGGCAGGCCGAAGGGCGCCGTGCTCACCCACGGCAACCTCACGTGGGTCGCGCTCAACTGCATCGTCGACTACGACGTGGTCTCGACCGACGTGTCGCTCATGATCTCGCCGCTCTTCCACGTCGCCTCACTCGGCATGGGCGCGCTTCCGGTGCTCCTGAAGGGCGCGACGCTGGTGCTCGAGAAGGGCTTCGAGCCGGGCCGCGCGCTGGCGCTCATCCAGGAGCGCGGCATCACGATGCTCAGCGGCGTCCCGACGACCTACCAGCTGATGGCCGACCACCCCTCGTGGGCGTCCACCGACCTCTCGACCCTGCGCAAGCTCACCTGCGGCGGGTCCGCCGTGCCCACCCGCATCCTCAACGCATACGAGGAGCGGGGACTGTCGTTCTCGCAGGGGTACGGCATGACCGAGACCTCCCCCGGCGCGACATCGCTCTCGCCCGCGATGACCCGAGTGAAGCAGGGCAGCGTGGGACTGCCTCACTTCTTCACCGAAGTCCGCATCACCGATGAGCACGGCGACGTCGTGCCGCGGGGGACCGTGGGTGAGATCGAGGTCGCGGGTCCCAACGTCTTCCTCGGGTACCACGGACTGCCCGAGGCCAGCGCATCCGCCTTCACCGCGGACGGATGGTTCCGCTCGGGCGATCTCGGCTACCTCGACGCCGACGGCTACCTCTACATCTCAGATCGGCTGAAGGACATGATCATCTCGGGAGGCGAGAACATCTACCCCGCCGAGGTCGAGAACCTCATCGCCGACATCGAGGGCATCTCGGGCGTGGCCGTCGTCGGCGTTCCCGACGAGCGCTGGGGGGAGGTCCCGTGGGCCGTCGTCACACTCCGCGAGGGCGCCGAAGTCGACACCGAGATCGTCCGCGCGCACCTCGACGGCCTGCTCGCGCGCTACAAGCTGCCCAAGAACGTCGTCGTCGTCGAGGATCTGCCCCGCACCGCCTCGGGCAAGGTGCGCAAGGCGGACCTCCGCGCCCGCTACGGGGAGAGCCGATGACGCACGAACCGCCGGTGCCTTCGCTGGAACGCGCGTTCGAGGTCGTCGCCGACCTCGGCCCGCTCGAGGACCACGGCATGACGCGTGCCGGCCACCGCCGCGTCATCCCGGTGGTCGGCGGCACGATCACCGGCGACTTCACCGGCACGATCCTCTCCGGCGGCGCCGACTGGCAGACCGTTCGCGCCGATGGATCGGTCGAGATCGACGGGCGCTACAGCGCGCGCGGCGACGACGGGTCGCTTCTCTACATCCGCGCCCGGGGTGTGCGCAGCGGCGACCCGGCGGTGCTCGACGCGCTCCTGCGCGGCGAGGACGTCGATCCCGCCGACTACTACTTCCGCGCCGCGCTCACGCTCGAGTCGGCCGCGCATCCCGAGTTCGAACGGTCGGTCTATCTCGCCTCGTACATCCGCGAGGCGCACCGCGTGCAGTACGTGGCCTACCGCGTGACCTAGCGCGGCCGGGTCTCAGTCGACGAGTCCCGCGAAATCGCGAACGGCCGGGAAGGCGAACTCCCGGTGCCGCCGGGTGAAGAGCTCGGCGGAGCGGTCGGCGGGCCAGTCATCGCCCATGTACTGCCGCGGCAGCCGCGGGTCGGCGCGCAGCAGTGCGAGCCAGTCGGCCACGAGGAGCGTCCGCGCCGTGACGGCAGGCAGGTCGGCGGCGGCGTCCTCCCCCTCCCAGTGCTCGATGAACTCGTCGTGGGCGGCGCGGATGCCCTCGATGTCCCAGGCGACGCGCACCGTCTCGGCCATCGGGAAGCCGGCGAGCTCCGTCGCCGAGAAGGCATTGACGGATGCCGGGGGCAGCTCCGGGATGATCGCCTCGAGCGCAGCGGCCAAGTCCACCGAACCGGGCGCGATCCACAGTCCGTCGCGCAGCACTGCGAACCCCGACCAGGTGAGTGTCGCGCGCAGCCGGTGCCGGAGGTCGCGCAGGTGCTCGGGAACGGTGAAGGTCACGAGGGTCCAGCCCTCGCCCTGCGGCTCGAACGGAGCCGGGCCGTTGACGCGGCCGGACGCCTCGCGCAGCACCTCGCTGCCGTGCGATGTCAGCTCGAATCCGATCTCACGCCCGAGACGCCGGCGCTCGAGGAGTCCGCTCTCGACCATGCGATCGAGGTTGGTCCGCACCGCCGAGGCGGCAACGCCCGCACTCTCGAGCGT
Source organism: Microbacterium trichothecenolyticum (assembly GCF_000956465.1). Lineage (GTDB taxonomy): Bacteria > Actinomycetota > Actinomycetes > Actinomycetales > Microbacteriaceae > Microbacterium > Microbacterium trichothecenolyticum. The sequence continues at coordinate 212,309 of NZ_JYJA01000033.1, forward strand.
GCCGATCAGCACGCTGGCCCGTAACGGCTCGAAGTAGCGGTCGCACACGAACTCGCCGAAGAACGCCAGCAGCAGCTGCCGCGGCTTGCGCGTCAGCACCGACGTCTCGAGGAGCGACGCTCCCGCCGCCGGCGATGTCGCGCGTACGTTAGCCACGCTCACGCGGCCTCCGGTCGGACGGCCTCGCCGCGCTTCGCGCGCTGAATCTGCTCGTACACGTGCGTGCGCAGCTCGGTGAACCGGGGCAGCGCCCGCGTCGTGATCTGGTCGCGCTCGGGCGCGAGGTCGATCGCGAGGTCCTCCTGCACCCACGTGGGAGACTTCGACAGCACGATGACACGCTCGCCGAGGTACACCGACTCGTCGATGTCGTGCGTGACGAACAGGATCGACATGCCGCGCTCGCGGTGCAGCGCCCGCACCAGATCCTCGAGGTCGGCGCGCGTCTGCGCGTCGACGGCGGCGAACGGCTCGTCCATGATGAGCACCTCGGGCTGGTAGGCCACAGCGCGCGCGATCGCCACGCGCTGCTGCATGCCCCCGGACAGCTGCCACGGATAGCTCTTGGCGGCATGGTCGAGGCCCACCGCGACGAGCGCATCGTCGATGAGACGATCGCGGTCGGTGCGCGACAGCTTCTTGTGCTTGAGGGGCAGCTCGACGTTGCCGCGCACCGTCAGCCACGGGTACAGGCTGCGCCCGTACTCCTGGAAGACCAAGGCCATGTTCGGCGGCGGAGCGGTGACCCGCCGCCCGCCGAGCTCCACGACGCCCGACGTCGGCTTGAGCAGTCCCGCGATGCACTTCAGCAGCGTCGTCTTGCCGCACCCCGAGGGGCCGACGATGCACACCAACTCACCGGCATCCATCCGGAATCCGATGTCGCCGATCGCCTCGACGTTCCCGGTCGACGACTCGTAGACCTTGCGCAGGTGCTCGACGTTCAAGAGCGTCTGTGCTGTTCGAAGCGAGTCAGGCACGCTCCACCTCCTTGATTCCGTGATACCAGCGCAGCACGCGTCGCTCGACGAGACCGAAGATCGCCGCGAGCAGGATACCGATGAGGCCGAGCAGCAGGATGCCGCTCCACATCTCGGCGATGAGGTAATTGCGCTGGAAGAAGACGATCTGATAGCCGAGACCCGACGACGAGTAGCCGAGCTCGGAGATGACCATGAGGATCAGCGCGATCGACAGCGATTGGCGTACGCCGGCCATGATGCGAGGGCTCGCCGCGGGCAGCACCAGATAGCGCAGCCGCTCCCCTCGCGTCAGCGCGAACGAACGGGCCGTCTCGGTCATGACCGAATCGGTGGAGCGCACGCCCTCGATCGTGTTGAGGAGGATCGGCCACACCGACCCGATCACGATCACCACGATCTTCATGGCGTCCGTCGGCCCCATCAGCACGACCGCGATCGGAAGGAGCACGGGCGGCGGCACGGCACGGAAGAACTCGAGCATCGGCTCGAGCAGCTCCCGCAGCCAGCGGTTCAGGCCGATCAGCGTGCCTGCGACGACGCCGACCACGATCGAGAGCACGATGCCGATGGCGAGACGACCGAGGCTGGGCAGCACGTCGGTGACGAAAGCCGGCCCGATCCACGTGTCGACGAACGCCTCGAGGAGCTCAGCGGGCGAGGGGAAGAACTGCGCCGGGGCGACGGTCGCCCAGATCCCCCAGATCACCACGAGGATGAGCGGCAGACCGATCGCGTACGCCGTGTTCTCGCCGATCTTCGCCCAGACGCGCGAGCGGGGGCGGGGCGTGACGACGGTGCTCGTGTAGAGGGTCACAACACTTCCTCTCCTCGCACCGATTGATGCCACGCCAGGGAGCGGCGCTCGATCGCGCGGAACACCAGGTTGATGAGCAGCCCCAGCAGGCCCGTGACGATCACGAGCGCATAGACGACCGGCCAGTTGCCCGCCGACTGCGCGAACACGATCTCACGACCGAGTCCCGGGTTTCCGATGAACATCTCCGCCGTGATCGCGAGGATCAGCGCGACCGCAGCAGCCAGGCGCAGGCCGGTCATGAGATACGGGAGGGCCGTGGGGAGCACGAGGTTCACGATGCGCGAGCCGCGCGACAGCCCGAAGCTGCGCGCGGTGTCGCGGGCGACGGCGTCGACATCGGCTACGCCGTAGAGGACCTGGATGAAGACCTGCCAGAAGCTCGCGAACACGATGATGATGAGCGCGGCCTGCAGCTGGTAGCCGTACAGCAGCACCGCGAGCGGAATGAGGGCGACCGACGGAATCGGCCGCAGGAACTCGACGGTGGTGTGGGTCGCGCGACGCAGGAACGGCACGAGCCCGATGACGGTGCCGAGCACCGTGGCGAGCACCGTCGCGATCACGAGGCCGATGCCCCAGGCCGTCAGCGTGCGCCCGACGTTGCGCCAGAACTCCAGGTCGCGCATCTCCTGCCCGAGCTGGGCGAGGGTCTCCGTCGCCGTAGGGAAGTAGCGCGGGTCGACGAGGCCCAAGGTGGGCAGCAGTTGCCACGTCACCAGGAATCCGAGGATGCCGGCGACGCCGAGCGCGAGCTTTCGCAGCGTGCGCAGCTGTCGCGGGCTCCGCCTCACGGGGGCGGGCACGGCGGCGGCGGTGGCCATGTGAATCCGATCGACGATGCGGATGAAGGAGAAAGAGGGCGGGAGGACGACGGATGCCTCGGGGCGAGGCATCCGTCACCCTCTCGTCGCGTGGCTACTGCTGCTGGAGCAGGCGGTCGTAGTCGGGTTCGGTGTCGATGTACGCGTACTCGACGGCCAGCGCGCCGAGGTCCTCGATGCCGGCGTCGGCGAGGTCCCACGTGAAGGTCGGGAGGGTGATGCCCGCCGCCGCCTCCTCGGGGATCTCGAGGTTCGTCGCGATCGCGGCACGCACGGCCTCCTCGTTGCCGGAGGCCCACTCGAGCGCCTCCGCCATCGCCGCCGAGTACGCTGCGACGAGGTCGGGGTCCTCATCGAGGAGCGCCTGCGTCGTGATGTTCGTGAGCACCGACAGCCCCGGGATGGTCGCCTGGTACGGCTGCACGACCGAGACACCGCCCTCGCCGAGGATCATCCCCCGGAACGGGTCAGGCGCCCACGCGGCATCCATCGTGCCCGCCTCGAGCTGCGCCGGCACGTCGGGGAAGGCGACCTCGACGAACTCGATCGTCGAGGGGTCGCCGCCGTCGTCCGCCACGGCCTTGCGGATCGTGAGGTCGCCGGCGGCGCCGATCGTGTTGACCGACACCTTCTTGCCGGCGAGGTCGGCGGGGCGCATGATGCCGGAGTCGCCGAGCGCGACGACGGCGTTGACGTCGTCGCCGTCGGCGAGGCTGTTCGCGTAGTTGCCGACGATCACGACGCCGAGATCCTGCTGGTCGGCGCGGATCGGACCGAACGGCTGGCCGATGGCGAACTGGATGTCGCCGCTGATGAGCGCCGGGATGGCGTTGGCGCCGCCCTGCGCGGGGACCACCTCGACCTCGAGGCCGTGGTCTTCGAAGATGCCCTCGTCGATCGCGGCCCACAGCGCGCCGGTCTCGGCGATGGGGAGAGCGGCGACGCGGACGGCGGTGAGCTCGCCCGACGCGCTGTCGTCGGTCGGGCTCGAGGACGGGCCGGCGGCGGAATCGGTGCAGCCGCTCAGCGCGATCGCGGCGGCGGCGAGCACGCCGATGGTGGCAAGACTCTTCTTCATTGACGGGCCTCTCGTGGCAGATGCGGGTTGTGCCGGCGGCCCGGGTTCCGTCCCAAGAGTCGGAGTCCTCACCGCGGCGTGCCGGACACATGTCATGGTGCGCCACGTCGGATCGATTGTCAATGCTTCCGTGACGCCCGTCACGAAACTCGTGAACAATGCGACGCATGCCGAGAAAGCCGGAGGCGATGATGTCCGGCCAATGGAAGCCGCGCAGGAGGCCACGCACGCCGCCCCGCAGGATGGAGGCGCACGCACAGCGTGCCTATTGCCATTACCTATGGTCATAGGTATTCTCGGATCCAGCCGGTGCAGCGACGCATCCCGGCAGAGGAAAGGACCTCGACAGTGGCTCATTCGATCCCCGTCTCCCCGCAAGCCGCCTCGCTCGTGAACGGCTTCTCGCTCGAGATGACCGGCAAGGACATCGCCGGACTCGAAGAGGCGCGCGAGCTGATCCCGCAGGGGACGAAGATCAACGTGACGTTCCTCGGAAACGAGGACCTCGAGATGCGCGTCGCGGCCGCCAAGGCGGTCAAGGAGATGGGCTTCGTGCCGGTCCCCCACCTCTCGGCCCGCCGCCTGCGCTCGCAGGACGAGCTCGAGGAGTTCCTCGGCCGGCTCCAGGAGGTCGGCGCCACCGAGCACGTCTTCGCCGTGGGCGGCGACCCGGCCGAGCCCGAGGGCCCCTACCCGGACTCACTCACCGTGATCCGTTCGGGCGTGCTCCAGAGGTTCGGCGTGCGCGAGGTCTCGATCGCCGGCTACCCGGAGGGCCACCCCGACATCTCCGACGACGTGCTGTGGAGCCATCTCGACGAGAAGGCGCTCGCGCTCGCGCAGCAGGGATTGGATGCGGTGATCCTGACGCAGTTCGCGTTCGACACGGATCCTGTCATGACGTGGATCGACGCGGTGCGCGCCCGCGGGATCGACACGCCGATCCGCATCGGCACCCCTGGCCCCGCCGGGATCAAGCGGCTGCTCGGCTTCGCCCGCCGCTTCGGCATCGGAGCGAACGCCATGATCGTGAAGAAGTACGGCTTCTCGCTCACGAACCTCATGGGCACGGCCGGACCCGACCGCTTCGTGTCGGACCTCGCGACGCTCCTCGCCGACGACCCGGGCTCGGGCGACGTGAAGCTGCACTTCTACACGTTCGGAGGCCTCGCTGCGACCTCGCAGTGGGCGCGCGAGTTCGTCGCGGCGCAGTCCTCGGGGGCTCGTCGATGACGACCCACCTCGATGTGCGGCGCGACCATGCGTGCCTGATCGTGCACGGGCCCGACCGCTCGGGCATCGTGGCGGCCGTCACCGCGCTGGTCGCCCGCAACGAAGGCAACATCGTCACGCTCGACCAGTACTCCGACAACCCCGAGGGCGGCGAGTTCTTCCAGCGGGTGGTGTTCCACCGGCCCGACCTCCAGGCCGCCCTGCCTGCCATCGAGGCCGATCTCGACGAGACGCTCGGCCCGCTGGGCCTGGAGTGGCGGATCACCGACCAGTCCATCCCCAAGCGCATGGCGATCCTCGCCTCCACCAGCGACCACTGCCTGCTCGAGCTGCTGTGGCGCCACCGCCGCGGCGAGCTGCCCGTCACCATCCCGATGGTGATCTCGAACCACACCAACACCGCCGAGGATGTCCGCAGCTTCGGCATCCCGTTCTTCCACGTCCCCTCGCAGGGACCCGACAAGTCCGCCGCCGAGGCGAAGATCGTCGAGCTGCTCAAGGGGAACGTCGACTTCGTCGTGCTGGCCCGCTACATGCAGATCCTCTCCGACTCGTTCCTCGACGAGGTGGGGGTGCCGGTGATCAACATCCACCACTCGTTCCTGCCCGCCTTCATCGGCGCGGCGCCCTACCGCAAGGCGAAGGAACGAGGCGTCAAGCTCATCGGCGCGACCAGCCACTACGTCACCGAAGACCTCGATGAGGGGCCCATCATCGAGCAGGACGTCGCCCGCGTGACCCACGCGATGACGGCCGGTGACCTGCAGGCCCGGGGCGCGTACGTCGAGCGCGCGGTGCTCTCCCGCGCCGTCCAGTGGCACGCCGAGGACCGCGTCATCCGTCACGGCAACCACACCATCGTCTTCACATGATCGAACGGATGCCTCGCGCCGAGGCATCCGTCCCGCTGAACTCCATCCCATGAACAGAGAGGTTCCCCATGGCGAAGAATCTGCAGGAGCTGCTCGACGGCCAGAACGCCGTTGAGATGCTGCGCAACTCGCAGATCGGCTCGTACATCTACCCGGTGGTCCCCGCGGACTTCCAGAACTGGATCAAGGAACAGCGCGCGTGGCGTGACACCGCCGTGCTCTACGACCAGTCGCACCACATGGACAATGTGTTCCTCAAGGGCTCCGACGCGATCAAGCTGATCTCCGACACGGCGATCAACTCCGTCGCGACCTTCCCGGTGAACCGCGCCAAGCAGTATGTGCCGACGACCGCGTCGGGCCATGTCATCGGTGACGGCATCCTCTTCCACGAGGCGGAGGACGAGTACGTCTACGTCGGCCGCGCGCCCGCGTCGAACTGGCTGCTGTACCACGGCGAGACCGGCGGGTACTCGGACCTCGACATCACCGTCGACCGTCGCTCGCCCTCGCGCCCGTACGGCGACGCGGTCAGCCGCCGGTACTACCGGTTCCAGATCCAGGGTCCGGCGGCGTGGAACGTCATCGAGAAGCTCAACGGCGGCCCGCTCGAGCAGCTGAAGTTCTTCAGCATGTCCGAGATGCAGATCGGCGGCGCGAATGTCCGCACCCTTCGCCACGGCATGGCCGGCGCCCCCGGCCTCGAGGTGTGGGGCCCCTACGAGGACCACCACCGCGTGCGCGACATCATCGTCGAGGCGGGCGCCGAGTTCGGCCTCGTCCCGGTCGGCTCGCGGGCGTACCCGTCGAACACGCTGGAATCGGGCTGGATCCCCTCGCCGCTGCCGGCGATCTACTCGGGCGAGGCCGAGCGCGGCTACCGCGAGTGGCTCGGCGTCGACAGCTACGAGGCGACCGGCACGCTCGCAGGGTCCTTCGTGTCGGACGACATCTCGGACTACTACCTGACCCCGTGGGAGCTCGGGTACGGCTCGTTCGTGAAGTTCGACCACGACTTCATCGGCCGCGACGCCCTCGAACAGGTCGACCCCGAGACCCAGCGCCGGAAGGTCACCCTCGCCTGGAACGCCGAGGACGTCACGAAGATCTTCGCTTCGCTCTTGGACACCGAGGGCGACAGCTACAAGTTCTTCGACCTGCCGCTGGCGAACTACGGCTCGGCGAACTACGACTCCGTGACCGACGCCGACGGCAACGTCGTCGGATTCTCGATGTTCACCGGCTACAGCGCAAACGAGAAGCGCGCCCTCTCGCTCGCCACGGTGAACCCCGACGTGCCCGAGGGCGCCGAGGTGACGGTCGTGTGGGGCGAGCCGAACGGCGGCACCACGAAGGCCTCCGTCGAGCCGCACCAGCAGCTCGAGGTGCGCGCCGTGGTCTCGCCCGTGCCGTACTCCACTGTCGCCCGCCAGACCTATCACGGCGGCTGGCGCACGCAGTACCAGCCGGCCTGACCCGTCCGGCCGCGAGGGGCCCGTCCGGCCGGGCGGTCCCCTCCCCCCGTTTCCCCCACCAC
>NZ_JYJA01000034.1 GCF_000956465.1 Microbacterium trichothecenolyticum
GGTTGAGCGACATGTGGCCGGTGATCACGCCCACGACCGAGCCGATGAACGGGAGGATGACGAAAGCCGAGATCGACGCGATGAGCGACACGATCGCCAGCGTGTTCGTCTTCGCGGGCGCTTACCCGCCGCCGGCTCAGGGCGGCGCCTATCCCCCGCCGGCATACGGCTCGCCCGCGGGCAGCGCGCCCACCTACGGCGCGCCGGCCTATGGCTCCGCGCCGGCGTACGGCGCCGCCCCCGGGTACGGCTACGGCGCGCCCGCGAAGACGAACACGCTGGCGATCGTGTCGCTCATCGCGTCGATCTCGGCTTTCGTCATCCTCCCGTTCATCGGCTCGGTCGTGGGCGTGATCACCGGCCACATGTCGCTCAACCAGCTCAAGACGAGCGGCGAGCAGGGGCGCGGCATGGCGCTGGCCGGCACCATCGTCGGCTGGGTCGGACTGGGACTCGCGATCCTCGGGACCATCGCGGCGATCCTGTTCTTCTCCTTCCTCGCGGGGATGTACGGCCAGTACGGCACATACTCCTGAATCCGCTCGCCCCGGGACCCGTTCCCGGGGCGATGACGCGGTGCAACCGGCGTACCCTGGAAGTACCGTGAAGAGTTCGAGCCACGCCCCGTCGGCGACATCACTGCCGCGTTCCCCGCGCGACGACGTCGACGCGCGCTCGACGCGCTACCTGATCACGATGGCGATCCGCGTCGCGTGCTTCATCCTCATGGTGGTCATCACGCCGTACGGCTGGTACACGTGGCTCTTCGGCGCCGCGGCGATCTTCCTGCCCTACATCGCGGTCGTCTCCGCGAACGTCGGCCAGGAGGCACGGCGCAACCGCCGCGAGGATCCCGAGCCTGCGCTTCCCGCCACCCCCACGACCGCTGCGACCGGAACCCCGGTGATCCGCATCGAGGAGACCCGGGCGATCCCGGCGGACGGCGAGCGCACGGACGAGAAGCCCGCCGACGAGGCGGACCCGCCCGCATGAGCGACGCCGGACCCGACCAGGTCGCCGACGCGGTCTGCTCGCGCGCAGGGTGCCGCGCGACCGCGCGCTGGCGCATCGATTGGCGCAATCCCCGCATCCACACCGAGGGCCACCGCAAGACCTGGGTGGCGTGCGACGAGCACGTGGGGTACCTCCGCGAGTTCCTCGCCGCACGAGACTTCCCCGTGGCGGTCGCCCCGCTCGCCCCGACGGAGGCCGCCCGGTGAGCCCCCGCTCCGTGAGCATGCAGAGCCTCCCCCGCGCGGGCCGCTGGGCGATCTACATCGCCCTCGCCGTCGTGTTCGCGATCGCGTGCGCCTTCCTGTCGAACTGGCAGTTCACGCGCAACCAGGAGCGCTCCGGTCAGCTGGCGCTCGTCGCCGAGAACTACGACGCCGTCCCGGTGCCGCTGGCCGAGCTCCTCCCCGCCGACGGAGACTTCTCCCCCGGTGACGAATGGCACCCGGTGACCCTGACCGGGACGTACCTCACCGACGAGCAGCTCCTGGTGCGCAACCGCCCGCACGGCGGAACCTCGGCCTTCGAGGTGCTCGTGCCCTTCCGACTCGACGACGGCCGCGTGCTGCTGGTCGATCGTGGCTGGGTGCCGCCGGGTCAGGACCAGCCCGTCCCCGACGCCGTCCCCGCTCCCCCGACCGGCGAGGCGACCGTGATCGTGCGCCTGCGCCCGGGCGAGCCCCTGCCGTCGTCGGGCCGCTCGGCGCCCGAGGGCCAGGTCCCGACGATCAACCTGGGCCTCGTCGCCGACACGATCTCACCCCCCGCGGGCGAGGCCCTCGAGCAGAGCGCCTACGGTGTCATGGTGTCGGAGGACCCGGCCCCTGCGACGGCGCCGAGCGCCCTCGAGCCCCCGTCCGACGACCCCGGTCCCCACCTCTCGTACGCGATCCAATGGATCCTGTTCGCGGTGATGGGCTTCGTCTTCATCGGCTACGTCATCCGCACCGAGCGCCGTCATCGTCGCGAGGATGCGGAGGACGCCCCGTCGGAGGCAGGCGGAACGGATGCCTCGGCACCCGCGCCGCCGGCACCGCGCCGTCGCCGCGACCGTGACGCCGAGGACGAGGACGCCCTGCTGGACGCCGCCGGCCGCTGACCTCGAGCCGGCGCCGGCTTACGCGAGAGACACGAGGTCCGCGTAGTCGCGGCCCCAGATGTCTTCGACGCCGTCGGGGAGGATGAGCACGCGCTCGGGGTTGAGCGCCTCGACGGCCCCCTCGTCGTGCGACACGAGCACCACCGCGCCCTCGTAGTGGGCGAGCGCCCCGAGGATCTCCTCACGCGAGGCGGGGTCGAGGTTGTTCGTGGGCTCGTCGAGCAGCAGCATGTTCGCCGACGACACCACGAGGGTCGCGAGGGACAGGCGGGTCTTCTCGCCGCCGGAGAGCACGCCGGCGGGTTTCAGCACGTCATCGCCTGTGAAGAGGAACGACCCCAGCACCTTGCGCGCCTCGGTGGCTGTGATGTCGGGCGCGGCCGACATCATGTTCTCGAGCACCGAGCGCGACACGTCGAGATTCTCGTGCTCCTGGGCGTAGTAGCCGATCTTCAGCCCATGGCCGGGCTCGAGCTGCCCGGTGTCGGGCTGGTCGACGCCGGCGAGGATGCGCAGCAGCGTCGTCTTTCCGGCACCGTTGAGGCCGAGGATGACGACCTTCGAGCCGCGGTCGATCGCGAGGTCCACATCCGTGAAGATCTCGAGCGAGCCGTAGGACTTGGACAGGCCCGAGGCCATGAGCGGCGTCTTGCCGCACGGCGCGGGCTTCGGGAACCGCAGCTTCGCGACGCGCTCCTCCTGGCGCACTTCGTCGAGGCCGGCGAGCATCTTCTCGGCGCGCGCCACCATCTGGTGGGCGGCGGCCGCCTTGGACGCCTTGGCTCCGAACCGGGCTGCCTGCTGCTGCAGGACGGTGGCCTTCTTCTCGACGTTGGCGCGCTCCTTCTTGCGGCGCTCCTCGTCGGCCACCCGCTGGCGCAGGTAGTTCTTCCAGTTCATGTTGTAGACGTCGATGACCTGGCGGTTCGCGTCGAGATAGAAGACGCGGTTGACCGTCTCTCCGACGAGCTCGACGTCGTGCGAGATGACGATGAGCCCGCCCTTGTAGCCCTTGAGGAATTCACGCAGCCACACGACGCTGTCGGCGTCGAGGTGGTTGGTCGGCTCGTCGAGGATCATCGTCTGCGCGTCCGAGAACAGGATGCGCGCGAGCTCGATCCGGCGGCGCTGACCGCCCGACAGGGTCTTGAGCGGCTGGTCGAGGATGCGGTCGGGCAGCGAGAGGTTGTGGGCGATGGACGCCGCCTCGGCCTCGGCCGCGTAGCCGCCGAGCGCCTCGAAGCGCTCGGTGAGGTTCGCGTACTTGCGCATCGCCCTTGCAGCGATCGCCTCGTCGTCGTCACCCATCGCGAGGGATGCCTCGTGCATGCCGATCGCGAGCGAGCCGAGGCCGCGCGCGTCGAGGATGCGCGTGCGGGCCAGCATCTCGGGGTCGCCCGAGCGGGGGTCCTGCGGCAGGTAGCCGAGTTCGCCGGAGCGCTCGACCTTGCCGTCCGCGGGGATGAGATCGCCCGCCAGCACCTTGGTCAGCGTCGTCTTGCCGGCGCCGTTGCGGCCGACGAGACCGATCTTGTCGCCGTCCGAGACGCGGAAGGAGACGTCCGACATGAGCACGCGGGCGCCCACGCGGATCTCGAGGTCGTGCACGGCGAGCACAGCGGAAGTCCGATCCGTCGATGGAGATGGGGAGGTGGCCGACCGGCCAGCCTCCCAGTATACGGGGCCGCTCTCATCGGCGATCGCCCGAATGCCTCCGCAGAGGGATCCGGTCGATACCCCGGAGGGATGCCCTGTGCGGCACCGCGGCCATACCGTTCCCGGGTGGATGTCATCTCCGACCTCGTGCTGCAGGCCGTCGCCTCCCCGTGGCTGTACCCGGCGATGTTCGCCGTCGCGTTGATGGACGGGTTCTTCCCGCCGGTGCCGAGCGAGACGGTGCTGGTCGCGTCGGCGGCGGTCGCAGCATCCGGCGACCGTCCCGATCTTCTCGCCCTCGGCCTCGTCGCCGCCGCGGGGGCCGCGGCCGGTGACAACATCGCGTTCGCCATCGGGCGGCGCGCGGGCACCTCGCGGTTCGCGTGGATGCGACGGCCGCGCGTCGCCGGAGCCCTCGGATGGGCGGGCGCCGCGCTCGACCGACGGGGCGCCGGGCTCATTCTCGGGGCGCGTTTCATCCCGGTGGGGCGCGTGGCCGTCAACCTCTCGGCCGGCGCGCTCGCCTACCCATGGCGGCGGTTCGCGATGCTCAGCGTCGCGGCGGGGCTGTGCTGGGCCGCCTACAGCATCGCGATCGGACTGCTCGCCGGCGCCTGGCTGAAGGATCAGCCGCTCGTGGGCGCGGCCCTCGGCATCGTGCTCGCCGTGGGCATCGGACTGCTCGTGGACCGCCTGCTCGCGGTACGGGCACGCCGGGTCGCGGCATCCGCGTGAACCTCGACGACTGACAGGATGACATCGTGCGCGACACCTCCTCCCCTGTGACGTCCGGGTCCCGGACGCGTCGCAGGTTGAGCAATCCGGCGATCGCCTTCGGCGCCCTCGCTCTGGCGACCGTCGCGCTCTTCTCCGTGCTCGTGCCCGTGCACATCGCGCTGTACCTCCAGCCGGCGCCCCTCGCCTTCCTGTTCGGGGCGATGCTGTGCGCGTCCCCGCTCGTCGCCGTGCGGTTCCCGCGCTGGTCGATCGCGATGTGCACCGTGGCGGCCGTCGCCCTGCCCCTGCCCGTCGGCGAGCCCGCGACGACCTGGCCGTGGCCGTGGTCCGTGCCGGCCATGCTCGCCTTCATCCTCTTCGTCGGCGTCCTCGCGGTCCTGCACGGCTGGCGGGTCGCGCTTCTCGCCTGGCTCCTCGGCATCGGCGGCACGCTCGCGGTCGTCATCGCGCTGGCCGCAACGGTGCCCGTGGTCGCGGGGATCGTGAATCTCGTCATCGTCACGTCGGTGTCGGGCGCCGCCCTGCTCGTCGCGGTGCTCGCGGCCAGTCGTCTTCGCGTGGGCGCCGAGCTCACCCGCGAGCGCGAGCTGACCGCCCTCGAGCAGTCGAGACGCGTCCTCGTCGAGGAGCGCGCGCGCATCGCCCGCGAGCTGCACGACGTCGTCGCGCACGGCATGTCGCTCATCCAGGTGCAGGCGTCGACGGCCCGGTACCGCGTGCCCGGGCTGCCTGACGAAGCGGGACAGGAGTTCGACGAGATCGCCCGGACGGCGCGCGAAGGGCTCACCGAGATGCGCCGGCTCCTCGGAGTGCTCCGCACCGAGGATCAGCAGGCCGACCTCGCACCGCAGCAGGGGCTGCGCGACATCCCGGATCTCGTGCAGGCACTGCGACGCGCCGGGGCCGAGATCGACGCCGCGCTCGCCCCGGTGCCCGAGGCGGTGCCGAGCGCGGTCGACATCGCCGCCTTCCGCATCGTGCAGGAGGCGCTGAGCAACGCGGTCCGGCACGCTCCGCAGGCTCCGATCGAGCTGGCCGTGGAGACGGATGCCGCCACCCTGCGCCTGCGTGTCCGCAACGCTGCGTCGAGCGGGGCGCCGAGTCCTGATGCGTCCACGTCGCTCGGACACGGTCTCCTCGGCATGCGCGAGCGCGCGGCGCTCGTCGGCGGCACGGTCAGCGCGGGCGCCCACGCCGACGGCGGATGGATCGTGCGCGCCTCACTCCCCCTCGCCCCGCTCCCGCCCGACCCGACGCCCGGAGGCGCAGCGTGACCATCAGTGTTCTCATCGCAGACGACCAGGCCATGGTGCGGGCGGGATTCGCCGCCCTCCTCGATGCGCAGGACGACATCCGCGTCGTCGGCCAGGCAGCGGACGGGAAGGAGGCGGTGACGCTGTCGGCGCGCCTCGACCCCGATGTGGTGCTCATGGACGTGCGGATGCCCGAACTCGACGGCATCGCCGCGACGCGACGCGTCCTCGGTCCGGACTACCCCGCCGCCCATGTCCCGCGGATCCTGATGCTGACCACGTTCGACATCGACGACTACGTGTACGACGCCCTCGAGGCGGGTGCGAGCGGGTTCCTCTTGAAGGACGCCCTCCCGGAGGATCTCGTGCACGCCGTGCGTGTCGTCGCCGCGGGCGATGCGCTGCTCGCACCGAGCGTGACACGACGCATGATCGAGCACTTCGCCGCTCGCCGGCCCCGTGCCGGGCGCGCGACCGCGGCCCTCAGAGAGCTCACCGAGCGCGAGCGCGAGGTGCTCACGCTCATCGGCCGCGGGCGCTCGAACACCGAGATCGCCGCAGAGCTGTTCATCTCGGAGCAGACCGTGAAGACGCATGTCGGCAAAGTGCTGTCGAAGCTCGGCGTCCGCGACCGCGTCCAGGCGGTGATCTTCGCCTACGACGCAGGGCTGGTCGAGCCCGCCCCCTGATCCCTCCACGGGGTGATGCCACGACGGCACCGTAGAGCGATGCGACCGCACACACGGCCTCCTTAGCCTTCCCGGGACGCACCCCGAGGAGGGCCTCATGACCATCGTCCGCATCGCCGCCGCGGCTTCGCCCCGCATCGACGCACCGGTCAGAGACCGCGCCATAGACCTCGTCCGCACCCTGTGCATCGCGGGGGTGGTCGTGCTCCACGCCATGATGGTCGGTGTCGCCGTGACCGACGCCGGCCCCTCTTTCGTCAACGCGAGCGACGGCACCTGGTGGATCGTCCCGCTCAGCTGGCTGCTGCAGGTGATGCCGCTGTTCTTCGTGATGGGCGGGTTCTCGGGCGCGACCGCCCTTCGCCGTGCGCGGCGGCGCGGCCGGGACGGCATCGATTTCGTCGGCGGGCGGATCCACCGCCTGCTGCTGCCCGCACTGGTGACGATCGCCACTGTCGGTGCACTGCTCGCCCTGCTCACCGCCGCGGGTGTACCGGCGGAGCTCGTCGCACTTGCGGGATTCCGCTTCGCGCAGCCGCTGTGGTTCCTCGGCGTCTTCCTCGTCTGCCAGGCGCTGCTGCCGGCGCTCCTCCGTCTGCACGAGAGCGCCCCGGTGCGGACCATCACGATCCTCGCGGCGGCGGCCGGGGTCGTCGACCTGGTCCGTCTCAGCACCGGCGTCGACGCGTACGGCTTCCTCAACCTCGCGTTCGTGTGGCTCGCGCTGCAGCAGCTGGGATTCTTCCTGGCCGACGGACGGATCGACGCACTCTCGCGGCGCTTGCGGGTCATGGTGGCCGCAGCGGCGACCGCCGCACTCGCGATCTCGTTCGTCGCGGGGGTGCACTCACCGGACCTCGTGGCCAACATCAACCCGCCGACGACGGCGCTGCTGTTCGTGGGCATCGCGCACACGGCGCTGTTCTCCCTCCTCCGCGGTCGGCTGGAGGGCCTGGCGGAGCGCCCGGCGCCCGCGCGACTCATCGAGGCCGTCACACCACGCGCGATGACCGTCTACCTGTGGCATATGCCGGTCCTGCTGTGCCTGGCCGGACTGACGGCCGTCGGCGCGATGATCACCGCACTGCCGCTTCCCGGGATCGACGGCCCGTGGTGGTGGCTCTCGCGGCCGGCGTGGTTGGCGCTCGCGCTCGCAGCGACGGCTGTCGTCGCATGGCCGCTCGCCCGCATCGAGGCGGTCGCGTCGCCGCGCAGCACGCGCTCGGCCTGGCGGCTGGGCCTCGCGACCGGGGCCGGCACGGCAGCCGTCGCCCTCCTCCTGGTGAGCGGCACGAACGTCCTCACCGCTGCCGCCGCTGCCGCACTCCTCGTCGCCGCGCTCCGGCTGGCACGCGCGCCGCAGCCGTGGGCTCGTAGGAGCCGGACAGCGGATCCGTCGATCATTCGTGGATCCCGTCCAAGAACCTGCCCCCACCTCCCCCTAGGCTGAGAGCCATGTCATCCATCGCCGCCGCTCCGACCGCCTCCGCCGGCACGCGTCGCGTCCTCGCCGACGTCATCGCCCGCCCGTCCTCGCGCGCTCGCGCGTTCGCCCTCGATGCCGGACTCGTCATCGCCGGCGCGACCATCGTCGCCCTCCTCGCCCAGGTAGAGATCCCGCTGTGGCCCGTGCCGATCACGGGTCAGACGCTGGGTGTCATCGTCGTCGGCGCCGCACTCGGCGCGTGGCGCGGTGCCGCGGCCCTCACGACCTACATGCTCGTCGGCCTCGCGGGGCTCCCGGTCTTCGCCGGCTTCACGGGCACCGTCGCCGCGGTCGGCAAGCCCAGCTTCGGGTTCGTGATCGGCTTCATCTTCTCGGCGTTCGTCGCCGGCTGGTTCGCCGAGCGGGCGTGGGACCGCCGCCCCGGACTCGCGTTCCTCGGCTTCGCCGCCGCCAGCGTCGTGCCGTTCCTGTTCGGCATCCCATACATGGCCTTCATCCTCAACGTCGTGATGGGCCTGGACTACTCGTTCGGCGAGCTCCTCGCCGTCGGCCTCCTGCCGTTCATCCTGGGCGGCCTCATCAAGGCGGCACTCGCCGCCGCGATCATCCCCGGTGCGTGGGCGCTCGTGCGCAAGGCGGACCAGAGCAAGAACTGAGGCGGATGCCTCCATCCGAGACATCCGTCCATCGAGAAAGCCCCCGGCCGCACAGCCGGGGGCTTTCACGTTCGCGCAGCGGTGACGCGACCGATTGGCAATCTGGGAAACGGCTGGGTAAGGTTGGCCTTACCGCGCCCTGCTAAGGGCATCCTTACCTAACAACTCCCGGAGGATTCCGTGCGCCTCAACCGCCCTGCCGCCGCCACCGCGATGCTCGCCGTCGCCGCGATCGCCCTCGCCGGATGCGCGACCGCTGCCGCCGACGGCACCGACGACACCGACGACGCAGCGTCAGGTGCCGGCTTCCCGGTGACGATCGAGCACGCCTACGGCGAGACGGTGATCGAGTCCAAGCCCGAGCGCGTCGCGACCGTCGCCTGGTCGAACCAGGAGGTTCCGATCGCGCTGGGCGTGGTGCCCGTCGGCATGGCGGAGGTCACCTGGGGCGACGACGACGGCGACGGCGTGCTGCCGTGGGTCGAGGAGAAGCTCGACGAACTCGGTGCGGAGACCCCTGTGCTGTTCGACGAGACCGACGGCATCGACTTCGAGGCAGTCGCAGACACGCAGCCCGACGTCATCCTCGCCGCATACTCCGGACTCACGCAGGAGGAGTACGACACCCTGTCGAAGATCGCGCCCGTCGTCGCGTACCCCGAGGTCGCGTGGGGTACGTCGTACGAGGACATGATCCGTCTCAACTCGCAGGCCCTCGGGCTCGCCGAGGAGGGCGACGCCCTCATCGATGAGCTGCACGGCGAGGTCGACGCGGCGCTCGCGAACCACCCCGACCTCGCCGACGCGCGCGTGCTCTTCTCCTACATCGACCCGTCGGACTTCAGCCAGATCGGCTTCTACACCAGCCTCGACACGCGCCCCGGCTTCCTCGAGGGCCTCGGCCTCCCGGTGCCGGCCGTCGTCGAGGAGGAGTCGGACGGCGTCGAGTTCTACACCTCGGTCAGCGCCGAGGAGGCCGACCGCTTCGCCGACGTCGACGTGTTCGTGACCTACGGCGACGCGAGCGGCTCGATCATCGCCCAGCTGCAGGCCGACCCGCTCCTGTCGCAGATCCCGGCCATCGCGGAGGGCCGCATCGCGATCCTCGAGGAGTCGACGCCGCTGGCTGCCTCGGCCAACCCGTCGCCGCTGTCGATCGGCTGGGGCGTCGACCAGTACTTCGCGCTGCTGAGCGACGCCCTCACGGCCGACTGACAGAGGCCAGGAGCTCGATCGGGTGACTGTCACCGAGACGCGTACACCGCTGCCGGACGCCGCAACCCTGCGGCGCCCGGCGGCGATGCGACTGATGTGGCTCGCGGTGTCGTTCGCGGTGCTCGCAACGCTGTCCGTCGCGAGCGTGGCCTTCGGCGTCCGCGACGTCGCGCTGAACGACATCCTCGCCGGCCTGGGCGGCGACACCGGCGGGGTCGCGCAGGCCGCCGTGGTGGCCCGGGTTCCCCGCACCGTGCTCGCGATCCTCGTCGGCGCCGCGCTGGCGATGTCGGGCGCAGCGATGCAGGCGGTGACCCGCAATCCCCTCGCAGACCCCGGCATCCTCGGGATCTCGGGCGGTGCCGCACTCGCGGTTGTCGTCGGCATCGCATTCTTCGGCATGTCGGACCCCTATGCCTTCATCGCGGCCTCGATCGTCGGCGCGGGCGGCGCCGCCGTGTTCGTCTACACGGTCGGCTCCCTCGGCCGGGGCGGAGCGACGCCGCTTAAGCTCGCGCTGGCGGGCGCTGCGACTTCGGCCGCCTTCATGTCGCTGGTGAGCGCCGTGCTCCTCCCCCGCGTCGACCTGCTCGAGACCTTCCGGTTCTGGCAGATCGGCGGGGTGGGCGGCGCGACCTGGGATCGCATCGCGACGATCCTCCCGATCCTGACGGCCGGTGCGGTGATCACGCTCGTCTGCGCACGCGGCATGAACTCGCTCGCGCTCGGCGACGACGTCGCGACCGGCCTCGGCGAGCACGTCCTGCGCACCCGGCTCATCGCGTCGGCGGGCGCCGTCATCCTGTGCGGTGCGGCCACCGCGATCGCCGGCCCGATCGCGTTCGTCGGCCTGATCATCCCGCACCTCTGCCGCCTGCTCGTCGGCACCGACCACCGTTGGCTGCTCCCGTTCTCGGCGGTCGCCGGTGCTGTTCTGCTCGTCGCCGCGGACATCGTGGGCCGCGTCATCGCACGCCCGGACGAGATCGAGGTCGGCATCCTCACGGCGCTCATCGGCGCCCCGTTCTTCATCTGGATCGTCCGCAGGCAGAAGGTGCGCGAACTGTGAGCACCGACACCCTTCTCCGTCCCACTGCGCAGGCCGTCGTCACCGGACGGCGGCGCCGCGGCCGCCGACGCGTCGTCGTGACCGCCTCCCTCGCCGTCGGCGTGGTGCTGGTCTTCGTCGCATCCCTCATGATCGGGCAGACGTTCTACGGCCTCGACGAGATCGTCCGCGTCATCCTCGGCCAGACCGTGCCCGGCGCCTCGTTCACGGTCGGGGAGCTCCGTCTGCCGCGCGCGGTTCTCGCGATCCTCGCGGGATTCGCGTTCGGCATCGCAGGCGTGACGTTCCAGACGATGCTGCGCAACCCGCTCGCGTCGCCCGACATCATCGGCATCACCGCCGGCGCGAGCGCGGCGGCGGTGTTCGGCATCGTCATCCTGTCGCTCAGCGAGTCCGCCGTGTCGGTCCTCGCCGTCGCGGGCGGCCTCGCGACCGCCCTCGCGATCTACCTGCTCTCGAACAAGGGCGGCTTCGCCGGCACGCGACTGATCCTCATCGGCATCGGCGTCGCCGCCATGCTCGATGCTGCGGTCACCTACGTGCTCTCCAAGGCCCCCGCCTACGACCTGCAGGCGGCGATGCGGTGGCTCACCGGCAGCCTCAACGGCGCGACGTGGTCGGCCGTGCTCCCGCTCGCCATCGCGAGTGTCGTGCTCGCCCCGGCCCTGCTGTCGAAGGGCCGGGACCTGAATGTCATGCGCCTCGGCGACGACGCGGCCGCGAGCCTCGGCATCCGTCTCCAGAGCACCAGGGTGGTCGTGATCGTCGCGGCCGTCGCGCTGCTGGCGTTCGCGACCGCCGCCACCGGCCCGATCGCATTCGTCGCGTTCATGGCCGGCCCCATCGCGGCACGCGTCGTCGGCCCCGGTGGCTCGCTGCTGCTGCCGTCGGCGCTCGTCGGCGCGCTCCTGGTGCAGCTGTCGGACCTCTTGGGACAGTTCGCTTTCGACAGCCGCTACCCGGTCGGGGTCGTCACCGGCGTGCTCGGCGCTCCCTTCCTCATCTACCTCCTCATCAGGACGAACCGCTCCGGAGGCTCGCTATGACCGAATCCCACAGCCTGTCGGCGGAGGGCCTGACGCTGTCGTACGGCGACCGCACGATCGTCGAGGGTCTCGATCTCGTGATCCCGCCCGGTCGCATCACCGCGATCGTCGGAGCGAACGGATGCGGCAAGTCCACGCTTCTGCGTGCGCTCGCGCGCCTCATCGCACCGCGCGACGGCCAGGTGATCCTCGACGGCAAGGCGCTGCACGGCCGCGCGACGAAAGAGATCGCGCGCACGCTCGGTCTCCTCCCGCAAAGCCCGATCGCCCCGGAAGGCATCGCTGTCGCCGACCTCGTCGGCCGGGGACGGCACCCGCACCAGAAGCTGCTGGCGCGCTGGAGCTCTCACGATTACGAAGTGGTCGGGCAGGCACTGGCCGCCACGGGGATAGAGGAGCTCGCCGACCGTTCCGTCGACGAACTGTCGGGCGGACAGCGCCAGCGCGCATGGATCGCGATGGCCCTCGCGCAGGAGACCGACATCCTGCTCCTCGACGAGCCCACCACCTTCCTCGACGTCGCACATCAGGTCGAGGTGCTCGACCTCCTCACCGATCTCAACCGCGACCGCGGCACCACGATCGTGATGGTGCTGCACGACATGAACCTGGCCGCGCGCTACGCCGACCACCTCTTCGCGCTGCGGTCCGGCCGCGTCGTCGCGAGCGGCGATCCCGGCGACGTCATGACCAGTGAGCTCATCCGAGAGGTCTTCGACCTCGATGCGCTCGTCGTGACCGACCCCGTATCGGGCTCGCCCATCGTCCTGCCCCGGGGCCGTCACCACGTGTCGGCCCCCGTCTCCGACCCCGCAGCCCCGCTCGCCGCGGCGCTCACTCCCCTGCCGACAGGAGCCTGAAGATGACCGACGCCGACGTGCCCTACCGCTTCTTCCGCGCCCGTGTGACCGCTATCGCAGACGTGACGCCCAGCTTCCGCCGCTTCACCTTCGGCGGCGACGACCTCGCCGACTACGGTGACCCGGGGCTCGACCAGCGAGTGAAGATCGTCTTCCCCACGCGCACGCTCGGCCTCGACGCGATGCCCCTCGGCGACGACTGGTACACGCAGTGGCGCGAACTGCCCGAGGAGCAGCGCCTGCCGTTCCGCACGTACACCACCCGCTACGTCCGCAACCACCTCAGCGAGGTGGACGTCGACATGGTCTCGCACGACGTGATCGGGCCGGCTTCGGACTGGATCGACCGCGCCGCGGTCGGCGACGAGGTACTCATCTTCGCACCGACCGCCGCCCACAGCGGCGTGAGCTTCGGCATCGACTTCGTGCCGCCGGCCCGCGTCGACTCGATCCTGCTCGCCGGCGACGAGACGGCGGCACCCGCGATCGCCGCGATCCTCGAGCAGCTCCCCCGAGACGCCAGCGGAGTGGTCGCGGTCGAGCTGCCGCACGCCGACGACGCAGCGTACTTCCCGCAGCATCCCGGATTCGAGTACCGGATCGCCGCGCGCGCGGACGGCGAGCGGCACGCTCACCTCGTGAAGTCGGTGACGGATGCCGCGGCCCGCCTCGCGCCCGCCGGCGCCGGCGCCGACGTCGAGGAGATCGACATCGACACCGACATCCTGTGGGAGGTGCCGCGCACCGCCAAGGGGGGAGCGGCGCTGAAGAGCGCGCGCCTGTACGCGTGGCTCGCCGGCGAGGCGGGCGCGATCAAGGCCCTGCGCCGCCACCTCGTGGCCGAGCGCGGGGTCGACCGTCGCGCCGTCGCGTTCATGGGCTACTGGCGCCTCGGCCGCGCCGAGAACTGACGCGTTCCCGCCGCCTCAGGCCCGACGCGGCGCCTCGTGCGCGTGCCCGAGCCGGAGGCCCGGGATCAGCGCGCCGAGCGCGAGCAGGACAGCGATGGCGAACACCGCAGGGAAGCCGGCATCCGTCCCCACGAGCGCGGTGAAGACGAGGCCCATGACCGCGATCGAGGACGCCGAGCCGACGGCGTCCGAGATCGACAGCGCCGACGAGTTGAAACCCTGGTTCTGCGGCGTCGAGTACGCGAGCGTGAGGACGGTCAGACGCGGGTACATGAGACCCATACCGCCTCCCGCGAGACCCCACCCCGCGATGAGCACCGCGGGATGCAGTCCGAGCAGCGCGGTCGCCGCCGCGACGAGCAGCGCCGTCACCAGCAGCGCGGTGCCGGTGAGCGTGATGCGCGCGTTGCCGAGGCGGTCGCCGAAGCGGCCCTGCACGTCGGCGGCGACCGCCCACGCCAGCGCGGCTGCCGTGAGCCCGAGCCCCGCCCATGTCGGCGAGAACCCGTAGCCGTCGATCAGCAGGTACGGCACGTAGATCTCCGCGCCGAACAGCGCACCCGCGATGAGCCCGCGCATCAGCACCACGCTCGGCAGTCCTCTCGCGGCGACGAGCGTGCCGCGCGGCAGCAGCGGCCGCGATGCCAGGCCGATGACGACCACGGATGCTGCCACCGCCGCCCATGCCCACGCGCCGAGCTCGCCCGCCAGGCTGAGCCCGAGAGCGCCCACGGCCACGGCGACCGCGCACGCGAGGCGCGGTGCGATGCGTGCCTTCGAAGGCTCATCGGTGTCGAGCGGAAGTCCGTGCAGGCGGGCGACCACCATCGCGAACGCCACGACGGTGAGCGCCGCGACGCCGAGGAACACCCACCGCCAGTGCAGGAACTCCGTCACCGCCCCGGCGAGGAAAGGGCCGATGAGCGACGGCACGACCCACGCCGCTGAGAACGCGGCGAAGACCCGGCCGTGCATCGCGCCCGGGTACACGCGGGCGACGACCACGTAGAGCGCCACGGTCTGCCCGCCCGTGCCGAGGCCCTGCACGAGGCGGCCGGCGACCAGCGCCGGCATCGTGAGGGCGAATCCGGCGATGAGCAGGCCGACGACGAACAGGGCGACGGCAGTGCTGAGCGGCGCGAGCACGCCGCCGCGGTCGCACCACGCGCCCACGGCGACCATCCCGATGACGCTCGTCGCGAGCGTCCCCGCGAACGCGACGGCGTACAGGCGCTCGCCATCGAGGTCGGCGCTCACCACGGGCATCACCGTGGTGACGGCGAGAGACTGCATCGCCGCCAGGAAGATGAGCGCGACGGCGCCGACGGTCACCCAGAGGAATCGACCCTGCCAGATCCCGATGGGCGCGGACTCCGGCCCGGCGGTCACGATCGCGCCAGCGCGCCGACGCGCTCCACCGCCTCGCGGAGCAGGTCGGGGTCGCAGCCGAAGTTGATGCGCACGTAGCCCTTGCCCTCGGTGCCGAACAGCGGACCGTGGTGCAGCGCCACCTTCGCATCGCGCAGAACCTTGACAGCCGGGTTCTCACCCCACCCGTACGCGGAGAGGTCGACCCACGCCAGGAAGCCGGCATCCGGGGGAAGGTAGCGCGCCTGCGGCAGGTGCTCGGCCAAGAGGTCGGCCAGCAGCATCCGGTTCGCGTCGAGGGCCGCGAGCAGGCTCGCCAGCCACTCGTCGCTGTCGGCCGAGTAGGCGGCGACGTTGGACAGCGCCCCGAACAGCCCGGTGCGCCACTCGACCTCCCAGGGCAGGGCACGCAGTTCCTTCGCCTGGGTGTCGCCGCCGGCCACCATCACTGCGCACTTGAGGCCGGCGAGGTTGAATGTCTTGCTCGCGCTGGTCACGGCGTAGCCGACACGCCCTGCGGAGTCGGATGCCGAGAGGAACGGCGTGAACGGCCTCTGCGCGTAGGCCAGGGGCCCGTGGATCTCGTCGCTGATGACGGTCGCTCCGAACCCCTCCGCGATGTCGGCCAGCGCGGCCAGCGTCTGTCGCGAATGCACGGTGCCCGTGGGGTTGTGCGGGTTGCACAGCAGCACCGCCCGCGCGCCGCCGGCCAGAGCGGCCTCCACGCCCAGAAGGTCGATCTCCCACCCGTCGGCCGTTTCGATGAGCGGCACGCGATCGACGACCCCGCCCGCTTCCTCCACGGTGTCGTAGAACGGCGGGTACACCGGGGGCATCACGACCACGCGGTCGCCCGGCTCGATCACGCGTCGGAGGATCTCGACGACGCCCATCATCACGTCCCCGGTCCAGAAGACGTGGGACGGGTCGACCTTCCAGCCCCAGCGACGCTCGGCGAAGCCCACGAACGCCTCGCGCACGCCGGGCTCCGGTGGGGTGTAGCCCGTGTCGCCGAGGCGCACGGCCCGCGTCAGCACCTCGGTGATCGCCGGCGCCAGGGCGTAGTCCGTCTCGGCGACGAAGAACGGCAGCACGTCCTCTCCGTACTTGCGCCACTTCGTGCTCGTGCGCTGACGCAGCTCGTCGATGGGCAGGGCTCGAAGGGGGGTGACGCTCACCCCTCGACCCTACCGATCCGGCGGCGTGGCGCCCCCGAGTGAGTCACCGTGTGAAGGTGCCGAGGTCGTGCTGGTCGAAGTACTCCAGAACGAGGGTGTCCCCGTCGAACGTCGCCTTCGAGATCGACCCCGGCGGGGCGTTCTCGCTGAACGGGCGGAAGACGAACTCGTCACCCGACCAGTGCTCGAGCGCCCACCGACCGGTGGGTCCGAGCGACAGTTCGAGCTCGTCGCCCACCAGCTCGACGGTGGCGGGACCGAAGTAGTCGTTGGCGTACTCCCCCGTGTAGGCCTCGAAGGCCTGCGCGGGATCCGGATCCGTCGGCGCCGTCTCGCCGACGAGCGAGCCGAACGGCTCCGACTCCCCCGCGAAGACCTGCATGAACAGCGGCAGCCAGTCGCGGCGCTCGGAGCCGTACTGCGCGATGTCGAGGAAGCGGGCCGCGATGCCCTCCGCCACGCCGTTGGCGGAGGCGTTCGACAGCACGACGATGCCGAGACCCGCGCCCGGCAGCAGCTTGAACACCGTTCCGGCACCCAGGAGGAACGCCCCGGAGTGGTTGACGTCGACCAGGCCTCCGGGCGTCGTGCCGACGTTGAACCCGTAGCCGTAGTATCCGGCCCGCGATCCGAACGAAGACGGCGCCGATCCGACGATCTGCGGCGACATCGCGGGAATGAGCGAGGACGCGTCGATGAAGGGCTCCCCGTCATGTTCGCCGCTCGCCAGCAGCATCGAGAGCCAGGTCGTGAGGTCGGTGACGCTCGAGCTGACGCCGCCCGCCGGCGACTGCTCGTCGGGCCGGCGCTGGTCCGGCGTGACGACCCACTCGCCGTCCAGCTGGATGTGACCGAGCGCGCGGTTGTCACGCGATTCGAGGTCGGCGTAGCGCGAACTCGTCGACGTCATGCCGAGCGGCTCGTAGAGCAGTCGCTCCGACAGGTCGGCCCAGTCCTCCCCGGCGGCGCTCGCGACCGCCTCGCCCGCCGCGGTGATGTCGAAGTTGCCGTACGCATAGGTCGCGCGCCACGGTGCGAGCGGGATCAGGCTCAGCCTCTCGAGGATCGTCGCACGGTCGTAGCCGATCTCCTCGAGCTCGTCGCCCGCGTGCTTGTAGAGCCCGGACCGGTGCGCGTACATGTCGGCGATCGTCACGTGCGAACCGACGTACGGGTTCGACAGGGCGAAGCCGTCCAGGTGGTCGGCCACCGGGGTGTCCCACGAGACGTAGCCCTCGTCGATGGCGCGGGCGACGACGCTCGCGCCGATGGATTTGGAGACAGACGCGAGCGCGAACACCGTGTCGGCGTCGACGGGGTCTTCGCTGTCGATGTCGCGCACGCCGAAGCCCTCTGCGAACAGCACCTCGCCCTCGTACACCACGCCGATGGACAGTCCCGGGGTGCCCGAGGCATCCATCGCCGTCTCGACCGAGGATGCGAGGTCGTCGATCGCCGCGTCGACCCGCTCACGCGTGACCGTCGCCAGCGCGTCAGCCCCCGGGTCGGGGTTGACGGTCGGGGTGGAGCTCGGCGAGGCCTCCGACGCGGCACCGGCGAAGGTGCACCCCGTGGTCCCCGCCAGGATCAGAGCGGCTGCACCGACCGCGGACAAGACACGCCTGCTGTTCCCCGACATGCGCCGAGTGTGGCACACCCTCATGGGGCCGCGTCAACGACCGCCGGGCGTCGGGGAGGTGTCAGATCGCGAAGCCGAGCGCGCGCATCATGTCGCGCCCGTCGTCGGTGATGCGTTCAGGCCCCCACGGCGGCATCCACACCCAGTTGATGCGGAACCGCTCGACGATGTCGTCGAGCGCCTGGGCCGTCTGCTCCTCGAGCACGTCGGTGAGAGGGCACCCGGCAGACGTGAGAGTCATGTGGATGACCAGCGCATCGTTCTCGTCGTCCCACGCGAGATCGTAGATGAGGCCGAGGTCGACGACGTTGATCCCGAGCTCGGGGTCCATGACGTCCTTGAGAGCCTCGGTCACCTCGTCGTACTTCTCAGGGGTGAGGGTCGCCGTCATAAGGTCGATCCTACGCTTCGCTGACCACGGGGGCTTCGGCCGGCTCTGCTTCGCCCGCAGGCAGGAAGCGGTCGTAGCCCTCGTCCTCGAGGCGGTCGGCGAGCTCCGGGCCGCCCTCCTCGACGATGCGCCC
The DNA here is from genome assembly GCF_000956465.1 of Microbacterium trichothecenolyticum. Classification (GTDB taxonomy): domain Bacteria; phylum Actinomycetota; class Actinomycetes; order Actinomycetales; family Microbacteriaceae; genus Microbacterium; species Microbacterium trichothecenolyticum. The sequence goes on from NZ_JYJA01000034.1 coordinate 18,360, forward strand.
GTTCACCATGACGTGCACGAAGTCGGGGGCGATGTAGCGCAGGATGCGGGTGTAGTGCGTGATGAGCAGCACACCGAGGCCGGACTCCGCCTTGGCGCGGTTGACACCCTCAGAGACGATCTTGAGCGCGTCGACGTCCAGGCCCGAGTCGGTCTCGTCGAGGATCGCGATCTGGGGCTTGAGGAGCTCGAGCTGGAGGATCTCGTGGCGCTTCTTCTCGCCGCCGGAGAAGCCCTCGTTGACGTTGCGCGAAGCGAACTTCGGGTCCATGCGCAGGTTCTTCATCGACGCCTTGACGTCCTTCGTCCACGTGCGGATCGACGGCGCCTCGCCGTCGATCGCGGTCTTCGCGGTGCGCAGGAAGTTGGTGACGGTGACGCCGGGGATCTCCACCGGGTACTGCATCGCGAGGAACAGGCCCGCGCGCGCACGCTCGTCGACCGACATCGCGAGGACGTCCTCGCCGTCGAGCGAGATGGAGCCGCTCGTGACGTTGTACTTGGGGTGTCCGGCGATCGTGTAGGCGAGCGTCGACTTGCCGGAGCCGTTGGGGCCCATGATCGCGTGGGTCTCACCCTTGCGGATCGTGAGTGTCAGACCGTTGAGGATCGACGTGGTGCCGGCATCCGTCTCGACCGTCACGTGGAGGTCGCGGATCTCGAGAACAGACATTCTTCAGTACCTTCTTCAGTTCACTTCGAGCTTGACGGTCGCGTCGATGAGCACGTCATCGCCGTCGACGGTGACCGCGAAGACCGGGACCGGCTCGTACGCGGGGAGATTGAGGGGCTTGCCGGTGCGCAGCGAGAAGGCCGAGCCGTGGGCCCAGCACTCCAGCGATTCGCCGTCGACGAAGCCCTCCGACAGAGAGATGTCGCCGTGGGTGCAGACGTCGCCGATCGCATGCACCTCGCCGTTGGAGTCGAGCACGACGGCGATCGCGACACCGTCGACCTCGACGCGGGTCGCCTCGTCCTGGACGAGGTCGCTGAGGGCGCACACACGCTGAGCGGTCACAGGCCGGCCTCCTTGGCGAGTTCTTCCTCGATGGCGGCGAACAGCTCCGCTTCGAGGTCTTCGACACCGATCTTCTGCACGATCTCGGCGAGGAAGCCGAGCACGACCAGCCGTCGGGCTTCGTCTTCGGTGATCCCGCGGGCCTGCAGATAGAACAGCTGCTCGTCGTCGAAGCGCCCGGTGGCGCTCGCGTGCCCGGCGCCGCGGATGTCGCCCGTCTCGATCTCCAGGTTCGGGATGGACTCGGCGCGCGCGCCCTCGGTGAGGACGAGGTTGCGGTTGGCCTCGTACGAGTCGGTGCCGACGGCGTCCGGTCCGATGAGGACGTCGCCGATCCAGACCGTGCGCGCCGCAGCGCCCTGCAGGGCGCTCTTGTACAGCACGTCGCCGGAGGTCTCGGCGCCCTTGTGGTGCAGGTACACCTGGCTCTCGAGGTGCTGCCCCGAGTCGGAGTAGCTGAGTCCGTAGAGCTCGGCGCGCGAGCCGGTGCCCGCGAGCTCGACGCTCGGGTTGACCCGCACGACGTCCCCGCCGAAGCTGACGACGACGTGACGCAGGGTCGCGTCGCGCTCGACGCGGGCCTGGTGCGACGCCAGGTGCACGGCGTCGTCGTCCCAGCGCTGGACCGTCACCAGCTCGAGGTGGGCGCCGTCGCGCACGATGATCTCGACGTTCTGCGCGTGGTGCGCGGTGCCGGTGTGGCGCAGGACGACGGTGGCGTGCGAGTTCGCCTGCGCCTCGACCACGACGTGGGCGTGGGCCACGCCGCCGGTGCCGTTCAGGGAGACGACGATCGGCTCGGCGTACTCGGCGCCGGCAGGGATGCGCAGCAGCGGGGCTTCGGTCTCCTGCTTCCACGCGATCGCGCTGGGGAGATCCTCGGGACGGAACACCTCGCCGCGGGGCGCGCTGCCCACGCGGAGGCGCTCCTGAACCAGGCTGTCGGGCGCGTCCACGTCGACCTCGATGACGCCATGGCGCCCGGTCTCGTCGGACAGCAGCGCCTGGAGCTTCGCGATGGGAGTGTGCTTCCAGTTGACCTCGCGGCCCGTCGGCGCCTCGAAGGCGGTCGGGTCGAACGACCAGGGTCGCTCGGAGCGGGTCTGCACGGGTACGAAGGCACCGGCGCCATCGGTGTGGCCCTTCGCGCCGGGAACGGTGGGGGCCTCGGTGGTGGGGCTCATCTAGCCGACGGATCCTTCCATGCCCATCTCGATGAGCTTGTTGAGTTCGAGCGCGTACTCCATGGGCAGCTCGCGCGCGATCGGCTCGATGAAGCCGCGCACGATCATGGCCATGGCCTCGTCTTCGGGCATGCCGCGGCTCATCAGGTAGAAGAGCTGCTCCTCGCTGACCTTCGAGACCGTGGCCTCGTGGCCGAGCTGCACGTCGTCGACGCGGATGTCGATCGCGGGGTACGTGTCGGAGCGCGAGATCGTGTCGACCAGCAGCGCATCGCAGCGCACGGTGTTGGCCGAGTGGTGGGCGTTCGCGTCGACGCGGACCTCGCCTCGGTAGCCGGCGCGGCCGCCGCCGCGGGCGATCGACTTCGAGACGATCGACGACTGCGTGTACGGCGCCATGTGGATCATCTTCGCGCCGGCGTCCTGGTGCTGGCCAGGGCCGGCGAAGGCGACCGAGAGGGTCTCGCCCTTCGCGTGCTCGCCCATCAGGAAGATCGACGGGTACTTCATCGTGACCTTCGAGCCGATGTTGCCGTCGATCCACTCCATCGTCGCGCCCTCGTGCGCCACGGCGCGCTTGGTGACGAGGTTGTAGACGTTGTTCGACCAGTTCTGGATCGTCGTGTAGCGAACGCGCGCGTTCTTCTTCACGATGATCTCGACGACCGCCGAGTGCAGCGAGTCGCTCTTGTAGATCGGCGCCGTGCAGCCCTCGATGTAGTGCACGTAAGAGCCCTCGTCGGCGATGATGAGCGTCCGCTCGAACTGGCCCATGTTCTCGGTGTTGATGCGGAAGTAGGCCTGCAGCGGGATCTCGACGTGGACCCCCGGGGGCACGTAGACGAACGAGCCGCCCGACCAAACCGCCGTGTTCAGCGCCGCGAACTTGTTGTCGCCGGCGGGGATCACCGTGCCGAAGTACTCCTCGAAGAACTCGGGGTGCTCGCGCAGCGCGGTGTCGGTGTCCATGAAGATGACGCCCTGCGCCTCCAGGTCCTCACGGATCTGGTGGTAGACGACCTCGGACTCGTACTGGGCGGCGACGCCCGCGACGAGGCGCTGGCGCTCCGCCTCGGGGATGCCGAGCTTCTCGTACGTGTTGCGGATGTCCTCGGGGAGATCCTCCCACGACTGCGCCTGCTTCTCGGTGGAGCGCACGAAGTACTTGATGTTGTCGAAGTCGATCTCGCTGAGGTCCGCACCCCAGGTCGGCATCGGCTTGCGACCGAAGAGCTGATAGCCCTTCAGCCGGGTCTTGAGCATCCATTCGGGCTCGCTCTTGAGCGCCGAGATGCCGCGCACGACCGACTCATCGATGCCCCGCTTCGCCACGGCGCCCGCAGCGTCGGCATCGTGCCACCCGAACTCGTAGACGCCCAGGCCATCCAGCTCCGGGCGATCGATCAGCACATCAGACATCGTCATGTTCTCCTCCGGGCCCTGGCGGTGTCATCCGTCCCGGCATCCGTGTTCTCCGGTGGAGATACCGGAGGGGGGATGCCGCTTCTCGGGCCCTCTCAAGCGGCGCCGACCATCGCGCCTAGACTGTCAGTGGTACGCGGCGCTGTGAAGTGCGTGCGCAACCGACCCCTCGATTCTACAGGCTCCACCCCGCCGCGGACGCGCCACGTGACGTCACGCGCAGCGCGTGGGAGCCTTTTCCCCAGGAGGCGACCCCCCGCATGTCCGCGCCACAGTCCACGACCACCGCCCCGGGAATCTGGCAGCGCTTCTGGCAGTGGCTCCCCGACCGCGTCGACAAGCGGATCCGCGTGTTCGCGTGGCTGTCCTTCATCGCCGAGGTGACGATCATCGGCACGGGCGGCGCCGTGCGCCTCACCGGTTCGGGCCTCGGCTGCCCCACGTGGCCGACCTGCACGCCCGAATCCCTTGTGCCCACTCAGGAGATGGGCATCCACGGCCTGATCGAGTTCGGCAACCGCACGATGACCGGCTTGGTCGGCATCATCGCCGCCATCGTGCTCGTGCTGGTCCTGAAGCTGCGCCACGAGCGCCGCGACCTCTATGTGCTCGCCGTCGTCGTCCTCGGCGGCGTCGCCGCACAGGCGATCGTCGGCGGCATCACCGTGCTGACAGGCCTGAACCCCTTCATCGTCGGCTTCCACTACGTCTCGTCGCTCGCGCTGGTCTGCGTCACCGCGGCCTTCCTGGTGCGGATGTCGCAGCCCGCCGGACCGCGCACGCTCGTCGTCCCGCGCTGGCACGCGGTGCTGGCGCATGTCACGACGCTCGCGATGGCGCTCACCATCGCGTTCGGCGTGCTGACCACCGGCGCCGGACCGCACTCCGGCGATGCTGATGCGGGCCGCAACGGCTTCAACGCCGAACTGCTCGAGCACATCCACGCGTGGCCCGGCTACGCGCTGTTCGCCCTGACTGTCGCGCTCGTGGTCGCCGGCTGGCGGGCGCGCGGGGCCGCTCCGGCGCTGCTGCGCTGGACCGTCGTCCTCCTCGGCGTCGAACTCGTCCAGATCGCGGTCGGGCTGTACCAGGCCCGCAACGGACTGCCCGAGCTCGCGGTCGGCGTCCACATGGTCCTCGCCGCCCTCGCCGCCGCCGCCATGACGACCGTCGTCCTGCATCTGAAGGCACCCGCGACCCAGGCCGTCCACAGCTGATCCATAGCAACCCGATTGGCGTCGCACGGACTCCTTTGCGAGGGTGGGATGCCGCGACCACCCGGGTCGCGCATCCCGAGGAGTGATCGACACATGCCCACCCGCCCCCGTCTCGTCCGCAGCATCCCCTTCTGGGGCCTCGTCGTCGTCTCCGTGGCGACGATCGCCGGCGGCTGGTACATCACCACCGACAAGCTCGGCTCGATGACCACGACCCTGACCGACGGCTCCGCGACCGGCGTCGACGTGTACGTCGGCCAGTCGATCGCCCAGCTCGGCTCGATCCTCATCGGCGCCGGCATCATCGGCGTCCTGCTCGCGCTCGGCGTCGCCGCCGTCTCGACGCTGCGCCCGCACGCGCCGGTCGAGGTCGTCGAGTCCATCGACTGGAACTCGGAGGCCGAGACCGCCGCCGAGGAGCCGCAGGCCGCCGAGGCCCAGACCGACGCCGCCCCCGCCGAGACCGCTGAGCCGGTCGACGCCAAGGCCGAGGCATCCGTCGCCGCACGCTGATCCACCCCGCACGAAGAAGGCCGCCCGGTTCGCCGGGCGGCCTTCTTCGTATCTCGCGTCTGGGTCAGAACGGGAGGAGCGGATCGACCGCGATGGCGACGAAGAGCAGCGTGAGGTACGTGATCGAGGCGTGGAAGACGCGCATCGGGCGCGGCTCGGTGCCCCGCACAGCGCGGTTGTAGAGCACGTGCGACTCGTAGATGAACCAGCCGCCGAAGACGAGCGACGACACCGTGTAGACGAGACCCATGTCGGCGACGGGGATGAGCAGGAGCGAGCACACGACGGTGGCCCATGCGTACAGGATCACCTGCAGGCCCACCTGAGAGCCGGCGCGCGTCGCGCCGAGCATCGGCACGTCGACCTCTTCGTACTGGTCCTTGTACTTCATCGACAGCGGCCAGTAGTGCGGCGGCGTCCACAGGAAGACGAGGGTGAACAGGATGACCGGCGGCCACGCGAGCGAGCCGGTCACCGCGGTCCAGCCGATCAGCACCGGGAAGCAGCCCGCGATGCCGCCCCACACGATGTTCTGCTCGGTGCGGCGCTTGAGGATCATCGTGTAGATCACGACGTAGAAGAAGATGGCGGCGGCAGACAGGGTCGCGGCCAGCCAGTTCGTGGTGACCCACAGCCATGCGGTCGAGAACACCGCGAGCGACCACGCGAAGATCAGCGCGCCCCGCGGCGAGACCTCGCCGGTGACGAGCGGGCGGTTCACCGTGCGCTGCATGTGCGCGTCGATGTCGCGGTCGAGGTACATGTTGAACGCAGCGGCCGACCCAGCGCTCGCGGTGCCGCCGATGACGGTCGCGACGACCAGCCACACATCGGGGAAGCCCCCCTGCGCGAGGATCATGACCGGCACGGTCGTCACCAGGAGCAGTTCGAGCACGCGCGGCTTCATCAGCGCGATGTACGCGCGGACGGTGCGGCCGAAGGTCTGACGAGGCCGGCTGGAGCCGTCGACGGATGCTACGGTCCCGGCCGTCTTCGTGCTGTCCATGGCCCCCGCAATCGCCGCCTGCAGATTCGTCCCAAGTCTAGGGCATCGGCGTGTCGCGCCCGGCCCGCCGGCGGCGCCGGGTGCTGGGCGGGGCGGGACGCCGGGGATGGTGACGGATCACATCGGGCAGGCCGCGAGCGTGAGCAGAACGTGACTCCCACGACACCGGGATGTCACCGGCGACGCCTCGGGCTTCGCAAGACTCTGTCACATACACAGCTCTCATGGCCTCGGCGGCATGCCCCTTCGCTATGCTGAGAAACACGCGCGCCCGTCGCCGATTCCCCCTTCTCCGTCCGGAAGGGCCGCGAGCCGGCCACACTCTGGGCGCACACTCCTCGAGAAAGGCGCCTGGTGTCGGAACTGCGTTGGGATGAAATCGATCGGCGCGCGGTGGACACCGCGCGCGTGCTGGCAGCGGACGCGGTGGAGAAGGTCGGCAACGGCCACCCCGGCACTGCCATGAGCCTGGCGCCGGCGGCATACCTGCTGTACCAGCGGGTGCTGCGCCACGACCCCACGGACACCCACTGGGTCGGCCGCGACCGGTTCATCCTGTCGGCCGGCCACTCCTCGCTCACCCAGTACGTGCAGCTGTATCTGGGCGGATTCGGGCTCGAGCTCGACGACCTCAAGGCGTTGCGCACGTGGGGGTCGCTGACCCCTGGTCACCCCGAGTACGGCCACACCAAGGGCGTCGAGATCACGACCGGCCCGCTGGGCCAGGGCCTCGCCTCGTCGGTGGGCTTCGCGTACGCGGCCCGATACGAGCGCGGCCTGTTCGACCCGGAGGCCCCCGCCGGTCAGTCGCCGTTCGACCACCACATCTACGTGATCGCCGGCGACGGCGACCTGCAGGAAGGTGTCACCTCGGAGGCGTCTTCGCTCGCGGGTCACCAGGAGCTCGGCAACCTGATCGCGATCTACGACTCGAACCAGATCTCCATCGAGGACGACACCAACGTCGCCTTCACCGAGGATGTCGCCAAGCGCTACGAGTCCTACGGCTGGCACGTGCAGATCGTGGACTGGAAGAAGACCGGCCAGTACGTCGAGGACGTCGCCGAGCTCTATGGCGCAGTCGAGGCCGCGAAGGGCGAGACCGCCAAGCCGTCGCTCATCATCCTGCGCACCATCATCGGCTGGCCCTCGCCCGGCAAGCAGAACACCGGCAAGATCCACGGCTCGGCGCTCGGCGGCGACGAGCTCGCCGCGACGAAGAAGGTCCTGGGCTTCGACCCCGAGCAGTCGTTCGTCGTCGCCGACGACGTCATCGCCCACACGCGGGCGCTGAAGGACCGCGCCGCCGAGGAGCGCGCCGTCTGGCAGGAATCGTTCGACGCCTGGGCCGCCGCCAACCCGGAGCGCAAGGCGCTGTTCGACCGCCTCGAGGCCGGCGATCTGCCCGAGGACGTGGCATCGGCTCTCCCGTCGTTCGAGGCGGGCAAGGACGTCTCGACCCGCGCAGCATCGGGCACGGTCATCAACGCGCTGGCCGCGGTGCTGCCGGAGCTGTGGGGCGGCTCGGCCGACCTCGCCGAGTCGAACCTGACCACCATCAAGGACGCGAAGTCGTTCATCCCCGCCGAGTGGTCGACCCACGAGTGGTCGGGAGACCCGTACGGGCGGGTGCTGCACTTCGGCATCCGCGAGCACGCCATGGGCGCGATCGTCAACGGCATCAAGCTGCACGGTCCCACACGTCCGTTCGGCGGCACGTTCCTCATCTTCAGCGACTACATGCGCCCGTCGGTGCGTCTGGCCGCGCTGATGGACATCCCGTCGATCTTCGTGTGGACGCACGACTCCGTCGCACTGGGCGAGGACGGCCCCACCCACCAGCCGGTCGAGCAGCTCGCGACGCTTCGCGCCATCCCGAACTTCACGGTGGTGCGCCCGGCCGACGCGAACGAGACCTCGGCCGCGTGGCTCGAGATCGTCCGCCGCCAGGGCGGTCCCTCGGGCATCGCGCTGACCCGCCAGAACATCCCCGTGTTCGCACGCGGCGAGGGCGAGGCATCGGGTGACGTCTTCGCGTCGACCGACGGCGTCGCCAAGGGCGCGTACATCCTCGCCGAGGCGCCGAACGGCACCCCCGACGTGATCCTCATCGCGACCGGCTCCGAGGTCCAGCTGGCGGTCGCCGCCCGCGAGACCCTCGCCGCCGAGGGCATCAACGCCCGCGTCGTGTCGGCGCCGTCGCTGGAGTGGTTCGACGAGCAGGACGCCGCCTACCGCGAGAAGGTCCTCCCCGCCGCCGTCAAGGCGCGCGTGTCGGTCGAGGCCGGCTCCGCGCTCACCTGGCGCGGCATCGTCGGCGACGCCGGCCGATCCGTCGCCATCGACCACTTCGGTGCGTCGGCCGACTACAAGACCCTGTTCCAGAAGTTCGGCATCACCGCCGAGCACGTCGTCGAGGCCGCCCGCGAGTCCCTCGCGGCCACGGCAGCACTCGAACTCGCAACGGCGAAGTAAGCACGAGGAGAAGGCAGAATGAGCACCCCCACTGAGAAGCTGGTCGCCGAAGGCGTGAGCATCTGGCTCGATGACCTGTCGCGCGAGCGCATCACGTCGGGCAACCTGACCGAACTCATCTCGACGCGCAACGTCTCGGGCGTCACGACGAACCCGACGATCTTCCAGGGCGCGATCGGCGGCGGCGGCCACTCGTACGCCGACCAGATCGCCGAGCTCGCCAAGGCAGGCGCGACGGTGGATGACGCGATCTTCGCCGCGACGACCGACGACGTGCGCGACGCGGCCGACATCTTCCGTCCCGTCTACGACGCCACGAACGGCGTGGACGGCCGCGTGTCGATCGAGGTCTCCCCCGACCTCGCCCACGACACCGACGCGACGATCGCGCAGGCCAAGCAGCTCTGGGCGAAGGTCGACCGGCCGAACGTGCACATCAAGATCCCCGCGACGAAGGCCGGCCTGCCCGCGATCACCGCGGTGCTCGCCGAGGGCATCTCGGTCAACGTCACGCTGATCTTCAGCCTCGAGCGCTACGCCGAGGTCATCGAGGCCTTCCTCGCGGGCCTCGAGCAGGCGCAGGCCAACGGCCGCGACATCTCGCAGATCCACTCCGTCGCGTCGTTCTTCGTCTCGCGTGTGGACACCGAGGTCGACAAGCGCCTCGCCGCGATCGGCACCGACGAGGCCGAGGGCCTGAAGTCGCTCGCCGGCGTCGCGAACGCGCGCCTCGCGTACGAACTGTACGAGAAGGAGTTCGCCACCGACCGCGCGAAGGCGCTGACGGATGCCGGAGCCCACGCCCAGCGTCCGCTGTGGGCATCGACCGGCGTGAAGGACCCGAACCTCCCCGACACGCTCTACGTCACCGAGCTCGTCGCCCCCGGCACGGTCAACACCATGCCGGAGAAGACCCTCGAGGCGACCTTCGACCACGGCCAGATCGCCGGCGACACCGTGACCGGCACCTACGAGGCCGCGCACCAGGTGTTCGCCGATCTCGCGGCCGCCGGCGTCGACTTCGCCGACGTCACGCAGGTGCTCGAAGACGAGGGCGTCAGCAAGTTCATCGCCTCCTGGCACGATCTGCAGGGCACCGTGAAGGCGGCCCTCGAGGACGCACTCCAGGCCACCCGATGAGCTTCGACATCCACCTGTCGGGGCACGTCAAGTCGGTCGTCGACGCGACGCTTCCCGGGCTCGTCGCGAGCCTGGTGGCGTCGGGGATCACCGGCGGCGACTCGTCGCTGTGGGGTCCCGAGTCGGAGGATGAGGCATCCCGTCGACTCGGGTGGACCGAGGCCGTCAGCGTCTCGCGTCCGCTCGTCCCCGAGATCCTCGCCCTGCGCGAGCGTCTGCACGCCCGCAACGTGACCCGGTTCGTGCTCGCAGGCATGGGCGGTTCGTCGCTCGCGCCTGAGGTCATCACGCAGACGTCTGGGGCGCCGCTGGTGATCCTCGACTCGACCGCACCGGGCCAGGTGCTCGCCGCGATCGACGGCGACGCACAGGCCGGCGACCTCACGCGCACGGCGCTCGTGGTGTCGTCGAAGTCGGGCTCGACCGTCGAGACCGACTCGGCCAAGCGTGCGTTCGAGGCCGCGTTCCGCGACCTGGGCATCGACCCCGCCGAGCGGATCATCGTCGTCACCGACCCGGGCTCGCCGCTGGATGCGGAGGCCCGCGCCGACGGGTACACGGTGTTCAACGCCGACCCGACCGTAGGGGGCCGCTACTCGGCGCTCACCGCGTTCGGGCTCGTGCCGGCCGGTCTCGCGGGCGCCGACATCTCGGAGCTCCTCGACGAGGCCGAGGCGTCGCTGCTCGAGGTCTCGATCGACAGCCCCGACAACCCGGCACTCGTGCTGGCCGCGGCGATCGCCGGTGGCGAGCCCCGCAAGGACAAGCTCGGCCTCATCACCGACGGCACCCATATCGTGGGGCTCCCGGACTGGATCGAGCAGCTCGTGGCCGAGTCGACGGGCAAGGAGGGCACCGGGATCCTGCCGGTCGTCCTGCTGCCGGTCTCCCCCGAGGTCGAGGCGAAGCCCGCCGATCTGCAGATCGTGCGCTTCGTCGACGAGGCCAAGAAGTTCCACCTGTTCGAGCATCACGAGGGCGAGATCCTGGTGAGCGGCTCGCTGGGCGCGCAGTTCGTGGTGTGGGAGTACGCGACGGCGATCGCGGGACGGATGCTGGGCATCAACCCGTTCGACCAGCCCGACGTCGAGTCCGCCAAGGTCGCGGCCCGAGGTCTGCTCGACGCGCGTCCCGAGCCCACCGCCCCGGCGTTCGCCGTGGAGGGCGTCGAGGTGCGCGTCTCGGACCCCGAGCTCGCAGCATCCGGAACCGTCGCGGGTGTGCTCGACGCGCTCTGGGCGCGCCTTCCCGAGGACGGCTACGTCGCGATCCAGGCCTACGTCAACCGCCTCGAGCTCGGCCAGCTCTCGGGCCTGCGCGAGCTCGTGGCCGCGGACTCCGCTCGCCCGACCACCTTCGGCTGGGGCCCCCGGTTCCTGCACTCGACGGGCCAGTACCACAAGGGCGGCCCGGCGAACGGCGTGTTCGTGCAGATCCTCGAGCGCACCGATGTCGACCTCGAGATCCCCGGCCGGCCGTTCACTTTCGGTCAGCTGATCCAGGCGCAGGCCGCGGGCGACGCGGCCGTGCTCGCCGAAGGCCACGGCCGTCCCGTCGTGACCCTGACCCTCACCGACCCCCAGATCGAAGTGCTCTCGCTCTTCGAAGCGGCACAGTAGGAGTTCGATCCCCACATGACCGTCGAGATCTCGCGCGGGCACAACCCGCTGCGCGACCCCGAAGACCGTCGCCTCAACCGCATCGCCGGCCCGAGCGCGCTCGTCATCTTCGGCGTCACGGGAGACCTCTCCCGCAAGAAGCTCATGCCCGCCGTCTACGACCTCGCGAACCGCGGCCTGCTGCCTCCGGGCTTCGCGCTCGTCGGCTTCGCACGGCGCGACTGGGAGGACCAGGACTTCGCCAAGGTCGTCTACGACGCCGTGCGCCAGCACGCGCGCACCGAATTCCGCGACGAGACATGGCAGCAGCTGCTCCAGGGCATCCGCTTCGTCTCGGGCGAGTTCGACGACCCGGACGCCTTCCGCCGCCTCAAGGAGACCGTCGACAAGCTCGACACCGAGCGCGGCACGATGGGCAACCACGCGTACTACCTCTCGATCCCGCCGAAGGCGTTCCCGCTCGTGGCGGAGCAGCTGAAGGCGTCGGGCCTCGTGGACGACACGGCCGACCAGCCCGACCGCTGGCGCCGCGTCGTCATCGAGAAGCCGTTCGGTCACGACCAGGAGTCGGCACGCGCTCTCAACGACGTGCTGCGCTCGGCGTTCCCGACGGACTCGATCTTCCGCATCGACCACTACCTCGGCAAGGAGACGGTCCAGAACATCCTGGCGCTGCGCTTCGCGAACGAGCTGTACGAGCCGATCTGGAACCGCAACTACGTCGACCACGTGCAGATCACGATGGCGGAAGACATCGGGGTCGGCGGCCGTGCCGGGTACTACGACGGTGTCGGCGCCGCACGCGACGTCATCCAGAACCACCTGCTGCAGCTCATGGCGCTCACCGCGATGGAGGAGCCCATCTCGTTCGACGCGAAGGACCTCCGCGCCGAGAAGGAGAAGGTCCTCGCGGCCGTCACGCTCCCGGCCGACCTCGCGCGTTCCACCGCCCGTGGTCAATACGCGGGCGGATGGCAGGGCGGCGAGAAGGTGCTCGGCTTCCTCGAGGAAGACGGCATGAACCCGCAGTCCACGACCGAGACATACGCCGCCGTCACGCTCGAGGTGAACACGCGTCGCTGGGCCGGCGTGCCGTTCTACCTGCGCACCGGCAAGCGCCTCGGCCGCCGCGTCACCGAGATCGCCGTGGTGTTCAAGCGCGCCCCCGAGCTGCTGTTCTCACGCAGCCAGACCTCGGGTCAGGGGCAGAACGCCCTCGTGATCCGCGTGCAGCCCGACGAGGGCGTCACGATCCGCTTCGGCTCGAAGGTGCCGGGTGCCGGCGCCCAGGTGCGCGACGTCACCATGGACTTCGGCTACGGCCACGCGTTCACCGAGGCCAGCCCCGAGGCCTATGAGCGCCTCATCCTCGACGTGCTCCTCGGCGACCCGCCGCTGTTCCCGCGGCACGAAGAGGTCGAGCTGTCGTGGAAGATCCTCGACCCGATCGAGAAGTTCTGGGACGCCCAGGGCGGACCGCTCGAACAGTACTCGCCCGGGTCGTGGGGCCCGGATTCCGCGGACGAGATGCTCGCCCGCGATGGCCGCACCTGGAGGCGCCCGTGATCGTCGACCTTCCCGACACCACCGTCAGCAAGATCTCCCGCGCACTCGTCAACGTGCGCGAGGAGGGCGGGGCGGTCGCACTCGGCCGCGTGCTGACGCTCGTCATCCTGACGCGCGAAGGCGCCGTCGAAGAGGTCATCGAGGCCGCGAACGACGCGTCGCGCGAGCACCCGATGCGCGTCATCGTGCTCATGATCCCGGACACCGACGACGGCGAGTCCCGCCTCGACGCGCAGATCCGTGTCGGCGGCGACGCCGGCGCGAGCGAGGTCGTCACGCTGCGCGCGTTCGGAGACGCCGGCCGCTCGAACCTCGAGAGCCTCGTGACCGGTCTCCTGCTCCCCGACGCCCCCGTGGTGGTGTGGTGGCCCAACCGGACCCCCGACCACATCTCGAAGACGTCGATCGGCCGCATCGCGCAGCGCCGGATCACGGATGCCGCGACCAAGTCCGACCCGTCGGCCTGGGTCGCGGACCTCGGCGAGCAGTATGCGCCGGGCGACACCGACCTCGCGTGGACGCGCCTGACGCGCTGGCGCGAGCAGCTGGCGGCGATCCTCGACCAGCCGCCGTACGAGCCCGTCGTGGGCGTTCGCGTGCGCGGGGCGTCCGATTCTCCCTCCACCGCGCTCCTGGCGGCGTGGTTGCGTCTCACCCTCGACGTGCCCGTCGACTGGGCCTACCTCGACGCCGAAGAGTGGCCGCACGGCATCAAGTCGGTCGCTCTCGTGCGCCCGAGCGGCGAGGTGCTCCTCGAGCGCCCGACGCCCGGTGTGGCCATCCTCACGCAGCCCGGTCAGCCGACGCACGACCTCGCGTTCCCCCGCCGGACGCTCCGCGAATGCCTCGCGGAGGAGCTTCGTCGTCTCGACCCGGACGTCCTGTATGGTCGAGTCATCACCGAGGGTTGGGAGCTGCTCGACCCCCCGGCGACGAAGGAGACGCAGGCCTGATGAGCGGTGCGCGGGTGACGAACGGAACGCAGACGGATGCCTGAGGGCTGGGCCGAGAAACGCGTCATCATCAGCTCCGATCCCGCCGCATTGGCCGAGTCGGTCGCGCCCCGCTTCCTGAGTCGGGTGAGCAAGCGGATCGACGAGGGAAAGCTCGCGCACATCTCGCTCACCGGCGGTTCGATGGGTGCGGCCGTGCTCGCCGCCGCCGCGCGCAATCCGCGCGCGGCGCGCATCGACTGGTCGCGGGTGCACTTCTGGTGGAGCGACGAGCGCTTCGTTCCGCTCGGCCATGCCGACCGCAACGATCGCCAGGCCCGTGAGGCGTTCCTCGACGGTCTCGAGATCCCCGAGGAGAACATCCACGCGACCCTGGGCAGCGACGACGGCGCCGGCCTCGACGACGCCGCCACGGCGTACGCCGAGGAGCTCGCGCGTTTCCCGGGTGCCGAGGGCGCGTGGCCGTCGTTCGACGTGTGCTTCCTCGGCGTCGGGCCGGACGGGCACATCGCGTCGCTGTTCCCGGACCGCTCCGAGATCCAGATCACGGATCGCGCGGTGGTCGCGGTACGCGACTCCCCCAAGCCGCCGCCGGAGCGCATCACCATGACGCGCCCGGTGATCAACAGCTCGAAGCGGGTGTGGCTCGTGCTGGCGGGCGCCGACAAGGCGGCCGCCCTCGGCCTCGCCCTCGCGGGGGCGAGCTACGCGAGCGTGCCGGCCGCCGGCGCGAAGGGCCGCAAGCGCACGACGTTCTTCGTCGATCAGGCGGCCGCCGCACAGGTGCCGCCGGACCTGATCGACCGGGAGTATTGACGCGGCTCCGCGGACGGACCCCCCGAACATACGAGAAGAGCGGATGCCTCGGCATCCGCTCTTCTCGTATGTCTGTACGGGGACTCAGTCCTGGCCGCGGCGCTCGCGCAGCTGCTTCAGCGCGTCGTCGAGGAGGGTCTCGGCCTCTTCCTCGGTGCGGCGCTCCTTGACGTAAGCGAGGTGCGTCTTGTACGGCTCGGCCTTCGCGACGGCGGGAGGATTCTCCTTGTCGCGGCCGGCCGGCAGGCC
Source organism: Microbacterium trichothecenolyticum (assembly GCF_000956465.1). Taxonomy (GTDB): domain Bacteria; phylum Actinomycetota; class Actinomycetes; order Actinomycetales; family Microbacteriaceae; genus Microbacterium; species Microbacterium trichothecenolyticum. The sequence continues at coordinate 33,537 of NZ_JYJA01000034.1, forward strand.
GGAGTGCGGCGAGTCGATCGTGTCGGGGATCTCTTCCTCGGGGATGCCCGCCGCGAAGTATCGCACGGTCTCGTTGCCGAGGGCGTCCCAGTAGGAGACGGCGACACGCTCGGCGTGGAAGCCGTGGTCCTGCTCGCCCATCGGTCCGGCACCGACGCGGGTGCCGCGGATCGCGTTGCCTCCGGTGGCCATCAGAGGGCCTGGAACTTCGTGATCAGGCCGAGCGCGACGATCGAGGCGAACCACACCAGGGCGAGGACCACCGTGAATCGGTTGAGGTTGCGCTCGGCCAGGCCCGAGGAGCCGAGCGCCGAGGTCATGCCGCCGCCGAACATGTCGGACAGGCCGCCACCGCGCCCCTTATGGAGCAGGATGAGGAGGGTCAGCAGGAGACTCGTGATGCCGAGAAGCACCTGCAGGACGAACTCGAGGATCTGCACAGTCGTTGAAGCCTTTCGCTGCGATCGTTCGCCGATCGCACAAGGGTCAAGTATACGTGTAGGCCGGCGGGCGGTGAGGAATCCTCACCGCCCGCCGGTCGCGGGGTCAGACCCCGACGTGCTTCTGATAGCGGATGATCGCGGCGAACTCGTCGACGACGAGGCTCGCACCGCCGACCAGGGCGCCGTCCACGTCGGGTTCGCGCATGAAGCTCGCGATGTTCGCGGACTTCACCGACCCGCCGTAGAGCACACGCGTGCGTGCCGCCGCGTCCGCGCCGAGCTTCTCGCCGATGACCTCGCGGAGCTTGGCGCACACGTCCTGCGCCTGCTCCGGCGTCGCGGCCTGGCCCGAGCCGATCGCCCAGACGGGCTCGTAGGCGACGACGATGTCGGCGTCCGCCTTCAGCCCTTCGAGGGCGACCGACAGCTGGCTGACCGGCACGGCGCTCGCGCCGAACTTCTCCAGGTCCTCGCTGGTCTCGCCGACGCAGATCACGGGCACGAGGCCGTGCTTGAGCGCGGCCTTCACCTTCGAGCCGACGATCTCGTCCGTCTCCTCGTGATACTGCCGACGCTCGGAGTGCCCGATGATGACGTACTTCGCGTCGAGCTTGGCCAGGAACGCGCCCGAGATCTCGCCGGTGTACGCGCCCGAGTCGTGCGCCGACAGGTCCTGCGCGCCGAGGGCGAACGGGATCTTGTCGGCGTCGAGCAGCGTCTGCACGGTGCGCAGGTCGGTGAAGGGCGGGAACACCGCGACCTCTACCGATCCGTCCTCATGTTTGGCGTCCTTCAGGGTCCAGTGCAGCTTCTGCACGAACGCGACCGCCTGCAGGTGGTCGAGGTTCATCTTCCAGTTGCCCGCGATGAGCGGGGTGCGGCCTGCTACTGCCATCCGAGGACCTCCAGTCCGGGGAGCTTCTTGCCCTCGAGGAACTCGAGGCTGGCGCCGCCGCCGGTCGAGATGTGACCGAAGGCGTCGTCGGCGAACCCGAGCTGGCGGACCGCCGCGGCGGAGTCGCCGCCGCCGACGACCGACAGACCGTCGACCTCGGTGAGAGCCTGCGCCACTGCCTTGGTGCCCGCGGCGAACGGCGCGAGCTCGAACACGCCCATCGGGCCGTTCCAGAACACCGTCTTCGAGTCGCGTACGACGGCTGCGAAGCGCTCGGCGGTGTCGGGACCGATGTCGAGCCCGAGGCCCGAGGCCCCGAACGCCGTGTCCTCGATGCCGTCGGCGCTCGTCACCACGTGCTCCGCGTCGGCGCCGAACTTCGAGGCCACGACGACGTCAGTGGGCAGCACGAGCTCGACGCCCGAATCCTCGGCGCGCCGCATGTACTCGCGCACGGTGTCGAGCTGGTCGGCCTCGAGGAGGCTCGAGCCGACCTTGTGCCCCTGCGCCGCGAGGAAGGTGAACAGCATGCCGCCGCCGATGAGCAGACGGTCGACGCGCGGCAGCAGGTGGTCGATGACGCCCAGCTTGTCGCTGACCTTCGAGCCGCCCAGCACGACCGTGTACGGCCGCTCGGGGTTCTCGGTCAGGCGGTCGAGGACGTCGACCTCCTTCTCGATGAGGAACCCGGCTGCCGACGGCAGGATCTCGGCGAGGTCGTAGACCGACGCCTGCTTGCGGTGCACGACGCCGAACCCGTCGGAGACGAGGACGTCGCCGAGCGTGGCGAGCTCCTCCGCGAACGCGCGACGGGTCGCGTCGTCCTTGGCGGTCTCGCCCGGGTTGAAGCGGAGGTTCTCGATGATCGCGACGTCGCCGTCCTCGAGGGCTGCGACCGCTTCTCGGGCCGACTCCCCCACCGTGTCGCGCGCGAACGCGACGGGCTTGCCGAGGAGCTCCGAGAGGCGCTGGGCGACCGGCTCGAGGCTGTACTTCGGGTCGGGAGCGCCGTCGGGGCGGCCGAGGTGCGAGCAGACGATGACGCGGGCGCCCTGGTTGATCAGGGCGTTGAGCGTGGGGAGCGTGGCCCGTACACGGCCATCGTCCGTGATGACCGCGTCCTTGAGGGGGACGTTGAGGTCAGCACGGACGATGACACGCTTGCCGGCCAGCGAACCCAGCGTGCTGAGGGTGCGCAGAGCCATGGGGATCAGAGCTTCGAGGCGACGATCTCGGTGAGGTCGACGAGACGGTTGGAGTAGCCCCACTCGTTGTCGTACCAGCCGACGACCTTGACCTGGTTGCCGATGACGCGGGTCAGGCCGGCGTCGAAGATGCAGGAGTGGTCGTCGGTGACGATGTCGCTCGAGACGATCTCGTCCTCGGTGTACTTGAGGATGCCCTTGAGGGGCCCCTCGGCGGCAGCCTTGTAGGCGGCCTTGATCTCGTCGACCGTCACGTCGCGCTCGAGCTCGACCGTGAGGTCGGTCGCCGAGCCGGTGGGAACGGGCACGCGCAGCGCGAAGCCGTCGAGCTTGCCCTTGAGCTCCGGCAGCACCAGGCCGATGGCCTTGGCGGCACCGGTCGAGGTCGGGACGATGTTCAGCGCGGCGGCGCGGGCGCGACGCAGGTCGCTGTGCGGGCCGTCCTGGAGGTTCTGGTCGGCCGTGTAGGCGTGGACCGTCGTCATGAGGCCCTTGACGATGCCGAACTCGTCGTTGAGCACCTTCGCGAGCGGCGCGAGGCAGTTCGTGGTGCACGAGGCGTTCGAGATGATGTGCTGCGTCTCGGGGTCGTAGGTCTCCTCGTTCGCACCGATGACGAACGTGCCGTCCTCGCCGGAGGCGGGAGCCGAGATGAGGACCTTCTTGGCGCCGCCCGCGATGTGCTTCGCGGCGTCGACGGCCTTGGTGAAGCGGCCGGTCGACTCGATGACGATGTCGACGCCGAGCTCGCCCCAGGGCAGGTTGGCCGGGTCGCGCTCCTCGAAGACTTTGATGGTCTTGTCACCGACCGTGATCGAGTCCTCGGTGTACGAGACCTCCTGGTCCAGGCGTCCGAGGATCGAGTCGTACTTGAGCAGGTGCGCCAGCGTCTTGTTGTCGGTGAGGTCGTTCACCGCCACGATGTCGAGGTCCGCGCCCTGCGCGAGAGCCGCGCGGAGGTAGTTGCGTCCGATTCGGCCGAAGCCGTTGATGCCGATCTTGACAGTCACGGAGTTTCTCCTGAGATGTGTCGTGCGCGAATGCGCGGTTGTTGCGATGCGAACGAGGACAACGGCGTCCCGGCGGGCTGTCCCGCCGGGACGGCCGCGCTAACTAGGACAGTACCAGCAGGCCAGAGGTCTTCTGACGGGCGGCGTCGAGGCGCTGCGCGACGTTCTGCCAGTTCGCGATGTTCCAGACGGCCTTGACGTAGTCGGCCTTCACGTTGAGGTAGTCGAGGTAGAAGGCGTGCTCCCACATGTCGAGCTGGAAGATCGGGATCGTGCCCTGCGCGGTGTTGCCCTGCTGGTCGAACAGCTGCTGGATGATGAGCTGCTCGCCGATCGGGTCCCAGCTGAGGACGGCCCAGCCTGAGCCCTGGATCCCGTTGGCCACGGCGGTGAAGTGCGCCTGGAACTTGTCGAAGCCGCCGAAGAACTCGTCGATGGCGGCCTTCAGCTCGCCCTCGGGCTCACCGCCGCCCTCGGGCGAGAGGTTGGTCCAGAAGATCGAGTGGTTCACGTGACCGCCGAGGTGGAACGCAAGGTCCTTCTCGAGCTTGTTCACGTTCGCGAGGTTGCCGGACTCGCGCGCCTCGGCCAGCTGCTCCAGCGCGGTGTTCGCGCCGGTCACGTACGCCTGGTGGTGCTTGCTGTGGTGAAGCTCCATGATCTTGCCGCTGATGTGCGGCTCGAGTGCGGCGTAGTCGTAAGGGAGGTCGGGCAAGGTGTACTTCGCCATGTTCTCTTCTTCCTGTCGGCGCGCGCCGAAGTCCCCGGCGCAGCGAGGGTGACGGATTCATCCTACTGAGCGGCAACGCTCCCGCGGCGGGGTTGCTTCCGACTGTGACGTGTGGAAGCACGGCCCCCACGACCCTCCACGCATCGCTTCGCGCTGGGCCGAGCCTCGGACGCGTGGGCCCAGCTGCGGCCCGCAGCATCCGTGAGGGATCTCAGTCCTCCATGCCGGCGGGGACCGCCGCCTCGGTCCCCGGGAGGCCCTCGGCTTCGGCCTTCTTGTCGGCCATCGCGAGGAGCCGGCGGATGCGGCCGGCGACGGCGTCCTTGGTGAGCGGCGGGTCGGCGTGGTGGCCGAGCTCGTCGAGACTCGCGTCGCGGTGCGCGAGACGGAGGTCGCCCGCCTGACGGAGGTGGTCGGGCACCTCATCGCCCAGGATCTCCAGCGCACGCTCGACGCGCGCGCAGGCGGCGACGGCGGCCTGCGCCGAACGGCGCAGGTTGGCGTCGTCGAAGTTCACGAGCCGGTTGACGCCGGCGCGCACCTCGCGGCGCTGACGCATCTGGTCCCACTCCGCGGCGGCGCGCACGGCGCCCATCGCGGCCAGGGCGGCGCGGATCGCCTCGCCCTCGCGCACGACGACGCGCGGGATGCCGCGCACCTCGCGCGCCTTGCCGGCGATGCCGAGGCGGTGTGCGGCGCCGACGAGCGCCATCGCGGCCTCGGACGAGGGGCAGGTGATCTCGAGCGCAGCCGAGCGGCCAGGGTCGCTGAGGGTGCCGGCGGCGAGGAACGCCCCGCGCCAGATGGCGGCGAGGTCGCCACGCGATCCGGTGGTGAGCTTGTTGGGGAGTCCGCGGACGGGACGTCGTCGCTGGTCGAGGAGGCCCGTCTGACGGGCCAGCGTCTCGCCGCCTTCGATCACGCGAACCGCGTAATGGCTGCCCGACCGGGCTCCCGAGCCCTGCACGTGGACGAGCTCCGGCCGCACCCCGTAGAGCTCGACGAGATCGCGGGCGGTGCGGCGCGCGAGCACGTCGGAGTCCAGCTCGGCCTCGACCGCGACGCGGTTGGCGATCGAGTGCAGGCCTCCCGAGAATCGCAGCAGCGACGTGAGCTCGGCCACCCGTGCCGTTGGGCGCGGATCTCGCACGGTGATCAGCTCGGCCTTCACGTCAGCGGTCAGCGACACGGGTCTCCTTCATGGGTCTTGCGGGAACGACCGTCAAGCCTACCCGGCCGCTCCGGCCGGGCGGGCTCGTCACTCGCGTCCGAGATCGCGGTGCGTCACACGGACGGCGACGCCGGGCACGCTCGCGAGACGCTGCGCGAGCTCGCGCACCATCACGACGGAGCGGTGCTTCCCGCCGGTGCAGCCGATCGCGACGACCGAGTGGCTCTTGTTCTCCCGCTGGTACCCCTCGAGCACGGGACGCAGTGCCGCGCTGTACGCGTCGAGGAATTCCTGTGCGCCCTCCTGGCCGAGGACGTATTCGCGGACCTCCTCGTCCTCCCCCGTGAACGGGCGCAGCCGCTCGTCCCAGAACGGGTTCGGAAGGAACCGCATGTCCGCCACGATGTCGGCGTCCGGCGGCAGCCCGTACTTGAAGCCGAAGCTCTGGAGCGTCACCGTATGGCGCGCGGCGCCTGCTTCGCTGAAGAGGTCGGCGACCTTGGTGGCCAGCTGGTGGATGTTGTACGACGACGTGTCGATGATGACGTCGGCGCTCTCGCGGACCGCCGCGAGGCGGCCGCGCTCGCGACGGATGCCGTCGAGGATCGTGCCGTCGCCCTGCAGCGGATGCGGGCGCCTCACGGCCTCGAAGCGCCGCACGAGCACCTCGTCCGAGGCATCCAGGAACAGCAGCCGGATCTGGCGGCGCTCCCGGAGCGAGCGCATCGCGTCGGGCAGGTCCGAGAAGAGGTCGCGCCCGCGCACGTCGACCACGACGGCGACCCGCGGCAGCACGCCGCCGGCGAGCTCGGTGAGCTCGAGCAGCGGCTTGAGCATCTGCGGCGGCAGATTGTCGACGACGTACCAGTCGAGATCCTCCAGTGCGTTCGCCGCGGTGGACCGTCCGGCGCCCGACATCCCCGTGACGATCAGCACTTCTCCGACGTCGTGACGCGTCGCCTCGCCCATGACCACCCCCGTCCCGACAAGCCTAGTCATACCGGACCTCCGCTCGGCGGCGCGACGGGCGCTATGACGCGTCGGAGAGAGCGACCGGCTGGGCGAGGTGGGCGTGGATGGCCGACGCGAGCTTCGGACCGACCCCCGGAAGCTCGGCGATCTCCTCCGGCGTCGCCTTCTTCAGCGCCGACACCGACCCGAAGTGGCGCAGCAGCGCCTTGATCCGCGCGTCGCCGAGGCCCGGCACCTCCGCCAGCACACTCTGGATGTCGCGGCGGCGGCGCTTGCGCTGATGCGTGATCGCGAAGCGGTGGGCCTCGTCGCGCAGCCGCTGCAGCAGGTACAGCGCCTCCGACGTGCGGGGCAGGATGACGGGGTACTCCTCCCCCGGCAGCCACACCTCCTCGAGGCGCTTGGCGATGCCGCACAGCGCGATCTCCTCGTGGCCGGCATCGCGCAGCGCCCGCGCCGCGGCCTCGACCTGGGGCTTGCCGCCGTCGACGACCAGCAGCTGCGGCCGGTACGCGAAGCGCGGGCGACGCCGCTCGGTCACCACCTCGCCGTCCGCGGTCGGGTCGGCCGAGGCACCCGGCTCGTTCTCTTCCGGACGATCGAGGTACGCGAGCCGGCGCGTGAGCACCTGGTAGAGCGAGTCGGTGTCGTCGGTGGTCTCGGCGACGCCGAACGAGCGGTACTGGTCTTTGCGGGGCAGGCCGTCCTCGAAGACGACCATCGACGCGACGACGTTCGTGCCGCTCAGGTGCGAGACGTCGAAGCACTCGATGCGCAGCGGCGCCTCGACGAGGTCGAGCGCCTCCTGCAGGTCGGTGAGCGCCTGGCTGCGGGCGACGTAGTCGCTGGTGCGGCGGGTCTTGTGGAGCATCAGCGCCTGCTGCGCGTTGAGCGTGGCGGTGCGCATGAGGTCGGCCTTGCGGCCACGCTGTGCGATCTGGATCGTCACGGCCTTGCCACGGCGCCCGCGAAGCCACTCCTCGAGGTCGGCGGCGTCGTCGGGCATCGTCGGCACCAGCACCTGCTTCGGGATGTCGGCGCCAGCGGCGTTTCCGTACGTCCGCTGCAGCACCTGGTCGACGAGTTCGCCACCGGTGATGTCGAGCTCTTTCTCGATCGTCGTCGCGCGCACGCCGCGCACGCGGCCGCCGCGGATCACGAAGTGCTGCACCGTGGCGGCCAGCTCGTCCTCGGCGATGCCGAAAAGATCGGCGTCGGTGTCGGCGGCGAGCACGAGCGCGCTGCGGTTCAGCACGGCGTCGATCGACTGCAGCCGGTCACGGTACACGGCGGCCGCCTCGTAGTCCATCGCGGCGGACGCCTCGCGCATGCGCGCGGTGAGCTCCCTGGTGAACCGTTGATCGCCGCCTGACATGAACGCGATGAAGTCGTCGACGATCGCCCGGTGCTCCTCGACGGTGACCTTCATCGAGCACGGCCCGCCGCAGCGCCCGATCTGCCCCGGGAAGCACGGGCGCCCGGTCGCCATCGCCTTCTTGTACGACGCGTCGCTGCAGGTGCGGATCGGGAACACCCGGATCATCAGATCGATCGTGTCGTGGACCGCCCACACCTTCGGGTACGGGCCGAAGTACTTGGCCCCCGGGATGCGGCGGTTGCGCGTCACGATGACGCGCGGTGCCTCGTCGGCGAGCGTGATCGCCATGAACGGGTACGACTTGTCGTCCTTGTAGCGGACGTTGAACGGCGGATCGAACTCCTTGATCCACTGGTACTCGAGCTGCAGCGAGTCGACGTCGGTCGCGACGACCGTCCACTCGACGGACGCGGCGGTCGTCACCATCCGCCGCGTGCGCTCGTGGAGCGTGTGCAGCGGCGCGAAGTAGTTCGACAGGCGGGCGCGGAGGTTCTTCGCCTTGCCGACGTACAGCACGCGCCCGTCGCGGTCTCGGAAGCGGTAGACCCCGGGATTCGTCGGGATCTCGCCCGGCTTCGGCTTGTACGGGACGGTGGGAGCAGAGCGCGCCATGCCGCTCAGCCGGCCTTGCGGGCCTCGACGAGCTCGGTGACCGCGTGCGTCGGGGCGCGGAGCCCCAGCACCTCGGCGAGGAACGCGCCGGTGTGGCTGCCCTCGGCGCGCGCGACCTGCTCGGGCGTGCCCGTCGCGATGATCTGGCCGCCCCCGGATCCGCCCTCGGGACCGAGGTCGATCACCCAGTCGGAGGATTTGATGACGTCGAGGTTGTGCTCGATGACGATGACGGTGTTGCCCTTGTCGACGAGCCCGTTGAGCACTTCGAGGAGCTTGCGCACGTCTTCGAAGTGCAGACCCGTCGTCGGCTCGTCGAGCACGTAGATCGACCGGCCGTTCGTGCGCCGCTGCAGCTCGGTGGCGAGCTTCACGCGCTGCGCCTCGCCGCCCGACAGCGTCGTGGCGGACTGGCCGAGCCGCACGTAGCCGAGACCGACGTCAACGAGCGTCTTCAGGTAGCGGTGGATGGCCTGGATCGGCTCGAAGAACTCGGCTGCCTCGGCGATCGGCATCTCGAGCACCTCGGCGATGTTCTTGCCCTTGTAGTGCACCGCGAGGGTGTCGCGGTTGTACCGCTTGCCATGGCAGACCTCGCAGTCGACGTACACGTCGGGCAGGAAGTTCATCTCGATCTTGATCGTGCCGTCGCCCGAGCAGGCCTCGCAGCGGCCACCCTTGACGTTGAAGCTGAACCGGCCCGGCTGGTAGCCGCGCACCTTGGCCTCGGGCGTCTCACTGAACAGCGTCCGGATGCGGTCGAACACCCCGGTGTAGGTCGCCGGGTTCGACCGCGGCGTGCGGCCGATCGGCGCCTGGTCGACGTGCACGACCTTGTCGAGGTTGTCGAGCCCGGTCACGCGCGTGTGCTTGCCGGCGACCCGGCGGGCGCCGTTGAGACGCGTCGCGAGGACCTGGTAGAGGATGCCGTTGACCAGCGAGGACTTGCCCGAGCCGCTGACTCCCGTGACCGCGGTGAGCACACCGAGCGGGAAGTCGGCCGTCACGTTCTTGAGGTTGTTCTCGCGCGCGCCGACGACCGTCACCTGACGCTTCTTGTCGATCTTGCGGCGCTTCTTCGGGGTGGGGATGGAGCGCCGGCCCGACAGGTAGTCGCCGGTGATCGAATCCGGGTCGGCCAGCAGCTCGCCGATCGGGCCGGAGTGCACGACCTCGCCGCCGTTGACGCCGGCGCCGGGGCCGATGTCGACCACCCAGTCGGCGGCGTGGATCGTCTCTTCGTCGTGCTCGACCACGATGAGGGTGTTGCCGAGGTCGCGCAGCGCCACGAGGGTCTCGATGAGACGGCGGTTGTCACGCTGGTGGAGGCCGATCGACGGCTCGTCGAGCACGTACAGCACGCCGGTCAGGCCGGAGCCGATCTGAGTCGCGAGCCGGATGCGCTGCGCCTCGCCGCCGGAGAGCGTCGCTGCGGCGCGGCTCAGGCTCAGGTAGTCGAGGCCGACGCGGATGAGGAAGTCCAGCCGGAGGCGGATCTCGCGCAGCACCTGCGCGGCGATCGTCGCCTCGCGGTCGGTGAGCGTGAGCTTGGCGAAGTACTCCCGCGCCTCGCCCAGGCTCAGGCGCGAGGCATCCGCGATGGAATGCCCGTGCACCTGCACGGCCAGCACCTCGGGCTTGAGCCGGGCGCCGTCGCACACGGGGCACGGCACCTCGCGGAGGTACTCCGCCCAGCGCTGACGCTGCGTGTCGGACTCGGCCTGCGTGTACTGCCGCTCGATGTAGGGAACGACGCCCTCGAAGCCCGACGAGTAGCGCATCTCGCGGCCGTAGCGGTTCTTCCACCGCACGGTGACCTTGTAGTTCTCACCGCGCAGCACGGCCTCGCGGACCTCGGACGGAAGCCTCTTCCAGGGCGTGTCGAGCGAGAAGGCGAGATCGTTCGCGAGTCCTTCGAGCAGGCGCTCGTAGTACTGGAAGAGTCCCTTGCCCTGGGTCGTCCACGGGATGAGGACGCCCTCGCGGATCGACAGGTCTTCGTCGCCCAGCATGAGCTCGACGTCGACCGACATGCGCGTGCCGAGACCCGAGCACGCGGGGCACGCGCCGAACGGCGCGTTGAACGAGAACGTGCGCGGCTCGATCTCGGTGAGCTGCAGCGGGTGGCCGTTCGGGCACGCGAGCTTCTCGGAGAAGGACTGCCACGCGGCATCCCCCTCCTCATCGACGAAGTTGACCTGCACGACGCCGCCCGCGAGCGACAGCGCGGTCTCGACGGAGTCGGTGACGCGGTCCAGGATGCCGGGAGCCGCGACGAGACGGTCGACCACGACCGCGATGTCGTGCTTGTAGCTCTTCTTGAGCGCCGGCGGCTCGGCGAGCTGGATCAGCTCGCCGTCGACGATGGCCCGGGCGTAGCCCTTCGCGCCGAGCTCCTTGAAGAGGTCGACGAACTCGCCCTTCTTCTGTGTGACGACGGGGGCGACGATCTGGTAGCGGGTGCGCTCGGGCAGCTCAATGAGCTGGTCGGCGATCTGCTGCACCGTCTGGCGCTGGATGACGGCCCCGCACTCGGGACAGTGGGGCACGCCGATCCGCGCCCACAGCAGACGCATGTAGTCGTGGATCTCGGTGATCGTGCCGACCGTCGACCGCGGGTTGCGGTTCGTGGATTTCTGGTCGATCGACACAGCGGGACTCAGGCCCTCGATGAAGTCGACGTCGGGCCTGTCGACCTGCCCCAGGAACTGCCGGGCGTAAGCGCTCAGCGACTCGACGTAGCGGCGCTGGCCCTCGGCGAAGATCGTGTCGAACGCCAGACTCGACTTGCCCGAGCCCGACAGGCCGGTGAAGACGACGAGCGAATCGCGCGGGATGTCGAGATCGACATCCTTGAGGTTGTGCACGCGGGCACCGCGGACGCTGAGCTTTCCGCCGGCACCGCCGACGGAGTTTCCGGGCATGTTCGCGGGCAGGGCGACAGGGACGATGGGCACCCGACAAGTCTAGGTGGGGCCTCCGACACGAGGGCTGGGAGCTGTTCGCCGTAGGCGAAGGGGCGGTACCGCGGGCCCCGGATCAGCGGGCGCCGGCGAAGGGCTGCAGCGCGTCCCGGAGCGCCAGGAGCGCCGCGGCATCCGTCCCGACGCTCGCCATCACCTTGCCGGGGACCTCCAGCGCCTGGGCGCGAAGACGCCGGCCGGCCTCCGTGAGGCGGACGTCGAGCACCCGCTCGTCGTCGTCGCGACGCGAACGGGTGACGAGGTCCTGCGCCTCGAGGCGCTTCACGAGGGGCGACAGCGTCGCGGGCTCCAGCGCGAGCTCGGCGGCGAGCTCGCGCAGCGAGCGGGGCGACCGCTCCCACAGCGCGAGCATCACGAGGTACTGCGGGTGCGTGAGGCCGAGCGGCTCGAGGATCGGCCGGTACAGCCCGACGACGTTGCGCGCCGCGGTCACGAGCGCGAAGCAGACCTGGTTGTCGAGCTTGAGCAGGTCGTCGGGGCTGAGTTCGGCATTCGTCACCCGATGATCCTATCGCCCACTAATCGTTAGTACACTAAGGAACATGCCAGACACGGATGCCCCCACCCCCGACCGCCGTCCGCTCCGCGAGCGCGTGCGCGAAGCGGGCGGCTGGTACGCGTTCCTGAACACGAATCTCATCCGTGTCGCCGGCCCCGCCGCCGTCGGCCCCTACGAGACGACTCCCCCGCCGAGTCAGGCGGAACGGGCCGAGCGCGCGTGCCCGCTCTGCGGCGCGCCGATCTCGCAGCACACGTTCGACCGCTCGGGGCCGAAGCCCCTCATGCACTGCCCGTAGTCCTGGGCGGTCTTCGAGCCACGTCGAAGGCGCGGCCTCAGGCGTGACCCGCGCGCTCCATGGCGCGCAGCTCCTTCTTGAGGTCCTGCACTTCGTCGCGCAGCCGCGCGGCGAGTTCGAACTTCAGTTCGCCGGCCGCCGCGAGCATCTGCTGGCTGAGGTCGGCGATCGTCGCCTCGAGCTGCTCCGCGCCCTCGGCCGCGATGCCCTCGCGCCGCAGCTGGGGGGTCGGGCTCTTGCCGACACCGGACTTGGTCTTCGCTGCCGCCTTGCCCCGCAGCATCCGATCGGTGTCGGACGCCTCGCGCGCGAGCACCTCGGTGATGTCGGCGATGCGCTTGCGCAGCGCCTGGGGTTCGATGCCGTTGGCGGTGTTGTAAGCGATCTGCTTCTCGCGACGCCGGTCGGTCTCTTCAATGGCCTTGGCCATCGAATCGGTCACCTTGTCGGCGTACATGTGCACCTGACCCGAGACGTTGCGGGCCGCGCGACCGATCGTCTGGATGAGCGAGGTGCCGCTGCGGAGGAACCCCTCCTTGTCGGCATCGAGGATCGACACCAGCGAGACCTCGGGCAGGTCGAGGCCCTCGCGCAGCAGGTTGATGCCCACCAGCACGTCGTAGACGCCCGCTCTCAGCTCGCTGAGCAGCTCCACACGGCGCAGCGTGTCGACGTCGGAGTGCAGATAGCGCACGCGCACGCCGTGCTCGCCCAGGAAGTCGGTGAGCTCTTCGGCCATCTTCTTGGTGAGCGTCGTGACGAGCACGCGCTCGTCGCGCTCGACGCGGAGGCGGATCTCTTCGAGCAGGTCGTCGATCTGCCCCTTCGAGGGCTTCACCACGATCTCGGGGTCGACGAGGCCCGTCGGGCGGATGATCTGCTCGACGACGCCGTCGGCGATGCCCATCTCGTACCGGCCCGGAGTCGCCGACAGGTACACCGTCTGCCCGACGCGGTCCTTGAACTCGTCCCACCGCAGCGGCCGGTTGTCGAGCGCGCTGGGCAGCCGGAACCCATGCTCGACGAGTGTGCGCTTGCGCGAGGCGTCCCCCTCGTACATCGCCCCGATCTGCGGGACGGTGACGTGGGACTCGTCGATCACCATGAGGAAGTCGTCGGGGAAGAAGTCGAGCAGCGTGTGCGGCGGCTCGCCGGGCGCGCGCCCGTCCATGTGGCGCGAGTAGTTCTCGATGCCCGAGCAGAACCCGAGCTGCTGCAGCATCTCGAGGTCGAAGGTCGTGCGCATGCGCAGGCGCTGCGCCTCGAGCAGCTTGTTCTGCGACTCCAGCTCTTTGAGCCGGTCCGCGAGCTCGTCTTCGATCGTGCCGATCGCGCGCTGCACCGTCTCGGTGCCGGCGACGTAGTGCGACGCCGGGAAGATGGGCACGCTGTCGAGCCGCTGCACCACATCGCCGGTGAGCGGGTGGAGCATGAACAGCGCCTCGATCTCGTCGCCGAACATCTCGATGCGGATCGCGTACTCCTCGTAGACCGGGATGATCTCGATGGTGTCGCCGCGCACGCGGAAGTTGCCGCGCGAGAAGTCCACGTCGTTGCGGTTGTACTGCATCGCGATGAACTTGCGGATGAGCGCGTCGCGGTCGTAGACCTCGCCGACCTGCAGCGCCACCATGGCCCGCAGGTACTCGTCGGGCGCGCCGAGGCCGTAGATGCACGAGACCGTGCTCACCACGACGACATCGCGGCGGCTGAGCAGCGAGTTCGTCGTCGAGTGGCGCAGCCGCTCCACCTCGGCATTGACGGATGAGTCCTTCTCGATGAAGGTGTCGGTCTGCGGGACGTACGCCTCGGGCTGGTAGTAGTCGTAGTAGCTGACGAAGTACTCCACCGCGTTGTGCGGCATGAGCTCGCGGAACTCGTTCGCCAGCTGCGCGGCCAGCGTCTTGTTGTGGGCCAGCACGAGGGTGGGTCTCTGGACGGCCTCGACCAGCCACGCCGTCGTCGCCGACTTGCCCGTGCCGGTCGCGCCGAGCAGCACGACGTCGGTCTCGCCGGCGTTGATGCGCGCCGCCAGCTCGGCGATCGCCTGGGGCTGGTCGCCCGACGGCGCGAATTCGCTCACGACCTCGAACGGCCGCACGGATCGAGTGGTCTGCACCAATCCAGCGTAGGCGCGACCCCCGACATCGGGGCGGCGTTCGCGACCAGCGGATGCCGCGGACTGCTGTCCGCGCGGGACTCAGCCGCCGAAGCCCCCGCCGCCGTCGAACCCGCCGCCGAAGCCCCCGGCGTCGAATCCGCCGCCGAAACCGCCCCCGTCGAACCCGCCGCCGCCGTCGAACCCGCCACCACCGCCGTCGTAGCCGCCCGAGCCGGGGTCGTACGTGTCGCCGATCCATGCGGGACCGTCGCCCAGCTGCAGGGATCCGGCACCGACGGTGTAGTACGCGGCCACCGAGCTCGACAGCAGGAACTGGTTCGCCACGATGATCAGTGCGCCGGCGTTCACGAGCATCGAGCGCACATCGACGTCGTCGCGCGGGTCGCGGTCCAGGGCGTCGACCGCCGTGCGGGCGGGGTCGGTCACGGCCGCGGCCGCCGCATCCGCTCCCCTGCTCTCGCCACGGCGCGCCTTGTGCTCCTCGGCTCGGCGGACCAGCCGCGCGATGACCGTCGGATCCTCGGCGGCGGCATCGCGTTCCGACTCCGCGAGGAACGGCCGCAGCCGCTCGAACATCTCGCGCCGGCGCTCCGGAGGCACGTCGGCGAAGGCCGACGCATGGGCGCTCTCGATCACGGACGCGGGGAGGGTGTTGAGGAGATAGACGTAGCGCGCGATGCGCTCCTCGTCGGTCGTCGCACCATAGGGCGTCTTGCGGCGCCGGAACCTCGAGAACACGGCCATCGGGTACCTCCTCGATCCGTCTCCAGGCTACGTTCGTGCGGTGCGCTGCGCGACGTGCTCGTCGAGCGAGTCCCACAGCGCGTCGACCTGGCGCCGGGTGCTCTCGAGCGAACCCGCGGTGTCGATCACGACATCGGCGATCCGCAGGCGCGCGTCGTCGGGCACCTGCGACGCGAGGCGGGCGGTCGCGTCCGTCTCGGTCATGCCGCGCAGCTCGACGAGGCGCCCGAGGCGGACGTCCTCGGGCGCGTGCGCCACGACGATGAGCTGCCAGGGGTCGTCGACACGCGCCTCGACGAGCAGCGGCACGTCGTAGACGACGACAGCGTCGGGATCGGCGGCGAACGCCTCCTCGAAGCGGCGCGCCGACTCGGCTCGGACGGCGGGGTGGACGATCCGGTTGAGCTGCGCGATCGCCGCTTCGTCGCCAAACACCCGGCTGCCGAGGGCCGCGCGATCGAGGGATCCGTCGGGGCGCAGCATCCGTTCCCCGAAGGTCTCGGCGATCGCAGCCAGCACGGGAGAGCCCGGCTGCTGCACCTCGCGGACCAGCTGATCGGCGTCGACGACGACGGCGCCGTGCTCCGCGAGACGACGGGCGATCGTGGACTTTCCCGAGGCGATGCCTCCGGTGAGGGCGACGAGCGGCATGGTTCGAGCATGCCACGCCGCACTGAAGCGGCGGGGCGCGGTCCCCTGCAAGCCTGCGCGGTTCCTGAGGCGGGCCTGAGCGGGCGTTGAGGCACCGGAGGTAGCCTCGGGGCACCCGAAGGACAGATCCACCCGTGTGGCACTGGGGAGGGCGGGAGATGAACGCCGGACGCGACATCGTGGCGCCCGACGCGGCACCGCCCCGCTGCACCAGCCGGATCGTCTTGAGGTACGGAAGGGCCGCGTGCGTGGGGACGATTGCGGCCCTGGTCCGTGCACGGAGGACGCGCGCAGGGCGGGTCGTGGGGAAGACTCCCGCCCTCCGCGCGGCCCGTCCAACCGGCGGGGCTGCGGACGCCCGCGAGCAGAGGCACCTGGCCCGAGCCGCCCACGGTCGCATTCCGTGATCGTCGACGGCCTGCCGCACCCGTTCCGAAGCGCGTTCTGGGATATCATGACCGACGTCCATGGTCCGTCGACGGCACCGGACCCGGAGGGTGCATCGGTGGAAGAAGCGCGCGTCGCGGTGGTGATCGAGGACGAGGAAGACATCCGTTCTCTCCTGTCGACCGTGCTCGCCCAGGCGGGCTTCGAGGTGCACGGCGCGGCCAACGGCGCGGACGGCGTCGAACTCGTTCGCGAGCACCGTCCGCTGGTGACCACGCTCGACGTGAACATGCCCGGCATGGACGGCTTCGAGACCGCCAAGCGCATCCGGGCCATCAGCTCGACCTACATCGTGATGCTCAGCGCCCGTACCGAGGAGATCGACGCCCTCCAGGGCCTCGAGGCGGGGGCCGACGACTACGTCGCCAAGCCGTTCCGTCCGCGCGAGCTGCGTGCCCGCATCGACGCCATGCTGCGCCGGCCGCGGCACGTGGCGCCGGCCGACCCCGACGGCCAGAGCGAGAACGCCCCGCCCGAGGGCGTGTGGATCGAGCACCACGGGCTGCGCCTGAACGCCTCGACGCACCTCGTCACCGTCGACGACGAGGATGTCGAGCTGACGCGCAGCGAGTTCGACATCCTCGCCGACCTGCTCATGGCGGGCCGGCGCGTGCGCGCGAAGTCCGATCTCGCCCTGATGCTCCGCGGCGACCAGTACGCGGTCAGTGACTTCGTCTCCGACAGTGACGCCCGCGCGATCGAAGTGCACATGGCGAACCTCCGGCGCAAACTCGGCGAGTCGCCCTCGCAGCCCCGGTGGATCGAGACCGTCCGCGGCGTCGGCTATCGGCTCACCGCCTGACACGTGCTCCGCGGCGGCGCACGGATGCCGCTACTCGCCCTCGTCGACGAGCACCGACGTCTCGACGTTCGCGGCTGCGCGGCTCGCCGCCTCGCGCGCGACGCGGATGAGCTCGGCGGAGTCGTAGCCGGCCGTCTCGCTGAGCGCGACGCCGACGCCGACAACGGGGATCACTCCCCCGCCGACCTTGCCGAGGTCGTCGAAGAGGCCTCGGTAGATCGCGCCCGCCTGCCGGCGCGCCTCCTGCGCGGACGAGACAGCCAGACCGACGACGAGCCCGGTGTGGCCGTCCTGCCCCACGACGGCGTTCGTCGGCGCGTGGTCGCGCACGCCGGTGCGCCACGTCGCCGCCAGTGCCCCGGCGACGTCGCTGCCGAACGCCGTGGAGATCTGGTCGAGGTCGTCCAGGCGCACGGCGGTCACCGCGATCGGCTCCAGGCGCCGCTCGGCACGCCGGCACATGCTCTCGAGCACGACAGCGAAGGAGCCCTCGGTGAGGATGCCCTGCTCCTCGTCCACGGCCCGGGTCTCTCGCAGGTACCCGCGCATCGGAGCACGGCTCGCCCGGAGCACCGAGGTCACGACGACGGCGACGATCGTGAGGGTCACGGTGAGGTAGCTCGTGCTGATCGTGCCGAACGCGGTCTCGAACAGCGCGCTGTCGGGGCCGGAGGTCACGAAGGCCGTGGTGCGCGACACGTAGTACAGCGACTGGAATCCGAGGACCGCCCCCAGCACCCACGCCGTCCGCGACTCCCGCATGTCGCCGCGGAGGCACTCCACCGCCCCTGCGCCGGCGAAGGCGAGCAGCGGCACGAACATCCACAGTGCGCCCGCCCAGTCGCCGCCTGCCCCTCCCTCGACGGCGACGGCCGCGGCCGCGGCGGTCACCGCGACGGCCACGAGGATCGCCGACCAGCGCATGTCGCGCCCGTTGAAGCGGCGGCATCCCAGCCACATGCAGCCGGTGCCCGCGACGAACGCCGCGTTGCCGACGGCGATCGCCCACCACGCGCCCTCCGACTGCACCCAGATCGTGTACGCGAGGGTGGTGAGCATCGCCGCGAGGAAGGCGATCGCCCAGATGCGCCCCGCGCCCTCGTCCCGTCGCAACAGCGTCTCGAGGATGAACAGCACGCCGCTGACGTTGACGACCAGAGCGGTCATGATGAGCACGCTCGCCAGATCGAGGGTCATCCTTCTTCTCCTTCCGGGGCGACCGCGGGCAGCTTCACGATGAAGGTGGAGCCGACGCCGGGCGCACTGTGGAGCGCGAGCTCGCCGCCGTGCGCGCGCACGATGTCGCGGGTGATCGCGAGGCCGAGGCCGGTACCCGATCTGCGCTCGCCTCCCGCCTTGTAGTAGCGCTGGAAGAGACGCGAACGGTCGGCGTCCGAGATGCCCACGCCGGTGTCGCGCACCAGGATCCAGCTCGACGTGCCGTCGGTCGTCGTGCCGACGAACACCGTGCCGCCGTCCTTGTTGTAGGCGATGGCGTTCGACACGAGATTGTCGACGACCTGCCGCAGCCGCAGCGGGTCGGCCCACGCGGTCGCGGGCTCGAGGCCCGTCTCGTCGATCGTGATCGCCCGGGCGGCGGCCCGCGGGAGGGCGTCGGCCGCCGCGCCGCGCATGAGGTCTCGCGCATCGAGGAGCTGAGGGGCGAGGGATGCCTCGACCGACGACGGCGACGAACTCGACGCGGCGAGGATGTCGGCCACGATGCGCAGCAGTCGCTCCGCGTTGCGCTCGGCCACGTCGAGGCTGGCGCGCACCGCGTCGGGGGTGTCGGGATCCTCGATGGCGAGGTCGAGATAGCCCAGGATCGAGGTGAGCGGCGTCCGCAGCTCGTGCGACACCGAGGCCACCAGGTCGTCGCGCGCGCGGAGGGCGCTGAGCTCGGCGGTCACGTCGCGCGAGACGACCACGGCACCGGCGTCGGCGCCGTCGGGATCGATGAGGCGACGCGCGGTGATCGTGAGCGCCCGGCGCGGTCCGGGCTCTGCCCCGAACCACACCACCTGGTCGTCGAACGCCTCGCCGCGGCGCGCACGTTCGAGGGGGAGCTCGTCGGGCGGCAGCGGGGAGGTGCCGTCATCGCGGAAGGCCGGCACCTCGATGCCGTCGGGGTCGAGCTCGAACCCCTGCAGGAGCCTGCCGTGGGCCTCGTTCGTGACCGCGACGCGGCCGCTCGTGCCCATCCGCACCACGCCGAAGTCGACGGCGTCCAGCACCTCCGTGACGACCTGCTCCTGACGCCGGGTGCGCGCGAGCACGCTCGCCAGCAGTGCCGACTGCTTGGCCAGCAGCATGCGCTGCGCGTCCGACCGGCGCGCGTTGAGGTGGCTGGTGGCGGCGACGGCGACGATCACGAGCGGCAGCAGGAACGTCCGGTACGTGACCTCGGTGGCGCTGAGCGCCGTCAGCACGCTGACGATCCCCGCGATCGCCACGATCACGCCGAACAGCCCGAGCAGCCCGAACCCGCCGGCGAGCCAGGTCGCGGGGAAGATCCACAGCAGTCCCAGCACCGTGTCGGGCGCTGCGATCTGCATGAGGGTGATGGCGACGATGTCGACGGAGGGAACCACGGCGACCCACCCGTACGGCAGGCGACCCCAGGGCACCACGAGCGTGGCGGCCGTCACTGCGACCACGAGGACGACCCCCAGGAAGAACAGCAGCTGCTCGCCGCCGAACGGCCCGATCGCCACGAGCACCCCGAGGACGAACACCACTGCGGTCAGCAGCAGCTGGTTGAGCATCGCGGTGCGACCGCGCGTGCGGTCGGCTCCCTCCGGCGCGGTCCCGCCCGTGCGGGATCGCGCCGCAGGCGCTCCCGGCTCGCCCGGCGTCGCGGCGCTCATACCGCGACGGTAACGGATGCCGCACCCCTGCGCCCGAACGGCGCGCTCGGCGCCGCCCACCGGGTGCGCGAACGCGGGGCCCGATCGCCCGGCGCCGGGTCAGAAGCCGAAGTCGCCGAAGTCCCCGAATCCGCCCATGTCGCCGGCTGCGGCGTCGCCGCCCCAGCCCGAGCCCGGGTCGCCGCCCCAGCCGGCCCCCGAGTCGGCGCCCGCGTCCGCGGGGCCCGTCTCGCCGGAGCCGCCGTCGGCGGTGGAGGCGTCCTCGTAGCCCTGGTCGTCGGCGAAGCCGGGCGCCAGGAACGAGCTCACCAGAGCCGAGCCGATGACGTAGCCGACCACCGTGCCGAGGATCGACGAGCCGAGCATGGAGCCGAAGGAAGGACCCTGGCGCTGAGGACCCAGCGTGCGCTCCATGAAACCGGGGTCGGTGTACTCCGCGCGGGTCGCCGCGCGGGCCATCGCCCGCGGATCCGTCGAACGCGGCTGCTCCTGCCGAGGGAGCCCCGCCGAGAGCTCGGCGAGCACCTGCTGGCGCTGCGGCTCCGTCAGCTTCGCGAAGGCCTCGGCGTGCACCTGCTCGATCGTCTCGGGCGGCGCGGTCTTGAGCAGGTACCGGTAGCGCTCGATGGCGATCTCGTCCTCGCTCCGGGGCGGCTGCATGCCCGGCCCCTGGGCGCCGTAGCGGTTCTGCGGAACGGGCGGCGCCTGGCGCGCGTCATCCGTGCTTCCGAACAGTCGGTCGAGGAATCCCATGTGCTGCTCCGTCGTCTGCGAGTGCGGGGTGGATCCTCACGCTAGGCGCGCTTCCTCGGAAGGTGCTGGAGGATCCTCCCTCGTTCTCGCAGAGCGTACGGCGTCACCCGCGTGCCGCGAGCGCCTCGCTCAGCCACCGCGCATGCAGCTGCCACGGATCGTCGACGCCGGCCGCGAGCACGGCGATGTGCGCGGTGAGCGCGTCGGAGCGACGGAACCACTCCGTGCCCGGGAACCGATCCGCCGCGAACTGCACGTGCCGCCGCTGCTCGAGCGCGCGCCCGCCGCGCTCGAACGCCAGCAGCTCGTCATGCCAGATGGCGCCGAAGCGCTGCCGTGGATTCCCGCTCGTTCCGATCTTCACGCGGTCGTCGTAGCGCAGGTAGTACACGACGTCGACGCGCGGCGGTGCGATGTCGTCGTCGGGCAGGTCGCCGTAGCGCCACTCGCACACCGCGCACAGCCAGCCCGACGGATAGCGGACCCCCAGCCGCGAGCCGCACAGCCGGCACGGCGAGGGCAGCGCGTCGGTGACGCCGTACTGGGCGTCCGCCCACTCCCCCGCCGCCGCGAGGTGCGCCTCGCACAGCGCGACCGGCGCATCCGCAGCCACGGGACCGCGGCAGCCGTCGTCGTCCACGAGACATCGCGCGGCGTGAGGATTCACTGGCACAGAGCGACGGTACCGGGGACCTCCGACGCCCGGAAACGCGAAAGGCCGCCACCCCCGCAGAAGCGGTGGTGACGGCCTTTCGAACCAGACGGTTCAGCGAACCGGGCGGCTCAGCTCAGGATCAGCGACCCGAGAGCTTCTCGCGGAGGGCGGCGAGGGCCTCGTCGTCAGCCAGCGTGCCCGCGGGGCCGCTGTCGGACGAGTACGAGGACGCGCCGGTCTCGACCGGAGCGGCGGCCTCGGCCTCGAGGGCCTTGATGACGGCAGCCTTGTGGGCCTCCCAGCGAGCGTGGGCGGCGGCGTACTCCTGCTCCCACTTCTCGCGCTGCTCGTCGAAGCCTTCGAGCCAGGCGTTGGTCTCGGGGTCGAAGCCCTCGGGGTACTTGTACTCGCCGTGCTCGTCGTACTCCGTGACCATGCCGTAGAGGGCGGGGTCGAACTCGGTGCCGTGCGGGTCGACCGACTCGTTCGCCTGCTTGAGCGAGAGCGAGATGCGGCGACGCTCGAGGTCGATGTCGATGATCTTGACGAAGACCTCTTCGCCGACCGACACGACCTGCTCGGCGAGCTCGACGTGCTTGCCCGACAGCTCCGAGATGTGCACGAGGCCCTCGATGCCGTCCGCGACGCGGACGAACGCGCCGAACGGAACGAGCTTGGTGACCTTGCCCGGCGCGACCTGACCGATCGCGTGGGTGCGGGCGAAGACCTGCCACGGGTCCTCCTGCGTCGCCTTCAGCGACAGCGAGACGCGCTCGCGGTCGAGGTCCACCTCGAGGATCTCGACGGTGACCTCCTGGCCGACCTCGACGACCTCGGACGCGTGCTCGATGTGCTTCCACGAGAGCTCCGAGACGTGGACGAGACCGTCGACGCCACCGAGGTCGACGAACGCACCGAAGTTGACGATCGACGAGACCGTGCCCTTGCGGACCTGGCCCTTGTGGAGGTTGTTGAGGAACGTGGTGCGCGACTCGGACTGCGTCTGCTCGAGCAGGGCGCGGCGCGACAGCACGACGTTGTTGCGGTTCTTGTCGAGCTCGAGGATCTTCGCCTCGATCTCCTGGCCGAGGTACGGCGTGAGGTCGCGGACGCGGCGGAGCTCGATGAGCGATGCGGGGAGGAAGCCACGCAGGCCGATGTCGACGATCAGACCACCCTTGACGACCTCGATCACGGAGCCGGTGACCACACCGTCGTTCTCCTTGATCTTCTCGACGTCGCCCCACGCACGCTCGTACTGAGCGCGCTTCTTGGAGAGGATGAGGCGGCCTTCCTTGTCCTCCTTCTGGAGAACGAGGGCTTCGACCTCGTCGCCGACCTTGACGACCTCGTTGGGGTCGACGTCGTGCTTGATGGAGAGCTCACGCGAGGGGATGACGCCCTCGGTCTTGTAACCGACGTCGAGGAGGACCTCGTCGCGGTCGATCTTCACCACGGTGCCCTCGATGAGGTCGCCGTCGTTGAAGAACTTCAGGGTCTTCTCGACCGCGGCCAGGAAGTCCTCGGCAGATCCGATGTCGTTGATCGCGACCTGCTTGGTGGCCGGGGCGGTCGTTGCGGTAGTCATGTAGTGGGTTGTCCTTGTTGGGGTTGTGTGTCGGGCCCCGGCTTTCAGCGGCTTCCCCCCGCGCGAGCGCGAACGGATGCCTCGAGCCGAGGCGAAGCGGATTTTCTTGCGATGCCACTCGGACCCTTGCGGGCCCGGTCACCGGCGCGAGCCGGCACTCAGGCGTGGCGAAACAGCCACACGAGTGACGCTCCAGGGTATCAGAACGACCGGGTCGCTCGCGATGTTCCCGATCGCCCCGAAATGCCCGGTCCCTCGCCCTCGGCATCCCGCTCGGATCAGCGGGGAAGCTCGATCGGCGCGGTGTTCGTGCGGTCGGGGTCGAAGGGCGCCGGCGACGAGGTGGCCTCTCCGCGCAGCTGAGCCAGCCGCTCATCCTCGCGGCGCTGCGCATCGGCGAGCCAGTCCCACCCCGATGTCGTGGACCCGTGCCGCACATCGGGAACCGGAGCGGTCGGGTTGCGGTCGTCGGAGACCGGCACGACGGTGATCGATGCCGGGGGCTCCGGTCGCGGCGGTGCCGGGGCAGCGAACGGCGCACCGGCGAACTGGTCGCCTCGACCCGCGGCGCCGCGCAGGCCCGCCTGCTGGATCACGCGCTGGATCGTGAGACCGCGCTGGTCGGGATCGCCGACGTACTTGATCTCACGAAGCCCCTGTTCCTGCGCGGCCGACTCGAACACGAAGTGGCCGTAGCCGAAGATGCGGCCGACGAGGGGCTTGTAGACGGAGATGTCGAGGATCCGCGCGAGGGGCATCGTCGCGATGCGCTGCGACAGGATGCCGTGCACGCGGAAGACCCGCATGTTCGTGATGACGAAGCGGTCGGTGTGCTGCTCGAAGATCCGCCAGATCGCGTGCACGGTCACCGCGCCGCCCAGCAGCGCCGGCACCCACCACGCCTGCGCCGGCACGAAGAAGCCGAGAAGGAGCACGACGATGCCGCCGAACAACTCGAGCACCGCCGAGACCGTGGCGGCCCAGTGCTTGCGGACCTCGTCGACGACGTGCTCTCCCTGATCCGAGATCAGGTGCTTCTCGATCCGCGGATCGAACATGCTCAGCCCTGTGCGAGAGCCGTCAAGAAGTCGACCACGGCGACACCGGCGCCCCAGACGGCGCCGACCGCGCCCTGCACCGCGTTCGCCGCGTCCTGCGGGCGGGTGATGAGGTAGAACGCCGCGAACGCGATGACGAGCACCACGACGATGCGCTTGATCAGCTTCACGGTCCGGGTTCCCTTCGACTTCCTGCTGTTCTACCGCACGAACACCCTCCCACACGCAGGCGCGCGGGCGCGTCGCGAATCGCGGCCCCGTGTGCCGACGGGCCGCGAGACGCACTCAGGGCCGCAGCAGCACCTTCGTCGCGCGGCGCTCGTCCATCGCAGCATAGGCCTCCGCGGCGTCCTCGAGCGGGAGCTCGAGGTCGAACACGCGGCCCGGTTCGATCGCGCCCGAACGGACGTCGGGGAGCAGCTCCTCGATGTAGCCGCGCACCGGTGCGACGCCGCCGTTCACGCCCACGTTGCGGTTGAACATCTGCCGTACCGGCAGCTCGGGTCCGCCGTTCGGCACGCCGACGTAGCCGACCATCCCGCCGGGGCGCGTCGAGCGCAGCGCCTGGTCCATCGATTCCTTGGTGCCGACGCACTCGAGCACGCGGTCGGCCCCGATGCCGCCGGTGAGCGCGCGCACCGCCTCGACGCCGGCGTCGCCACGCTCCTCGACGACGTGCGTGGCGCCGAATTCGCGCGCGAGCGCCTGCCGCTGCGGGTGCCGCGACATCGCGATGATCGTGGTGGCTCCGAGGCGCTTGGCCGCGATGATCGCGCAGAGGCCGACTGCGCCGTCGCCCACGACGGCGACCGAATCGCCCGGACCGACGCCCGCGGAGACCGCGGCGTGATGGCCGGTCCCCATGACGTCGCTGAGGGTCAGCAGGCCCGGGACCTCGGCATCGGCCACGGGCCCCGGAACGACGGCGAGGGTGCCGTCGGCGAGCGGGACGCGCACGCGCTCGCCCTGGCCGCCGTCGGCGAAGCCGCCGAAGCGGTCGTCGCTGCCCCACCATCCGCCGTTCAGGCACGACGTGCTCACGCCGTTGCGGCAGTTCGCGCAGGTGCCGTCGCATACGTAGAACGGCGCGATCACGAAGTCGCCGGGGCGCACCACCTCGACGTCGGCGCCCACCTCCTCGACGATGCCGACGAACTCGTGGCCGATGCGGTGCGGTTCGGGCGTGGGCGTGACGCCGCGGTACGGCCACAGGTCGGAGCCGCACACGCAGGCGGCCACGACGCGCACGATCGCGTCGGCGCCGGTGGACAGGGCGGGGTCGGGGACGTCCTCGACACGGATGTCCCGGGCAGCGTGGATGACGGTGGCGCGCATGACACGAGCCTAGAACGGCGGGCGCCTGCCGAAGGCCGCTGGCACGATGGACCCATGTGGATCGGATGGATGGAGTTCGACCTGCTGCTCGGCGACGTCCGCTCGCTCAAAGAGAAGCGCAGCGTGCTGCGCCCGCTCATCGCCGAGCTGAGCAGGCGCACCGAGGCGGCCGCCGCCGAGGTCGGCGAGCACGACCTGCATCGCCGAGCCAGGATCGGCGTCTCGATCGTGGCGTCGGGGTCGTCGCACGTGCGCGACGTGCTCGACCACGCCGAGCGCCTCGTCGCCGACCACCCCGAGGTGACCCTGCTCTCGGCCCGCCGCGGCCTGCACTCCAGCGAGGACTGATTCAGCCCGCGATCGCGTGGCCGATGACCTCGTCGCCGCCGCCGAACCGGATGGTCCGACCGATCGTCGTGTCGTCCGCGATGGTCGCGGCGATCGCCGCGGCCACGTCGGCACGCGCGACAGCGCCGCCGTCATCCGGATCGAGCGCGATGCGCCCGGTGGGCGGATCCGGCGTGAGCGTACCCGGCGCGAGGATGGTCCAGTCGAGCGCGCTCGCGGCGAGATGTGCGTCGGCCGCCCACTTGGCGTCGGCGTACGGGAAGAACGACGCGTCCGGCGCGATGCCGTGATCGGCCCGCGAGCCGATCCACGACACCATCACGTAGCGCAGCACGTCGGCGGCCAGAGCGGCCTCCATCGAGCGGATGGCGGCATCGCGATCGACCGCATATGTGCGCAGCGGGTTGCCGCCGCCGGCCCCCGCGGACCAGATCACGACGTCGTTGCCGGCGACGATGTTCGTGAGCTGGCCGACATCGAGCGCCTCGATGTCGGCCGCGAGCGGCTGCGCGCCGGTCGCGGCGACATCGGCCTCGTGGTCGGCGTTGCGGATGACGGCCGTCACGGTGTGCCCCTGCGCCGCGAGCAGCGGTTCCAGCAGCAGCGCGACCCGGCCGTGGCCGCCGAAGATCAGGATGCGGGCCATGAGTCCCCCTTCGTCGTGCGCTCCACGCTACGCCGCGGCCGCTGTGTCGCGCATCACGCGACGAGCGCGGCGATGCCCGCGATGACGGACGCCGCCGCCAGCGCCAGCGCGATGGCGATGAGCACCGCGTGCACGACGAGGAAGCGGGTCGCCTTGCCCTGCGCATCGTGGGCGCGGGGGTCCTTCGCGACCCGGCGGTAGAACGTCGGCCAGACCAGGATGTTGAAGGCGGCGTTCAGGAACAGCAGTACGGCGAGCAGCGTCACACCCTCGAGCCTAGGCGGCGAGCGCGACGGGATCGGCGACGATCGCACGGACCGCGTCACGGCCCGCGCGGTTCGCACCCACCGTCGACTGCGACGGGCCGTAGCCGATGAGGAACAGGCGCGGCTCGTCGATCGAGCGCCCGTTCTCGACACGGAATCCGCCCTCGGGCGTGCGCAGGCGCAGCGGCGCGAGGTGGTCGAGCGCGGGCCGGAACCCGGTGGCCCACAGGATGACGTCGGCGCGCTCGAACGCGCCGTCGGGCATGCGGACCCCGTCCTCTTCGATCGAGGCGAACATCGGATGCCGTACCAGCACGCCGCGCGCCTCGGCGGCCCGCGCCCACGGCGTCCAGTGCATGCCGGTCACCGAGATGACGCTGCCGGGCGGGAGGCCACGGCGGACGCGATCCTCGACGCCGGCGATGGCGGCCACCCTGGCCGGGATGTCGAAGTCCTCCTCGGCCCATTCCGGTTCGCGGCGCGTCACCCAGAAGGTGTCGGCGACATGGGAGATCTCGTCCAGCAGCTGCACCGCAGAGACTCCCGCGCCGACGATGACGACGCGCTTGCCGCGGAACTCCTCGGCCGAGACGTAGTCGCCGACGTGCAGCTGCCGTCCGCGGAACCGCTCCTGACCGGGGTACCGCGGCCAGAACGGACGCGTCCACGTACCCGTCGCGTTGATCACGAAGCGCGTGGCCCACGCGCCGCGGTCGGTCTCCACCACCAGCCGGCCGCTGGGGTCGTCGTCGGCGCGGCGCACCGCCTTCACCTGCACCGGCCGGAGCACGTCGAGAGCGAAGCGGTCCTCGTACTCCGCGAAGTACGCGGGAAGGATGTCGCGGCTCGCGGCCGCCGGATCCGCCGGCGGCACCGCGAACCCGGGCAGCTCGTGGATGCCGTTCACCGTCGCCATGCGCAGCGAGGGCCAGCGATGCTGCCACGCTCCCCCGGGCTCCGGGTTCGCGTCGACCACGAGGAAGGTCTGATCCGTGGCGTCCGCGCGCTCGAGCGGGACGAAGCCGCGGCGCTGCAGATGATAGGCGGCGGAAAGTCCTGCCTGCCCCGCGCCGATCACGACGACGTCGACGGGTGCGGCCTCCATGCCGGGCACAACGGCGATCGGCCCGCGGGGATTCCCGCGGGCCGATCGGACGAGGTACGGGTCAGTTCAGCGCGCGCGTGGAGGCGGGGATGACGCCGTCCGCGTAGAGCTCGGCGGCGACATCCTGCAGCGCTGTCAGGGCGACGCGCTGCGTCATGGGGCCGTACGAGATGCGGGCGACACCCAGCGCCTCGTACTCCCTCGCCGACAGGGCGCCGGGCAGGCCGATCACGCTGATCTTGCGCTCGCCGATCCCCTCGACGAGCTGCCGGGTGATGTCGGCGTTGAGGATGCCGGGCACGAACACGAGGTCGGCACCGGCGGAGAGGTAGGCGCGGCCGCGTTCGATCGCGTCGGCGATCGACTCCTCGAGCGGGCGCTTGCCGGCGCGCACGAACGCGTCCGTGCGGGCGTTCAGGACGAAGGGCACGCCCTCCGCGGCACCGGCCGCGATGATCGCCTCGACGTTGGCGACGGCTTCGGCGAGCGGCACGAGGCGGTCCTCGACGTTGGCGCCGACGACGCCCTTGCCGATGGCGCGACGCACGGTCTCGCCCGGATCGCCGTACCCTGCGTCGAGGTCGGTGCTCACCGGCAGGTCGCCGACGGCCTCGACGATGCGGCCGACCATGTCGAGCATCGTCTCGAGCGGGATCTGCCCGTCGGGGTAGCCGAAGGTCGCGGCGATCGAGTGGCCGGCCGTCGCGATGGCGCGGGTCTCGGGGAGGGCGGCGACGGTGCGGGCCGACACCGCGTCCCACACGTTCACCACGCGCAGGATCTCGGGGGCGGCGTGCAGTCGGGCGAGGGTCTGTGCTTTCTCAGCCTGAGTGGTCATGGTTGCCACGCTATCGGCGCTCGGGACCCTCGGGACGGGTCAGGTCGGATCGATCCGGCCGTCGAGGTACCACCAGCGCCCGTCCTGCCGCACGAAGCGGCTCCGCTCGCGCAGCACGCCGCGGTCGCGGCCGTGGCGCCAGGCAGCGCGGAACTCGACGACACCTCGCTGGTCGCCTTCGCCCCCATCCACGGCGTCGACGATCTCGAGCCCGCTCCAGCGCTGCTGCGGGTCGAGCGTCAGCTCTGCGGGGCGCGTGCCCGGGTGCCAGGTGTCGTGCAGATACACGGCGTCGCCGACGACGAATGCCGTGTAGCGCGAGCGCATCAGGCGCTCAGCGGTCGGAGCCGGTGTTCCGCGAAGCGCGGGGGCGCAGCATCCGTCGAAGCGATCGCCGCTGCCGCACGGACAGGGATCCGCATCCGCGACGCGCGGGAAGCCGTCACGGGCAGCACGGGATGCCGCGGCGCCGAACGACACGTCAGACGCCGGCCTTCTCGGCGCACGACACGCAGCGGGTCGCGAACGGACGCACGCGAAGACGCGCGATCGGGATCCCGCGACCGCAGTCGACGCAGACGCCGTAGGTGCCGTCCTCCCAGCGCCTGACGGCCTCGTCGATCTCGGCGATCTCCCGGCGTGCGGCCTCCTCGAGGGCGACGGCCCGCGACCACTCCCCCGACAGGGTCACGCCTTCGGGGTCGTGCTCGTCGTCGGCGACGTCGGAGCCCCGATCGGCGCGCAGCTCCTCGAGGGTCTCGTCGATCGCGGCGATGCGCACCATGGCCGCGTCGTGCAGCTCGTCCAGGAGCCCACGAAGCTCGGTCCGGCTCGCGGCGGAGGTCATCGCATGAGACTACGCCCGGATGCCGGCTCCCGGCCGTAGCCGTGCCGCATCAGCCGGCGACCTCCACGGTGAAGGTGACGTCCTGGATGCCGCCGTCCTCGTTCGACAGCACCACCTTCGTCGATCCCTCGGCGAGCCCTTCGACCCCCGGGTTGTACGTCGCACCGCCCTCCTCGCGACCAGCTGTGAACTCCGCGACGGACGGATCGGAGACGACGCCGCTGTAACTGTCGACGGCGAGGTCGCCGGTGTCGATGTTCAGCACCTGCCCGACCTCGAGTTCGACGGTCTGGCCCTGAAGGTCGCCTACCTCGCGGGTGACCGGCGCGATCACGGGCTGGGACGACGCGCAGCCGTTCAGCGCGGCGAGCGAGGCGACGAGCACGAACGAGGCGACGGGTCCGGCGAGGCGCATGGCGTCATGATGACAGCCCAGCGGCTGCACGGCCAGCGCCCGGCGTTCGTATGGCCCGGCGATAGGGATCTCCCAGGACGGCCTTCTAGCCTGGACGCATCGCGGTGAAGGGGAATCCCGGTCCCCTCCGCGAAACCCCTGCAGGCGATGAGTCGCCCGGGACCGCCCCTCGTGCCCGACGCCCGGAGGGCACGAGGGGCGGTCTCACCGACCCGCCCGGAGCCGGCGATCCGCGACACCCCCCGGACGCGATCGCCGGCTTCTTCGCACGCGCTGTGGATAACTCGGTCGGAGCGTCGACGCCGGCGGCTACCGTGGGGGCGTGACGACTCGGGTGACGGCGGCAGTGCTCAGCGGGCTGCTCGCACTCGCCCTCGCCGGGTGCACCACACCGGAGCCGGTGGAACCCACGCCGACTCCCGCGTTCTCGAGCGAGGAAGAAGCGTTCGCGGCGGCGGAGGAGACGTACCGCGCGTACGTCGATGCGCTGAACGCGCGACATGCGGATCCCGCAGCAACTCCGTCCCCGACCGACTTCCTGATCGGGCAGGCACTGGAGTCGGAACTGGACACGCAGAGTATCCTCGCGGAGCAAGAACGCTCGATCGTCGGCGACGCAGAAATGACCCGATTCGCTGGAACGAACTTCGCGAACGATCTGGGTGAGGTCACTGCGGTGGTATGTCTCGACGTCTCCAACTCTCGCGTCGTGGATTCTGACGGCACCGACGTCACCCCTTCGGACAGACCCCCTGTCCTGGCACTCGAGATCGTGTTCACCCCAATCAACGACGGTCTAGCAGTGTCCGCGAGCGCCGTGGCGGACGATCAGACATGCTGATAGTTGCGGCAATCACGACATTCGCACTGTCACTCGCGCCAGCCATGGGATCCGCTACATCCAACGGCTGCACAGCCTCCCAGCTGCAAGCGGGCCTCTGCTCGTACACGACGGACAAGGAAGCGGTCGTGTCCGGCACTGATACACAAAAAGGCTCTGGCGGTGAAGCAGTCGACAATGAGCCTCGATCCAACCCAGGCGCTGCCCCCCGGCCCGAAGCGCCTGCGGAGCCGGAGGACTGCGGCCCGCTCAACCGGTGTGAGAACTACGTCGTCGCCGGCCCGCCGGACGTGACCCTCGCTGATCTCGCCTCCTTCCGGCCCGCGCAGCCGACGCTCGGCGGCGAGCCCGCCGGCTTCGGCGTGGTCGGCATGCCGACGAACCTGCTGGCCTCGGCATCCGAGCAGCGCATCCCGGGCACGGTCCTCGGCTGGGACGTGACGGTGCGGTTCGTCCCAGTCGCCTACGTGTTCGACAACGGCGACGGCACGACCACGCGCGCGAGCACGGGGGGCGCGTCGTGGACGGCGCTCGGGCAGGGGCAGTTCACGCCGACCGCGACCAGCCACGCGTACCGGGCCCGCGGGACGTATCCGGTGTCGGTGACGGTCGAGTACGAGGCATCCGTCGATTTCGGAAGCGGCACGTGGCGGACGGTTCCGGGCGTGGTCCGGGCCGAGGCGGCCGGCTACGGCGTACGGGTCGTCGAGGTGCGCACCGCGCTCGTGGACCGCACCTGCGTCGAGGATCCGACCGGCCCCGGCTGCTGAACCGCTCCGGCGAGCCGGCGGCGCGCCCGCTTCGCCAGCCGCGCCACGGCGCGAAGCGGCACACCTACGGCGTAGGCGACGGCGCCCGAGGCGGACGTGTCACTGCGGCCGAGGGCGACCTTTCGCTCCCACGCGTCGCGCAGCGCCCCGCCGCGGCGCACCACAGCCGCGCGCGCCGGAAGCCGCCCCGCCGACCGCTGCGCGAGCAGCGCGTCGACCTGCGCGGTCCAGTCGTCGGCCTCGGGGGCGTGGAAGTAGTTCTCGTCGAGCCACTCGGGATCCGGATGCCGGAACCGCCGTGCGACGACGTCCTCCTCGCTCGCGAGCAGGTCGGCATCGGCGAGCGTCTCGTTGATGAGGCGCGGTGAGACGCCGAACGTGTCGAGGGCGATGACGGGGATACCGCGCGCGATCGCCTCGATCGCCGCCGTGGAGCTCACGGTGACGAGTCCCCCGGCCGTCGCCAGAGCAGTGCCCATCGACTGCGTCGAGGTGACGAGGTTCGCCGGCAGCGGCCCGAGCGAGGCGAGCAGCTCGGGGTAACCGTCGAGCTCGGCGTGCGTCTGGTGCTCGCCCGACGCGGCCCGCAGCTTCACCACGACGCGCCGTGACGGATCCGCCGCGGCCGCGCGCACGAGCATGCGCGAGATGCGCAGCCGGTCCTCCCGCTCGGCCGGGACCTTCGCCTGGGCGGCGAACACGAGGTCGGTGCCCTCGACATCCGGGCGGGTGCCGCCGGCCGTCACGGCACCCCGGGCGAACGGCAGCGTCGCGAGGGCGTAACGGTGCGCGTACCCGGTGCGAGCCGACAGCGCGCCGAACTCCCGCACCTCGCGGCGCGAGTGCACGACGAACAGGTCGGACTGCAGCCGGTACACGACGGCCTTGCGCGTTGCGGGGATCGAGATGCCCGGAAGCCCCGTCACCACGACCGGCCGCGGCTCGAGAGCCGCGAGACCGCGGGCGAGCACGCGCACGAGCGGTCCGCGTGCCCCGATCACGACGACGTCCGCCCGCAGCTCGGCGAGCCGGGCCGCCAGGACCGCGTACGCGATCCGCTCGACGCGGTCCTCCCCCAGCCCGCTCCCGCCGAGCGCGGAGGCGAGCTGGGCGTCGCTGACCACGAGCGGCGTCTCGAGCACGAGGAGCGAGGCATCCCATCGCTCTCCGACTCCGCCGAGGAGGGCGGCCGCCCACTTCACGTAGGAGTCGGTATCGGCGATCGCGACGACGCGCGGCCGCCGGTCGTCTGACGTGCCGGGACTCACGCGGGAACGCGACGCAGCTTCGCCATGGGCGCGAGCTCGCCCGGGTACACGCGCTTCACACCGTCGCCGAGGGCCGCCTCGATGACACGGATGTCGCGCACCAGGTGCTGCAGGCCCGCGGGCTCGAGCGAGGCGGCGTGGTCTGAGCCCCACATGGTGCGGTCGAGCGTGATGTGCCGCTCCACCGCGACGGCGCCGAGGGCGACGGCCGCGAGCGAGATCTGGAGGCCGCGCTCGTGGCCGGAGTAGCCGACCGGCACGCCCGGGAAGCGGTCACGCAGCGCCGGGATCATGCGGAGGTTGGCCTCCTCCGGCTCCATCGGATACGTCGAGGTCGCGTGCAGGAGCACGAGGCGGTCGGTGCCGAGGACGTCGATCGCGGCGTCGATCTGGTCGATCGTCGACATGCCGGTCGACAGGATGATCGGCTTGCCGGTGTCGCGCAGCGCCTGGAGCAGCTCGACATCGGTGAGCGACGCGGACGCGACCTTGTGCGCGACGACGCCCAGGTCTTCGAGGAACGCGACGCTCGGCACGTCCCACGGCGACGCGAACCACTCGAGGCCGCGCAGCAGTGCGTGATCGGAGATCTCGATGTACTGCTCGCGGTCGAACTCGACGCGGCGCCGGTAGTCGAGGTATGTCATGCGACCCCATGGGGTGTCGCGCGGCATGTCGCGCATGTGCTCGGGCGTGGCGATCTCGGGGGTGCGCTTCTGGAACTTGACCGCATCGGCGCCGGCGTCGGCCGCCACGTCGATGAGTCGCTTCGCGAGGTCGACGTCGCCGTTGTGGTTCAGTCCGATCTCGGCGATGACGTACGCGGGGCGTCCGCCCCCGACGACGCGGGATCCGATGGTGACGGTCATGAGGCCTCCTGTGGTGCTGCGGGGTGATCGGATGCTGCGGCTCGCACCGGCGCGACGGAGGGCCGGAGCGCGGTGGCGACCGCCGTCGCCGACCTGCCGGTGAGCACGCGCTCGGCGAGGTCGCGCACCGCGCCGGCGCCGCCGGGGCGGTCGAGCACGACGCGCGCGCTGGAGAGGACGAGGGGGTGTGCGTCGGGAACGGCGATGGGCCAGCCCACGAGCTCGAGGCACCGCAGATCGTTGACGTCGTTTCCGAGGTACGCGATCCGCGCCAGCGGGATGCCCTGCTGGTCGGCCCACTCGCGCAGCACGGCCGCCTTGTCGGCCGCGGCCTGTCGCACGTCCACGCCGAGCTTGCGCGCTCGGGCGGTGACGACGGGGTTCGACTCGGTCGAGAGGATGAGGAACGGGATGCCGGCGGCTCGCAGCATCCCGACCCCCATGCCGTCGGATCGGCTCACGGTGACGGATTCGACGCCGTTCTGGTCGACGTGCACGGTGTCGTCGGTGTGGACGCCGTCGAAGTCGGTCACGACGGCGTCGACGGGGATCGCCCCCGCGCGGGCGCCGAACGCATCGCGGTCGACGAGGGGCGCGAGCGTGCGCGCAAGCTCCAGCTCGTCGAGGGTGTCGATCTCGATCGCGGTCCGCGGCGCCACCTCGGCGATGCCGACGCTGCCGAAGAAGCGGTGGTTCGCCGCGCGGAACCCCGCCGCCCGCATCACGTAGAAGCCGCCCGTCTCCAGGTAGTGCGGTTCGCGGTCCTGGCGACGCGGGCGCACGTCGATCTCGTGGCCTATCGGCTCAGCGGCACTGCCGACGCCCTTCTCCCACAGGAAGCCGTACGTCTCGACGGCCGAGAAGACGCTGTCGCGGCGGCGCGAGCGCACGAGCTGCACGGCCGCGGTGAGTGCGTCGACGTCGATGAACGGCGAGGTCGCCTGCAGGAACGCGAGGACGCCGACGTCGACCTTGCGCGCCTCGAGTGTCTCGAGGGCGTGCACGAGTGCGCTCTCGCTGCTCGCGAGGTCGCCGGAGAGGTCGGCCGGACGCTCGACGACCTCGGCACCCCACTCGGCCGCGACCGCCGCGATGTCGGCGTCGTCGGTCGTCACGACCACCCGGTCGATCGCGGAGCAGCGCCGCGCAGCGTCGACCGCGCGGGCGACCAGCGGCACACCGCCGACGCGCTGCAGGTTCTTGCGCGGGACGCCCTTCGAGCCTCCGCGCGCGGGGATGATGGCGACGACCTCGCTCATGCCGCCCCCGTCCGGGCCGAGCGCCGGGCGCGTCCCGTGTGCACGGTCGCTCCCGTGCCCTCGAGCACGAGCGGGAGCGTCGTCGTGGTGCTCGACGGCAGCGTGTGCACGTCGAGCGGACCACGGGCGCCGGCGAGCACGAGCTCGACGGGCAGTCCGCTCTGGTGGATGCGCAGGCCCGGCACGGTCGAGACCGCGTCCAGCTGCTCGGCCGTCTCGCGACGGTGCGGGAGATACACGGCGCCGTCGGCCGCGGCATCCCGCACCCACCGCACATAGTCGAGCAGCAGCATCCGTCCATCGACCGGCAGCGCACTGCCGAGCACGACGCGGCGGCCGAGCTCGGGCGAGGCGGGCGCGCTCCGACGCGTCCACGAGAAGTCGTGGCGACGGATGCCGAACCCGTGGTCCGCGAGCGCGTCGAGGCGGTCGGCGCCGAGGTCGAACGCGGTGAACATCCCCGCGCGACGCGCGGCGGCGCGGCGATGCACCAGCTCGGCGGCGAACGGAGCGACGATCGTGGTGAGTCCCCGCTCCGCGATGTTCGGGCGGGCGTACGGACGGCGACCGAGCAGCGTGTCGGCGTACGCGACCGCGTGGGCGCCGTCGTCGAGGAAGGTGATGCGGCCCGGGCGGAGCACCGAGGCGGCGAGCCGGAACTGACCCGAGAAGCCGTCGCCGACGAGCCAGTGACGGTGGCGGGCGAGCAGGCTCCACGGGATGCCGAGATACGGCTCGAGCTCGCCGAACTGCGCGCCGCGCGACAGCAGCTCG
Source organism: Microbacterium trichothecenolyticum (assembly GCF_000956465.1). Classification (GTDB taxonomy): domain Bacteria; phylum Actinomycetota; class Actinomycetes; order Actinomycetales; family Microbacteriaceae; genus Microbacterium; species Microbacterium trichothecenolyticum. The sequence goes on from NZ_JYJA01000034.1 coordinate 69,002, forward strand.
TCCGCGGTGGCCGAGATCTGCGGGGTCAGCCGTCCCGCGACGGGGATCGTCACGCGGTGGGCTGCCGCCCACTCCGCGGCGCCGACGAGCTGCAGCGGCGACTCGACCCACGCCAGCACTTCCTCGCGACCCATGCGGCGCCTCCTCCCGGCTGGGCCTCACGATCGGGCCCAGCGCTGTCTCCCCACGGTGAGCGGCGGACGTGAACGCGATGGGTCCCGCCGTGCGACCGCGGCTGGTCCGGCAGGTGAACGGAGGGTAGCGGGGCGCGTGAGAATTGCGGCCGGGCCGCTCGCGCCACCGGCCGTCGCGTTCACGTGGCCCGGGTGCACGTCGGCGGCGCATGCCAGGATGAACGCGTGACCGACCGCCTCATGCTGCTCGACTCCGCATCCCTGTACTTCCGCGCGTTCTACGGGGTGCCCGACACCGTCCGCGCGCCGGACGGCACACCCGTCAACGCCGTCCGCGGGTTCCTCGACATCATCACGCGGCTCGTCACGACCTACCGCCCCACACACCTCGTCGCATGCTGGGACGACGACTGGCGACCGCAGTGGCGCGTCGACCTCATCCCGACCTACAAGACGCATCGCGTCGCCGAGGTCGTCGCGGGCGGACCCGACGTCGAAGAGGTGCCAGATCCGCTCGAGGTGCAGGTTCCCGTCATCCGCGCGGCGCTCGACACCCTCGGAATCCGCATCGTCGGCGCCACCGCCCACGAAGCCGACGACGTCATCGGCACCCTCGCCTCCGCCGCGACCATGCCGGTCGACATCGTCACGGGCGACCGCGATCTCTTCCAGCTCGTCGACGACGAGCGCGATGTCCGCGTGATCTACACCGCGCGCGGCATGAGCAACCTCGAGGTGCTCACCGATGCGTCCGTGGTCGCCAAGTACGGCGTCCTTCCTTCGCAGTACGCGGACTTCGCCACACTCCGGGGTGACTCGTCCGACGGGCTGCCCGGCGTCGCCGGGATCGGCGAGAAGACCGCCGCCGGGCTCCTGGCGACCCACGGCGATCTCGCCGGGATCCTCGCCGCGGCCGAGCTCGGTGAGGGCATGTCCGCGGGCGTGCGCTCCAAGCTGCTCGCGGGCCTGCCCTATCTCGCCGTCGCGCCTCAAGTGGTGGCCGTCGTGCGCGACCTCCCGCTCGACGTGCCCGACCCGCGTCTGCGACCACTCACCGAGCCGGGCAAGGCGGATGCCGCATCCCTCGCTGAGCAGTGGGCGCTGGGCGCGTCGATGAACCGCATCATCGACGCCCTCGACACCGTCTGACCCCTTCGCGCGCGCCGCGCGTACTCCCCGGGGAGTACGCGCGGGGCTCCCGCGGTCAGATTCCTCACAGAGGGGCGCGGCGTAGCATCGTGCGCATGCCCGGGCCCGTGCGTCACGATCCGAGTGCGAGCCGTCACCGGCTCCGCGCCTCGAGCACCGACGAGTTCGGCCCGCGCTTTCACCCACCGGCGGCCGTCGTGCTCCTCGTCCCGGTCTTCGTCTCGCTCCTCGTGCAGGTGCCCGGCACCATCGCGCTGTCGTGGTGGCAGCGCGTGCCCGTCGCCGCCGCGGCGACGAGCCTGACGTTGGCCGCAGCATCCGCTCTCCTCCTCCTGGCGGCGCGGCGACTGCCCGGGCCCACCGTCGCGGCCGTGGCCGCGCTGAGCGGCGTCGACCTGCTGATCGCGCCCGTGGGCGGGCCGCCGCCCGTCGCCCTGGTCTTCGCGATCGTCGGCGCCGTCGTCCGCGGCGCGCGGGTATGGGCGCTCGTCTCGGTCGGCGTGGCCTGGCTCGGCGTCGTCGTCGGGGCGGACTTCGTCGGTGTGTCGTGGCACCCCGCGCGCATCGCCTTCGCCACCGTGGGCCTCGCGCTGTGCTTCGTCGTCGGCGAGGGAGTGAAGGCGCGCATCCGCGGCGCCGAGGAGCGCCGCACGCAGCTGGTCGCGCGACGCCGCGCCGCCGAGCAGGAGGAGCGCTCGCGCATCGCCCGGGAGCTGCACGACGTGCTCGCGCATTCGCTGAGCCAGATCGCCGTGCAGTCCGGGATGGGGCTGCACCTCTTCGACCGCGAGCCGGAGCGGGCACGTGAGGCGCTCGGGAACATCCGCACCCTCAGCGCGACCGGCCTCGACGAGGTGCGCGGCGTGCTCGCGTTCCTGCGCGGCGACGAGATCGGCGCGCCCGACACCGCGCCGCTCACGCCGCAGCCGCAGCTCGCGCAGCTGCCCGGCCTCGTCGCCGGCCGCACCGGGCTGGGCCTGAGCGTCGCGCTCGACGACCGCCTCGCAGGAGACACGCCGCCCAGCGCGGTGCAGACGACGGCCTACCGCATCGCGCAGGAGGCGCTCACCAACGTGGTCCGCCATTCGGCGGCCTCGCACGCCACGGTGACGGTCGAGCACGACGCCGACGACCTCGTCCTCACGGTCGCCGACGACGGTGCCGGCATCCCCGCGACCGCGTCCGAGCGCGGGGGCCTGCGCGGCATGCGCGAGCGCGCCGAGCTCGCGGGCGGCTTCCTGACCGTCGACAGCGGCACACGCGGCACCGCCGTGGTCGCGCGTCTTCCCTGGCAGGGCGCGGCATGATCCGGGTGGCCCTCGCCGACGACCACCAGCTCGTGCGGGCAGGGTTCCGGGCGCTCCTGGACTCGGAGCCCGGCATCGAGGTCGTGGCGGAGGCATCCGGCGGCCAGGAGCTGCTGCGCGCGCTCCGCACGACAGACGTCGACGTCGCGCTCGTCGACATCCGCATGCCGGACGGCGACGGCCTGTGGGCCGCCGAGCAGATCGCCGCCGACCCTGACCTGGCCGGTGTGCGGGTCGTGATCGTGACCACCTTCGAACTCGACGAGTACGTGATCCGTGCGGTGCTCGCCGGCGCCAGCGGGTTCCTGGTGAAGGACACCGAGCCCGCCGACCTCATCCGCGCGGTCCGCGCCGTGGCCGCCGGCGACGCGCTCCTGTCCCCCGGGGTCACCCGCACGCTGCTCGACCGGGCCGCGTCGGGCCTGCGCGCGATCCCCGATCCCCGGCTCCTCGAGACCCTCACCGAGCGCGAAGTCGACGTCCTGCGCCTCGTCGCCGAAGGGCTGACGAACGACGAGATCGGCGCCCGCCTGCATCTTTCGCCGCTCACCGCGAAGACGCACGTGTCGCGCATCATGCAGAAGCTCTACGCCCGGGATCGGGTGCGTCTCGTGATCGTCGCGTACGAATCGGGGCTCGTCGGCTCACAACCCCGGTGATCGCGGCTGCGGTACTCCCCCGAGAGCAGTCGAGATCGCTCCGACGGTCGGATTCACGGATGCCGCCACCCGCGTTGACTCGAGGCATCCGGTCGCCCTCCCCGGCGGGGCCGGCTCCGAGAGAGGAATCCGCATGTCCATTGCACTCGCCACCGTGCTCGATGCCGGCTCAGGGATCGTGGCCACCCACTTCGCCGCCCCGTGGGGGTTCGGCTGGTGGTTCCTTCTGATCCCGCTGTTCTGGATCGCCCTGTTCGCGATCCTCTTCGCAGTCTTCGGCCGCCGCTGGCGGCGCTCAGCCGCGGAGAACGGATACGGTCCGTACGGCCGCAACCCCGCCCGTCAGGCCGAGACGACGCTCGCCGAGCGTTTCGCAAAGGGCGACATCGACGAGACCGAGTACCGCGCTCGCCTCGAAGTGCTCCGCGCGAACGCGGCCCAGTGAGCGCCCGGGCGCGACTGTCGCGCTGGATCCGTCACAACGGACTCAGGCGCCGCGGTCGCGTCCGGTCCACGCGCGCAGCTTGTCCAGCGGCCACGTCGTGACGATGCGCTCGGGCGGCACGCCGATGCGCTCGGCACGCTCGGCGCCGTAGTCCAGCAGCGAGAGCTGGCCGGGCGCATGGGCGTCCGAATCGATCGAGAAGAGGCATCCGATCTCCAGCGCCAGTGCCATCAGGTCGTCCGGCGGGTCCTGCCGCTCCGGCCGGGAGTTGATCTCCACCGCGACGCCGTGGGCCTCGCAGGCCTCGAACACGGCCCGCGCATCGAAGGTCGAAGGCGGCCGCGTTCCGCGCGACCCCTCGACGAGGCGGCCGGTGACGTGTCCGAGCACATCGATGTGGGCGCTCGACACCGCCGCGACCAGGCGCCGCGTCATCGGACCGCGCTCCATGCGCAGCTTGGAGTGGGCGGATGCGACCACGACGCCGAGTTCGGCGAGGAGGTCCGGTTCCTGGTCGAGGGTGCCGTCCTCGAGGATGTCGACCTCGATGCCCGAGAGGAGCGTGAATCCGTCGCCGCTCATGCCCGCGACGACCTCGAGCTGGGAGCGCAGGCGCTCGGGCGACAGCCCGTTCGCGACGCGCAGCCGCGGCGAGTGGTCGGTCAGGGCGAGGTACTCGTGGCCGAGTGCTCTCGCCGCGTCGACCATGAGGTCGATGGAGGTGAGGCCGTCGGACCAGTCGCTGTGCGAGTGCAGGTCGCCCCGCAGCAGCGGCCGGAGGGTCGATGTGCGCTGCACCCCCGCCCGCTCGCGCAGGTCGACGAGGTACCCCGGCACCTCGCCTGCCAGCGCCTGCTGGATCACGGCGAAGGTGGAGTCGCCGATCCCCTTGCGGCGACGCAGAGCCGCGGTGTCCCGCAGCTCTGCGTCGCTCAAGCCGTCGATCGCGTCGGCCGCCGCACGGAACGCCTTCGACTTGTACCGGGACGAGCGCTCACGCTCGAGGAGCGTGGCGATCTCGGTGAGCGCGTCGTAGGGGTTCACGTGCGGCGGGGCTGCCGATCAGGCGACGGTGGAGCGCCGGATCACCACCGGCACGCTCGCCAACCGGTGGATGGCCCAGCCGAACAGGATCGCGAGCACGCCCATTCCGGCGGCGAACAGCGCGACGCCATAGGCGACGACCGAGGTGAAGAGGGAAGCGCGCAGGAACGACGCCTGCATCACGGTCGCCCGCACCGGGTCGTCCTGGTCGAGCTCGGCGTACGTCTTGCCGCCCGACGCCTCGAGAGCATGGGTGTTGATGATGTCGGCCTGCACGTACGCGGTGAAGGGACCTGTGACCTGCTGGCCCTGGAAGGCTGCCGCATCGTCCGGGATGGTGATGTTCTCGGCCGTGAGCTGGGTCGTCACGCCGATCCACGCGATGATGCCGACGACGATCAGCAGGATGCCGCCGATGATCCCGATGATGCCGACCGCCTTCACCAGGCCGACCTTCTTCTCGGGGGGCTCGATCACGTCGGTGGTGCGGGGCTCTTCCTCACTCATGCGTCCTCCTCGGATGCGGTCGTTGAGCCACACGCTAGCGGCGCGGCGCGGCGCGGCGGAAGAGCGCGCGCCGGAGAAAACCCCCGCACGGCGCCGGATTCAGGAGGCGAGTGCGCGCGTCGTCTCGACCCAGCGGTCCAACGTGGCGGTCGCTGCGCCGCTGTCGATCGCGGCGGCGGCGTCGTCCCTTGCTTCGGCGAGGCGCTCGAGGATCGGCCGCTGCACCTGTGCGGCGTCGCGGAACAGCCGGTAGGCGACGATGCCCGCGGCCGCGTTGAGCAGCACGATGTCGCGCACCGCGCCCTCCTCGCCGCCGAGCACCCGCCGCACCACGTCGGCGTTGTGGGCCGGGTCGCCGCCCAGCAGGTCGTCGATGTCGGCGAGCGGGATGCCGAGGTCGCGCGGGTCCAGATCGTGCTCGTGGATGTCGCCGCGGCTGACTTCCCACACTCGGCTGTGACCGGTCGTCGTGAGCTCGTCGAGACCGTCGTCGCCGCGGAACACCAGCGCCGTCGCGCCGCGCGTGCGGAACACGCCGGTGATGAGCGGCACCCGGTCGAGATGGGCGACGCCGACGGCGTTCGCCTCGGCACGCGCCGGGTTGCACAGCGGGCCGAGGAAGTTGAAGACCGTGGGGACGCCGAGCTCGCTCCGCGTCGCCGCGGCGTTCTTGAACCCGGGGTGGAACGCGCCCGCGAACGCGAATGTGATGCCCGCGCGGGAGAGGGTCTCGGCCACGGCGTCCGGGGACAGCGCGAGGTCGACCCCGAGTGCGCCCAGCACGTCCGACGAGCCCGATGAGGAGCTGGCCGCCTTGTTGCCGTGCTTGACGACCGGGATCCCGGATGCTGCCGCCACGAGGGCCGACATCGTCGACACGTTCACGGTGCCGAAGCGGTCGCCGCCGGTGCCCACGATGTCGAGGACGGCCGCGTCGACGGGCAGCGGGAGCGCGGCCTCGAGGATCGCGTCGCGGAAGCCGACGATCTCGTCCACGGTCTCGCCCTTGGCCCGCAGCGCGACGAGGAATCCCGCCAGTTGCGAGGGGGTGGCGGTGCCCGACATGATCTGCCGCATCGCCCACGTCGACTCCGAGACGGTGAGGTCGCGCCGCTCGAGCAGCGTGGTGAGGATTCCCGGCCAGGTGTACAGCTCCGCCATAACCGAGAAGCCTAGCCGGGCTCGGGAATCGGAACCGTTTCGTGACACGGCGGCCCGCGCGGGGCGATTCTGCGTCTTCACCACGGGTTCACGGCGAAGTCGCAGTGTCCTTTTAGGCTCCCCTAAGTTCCGGAGCAGGCGAAGTCATGCCCTCCGATGCGAAAATCGCGGCTTCGAATCGGCCATAATGGGGAGCGTGACGACCTCCACAGCGACCTACTCCCAGGCCATGCGGTCCGTCAAGCGGCCGGATCCGGTCGCTGTCGGAACCATCGTGTGGCTCGGCAGCGAGGTGATGTTCTTCGCGGGCCTCTTCGCGATCTACTTCACCCTGCGAAACACCTCGCCCGAACTGTGGGCGCAGGAGACGCAGCTGCTGAACATCCCGTACGCGACCGTCAACACGATCATCCTCGTGCTGTCCTCGGTCACGTGCCAGATGGGCGTGTTCGCCGCAGAGCGCTTCCAGCCCTACTCGACGAAGAAGCGCGGCTGGCTCGGCTGGGGCATGGTCGAGTGGTTCTGGCTGACCTTCGCTCTCGGCGCGATCTTCGTTTCGGGCCAGGTGTGGGAGTACGCCCAGCTCGTCACGGAGGGCATGCCGATCAGCGCGAACTCGTACGCGTCGGCCTTCTACCTCACCACCGGCTTCCACGCTCTGCACGTGACGGGCGGCCTCATCGCCTTCCTCCTCGTCATCGGCCGCGCATACGCCGTCAAGAACTTCGGGCGCAAAGAGATGACGTCCTCGATCGTCGTGTCGTACTACTGGCACTTCGTCGACGTCGTCTGGATCGCCCTCTTCCTCGTCATCTACTTCCTCAAGTGAGAGCGGAGCTGAAACCCGACATGGCACGACAGACCACGCGCCGCTCGAAAGGCCGCCGCAGCCCCTGGGCTGCAGCCGCACTGATCGGCATCGGCCTGCTCATCACGGGCGGCGTCTACGCCGGGGCATCCGCCGCGATGGCGGCCACGACTCCCGAGACCGTCACGAACTCCGCGCTCACCGTCGAAGACGGCAAGAAGCTGTTCCAGGCCAACTGCGCCACGTGCCACGGCCTGGATGTGCAGGGAACCGAGGACGGCCCGTCGCTCTACGGCGTGGGCGAGCTCGCCGTGCACTTCCAGATGAGCACCGGGCGCATGCCGCTGCAGATGCAGGGCCCGCAGGCTCCGCAGAAGCCCGCGCAGTTCACCGAGGAGCAGATCACCGCGATCGGCGCCTACGTCCAGTCGATCGCGCCCGGCCCGACCTACCCCGACGACGAGGTCCTCGACGGCGGCGGCAGCGCGTCCGAGGGTGGCGAGCTCTTCCGCATCAACTGCGCCATGTGCCACAACGTCGCCGGCGCCGGCGGTGCGCTCACGGAGGGCAAGTACGCCCCCAACCTTCACACCACTACCCCGCTGAACATGTACGCGGCGATGGTCACGGGTCCGCAGAACATGCCGGTGTTCAACGACATGACGCTGACCACCGAAGAGAAGCGCGACATCATCACCTACCTGCTGTACCTGCAGGATAACGAGTCTGCGGGCGGATTCACGCTCGGCTCGCTCGGCCCCGTCTCGGAGGGCCTCTTCATCTGGATCTTCGGCATCGGCTCGCTGATCGCCATCACCGTGTGGATCACGGCGAAGTCCAACTGATCGACGAACGACACACGTAAGACTTGACGAGGAGCAGCATGGCCCACGAGGACGACCCGCTAGAGCACGAGAGGGCTTCCTGGAAGCCCTCCCCCGGGCTCGCTGTGGCGGTCACCGACCCGGTGCACAACCCTGGCCTCCCCCCGCACCGCGAGCGGATGACCGACAAGGACCCCGCTTCGATGAAGCGCGCGGTCCGCGCCATCTACACGCTCTTCTACCTGTCGATCGCCGGCAGCATCTGGGCGATCGCCGCCTACATGCTCTTCCCGATCGAGAGCGGGCGGATCGTCGACATCCGCAACAACAACCTCTTCATCGGACTCGGCATCGCCTTCGCGCTGCTGGCCATCGGCGTGGGCGCGATCCACTGGTCGAAGGCCGTCATGTCCGACAGGGAGTTCGTCGAGCCCCGTCACGCGACGCGCGGCCGCGACACGACGCGTGAGGCCGCGATCAAGGCCTTCGCCGACGCGGACGCAGAGTCGGGCTTCGGCCGACGTGCGATGGTCCGCAACTCGCTGATCGCCGCCCTCGTGGCATCGGTCGTGCCCGGCGTCGTGCTCTTCCGCGGCCTCGCTCCGTTCAACTCGCCGGAGAAGCCGCACGCCGGCGACCCCGTGTACCTCCTCGAGCACACCATGTGGAAGGAGGGCATGCGCCTGGCTCACGACCCGTCGGGCGAGCCCATCAAGGCGGCCGACCTCACCCTCGGCTCCGCGGTGCACGTCATCCCCGAAGCACTCGCCGATGTCTCGCACAGCGAGGGCTACCTCGACGAGAAGGCCAAGGCGCTCGTGCTCCTGGTGCGCCTGCTCCCCGAGCAGCTCACCGAGTCCGAGGACCGCAAGGAGTGGTCGTACAACGGCATCGTCGCGTACTCGAAGGTATGCACACACGTCGGCTGCCCGGTCGCGCTCTACGAGCAGCAGACCCACCACCTGCTGTGCCCGTGCCACCAGTCGCAGTTCGACGTGACCGACCACGCGAAGGTCATCTTCGGCCCGGCGGCGCGCCCGCTGCCGCAGCTGCCCATCACCGTCGACGACGAGGGCTACCTGGTGGCCCGCAGCGACTTCCTCGAACCCGTCGGCCCGAGCTTCTGGGAGCGTCATTGAGCACCTCAACCGTCACTGAGCAGCCTGCGGCTCCTGTGGCTCCCGTCTCACGCAACGGCGACCGTCCGCTGGGCGGCCGCTTCATCGGCGCCACCGCGAACTACATCGATGAGCGCACGAGCCTCTCCGGCTTCGTCAAGGAGCTCGGCCGCAAGATCTTCCCCGACCACTGGTCGTTCATGCTGGGCGAGATCGCCCTGTGGGCGTTCGTCGTCGTGCTCCTCTCGGGCACGTTCCTGACGTTCTTCTTCCAGGCGTCGATGGTCGAGACGCACTACAACGGCGCCTACCTGCCGATGCGCGGCATCGAGATGTCGGCCGCCATGGCTTCGACCCTCGAGATCTCTTTCGATCTGCGCGGCGGTCTCCTCGTCCGGCAGATGCACCACTGGGCCGCGCTGGTGTTCGTCGCCGGCATCGGCGTGCACATGCTGCGCGTGTTCTTCACGGGTGCGTTCCGCAAGCCGCGCGAGCTCAACTGGGTGATCGGATTCATCCTGTTCATCCTCGCGATGGGCGAGGGCTTCACCGGCTACTCGCTCCCCGACGACGTGCTCTCGGGCAACGGCCTCCGCATCATCGACGGCATGGTCAAGGGCATCCCGATCATCGGAACCTGGACCTCGTTCCTGCTGTTCGGCGGACAGTTCCCTGGCGACGCGATCGTCGGCCGCCTGTACACGCTGCACATCCTGCTGCTGCCCGCGATCCTCGTCGGCTTGCTGGTGCTCCACCTCATGCTGATGGTGATCAACAAGCACACGCAGTTCGCCGGCGCCGGCCGCACGAACAGCGTCGTCGTGGGCTACCCGATGATGCCGGTCTACATGTCGAAGATGGGCGGGTTCCTGTTCATCACGTTCGGCGTGATCGTACTCATCGCCTCGCTGTTCACGATCAACCCGATCTGGAACTACGGCCCGTACGACCCGTCCCCCGTCTCCGCGGGCACCCAGCCGGACTGGTACATCGGGTTCGCGGACGGCGCCCTGCGCCTGGTTCCGCCGGGCTGGGAGATCGTGTTCCTCGACCGCACGTGGTCGTTCAACATCATCGTGCCGCTCGTCGTGCTCGGCCTGTTCATCGTGCTCGTCCTGATCTACCCCTTCATCGAGGCGTGGGTCACCGGCGACAAGCGCGAGCACCACATCGCCCAGCGTCCGCGCAACTCCGCGACCCGCACCGCGATCGGCGCGGCCGGCGTCACGTTCTACGCGGTGCTGTGGGCCGCGGCCGCCTCCGACATCATCGCCACGCATTTCTGGCTGACGATGGAAGGCGTGATCCACACGCTCCAGGCGCTGTTGATCCTCGGCCCGGTGATCGCGTACTTCGTCACCAAGCGCATCTGCATCGCGCTGCAGAAGAAGGACCGCGAGATCTCGCTGCACGGCTACGAGTCGGGCCGCATCGTCCGCCTCCCCGGTGGCGAGTACATCGAGGTGCACCAGCCTGTCGACGACTACGAGCGCTTCAAGCTGGCCGACTTCGACACCTACGAGCCGCTCGTGGTGCGTCCGAACGCCAAGGGTCAGATCCCGTGGCACGAGAACCTCCGCGCGTCCATCTCGCGCTGGTTCTTCGAGGACCGCCTCACGCCCGTCACGCAGGCGGAGCTCGACGCGGCGCTGGCTCACCAGCACCACGACCTCGACCACATCGCGGCCGAGGAAGACCTCGAGATCCAGGCTGCTCACGAGCGTGCCGGCGTCCCGGACGCCCCGCACAAGCCGCTCGACGACGGGAAGCACGGCGAGGTGCCGGTGCGCCCCTCGAACGTCATCGTTCCCGAGCCCGAGCCCGGCACGAAGGCTCCGCGCAACCGCGAGAAGGAGTCCGACCAGTAGGGTCGCCGCACTCGCAGACGGATGCCCCGGCACGATCTCCACGATCGTGCCGGGGCATCTGTCGTCCGCTGCAGCGAGCACGTGGCGGGCGCCGCCGATCGGCAGGAATCAGACGACGTCTGACCGCGCTTCCGACGGTCGAGACACGGATGCTGACTTAGCGTGGACGCATGACCGATGCCCTCTCGTACTTCTCCGCCAAACTCGCCCTCGAAACAGACTCCTCCGACGTGTACGCCGCTCAGAAGGCCGGCGAGCAGGTCGTCCTCGTCGACGTCCGAGGCGGAGAGGCATGGGCGCAGGGACGCATCCGTGGCGCGATCCACATGCCGTACCGCGAGATCGCCGATCGCGCACCGCGCGAGATCGACAGGTCGACCCCCGTCGTCGTCTACTGCTGGAGTCCCGGTTGCAACGCGGGTGCGAAGGGCGCCATCGAGTTCGCCAAGCTCGGCTACTCCGTCAAGGAGATGATCGGTGGCTACGAGTACTGGGTGCGCGAAGGCCAGCCGACGGAGAACGATGAGGGCGCACTCCCCCGCGTGTTCGACGCCCAGGTGATGGTCGTCCGCGCGCCCGTCGCAGGCTGAGCGCCCGGCTCAAGCCGACTCCAGCCCTTCCATGAACCGGTCGGCGGCCGCCCCGTAGAACGTCGTCTGCGCGGGCGCGCCGCCGACCTCGCCGGCAGACAGGACGACGTCGCAGACGACCACGGTGACGTTGTCAGAGGAACCGGCTTCGAGGGCCACCGCCACACACGCCTCGACCGCCGTTCCCGCATGCGGGAACTCCAGAAGAAGGTCGCGGATCTCGGCATCCGGGACGTAGTCTGTGAGGCCGTCGCTGCACAGCAGCCACCTGTCGCCGGCCCGCGCATCGTGAGCGGTCACCGCGGCGGCGTCACGTTCGGCGCCGCTCAGCGAGGCGGTGATGATGTTTCGACGAGGGTGGGAAGCGGCATCCGTGAGCGAGACGATCCCGCGGTCGACCAGTGCCTGCACGAGCGAATCGTCCCTGCTCGCCTGTGCGAGCTCGCCGTCTCGCAGGCGGTACGCCCGGGAGTCTCCGGTATGGGCCAGCAGAAGCCCGCCGTCACGCGCCGCGAAGAGCCCCGTGAACGTGGTGGCCATGCCGCTCAGCGACGGATCGCGCTCGACATGGGCGCGGAGGTCCCAGTTGGCCGACCGCACCGCATCGGCGAGCTGCACCGGCTCGAGACCGTCGAGGCGGCCCGCGGCCAACCGGTGGATCAAAGCCGCCGAGGCGAGGTCGCCGGCGGGTCCCCCTCCGACGCCGTCGGCCACGGCGGCGCCCCACGAGGCCGTGAACGCGGCATCCTGATTCGTCCGGCGGTGCGGGCCGATGTCGGAGCAGGCAGTCGCACGCAGAAGCGCACGGGGACCCGTCACAGACGGGCTCCCGTGCGCGTCACGCGATGAGCCATTCGGGCCGGCAGCGCCGGATCAGCGGGCGAAATAACCGCGGTAGTACTCGTAGACCCAGCCGACGATCGCGACGACGAAGACGGCGATGCCGATGGGCATCATCCAGGCGCCGACCGCGAGGCCGATCATGCCGAGCGCGGCCGAGAAGGCCAGGACGATCGGCCACCACGACCACGGGCTGAACTCGCCGAGCTCAGGGTCGCCGTCGTCGATGTCGGAGGTGAGGACGTCCTCGGGGAGTTCGCCGCCCTGTGCCTTGTGCACCTTGCCGATGTAGAACGCGATCAGCGCGCCCATCAGTGCGGTGAACAGCAGCGCGACGCTGCCGACCCACTCGATGCCGTGGTACCACGGCACGTCGGGGTGGGCGATGATGTTCCACCCGGTGTAGACGACGGCCACCGCCAGGAAGAAGATCGCCAGCAGCCACCAGAGTCCGGTGTTCGTGCGCACCTTACTTCACCTCTCCATCGGCAAGGTCGGAGACCGGGGCTTCGGGGGCGTCCTTCGCAGGACCGACGCCGACCGGGATACCCGCCTCGGGGTGGTTCAGGTCGAACGCGGGCCGCTCGCTGCGGATGCGCGGGATCGACGTGAAGTTGTGACGCGGGGGCGGGCAGGAGGTCGCCCACTCGAGCGATGCGCCGTAGCCCCACGGGTCGTTCACGGTGACCTTGGGTGCCTTGCGCGACGTGATCCACACGTTGAACAGGAACGGGATCATCGAGGCGCCGAGGATGATGGCCCCGATCGTCGACACCTGGTTCTGCCAGGTCCACCCGTCGGCCTCGGAGTAGTCCGCGTAACGGCGCACCATTCCGTCGACGCCGAGCCAGTGCTGGATGAGGAACGTCATGTGGAAGCCGATGAACAGCATCCAGAAGTGGACGTAGCCGAGACGCTCGTTGAGCATGCGCCCGGTCCACTTCGGCCACCAGAAGTAGAAGCCCGCGAACATCGCGAACACGACGGTGCCGAACACGACGTAGTGGAAGTGCGCCACGACGAAGTAGGAGTCGGACAGGGCGAAGTCCAGCGGCGGCGACGCGAGGATCACGCCGGTGAGACCACCGAACACGAACGACACCAGGAAGCCGAGGGCGAAGACCATCGGGGTCTCGAACGTCACCGAGCCTCGCCAGAGCGTGCCGATCCAGTTGAAGATCTTCACGCCCGTGGGAACTGCGATCAGCATCGTCATCAGGGCGAAGAACGGCAGCAGCACCGCGCCGGTGACGTACATGTGGTGAGCCCACACCGCCACCGACAGGGCGGCGATCGCAATCGTCGCGTAGACGAGCGTCTTGTAGCCGAAGATCGGCTTGCGGCTGAAGACCGGGAAGATCTCCGACACGATGCCGAAGAACGGCAGCGCGATGATGTAGACCTCGGGGTGACCGAAGAACCAGAACAGGTGCTGCCAGAGGAGCACACCGCCGTTGGCCGGGTCGTAGATGTGGGCGCCGAGGACGCGGTCGGCAGCGGCCGCGAGGATGGCGGCGGCGAGGACCGGGAACGCCATCAGCACCAGGATGCTGGTGATCAGCGTGTTCCACGAGAAGATCGGCATGCGCCACATGGTCATGCCGGGCGCGCGCATCGTGATGATCGTCGTGATGAAGTTCACGGCACCGAGGATCGTGCCGAAACCGCTCATGCCGAGGCCGAGCATCCAGAGGTTGCCACCCACCCCCGGGGAGAACGAGGCGTTCGCGAGGGGCTGATAGGCGAACCAGCCGAACGCGGCAGCACCCTGGGGGGTGAGGAATCCCGAGACGGCGATCGTCGAGCCGAAGAGGAACAGCCAGAAGGCGAAGGCGTTCAGACGCGGGAAGGCGACGTCGGGCGCCCCGATCTGCAGCGGCAGGATCGCGTTCGCGAAGCCCGCGAACAGCGGCGTCGCGAACATCAGCAGCATGATCGTGCCGTGCATCGTGAACAGCTGGTTGTACTGCTCCTTGGTCGGGATGATCTGCATCCCGGGCTCGAAGAGCTCTGCACGGATGATCAGCGCCATCACTCCACCCAGGAGGAAGAAGATGACGGAGGAGATGAGGTACAGGTACCCGATCGTCTTGTGGTCGGTGGAGGTGATCCACTTGACGATGATGTTGCCCTTCTGCTCGACGCGCGATGCGCTGAGCAGTGCGGCCTGACGCGGCGGCAGGGTGGTGGGGCGACCCTGCGTCGTCTCCTGGAGCGGAAGCGTCGTCGCCATGATCAGTTGTCTCCCTCTTCGGATCCCTCGCCCTGAGCGCCCGTGCCGGGCGCGTTCTGCAGACGGTCGTAGGCGTCGTTGATGTCGCCGGTCTGGCCCGCCTCGCGCAGCGTGGCGAGGTAGTCCTCGTACTCGGCTGCGCTGACGACCTTGACGTTGAACAGCATCATCGAGTGGTACTCGCCGCAGAGTTCGGCGCACTTGCCGGCGTACTCGCCCTCGCGGGTCGGCGTGAAGGACCAGTAGTTGTCCCTGCCGATGTACATGTCCTTCTTGTAAAGGAAGTCGATGATCCAGAACGAGTGGATGACGTCACGCGACTGCAGCTTGATCTTGACCGACTCGTTGACCGGAAGGACGAGGGTCGGCAGCTCGCTGATGACGTCGCCGCGCTCGTCGGTCTGCGCCTGGACGCCCATCGTCCAGACGGTCTCGTCGTCGCTGGCGCCGTCGTACTGGAAGTCCCACGACCACTGCTTGCCGATCGCCGTGATCGACACATCGGGCTCGTCGTACTGCGTCTCGAGGATCGCCTGGTCGCGCGCGGTGAAGGCGAAGAAGCCGACCACGAGGATCAGCGGGACGATCGTGTAGAAGATCTCGATCGGCATGTTGTAGCGCAGCTGGACGGGAAGACCCATCTGGCCCTTGCGACGCCGGTACGCGATCGCCGCCCATCCCATGAGGCCCCACGTGATGACGCCGACGACGAGCAGCACGATCCACGAGTTCACCCAGAGACCCGCGACCATGTCGACGTGGTTGGTGGCCGGCTGGCCGTCTTCGGTGAACCCGGGGAGGAAGCCGTGCAGCTCGGTCGGGGTGCATCCGGCGAGGACTGCAGCCGCTGCGATCCCGAGTGGGAGAACGGCCCAGCGGATACGGCGTTTCGAAGGCACGGTGCACCTTTCCGATCACGAACAGGACTCACGTCAGTCTAGGGCAACCGCCCAGGCGATTCAGGCCATCCGCTCAGGTTGGGTCGTGTCGAGGAGACGGAAAAAGGCGGGCCCGGGCGCGAATCGAAGCGCGCCGGACCCGCCGGAAAAGTATCGGATCGTTAGCGATCAGTGGAAGCTGTCGCCGCACGCGCACGACCCGGCCGCATTGGGGTTGTCGATCGTGAAGCCCTGCTCCGAGATGGTGTCCTTGAAGTCGATCGTGGCGCCGTCGAGGTACGGAACGCTCATGTCGTCGACGATCACCTCGACGCCGTCGAAGTCGACCGTCTTGTCGCCGTCGAGGTAGCGCTCGTCGAAGTAGAGCTGATAGATCAGGCCGCTGCACCCGCCGGGCTGCACGGCGACGCGCAGGCGCAGATCGTCGCGTCCCTCCTGCTCGAGCAGGTTCTTGACCTTGCCGGCGGCGGCGTCGGTCAGCAGCACACCGTGTTCGCGGGCGGTCTGCTCGGTCGTCAGTGCGGTGTCGGTCATGGCACTCCTCCGGAAGGGCCGCCCCGGATCGATCATCCACTCAGGCGGCGGGATGCGACGATTCTACGCGTGCCCGCTGGCCAAAGGCTCCGGGAGCGGCGCATTCGCGCCGATCCCGGAGCCGTCGTGCCACGCCTGCGACGTACGCGCGTCGAGCTTCTCGAGCAGGAGCGCCTCGGAGAGCACGGCATTGCGGAAGGTCTCGAGGTGCAGCGACTCGTTGGGGCTGTGGGCCTTGGCGTGCGGATCCTCCACGCCGGTCACGAGGATCTGGGCGCCCGGGAACTCGCGTACGAGATCGGCGATGAACGGGATCGACCCGCCTACGCCGATGTCGACGGACTCGACGCCGTAGCCCTCATGGAGCGCCTCGCGTGCGGCCTCCACTGCCCAGCCCGAGGTGTCGACGAGGAAGGCGTCGCCGTAGTCCTGGTCGCTGAAGGTCAGCTGCGCACCGAACGGCGCGTGCGCGCGCAGGTGCGCCTCGATGGCGGCGTACGCCTCGCGCGCGGGCTGACCAGGCGCGACGCGGGCGCTGATCACGACGGAGATCTCGGGGCTGAGCGTGTTCGAGGCGTTCACGACGCTCGGCGCGTCGATACCCGTCACCGTGATCGAGGGCTTGTTCCAGATACGGCTGAGGATCGTGCCGCGGCCGACGGGCGAGACGCCGGCCGGCAGCCCGGCCTCGTCGCGCAGCGTCTCCTCGCTGTACTCCGGGGTCTCGGCATCCCGTTCGGTCAGCCCCGCCACCGCGACCGCGCCGTCCTCGTCCCACAGCGTCGCCAGTAGCTTGACGGTCGCCATCATGGCGTCGGGCACCGCTCCCCCGAACATGCCGGAGTGCGAGGCGTGCTCGAGCGTGCGCACGCGGAGCGTGAAGCGCGTATTGCCGCGCAGCGACACCGTGAGCGCCGGCGTCTTGGCGTCCCAGTTGCCGGAGTCGGCGACGACGATCACGTCCGCGCGGAGCGCATCGGCGTTGTCCGAGAGGAACTGCGCGAACGACCGGGAGCCCGCCTCCTCCTCGCCCTCGAAGAACAGCGCCACACCGAGGTCGAAGTCGTCGCCGATGCCCTCCTTGAGCGCGCGCAGCGCCGCAAGGTGGGCCATGATGCCCGCCTTGTCATCGGCGGCGCCGCGGCCGTAGAGCCGGCCGCCGCGGACGGTGGGCTCGAACGGCGACGACTCCCAGAGCGCCTCGTCGCCGACCGGCTGCACGTCGTGGTGCGCATAGAGCAGGATCGTCGGGCGGCCGTTGCGCGCTGCCCGCGTGGCGAGCACCGCGGGGTTGCCCCGCTCCCCCGTCTCCGGGATGGCAGCCGTGCGGATCTCCACTGTTTCGAACAGCCCCGTCTCGCGCGCGAGCTCGGCGACCGCCTCGGCGCTGCGCTGCACCTGCGCGGGGTCGAACCCGGGGAACGCGACGGACGGGATGCGCACGAGATTGCCGAGATCGGCGAGGGCGGAAGGGATGCCGGAAGCCGCGGCTTCGCGCACAGCATCCTGTCGGGAGAGCTCAGAGGTCATGCGGGTAATCTTAAGTGCACCCCTTCTCCGCACTCCGAGGATCATCCGTGGCCAAGACACCTGCAGCTCCTTCGTCCAACGACGCACCGTCGGAGGGCACCGTGCTCAACGGCGTCCCCACCGGCCCCTCGAACAAGGGCCGCCCCACTCCCTCCCGCGCCGAGCAGGAGGCCGCACGCAAGCGCCCCCTCGTGCCCGACACCAAGGAGGCGAAGGCACGCGCCAAGGCGGATCTCGCCGCTCAGCGCGAGAAGGCCCGCATCGGCATGGCCAACGGCGACCAGCGCTACCTCCCCGCGCGCGACCAGGGTGCGCAGCGCAAGTTCGTGCGCGACTGGGTCGACGCCGGATGGCACCTCGGCGAGGCGGTCATGCCCGCGATGGTGCTCGTCATCCTGGCGACGTTCCTGCCGATCGCAGCCCTGCAGTACTACGCGTTCGTGGGCCTCTGGATCTTCATCTTCTTCGTCATCGGCGACATGGTGATCACGTCGATCACCGTCAAGCGCGCCGTCAGGAAGAAGTTCGGCGAGGGCAAGGTCGAGAAGGGCCTCGGCTGGTACGCCGCCATGCGCACCGTCCAGATGCGCTTCCTCCGCCTTCCGAAGCCGCAGGTCAAGCGCGGTCAGAAGCCGGCCTGAGCCTCGCCAGGCCCCGGTTGATCTGCCGCGCCCACAGCGGGCCGCGGTAGAGGAAGGCCGTGTAGCCCTGCACGAGGGTGGCTCCGGCATCCAACCGCTCCTGCACGTCGGCGGCGGTCTCGACGCCGCCGACGGAGATCACCGCGAAGTGGGCGGGAACCGACTGGCGCAGCAGTCGCAGCACCTCGAGCGCGCGCGCCTTCAGCGGCGCTCCGGAGAGCCCGCCGTCGCCGGCCGCGGCCACCGTCGCGGGGTCGGTGACGAGCCCGTCGCGGGAGATCGTGGTGTTGGTCGCGATGATCCCGGACAGTCCGGCATCCACCGCGAGCTGCGCGATCGCGACGATCTCGTCATCAGGGAGGTCGGGCGCGATCTTCACCAGCAGCGGCGTCGCGCCCGCGGCGTCGCGCACGGCGTCGAGCAGCGGACGCAGGGTCTCGACGGCCTGCAGCCCGCGCAGCCCCGGCGTGTTCGGCGACGACACGTTCACCACGAGGTAGTCGGCGAGCGGCGCGAGCAGCGTCGCGCTGCGGACGTAGTCGGCGGTCGCATCCGCGACGTCGACGACCCGGCTCTTGCCGATGTTCACGCCCAGCACCGTGCGGCGCGAGCGCTTGCGGAGCGTCCGCAGACGCGCGGCCGCGGCCTCCGCGCCGTGGTTGTTGAAGCCCATCCGGTTCACGACGGCGCGGTCCGGGATGAGCCGGAACAGCCGCGGGCGCGGGTTGCCGTCCTGCGGGATTGCCGTCACCGTGCCGACCTCGACGTGACCGAAGCCGAGGGCGTGGAGGCCCGAGGCCCCCTTCACGTCCTTGTCGAACCCGGCCGCGACACCGAAGGGCGAGTCGAAGGCGAGCCCCAGCGCGGTGGTCCGCAGCTCGGGAGCAGGTCGGGTGATCGCACGCGCGGCCCAAGAGAACGGTGGAACCCCCAGCATCCGTATCACGGCCATCGCCGAATGGTGGGCGGACTCGGGGTCCATGCGCGACAAGACGGTGCGGAAGAGGAGGGGATACATCCCTCCTAGGCTATCCGGTCACTCCGTGGCGGCCGTTGCGCTCTCGTCGCGCGCGCGAGCGCGTCCGTGGTCGACCCGAAGCTGCTCGATGGCCGTCTCGAAGTCCTCGAGCGAGTCGAACGCCTGGTACACGCTCGCGAACCGGAGGTAGGCGACCTCGTCGAGGTCGCGCAGGGGGCCGAGGATCGCGAGACCGATCTCGTTCGCGTCCAGCTGCGAGGCGCCGGTCTGGCGGATGCTCTCTTCCACGGTCTGCGCGAGCACCGCGAGGTCGGCGTCGGTCACGGGCCGCCCCTGGCACGCCTTGCGCACGCCAGACATGACCTTCTCCCGGCTGAAGGGCTCGATCACGCCCGAGCGCTTGATGACGTTGAGGCTCGCGGTCTCGATCGTGGTGAAACGACCTCCGCACTGCGGGCACTGACGACGGCGACGGATGCTGAGACCGTCGTCGCTGGTGCGCGAGTCGATGACGCGCGAATCGGCGTGGCGGCAGAACGGGCAGTGCATGGCAGAGACAGCCTACGCCGGGAATCCGGGCTCAGTCCTCGAAACGGGCCGTGATGGCCTCGCCGTGGGCGGGGAGCGCCTCCGCCTCGGCGAGCGTCACGATCGCGGCGTGGACGGCGGCGAGGGCATCGCGGTCGTACTCGATGACCTGCTGCGGGCGCAGGAAGGTGGCGGCGGAGAGCCCCGCCGAGTAGCGGGCCTGTCCCCCGGTCGGCAGCACGTGGTTGCTGCCGGCGAGGTAGTCGCCGAGGCTCACCGGTGAATCCGCGCCGACGAACACGGCGCCGGCGTGAACGAACTCCTCGGGACGCGGGTCGGCGAGGTGCAGCTCGAGGTGCTCCGGCGCATAGGCGTTGCTGAACGCCGTCGCCGCGGCGAGGTCGTCGACCAGCACGATCGCCGACTGCGGGCCGGCGAGGGCCGCGGCGACGCGCTCGGCGTGACGTGTCGCGGCGGCGCGGGGCGCGATGGCCTCGAGGACTCCGGCCGCGAGCTGCTCCGACGTCGTGACGAGGACGGCGGAGGCCTGTTCGTCGTGCTCGGCCTGGCTGATGAGGTCGACCGCGACCAGGCGCGCGTCGGCGCTGTCGTCGGCGACCACGAGGATCTCGGTGGCCCCCGCCTCGGAATCCGTGCCGACGAGACCCGCCACGGCGCGCTTGGCGGCGGCGACGAAGTTGTTGCCGGGGCCGGTGACGACGTCGACCGGCTCGAGACCGAGCGACGCCACGCCGTGGGCGAGAGCCCCGATCGCGCCGGCGCCGCCCATCGCGTACACCTCGGTCACCCCGAGGAGCTTCGCGGCGCCGAGGATGACCGGGTGCACACGGCCGCCGAACGCGCGTTGCGGCGGCGAAGCCAGAGCGATCTCGGACACTCCCGCGACCTGCGCCGGCACGACGTTCATGACGACGCTCGAGGGGTACACGGCCTTGCCGCCGGGGACGTACAGGCCGACGCGGCGCACCGGCTGCCATCGCTGCGTCACCCGGGCGCCGGGACCGAGCTGGGTCACCGTCGGCGCAGGGACCTGAGCGGCGGATGCCTCGCGCACGCGCTCGATCGCCTGCTCGAGCGCGGCGCGCACGGCGGGATCGAGCGTCTCGAGCGCCTCGTCGAGGTGGGCGGCGGGGACGCGGATGTCGTGCCCGGCCACGCCGTCGAAGGTCGACGCCTGCTCCCTGAGGGCGGTCTCGCCGCGCGCAGCCACGTCGTCCACGATGTGCGCGGCCGTCGCGAGGGCTTCTGTGCGCGCCGCCTCGGCACGGGGAACGGTCGCGAGCAGTTCCGCGGGCGTGAGCGCACGCCCGCGCAGGTCGATCGTCCGGAGCATCCTTCTACGGTATCGCGAGGCGGATCGGAGTCAGCCGCGCGTGACGCCCGAGACGTCGTGCAGGTAGCCGATGCGGCCGTCCTCGTGGCGCACCACGAACACCTCGCCGCGGTCCTCGATGACGAGAGCCCATGCGCTCGGGCCGATGCGGAACACGGGGATGCCGATCTCGTCCACGATGTCGCGCTCCTCGGGCACGAGCGCCCAGAAGGCCTGGTGCTGCGGCGCCGTCGCCGCGGCGGGTTCCACGGTGGACGTGGGGTTCTCGACGTGCTCGAAGGACTCCCGCGCCTGAGCGGGCTCGATCGGGGCCGGCGCGACCTGCTCCTCGACCGTCGGGGCGTCCTGCTCGTCGATCGGGATCACCGTCGTGGCGAAGTCGTCGTTCGCCGCGGCTTCAGGCGTCGCGGTGGAGCCGGTGTCGGCGGGCGCGTAGGGCGTGTATTCCGCCTCTGCCTCGGCGGCGGGCTCGGGGCGCACGGGCGCTGGGCGCGGCGACACGGGCCGCACCGGACGGGCGCTGCGGTGCGCCGGGACCTCGGGGCGCCCCTGGAAGTCCTGCGCGAACGGGCCGATGAACGGCGCGGCGACCGTGAGCACGACGCCGGCGAGCATGAGGAAGAACTCCACCCACACGACCCAGGAGGCGAGGAAGATCTGCCCCACCGACAGGCGGACGAACGAGTTCCACAGCAGGCTCAGCCAGAGCACGCTGGCGACGGAGAACGCGACCGACGCGAACTGGTCGATGCCGAGGGAGCCGACGCGGCGGATGCCCTGCGGTGACAGACGGCGCAGCACGATGAGGAACACCGCGATGGTCGGCACGCCGATCATGAGGATCCAGTCGATGCCGCCGGTCCAGACCGACGGCGCCGACTCGAATGGGCCGTAGATCGGGAAGAACGACACGACGAACGCGACGATCCACGTTCCCGCGAGGGCGACCTCGCGGATGGAGAACGGCCCGACACCGTACTGCGGCGGCTCTTCGGTCGCGACCGCCTCGTCGATGCTGGCGTCCTGCTTCTCGTCCGTCACGTTCGTTCCTTCCGGCGGGCTCCCGAGGCCCGCGTCGACCCGATATTACCTACGGCGCATGAGACGCCGATGAGACGGCGCGACGTGCGGCGACATCCGCCGACGCACGCGCGCCCGCTTGTCATCCGAGACACTGCGGCCCGAGGAGACCCTTGAGCTCGCCGTACAGGTCCGGGGTGATCCGTACGGTGTGCGGCACCTCGAACACCTTGGCCACCGTGCCGCTGTGGAGCTTGACCGACACCTCGGTCTCGCCCGCGTGGCGGTTCAGGGTCTGCAGGAGCTCGCCGACGAGCGCCTCGCTCGCACGCCGCTCTGGAATGATCAGCACCAGTGCGCTCGACTCGTCCATGCTGCCGAGATCCGGCGAGAACGCGGACTGCGCGTGGAGGTTCATGCCGTCGTCGCGCCGCGACACGCGGCCGCGCACAACGAGGATCGAGTCGGCCTGCAGCATGTGCTGGAACTCGGTGTAGGTCTTGCCCATGAACATGACCGTGATCTCGCCGTCGAAGTCCTCGACGGTGATCATGCCGTAGGGATTGCCGCTCTGCTTGGCCACGCGATGCTGCACGCTCGTGACGAGGCCGGCGATCGTCACCTGATCGCCGTCGCCCACGTCCTCCGAGGCCAGCAGGTCGTGGATGCTCGTCGATGCGTGCTTCGCGAGCGGGATCTCGAGGCCGGCCAGCGGGTGGTCCGACACGTAGAGCCCCAGCATCTCGCGCTCGAAAGCGAGCTTGTCCTTCTTGGTCCACTCGGGCCGCTCGGGCACCTTGGCCGCCTGCTGAGGCTCGTCGTCCCCCCAGAGCGAGTCGAAGTCGAAGCCGACCTCGCCGTTGGCCTCGCGGCGCTTGTCGAGCACGGCGGCCTCGGTCGCATCCTCATGGATCTCCATGAGTGCGCGCCGCGTCGACCCCATCGTGTCGAACGCGCCGGCCTTGATCAGCGACTCGACCGTCCGCTTGTTCGCCACATGCACGGGCACCTTTGAGAGGAAGTCATGGAAGCTCGAATAGGTCGCGTCGGCCCGGGCGGCGACGATGCCCTCGACGACGTTCGCGCCGACGTTGCGCACCGCGCCGAGGCCGAATCTGATGTCTTCGCCGACGGCCGCGAAGTACCGGATCGACTGCCCGACGTCGGGCGGCAGCACCTTGATGCCCATGCGGCGGCACTCGTTGAGGTAGACCGCCATCTTGTCCTTCGAGTCACCGACGCTGGTGAGGAGCGCAGCCATGTACTCGGCCGGATAGTGGGCCTTGAGGTACGCCGTCCAGTACGAGACGAGTCCGTACGCGGCGGAGTGCGCCTTGTTGAAGGCGTAGTCCGAGAACGGCAGCAGGATGTCCCACAGCGCCTGCACCGCGGCATCGCCGAAGCCGCGCTCCTTCATGCCGCCGGAGAAGCCCTCGTACTGCTTGTCGAGCTCGGACTTCTTCTTCTTGCCCATCGCGCGCCGCAGGATGTCTGCTTGTCCGAGGGAGAAGCCGGCCACCTTCTGAGCGATGGCCATGACCTGCTCCTGATAGATGATCAGGCCATAGGTCGTGTCGAGGATGTCCTTCAGCGGCTCCTCGAGCTCGGGGTGGATCGGCGTGATGTCCTGCAGCCCGTTCTTGCGCAGCGCGTAGTTGGTGTGCGAGTTCGCGCCCATCGGACCCGGGCGGTACAGCGCGATGACGGCCGAGATGTCCTCGAAGTTGTCGGGCTTCATCAGCCGCAGGAGAGAGCGCATCGGCCCGCCGTCGAGCTGGAAGACGCCCAGCGTGTCGCCACGGGTCAGCAGGTCGTAGGCGGGGCGGTCGTCGAGGGTCAGGTGCTCGAGGTCGAGCTCCTCGCCACGGTTGAGACGGATGTTGTCGAGCGCGTCCGAGATGATCGTGAGGTTGCGAAGCCCCAGGAAGTCCATCTTGATGAGCCCGAGGGTCTCGCAGGACGGGTAGTCGAACTGCGTGACGATCTGACCGTCCTGCTCGCGGCGCATGATCGGGATGATGTCGAGCAACGGCTCCGACGACATGATCACACCTGCGGCGTGCACGCCCCACTGCCGCTTCAGTCCCTCGAGTCCGAGCGCACGGTCGAAGACCGTCTTCGCCTCGGGATCGGTCTCGATCAGCGTGCGGAACTCGACAGCCTCCTTGTAGCGCGGATGCTGCGGGTCGAACATGCCGTCCAGCGGCATGTCCTTGCCCATCACGGGCGGGGGCATCGCCTTGGTCAGCCGCTCCCCCATGCTGAAGGGGAAGCCGAGCACGCGCCCCGCGTCCTTCAGCGCCTGCTTCGACTTGATGGTGCCGTACGTGACGATCTGCGCGACGCGCTCGGAGCCGTACTTCTCGGTGACGTAGTCGATCACCTCGCCGCGGCGGCGATCGTCGAAGTCGACGTCGAAGTCGGGCATCGAGACGCGGTCGGGGTTGAGGAACCGCTCGAAGATGAGGCCGTGCTCGAGGGGGTCGAGGTCGGTGATCTTCATCGCGTAGGCCACCATCGAGCCCGCGCCGGAGCCGCGGCCGGGACCGACGCGGATGCCGTGGTCCTTCGCCCAGTTGATGAAGTCGGCGACCACCAGGAAGTAGCCGGGGAAGCCCATCTGCAGGATGATGCCGGTCTCGTACTCGGCCTGCTTGCGGACCTTGTCGGGGATGCCCCCCGGGTACCGGTGATGAAGGCCCCGCTCGACCTCCTTGATGAGCCAGCTGTCTTCAGTCTCGCCGTCGGGCACGGGGAAGCGGGGCATGTAGTTCGCCGAGGTGTTGAACTCGACCTTGCAGCGCTCGGCGATCAGCAGCGTGTTGTCGCACGCCTCGGGGTGGTCGCGGAACAGCTGCCGCATCTCCTGTGCGGGCTTGATGTAGTACCCGTCGCCGTCGAACTTGAACCGGTTCGGGTCGTCGAGGGTCGACCCCGACTGCACGCAGAGCAGCGCTGCGTGCGCGTCGGCCTCGTGCTGGTGGGTGTAGTGCGAGTCGTTGGTGGCGACCAGCGGGATGTCGAGGTCCTTCGCGAGCCGCAGCAGATCGCTCATGATCCGTCGCTCGATCGACAGGCCGTGGTCCATGATCTCGGCGAAGTAGTTCTCCTTGCCGAAGATGTCCTGGAACTCGGCCGCCGCCGCGCGCGCCGCGTCGTACTGGCCGAGACGCAGGCGCGTCTGCACCTCGCCGGACGGGCAGCCGGTCGTCGCGATGAGCCCCTTGCCGTACGTCTGGAGGAGCTCGCGGTCCATGCGCGGCTTGAAGTAGTAGCCCTCCATGCTCGACAGCGAGCTCAGCCGGAACAGGTTGTGCATGCCCTCGGTGGTCTCGCTCCACAGCGTGGTGTGCGTGTAGGCACCGGAGCCGGAGACGTCGTCGCTCTTCTGCTCGGGCGTGCCCCACGCCACGCGCGACTTGTCGCTGCGGTGGGTACCGGGCGTGACGTACGCCTCGAGTCCGATGATCGGGTTGATGCCGGCGGCCTGGGCCGCGCGGTAGAACTCGAACGCGGCGAACGTGTTGCCGTGGTCGGTGACGGCGATCGCCGGCATGCCGTACTCGGCCGCCGCCTGCGTCATCGCCCCGATCTTGGCCGCTCCGTCGAGCATCGAGTACTCGCTGTGCACGTGCAGATGGACGAAGGAATCGGATGCCACGCATCGAGTCTAGGTTCGGCCGCCGACACCGGCGGCGGCATCCGTCGTGAGTCGCGGACTCCTGCCACGAGGTCTCTTCACCCTCGACTCGAGGGTGAAGGTCAGGGTCTCAGAACTCCTCGTCGAGGGCGTACTGGCGCTGCCATGACTCGGGCCGTTCGATCCCGAGGCCGTACAGGTAGCGGATGAGCTGTCCGTGGTGCTGCGTCTCGTGCTCGAGCAGCGCAAGCGCATATGTGAGGGATGCCTCGTCCTCGGCGTCCAGCCCCGCGATCCAGTCATCGACATCCGATGAGGTCTGCGCCAGCGCAGCGCGGAGAGCCGCGGCATCCGTCGTCTCGTCCGCCGTGACCGGGCTCGTGAAACCCTGCCACTCCCCCGCCCGCGCGGCACGCGGGTAACTCTCGCGCGCCCCGAGGACGCACCAGAGCTGATGCCCCACCGTGTCGGACGGGAGGTCCGCCAGGTGCGAGCCCAGCTGCTCCGGCGAGACCGCATCGACGAAGTCGAGGTAGAGGGAGTTCGCACGGGTGAAGCGGTGGCGCAGGAGTTCGTTCACGCGTCCACGCTAGAGCTCGAGGCGCATGAGGACGCGGGGAAACCCCGACAGCACCGACTCTGTGTCGGCGGCCTTCACGAACCCGGCCTTCTCGAACAGGCGGCGCGTGCCGACGTACGCCATCGTCAGATCGACCTTCTCACCGACGTTGTCGACGGGGTAGCCCTCGAGCACAGGGGCGCCCTGGTCGCGTGCGAACTCGACGGCACCGTCGATGAGAGCGTGCATGACGCCCTTCTTGCGATGCCCCGGCCGCACCCGGAAGCACCAGAGCGACCACACGTCCTGCTCATCGACGTGCGGGATCTTGCGGAACGTCGCGAAGTGCGTCCGCGTGCGCGGCGCCACCGCGGCCCACCCGACGACCTCGTCGCCGTCGTACGCGAGAACGCCGATCGGACCCTCTTCGTCGATGAGCCGGCGCACGCGCTCTCCGCGCTCCGGTCCTTTCAGTGCGAGGTTCTCCTTCGAGGGGATGCGGTAGCTGAGACAGAAGCACACATTGGACACCGGGTTCTTCGGGCCCACCATCGTCGCGACGTCTTCGTAGACCATCGCGGGTCTCACCTCGATCGACATGGCGACACTCTGCCCGAGGCATCCGACATCGTCCAGGCGCAGTTGCGATCGGGACCCGGCGCGCCGCATAGGGTGTGAGCATGCCCACCCCGGACTTCATCCTCGAGCTGCGTGAGAAGGTCGGCACGCACCCGCTGTCCCTGTCGGGCGTGACCGCGGTCGTGATCCGCGACGGCGCGGTGCTGCTGGGCCGTCGCAGCGACAACGGCTGGCTCACGCCGATCACGGGAATCGTCGACCCGGGCGAAGAGCCCGCAGACGCAGCTGTGCGCGAGACGCGCGAGGAGGCCGGTGTCGTCTGCCGCGTCGAGCGACTTGCCTGGGTGCACCAGATCCCGCGCATCGTCTACGGCAACGGCGATCAGGCGGACTACCTCGACCTCACGTTCCGGTGCGCGTGGGTGTCGGGCGAGCCGTACCCCGCCGACGGCGAGATGACCGAAGTCGGGTGGTTCGACCTCCACGCGCTGCCCGCCGAGATCGATGCCGACATGCGTCGGCGGATCGACTCCGCGCTCCTCGGCGACGGGGCCGCGCGCTTCGAGGGCGGACGCTGAGCGCTCGCGCAGCCGGGCACGGCGGGATCAGTCACCGCGCAGCACGCTGAGCGCATGCGCCAGGTCGGCCGGATACTCCGACGTGAACGTCACCCAGTCCCCGGTCGCGGGATGCGCGAACGAGAGCTCGTGGGCATGCAGCCACTGGCGCGTGAGGCCCAGCCGCGCCGACATGGTCGGGTCGGCGCCGTAGAGCGGATCGCCGACGCACGGGTGCCGGTGCGCCGCCATGTGCACGCGGATCTGGTGGGTGCGTCCCGTCTCGAGGTGGATCTCGAGCAGCGAGGCTCCCGGGAACGCCTCGAGCGTCTCGTAGTGCGTGACGGAGTCCTTGCCGTCGGGAGTCACCGCGAACTTCCACGAGTGCGACGGATGCCGTCCGATCGGCGCGTCGATGGTTCCGGCGAGCGGGTCGGGGTGGCCCTGCACGACGGCGTGGTAGATCTTCTCGACCTCGCGCTCCTTGAAGGCGCGCTTGAGCGCGACATACGCCTGCTCGGTCTTGGCGACGACCATGAGGCCGCTCGTGCCGACATCGAGTCGGTGCACGACGCCCTGACGCTCGGCGGCGCCGGTCGTCGCAATGCGGTAGCCGCCGGCGGCGAGGGCGCCGAGCACCGTCGGCCCCTCCCACCCGAGGGAGGGGTGCGCCGCGACACCCGACGGCTTGTCGACCACGACGATGTCGTCGTCGTCGTACACGATGCCGAGGTCGGGCACCTCCACCGGCACGACCCGCGGCTCCTCCTTCGGCGCCCACGACACGTCGAGCCAGGCGCCGCCGCGGAGCTTGTCGGACTTCGCGAGCGTCCGCCCGTCCATCGTCACACCGCCGGCCTCGGCGACCTCGGCCGCGAACGTCCGGGAGAAGCCGAGCATCTTGGCGAGGGCCGCGTCGACGCGAGCGCCGTCGAGTCCGTCGGGGACGGGAAGGCTGCGCGAGTCCACGTCAGAGCTGGGCGCCGGACTCGGGCCGCTTCGGATCGTGGCCGGCCTCGTACTCCTCCGCCTCGCGCTCGGCCTCTTCCTCGACCTCGTGCTGTTCGGCCTCGCTGAGCGGAGGCAGCCCGCGCTCGGCGGCCGGGATGCCCGCGTCCGGGTCGGCGACGGGGAACTCGTCGCCGAAGCCTTCCACGGTGCCGCCGGAGGCGAACTGGTCGCCCTCGGCGCCGAGGAGCGTCTCGTCGTCCTCGCTTCTGTTCTCGTCCTTGCGGCCGTGGTCGCGCGTACCGTCCATGTGAACCCCCACGAGTACCAAGAGTGCGATCGCGATCATGTCGCACACGATGAAGATGTCGGCGACGTTGTAGATCGCCGGGGACATGCCGGGGAAGAACCACATCCACGGCGTGTTGATGAAGTCCACGACGTGCCCGACGCCGAAGCCGGGGTCGCGGAAGAGCCGATCGGTGAGATTGCCCAGGACGCCGCCGAGGAGGAGCCCGAGGGCGACCGCCCAGAGGCGCGAGCGCACGCGCGTCGCGGCGAGCCACGCGATGACCACGGCGACGGCGGCCAGCGCGATCGTGAAGATCCACGTGACCTCCTCACCGAGCGAGAAGGCGGCGCCGGGGTTGCGGGTCAGGTAGAAGCTCAGGAAGTCACCGAGGACCTCGACCGGCTCCTGGTAGGGCAGGTTCTCGAGCGCAAGGTACTTCGCCAACTGGTCGGCGGCCAGCACCAGCACCGCGAGAACCGCGATGATGGTGCCGGCCGCCGCCTGACGAAGGGGTGGTCGGCGCGACAAGGCCTAGAGGCCCAGCGCGGAGACCGGCTGAGCGCCGGACGCCGTCGCCGTGGTCTCGAGGTCGCGCAGCTTGCCCTCGATGTAGCTGCGCAGCTGTGCGCGGTAGTCGCGCTCGAAGTTGCGGAGCTCGGAGATGCGGCCCTCGAGCGTGGTGCGCTCGCGCTCGAGCTTCGAGAGCTCCTCGCGACCGCGCGTCTCGGCCTCGGACACGATCGACGCGGCCTGCGACTTGGCGTCGGAGATGAGCTGGTCGCGCTGCGCGATGCCCTCGGCGACGTGCTCGTCGTGCAGGCGCTGCGCCAGCTCGATGATGCCGGCACTCGCGGCGGGAGCGGCGCCACCGGCGGCGGGGGCGGGCTCGGCGACAGGCGCCGGGGCGGGAGCCGGGGCAGGCGCGGCAGCACCCGACTCATACGCCGCCAGCTTGGCCTTCAGCTCCTCGTTCTCGGTGAGAGCCTTACGCCACTCCACGACGATCTCGTCGAGGAAGTCGTCCACCTCATCCGGGTCGAAACCCTCCTTGAAGCGGACGTGCTGGAACTGCTTGGTGACGACGTCATCGGGGGACAATGCCATGGTGATTCCTCTTTCGAGCGTCTGGTCGCTGGCCGATGTCGGGGCGGCCGCCGGCTGGCGGCCGTTCGTATCAGCAAAGCATAGTCATCGGTTCTGAGAGTGTCGAAGGCGACGACCTGGTCGGAGGGAGTCGGTTCAGCCTGCGAGGGTGCGGGTGATGCTGAGCAGGATGAAGCACAGCAGCATCGTCAGCGCGAACCCGAAGTCGATCGCGATCGCACCCACGCGCAGCGGCGGGATGAAGCGGCGGAACAGCCTGATCGGCGGATCGGTGACGGTGTAGATGATCTCCGCGGCGACGAGACCCGCGCCTCGCGGACGCCACTCCCGGTTGAAGAACGGGATCCAGTCGAGGACCAGCCGCGAGAGCAACACGAAGACATAGAGCAGCAGCGCGAGGTTGAGGATCGCTGCGATGAGTTGGACGACTGCCACGTAGCCAGATTACGGCTGCGCGAACGGAACCGACTCCGGATCCGCCTGCGCGACCGCTCCGTCGCCCGACACGGCGACGTTCTCGGGCGAGAGCAGGAACACCTTGCTGGTGACGCGCTCGATGCGTCCGTAGAGGCCGAGCGACAGGCCACTCGCGAAGTCGATGAGACGCCGCGCGTCGGCGTCGCTCATCTGCGAGAGGTTGATGATGACGGGGATGCCGTCGCGGAAGTTCTCTGCGATGACCTGGGCATCGCGGTACTGCTTCGGGTGCACCGTAAGGATCTCGTTGATCGCCGCGGGCGCCGGCTGACGCACGACGGCGGGACGGTGGATCGGCGTCACGGGAGCGGCCGGCTTCTCGACGACCTGCTCGGACTTGCGAGCACGCGGCTGAGGGGCCGGCTCTTCGTAGACCTCTTCCTCGTCGGCGAGTCCGAGGTACACCATGGTCTTCTTGAGCGGGTTCGACATCTGATCCTCCGTAGTGCTCATCTGTTCCGAGGCTAGCCGCGTTCTGGTCTGGGTCCGGTGATTGCCGAACCGATGCGTAGGTGTGTCGCGCCGGCCGCGATGGCCTCGGCGAAGTCCGCCGTCATGCCGGCGGAGATCCACTCGGCATCCGGGACGACCGCGCGCACGGCGCCGGCGAGGCGGTTCAGCCGCTCGAACGCCGCAGCGGGCGGCTCGTCCAGCGGCGCGACCGCCATCACCCCGCGCACGCGCAGCGAGGGCAGCGCGGCGGTGTGGGCGGCGAGGGCCTCGAGGTCGTCAGGGGCGACGCCGCCACGGCCGGGGTCGTCGGTGAGGTTGACCTGCAGGAGCACGTCGAGGACGGCGTCTCCCGGCTCGGACGCGGCGTCGAGCGCGTCTGCCAGGCGGGAACGGTCCAGCGAATGGACGACGGATGCTGCCGCCCGGATCGCGCGCGCCTTGTTGGTCTGCGCCTGCCCGATGAAGTGCCAGCGCAGACCGGCGAGGGCTCCGACCTCGGCCGCCTTGCGGCTGAACTCCTGCTGCCGGTTCTCCCCCACGTCGCGCACGCCGAGCCCGTACAGCTCCTCGACGAGGGACGCCGGGTGGAACTTGGTCACGACGATGCGGGTGAGCTCGGACGGATCACGGCGCGCCGCGCGCGCGGCATCCGCGATCCGCTCATCGATCGTCGCGAGACGATCGGCGAGGTCGCCCACTTACTTGAGGAAGTCGGGGATATCGAGGTCGTCGTCGCCGAACGCGGTGTCGTAGGACGACTCGGTGACGGCGCCGACCGCAACCGGCACCTGCTGGGGCGTCTCGACGACATCGCGGTCCTTCGCGGCCTCGTCGGCCGATGTCACGGGCAGCGCGGGCGTGGAGACGACGCGCGTGGCCGTGATCGGCTCGATGCGGGCCTGCGGCTCGCCGCCGTCGAAGCCCGCCGCGATGACGGTGACGCGCACCTCGTCGCCGAGGGTGTCGTCGATGACCGTGCCGAAGATGATGTTCGCCTCAGGGTGCGCGGCCTCCTTGACCAGCTGCGCCGCGTCGTTGATCTCGAAGATGCCGAGGTTCGAGCCGCCCTGGATCGACAGCAGCACACCGTGCGCGCCTTCGATCGAGGCCTCGAGCAGGGGCGATTCGACGGCGAGCTCGGCGGCCTTGATGGCGCGATCCGCCCCCCGTGCGGAGCCGATGCCCATGAGCGCCGAACCCGCTCCCTGCATGACCGACTTGACGTCGGCGAAGTCGAGGTTGATGAGACCGGGTGTCGTGATGAGGTCGGTGATGCCCTGCACACCGGCGAGGAGCACCTGATCGGCGGTGGCGAACGCCTCGATCATCGAGATGCCGCGGTCGCTGATCTCGAGCAGGCGGTCGTTCGGCACCACGATGAGGGTGTCGACCTCTTCCTTCAGGCGCGCGACGCCCGACTCTGCCTGCTGCTGGCGTCGACGGCCCTCGAAGGAGAAGGGCTTCGTCACGACACCGATCGTGAGTGCTCCTATCGACTTCGCGATCTTGGCCACGACCGGCGCGCCGCCGGTGCCGGTGCCGCCGCCCTCGCCCGCGGTGACGAAGACCATGTCTGCGCCGCGCAGCGCCTCCTCGATCTCCTCCGCGTGGTCCTCGGCGGCGCGGCGCCCCACCTCGGGGTCGGCACCTGCACCGAGCCCCCGGGTCAGCTCGCGCCCGACATCCAGCTTGACGTCGGCGTCGCTCATGAGCAGCGCCTGGGCGTCGGTGTTGATGGCGATGAACTCGACGCCCCGCAGGCCGAGCTCGATCATGCGGTTGACCGCGTTCACGCCGCCGCCGCCGACGCCGACCACCTTGATGACGGCGAGGTAGTTCTGGTTCTGGCTCATGCCGGCCTCCGTAGCCCTGGACCTGTCGAAACCTTCAACCTCTAGTAGAGGTATAAAGAATTGCCCGGTATGCAATTCCTTTGTCACGAAAGTAGGCCGATGCCGCGCGCGAGCTCGGAGCGAGTCGGCGTGTCGCGCCATCTGGTACTCGAAGTCGCGTCGGAGGGCGTTGCGCGTCAGCGGACGACGACGGCGTCCGGCGATGAGACGTCGTACGAGAACACGTCGGCAGGCGGGCGCGCCGCCATGATCTTGTTCAGGGCGAGGGCCTTCTTCGCCGAATCCTCCGCGCTCCCCCACACGACCTGCGTGTTCGTGCCGCCGAGTTCGAGCGTCACGTCGTCGGGGGTGGATGCCGTGACCCCCGTCACCTGCGCACGGATCGCGTCGGGCAGCGAGCGCATCACCTGACCGGCCGCGGCGAACGCGTCGGAGTCCACGCCACCCGTGATCGTGAGCACGGGAGTGCCGGCGCTCGGCGTCGCCGTCGTCGACAGCGCCACGCCCGCCGCGTCGACGAGGGTGTACCCCGCACGCGTCTCGATCAGCCCGATCGGCGTGCGCTCGACGATCCGCACCACCAGCTCGTGCGGCGGTCGCGCCTCGAGGGCGTAGGTCTCGATGAGCGGGAACGCGACGAGCTCGGCCTTGATGGCGCTCTCGTCGACCAGCGGCAGCGGCGTGCCGAGCTGACCGGACAGCGCGGCGCTGACGTCGCCGGCAACGAGCTCCTGCGCACCGACCACAGTGATCTTCTCCACCCCGAACAGCGGACTGTACGCGGCGCCGAGCGTGCCGAGGGCGAGGAGGAGGACGGATGCCGCCGCACCGAACCACACCGCGCGCCGGCGTCGCTGGCGCACGGTGAAGCGGCGGATCTCGGCGCGCAGCGCCTTGCGCCGGGCGTGGGCGGCACTCCACACCTCGCGGAAGCCCACCTGCGCAGCATCCGTTCCCGCGTCGGCCGTCGTCGAATCGGGGGTGGGCTTCGCGTCGCGCAGCGGCGTCGGCGACGCCAGCGGGATGACGGGGGCCGTGGGGTTCTCGTCGGGCGCCGGCTCGTCCCGCCGACGTGCCGCCGGTGCCCGCGTGGCGGCGGACTCCTCGATGGGACGCTGCGTGCGCGTCGGCGCGGCCTTCTCCGCCGTGCCGCGCGAGGCGACCGGCGGCTGCGGCAACGGCGACGGGCGGCGCATGCGGCTGCTACTTCGCCGTGCTCGTCTGACGGGCGGAGTCCTCGTGGGCGAGGGCCTCGAGCACCTGCGGGATGATGAGGTACACGTTGCCGCAGCCGAGGGTGATGACGTAGTCGCCGTCGCGCGCGACCGAGGCCGTGTAGTCCGCGGCCTCCTGCCAGTCGGGGACGTAGTGCACGTGCGACGGGTCTGCGAAGGCCGCGCTCACGAGCTCGCCGGTGACTCCGGGCACGGGGTCCTCCCGGGCGCCGTAGACGTCGAGCATGACGGTGTGGTCGGCGTACCGCTCGAGCACCTCGGCGAACTCGCGGTACATCTCCTGCGTGCGCGAGTAGGTGTGCGGCTGCTGGATCGCGATGAGGCGTCCGTCGCCGACGACCGACCGAGCCGCGGCGAGGGCGGCGGCGACCTCGGTCGGGTGGTGGGCGTAGTCGTCGAAGACGCTGACGCCCCGCTCGACGCCGTGCAGCTCGAAGCGGCGGACGGTGCCGGCGAAGCCCTCGACCGCGCGGACCGCGGGCTCGAGGGCGTGGCCGAGCGTGAGGAGCACGGCGACCGCGCCCGCGGCATTGATCGCATTGTGGGCCCCGGGAACCGGCAGCTGCGCGTCGACGGCGACCCCGTCGTGCGTGATGCGGAACGAGACGGGTCCGTCGGTGACGATGTCGCTCACGCGCACCGTCGCGTCTGCGGCCTCGCCGAAGGTGATGACGTGCCGGTGGGTGAGCTGTGCGGCGACGAGCTGCGCACCCGCGTCGTCGGACGAGATGACGACCGCCTCGCGCGCCTCGTTCGCGAACCGGGCGAACGCGGCGTAGAACGCGTCGCGGGTGCCCCAGTGGTCGAGGTGGTCGGGATCGACGTTCGTGATGAGCGCGATCGACGTGTCGTACAGCAGGAACGTGCCGTCGGACTCGTCGGCCTCGATGACGAAGAGCTCGTCCGAGCCGCTGCCGCTGGACACACCCAACTGGGCGATGACGCCGCCGTTCACGAAGGTCGGCTGGACGCCCAGGTCGCGGAGGGCGGTGACGATCATGCCGGTCGACGTGGTCTTGCCGTGAGCACCGGCGACCGAGACGAGCCGACGCCCGCCGATCAGCCAGTACAGCGCCTGCGACCGGTGTATGACGTGCAGCCCGCGCTCTTTGGCGAGCACGAACTCGGGGTTCTCGGGCCAGATCGCGCCCGTGTGCACGACGGTGTCGACATCGTCGGCGAGGTTCGACGCGTCGTGCCCGACGTAGACGGTGGCGCCGAGCTCCGCGAGCTCGCGCAGCGCCGTGCTGTCGGCGCGGTCGGATCCCGAGACGCGGATCCCGCGCTCCAGATACATGCGGGCGAGCCCCGACATGCCGGATCCGCCGATTCCGATGAAATGGGCGGCCGTGATGTCGTCGGGAATGGGAAGACTGAGATCGGGTCTGATCATGACCGGTCAAGTCTAAGTTGGCGGGCGGATGCCGCGGCCCCGGCACGCTGGGGCCGCTCGGCGCCGACGCACTGCTTTGTGTTGACACATTGATACAGACGGCGACACAATCGAAGTCATGACCAGCGAGTTCGAGATGTCGTTCGAGGCACTCACGTCGGGAGGAGCACCCGCATGATCGTCATCGACCCGTCCTCCCCTCTCCCGCCGTTCGAGCAGCTGCGCACGGGGCTCGTCGACGCGGTCGCGTCCGGCGAACTCGCCGCGGGCACGCGGCTGCCCACGGTGCGCCGCCTCGCCGAAGACCTGGGTGTCGCACCGGGCACGGTCGCCCGCGCGTACCGCGAGCTCGAGGCATCCGGAATCATCGAGACCCGCGGCCGCAACGGCACGTTCGTCGCTTTCGACGCCGACCCCGCCCGTCAGCAGCTGCAGCGCGCCGCGGCGGCGTTCGCCGCGCAGGTTCGCGACCTGCATCTCGACGCCGAGGAGGCGCTCGCCGTCGTCACTGCTGCGCTGCGTGCGCCCGGGTCCGCGACCGCGGGAGCCTGATCACAGCCGCGTGCTGGTGCACTCCCCCAGCTGGGTCATCGAGAGGGCGTCGGGGCACTCGTCGAGCCACCAGCCCTCGCCGTAGCGATCCTGCGTCATGTCGGTGTAGATCTCCCACCCGCCGCCAGGGAGCACGCGGTAGTACGCCGTGAACGGGTCGCCCTCCGTGGTCGGTCGGGTCACCGCCAGCTCCGCGCCGGCGACGGAAGCCTCCTCGAGGCACGCGATGTCGCCGGTCGGAACCTCTTCGCCCTGATCGAGCTCGACGGTGCCGCAGGCCGGGAGCTCTTCGCGGCCGAGGAACGCCTGCGGCGTGGGCCCGCCTTTCGGCGCACCCGGGCCGGCCGTGCAACCGCTCAGCGCCAGTGCGCACAGCGCGCTCAGCAGAGCCGCGACGACACGCATCTCAGTCGCGCAGCGCGTCGTCGATCATCGCGACGACGTTCTCGGTTCCGGTGCGGGTGCCGACGGATGTCGCGGCCGCCGCCATCGCCACGCGGCGGGTCTCATCGACCAGGAGCGGCACGACCTCGGACCGCACGCGATCGCCCGTGAACTCCGCATCCGGGATCAGGATCGCCGCGCCGGCGCGGACCGCAGAGGAGGCGTTCAGCGCCTGCTCGCCGTTGCCCACGGCGTAGGGCACGTAGGCGGTCGGGATGCCCAGTGCGCTGATCTCGCTGACCGTGGCCGAACCGGCGCGCGAGACGATGAAGTCGGCGAGAGCGAACGCGAGGTCCATGCGGTCGACGTAGCGGCGGACGACATAGCCCGGCGCGCCGGGGTCGACGAGCTCGGAGCGCTCGCCGGTGACGTGCAGCAGCTGCCAGCCGGCGTCGAGCACGGCACGCCAGCCCTCGCCGTGCCCTTCGCCGAAGGCGGCGTTCAGGCGCTGGGCGCCGAGCGAGCCGCCGAAGACCAGGAGCACCGGCTTCGCCGGATCGAGTCCGAAGTACGCGGCCGCCTCGTCGCGCAGCGCGGCGCGGTCGAGCGCCACGATCTCCCGACGCAACGGCATCCCCACGACCTTCGAGCGCTTGAGTGGCGTGCCCTCGAAGGCCACGCCGACACCGGCCGCGCGGCGGGCGCCGAGCACGTTCGCGAGGCCCGGGCGGGCATTGGCCTCGTGCACGACGAACGGCACGTTCTCGCGCCGTGCCGCGACGTACGCCGGGGCCGACGCGTAGCCGCCGAAGCCGACGAGCACGTCGACGCCGCGCTGTGCGATGTGTGCGCGCACCTGTGAGATCGCGCGGGGGAAGCGCGCCGGGAACGTGGCGGCCGCCTTGTTCGGGCGGCGCGGGAACGGCACCTTGTCGACGAACAGCAGCTCGTAGCCGCGCTCGGGCACGAGCCGCGCCTCGAGCCCCTCGCGGGTGCCGAGCACGAGCACCTCGGCCTCGGGGTCGCGGGCGCGCAGCGCGTCGGCGACAGCCAGGAGCGGGTTGACGTGTCCGGCGGTGCCGCCGCCGGCAAGAAGGTACGTCGTCACTCCCCGAGCCTATCCGGCCCGGCGCGACGGGTTTGGGGCGCACTCTCTCCGTTGGGGCGCAGTAACTCCGCCCCAACGAAGAAATCGCGCCCCAAACCCGGATCCGAAGCCCTGACGTCAGCGGACGGCGTGGAGCTTCGCGCGCTCTCGCGCCGCGCGCGCCGAGGCGATGGCGGCCTCACGTCGCGCGACGGATGCCGGCAGTGATCGCGCGAACGCCAGCAGCACCCCGCACGCCAGCAGCACCGACAGCAGCGAGGTGCCACCCTGCGACATGAACGGCAGCGGCACGCCGAGCACCGGGAAGACGCGCAGCACGACGCCGATGTTGATCAGCGCCTGCCCGACGATCCACACGGTGATGCCGCCGGCGGCGA
This sequence comes from Microbacterium trichothecenolyticum, assembly GCF_000956465.1. Lineage (GTDB taxonomy): Bacteria > Actinomycetota > Actinomycetes > Actinomycetales > Microbacteriaceae > Microbacterium > Microbacterium trichothecenolyticum. Next base: position 106,685 of record NZ_JYJA01000034.1, read on the forward strand.
TGCGCACGAACGGGTCGTCGGTCTTGCGGATGACATGGAAGGCGCCGACGGCGAACAGGGCGAAGAGGGCCAGCACGACGGCGCAGCCGATGAGGCCGAGCTCCTCACCGACGATCGCGAAGATGTAGTCGTTCGCGGCCGCGGGCAGCCAGTCGTACTTCTCGCGCGAGTTGCCGAGGCCGAGACCGAAGATCCCGCCGCTTGCAAGGCCCCAGATGCCGTGCAGCGGCTGATAGCAGTCGTTGAAGTAGTCGTCGAGGCAGTTCGGGTTGAGGAAGCTCATGAACCGGCGCATGCGGTCCGGGCTCGTCACCGCGAGGAACGCGACCGCGCCCGCCGCGGCGATCGCGGGCAGGACGAAGATGCGCAGCTTCACTCCCGAGAAGAACAGGGCGCCCAGCACGATGAGCACGAGGATCATCGCCGTGCCGAGGTCGTCGCCGGCCAGCACCGTCGCGATCGCGAGGCCTGCCACCGGCACGAGCGGGATGAACACGTGCTGCCACTTCGTGAGCAGCGTGCGCTTGCGGAAGAGGACGTATGCCACCCACAGCGCCAGACCGAGCTTCAGGAACTCCGACGGCTGCGCCTGGAAACCCGCGATCGTGATCCAGTTGCGGTTCCCGTCGGCGCCGTGGCCGAGGGGCGTGAACACCAGGAGCTGGAACGCGACGCCGAAGATGAGCGCCGGCCACGCCATCTTCTTCCAGAACGCCACCGGCAGGCGGCTCGCGATGAACATCAACGGGACGCCGATCACCGCGAACACGACCTGCTTGAGCACCATCTCCCACGGAGCCTCACCGGCGGCCGTCGCCGTCGCGGAGGTCGCCGAGAGCACCATCACGAGGCCGAAGACCGTCAGGAGCAGCGTCGTCGAGGCGATGAGCAGGAACTCGCTCGGCACGGGGGCGAACACGCGCCCGAGCGACACGCGAGCAGCGAGGCCGCGTCGCGCGGGCCTGTCAGCCTCGGTCGTCGTCGTCGCCGACGTCGTCGGAGCGGGGCGTGTCGTCCGGGCCCGCGGTGGCTGCGTCGTGGTCACCCGGGTCCTCCGTTCCGATCCGATCCCTCACCGCCGCAGCGAATCTGCGGCCGCGGTCCGCGTACGATGCGAACTGGTCGAAGGATGCGGCAGCGGGAGCGAGAAGAACAACGTCCCCGTCACGCGCCACCCCTGCCGCCAGTTCGACGACCTGCGCCATGACCACTTCAGTCTCATCGGCGTGCACCTCGAACACCGGCACCGTCGGCGCGTGTCGCTCGAACGCGGCGACGACCGCGGCGCGGTCGAGGCCGATCACGATCGCCGCCTTCGCGGTCGCTCCGCGTCCGGCGACGAGCTCGGAGATGTCGACGCCCTTGAGCAACCCCCCGACGACCCACACGGCGCCGGGATACGCCGCGAGCGACGACGCCGCGGCGTGGGGGTTGGTGGCCTTGGAGTCGTCGACCCAGGTGACGCCCTCGTGGCGCGCGACGACCTCGATGCGGTGCGGGTCCAGGCGGAAGCCGCGCAGCGCATCCCGGATCGCCGTGGGCGCGACATCCAGCGACCGTGCGAGCGCTGCCGCGGCCAGGATGTTGGCGACGATGTGCGGCGCCGCGAGCCCGAGGGAGGCGAGCTCCTCGACCGTCGTGAGCTCCAGGGCGCTCTTGTGCCGGTCCTCGAGGAACGCGCGGTCGACGACGATGCCCTCGACGACGCCGAGGTCGCTCGGGCCGGGCACGCCCAGGTCGAAGCCGATGGCGCGGGCGCCCTCGACGACCTCGGCGTCCTCGACCATCGCCTGGGTGGCCGCATCCGCCTTGTTGTAGACGCACGCGACGCGCGTGTTGTCGTACACGTGCGCCTTCGCCGCGCGGTACTCCTCGAACGAGCCGTGCCACTCGAGGTGGTCGTCGGCGAGGTTGAGGCACACGGCCGCGTGCGGCGACAGCGGGTCGGGCGAGTCCTGCAGTCCGAGGTACCAGAGCTGGTGGCTCGACAGCTCGACCACGAGTGCGTCGAAGCCGTCAGGGTCGCGCACCGCGTCGAGCACCGGCGTGCCGATGTTGCCGACGGGAGCTGCGCGCACGCCGCCCGCGACGAGCATGGTCGCCGTCAGCCGCGTGGTGGTGGTCTTGCCGTTGGTGCCGGTGATGAGGATCCAGTCGGCGGGTCTGCCGTCGGCCCTCACCACCTTGTCGCGCACGCGCCACGCGAGCTCGACGTCGCCCCACAGCGCGATGTCGTTCTCGCGCGCCCACGCGATGAGCGGATGCCTCGGCGCGAAGCCGGGCGACGCCACGACGACCTCGGGCGCGAACTCGATGAGCTCGGCGGGAGGCGAATCCAACGAGCCGGTCCACAGGCGTGCGCCGATGACGGGCAGGAGGCGCTCGTACTCCTCGTCGGCCTTCTCGGTCACGACGAGAACGTCGGCGCCGAGCTCGGCGAGGGTGTCGGCGACGGAGAAGCCGGTGACCGACAGGCCGAGCACGGCGACCCGCAGGCCCTTCCAGTCGGCGTTCCAGCTGGTGAGGGCGCGGAGGCGGTCCGAGGTCATGTGCGAGAGAGCCATTCGACGTAGAAGAATCCGACGCCCGACACCGCCAGGAGGCCGGCGATGATCCACATGCGCACGACGATCGTGACCTCCGACCACCCTCGCAGCTCGAGGTGGTGGTGGAACGGGCTCATGAGGAACAGGCGCTTGCCGCGCGTGATCTTGAAGTAGAGGCGCTGCAGGATCACCGAGCCGGGGCCGATGATGAAGACGCCGGCGACCAGCACGGCGAGCAGCTCGGTGCGGGTGAGGATCGCCATCGCGGCGATGACGCCGCCGATGGCCATCGATCCCACGTCCCCCATGAAGACCTTGGCCTTGGGGGCGTTCCACCACAGGAAGCCGACGAGCGCGCCCACGAAGGACGCCGAGATGATCGCGAGGTCGAACGGATCACGCGTCGGGTAGCACGCGGCCTTCGCCGCCGCCGCGAGGGCGTCGCCGCCCCAGCACGCCTGATTGAACTGCCAGAAGGCGATGAGGCTGTAGGCGCCGACGACGAAGATCGCCGCGCCGGCGGCCATGCCGTCGAGGCCGTCGGTCACGTTCGTGCTGTTGGAGAAGGCGACGCCGATGAACGTGATCCACGCGAGGTAAAGGATCCAGCCGATGATGAGCCCGAGCGTCATGAAGCCCAGGGCCGGCACGTCGCGGAACACCGAGATGTACGGCGAGGCGGGGGTCTGGTCGAACTGGTTGGGGAAGTTCAGCGCGACGATGCCGAATGGCACGGTGACCGCGACCTGACCGGCGACCTTGCGCCAGCCGCTCAGGCCCATGAACTTCTGCTGGCGCACCTTCATGTAGTCGTCGATGAAGCCGACGGCGCCGAGCCCGACCATCATCCAGATCACGAGCAGGCCCGAGACGGTCGGCGGGTTGTTGCCGACGTAGCACCCGACCAGGTAGCCGACGATCGTGCCGACGATGAAGATCGTGCCGCCCATCGTGGGCGTGCCGCGCTTGGTCTGGTGGTTGGGGTTGCGGATGTCTTCCGGTGTCCGGATCACCTGACCCCAGCCCCACTTGCGGAAGAGCCGCAGGAACACGGGAGTGAGGAAGAGGGTGAATGCCAGCGAGATCGCCGCCGCGGTAAGGAGTGATCTCACGAGAACGATTCTCCCAGACGATCGCCGAGGAACCGGAGCCCGGCGGAGTTCGACGACTTCACCAGCACGCGGTCGCCGTCGCGCAGCTCACCCTGCAGATAGTCGAACGCCTCGTCGGCGGTCGAGAAGAAGACGGCCTCGTTGTCCCACGAGCCCTGTGCGACGGCCTCGAGGAACATACGGCGTGCCGGGTCGCCCACGACGACGATGCGCTGGATGCCGAGTCTCACTGCGAGCAGGCCGACCCGGTCGTGCTCCTCCTCGGCGTACTCGCCGAGCTCGCTCATCGCGCCGAGCACGGCGACGGTGCGCTCATCGGGGCCGGTGATCTGCGCGAGGGTGCGCAGAGCCGCCGCCATCGAGTCGGGGCTGGCGTTGTAGGCGTCGTTGATGATGCGCACGCGCTCCGAGCCGAGGGGCTGCATGCGCCACCGCTCGGCGATCTCGACGGTCTCCAGGCGCGCGACGGCGTCGGCGAGCGAGACCCCGAAGGTCGTCGCGGCGGCGATCGCCGCCAGCGCGTTCATGACATGATGCTCGCCCAGCACCCGCAGGCGCAGCGGCAGCGAGACGCCGTCGGCGGTCACCGTGAACGAGGTTCCGGATGCCGTGACCACGACGTCGTCGGCGCGCACATCCGTGGCGGTGGGACCGCGGCCGAACCAGCGCACGCTCGCGCCCTGCTCGGCGGCGATGGGCGCCATCGCGGCGACGCGCGCGTCGTCGGCGTTGAGCACCGCCACTCCCCCGGCGCTCAACGCGCGCACGAGCTCCGACTTCGCGTGGAAGGTCGCCTCGATCCCGCCGAAGCCGCCCGCGTGCGCCATACCGACCATCAGCACGACGCCGACCTCGGGGTCGACGAGTCCGGCGAGGCGGGCGATCTCGCCGGGCGCGCTCGCGCCGAACTCGCTCACGAGGTACTTCGTGGTGCCGGTGACGCGAAGCATCGTGAGGGGCGCGCCGACCTCGTTGTTGAACGACGCCTTCGGCGAGACGGTCTCACCCTCGCCCTCGAGGATCCGGGCGAGCAGGTTCTTCGTCGTCGTCTTGCCGTTCGACCCGGTGATGCCGACGACGCGCAGGTCTCCGGCATCCTTCACCGTCTTCACCACCTCGCGTGCGAGGGCGGCGATCGCCTCGACGACGTCGGGCACGAGGATCTGGGTGACGGATGCCTCGACCCGCCGCTCGACGAGGGCCAGGGCGGCGCCCCTCTCGACGGCCGCGTCGACGAACAGGTGCCCGTCGGTCTCTTCGCCCGGCTTCGCGACGAAGACGCCGCCGGGTTCGATGAGGCGGGAGTCGGTGTCGACGGCCCCCGACACGACGGTGTCGAGGGTGTCGCCGTTCTCGAGGTGCACTTCGCCCGAAACGGCGTGGGCGATCTGGGCGATGTTGAGCGCGATCATGTGGGGAACTCCGGAAGCTCGGGACACTACCCGAACTTGGGCAGCAGCTCCGGCGACGTCGTCGAGGGCATGACGCGGTAGGTCTTGAGAACCTGGGTCATGGCCTTCTGGAACGCGGTCGCGTTGGCCGCAGACGATGTTACCTTCGTCGGCTCGTCGAGGGTGACGACGACGACGTACTGGGGGTCGTCGGCGGGCGCGAAGCCGACCATCGTCGTGTAGTACACGCCGGCCTTGTAGTTGCCCTGGCCGTCGCTCTTCTCACCGGTACCCGTCTTGCCGCCGAGGCGGTAGCCGGGGATGGCGACCGTCTTGGCGTAGGGCGCCTGCAGGAACACGTTCTCGAGCATCTCGCGCATCTGCGCGGAGGTGCCCTCGCTGATGACCCGTTCGGGCTCCGCCACCTCGGGCTCGACGACGGTGCCGTCCGCTTTGGTGCACGACTCGATGATCTGCAGCGGCATCTTCACGCCGCCGTTCACGATCGCGCCGTACGCGCGCGCGAGCTCGGGCATGGTGGTCGTGACGCCCTGGCCGAACGAGGTGTTGAGGGTGGTCTGCGCGCCCCACTGGTCCGCGGGGTAGATGAGGCCTTGGCCCTCACCGGGATACCCCGAGGCCGTGCCGTCGCCGATGCCGAACCTCTTGAAGTAGTCGTAGCGCGTCTGCTTGTCCACCTTCTGGCTGAACTTCGAGATGCCCGCGTTCGAGGAGTCGATGAGCACGCCGGTGAGCGTGTAGGTGTAGGCCGGGTGCTGGAACGAGTCGCGCACGCGCGCGCCCCCGTCGAAGTTCTCGAGGCTGGAGGCGACCACGGTCGAGGTCGGTGTCTGCCCCCCGGCATCGATGACCGTCGCCGCGGTGAGGCCCTTGAAAGTCGATCCGGGTTCGAACCAGTCGGTGAAGATGCTGCTCGTGCGATCCTTCACCGCTGCGGCCTCGAAGTCGTTGGGGTCGACGGTCGGATACTCGGCGGCCGCGCGCACCTTGCCGGTCTTCACCTCGTAGACGAGGATCGCACCGCGCTGCGCGGCCATCGTCTGCGTCTGCTCGGCGATGAGCTGCTGCATGTACCACTGCAGGTCGCGGTCGATCGTCAGCTGCAGCGTGCCGCCGTCCGTCGCGGGCGTCTCCAGCTCGGTGCCCGGGATGACGACGCCGTCCTTGCCCTTCTCGTACGTCCGCGTGCCGTCGGTCGCCGCGAGGCAGGCGTTCTGCGACTGCTCGAGGCTCTCGAGCGGCGTGCCGTCGGAGCCGACGAAGCCGATGAGGTTGCCGGCGACCGCGCCGTCGGGGTACGTGCGCGCAGGGTGCGAGACACACGCGATGTAGGGGGTCTTGAGGTCGGCCAGGGCTCGGAACTGCTCGGTCGACACGCCCTTCTTGAGCACCGCGTACTGCGAGTTGGGATCCTCCGCGAGAGCGGTGCCGACGATCGCACGGACCTCCTCGGGAGTCTGGCCGGTGATCTCGGCCACGTCGTTCGACACGTCCGCCCACAGCCGTTCATCGGAGTCGCCCGAGAGCACCTGCTCGTCGATCTGGGTGATGAGCAGCGGAGACAGCTGGCAGTCGTAGCGAAGGATGCTGCCCGCCAGGGTCTGCCCGTTCGTGTCGACGATCGAGCCGCGCGTGCCGTAGAGCTTCTGCTCTCCGGCGAAGGCGACGTCGAGGGAGTCCTTGATGTGATCGTCGGCGTTCACGACCTGGATGTCGACGAGGCGGACGATGAATCCGGCGAGGACGGCCAGGACGACGGCGAGGGCCACCACGGTGCGGCGGCGGGGACTTCTCGTGCTTCGTGTCGTCATCTGCGTCTCGTGCTCTGCGCCTCGTGCAGTGGGGCGTCTCGATCGGTTCTCGGCTCGGCGTCGTCGCTTCAGTGTGTGCTCGGGGTGGGCAGTCCGTCCGTGAGCGGAGGCGGAGTGTTGCCGACTCCGCCGTCGGGCGTCTCGGCGACCTCGACCGGCAGACCGTCGATCGTCGCGTCGGGCACGGTGACCAGGGGCGTGTTCGTGATGAGCGCGTTGGGCACGGATCCGCGGCCGATGGCGTCGACCGACGAAGTGCCCATGGCGACCTCGGACGGACCGAGGATCGCGCCGTCGCTCAGCCGCAGATAGCTGGGCGCCTCGTTGATGACCATGCCGAGCGCCGCCGCGTTCGCGGCCAGGTACTGCGGCGAGCTGAGCCCTGCGACGTCGTCGTAGAGGATCTGCTTCTCGTAGGTGAGGTCGCGCTGCTCCTTCGTCAGGGCGGCGATCTCGTACGTCCCCTGCGTCGTCATGATCGACAGCGACATCTGGGCGGCGCCGATGAGGAAAGCCCCCAGCACCGCGACGATGCCGTAGAAGAGCTTCGGGCGGCGCCGGCGGGCCGGTGCGTCGACTACCCGCAGTCGGCGGCGCGGGGCATCCGTCCTCTCCGGGGCGACGGCCCGACCGAGGCCGGTCGTGGCGTTCGCGATCGTGCTCATGCGGCACCCTCCGCGTGCTCGGGCCTCACGCGCTCAGCGGCTCGCAGGCGCACCGGCGTCGCGCGCGGGTTGACCGCGCGCTCCTCGTCGGTGGCGAGCTCGGCGCCTTTGACGAGCAGTCGGAACTTGGGGGCGTGCTCGGGCAGCTCGACGGGCAGCCCCTTGGGCGCGGTCGACGCCGACGCGTCGGCGAACGCGCGCTTGATGAGGCGATCCTCGAGGGACTGGTACGACAGGACGACGATGCGGCCGCCGACCGGCAGGATGCCGAGTGCCGAGGGCACCGCCCGCTCGAGCACCGACAGCTCGCGGTTGACCTCGATGCGCAGCGCCTGGAACACACGCTTGGCAGGGTGGCCGGTGCGCTGCACGGCGGCCGGAGTCGCCGCCTGCAGGATCTCGACGAGCCGGCCCGATCGCTCGATGGGCGACTCGGCACGTGCGGCGATGATCGCGCGGGCGTAGCGACCGGCGAGTTTCTCCTCGCCGTAGCGCTCGAAGATGCGCCGCAGGTCGCCCTCGCCGTAGGTGGCGAGGATGTCGGCTGCCGTCGTGCCCGCCGACTGGTCCATGCGCATGTCGAGCGGCGCATCCTGCGCGTACGCGAAGCCGCGGCCCGGGACGTCGAGCTGCAGCGACGAGACGCCCAGATCGAAGAGGATGCCGTCGGCCGCGGCGAACCCGCTCGCGGTCACCGCATCTGCGATGCCGTCGTAGACGGTGTGCACGAGATGCACGCGGTCGCCGAACGGAGCGAGGCGCTCCCCCGCGATGCGGAGGGCGTCGGTGTCGCGGTCGAGGCCGACGAGCTGGAGCTTCGGGAAGCGCTGCAGGAACGCCTCGGAGTGCCCGCCCATGCCGAGCGTGGCGTCGACGAAGACGGCGCCGTCGCGCTCGAGCGCGGGAGCGAGCAGCTCGATGCAGCGCTCGAGCATGACAGGGGTGTGGATGTCGCGAAGATTCATGATCGCCTGGCGGTCCTGGTCCCCAGGCCCTGATCCCCATCCGCTCCGACCTGGCACCGGGGAAGTGGCGACAGGGCACGAGCAGCTGGGAGTCACGGCCGAGGGCTCAGAACAGGCCCGGAATCACCTCCTGCTCCAGCTCGGCGTAGCTCTCTTCGTTGGCCTCGGCGTAGGTGTTCCACGCCGTGGCGTCCCAGATCTCTGCATGGGCGCCTACGCCGGTGACGACGAGGTCGCGCTCCAAGCCGGCGTATGCGCGCAGCGGAGGGGGGATGGTGATGCGGTTCTGACCGTCGGGCTTCTCGGCGCTCGCGCCGGAGAGGAACATGCGCAGGAAGTCGCGCGCCTGCTTGTTCGCAAGAGGCGCCTCGCGGATGCGGTCGTGCACCCGCTCGAACTCCTTCTCGCTGAATACGTACAGGCAGCGATCCTGCCCGCGCGTCACGACGACACCCCCACCAAGGTCGTCGCGGAACTTCGCCGGGAGGATGACGCGTCCTTTGTCATCGAGCTTGGGTGTGTGCGTGCCCAAAAGCATCGGTACATCACACCCCCTTCATCCGGCCCCCCGGGATGTGCGCCACTTTACTCCACTCTCCTCCACTTTGCTATCGATCTGTGATGTGACACTCCCCCGCGCCCCTGCGCGGCGGGATGAAGGGGCTGCGCGGGCAACAAAAAAGCACCGACCCTAAGGTCGGTGCTTCTCGTGCCGATTCAGGCGGCGGGGACGCTCAGCGCTCCTCCTGCCGCTTGTCCCAGCGGTCGTTCATGCGGTCCATGAACGAAGAGCTGTTCTGGGGTTTGGCGGGTCGCTCGGGCTCGACGCGCATCTTGCCGGGACCGCGGCCCGGCGTGACGGCGAGGAGGACTCCACCCAGCATCACGACGAAACCGATGACGCCGACGACGATCAGCTGCTGCGACACCCCGACGATGAGACCGCCGAGCCCCAGCAGCACGAGGATCGTGCCGTAGACGATGTTGCGATAGCTCAGAGTGCGTCCATCGCGGGGCGCGCTGACGACGTCCGCGTCGTTGCGCATGAGATGACGTTCCATCTCGTCCAGCAGGCGCTGCTCCTGTTCGGAGAGTGGCATGCTTCCCCCTCTGTACTTCGGTGGCTCGATTGTACGCGTGCCGTTCCTCACTAGGCTAGGCCCGTGTCCGCCCCTCTTGAGCCGATCGAAGCCATTTCCCAGCGAGTGGACATGTTCGTCTCGGCTCAACGCGGAGGTGTGGCCGATGCGGGCCCCGAAGCGGCGCGATTCGTCGCTGCAGGGGCGGAAGCCGTCACCGGCGGAAAGCGTCTTCGCGGACGCTTCTGCCTCTCCGGGTGGAGGGCAGTGGAGGAGGCCGCGGGCCCGGCCGGCGAGCCGCCGGCGGCGGTCATCGCCGCGGCCGCTTCCCTCGAGGTGTTCCATGCCGCGGCCCTCGTCCACGACGACCTGATCGACAACTCCGACACCCGCCGTGGCCGCCCGTCGGCGCATCGCGCCCTCGAGGCGGGGCACCGCGGCTCGGGCTGGCTCGGCGATCCAGACGCCTTCGGCCGCTCGGGGGCGATCCTGCTCGGCGATCTGCTCGTCGCGTGGAGCGACGACCTCCTCGAGGAGGGGCTCGCCGAGACCTCGGCCGAACGCGCCGCCGCCGCGCGGGGCCAGTACGCGCTGATGCGCCGCGAGGTCACCCTCGGGCAGTTCCTCGACGTCGCCGAGGAGTCCGCGTTCGCGAGCGAGCCCGACGACCGGCACGCCGAACGGGCGCTCCGCGTGGCGTCCTTCAAATCTGCGCGCTACAGCGTGCAGCAGCCGCTCGCGATCGGGGCGGCCCTCGCGGGAGCGGATGCTGCGCAGACGGCGGCGCTGGCCGCGTTCGGGCATCCGCTGGGCATGGCGTTCCAGCTGCGCGACGACGTGCTCGGCGTGTTCGGCGACGAGGCCGCGACCGGCAAGCCGTCCGGCGACGACCTGCGCGAGGGCAAGCGCACCGTGCTCATCGCGTACGCGCGGGAGGCTCTGGCGCCCACCGCGCGCCGCATCGTCGACGAGCTCGTCGGCGACCCCGATCTCGACGCCGATCAAGTGGCGTCACTCCAGCGGACGATCGTCGACACCGGCGCGCTCGACCGCGTCGAGCGGCTCATCGCCGACTACGCGCACGAGGCCGATCGCGCACTGTCGGGGGCGCGGCTGGGCAACGCGGCCGTCGGAGAGCTGCGCGACCTCGCACGCGCCGCGACCGTCCGAACGACCTGAGCGGATCCGGAGCCTGAGCTCGCCGGCGTCAGGCCAGCGTGCGGGCGACGCGGCGGACTTCGCTCTTGCGCCCGGCGAGGAGCGACTCGATCGGGGCATGGCCCAGAGACTCCTCGGGAGACAGCAGCCAGTCGATCGCCTCGTCGTCGGAGAAGCCGCCGTCGTGCAGCACGATGACCGTGCCTCGCAGCGACGACAGCGGGTGACCGTCGACCACGAAGACGGAGGGAACCTTGAGGACACCGTCGCGCTTGGATCCGACGAGGTAGTACTCGTCGAGCAGCCGGCGCACGCGGCCGAGCGGTTCGCCGAGCACCTCCACGAGGTCGGGCAGAGTGAGCCAATCGGTCTCGAAGCGCGAAGCGGCGTCAGGGGTCACGAAACCAACTATCTCAGATCGGATCGGCCACTCGTCCACCGCACTCTGGCCACACCAGTAACAGAAACCTCTCCTATTAACACCTGTTGACACCAATAAACATCCGTGACACGGTTCTCGGAGTCGACTGAGGGGGGAAACTCGTGCGACAGGTCCGCAGTACCAGGAATCGTGTCCACCAGACCGGCATCCCGTCGCGCGCGCTCCTCACCGGTGTGCCGGTGGCCGTCGCGGGGTCGATCGCGCTGACGCTGTCGGCGGTTCCCGCCCATGCGGCGACGACGGATGCTGCGCCCCTGAGCGTGCCGCGCACGTTCGGCGCGACCGCGGTGAGCGTCCCTCGCGTCGCCGCGCTGCCGACCGTCAGAGTGACCGCCGAGGCCGTGCCCGCGACCTACACGGTGCAGCGTGGAGACACCGTGAGCCGCATCGCGGCGCGGTTCGGGCTCCGTACCAGCGACGTGCTCGCCCTCAACGGCCTCGGTTGGTCGTCGACGATCTACCCCGGCCAGGTGCTCAAGCTCAGTGCGGCCGCCGCCGCACCGGCGCCGGTCGCGCCGGCACCCGCCCCGGCCACGGGCACGTACACCGTGCAGCGGGGCGACACGGTCAGCGCGATCGCCACGCGCCACGGCATCACGACGAACGCGGTGCTGGCCGCCAACGGCCTCGGCTGGTCGTCGATCATCTACCCCGGGCAGACCATCAAGATCCCCGGCGCGGCCGCGCCCGCGGCATCCGTCCCCGCTCCGGCGCCTGCCCCCGCACCCGCTCCCGCGCCGAACACGTCGGCGGGCGGTTCGCACACCATCGCGGCCGGCGAGACGATCAGCTCGATCGCGAAGCGGTACGGCGTGACGACGAACGCGGTGCTCTCGGCCAACGGCCTCGGCTGGTCGTCGATCATCTACCCCGGGCAGACCATCAAGATCCCGGGCTCGGCGCCGTCGGCGCCCGGCCTCACGGCCGAGCAGGTCGCCAACGCGCAGCTGATCGTCCGCATCGGCCGGGAACTCGGCGTCTCGGACCGCGGCATCGCCATCGCCCTGGGCACCGCGATGCAGGAATCGTCGCTGCGCAATGTGACCTGGGGCGACCGCGATTCGCTCGGACTGTTCCAGCAGCGTCCCAGTCACGGCTGGGGCACCGCTGCGGAGGTGCAGGATGCCGCCCGTGCTACGCGTGCCTTCTTCGGCGGCGCCGGCGACCCGAACGGATCACGCACACGCGGGCTGCTCGACATCCCCGGCTGGGAGAGCCTGACCTTCACGCAGGCCGCGCAGGCCGTGCAGATCTCGGCCTACCCGGACGCGTACGCGAAGTGGGAGGCCCCGGCCCACTCGTGGCTCGCCGCGCTCGGCTGAGCCGAGGCATCCGTCACAATGCGGTCTCGCCGGGTGAGCCGCTCCGCCGGCTCGCAGGCACGGATCCGTAGACTCTCAGGGTGAGCACGAGTCAGCAGACGGACCCGCTGATCGGCCGTCTCGTCGACGGCCGGTACCGGGTGCGTGCTCGCATCGCCCGCGGCGGCATGGCCACGGTGTACGTGGCGACCGATCTGCGCCTCGAGAGGCGGGTCGCGCTCAAGGTCATGCACTCGCACTTGAGCGATGACACGGTCTTCCAGAGCCGGTTCATCCAGGAGGCCCGCGCGGCCGCCCGCCTCGCCGATCCGCACGTCGTCAACGTGTTCGATCAGGGCCAGGACGGCGACATGGCGTACCTCGTCATGGAGTATCTGCCCGGCATCACGCTGCGCGAGCTCCTGCGCGAGCAGCGCCGGCTGACGATCCCGCAGGCGGTGTCGATCCTCGACGCCGTGCTCTCGGGACTCGCCGCCGCGCACAAGGCCGGCATCGTGCACCGCGACGTCAAGCCCGAGAACGTGCTCCTCGCCGAGGACGGGCGCATCAAGATCGGCGACTTCGGCCTCGCCCGTGCGACGACCGCGAACACCGCATCGGGCGCGCAGCTGCTCGGCACGATCGCCTACCTCGCGCCCGAGCTCGTCACGCGCGGCACCGCCGACGCCCGCAGCGACATCTACGCCATCGGCATCATGCTGTACGAGATGCTCACCGGCGAGCAGCCCTACAAGGGCGAGCAGCCGATGCAGATCGCATTCCAGCACGCCACCGACTCGGTGCCCCGGCCGAGCGTGAAGAACCCGGGCGTTCCCGAGCCGCTCGACGAGCTCGTGCTGTGGGCGACCGAGAAGTCGCCCGACGAACGGCCCGTCGACGCGCGCGAGATGCTGCAGCGCCTGCATGACATCGAGCGCGAGCTGGGCATCTCCCCCGTCGTCGCACGCACCGGGCCCATCGGCATCGTCCGCGACGACGTCGCAGCCACCGGCGAGCTCACAGCGGTGCTCCCCGCAACGCCGACCGGACCCGTCGCGACGATGGCGGAGGTCGACAACGCCGGCCGGCTCCGCCGCGCCACGCAGCGCCGCCGGTCCCGTGGCGGCTGGCTCATCGTCCTCGTGCTCGTGCTCGCCGCGCTCGCAGGCGGGCTCGGGTGGTGGTTCGGGTCCGGACCGGGGTCGATGGTCGCCGTCGCCGACGTCACGGGCATGACCTTCGACGAGGCATCCGCACGTCTTCAGGAGGACTCCCTCGTCGCCGTGCAGCAGGGCGAGTACAGCCTCGAGGTCGCGACCGGTCAGGTCATCCGCAGCGACCCCGGCGGCGGCACCCGCGTCGACAAGGGCGCCGAGGTGAACGTCTACGTCTCGCTCGGCCCGCAGGAGGCGACGTTCGCGTCGTTCTCGGGAATGCCCGACGCCGACGCGCGCGCAGCGCTCCAGGCCCAGTCCGTCTCGGTGCCCGACGAGAGCGCGAAGTTCTTCACCGACGCCGCGCCCGACGTGGTGATCGGCGTGATCATCCGCCCCGCGGGTGCGCCGGAGGACGGCTCGCAGGATGTGGCGTGCATGGACGGCTGCACCGTCCACCAGGGCGACACCGCGCGCCTGCAGGTATCGCTCGGTCCGCTCCCGAACGTCGCGGGCGAGAGCGAGGGCAAGGCGCGCAGCACGCTCGAGGGGCTCGGGCTCGTCGTCGCCGACCCCAGCCAGACCGAGTCCAGCGACTCCGTCAAGGCCGAGCGCGTGATCCGCGTCCTCGGCAAGGAGGACGGCACCTGGCTCGCCCCCGGCGACACCGTCACCCTTGTCGTGTCGACCGGTCCGGCGCTGTTCGAGGTCCCCGACTTCGCGGGCATGACTCTCGCCGAGGCCCGACAGGCCGCCGCGAACGCCGGCTTCTCCATCGACTACGACGACCGCTGGGACGCGTTCCCCGATCCGTTCACCAAGGTCGAGTCCCAGAAGCCGGACGCCGGCGACATGGAGCCGAAGGGAACCGTCATCTCGCTGCGCATAGCCGCCGCGCTCTGACGCAGAACAGAGAGATCCCGGATGCCTCGGGTCGAGGCATCCGGGATCTTCTTCGTGTCAGGCTGACCCGAGCCGCGTCAACGCTTCTCGAGCTCCTCGGCGACGAGGAATGCGAGCTCGAGCGACTGCATGTGGTTCAGGCGCGGGTCGCACAGCGACTCGTAGCGGGTCGCGAGGGTGGCCTCGTCGATCTGCTCGGACCCGCCGAGGCACTCGGTGACGTCGTCACCGGTGAGCTCGACGTGGATGCCGCCGGGGAACGTGCCGACCGCGCGGTGAGCCTCGAAGAAGCCGCGCACCTCGTCGACGACGTCGTCGAAGCGACGCGTCTTGTAGCCGGTGGGCGTCGTGATGCCGTTGCCGTGCATCGGGTCGGTCACCCACAGCGGGGTCGCGCCCGAGTCCTTCACGGCCTCCAGCAGCGGCGGCAGCGCGTCGCGGATCTTGCCGGCGCCCATGCGCGTGATGAACGTGAGACGGCCGGGCTCGCGGTTCGGGTCGAGCTTGTCGATGAGTGCGAGCGCCGTGTCGGGCGACGTGGTGGGGCCGAGCTTCACGCCGATGGGGTTGCGGATCTTCGAGAAGTAGTCGACGTGCGCGCCGTCGAGTTCGCGGGTGCGCTCGCCGATCCACAGGAAGTGCGCCGACGTGTTGTACGGCGTGTTCGTGCGCGAGTCGATGCGCGTCATGGGCCGCTCGTAGTCCATGAGCAGGCCCTCGTGGCCGGTGTAGAACTCGACGCGCTTCAGCTCGTCGAAGTCGGCGCCGGCGGCCTCCATGAACTTGATGGCGCGGTCGATCTCGGTCGCGAGACGCTCGTACTGCTGGTTGGCGGGGTTCGACGCGAAGCCCTTGTTCCAGGAGTGCACCTCGCGGAGGTCGGCGAAACCACCCGTCGTGAAGGCGCGGATCAGATTGATGGTCGACGCGGCCGTGTGGTAGCCCTTCAGCAGTCGCTGGGGGTCGGCGCGGCGCGAGTGCTCCGTGAAGTCGTAGCCGTTGACGATGTCGCCGCGGTACGCCGGGAGAGTCACGTCGCCGCGCGTCTCGGTGTCGCTCGAGCGAGGCTTGGCGAACTGCCCCGCCATACGGCCCATCTTGACGACGGGCATCGAGGCGCCGTAAGTGAGCACGACGGCCATCTGCAGCACCGTCTTGATGCGGTTGCGGATCTGCTCGGCGGTCGCGCCTGCGAAGGTCTCGGCGCAGTCGCCGCCCTGCAGGAGGAAGGCCTTGCCCGACGCGGCACGCGCGAGGCGGTCGCGGAGGTTGTCCACCTCACCGGCGAAGACGAGGGGCGGCAGGGTGGCCAGTTCGGCGGATGCCTCAGCCACTGCGTCCGCGTCATACCACTGCGGCTGCTGCTTGATGGGCAGGGTCCGCCAATGGTCGAGTGCGTCGAGGTGCTGGAGCATCCCCCGAGTCTAGCCGCGGGACGCAGGCCACCGGCGCCGCGTGACGGCCGGCCACCCGGTGTTCAGCGGGTCTTCGGCCTGAGCCGATCCTTGACGGTCGACGCGTAGACGTCCTCGTACTCCTGCTCCCCCAGCCGCTGCAGCGCGACCATGATCTCGTCGGTGATGGAGCGCAGGATGTAGCGGTCGCCCTCCATGCCTTCGAAGCGCGAGAAGTCGAGGGGCTCGCCCACCACGATGCCCACCCGGACGATCCGCGGGACCGTGGTGCCGATCGGCATCATGGTGTCGGTGTCGACCATGACCACGGGCACCACCGGCACGTGCGCTTCGAGCGCCATGCGAGCGATGCCGGTGCGGCCACGGTAGAGCTTGCCGTCGGGGCTGCGGGTGCCCTCGGGGTAGATGCCGAGCAGGTCGCCCCGGCCCAGCACCTGAAGACCCGTGTTGAGGGATGCCTCGGACGCCTTGCCGCCGGATCGGTCGATGGGGAGCTGGCCGGTGCCCTTGAAGAACATGCGGGTCGCCCAGCCCTTGAGGCCCTTGCCGGTGAAGTAGTCGCTCTTGGCGAGGAACGCGACGGGCCGGTCGAGCATGAGCGGCAGGAAGATCGAGTCCACGAACGAGAGGTGGTTGCTCGCGAGGATCGCGGCGCCCTCGGCGGGGACGTTGCGACGGCCGACGATCCACGGCCGCCAGATCGCCTTGACGATCGGTCCGATGACCACGTATTTCATCAGCCAGTAGAACATCGCGCTACGCCTCTGTCCCCGCGAGATCTGCCGCCCCGATGAGGCCCGCGTCGTTGACGAGCTTCGCGATCTTGAAGGTCGCGATCGGCCGGTCGCCGTATCCCGGAAGCGACTTCTCGTACGCGACGCGCATCGGCTCGAGGAGGGCGTCGCCGAGCTGGGCGACCCCGCCGCCGATGACGAACAGCTCGGGGTCGAGCACCGCCTGGAAGCCGCCGCACGCCTCGCCGAGAGCGGTCGCCACACGCCGCAGCGCCTCCGCCGCCCCGGGATCGCCCGCGAGCACGAGGCGTGACACCGCCGGTCCGCTGATCTTGCCGTGCTCGGCGCGGTGGGCCGCCAGCGCGGCGCCGATGCCGCCGCCATCGGCGATCTCACCGGCCTCGCGCTGCAGTGCCCGGCCGGATGCATACTGCTCGAGGCATCCGCGCTGACCGCAGCCGCACAGGATGCCGTCGCGGATGAAGCGGATGTGGCCGAGTTCGGCGGCCACGCCGTGACCGCCGCGGAAGAGCTCGCCGTCGAGGACGATGGCGCCGCCCACGCCGGTGCCCATCGTGAGCATCACCATGTGCTCAACCCCGCGGCCCGCGCCGAAGCGGAACTCGGCCCAGCCGGCGGCGTTCGCGTCGTTCTCGATGGTGACCGGCAGGCCGATGCCCTCTTCGAGGGTCGCCTTCAGCGGCTCGTTGTGCCACGCGATGTTGGGCGCGTGGATGACGGTGGCGCGGTCGCGGTCGATGAAGCCGGCGGCTGCGACGCCCACGGCTGCGACGTCGTGCGCGCCTCGGAAGTAGCGGGCCATGTCAACCACGGCCTGGGCGAGGGCGGCGGTGTCGGTGGGGGTGTCGACGCGGAGCTGTTCGACGATGGTGCCCTCGGAGTCGACGACTCCGCCCGCGATCTTCGTTCCGCCGATGTCGATGCCGACCTTGAGCACGTTCTCCCTCTCCGTCCGCCGCACGCGCGACAGCGCCTTGAAGTCTATCCAGGCGGTGCTCTCCACATCCCCCGCGAGTCCGATGCGACACCTGATTAGACTCGGATGAGATCCACCCGAGATTAAGTCGTCCGGTACCGAAGGAGCTGCCGTGGTCCAATTCGAAGTCCCTGCCATCGTCCCCGCCGATCCACAGGCGAACATCACCGACCTCCTGGTCGAGCGCGTCAAGGCCACGCCGAACCTCGCGCTGTTCGCCGTGCCGGAGGGCGACGGGTGGCGCGACATCACCGCTGCCGAGTTCCAGAAGCAGGTCATCGCGCTGGCCAAGGGCTTCGTCGCGGGCGGCATCGAGCCCGGCGACAAGGTGGGCTTCATCGCCCGCACCACGTATGAGTGGACGCTCGTCGACTTCGCGCTGTTCTACGCCGGAGCGGTCATGGTGCCCATCTACGAGACCAGCTCGAGCGCCCAGATCGCGTGGAATCTGACCGACTCGGGCGCGATCGCCGTCATCACCGAGCTGCCTGACCACAGCGCGCGCCTGGCCGAGGCGCGCCCGGAGCTTCCGCTCATCCGCTCGGTGTGGGAGATGCACGGCGGCGACCTCGACACGCTCGTCGCCGAGGGTGCGAGCGTCGCAGACGACGAGATCGAGCGACGTCGCAACATCGCGAACGGCGCCGACATCGCCACGCTCATCTACACGTCGGGCTCGACCGGCCGCCCCAAGGGCTGCGTGCTGACCCACAGCAATTTCGTGGAGCTCTCCCGCAACTCCGCCAAGTCGCTGCACGAGGTGCTCGACATGCCCGGCGCGTCGACGCTTCTCTTCATCACGACGGCGCATGTGTTCGCCCGGTTCATCTCCATTCTCACCATCCATGCGGGTGTCAAGACCGGCCACCAGCCCGACACGAAGCAGCTGCTGCCCGCATTGGGCTCGTTCAAGCCGACGTTCCTCCTGGCTGTGCCGCGCGTGTTCGAGAAGGTCTACAACTCGGCCGAGCAGAAGGCGGAGGCCGGCGGCAAGGGCAAGATCTTCCGCGCCGCCGCACACACCGCGATCGAGCACTCCCGCCTCCTGCAGGAGGGCAAGAAGGTCCCGTTCCTCACCAAGATCAAGTTCGCGCTCTTCGACCGGCTGGTCTACTCGAAGCTGCGCACCGCGATGGGCGGGCGCGTGGCGTACGCCGTGTCGGGCTCCGCTCCCCTGGGCCACCGCCTCGGCCACTTCTTCCACAGCCTCGGCGTCACAATCCTCGAGGGCTACGGTCTCACCGAGACGACGGCGCCCGCGACGGTCAACCTCGCGACCAAGTCCAAGATCGGCACCGTGGGTCCGGTGCTGCCGGGTGTCGGCATCCGTCTCGCCGACGACGGCGAGATCCAGGTGCGCGGCATCAACGTGTTCAAGGAGTACTGGCGCAATCCCGAGGCCACGGCGGCCACGTTCGACGGCGACTGGTTCAAGACCGGCGACATCGGCGCGTTCGACTCCGAGGGCTTCCTCACGATCACGGGCCGCAAGAAGGAGATCATCGTCACCGCCGGCGGCAAGAACGTCGCGCCGGCGGCGCTCGAGGACCCGATCCGCGCCAACCCGATCGTCGGCCAGGTTGTCGTCGTCGGCGACCAGAAGCCGTTCATCGCAGCCCTCGTGACCCTCGACCCCGAGATGCTGCCGGCGTGGCTGTCGAACAACAACCTGCCGGCCGACATGTCGCTCGCGGACGCCGCGAAGAACGACGCGGTCCGCGCCGAGGTGCAGCGGGCGATCGACATCGCGAACAAGAACGTCTCGCGCGCCGAGTCGATCCGCAAGTTCACCATCCTCCCCACGGAGTGGACGGAGTCGAGCGGCCACCTCACGCCCAAGATGAGCATCAAGCGCAACGTCATCCTCGAGGACTTCGCCGGCGACGTCGACGAGATCTACGCCGTGCCCGTCAACACGACGAACGTCTCGCTTTCCTAACCGGCGGACGACGGACGACGGATGCCGCAAGCCCCGGGCCTCTCAGGGTCCGGGGCTTGCCGTTTCGCGGTGAATCGAGGGCTCAGAACCAGTCGGACTCGCGGATCTCGCGCATCGCGACGCGGCGCCGCTCCTTCGTGAGCCGATCGAGATAGAGCGTGCCATCGAGGTGATCGGTCTCGTGCTGCAGCGCCTGTGCGAGAAGACCTTCCCCCTCGAGCACGATCTGGTTGCCGTCGAGGTCGATGCCGACCACCTTGGCCCTCGGATACCGGACCGTGTCGTGCCAGAGTCCCGGCACCGACAGACAGCCCTCGCCGATCGCCTCGGGCTCGCCCGACACCTCGACCAGCACCGGGTTCAGCACGTAGCCGATGTCACCGTCGATGTTGTAGCTGAAGGCGCGCAGCCCGACGCCGATCTGCGGCGCGGCCACGCCCGCGCGGCCGGGCAGCTCGACGGTGTCGACGAGGTCGCGGACGAGGGCGCGCACGCCGTCGTCGATCTCGCCGATGGGGGCGCTGGCGGACTTCAGGACGGGGTCGCCGAACACACGGATGGGACGGACTGCCATCGGATGCCTCAGGCCGCCGACGCGAGCGAACGGAGGCCCTCGACCACGGTCGCGGCGAGCTGACGTGCGGCCTCGCGCGTCGCAGGCTGCAGCTCGCGGAACACGATGGCGCTGCCGGCCGCGATGTGCGGGTCGTACGGCACGCGCACGACTGCGCGCACGCGGGTGCGGAAGTGCGATTCCAGTTCATCGAGCTGAACCAGCGGATGGCCCGGCCGCGCGTTGTTGAGCACGACGACGGCGCTGCGCACCTTGTCGGAGTAGCCGTTGGTCTCGAGCCAGGTGAGCGTCTCGGAGGCGAGCCGGGCCTCGTCGACGCTCAGTCCGGCTACGATCACGATCTGGTCGGCGAGGTCGAGCGTTGCCCCCATAACGGAGTGGACGATGCCGGTTCCCGTGTCGGTGAGCACGACCGAGTAGTAGTGGGCCGCGAGGGCGGCGACATTCCGGTAGTCGGCGTCGTTGAACGCCTCCGACACGCGCGGGTCGGTGTCGGACGCGACGACGTCGAGGCGTGTCTCGTCGCGCGCGACGATGCTCGACAGGTCGTTGAAGCCGACGACCTCAGGGCTCATGCGCACGAGATCGCGCACGGTCTTGCCGCCGTCGCGGGTGATCCGCTCGGCGAGCGTGCCACGGTCAGGGTTGGCGTCGATGGCGATCACGCGGTCGTCGCGGGCGTCGGCCAGCGCCTGGCCCAGCAGGGTGGTCACGGTCGTCTTGCCGACGCCGCCCTTGCGCGACAGCACCGGAACGAACCGGGCGCCGCCGGTGAGGGGGGTCGCGATGCGGCGGTCGAGGTCCTTGCGGGCCTTCGCGCGCTTGCTGTCGCCGAGGTTGATGCGCTTGCCGGAGATCGAGTAGACGAAGTGCTGCCAGGCGCCCTCGGGCTCGGGGCGGATCACCTGGTGCGGGTCGAGCAGGCGGTCGGCGGTGAGCAGGTCGGCGGTCTCGCGGCCCGCCTCGAACTCGCCGAGGCGCTTCGAGGTCAGGGCGACGTCGGCGCGCGGGAAGCCGGCACGCTCGACCGCCGTGCGCTCGACGACCGGCTGGGCGCCGGTGTGGTTGGCCTCACGGCGGGTGGCGGGCGTCTGGCCGGTCGCGGTCTTCGCTGCGGCGGCAGCGGCCGGGACCGATGGCCGGGCGGGGGCCGCCGGGGGCGCTCCCGGCGCCGGAGTCGCGGCTGCCTTGTCGTCGTCGGCCGGGGTCTTGGCGCTCATGGGCTCCTCCGCGGTGTCGTCGGCCCTGCTGACATCGTCTCCGGTTGCGGCGTTCTCCGCCAGGGCGGCCTCGACGCCGTCATCGGCGAGCTCGAGGTCGAACTCGGCCGGATCGAACTCCCCGTCGAAGTCGGCGACCTCGAAGTCGGCGGCGTCGAAGTCGGCGATCGTGAACTCTTCGACGGCCGGCTCCGCCGCCACAGGTTCGGCCTCGGGCTCTTCGGCGACGGCCTCGGGCTCTTCGGCGACGACCTCGGGCTCTTCGGAGACAAGCACCTCGGAGATCGGCTCTTCGGCGAGCGGCTCGAGGTCCTCGACGACGGCGGTCGGCTCCTCGGCTACGGGCTCAGCCTCGACCACCGGGTCCGGCTCGGCCTCGTCGACCACATCGGCGTCCTCGGCGTAGATCTCGGCCTCGAACACCTCGACGATCTCCGCGTCGGCGATGTCTTCGACAAGCGGCGCCGGGGCGAAGCCGTCGCCCTCGACGGTCCACTCCTCGAGGTCGGCCGGGTTCTCGACGATCTCGGCCTCGGTCGTCGTGGTCGGGAACTCCTCGACCGGAGCGGCCTCGATGACCGGAAGATCGGCGTCGGCCGGGATCTCGATCACGAAGGGGACCTCGTCGTCGATGACGCCGTCGTCCTCACGGTCGTCGTCGGATTCGGACGGCAGCTCGACGTTCACCTGCGCCGTCGCACCGCCCAGGATGCCGAGACCGGTCGTGTCCATGCTTCCGGTGTCGGACAGCACGCCGTTCTCGGGCTCGTCGGGCGTGTGTTCGATGCGATCGGGCGTCACTGCGGAGCTCTCCTGAAAAGACGGCGTTTCGGGCGGATGCCGCCCTCCAGGTTACTGCGCCGGACGGATGACGACCAAAAGGTCGCCGGCGTCGACCTGCGCGGTCTCGGCGATCACGAGGCGCTCGACGACGCCGTCGACGGGTGCGGTGATCGCCGCCTCCATCTTCATGGCCTCGATCGACGCGACGGGCTGGCCGGCCGTGACGGCGTCGCCGGCCTTCGCCTTGAGGGTGACGACGCCTGAGAATGGAGCTGCGACCTGGCCCGGCTTCGAGGTGTCGGCCCTCTCGGCCTGGCGCGCCTCGACCTTGATGCTGCGGTCGCGGACGAACACGGGTCGCAGCTGGCCGTTGAGCGTCGTCATCACGGTGCGCATGCCCTTGGGATCGGCTTCGCCGATCGCCTCGAGACCGACGTACAGCTGCACGCCAGGGTCGATCTCGGCGATGTGCTCCTCGCCCGGCTTCAATCCGTAGAGATAGTCGGGGGTGCCGAGCGCCGTCAGGTCGCCGTACGTCTCGCGGTTCTTCTCGAAGTCGCGCGCGGGCCCGGGGAAGAGCAGACGGTTGAGCGTGCGGCGGCGCGTCGCGGCGTCGCCGGCAAGGCCCTCCTGCTCCTCCGCGGTGAGCGGTGGGACGTCGATCGAGATCGTGCGGCCCGCGAGCACCTTCGTGCGGAAGGGCTCGGGCCAGCCACCCGGCAGGTCACCGAGTTCGCCCGCCATGAAGCCCACCACCGAGTCGGGGATGTCGTAGTTCTGCGGGTTCTCCTCGAAGTCGGCGGGGTCGGCGCGCACCGCCACGAGCGCGAGGGCGAGGTCGCCCACGACCTTCGACGACGGCGTCACCTTGGGGATGCGGCCCAGGATGCGGTCGGCGGCGGCGTACATGTCCTCGATGAGCTCGAAGTCGTCGGCGAGGCCCAGGGCGATCGCCTGCTGGCGCAGGTTCGACAGCTGCCCGCCGGGGATCTCGTGGTGGTAGACGCGGCCGGTCGGCGACGCGAGGCCGGACTCGAACGGACGGTACAGGTGGCGTACGCCTTCCCAGTACGGCTCGAGGTCGCTGACCGCCTGCAGGCTGAGGCCGGTGTCGCGGTCCGTGTGGGCGAGCGCGGCGACCAGCGCAGACAGCGACGGCTGGCTCGTGGTCCCCGACATCGGGGCGGCTGCAGCATCCACCGCGTCCACTCCCGCGGCACTCGCCGCGAGCAGGGTCGCGAGCTGGCCGCCCGCGGTGTCGTGCGTGTGCAGGTGCACCGGGAGATCGAAATTCTCGCGCAGCGCGGTGACCAGCTTGGCTGCGGCCGCCGGACGCACGAGGCCCGCCATGTCCTTGATGGCGAGGATGTGCGCGCCCGACTCGACGATCTGCTCCGCGAGGCGCAGGTAGTAGTCGAGCGTGTACAGCTTCTCGGCCGGGTCGAGCAGGTCGGACGTGTAGCAGAGCGCCACCTCGGCGATCGCGGTGCCCGTGGAGCGCACGGAGTCGATCGCCGGACGCATCTGCGACACGTCGTTCAGGGCGTCGAAGATGCGGAAGATGTCGACCCCGGTGGTGGCCGCTTCGCGCACGAAGGCGTCCGTGACCTGGACGGGGCGCGGCGTGTAGCCCACGGTGTTGCGGCCGCGCAGGAGCATCTGGATCGGGATGTTCGGCATCGCCGTGCGCAGCGCCTCGAGGCGCTCCCACGGGTCCTCGGCCAGGAAGCGCAGCGCGACGTCGTAGGTCGCACCGCCCCATGCCTCGACCGACAGCAGCTGCGGCGTCATGCGCGCGACGTGGGGGCCGACGCGGACGAGGTCGCGCGTGCGCACACGGGTGGCGAGCAGCGACTGGTGCGCGTCGCGGAACGTCGTCTCGGTGACGGCGAGACCGGTCTGCTCGCGCAGCGCCCGGGCGAAGCCCTCGGGTCCGAGCTCGCGCAGGCGGTCCAGCGTGCCGGTGGGCGGCGGCACCGAGAGGTCGATGGCAGGCAGCTTGCTGCCCGGCGACACCGAGACGGGCTTCTCGCCGTACGGGCGGTTCACGGTGACGTCGCCGAGCCAGTTGAGGAGCTTCGTCGCACGGTCGCGCGACGGGTTGCTCGTGAGCAGCTCGGGCCGCTCGTCGATGAAGGACGTGCTGACGTCGCCCGCGACGAAGGCGGGGTCGTCGAGCACCGCCCGCAGGAACGGGATGTTCGTGGAGACGCCGCGGATGCGGAACTCGGCCAGGGCGCGGCGGGCGCGCGCGACGGCGGCCGGGAAGTCGCGGCCGCGGCACGTCAGCTTCGCGAGCATCGAGTCGAAGTGCGGGCTGATCTGGGAGCCCGCCGCGGTCGTGCCGCCGTCGAGACGGATGCCGGCGCCACCCGGCGAACGGTACGTCGTGATGCGGCCGGTGTCGGGGCGGAAGCCCTGCGACGGGTCCTCGGTCGTGATGCGGCATTGCAGCGCCGCACCGCGCAGCTGGATGCGATCCTGCGTCAGCCCGAGGTCGGCGATCGTCTGCCCTGCGGCGATGCGCATCTGCGACTGCACGAGATCGACGTCCGTCACCTCCTCGGTCACGGTGTGCTCGACCTGGATGCGCGGGTTCATCTCGATGAAGACGACCTCGCCGGTGCGCGGGCCGGCGGTCTCCAGGAGGAACTCGACGGTGCCGGCGTTCTCGTAGCCGATGGACCGCGCGAAGGCGACCGCGTAGCCGTGGAGTGCGTCGCGGATGGCGGGGTCGAGGTTCGGCGCCGGAGCGATCTCGATCACCTTCTGGTGACGACGCTGCACCGAGCAGTCACGCTCGAACAGGTGCACGGTCTCGCCCGTCTTGTCGGCGAGGATCTGCACCTCGACGTGACGGGGCCGCTGCACCGCCTGCTCGAGGAAGACACGGGCGTCGCCGAAGGCGCTGCCCGCCTCGCGCATGGCCTCGGCCAGCGCGGGCGCGAGCTCTTCCTTGCGCTCGACCCGGCGCATACCTCGGCCGCCGCCGCCTGCGACGGCCTTCACGAAGATCGGGAACCCGATGTCGTCGGCCTGGGCGAGCAGCGCGTCGACGTCGTCGGACGCGTCGGTGGAGCGCAGCACCGGCACGCCCGCGGCGATCGCGTGCTGCTTCGCGGTGACCTTGTTTCCCGCCATCTCGAGCACGTTGGAGGGCGGTCCGATGAAGGCGATGCCGTTCGCGGCCGCCTTCTCAGCGAGCTCGGGATTCTCGGAGAGGAAGCCATAGCCGGGGTAGATGGCGTCGGCACCGGCTGCGAGTGCGACGCGCACGATCTCGTCGACATCGAGGTAGGCGCGGACCGGGTGGCCCTTCTCACCGATCTCGTACGACTCGTCCGCCTTCTGGCGGTGCAGGGAGCCGCGGTCCTCGAACGGGAACACCGCGACAGTGCGCGCCCCCAGCTCGTACGCGGCGCGGAATGCCCGGATGGCGATCTCGCCTCGGTTCGCGACCAGGATCTTGCGGAACATGAGACCTCCGTGTGCGGCGGCGCAGGCAGGGCCCGAAAAAACGGGCTGAGTGTGCTCTCAGCCTAGGGGACGGTAACGTGGTGGCTTGTGCACGTCCTATCCGTCAGCTCGCTCAAGGGTGGCGTCGGCAAGACGACCGTGACTCTCGGACTCGCGTCGGCGGCTTTCGCCCGCGGTGTCCGCACGCTCGTCGTCGACCTCGACCCGCAGTCCGACGTCTCGACGGGCATGGACATCCAGGTGGCCGGCCGCCTGAATGTCGCAGATGTCCTCGCCAACCCCAAGGAGAAGACGGTCCGTCAGGCCATCACCTCCAGCGGCTGGGCGAAGGTGCACCCGGGCACCATCGACGTCATGATCGGCAGCCCGTCGGCCATCAACTTCGACGGCCCCCACCCGAGCGTCCGGGACGTCTGGAAGCTCGAAGAGGCGCTCGCGACGATCGAGGCGGACTACGACCTCGTACTCGTCGACTGCGCGCCGTCGCTCAACGCCCTCACCCGCACCGCGTGGGCGGCCTCCGACCGCGTCGTCGTCGTGACCGAGCCGGGACTGTTCTCCGTCGCCGCCGCCGACCGCGCCCTGCGTGCGATCGAAGAGATCCGCCGCGGGCTCTCCCCCCGCCTGCAGCCGCTGGGGATCGTCGTCAATCGCGTGCGCCCGCAGTCGATCGAGCACCAGTTCCGCATCAAGGAGCTCCGCGACATGTTCGGCCCGCTCGTGCTGAGCCCGCAGCTGCCCGAGCGCACCTCGCTCCAGCAGGCACAGGGCGCCGCGAAGCCGCTGCACATCTGGCCCGGCGACTCGGCCCAGGAGCTCGCCGCCGATTTCGACTCCCTGCTCGACCGCGTCATGCGGACGGGTCGCATCCCGGTCCCCGAGGACTCCCGCTCCTGATCCGGCGGATGCTGCGGGCCCCGGCATCCGTGACGGTGAACACTTTGCTCACCGCATGAGCACATTGCGCTAAGTCTGCCCGTGCGGGTGAGCTCGATTTGCCATTCGTCGCGATTTCACTGACCATATCGCCATGGCATCGATGACGCTGCACCCTGACAGCCTTGCCGTGCACGCCGGTCGCGACGATCTCGCGAGCCTGGGCGTGCACGCTCTCCCCCTCGACCTCTCGTCCACCAATCCGCTGCCCGGCATCGAACTCGGAGGCATGTCGTACGAGGTCCTCGCGACCGGCGGCCACCCGTCCGAAGGCGGGTCGAACGTCTACGCGCGACTGTGGAACCCGACGGTCGCGCGATTCGAGGAGGCTCTCGCACGTCTCGAGCACGCCGAGGAGGCGGTGGCGTTCTCGTCGGGTATGGCCGCAGTGACCGCCGTGCTGCTGGCCCTCACGCACGAGTCCGAGAAGCGCCACGTCGTGGCCGTGCGTCCACTGTACGGCGGCACGGACCACCTGCTGGCGTCGGGTCTGCTCGGCGTCGAGACCACCTTCTGCTCCCCCGACGGTGTCACCGACGCAGTACGCGACGACACCGCGCTCGTCGTGCTCGAGAGCCCGGCCAACCCGACGCTCGAGCTCGTCGACATCCGCCGGGTGACGGCGGCGGCCGGCGTGGTCCCGGTGCTCGTCGACAACACCTTCGCGACACCCGTTCTGCAGCACCCGCTCGACCTCGGCGCGTCCCTCTCGCTGCACAGTGCGACGAAGTACCTCGGCGGCCACGGCGACGTCGTGGGCGGCGTCGTCGCGTGCGACGCGCGACTCGCGGCGGCGCTGCGGCGCACCCGCGCCATCACCGGCGCGATCATGCATCCGCTCGCGGCGTACCTGCTGCACCGCGGCCTGGCGACCCTCCCGGTGCGCATGCGCGCCCAGCAGGAGGGCGCGCGGGTCGTCGCGGAGTGGCTGCTCTCACGCCCCGAAGTCGCGCGTGTGCATTTCCCCGGGTTCTCCGACAGCGACCCCCGAGGCCTCATCGGCACTCAGCAGTCGGGTCCGGGCGCGATGATCGCGATCGAACTCGCCGACGGTTTCGACGCCGCGGCGACGCTGACGGCATCCGTCCAGCTCTTCACGCACGCCGTGTCGCTCGGCAGTGTCGACTCGCTCATCCAGCATCCTGCGGCGCTCACCCACCGGCCCGTCGCCGCCGAGGCGAAGCCCTCGGACGCGCTCGTGCGCCTCTCGATCGGCCTGGAGGATCCGGCCGACCTCATCGCTGACCTCGATCAGGCCCTCACCGCGGCGGCGGGCGTGCGGGAACGGATGGGGACCGCGCTGGGCTGACCCCGACGAAGCGGGCGGCGCGCCTTACGCGGTGCGGGCGGCGCGACGCACCGCGAGTTCGTCCATCGGGTCGGGCTTCTCGAACTCGAACTCGAGGAGCTCCGACTCGACCTCGCGCAGCACCTTGCCGACCGCGATGCCGAAGACGCCCTGGCCGCGGCTGACGAGATCGATGACCTCGTCGTTGGACGTGCACAGATAGACCGATGCCCCGTCGCTCATGAGCGTCGTGCCTGCCAGGTCGCGGATGCCGGCAGCACGGAGCTGGTCGACGGCAGTGCGGATCTGCTGCAGCGAGATGCCGGTGTCCAGAAGGCGCTTGACCAGCTTCAGCACGAGGATGTCGCGGAAGCCGTACAGCCGCTGCGAGCCGGACCCGCTGGCACCGCGCACCGTCGGCTGGACGAGTTCGGTGCGGGCCCAGTAGTCGAGCTGGCGGTAGGTGATTCCGGCCGCCTTCGCCGCGGCCGCGCCGCGATACCCGACCTCGTCATCCATCGCGGGAAGACCGTCCGTGAAGAGGAGTTCTGCACTGAACGGCTCGCCTGGAGCAACGTCTCCGGTCATGCTCGTTCCCCCCTCCGGATCGAATAGTTCCACGCTAGATCAGCCGCCCCCTCGCGGCAACGACATCCGTCGTTCGGGGGTCGGCGTGTCGCGCACTTCGCGCGTTTCGAGCCGCGATCTCGCTCGACGACCGGTCGGAGAGGTGCGACCTGCCGCACCTCAGGACAGCATGCGGTCGAGCGCCGCCCGCACGAAGATGGCCCGCACGTCGTCGAGGCGCCGGGTCAGTTCGGGCGCCAGCTCGCCGGCGCGGCCGCGGGACGAGGCATCCGTGCGGCGCAGCAGGGGTGCGAGAGCCGACTCGACGAGCGCGACATCGCGTTCTGCGCTCTGCCGGAGGGCTCGGACGTGGCGCGGCTCGATGCCGTGCCGGTCCAGCGCGACCAGTGCGCGCAGCAGGGTCACCGACTGCTCGGTGTACGACTCGGCGCCCGCGAGGATGCCGGTGCTGATGGCGTCGTTGAGCAGCTGCGGCGCGGCGCCGGCGGCCGACAGCAGCTCCTCACGGCGGTAGCGGCGCGGCGCCGGCACGATCGACGGCGGCGGCACGGCGGTCGGTGTCGCGGGATCGCGGCCGGCGTCGACGTCTTCGAGGTAATCGCGGATGACCGACAGCGGCAGGTAGTGGTCGCGCTGCAGGGTGAGCGCGAGGCGCAGGCGCTCGAGGTCGTCCTGCGAGAACTTGCGGTAGCCCGACTCGGTGCGCAGCGGGGTGACGATCCCCTGGACCTCGAGGAAGCGCAGCTTGCTGGAGGTCAGTGACGGGAACTCGGGCGACAGACGCGCGAGGACCTGACCGATGCTGAGAAGACCCGCGGACGACGCCCTGTCACGGGCGGAAGCCGCGGGCATCAGGCCTCCGTCGCCCTGGCGAGGTCAGCCGGTGAGACGAAGAAGTTGAGGCGGAACTTGCCGATGCGAACCTCGGCACCGTTGGTGAGCACGGCCCTGTCGACCCGCTCGCCGTTCACGTAGGTGCCGTTCAGCGAACGCTGATCGACGAGCTCGAAGGCGGTGCCGGTGCGGCTGATCTCCGCGTGGCGGCGCGAGACGGTGACGTCGTCGAAGAAGATGTCGGCCTCGGGATGCCGCCCCACGGACGTGACGTCGGCATCGAGCAGGTAGCGGGCGCCGGCGGTGGGCCCCGAGCGGACCAGCAGCAGAGCGGCACCGGACGGGAGGGCGTCGATCGCGTCGAGCTCGGCCTCGCCGAGCTCGCTGCCGAAGGGCACGAACGACAGGTCGGAGTCGTGGCCGAACGTCTGCGTCGTGTCGGCGGCGCGGTCGGAATCGTGCGCGTCGGACCCTGCGGCCCGGCGGATGTCGCCCTGATCGGGTCGGCGGTCGTGCTCCACGGTTTCCTCCTTCGTCCGGCCAGCCTATCCGATCGTCCCCGGCTCGGAAGAGGACGTCGGCCGTTGCCGCAATGTTTCGCCGCGTGTCACCCGACGTGCGAGCCGCAGGGCGGCCCTTCTACCCTGGCAGCACCGGCAAAGATCCGTTAACCAGAAGGAGACCACCGTGTCGAGCCCGCACAGCCACGTCCCGCCCCTCGAGGTGCGTGAGGCTGCGGCGTGCATGTGCGACCACGGTGACACCTGCTCGTCCTACGCCCCCGGTCACGCGCTGCACCTGATCCAGGCGCGCCTCGCTTCGGCGACGCCGTCGGACTGGGCGGACGCGATCGTCGAGGCCTCCGATGAGCGCTCCGGCTTCGTGATCGTTCGCACGCTCGCCGACTGGACCCCGGTCGCTCTCTGGAACGGCACGGGCGCTGCCGCGGCCGCGACGCCCGGCACGCCGGTCGCGCTCCACGAGCGCTACCACGTGCTCGCCGTCGGCGGCGCGCGGTTCAACGTCCTCCGCGGCTGAGTCGCACGGCCCGCACCGCGGCCGAAGAGGAAGCGACGAGCCTCAGCTCATCGCCATCATCATGTCCTTCATGGCCATGCAGGCGTCCATGCACGCCTTGCACGCCTGAGCGCACATCTTGCAGACCTCGCTGTGGTCCGCGTGCTCCATGCACTCGTCCATCGTCAGCTGGCACATCGCCATGCAGGCGTCGAGCATCGACATCATGGTCGCCGGGTTCATGCCCTGCATCCGCATCATGGCGCGCATCATCGTGTTGCACATGTCGGCGCAGTTCATGCACGCGGGGGCGCACGACATCATCTGCGTGGAGCACACCGTGCATGCCTGCTCGCAGGCCGAGCAGGCATCCATACAGGCCTGCATGACCGACATGTCCATGGCCTGCATGCCGGGCATCGACATCATGTCCTTCGACATGGCGCCCATCATCATCTGATCCATCTGCCGCATCCTTCCGCGTGTGGGGACGACGGGCAGGGGGCCCGCCATTGGCCAGGCTAGACCTCGCGGGGTCCGCAGCAAAGAGCCGGATAGGCTCGATCGGGTGATGTCACAAACTCTTCACAAGCCGCTTCCAGCCCGGGTCTGGGCATTCCTCGCCGCACTGCTCCTCGCCTTCGGCGTCGTCCTCGCGACAGCATCTCCCGCCCTGGCGCATGACGAGCTTCTGGGCAGCGACCCGGCGGCCGACAGCACGCTCGACGCGCTCCCCGCGCAGCTGACGCTCACCTTCAGCGCCGAGATCGCCGACGATGACGGCGCCTCGGTCGTGGAGGTGACGGATTCCTCGGGCTCGTCGCTCGTCGATGGCGCACCGACCGTGCAGGACAACGTGCTGACGCAGCCGCTCGCGGGCGAGGCATCCGGTGCCGTCAGGGTGCTGTGGAAGGTCGTCTCGAGCGACGGGCACCCCATCTCGGGCGAGTTCTCCTTCACCGTCACGGGCGCGCCGACGCCCACCGAGACGGCGAGCCCGACGCCGACCGCGACCACGGCGCCGACCGAGTCCGCCGAGCCCACGCCGACGGTCACGAGCGAGCCCGTGGCGGACGAGGGATCGAGCGCCCTCCCGTGGATCATCGCGGGCGTGCTGGCGCTCGCGCTGATCGCCGCGGTCGTCTACCTGCTCGTCTCGCGCTCCCGCCGCGAGAAGGCCCTCGCGAGCGGCGGCGCCGGTCCTGCCGGCGGTGCCTCGCAGCCCGACTCCGCGCCCCCCGCCGACCGATAGGCTTGAGACCATGCCTCATTACGACGTCGCCATCCTCGGCGCGGGGCCCGGCGGCTACGTCGCAGCCGTCCGCGCTTCGCAGCTCGGCCTCAAGGTCGCCATCATCGAAGAGAAGTACTGGGGCGGTGTGTGCCTCAACGTCGGCTGCATCCCCTCGAAGGCTCTGCTCAAGAACGCCGACCTCGCGCACCAGTTCCACCACAAGGCCGACCTGTTCGGCATCTCGGGCGACGTGCACTTCGACTTCGGAGTCGCGTGGGACCGCAGCCGCAAGGTGGCTGACACCCACGTCAAGGGCATCCACTACCTGATGAAGAAGAACAAGGTCGACGAGTACGAGGGTCGGGGCTCGTTCACGGGCCCGAACGCGATCCGCGTGACCAAGGCCGACGGCTCCACCGAGGACGTCTCGTTCGACAACGCCATCATCTCGACCGGCTCGAAGGTGCGCCTGCTTCCGGGCGTGCAGATCGGCGGCAACGTCGTGACGTACGAGGAGCAGATCCTCGCCCGCGACCTGCCGCAGTCGATCGTCATCGTCGGCGCCGGCGCCATCGGCATGGAGTTCGCCTTCGTGATGGTGAACTACGGCGTCAAGGTCACGATCATCGAGTTCCTCGATCGTGCCCTTCCGAACGAGGACGCGGACGTCTCGAAGGAGATCGCGCGCCAGTACAAGAACTACGGCGTCGACATCCTCACCTCGACCAAGGTCGAGACCGTCACCGACCAGGGTGACAAGGTCACCGTGACCTACACCGCCAAGGACGGCACCCAGGGCTCGATCGACGCCGACAAGGTCATGATGTCGATCGGCTTCGCCGCCAACGTCGAGGGCTTCGGTCTCGAGAACACCGGCGTGAAGCTCACCGACCGCGGCGCGATCGACATCGACGACCACATGCGCACCAACGTGCCGCACATCTACGCGATCGGCGACGTCACCGCGAAGCTGCAGCTCGCGCACGTGGCCGAGGCGCAGGGCGTCGTCGCCGCCGAGACCATCGGCAAGGCCGAGACCATGACGCTCGGCGACTACCGCATGATGCCGCGCGCGACGTTCTGCTCGCCGCAGGTGGCCTCGTTCGGCCTCACCGAGCAGCAGGCCCGCGACGCCGGCTACGACGTCAAGGTCGCGAAGTTCCCGTTCTCGGCGAACGGCAAGGCGAACGGCCTGGGCGAGCCCATCGGCTTCGTCAAGCTCATCGCCGACGGCGAGCACCTCGAGCTCCTCGGCGGCCACCTCATCGGCCCGGACGTCTCGGAGCTCCTGCCCGAGCTCACCCTCGCGCAGAAGTGGGACCTCACCGCTCTCGAGGCGGCGCGCAACGTCCACACGCACCCGACGCTGTCGGAGGCCGTGCAGGAGGCCTTCCACGGCCTCGCCGGCCACATGATCAACCTCTGATCAGCTGACGCGGAACGCCCCGGACCATCTGGAAGGTCCGGGGCGTTCTCGTGTTCAGGCGCCGAGGGTGCGGGCGAGTTTGGAATCGGATGCCGCGACCCGGCCGCCTGCGGCATGCACCGCGGCTTCGGCAGCCGAGAGCAGCGCAGCCCGCTCGTCCGCAGCCTCGGGTGCGGCCGGTCCGAGCTCGAACTCCCACTCGCGCCAGGACCGGTCAGCGCCGGAGCGCTCGTCGGTGGCTGTCACGTGGTCGTCGACGAACTCCGCCACGAGGCCGCCGTGCTCGTCCTCGAGCGCGTAGGCGGTGCGGCTGTTGCGGATGCGCGCGATCGGCGCGAAGTCCGACGCGCTCGCGATCTTCGAGACCGCGTCGGCGACAGCATCCGGGATCTCATCCACCGGGCCGATCGGCCAGTGCAGCTCGACCCGACCGCCGTCGGCGCCCCGCGGGCCCTTGATGTGCCAGCCCTCGTCGGGCCCGCCGGTGCGGTGGCGCACCGCGTAGCCGGCATGCGCGAGCGCGAGGTCGTCGCTGTCGAGGTAGGTGGCGTCGAGCTGCCGCGACTCGGGAGCGGCGACGATCGCCACGCCGGGAAGCGCCGACCAGTCGGGCAGCGGCGTCGACTCGTCGACGTCGAACTTCAGCTCGATCTCGACGCTGTGCGACGCTCCGGCCGCGTCGGGAGTGCGGTCAGTCGTCACGACCGTCGGGGTTGGGGTCGATGTCTTCGGTCGCCTCGACGTACACGAAGCGGGTCTCGGTGGGCCCGTCCTGGTCGCCCGTGTGGGTCTCGTCGCCTTCGCGGCGGTAGACCAGCTGCCCCTCGCCGTAGGGGACGATGTACGAGTCGGAGACGGTCGGGTCGAGCGGAATGATCTGTCCGTCGAGGGGTCCGCCGTGCAGTCGTGCGATTGCCATAGCGCCAGCGTAGACCCAACGACTTCCGTGCAAGCGCTTCCAGCTTTTGCCTCTAGAATCGCGAGCGTGAAGGCCATCCGAACGTTCACCGTCCGTCCCGTCCTCGCCGAATCCCTCGCACCGCTCGACCGCCTCGCCTCGAACTGGCGCTGGTCGTGGAGTCGCGCGACGCACGCGCTGTTCGCCTCGATGGATCCCGCCCTGTGGGGCGAGATCGGCGCGAACCCGGCACGGATGCTCGGTGCCCTGGGCCAGGAGCGCCTCGACGAGCTCGCCCGCGACGACGAGTTCGTCGCCCGCGTGCGCGAGGAGGACGAGCGCCTCACCGCCTACCTCGACGGCGACCGCTGGTTCCAGCAGCTCGAGGGCGACAAGCCCGTGCACATCGCGTACTTCTCCCCCGAGTTCGGCGTCGACGGCTCGCTGCCGCAGTACTCCGGTGGCCTCGGCATCCTCGCCGGCGACCACCTCAAGAGCGCGTCCGACCTGGGCGTTCCGCTCACCGGCGTCGGCCTCTTCTACCGTGCCGGTTACTTCCGCCAGTCGATCGGCGACGACGGCTGGCAGCGCGAGAGCTACCCGCTGCTCGACCCGTACGGCCTCGGTCTGACGCTCCTCCGCAACCGCGAGGGTGCCCCCGTCGAGATCGCACTCGACCTGCCGGGCGACCGCCGCCTGCACGCCCGCGTCTGGGTGGCCGACATCGGCCGCATCCCGCTGCTGCTGCTCGACTCCGAGACGCCGTCGAACACCGACGAGATGCGCCGCGTCACCGACCGCCTCTACGGCGGCGGTGGCGAGCACCGCCTGCTGCAGGAGCTGCTCCTCGGCGTCGGCGGCGTGCGTGCGGTGCGCGCGTGGTCGGAGCTGAACGGCCGCCCCACCCCGGACGTCTACCACACCAACGAAGGCCACGCCGGGTTCCAGGGACTCGAGCGCATGTCGGAGCTCATCACGAACAACGGCCTCAGCTTCGACGAAGCCCTCGCGCAGGTGCGCGCGGGCACGGTCTTCACCACCCACACACCGGTGCCCGCGGGCATCGACCGCTTCCCCCGAGACCTCATCGCCGACTTCCTCTCGAGCGGCCTGTTCCAGGGCCTCGACGCCGGCCGCGCGATCTCGCTCGGCCTCGAGACATGGGAAGGGGGCGACCAGGGCGTCTTCAACATGGCCGTCCTCGGCCTGCACCTCGGCCAGCACGCCAACGGCGTCTCAGTGCTGCACGGCGAGGTCAGCCGCGGCATGTTCGGCATGCTGTGGCCGGGCGTCGACACCGACGAGGTGCCGATCACCTCGATCACCAACGGCGTGCACGCTCCGACCTGGGTGCACCCGGCCCTCAAGGCCGTGAGCGAGCGCGCGTGGGGCGACGCGCACACCGACACGCACGACTGGACCGACCGCGCCGTCGTGACGGACGCCGAGCTGTGGGGCGTGCGCCAGCAGATGAAGGGCGAGCTCGTGGCGGAGGCGCGGCGGCGGGTCGCAGCATCCGTGTCCAACGGCCACACCCCTTCCTGGGTGGAGGACCTGCTCGATCCGGAGGTGCTCACCATCGGTTTCGCGCGCCGCGTGCCGACGTACAAGCGCCTGACGCTCCTGCTGCGCGACCCCGAGCGCCTCACCCGCCTGCTCACCGACCCCGAGCGCCCGGTTCAGATCGTGATCGGCGGCAAGTCGCACCCGGCCGACGACTCGGGCAAGATCCTGATCCAGCAGCTCGTGCGCTTCAGCCGCGACCCGAAGGTGCGCGGGCGCATCGTGTTCCTGCCCGACTACGACATCACGCTCGCGAAGGACCTCTACCCCGGCTGCGACGTGTGGCTCAACAACCCGCTGCGCCCGCTCGAGGCATGCGGCACGAGCGGCATGAAGGCCGCGCTCAACGGCGCGCTGAACCTCTCGATCCTCGACGGGTGGTGGGACGAGTGGTACGACGGCGAGAACGGCTGGGCGATCCCCACGGCCGACACCGCGTCGAACGACGAGGAGCGCGACGACGCCGAGGCAGCCGCCCTCTACGACCTCATCGAGCACCAGCTCGTGCCGCGCTTCTACGAGCGCGAGGGCGGAATACCGCTGCGCTGGCTCGAGATGGTGCGCCACACCATGACCGAGCTCGGCAGGAAGGCCACGAGCGACCGCATGGTGCGCGACTACGTCCAGCGCCTGTACGTGCCGGCGGCGGCGCACGACGTCGCGCTTCGCGCGAACGAGTTCTTCGAGGCGCGCACGGTGGCCGCTTTTGTCAGCCGCGTCCGCGAGGCGTGGGGGCGCGTGTCGATCGCGAGCGTCGACAGCTCGGGCATCCCAGCGCAGGCGCAGGCCGGCGACACCCTCGAGGTGCGCGCCGACGTCCGCCTCGACGGCCTCTCGCCCGACGACGTCGCAGTCGAGCTGCTGTACGGCGCCACGAACGAGGACGACGCGCTGGCGCGCGACCACTCGGTGTACCGCCTCTCCCCCGGCGCGTCCGCGGCGGACGGCGCGACCGTGTTCAGCGGCACCCTTCCGCTCGGCGTGACCGGCACCTTCGGCTACACCGTCCGCGTGCGCCCCGCTCACCCGCAGCTCGTGTCGCCGGTGGAGCTCGGCCTCGTCACCTACGCCTCGTAGGGCTTCGCGCATGCCTCGGCCCGGCGCACTGCGCCGGGTCGAGGCATTCGTCGTTCCTGGTGTGGTGGCGCGCACAGAATCGGAGGCCCTGCGCGACTCGCCGGCGCCGGGCGCCGGTAGTCGGCGTGTCGCCGAAAGTCTCCGATTCTGTGTTCCGGACCGACTCCCCGCACCCCGCACCCCGCACACAGAATCGGAGGTCCTGGCCGACACGCCAGGGAACGGGTGCTGCCACCCGGCGTGTCGGCGACAACATCCGACTCTGTGCACACTCAGGCGAGGTGCAGCCCGCGGTCGACGAGGCCGAGGATGGCGAGTTCGACGGTATCCCAGTCGTGGACGACCAGGGCGTAGTCGAAGCGGAGGGTGACGAAGCCCCAGGCCGCTGCGTTCGCATCGCGCACGAGGTCCTTATGTCTGTGCGACTCGCTGTCATGGTTGGGCGCGCCGTCGACCTCGACGATCAGGCGCTCGCCGATCACGAAGTCCACCCGGCCGACCGAGGTGATCGACTGCTGTGTCCGCACCCGGAGCCCGCGACGCCGAAGCCGCCACCGCAGCAACGACTCGAGCCCGCTGTCGGCATCGCGGCGGGCGAACCCGATCGCGTCGCGCGCACGGGAGTTCGTGTGCTGCCGGAGCCACTCGAGGTCGGCCTGCGAGAGCGTGCGCTGCCGGAGCGCGGACTCCAGCGCCACAAAGAACGACTCGAGCCCTTGGCACCTCAGAATCTGGCGCAGGACCACTCGAACCGACGGCACTCCGAACGCGCTGCGCTTCGCGTCGTCGGCGTCGCTCCAGTGCACCACGCAGGAGCAGTCCGCGTGCGAATACGCACGCCCGTTGGGGCGGAGTCCGACGTGCAGGTGCTTGCGATGCTCAGCGACCCAGAGCCCGAGGTGCACGGCCGCGCTCACGCACGTGATCCAGCCGCCATGGGCGGCCGCAGCCTTGATCTCCGGGCAGACGCCGCGTCGCTCGTACACTCCTCGCCGAGGCGACGTGAGCGAGCCGTCGTCAAGCCCTTCGGCGATCTTCGACCTCGACAGTCCGGACGCCCTCAATTCTCGAAACGTCGCCACGGTCGGCGGCGAGGCGGTGCACATCCCGCCAGACTCGCGGTTGCAGCATCCGTCTTCTGTGCACCCGCTCGGAACTGTGAGCGCCGCACTGGTGTGAGCCGTTGGGGAGGAGGCTCCCAGCCGTGCACAGAATCGGAGGTTTCGCGCGACACGCCGGACACGGATGCTGCAACCCGGCGTGTCACCGAGAACATCCGACGCTGTGCTGCCCGGCCCCGGTTGCCAGCCGTGCACAGAATCGGAGGTTTCGCGCGACACGCCGGCCACGGATGCTGCGACCCCGCGTGCCGCGCACATCCTCCGATTCTGTGCGCCTGCGCTGCACATTAAATCGT
This sequence comes from Microbacterium trichothecenolyticum, assembly GCF_000956465.1. Taxonomy (GTDB): domain Bacteria; phylum Actinomycetota; class Actinomycetes; order Actinomycetales; family Microbacteriaceae; genus Microbacterium; species Microbacterium trichothecenolyticum. The sequence continues at coordinate 144,650 of NZ_JYJA01000034.1, forward strand.
TCCAATCTGCGTGCGCGGGTAGTTGACCCCCTCGGGGCGGCTGACTAGGGTCGTGCGGGAAAACGTATTCCTACGTTTACCCACATGGGCCCGTCCCCACGCGGGCCGCACCTCGGGAGAGCGATTCGACGATGAATCTCCGCAGCACCTCTGTCCGCGCGCTCGTGGCCGGCTCGGCCGCGTGCGCACTCACGCTCGGACTGGCGCAACCCGCGCTGGCCCAGCAGGCCCCACCCGCCGGCGCACAGCTCGAAGCCCTCGACCGCGGCCTCGTCGCCGTCTCGACGGGCGAGGGTGTATTCCTCAGCTGGCGCCTGCTCGGGACCGAGGCCGGTCCCGCGACCGAGACCGGCGTGAGCGGCCCGTCGTTCGCGGTGTTCCGCGACGGCGAGCGCATCGCCACGGTCGAAGACAGCACGAACTACGCCGACGAGGGCGGGTCCGCAGCATCCGTCTACACGGTCGCTCCCGCATGGAACGACGTGACCGGCGAGCAGTCCGCGCCCGTGTCGGTGTGGGGCGACGGGTTCTACGACCTGCCGCTGCAGAAGCCGGCCGATGGCGTCACCCCCGCCGGCGAGGCGTTCACGTACTCGGCGAACGACGCGTCTGTGGCCGACGTCGACGGCGACGGCGCGTACGAGTTCGTCGTGAAGTGGGATCCCTCGAACTCGAAGGACGTGTCGCAGAAGGGCTATACGGGCACCGTCTACGTCGACACGTACGAGCTGGACGGCACACTGCTGAACCGCATCGACCTGGGTGTGAACATTCGCGCCGGAGCCCACTACACCCAGTTCATGGTCTACGACTTCGACGGCGACGGCCGCGCCGAGACGATGCTGAAGACGGCACCCGGGACTAAGTCCATCCGCTACAACGCCGACGGCTCGGTCGCTTCGGAGTCGTTCGTCACGATGCTCGCCGACGACATCGCCGCGGGCTACTCGCACGACGACGACTACCGCATGAGCGCCGCCGACTACCGCCAGCACCTCATCGAGGTGTTCGAGGGCTGGTCGGAGCACCCCGAGGTCGTGGCGGGCCACTGGCCGGCGACCCTCGAGGAGGCGTTCGGCATCCCGGTGACGCACGAGTACCCGCTGTCGACCGCGTCGGCGACCGAGCTCGTCGACTACTTCATCAGCACCTACGCACCGGGCCGCAGCGCGCGCAACGACCTCACCACGTTCGAGGGATTCATCGTCGACGGCCCGGAGTACCTGACGGTCTTCGACTCGGCCACCGGCGAGGAGCTCGAGACCGTGCGCTACGAGCCCGGCCGCGACGACGACGGCCTGCTGTGGGGCGACTACGCGATGGCCCGTATCGAGCCGGGCAACCGCGTCGACCGCTTCCTCGCCGGAGTCGCGTACCTCGACGGCACGCACCCCTCCGCGGTCTTCGCCCGCGGCTACTACACGCGCACGACCATCCACGCGTACGACTGGGACGGCCAGCACCTGACCACGCGGTGGGCGGTCGACAGCGGGCATGTCCCGATGACGAACCCGTTCAACGACGGCCCCCATGGCCGCGACGGCACCGATCCGGTGTACGGCTCGATCACGACGCAGGGCTTCCACTCGCTGAGCGCCGCGGACGTCGACGGCGACGGCAAGCACGAGATCGTCTACGGCTCCGCCACGATCGACGACGATGGCGGGCTGCTGTACAGCTCGTTCGATGTGCTCCCCACCGGCAGCGCGGCGCCCGGAGAGAACGTGCGGCTCGGCCACGGCGACGCGATGCACGTCACCGACATCGACCCGAACCGTCCCGGTCTCGAGATCTGGACGGCGCACGAGGGCGCCACCTTCGCCCCCTACGGCTCCGCGATGCGCGATGCCGCGACCGGAGAGGTGCTCTTCGGCGCGTACTCGGGCCGCGACACGGGCCGCAGCATGATCGGCGACGTGCGCGCCGATGTGCCGGGACTCGAGGTGTGGGCGAGCATGCCCAACGGCACCGAGGGCTCGGGCCTGCTGAGTGCGGCGAACGCGCCGCTCGCGGCATCCACTCCCGGCACCAATCAGTCGATCCGCTGGGCGGGCGACATGACGACGCAGCTCGTCGACGGCGCCCTCGAGGTCACGCCGACCATCAAGGACTGGACGCGCGGCACCGTGCTCACCGCCACCGGCACCCGCACGAACAACGGCACCAAGGGCAACCCGTCGCTCGTGGCCGACGTGTTCGGCGACTGGCGCGAGGAGCTGCTCGTGCGCACCGTCGACTCGAGTGCGCTGCGCATCTACACGAGCACCGAGGTGACGACGCACAAGCTGCCGACGCTCATGCACGACGTGCAGTACCGCGCTGAGGTGGCCCGCCAGAACACCACCTACAACCAGCCGTCGTACACGAGCTACTACTTCGCCAGCGACATGGACTTCGCGAACGTGCCCGTACTCACGACCGCGGCGACGCCCGGCGCGCCGAAGTTCACCGACCCGAAGGGTTCGAACTCCGACCACGTCGTCGTCACGCCTGACAAGTCGTTCGACTACTACGTCAACGGCGCGAAGGCCGAGAAGCCGCTGGTCAAGGTGCCCGCCGGCTCGAAGGTGCAGGTCACTGCGGTCCCCAAGGCCGGCTTCGCCCTGGCCTCGGGTGCGGTCTCGACCTGGACGCACCAGTTCACCAAGTGAGGATGACGGATGCCCCGGCCCGGCGCACTGCGCGCCGGGCCGGGGCATCCGTGTTCCCGCCGTAGGCTGGTGCGGTGAAGCCGTTCGTCCTCCTCGCGACCCGTGCCGAGGACGTGCCGGCCGACGAGGAGTACGCGCTCTTCCTGCGATACACGGGCCTCTCGCCAGACGAGCTCATCCGGGTGCGGCTCGAGGCCGAGGCGATGCCGCGGTTCGAGCTCGATGCGCTGTCGGGCATCTTCGTGGGCGGTGGGCCGTTCAACGCATCCGACCCGCTCGAGAAGAAGTCGCCGACGCAGCGCCGGGTCGAGCAGGAGTTCGGCATCCTCCTCGACGAGGTCGTCGCGCGCGACTTCCCGTTCCTCGGCGCCTGCTACGGCGTCGGCACGCTCGGCGCGCACCAGGGCGCGGTGATCGATCGCACCTACTCCGAGCCGATCAGCGTCGTGCCCGTGACGATGACCGGGGCCGGGGCATCCGATCCCCTGCTCGCGGGGATCCCTGCGACCTTCGGCGCCTTCGTCGGACACAAGGAGGCGATCACTCAGCTGCCCGCGTCGGCGACGCTGCTGGCGTCGTCGCCGACGTGCCCGGTGCAGATGTTCCGCGTGGGCGAGAACGTGTACGCGACGCAGTTCCACCCCGAGCTCGACGTCGAGGGCATCACCACGCGCATCCACGCGTACGCCGACTACGGCTACTTCGCCGCCGACGAGCTCGAGCTCACGCTCGCGGCCGTGCGCCGCGCGGACGTCTCGCACCCCAGCCGCATGCTGCGCACCTTCGTCGAGCGCTACGCCCGCTGAGCCTCTTCGCACAGCGGTGGTGCGGTGGTACGCTCCCCGCACCGGCTGCCTCCGCCTGGGGAGATCGAGGTGCGTCATGGGCTCGAAGAAGCTGCTCATCACGGGTGCCGTGATCGCCGTCGTCGCAGCGGCCGCGATCATCGTGCCGAGCGTCGCGTCGGGCGTTCCGCTCGCTCGGGTGCTGCCCGCAACGAGCATCGTCGCGCCGGATGACTCACCGGGCGCGCCCGGCAACGGGAAGGCGTGGGGTCACCACAAGGACGACCCCGCGTTCCCGGGCGACGACGGCAACGCCTGGGGGCATCACAAGGATTCGCCTGACTTCCCGGGGAACAAGGGCGACGGGGACGACCAGCAAGACGGCCCGGGCAACGGGAAGGGCAGGGCCTGGGGCCACCACAAGGATGACCCCGGCTTCCCCGGCAACAGCGGCGAGGACGAGCCGAGCGACGAGTAGTCGGGGCGCGCACGATGCGCTCAGTCGGTCGGCACCGTCACGATTCGCCAGACGGATGCCTCGCCCACCGGCTCGACCGATTCCAGTGCAGGGCCGAGACCGATGTCGACAAGGACGATGTCGCCGGCGAGTTCGGGGCCGCGACCGGTGACGAGTCCCACCTTCACCGCGCCGAACGTGACGGTGACGGATGCTGCGAGCACGGCGTCGTCGGAGACGCCGGTGTCGGGGTGCAGACCGCTGGGGATGTCGACGGCGATGACCCGCGGCATCCGTCCCCCTCGCCGGAGGTCGTCGCGGATCGCCGTGACCGCACCGCGGGCTCTGCCGCGCAGGGCCGGATCGCTCGCGGCGCCGATCCCGAGGATGCCATCGACCACGAGGGCGTAGTGGCGCACGGCGTCGTCGACCTCGGGGAGGTCGACGCGGCGGACTCCGGCGGCGACCGCGGTGGCGAGGGCGGTGACGTGGAACCGCTCCGAGACGAGGAGCGCGTCGACATCGGCGATGCGGGAGAGGTGCGCGGCGGCGTAGAGGGCGTCGCCGCCGTTGTCGCCGGAGCCCACGAGCACCAGCACGCGTGGTCGCAGCGCCACCGGAGTCTCCCGGATCACGGGTTCGAGCACGCCGGTCAACGTGACGACGGTCTCGGGCATCGCGAGTTCGGCGCGCACGACGTCGGCGAGAGCCGCGGCGGCGCGGTGCATGAGCGGGACTCCGCGGTCCAGCAGGGGGCGTTCCGCCGCACGCACCTGGTCGGCGGTGAAGGTGGGAACGCGCTCGCTCATGTCGCCTGGCGTTCTCGCGCGGCGAGCTTCTCGCGCTCGACGTCGGCGCGCGCGTGCTCGAGCTCTTCGGTGGTCACGCGCACAGCATCCTCCGCTTGACGCACACGTCGCAAGGCGAACGTCGGGGATCCGAACCGCTCGCGGACGCGGTCGACGCGCTGACGTTCAGTCACGATGATCCAGGTCGACGCGAGGAGTATGACCTGCGCCGAGAGGTTCAGCCACAGCAGCAGCGCGATGAGCGAGGCGAACGAGGCGAGCAGCGGGTTCGACCCCGCACCGGCGACGAAGAGGGACGAGAGCTGCTGCAGCACCGTGAGCCCTACAGCGCCGATGAGCGCGCCCGACCACAGCGAGCCGGGGCGGGCTTTGATCCCGCTGAGCGACACGAACGCGACGGCGACGATCGCCACGTCGAGGAGGAACACGACGACGATCGAGACGGAGCGGGTGGCGAAGTCGGCGACTCCGGTGTGACCGATGCCGAGCCAGTCGAGCACCGCGCCGACGAACGAGGTGCCGATGAACGTCGCGCCGGCGGACAGCACGAAGCCGCCGCCGATGGCGATGGCGAGGAGGAGGTTGCGCAGGATCACCCAGATCCAGAAGACGTCGTCGTGCACCTTGTCGGCGAGCGTGCGCAGGGCGACGCGCAGCGAGCCGATGGCGCCGATCGCCGCGCCCACAAGGCCGACGAGCGCGATGATGCCGGTGATGGTGAGGCCTGCCGGTGCTTCGATCGTGGAGACGTCGATGATGCCGTCGTCTCCGGTTCCGAGCAGGCCGGGGATCGCAGCATCCACCGCATCGATCAACGATTGCCACGCCGCAGGGTTGTCGGCGAGCCATACGGAGGCGAACGAGAAGCCGAGCAGCACTCCCGCGAACACCGAGAACAGCGACCGGTACGTGATGCTGTCGGAGAGCATGGGACCGCGGCGTTCGAGGTAGTGGAACCAGACGCGCACGGGTCGGAGGGAGAGTGCCCAGGCCGTCAGCTTCGCGATCAGGTCCGCCATGGCACGACCCTATCGAGCACGCACGGACGAGCAGCCCAGGGTTGACGTGCGCCACATAGTATGTCCCTGGGATAGGGGTGTTGCAGTGAGAGGTCTCGCACAGACGCTGGTGCTCACAGGAGCGGTCAGAGCCGCCGACATGTCGGCCGCCCTCGCCCAGGTGGGCGAAGGTCCGGAGCTGCAGCGACTGCTGGTGAGCTCGAAGCTGGTCACCGAGAGCCAGGTCGCCGAGGCGATCGCTCTTCACACCGGCCACCGGTACGTCGACCTCGCCGAGATGCCGCTCGACCCGAACGTGGTCGCCCTCGTCCCCGGCACCCTGTGCCGCAAGTACGGTCTCATCCCCGTGGACCGACGCGGCGAACGTCTGACCGTGGGCGTGCTCGACCCGACCGACATCGTCGCGCTCGATGACGTCGCCTCGATCACGGATCTCTTCGTCGAGCCTGTCGTCGTCGCCGAAGACGCGCTGCTGAACATGTTCGAGCGGTTCCTGCGCTCGGACGAAGAGCTCAGTGAGCTGTCGATGACGATCGAGGAGTCGAGCGAGTCCAACCAGGCCGCGTTCACCGAGAGCCTGGAGGAGCAGGACGACACCGCCCCCACCGTGCGATTCGTGAACCTGCTGATCGCGCAGGCGATCAACGACCGCGCGAGCGACATCCACGTCGAGCCCGGCGAGAAGCAGCTGACCGTGCGGTTCCGCATCGACGGCGTGCTGCACGAGATGCAGAAGGCCGACCGCGCCATCCGGGCAGGAGGTCCTGTACCTGGCATGGCAGGGCCTCTCGCAGCAGATCAGGCCGCATCGCCTGGGTCGTGTATTCGCGCACCAGGATGCGCCGGCTGGCGACGCCGAGCACGGCATCCTTGCTCCTGAACTTCGCTCCGGTCCACAGCTGCCGGAGCGCGACCGCGGAAGGCGCCCGGGTCGAGCACCTCCGAGTCGCGCGCTGCCTCGGGCGGCAGCGGCACTTCGCCGTACGCGACGAGCTGGGGTGTGCGACCGAGCGAGATCTCCGCTGCGCGGACGCTCTCTTCGGTCACCTCCAGCCCGACAATCGTCTTCCCCATGATTTCCCCTTCCCCAAAGACCGTCGGCGTCACGCGCCGACGAAAAGATCCACGTACCACTTGCCGACGGCTTCGCCGGCGAAAACACCTGTCCAGGCTCCGAGGAGCATCCAGGGTCCGAACGGAATGGCGGTCTTGCGACCGGCTCGGCGCAACAGCAGGAGCGCGATACCGAACACTCCCCCGTACAAGAAGGCCGCGAACGCCCCCACAGCGAGCGCGCCCCAGCCGAGCCAGCCGAGGTAGATGCCGATCACCCCGGCGAGCTTGACGTCTCCCCCGCCCATGCCGCCGGGCCGTGCGGCGCGCAGCAGGAAGTAGAAGAGGTACAGCACCACCATGCCGACACCGGCGCCGAGCAGCAGTCCCCACTCGCCTGTCAGCCAGGCGGCGACGGTGAACAGGATGCCGGACACGAGATAGCCCGGCAGAACGATGCTGTTCGGGAGACGGTGGGTGTCGAGGTCGATGAGCGTGAGGACGATCGAGATCGCCGCGAAGTACAGGTAGGCGACGATGACAAGACCAAGCGCCCAGAGGTCGGCGGGACGGACGATGCCGTCCACAGCCGGCAGGAGCAGGTACTCCGGCAGGTTCATGCCGAGAAGACCTTCGTAGGCCACAAGGCACCACCACGTCACGGCGGCGAACGCGATGCCTGTAACCGCCTCGACGATCGGGCAACGCGCCGAGATCGGCGCGTTGCAGTTCGCGCATTTGCCTCGGAGGGCGATCCAGCCGAGCACCGGGACGTTGCGCCACGGCTCTATCGGTGCGTCGCAATGCGGGCAACGGCTCTCCCGCATCAGCGAGACCTTCGCCGGCACGCGGTAGGCGACAACATTGAGGAACGACCCGACAAGGAGTCCGAGGATCCCCGCGATGACGACGAGGAAGATGGTGAGGGATGTCATGCGCTAACGCTCCGTCTGGTAGACGAGTTCGGTGTTGTCGAGATCGATCCACTTCGTCGCGGCCTTCAGCCAGGTGAGCGTGGGGTCGAAGACCGGGTCGGACGGGCTGTTCGGCGTACGCGTGCCGGGCGCGCGGTCCACGTCGTCCCGACCGTGATGCTGTTGCGGCTGGTGAGCGATCCGGTGACCGATGCCTGCGTGCTCCCCTTCGCCGAGATCGACCCGTCGATCAGAGCCCCGCCGTTCGATGAGATCGAGGCGTAACCGTTGGTCGTGATGTCGCCGTAAACCTTCGGTGCCTGGCTATTGCTCGTGACGTTGCCGTTCGACCAGATGTCGCCGTTGATCACGCAGTTGTTCGAGAGGGATGTCGTACCCTCCAGCACGTAGAGATCACCCGTCAACGTTCCGTCGATGTTGCACGCCCAGTTGCCGTCGCGCAGAACGAGGTCGCCCGTGTAGTGCGCGACTCCGGCGGTGAAGCCCCCGGAGAAGTAAGTAACGACGCCACCGGGCTGCTGCGAGTAGGTGACCTGCCAGGGATACACCGAGTCGATCGTCACTGTTGAGCCGCCAGTACCGGTGCCGGTGGACTTGATCACGACGTAGTCAGTGGACGACGTGGGGCAGCCGGCAGTCAGGCCATTCGACGACGTCGGACGATCTCCTGTGTTGTCCGGGTACGGGTAGATCGTCGTATCGTAAGTCGGGTCGGTTCCCGTGAAATGCGTGGCGGAGCAAGAAGCCATCGTCGCCATCGCGACGTCGCGTCCGGATTCTGCGGCGATGAACGCCTGTGTCTGACCCTTGTTCGTTGCGTTCGCGCGGATCGTGAAGAGGACCGATGCAGCGATGAGACTCGCGATGACGAAACCGACAAGCATCACGATGGCGATGGTCACGAGGACTGCGCCGTCGTCGTTGCTTCTCGCACGACGGAGAGACTGATTGATCACCAACATGGCAAGCTCACTCCTGTTGCTGTCGACCGCGCCGCGGCCTCTCCCGAAAACCGCACCGGTGCGGAATCGGTCTCGATGTCGAATGTATAGGTGACGACGTCGCCGTTCTCGACGAAGAACGGCGTCGATGCGTACTGTGCAATGCCGTTCTCCCACCTTGCCCAGTCCGACGCCAGCGCGGGCAGAGCCCCGGATGAGGTAGTAAAGCGAGCGTCGCCGTCCTTTAATAGAGAAGCTTGGCAGGCAAGATTTCCGCCCAAAGATGTGCGTACGCGCAATTCTGTGCCCGTTGCATCGTCCACATCGAAGTCGAGCGCGTTTCCGCAGTCCGGATTCTCTCGAATCCCTTCGATCACGGAGTTGAGTTCCCGCGTCGCCGTCGCGGTCGCCGCCTGCTGGGAGGAGTACTGAATCCCCTGCCACAGCGCTGGAAGGATGGCGACCGCGATGATCGCAAGCAAGATCATCCCAATGATGATCTCGATCATCCCGAGGCCTTCGTCGGACGCAGTCGGTCGCCTCATCAGCGCACCTCCCCAAGTGTCAAAGTCTCCACGACAACCGGGCCACGAGGGCCGGGGCTGTGGCCCGGCCCTAGCGCGGTCGCTACGTCGCGGCTACGGCGCCGCTGTCACGGACTGCGAAGCAGCGGTGCACGCGGGGCCTGCAGAAACCTTCTTGTTGAACCCGGTTGCCGTAACGCAAACGGCGTCCACGGTTGCCGGAACCGAGGCCTCGCTGAGAACGATCTCAGTCGTCGAGCCCTTGGTGATTGCCGAAGCTGCAGTCGAATTCGCGTCGCTGTCCGCAATAGCGGCAGCAACGGCGGTGGCGCCGCTGGCGGCGGCCGCCTTCAACGCGTTGTCCTGCGCGGTCGACTGGATGTTGCCGAAGATCGGAATCGCGATTGCGACAAGAATGCCGAGAATCACAACGACGATGATGAGCTCGATGAGGGAGAAGCCTTCTTCGCCCTCTTCTTCGCGACGACGGTTCGCCGACTCAATGTAGTTCTTGATAGTTGCACGCATGGCGCGTCTCTCCCCAGTGTGAGTTGAAAGGTCAGCTCTAACCGACCGGAGCGCGCCAATGCGCCCGGTCTCAAACACCCCAGTAACATTTCCCAGACTCTGTTAGAGCTGGGTTTGAGACACACGCGCAAAGCGTGAATCCCCTCCCGCCATAGACGGGCTCATTCCCCCAAGCGGGTGTCAACGAAAGCGCGCGCAGTGTTCGCCTAAGAAAGCCTCAGCCAGACCGCGCGAATACCTTGCGTTGCGGGCCTTTGCCCACCATTCCCCTGGTCGCCCTGCTCACAGCGGGTCGCGGGCATCCGTTGTTCGATTGACGGTGAGGCGGTCCCGATGACGGGGTCGCGGCGAACAGCGCGGCGGTCGATCAGACAGTTCGGAGGCCCCAGCCCCAACCGGCTTCCGCGGCAGGGGTGGGATCTACGACCCAGCGACGACCCTGACCGCGCTCGTACGACGGCGCCGGCAGATCGAATACGTGCTGCCCTCACGACCCGCAGCAACGTACAGAGCATCGGTCCCTCGCATCGCGATGAGGTCCCGGACGGCACCCGTTCCCGTCTTCGCTGGAAATGCACGTACGAGTTGGCCGAGACGTTGGCCGAGCGGGCGATAGCCGAGGTCGACGCACAGCTCGCGCGCGACAGGACGGCTCGAGTGAGGCGGCGGGCGAACTCGACCCGCGCAGCGTGCTGGCATTGTCAGTCTTTCGGGTTCGAAGCTGGCTGGATTTTCTGATCGAATGTCGGAGGGGCGTCATACGCTACAAACGTGAAGATATATTCGAACAGGATCGATGGAGACGCGAGGATCGACGGCGATCCCGAGCTCTTCCTCGACCCGTCGGATCTCCTCGAGCCGGGTGAGATCCCGCCGCCCCTCGAACTCGCCGAGCTCGAAACGACGGGCGCCGCGCACGAGGCCGCGATCACCGAGCTCGAGGGCATCGGCGTGCGAGCGCGACTCCTCATCGCCGACGAGTACGCCGGCATCGCGAATGTGCTGAGGGATGCTGCGGCCTCCCCAGACCCGTGGGTCGGCCCCGATCCGACACAAGACCACGCATGGCTCGATCCGCAGGGGCGATCGACGGCGGTCGTCCGCGCAGAGCGTCGGAACATCGCCGTGCGCGCCGCGGCGCTGGAGCTCGCGGTGCGCCTCGGGATATCGGAGAGCATGGTCCGCACCCGCGCTGCGCACGCCGACACACTGCGCGAGCGGTGCCCCCAGATCTGGGAGGCGTTCCGTGCCGGCCGCGTGAACGAGCGGAACGCTTCGTCAGCAGCACAGCAGGCCGCCACCCTTCCTGCCCGCTCCACCGACGCCTGGGCGAAGTTCGACGAACAGCTCGCGGGGTCGGCGCAGACGCTCGCGCCAGGAAAGTTCCGTACTCGCGCCAGGGTCGTCCGTGACCGCGTGCACCCTGAGCACATCGATGAGCGACACAAGCGCGCGAAGGACGAGCGCAACACGTGGTTCCAGCCCGAGCCCGACGGGATGGCTTCCTTCACCGTGTTCACGACCGCCGACAAGGTGATGCTCGTGCAGCGGTACGCAGAGGCGCACGCGCGGCACCTGCGGGCGCAGGACGGCGAGGAACGCACACTCGCCCAGCTTCGCGCTGACGTGGTGCTCGACCTCATCACCCGAGGCATGTCGATCCGCACCGAGACGAGCGCCTGGCGTGCGCGTGCGTCTGTCGCGATCACCGTGCCGGTCATGACACTCCTCGGACACGACGACGAGCCCGCCACGCTCGACGGCTACGGCCCGATCGACACCGACACCGCGCGGCGGCTCGCTGGTGGGGCATCCAGCTGGGTCCGCATCCTCACCCACCCCGTCACCGGCACGGTTCTGGACGTCGATCGCACTGCGTATCGCGTACCGAAGGCGTTGCAACGGTGGCTCGGGGTTCGCGACCAGGTGTGCACCGGACCCGGATGCCTGCGATCCGCCCGAGATTGCGACATCGACCACCGCCTCGATTGGCAGTACGGCGGGAAGACCGCTGACACGAACCTCAGTCCGTTATGCGAGCGACATCACGTGATCAAGACCAAGAGCAAATGGGTGCTCTACCGCGACGAGGCCACCGGCGCGAAATGGTGGGTCTCACCGACCGCGTTGAAGGTGCCGGTCGATCCGCCACCCTTCTGAGTAACGGCTGCAGCTCAGTTCAGGATCGCGAGCGCCTGCTGCGTCGCGACGATCGACAGCCACGCCGCCAACCCGACCGACACCACGATCGCGATCCCCGACAGAAGTCTGCTCGTCCGGCGTTGCGTCGCGACGATCAGGCCGCCGATCGCGAGGAAGAACGCACCAGCCGCGAACGCCACGCTGACAAGACTGACCAGACCCGCGATCGACTCGTTCCAACCGCCGAGCCAGAACACCACCGCGAGGCCACCGAGCGCGGCCACCGCGATCAGCACGATCGACGCACGCGCCGGAACGTTCGCCGGCGCTGCCTCGGGCAGCGGCGGACGCATCTCCCCCACGTACGAACTCGACACCGGCTGGTACACGACGGGCATCGGCGGACGATCGTCGACCGGAGCCGGACGCCGGGGCGTGATCTGGTCGGGAAAGGTCTCGCCCTTTGCAGCCCCGACCTCGGGTTCCGGCACCGGCACCGGCGCATCGACGGATGCCTCGTCCCGCACCTCCGCGGGCTCAGCCAGCGAGGAAGGAGCCGGCCACACGGCGGCGGCCTGCGGCTCCTCGGCGACCGACGGCAGCGCAGCCGACCCGACGATCCCCGGCGCTTCGCCCACCGCAGTCGCCGAACCCGCAGCATCCGAACCCGCAGCATCCGAACCCGCGGCATCCGGACCCGCGGCATCCGAATCCGCCCGTCGCGCGCGCGACTGTGCACGACTCAGCGCCGCAGCCGCCGCATCCGCGGCACCCGCGACCTCGATCGCAGCCGTGGCGGCAGCATCCGTCGCCACCGGACGGTAGTCCTCCGTCCACGCAGCGCCGTCCCACCACCGCAGGCGGTCAGCACGCGAAGCGTCCTCATACCAACCGGGCGGCGGTCCCGCCTGAGACCCGTCCGACATGATGCTCCCCAGCAGAATGATCCTCGAGCGCAAACATACCGGAGCCGCGCGACCCGGACGACCGGATCAAACCCGAGTCTTATTTCAATCAAGACCGCTAAACTGAAACAGTGACCGCCGCTGATTCACTCTCCAAGGCCCCCCTTTGGTCCGCCCACACCACCGAGCTGCGGGACTGGCGGCAGTCCGTCCGTGGTGGCAGCCGGGACGATCGGATGCTGCGCTCCGTAGCCGTGTCGATCCCCCCGCGCATCGCGCACCTGACCTACACGCCGAGCCCCGACCTGACCGCCGACGCAGAGCGGGCACTCGTCGAGGTGGCGACGACCGACGTCGAGGCACGAGCGCAGTCGCGCGCGCTCGGGCGCTTCATGCTTCGCACCGAGTCGGTGGCGTCCTCAAAGATCGAGCGCATCTCGGCGAGCGCCGCCGACTACGCCCGCGCTCTCGCCGGAAGCCGGGCGAACAGCAGCGCCACCAGCATGGTGGCCGCATCCGCCGCGCTGCATCGCCTCGTCGACCGCGCCGGCGAGACGGGGAGCATCACCGTCGAGGATCTGCTTGCCGCCCATCGCACCCTCATGGCCGACGACTCCGCCGAGGCGCACTACGCCGGCCGGTTGCGCGACGTGCAGAACTGGATCGGCGGCAGCGACCACAGTCCGCGCAATGCCCTGTACGTGCCGCCGCCCCCCGATCTCGTGGCTCCGCTGCTCGACGATCTCATCGAGTGGGCAGCGCGCGACGACACTCCCGTCTTCGCGCAGGTGGCGATCGCGCACGCCCAGTTCGAGTCCATCCACCCGTTCACCGACGGCAACGGCCGCATCGGCCGCGCGCTCGTCAGCGCGATCCTGCGCCGGCGCGGGGTCACGAAGACCGCTGTCATGCCGCTCGCGAGCGGCCTGCTGGCAGTGAGAGACGACTACTTCGCCTCGCTCACGGCGTACCGCCAGGGTGAGCCCACCGCCATCATCGAGATCATGGTGCGCGCAGCCGTCGCGGCAGCTGTCGAGTCGCGAACGTCGATCGACGCACTGCGTGAGCTCCCCACCGAGTGGCGGTCGCTCGTCGACGCGGCCGACGGCTCCGCCACCGATCGACTCCTCACCGCACTCCTCGACGACCCCGTGATGTCGGGCGAAGACGCGATCGCGGCGATCGGGAGCACCCCGGCGACGGCATACGCGGCGCTCGACCGGCTCACTGCGGCTGGCGTGATCACCGAGATCACCGGGCGCAAGCGCGGCCGCGTGTGGGCGACGAACGATGTGATCGGCGAACTGGACGACCTCGACCGTCGCATCCAGCGCCGCATGTTCGAGACGCCTGCCTGACCGCCTGGCGATCTCAGCCGTCGAGCACCTCGAGTCGCACCGTCACCGGACCGCCGTCGGCCAGGCCTTCCGCATCGCGCACCGCCTTCTTCAGCGGCAGCACGTACGAGCCCGAGTCCGACGAGGGGAAGATCGACGTCGTCCACTCCGTCCCGCCGATCTGCGCACGCACACGCACCGAGCCGAAGCCGCGGTATGGGCGAGGGATCTCGCGGATCTCCTCGCTCAGCTCGGGCGGCACCGACGTGAAGAACCAGGCCGCATCATCTCGAGCGTCCCAACGGAAGACGTCGCCGTCGAACTCGATGATCACAGGTGCTCGCCCGGCGCACCGCCGTGGCGATCCACCAGGCGCTGCAGGCAGCTCGACCACCCGTCGACGTGGTTGTCGCGCTCCTCGGCGGTCGCGAAGCCGGAGTGCCTGACGATCACGCGGGTGGCAGCATCCGCCGCGGACTGAAGCTCGATCTCGACATCGGTGGTGTGCTCCTCCCCCGCCCACCGCCACCCGAGCCGCAGCGCACGCGGCGCCTCGAAGGTGAGCACCGTGCCCTCGACCGCCATGTCGACGGGCACCGACCGCACCTCCCAGCGGCCGAGCTCGCGCAGCTCGACGACCGCCGTCGTCTCGAACCGCGGCGGCCAGAACCACTCCGACAGACGACCCGCGACCGTGAATTCCCGCCATGCGACATCGACGGATGCTGCGACCAGCGCCTCTTCGGTGAGCTCATGCATGCTGACACCGTACGCCGAGCCTCCCCCATAGGATCGAGCGCATGCCCAACCCGCGACCCCGCGCTCCCCTCGCGACGCCGGAGCGCCCCGGACGCGATCTCTCCAAGCCGCTGCCCGCGGCGCTCAGCTGGATCACCCTGATCGCCTTCGCCGCAACTCTCGCGGGTGCTTGCTTCGTGTTCGAGCTCGCGTGGTGGGTGCCGGCGCTCTACGGTGCCGCGAGCATCGCCGCGTTCGCGGCCTACGGCATCGACAAGGCGGCCGCGCGCCGCCAGGCGAACCGCATCTCGGAACAGACGCTGCTCATCCTCGGCCTCGTCGGTGGCTGGCCGGGAGCGCTCGTCGCTCAGCAGCTCTTCCGCCACAAGACCCGCAAGCGGTCGTTCCGGCGCGCGTTCTGGGGCACGGTCGGGGTGAACGTCCTCGCGCTCGCGGCCTATGTGTACCTGACGGCCCCGGCTCTCGGCAGCTGACCCGTCAGCGACCGTACTCGGGGGCCCAGTCGTCGCCGTCGGGGGCCCACTCGCCCGACGCGGACGCCACCCGCGACGGCTCGGCCCGGCGCCACTTCGCACCCTCGGGCCAGCTCGCCGCGAACGTCGACGCGACCTTGAACACCCGCCGCGACAGCCCCGACAGAGTCTGCACCGGACGTGCCGACACGGGCATGCGCAGCTGGGGGTCGTAGCGGACGCCGTCGGACGAGCGCAGGCGGATCGTGAGGTCGAGGTCGTCGTGGATGCGTGCGTTCCCGCGGTCGACCTGATCGCGCACGCGCTCCCAGACGCGCGTGCGCATCGCGAAGTTCGAGCCGAACACGAGCGGGATGCCGAGCCACTTCTTGATCCAGTAGTGGCCGCCGCCGATGTACCAGCGCTCGCCGAGGTAGTTCTGCAGGGGCGTGCCGCCGTAGAACTCGGCGCCGCCGGTCAGCACGCCGAGCGTCGGATCTGCGACGAAGGCACGGACGAGTCGCGCGATCCAGTCGGGGTGCGGCCGCGAGTCCGCGTCGAGCCGAGCGATGATGTCGGCGTGCTCGACCGCCACGTCGTAGCCGCGGGACACGGCCGGCCAGATGCCGATGGACGGCTCATATGCCACGACGGTGTCGTACGCGTGGGCGACGGCGGCGGAGGCATCCGTGCTGGCATTGTCGACCACGATCACGACGTCGGGCTGATGCGTCTGCGCGGCGAGTGCGGCCAGGCACGCGTCGAGGTATCCCGCGTCGTTGCGACAGGGGATGACCACGGCGACGCGAGGGGCGAGGGGCACAAGCCACACGATACTCCCGGGCTGTCGGGAGGCGGCGATACCCTGCCGACATGAACGGACTGCGCTTCGTTCCAGCGAACGAGGCCTCGTGGGACGACCTGCAGGCCATCCTCACGGGCGCCGCGGGGCGGTGCCGATGCCAGCGTCAGCGCCTCGGCGATCACGACTGGTGGCGCATGCCCGAGTCGGAACGCGCCGCGATCCTGCGCGCCGAGACGAACTGCGACGACCCGCGCGCGACCGAGACGATCGGCATCGTCGCTTACGACGGCGACGAGCCCGTCGCGTGGTGCGCGGTCGACCGGCGAGGAGTCTACGGGCGGGTTCGCGGCTCCCCGGTGCCCTGGCAGGGCCGCGACGAAGACCCCGACGACGAGTCGGTCTGGGCGATCGCCTGCGTCGTCGTGCGCAAGGGCCACCGAGGTGAGGGGATCACCTACCCGCTCATCGCGGCCGCCGCCGAGCACGCGCGCGCACGCGGCGCAGCGGCGGTCGAGGGGTATCCGATGCTGACCGACGGCAAGAAGGTCGTCTGGGACGAACTCAGCGTCGGACCGGTCGGACCGTTCCTCGCCGCGGGGTTCCGAGAGGTCACGCATCCGACGAAGCGACGCCTCGTGATGCGCCTCGACTTCTGAAACGACTCAGCGAGCTCTCGTCGGAAACTGCCCCTTGAGACCGCTCCCACGGTTGGTTACAGTCCGGTAAGTAAGCGGCACCCCGCCGCGTCACCTCAACGGAGAGGACTCCCCATGCCCGCCCCCGTTTCACGCCTCACGGCACCGACCGCACGATCGGGCCGGCGTGCCCGCGCCGTGCGCATCGGCACCGTGGTGACCGGCACCGCCCTCGTCGCAGGCGCGCTGATGGCCACACCGGCCGTCGCAGCGCCGCCGCGCGCCGTCGACCCGTACAACCCGGACTTCGGCCCGAACGTCACGATCTACTCCCCCGACACTCCCGTCGACGAGATCCGGGCCGACCTCGACGCGCTGCACGCGCAGCAGGTCGACGCCGAGATGAGCACCAACCGCCAGGCCGTGTACTTCCTGCCCGGCCAGTACGGCTCGACCGCCGACCCGCTGCAGGTCAAGGTCGGCTACTACACCGAGATCGCGGGCCTCGGCGCCTCGCCCGAGGAAGTCACCGTCCACGGCGCCGTCGAGGTCTACAACCGCTGTCTCGCCGACGGCGGCACGGGCAACTGCCTCGCGCTCGTGAACTTCTGGCGCACGATCTCGAACCTGTCCATCGACATCCAGACACCCGATCGCGGGTGCCGCAGCGGTGCCGACTTCTGGGCCGTGTCACAGGCCGTCTCGATGCGGCGCCTCGACATCTCGGGCGGCAACCTCTCGCTCATGGACTACTGCACCGCCGGGCCGCAGTACGCCAGCGGCGGCTTCATCGCCGACTCGCGTCTGCCGTTCGTGATCAACGGCTCGCAGCAGCAGTGGCTGATCCGCAACAGTGAGGTCGCCGGCTGGTCGAACGCCGTCTGGAACCAGGTGTTCTCGGGAGTCGTCGGCGCGCCCGACGAGGCCGGCTTCCCGAACCCGCCGTACACGACGGTCGACCAGACGCCGGTCAGCCGCGAGAAGCCGTACCTCTACGTCGACGACGAGGGCCGCTACAACGTCCGGGTGCCTGCGGCACAGCGCGACACGAGCGGGATCAGCTGGGGCGCGGGTGAGACCGCGGGGCGCAGCATCCCGATCACCGATTTCTACATCGCGACCCCATCCGACTCGGTGAAGGACATCAACAACGCGCTCGCGCGCGGGCAGCACCTGATCCTCACGCCGGGCATCTACGACGTCGCCCAGTCGATCCAGGTCAAGCGCGCGAACACGGTCGTGCTCGGCCTCGGTCACGCGACGCTCACCGCGGTGAACGGCGCGGTGCCGCTCGAGGTGAAGGACGCCGACGGCATCGTCGTCGCGGGCGTCACCATCGACGCGGGCGCGCAGCTCTCGCCGGTGCTGCTGCGCGTCGGCAGCCCCAACGGGAACAAGAAGCTCGATGCGCAGAACCCGATCACGCTGAGCGACGTGTACTTCCGCGTCGGCGGCCCGCACGTGGGCAAGTCGACGACGGCGCTCGAGGTGAACGCCGACGACGTGCTGATCGACCACACATGGGTGTGGCGCGGCGACCACGGCGTCGAGGGCTTCGACCCGAACAACGGCGTCAACGGAGACACCCAGCGCTGGAACACCAACACGGGCGCGAACGGCGTCATCGTGAACGGTGACGACGTGACCGCGACGGGGCTGTTCGTCGAGCACTTCCAGAGGTACAACACGCTCTGGAACGGCGAGAACGGCCGGGTCATCCTGTACCAGAACGAGCTCCCCTACGACCCGCCCAGTCAGGCCGACTGGACGCAGCCGAACGGCACTCTCGGATACCCCGGCTACAAGGTGGCCGACCACGTCGAGAACCACCAGCTCGACGGCGCCGGCGTGTACGTGTTCAACCAGAACAACCCGTCGATCATCACGGCGAACGGGTTCGAGGTGCCTGAGGCGCCCGGCGTGAAGCTGCACCACATCATGACGGTGAACCTGTCGGCCGGCACGGTCCAGCACGTCGTGAACGGCGTCGGCGGCCAGGCCGACGCCACCAACACCGGCGCCCCGCAGTTCGTGGTGGACTACCTCACCCCGTAAAGACCCCCGGAAACGGATGCCTCGGCCCGGCGCGCTGCGCGGGGTCGAGGCATCCGTGATTCAGCGACGGAGGTTCACCAGTGCGGGTGGATCGCTGCGCGGAGGTCGCGGTCGTACACGTCGTGCACGACGCGGTCGAACGCGGCCAGGTCGAAGCCACCCTCGACGAGGGCGGCCGCCGCCGCGTTGGACTCCGCCTGCCGCACGTTGCGCGCGCCGGGGATGACGCTCGTGACGCCGGGGCGCGATGCGATCCACGCGAGGGTCGCGGCGGGCAGCGAGACACCGTCCGGCAGGGCAGCGGCGAGCTCGGCAGCTGCCGCGACGCCGGTCTCGAAGTCGACGCCCGAGAACGTCTCGCCGCGGTCGAACGCCTCGCCGTGGCGGTTGTAGGTGCGGTGGTCGTCGGCGGCGAAGGTCGTGGCCGCGGTGTACCTGCCCGACAGCAGGCCCGATGCGAGCGGCACGCGCGCGAAGATCGCGACCCCGGCGGCCTCGGCGGCGGGCAGCACCTCGTCGAGCGGCTTGAGGCGGAACGGGTTGAAGATGATCTGCACGTTCGTCACGTTCGGGCGGGCGATCGCCGCGAGCGCCTGCGCCGTCGTCTCGACCGAGACGCCGTACGCCGCGATCGCACCGTCGGCGACGAGCGCATCGAGGGCGTCGTACGTGGCGTCATCCTCGATCACCGCGGTCGGCGGGCAGTGCAGCTGCACCAGGTCGAGCGTGTCGACGCCGAGGTTCGCGCGCGAGCGGTCGGTCCACGTGCGGAAGTTCTCGGGCGTGTAGTTCTCCGGCTCCTGCGCGAGACGTCGGCCCATCTTCGTCGCGACCGTGATGCCGTGGCCGGGCCGCCCGCCGAGGAATCGGCCGATGATCGACTCGCTCCGCCCGTCGCCGTAGACATCCGCGGTGTCGAAGAGGGTGACGCCTTCGTCGACGGATGCTGCGAGCACCGCGGTCGCGTCGTCCTCGGTGACGGCACCCCAATCGGCGCCGAGCTGCCAGGTGCCGAGGCCGATCGCCGAGACCGAGCGTCCGGTGCGGCCGAGTGCGCGCTGTTGCATGAGGATCCTCCGAAGTGGGGTTGTGTGGCGGTCGAGCTTACGGATTGACGATGACGGGGGTTCCGAGCGGGAGTTCGGAGAGCTTGGTGATCGCATCGGGGTCGACGCGGAGGCATCCGTTCGAGATCGGTCCGGAGCGGTCGTCGTGGTAGTGGAATGCCGTGACCGCGACATCCGCTCCCCCGAAGCCGTCGAGGGTCGGCGACTGCACCGACAGATACACGATCGGGTGGCCGCGCGTGTACGCGTACTCGGGCACCACACGCGTCGTCATGATGAACGCGCGACCGAGGGGGGTCGGCGTGCGATCGGTGCCCCACGCGAAGTCCGACGCGATGCGCTCGGGCACGCCGGCGCGGACGATGTCGATCGTGCGACCGGAGATGCTCACGACGACGCTGGTGTCGGTCGGGGCGAGGTCGATGTCGGTCTTGCGCATCCACCCGGCGGTCTGGGCCGGGTTGCCCTGCGAGGGGACGGCCTGGCGCCCGGTGAGGAGGACCTTGACCCAGTTCTCCTGCTCCTCGACCACCGGGACGGAGGTGCCGTCATAGGGGTACTCGTGCGGAAGGTAGGCGACCGGCTCGGCGGTGGGATCGGCCCAGACGGGGGCGCCGATGCCTTTTGCGACGGCGTGCGTGGGCAGCGGGGCGGTGAACGCCGCATCGTCGACGGGCAGCGCCGGAATGATGGCGAAGACGCTGATCTGCGGGAGGGTCGACACGT
Source organism: Microbacterium trichothecenolyticum (assembly GCF_000956465.1). GTDB lineage: Bacteria > Actinomycetota > Actinomycetes > Actinomycetales > Microbacteriaceae > Microbacterium > Microbacterium trichothecenolyticum. Next base: position 165,235 of record NZ_JYJA01000034.1, read on the forward strand.
CGTACGACGCGGTGTTCGCGGCGAACCCCGTGGGGGTCGGCGTGGGTGCGGGCGTGGCGGTGCGGGTCGGGGTCGCCGTCACGGTCGGAGTCGGTGCGGCCGATGCCTCCGTGGCGGGCGGACGGACGAGCCACGCCACGGTCAGGGCGCCGGCGAGGAGCGCCGCGGCGAGCGCCAGCACGACCCAGACGTTCGGTCGGCGCTTCGACGGCGCGATGCTGTCGGGTTCGACCGCTGCCGGGCCGTCGGTCTCGGCATCCCCCATTCCCCCATGGTCGGCCCGGATGACGGATGCCGCAACCTGACGCCGACACACGGATGCCTCGTCCCGCCCATTGCGCCGGGACGAGGCATCCGTGATCCGTCATGACCAGCCGTTGTCGAACCAGCTGTGCCACAGGGCGCCGTCGTTGCCGCGACCCACGATGTCGAGCCGGCGCGGACCCCACGACGAGATGTCGAGCGACGAGGTGAAGCCGCCGCCGAGGGTCTCCCAGCCGCTCCAGCCGTTCTCGAACCACTTGTGCCAGCAGGCGTTGTCGGTGCCGCGCACGACGACGTCGAGGCGTCCGGGGCCCCACGCGGCGACACCCGGAGACGACGTCAGCACACCGCCGAGCGACTCCCAGCCGCTCCAGCCGCCGTCGAACCACTTGTGCCAGAGCGCGTTGTCGGTGCCGCGCACGAACACGTCGAGGCGACCGGGACCCCACGACGCGACCGCGGGGTCGGAGGTGAGGCCTCCGCCGAGCGACTCCCAGCCGCTCCAGCCGCCGTCGAACCACTTGTGCCACAGCGCGTTGTCCGTGCCGCGCACGAACACGTCGACGCGTCCCGGACCCCACGAGGCGGCCGCCGGGCCCGAGCTCAGGCCACCGCCCAGCGACTCCCAGTCGTGCCAGCTGCCATCGAACCACTTGTGCCAGAGCGCGTTGTCCGTGCCGCGGGCGAAGATGTCGAGCCGGCGCGTTCCCCACGACGAGATCGCCGGGTCTGCGGTGATGATCCCGCCGAGCGACTCCCAGTTGTGCCAGCTGCCGTCGAACCACTTGTGCCAGACGGCGTTGTCGGTGCCCGCCGCGACCACGTCGAGCCGGCCCGGGCCCCACGAAGCCGCCGCCGGCCCGGTGTTCAGTCCACCGCCCAGAGACTCCCAGCCCACACCCGTCGGCGCCTGCGAGAGGCTCCCCGTCAGCCGGTACTTGACTCCGCTCGGCGTGTACGTGAGGTTGACCGGGGCCGGCGCGACCACCGGGATGGGCAGCCCCATCGAGGTGTCGACGGCCGCGAAGATGAGCGGCGTCATGCCGATGAGGTCGTCGGGATCGCCCCACGACCTCAGGAAGAGCCCGATCTTGCCGAGCGTGTCGGGCTCGATCGCGGCGCGGATCTTCGCGACGGCCGCGTCGATGTCGGGTTTCGGATCGGTGAGCGACAGCTTGCCGCCCTCGACGAGGCTCTTCAGCTGCGTGCGCACCGCATTCACGAGGTCGTTGATGAGGCCGCGGACCGCGGAGAACGGCGTCGCGTCCGATTCGAACACCAGCACGAGAGCGCCCAGCAGCTCGGGGAACTGCCCCGACTTCACCTGTTCCGCAGTCGGACGAGTGACGTCGTCGAAGCGCACGGCGCCCTGATTCGCGGGAACGGCCTTCGACTCCCCCGAATCGATCCCGTTCGCCCAGTCGTCGTTCAGCACCCCGCTCCAGAACACGCTCGTCGACCCCGGCGTGAGGAATTTCGACCGGAATCCGACCATCACGATGTACGGCTCGTCTCCGTCCGACCAGAAGTCGTCCTCGTCCGCATTGTCGACGAACAGCCGCTCCAGACGTATCGTCCATGACTCGGCCATAGCTGCCTCCGTTCACCGGGACCGCCCGGCGGGCGGATCTCCACCGGTGAGGAGCGGAACCGACTCGCGGGTGATACGGCGGCTAGCCTGATTCGCGTGGGTGAGCGCACGCGGACGGGGATCACGGATGCCGGCGCGCCACCCCGCATCCGGACGCTCGGCATCATCGGCGCCGGGCGGGTGGGGCAGGTGCTCGCCCGCCTCGCGATCGCCGCCGGTCACCGCGTGCTCGTGGCCGGGTCGGGCGACCCCGCACGGATCGCCGGCACGATCGAGGCTGTGGCTCCCGGCGCGGTCGCGGTCGAGGCATCCGTTGCCGCACGCGACGCGGACGCGATCGTGCTCGCCCTGCCGCTCCCCCAGCACCACACGCTGCCCGCCGAAGATCTGCGGGGAAAGCTCGCGATCGACGCGATGAACTACTGGTGGGAGGTCGACGGGCTGCGAGCCGACTTCGGCGACCTGCGCACCACGACGAGCGAGACGGTGCAGAGGTTCCTGCCCGAGACCCGGGTCGTGAAGGCGTTCAACCACATGGGCTACCGCGATCTCGACGAGGAGGCGCGGCCGGTCGGGTCCCCGGGTCGGAAGGCGATCGCGGTGGCGGGCGACGACGAGGCATCGGTCGCACTCGTGATGCGGCTCGTCGACGACCTGGGCTTCGACCCGGTGCTCGCGGGGCCCCTCGCTGCGGGCATCATGCTCGAGCCCGGCGCCGAGGCCTTCGGCGCCGACGTCGACGCCATCGAGCTCCGCGCGATGCTCGACCGCTTCCCGACCTCGCAGCGCGGAATCATGGTGGCCCGCGCCCGCGCCGCGGGCTGACCCCGGCTTCCTCCCTTCTCCCACAGGTCAACCGGGGTTCTACAGGAGAAGCGCGCGGCGTTGGTCCTGTAGAGGCCCGGTTGACCTGTTGAGGCGGGGTCAGCGGCCAGGAGCCTCGGCCGCACGCCGGACTCTGCGGATCCCGGCATCGACGGCGGTCGCGAGAATGATCGTCGCCACGTAGACCAGGAGGTCGCGGGCGTCGAACACCGTGCCGAGGACGAGCATCACGGGTGGGAAGGTCGCACCCCAGACGAGCGGGAGCCCTGTGAGCTGGAACAGCTCGACCGCCACGCACCACGCGGCGGCGATCCCGCCCGCGGCGAGCGGGGGAAGGCGCGGGGCGATCAGCACCACCGCCAGGTACGCCGCGACGGCGTAGAGGGCGTCCCCGGCGATGTCGGTCGCTGCCGTGTCGGGCAGCACGCCGTGCACCAGCAGCCCTGCGGCAACCGTCACGACGAGCAGCAGCGCGGCGACGAGCCGACGAGTGCGGGTCACGAGATCACGCCCGCGGCTCGAGCGGGCTCCGCGTACGCCTCGGCCAGCGTCGCCACCGTCATGTGGGCGTTCAGGCCGCTCGGATTGGGCACCACCCACAGTGCGGCGCCGCCGAGATCGTCGGGCTGCCGGCCTGCAGTCGCCCGCGGCTGCGCGAAGCCCTGCCGATAGGCGGTGAGCCCGAGGATCGCGACCACGGCGGGCCTCCAGCCGGCGACATCGCGGGCCAGCCGCTCGGCGCCCTCGCGGAGCTCTGTCCGCGAGAGCTCGTCCGCGCGCGCCGTGGCGCGCCGCACGATGCTCGAGATGCCGATGCCCGCGTCGAGCAGCATGCGGCGGTCGGCCCCGGCCATGCCGTCGTCGCCGATGCGCGGCATCCGTTCGATGATGCCGGCCGCGACGAGGGCCGGGTAGAAGCGATTGCCCGGGTAGGCGAACGGCACGCCGGTGGCGGCCGTCCACAGACCCGGGTTGATGCCCACGAACACCAGTTTCGGGTGCGAGGGCATGAGATCCGGGATGCTGCGCCCGCGGTACGTCTGCAGTTCGGCGCGCGTGAAACCCATGCGTTCAGTCTCACGCACCCGCGGGCGCAGCCCGGCAATGAGGCGTCAGGTGCGCGTCTGACCAGCCGGCTCGAGGGTGAAGTCGTTCGAGGCGGACCCGTCGGGGCGCGTGCTCTCCTGGAACACGAACTCCAGGCCGCGCTCGTCGAAGGCGCGGAACCAGTCGTCCCACGAGACCTCCTTGAGGTCTTCGAGGTCGTTGCCGAAGTCGAAGTCGAAGCGGAGTTCGCCGACGTCGCCGTCGTCGTCGGTGCCTTCGACGATGGCCGGGGTCGCGTGACGGTCCTCCGCCCACTGGCGGATCACGTCGTGGTCGGTCGTCGCACTGTGCTCGACGGGCTCCTGCGGGATCGACTCATCCCGCTCCGGCACGGCGTTCTGGCGGGCGTCGGCCGGGGTACCGACGCGGGGGTCGGCCGCCTCGCGCTCGCGCTGCTCGCGGCGCGTGGCCGCGATCGGCTCCTCGGCGCGCGCGTTCTGCCGCGGGGTGTCCATGTGCTCTGCGTGGTCGCTCATGAGCGTCCTCCTTCTGGGGTCCTCCCAGACTGCGGCGGGCAGAACGCCGTGTGGAGGGGCTTGTCACCGGGCACGGTGCGCGCTAGGACTCAGTTCCGCGCGGCGTCGATCTGCGCCGCCATCAGCGTGACGAGCTCGTACACGACATGGCTCGCGGCGATGCCGGTCAGCTGCGCGTGGTCGTACGCGGGCGACACCTCGACCACGTCCGCCCCCACGACGTCCAGGTCGCTCAGGGCACGCAGCATCCGGAGCAGTTCCCTGCTCGTCATGCCGCCCGCCTCCGGGGTTCCGGTGCCCGGGGCGTGGGCAGGGTCGAGCACATCGATGTCGATCGAGATGTACAGCGGCTTGTCGCCGACGCGGCGGCGAACGCGCTCGATCGCGGCCTCGATGCCGCGCTCCTCGATGTCGACGCTCGAGACGATCGAGAAGCCGAGACGCTCGTCGTCGTCGAGGTCCTGCTTCGAGTACAGCGGCCCGCGCGTGCCGACGTGGCAGCTCGCGGTGAGGTCGATGAGACCCTCCTCGCTCGCGCGGCGGAACGGCGTGCCGTGCGTGACGGGGGCGCCGAAGTAGGTGTCCCAGGTGTCGAGGTGCGCATCGAAGTGCAGCACGGCGACCGGCCCGTGCTTCTTGTTCACGGCGCGCAGCAGCGGGAGGGCGATGGTGTGGTCGCCGCCGACGGTGACGATGCGGTCGACGCGCTCGCCGAGGGCCGTGGCCGCGGTCTCGATGTCGGCGACGGCCTCGCCGATGTCGAACGGGTTCGCCGGGATGTCACCGGCATCGACGACCTGCGCGGCCGCGAACGGGGACACGTCCTGCGCGGGGTTGTACGGCCGCAGCAGCCGCGACGACTCGCGCACGTGCGACGGGCCGAAACGCGCTCCCGGGCGGTAGCTCACGCCGGTGTCGAACGGGATGCCGACGATCGCGAGATCGGCGCGCGGCACCTCCTCGATGCGCGGCAGCCGTGCGAACGTCGCGATGCCGGCGTAGCGCGGGTAGACAGATGCGTCGACGGGGCCGACGGGTTCGCGGTCGTCAGTCATGACTCGCCTCTCAGGGTCGAAGATTCGGTCGACGGATGCTGCGCCCCGGCGTTCTGCGGAATGTGGACGAGCTGAACGCCGCCGGCGGCGAGGGCTTCACCGAGCGCAGCGGCGATGTCGTCGGAGGTCTCGGCACGCCGGCCGGTCGCCCCGAACGCGTTGGCGAGGGCGACCCAGTCGGGCTGCACGAGATCCACGCCGACCGGGCGGATGCCGCGATCCACCTCGTTCTGCTTGATCTCGGCGTAGCCGCCGTTGTCGACGCATACGACGGTGAGGTCGAGGCGCTGCTCGACCGCCGTCACGAGCTCGTTGACGCAGAACATCAGCGCGCCGTCGCCGACAACGGCGACGACGGGGCGGCCGCCGACGGCGGGCTGGGCGATGCGGGCGCCGATCGCGGCGGGGAGCCCGTAGCCGAGCGTCGCGTAGGTCGGCGTGTACAGGAGCGAGTGCGGGCACGACTGGCGCAGCACGTTGGCGAGCGCCAGGTACACGATCTGCGACGAATCGCCGGAGACGATCGCGTCAGGCGGAAGGGCGGCCGCGAGAGTCTCGGCGAGCGCGACCGTCCCGGGGAGGATTCCGGCCGTCTCGGCGGCGATCGCGGCGCGTTCGGCCGTCACGTCACGGAGTGCGCGAGGCTCGTCGGCAAGCGCGGCGAGGAGGTCTTCGGCCACGGCGGTGCAGTCGCCCACGATGCCGACGGACGCGTCGAGGTTCTTGTGGAGCTGCGCGGCCGAGATGTCGACGCGGACCACCGCGCCGCGCGCGTCGAGTCGCGGCGCCCACAGCTCGGCCTCGCCGAGCTTCGAGCCGAGCACGAGCAGCACGTCCGCGTCCTCGGCGACCCGGCGCGCGGCCTCGAGGCGCAGGCTCGACCCCAGCGACAAGGGGTGGTGCTCATCCACGGTGGCCTTGCCGTTGAGGGTCGTGACGACCGGGGCGCCGAGCCGCTCGGCGAGCGCCGTGATCGCGCGGCCGGCGCGCGTGGCGCCGCCACCCGCGACGATCACCGGGCGCGCAGCATCCGTCAGCAGCTTCGCGGCGTCGCGCACCGCAGCCGCGTCACCGCGAACCGGCGCGGGAGCCGGACGAGCCTCGCGCGCCGCCGCCGGCACGTCGGCCGGCGCCTCGAGCACGTCCAGCGGGATCTCGATGTGCACCGGGCGTGGGCGCCCGGTGCGGAACAGCGCGAACGCATCGTGCACCGCGTCCACGGCATCCGCCGCCGTCGTCACGCGACGCGACCACTCCGCGATCGCGCCGACCATCGCCGTCGCATCCTTCGTCTCGTGCAGCGTGCCGACGTCGCGGAACTCGGCCCCGAGGGCCACGCCTGGCGAGATCACCAGCAGCGGCCGCGATTCGCAGAACGCGGTGCCGATCGCGCTCATCGCGTTCTGCAGACCCGGGCCCGACGTCGTGATGACGACGCCGGGCAGCCCCGTCTGCTGCGCCCAGCCATCGGCGCCATAGCCCGAGCCCTGCTCGTGGCGGTTGGTCACCGCGCGCATGCCGAGGCCTTCGAGCGGCCGGTACAACTCGAGGTTGTGCGTGCCCGGAATGCCGAACACCGCGGTGACCCCGTAGTTGCGCACGGTCTCGAGCACGGCGCGGCCGGTCGTGTCGGAGTACTGGTCCGCGATGTCGGTCATGGTGTCAGCGCCTCGACGCGCGCCATCGCGTACCGTCGTTCGCCCGCGACCCACGTCTCGAGCACCGGGATCCGCGAGATCTCGCTCGCGTCGACCGCAAGCGGGTCGGCGCCGAGCACCGCGAAGTCGGCGTACTTGCCGGCCTCGAGGGAGCCCAGGTCGTCTTCGCGGCCCAGCGAGACCGCGCCCTCATAGGTGTGGGCGCGCAGCGCCGCATCCGCCGACACCCGGAGGGAGTCGGGACCGAGCTTGTGCCCACGGCGCGTCACGCGCGTGACGGCGGTCTGGATCGCCTCGAGCGGGATGGGCTCGGCGACAGGCGCATCGGACGAGATCGTGAACGGCACCCCGGCCGCCTCGAACTCGCCGAGCGGGTTGAACCGCTCCCCCGGGGTGCCGATCGCCTGCTCGACCCCCTCGCCCCAGTTGAAGTAGTGCTGGGTTTGGTTGACGGGACGGATGCCGGCTGCCGCCATGCGCCGGATCTGCTCCGGGGTCGGCAGCCCGCAGTGCTCGATGCGGTGGCGGGAGTCGTCGTCGGGGTGCTCGGCGAGCGCCGCCTCGATCGCCGACACGACCATCTCGATCGCCGTCGGCGACTGGGCGTGCGTCGCGGTCTGGAGGCCTGCGGCGTGCGCCTTGCGGATGAGCTCGGCGTACTCGGCGGGCTCGTGGTAGAGCTGCCCGGTCCGGCACGGGTCGCCGACGTAGCCGTCGGGGAAGTACGCCGTCCAGCCGCCGAGCGTGCCGTCGGCGTACAGCTTGATGCCGGCGAAGCTCAGGTGGGCGTTGCCGAACTGGCCGACCAGCCCCATCTCGAGCGCCTCGTCGAGCAGGTGCGACAGCAGGTACATCGACACCCGCAGCTCCAGCCGGCCGGCCTCGGCGAGGCGCAGGTACATGTCGAACTCGCGGCGCGACACCTGCGCGTCGCCGATCGTCGTCACTCCCCCGGCGAGGAACCGCTGCGTCGCGACATCCAGCTGCCGCAGGTGCTCCTCCGGCTCGTCGGCGAGGTGGAAGTTCGGACCGTGGTGGCCGATCTTCACGCCGTGCACTCCGGTGAGCATGTTGCACGCGGCATCCGAGATCTCGCCGGTGAGCTCGCCGTCGGCGTCGCGGAAGATCTCGCCGCCCTCGGGGTTGGGGGTGTCGCGGTCGACGCCGTTGATCTCGAACGTGTAAGAGTTCACGACGCCGCCGTGCCCCGACGCGTTCATGAGGTAGACCTCGCGGTCGGTCGCGACCTCGTCGAGCTCGAAACGGGACGGATGCCGCTGCTCGGCGAGGTTGCGGTGCTCATAGCCGTACCCCCGCACCGGCCGCCCTGCCGGCAGCCCGGCGGCCGCGGCCTTCAGCAGCGCCACGATCTCAGGGATGCTGCCCGACTTCTCGGGACCGCAGTCCACCCAGGTCATGAGCTGGCCGTACATGAGCGGGTGGGCGTGGGCGTCGACGAAGCCCGGCACGACGACCGCGTCGCCGAGGTCGACGACCTCGGGGTCCAGGCGGAGGGCGGCCGCAGCATCCCGGCACTCCTGTGCCGTGCCGATCGCGACGACGCGTCCGCGGTCGGTGAGCATCGCGGTGGCGGTGCTGTCCTGCGCGTCGACGGTGTGGATGGCACCGGCGATCACCAGGCGCGGGGTCTGCTGCGCGGGGCGGTCGAAGGGGGCGAGCTTTCTCATGGTGTCCTCTGTTCGAGTTCGAGTGCGGACGGAGCCGTGCTCAGAGGGTGCGGGCAGCCGTGGTGTCGGTGCGCGGCGTGAACGAGTCCGTCACGGGCGCCTCGTCGGAGTGCTGCGGTGCGAGCCAGGTGCAGAGGCCGGCGAGCAGGGCCATTCCGATGAACATGAAGATGACCGACCAGACGCTGCCGGTCCACGCGATGAGCATGGTCGCGAACCAGGGCGAGAAGCCGGCCCAGATCGCCGCGCCGACGCCGTACGACAGCGCGATCGACGTGTAGCGCGCCTGCGGGCGGAACATCTGCGCGAGGATCGCGGCGATCGGTGCGTAGGTGGCGCTCATCGCGATGCGCACGAGGGAGGCCAGCAGGAAGATGACGGGCTCTACCTTGCCGGGCAGCACAAGCATGAACGGCACGAACGTGAGCACAGAGGTCACCAGGCCGATGTACATGATGTTCTTGCGGCCCCATTTGTCGCCGAGCCACGCGACCGGCAGCGTGACGACGAACTCGATGAACGAGGCGATCGTCATGGCGTCGAGGATGAGCTGCGGGCTCATGCTGATCGGCTCGCCGGTCGCGTACGAGGTCGCGAAGGTGGTGGCGAGGTAGTAGCCGCCGGTCGAGATCGGCAGCAGGCCGATGCCGAGCAGGATCGGCTTCCAGTTGACGCGCAGTGCGAACGCCAGGGGCATGGTCTGCTTGCGGCCCTCGACCTTCTGCTCGAAGACCGGCGACTCCTCGACGCGGTAGCGCACCCAGAAGCCGACGGCCACCAGCACGATCGAGAGCAGGAACGGGATGCGCCATCCGCCGTTCATGATGAAGTCGTCACCGAAGCGCGACATGATCGCGAAGATCCCCGAGGCCAGCAGCGCGCCGGCCGGGTTGCCCAGCTGCGTGAAGCCGCCGTAGAACGTCTTCTTGCCGGCCGGAGCGTGCTCGACGCTCATCAGCACGGCGCCGCCCCACTCGCCGCCGACAGCGAGGCCCTGCAGGGCGCGCAGCAGGATGAGGAGGATCGGGGCGACGATGCCGATCGCCTCGTACGTGGGCAGGCATCCGACGAGCACCGTCGAGACACCCATCAGCAGCAGCGTGATGACGAGCGAGACGCGACGCCCGAGCTTGTCGCCGATGTGGCCGAAGATGATGCCGCCCAGCGGGCGCACGAGGAACGCCACCGCGAACGTCGCGAAGGCGGCGGCGGTCTCGGCGAGCGGGTCGCCGCTCGGGAAGAAGAGGGGCCCGAACACGAGCGCGGCGGCGGTCGCGTAGACGTAGAAGTCGTACCACTCGATGGTGGTTCCCACGAACGCGGCGATGCCTGCGCGCCGCGCCCTGCTGGTGGTGGAAGTCATGACCGCTCCTTTGCGGATGTATCGGGGATGCGATGAGGCTAGAGACGAACGGATGCCGCTGGCAAGGGCAGAACTCCAGCGTCGGACGCGATCCACTGGGGTTCTGGCGGGCTCGGTGCACAGAATCACATGCGGCGTCCTGTTCCTATGGTTCTAGACTCGGATTCTGCGCATCAGGACGTGCGTTCTCCGGGAAATCGACGAATTCGAGGATCGCGATGGATTTCGACGCCGAACTCATCCGAGAGCTGCAGGTCGACGGCCGCGCGAGCATCCACACCCTGGCCGGTCGCCTCGGCCAGTCCCGCGCCGCCGTCTCGACCCGGCTCAACGCGATGCTCGCCGACGGCACCGTGCGCGTCGTCGCCGCCGTCGACCCGGTGTTCCTCGGTCAGCATGTGCTCGCCCACGTGTCCATCCGCACGCAGGGCGGTGTCGAGCCCGTGGCGCAGCACCTGCGCGGCCTCAGCGAGACCGTGCTCGTCTCGGCGGTCGGCGGTGCGTACGACCTCGTGACGGAGGTGCGACTCGGGTCGATGCCGGCGCTGCACGACCTGCTCGCCCAGATCCGGGCGCTGCCCGGCGTCGCCGACATCAACACCCTCATCTACACCGATGTGGTCAAGGGGTTCTTCGTGTCGGAGTACCACGGCGACGTCACCATCGACGCGATCGACACCGCACTCATCGAGCAGCTGCAGCGCGACGGCCGCAAGAGCTACCGGGCACTCGGTGAGGCCGTGCGCCTGTCCCCCTCGGCGGTGACGACGCGGGTACAGCGGCTCGTCGACGGCGGCGTCATCAAGATCAGCGCCGTCGAGGCACGCGGCCTCGTGCACCGTCAGCTGTCGATGGGCGTCGGCCTCAACCTCGCGGGCGCCGACGATCGCGTGACCGAGGCGCTGCGCACGTGGCGCGGCGTGGACTTCGCTGCGCGCACCCTCGGCCGCTTCGACGTGGTCACGACCCTCGTCGAGCCGTCGGCCGGCGCGCTGTACGCGAGCCTCGAACGGATCCGCGAGATCCCCGGCGTCTCGGGCGTCGAGGCGTGGTTCCACCTGGCGGTGCTCAAGGAGGACTACGCCCGCACCCTCCGACCCGCCGGCGGCGGCATCCCGCAGCCCCTCGGCTCGATCACCGGGTGAGCCGTGCGCCGGCGCGTGCACAGAATCGGAGAGTTTGCGCGACACGCCCGGCCGCAGCATCCATCTCCCGGCGCGCCGGCCAGGACCTCCGATTCTGTGCGGGCGATCAGAGCGGCGCGGCGAGCGCGGTGATCAGGGCGTCCTCGACCATCGTCCTCGGCATGCGAGGGACCTCGGTCGCCAGCGTGCCGAAAGTGGCCGGGTCCCAGTCGAGCTCGAGCGCCGCGTTGACCGCGAGGAGCACATCGGTGAACCGATCGACCGCGCCGAGCGGCAGCATCCCGCTGAGCAGTCGAGCGCCCCGCACCGCGCGCTGGGAGGTGCCGATGAGCTTGACTGCGCCGCGCGCATTGAGGCTGAACTCGCCGGGGCAGTACTCCCCCGGCACGTCGCCGACGCGGGCGTCCACGCCGAGCCCGCGCAGCGAGGCCGCGAGCGCGTCACCCACCTCGCGGAAGAACCGCGCCTGGTCGATCGAGCCTTCGGCCTCGCGCGCGACGACGTCGAACACGATGCAGCTCTCGTCGTAGGCGACCGCCCGCCCGCCGGTGGGGCGGATGGCCGGGGCGAAGCCCCGCTCGACCGCGGCGGCCCGGGCGACCTCGAATCCGGGCAGCCGGCTCTCGCGCCGGCTCATCGCGACCGTCGGCACCGGCGCGTACACCCGCACCACCCGGTGCGCGGCGATCGTGCCGTCGGCGACGGCTCGCAGAAGCTCGACCGACCGCTCGAGGTCGGTTGCGGCATCCGCCCGTTCCTCCTGCCGGATCACGAGAGCCGAGCCGTCACGCAGGGTCATGTGCCCACACTCTCACGCGAATGGCTACGCCCGGCGTTCACTCCGGGTCGTTGCCGGTGTCTCGGCCCAGGCGGAAGGGCGTCGTGACCCCGTTGTAGGCGACGTGGGTCATCAGGCCCTCAGCCGCGTGCGGGAGGTTGTGGCAGTGGTCCATCCAGACGCCGGGGTTGTCGGCCACGAACGCGACCTCGAACGACTCGCCGTGCACGACATCGAGGGAGTCCACCCACCACGGGCTGCCCGACGACGGTACGCCGTCACGTGAGAGGACGAGGAGGTGGTGGCCGTGCAGGTGCATCGGATGCCCCTCGCCGCTGCTGTTCGAGATCGTCATGACGACGACATCGCCTTCGTCGACCATGTACATCGGCACCGCGGCCCCCATGCCGCCGTTGATCGTCCACCAGTAGCCCGGCCGGCCATCCAGGAAGCCGGGAAGGCGGCCGATGTCGTAGGCGAACCGGCGATCCGGCGCTTCGGGGTCGAGGGCGACGTCTGCCGGTTCCCCGTAGGACAGCAGGTCGAGATGCTCCCTCGGCGCTGACGTCTCGTCGGCATCGACGCCATCGGGGCCGATGGTGACCGAGGCCCCCGGCACCTGGACGCGGACTGCCCCGCTCTCGGGAACCCGTACCTCGAGGTCGGCGCGACCGCCGGCGGTGATCTGCACGCTCTGGTCGGCGAGCGAGGTGGGGCCGACGAGGTCGTGACCGTCGACGGCGAGGACTCGGAAGGGCGAACCGGTCACCCAGGCGCTCGTCGGCGTCGAGTCCGTGTTGATGAGTCGCACCCGGACGATGTCGCCCGGGGCGGACTCGCGGTGGGAGTCGCCGAGAGCGCCACCGATCGTGCGCTGACCCCCGGGATAGGTGTGGATCGCTGCGACCACGTCGACGGCAGGAGGGTTCACGTCCGCGGCGGCGGCAGCATCCGTCTCCGGAGCGGGATCGAGGATCAGCGCACCGAAGAGGCCGCCGACGACCTGCGGATGCGACGCCTGGTGCGCGTGGTACCAGAACGTGCCGACCTGCTCGGCGACGAAGCGGTAGGTGAAGCTCTGCCCCGGCATGACGGCGTCCTGCGTGACACCGGCGACGCCGTCCATCGCGTTGGGGACGTCGACCCCGTGCCAGTGCGCGGTGACGCCGGCGGGCACGTCCTCGTTGCGCAGCACGACCTCGACGAGCTGGCCCTCCGTCGCGCGGATCGTCGGGCCCGGCGTGGTGCCGTTGAGGGTGAAGCCGTCGAACGGCTCTCCTCCGGCGATGCTCACGCGCTCGGCCCGCGCGGTCAGTTCGACGTGAACGTCGGCGGGCCGGTCGGGGTCGGCGGTCAGCTCGGGCACGCTGATCCCGTCGGCGCTCGCCGGCACGGCCGCGCCGGCGCCGGCGGCGGCCGCGGCGCTGTGGCCGTGCGCCACGGCGTGGGCTTCGGAGCCGGCGCCGCCCCCGAAATCCGGCACGCCCATGTCGAGCGCCGAGTACGAGCCGGGCAGCACGCTGGCCCACCACATCCAGCCGACGAGCCCGACCGCGACCAGACCCAGCACGGCGCCGAGCCGGCGGGCGAACCACGCCCACCGGCTCTTCGCCGATGCGGTTCTAGGCGGAAGCACTGGCGGCAGTGGGCGCGGCGACCGCGTCGGCCCGTGCCGAGACGCGGCGCTTCGAGGCGTTGAGTCCGGCCAGGAGCGCGGTCGTGAACAGCAGCAGCGCGTTGACGCCGTGCAGGAACCCGAGCAGCGGGATCCCGTGGCCGAAGAGGCCGAGCGTCACCTGCAGGATGACCAGGCCGAACACGCCTGCCGCGAACGCGACCCCACGCCGGATCTTCGCGAAGAAGGACACGATCAGCAGGATCAGCGCGAGCGCCGGGATGACGAACATGCCGTTCATGCCGTGGATCATGAAGCCCATCACCTCGGGGAAAGGCGGCGGGCCCTCCTGCGCGGACGCGTCGACGACGCCGCCTTCGGCGATGTACAGCCCCAGGCCGGCCGACGCCCAGGCGTGCGAGGCGGCTTGCAGCGCGACGAGCGCGCAGATGGCGAATGACAGGATGCGGTAGGTGATGCGCATGACAGCTCCTCGGTGTCGGGTTCAACGACACGACAGAGCACCTGGGCGGCCGCCTGATACATCCGCGACGCGACGCGGCTGTCCTGCGCCGCCTGTCGGGGTGTGGAGGTCAGCGTCCGCGCCAGTGCGGCGGCGGGCCCGCGCTCGGGCGGAGCGGCGCATACGTCTTCCACACCATCCGGTAGCGGAACCCGCCGTAAGACACGGCGGTCGCGACGATGGCGAGACCGACCACGACGCCGACGACGACCGCCGCGATCACGGGCGTCCCGAGCGCCGCGCAGAGACCGCCGACGAACATGCCCCCGACCGACCCGTTGACGAGGATGCTGAGGATCATCGACGAGCCGAGCACCTGTTCCAGCCCGCCGCGGTAGCGAAGGAACGAGTACGTCACCATGGACCCGAGTTGGTCGTCGCTGGGTGAGGCGAGGAAATAGCCGGCGGCGGTGGCATCGACGTCGGCGTAGGCGCCGCGGATGCGGTTCATCGCGACCACGTACATGAGGTCCTCTTCGGCGACGGTCATCACGCGCGTGAGCGTGAGCAGGCCGACGACCGACAGGAACCCGAGGATGCCGAGCGCCGCCGCGGGGAACCACGACCCGAACCGCGTCGCCTGCCCGAGCAGGCCGATCGTGACGAGGCCCGCCGAGACGAGCGTGAGATAGATGCTGATCCGCGTGAGCACCTCGCTCTGCGCCGTGCTGCGGGCGGCGAGCAGCCCCCAGTGCTCGGTCGCGAGGATCTGCAGCCGACGCGCGAGCGCGGCGTCGCTCTCGGCTCCGCCCCCGTCGGCCTCGGTCGCCATGGTTCATGGTCCCACCGAGGTCGAGCATGCGGTAGGCCAGGCTCACCAGCCGGGCAGGACAGGGCGCGTGCACCCCGCGCGGCGAGAAGGCCGGGAGTCTAGGCTGGCGCTGTCGGAGGAGGTTCCCATGACCGTCGACATCGAGGTCGTTCCGCTGGAGAAGCCGGACGACGTGAACGTCATCGTGGGCCAATCGCATTTCATCAAGACCGTCGAGGATCTGCACGAAGCGCTCGCCGGGGTGGGGGGAACCCTGCGGTTCGGGGTCGCGTTCTGCGAGGCGTCCGGCGCGCGGCTCGTGCGTCGCACCGGCAACGACGACGACCTCGTCGCCCTCGCCGTCGACGCCGCGCTGGCGATCGGCGCGGGCCACTCGTTCGTGATCATGCTGCAGGGCGGCTTCCCGGTGAATGTCCTCAACCAGGTGAAGGCCGTGCCCGAGGTCTGCTCCGTCTACTGCGCGACCGCGAACCCCATCCAGATGCTCGTCGCCGTGACCGACGCCGGCCGCGGCGTCGCGGGTGTCATCGACGGCCGGCCGCCGGCCGGCGTCGAGACCGAACAGGACGTCGCCGACCGCCGCGATCTGCTGCGCGCCATCGGGTACAAGCTCTGACGCGACGGCGGTGGGGATCGACGATCGCCCGGATGCCGCTAGCGTCGAAGGGCGCGGTGATGCGCCGGCCAGGAGGATCGCAGATGGAGCATTTCGACACGATCGTGGTGGGCGCGGGGGTGGCGGGTCTGACCGCCGCGCGCCTCCTGGGCAGGGCCGGCCATCGTGTCGTCGTGCTCGAGGCCCGCGACCGCGTGGGCGGCCGGGTCTCGACAGACCGCCATTTCACGGGGATCGTGACCGACATGGGCGCCTCGTGGATCCACGGCATCACCGACTCCCCCGTCGCCGCGGCGGCGGAGGCTTTCGGCATGCGCACCGTCGAGTTCACCGTCGGCGGCTACCAGCCCGACAGCCGGCCGATCGCGTACTACGGACCCGACGGGAAGCGATTGACGGATGCCGCCACCCGGGCATTCATCGACGACATCCACGCCGTGGACGCCACGCTGCGGGAGGTGGTCGCGTCATCCGCTCCCGATGCGTCGTACCGCGACGTGACCGACGCCGCGCTCACCGCCCAGGGATGGGACGCGGAGCGGACGCAGCGCGTGCGCGAGTACCTCGAGCACCGTTCGGAGGAGCAGTACGGCGCCTGGATCGAGGACCTCGCCGCCCACGGGCTCGACGACGACTCGATCGACGGCGACGAGGTCGTGTTCCCCGACGGGTACGACCGCCTTCCCCGGCGGCTCGCCGAGGGACTCGACATCCGTCTGATCCATGTCGTGTCCGACGTGCAGTGGTCGGCGGGGGGCGTGCTGGTCACGACCGACCACGGGCTGTTCTCCGCCGACACCGCGATCGTCACGGTGCCGGTGGGCGTGCTGCAGTCGGACGAGTTCGTGATCGAGCCCGCATTGCCTGAACCCGTCGCAGGTGCGCTGAGCAGGCTCACGATGAACGCGTTCGAGAAGGTGTTCCTGCGGTTCCCGACGAAGTTCTGGGACGACGGCGTCTACGCGATCCGCCAGCAAGGACCCGAGAGTCGCTGGTGGCACTCCTGGTACGACCTCACCGCGCTCGACGGCACGCCGACGCTGCTGACCTTCGCGGCCGGCCCGGCGGCGCTCGAGACGTGGGACTGGACCGAGGACGAGATCGTCGAGTCGATCCTCGTGCAGCTCCGGCGCCTGTACGGCGACCGCGTCGAGCTGCCGATGTACGTGCACGTCACGGACTGGCAGGACGACCCGTGGTCGCACGGGTCGTACGCCTACATGACGGTCGGATCGACCACGGCCGACCACGACGACCTCTCGACGCCGATCGGCGGCGTGCTCCACCTCGCCGGTGAGGCGACCTGGACCGACGACCCCGCGACCGTGCCCGCCGCGATGTTCTCGGGCCACCGCGCGGCGTCGAGGGTGCTCGGACGCGACATCGCCATCGAGGGGGCCTGGGCCGACTGACGCCCGGCCGGGCGGGTGTCGATCTTGTGGCGGGGTGCGCGGAGTGCGATTCTGCACCTGAGCCCACGAGCGTGGGCCGACCTGGCCGATAGGACGACACCATGGCCGCGTCCAGCCCCGCACCGCAGGGGAGCTTCGTGGTCGACCTCGCGGAGCTGTCGGTCGCTGACCTCGCGACCGTCGGCGGCAAGGCGGCGAACCTCGGCGAACTGATCCGCGCGGGCTTCGACGTCCCGCCGGGCTTCTGCGTCACGACCGCGGCGTATCGGCGCGCGGTGCGTGGGTCAGCGGTCGAATCGGGGACGATCACGGATGCCGCGGCCGCCCGTGCGGCCGTGCTCGAGGCGCCGTTCCCCTACGAGGTGGCCCGGGCGGTGCGGGAGGCGTACGATCGCCTGGCGCCCAGGGCAGGCGCCGTCGCCGTCCGATCGTCGGCGACCGCGGAAGACCTGCCCGGAGCGAGCTTCGCCGGCCAGCAGGACACATACCTCGACGTCGCCGGCGTCGACGACGTGCTGGACGCCGTCCACCGCTGCTGGGCGTCCCTCTGGACCGACCGAGCGGTCGCGTACCGCGCCGCCCAGGGCATCGAGGGCGCGGGAGTCGCGCTGGCGGTCGTCGTGCAGCGGATGGTCGACGCCGAGTCCGCCGGCGTGCTGTTCACGGCCGACCCGGTGACCGGTCGCCGCCGTCAGGCGGTGCTCGACGCGGCACGCGGCCTCGGCGAGGCCGTCGTGTCGGGCTCGGTCGACCCGGATCACTTCGTCGTCGACACGGCGACAGGGCGGATCCTCGATCGGCGACCCGGCGGTGAGGCCGACCAGCCGGCGAGCGTCACCGACGCGCAGGTGCGTGCGCTCGCCGCGCTCGGAGACCGAGTGGAGCGCGCGTTCGGCAGCCCGCAGGACATCGAGTGGGCGATCGACGGCGACGGGCACGCCTGGCTCACCCAGTCGCGGCCGGTGACGACGCTCTTCCCCGTGCCGGTACGCGATGCACCCCGCCCTGCCACCGACACCCGTGTGTACTTCTGCGTCAGCCTCGCGCAGGGGCTCCATCGGCCCATCACGCCGATGGGCATCGCCGCCTTCCGGGTGATCGGCTCGGGGTTCCTCGACCTCATCGGCCGACGCCCGGCCCGCATCGTCGACGGACCCGGCGCGTTCGCCATCGGCGGCGAGCGCATCTTCGTCGACGCGACGCCCGTCGTGCGCTCGGCGGTCGGCCGTGAGATCTTCCCTCGGGCGCTCGACGTGATGGAGGCGCGCTCCGCCGTCGTGCTGCGCGGGCTGTTCGACGACCCGCGGTTCACGGTGCTCCCGCGGTCCCGGCGACGCTTCGCCCGCGGCTTCCTGCACCTTGCCGCCCGCATACGGCTGCCCCTGCTCCTCGGACAGGCGTTCTTCAGCCCGGCCGCCGCCCAGCGACGGGTGCAGCGGCTCGCCGCCGAGGTGCGGGCGCGGGACATCGCCGGCGGCGACATCCCGACCCGCGTCGACGGCGTCGTCGATCTGCTCTTGCGCACGATGCCCCTGGCGCCGCGGAGCCTGCCCGGCGCCGTCGTCGGATTCGGAATGCTCGGGCTCGCCGCCCGGCTGCTGCGCGGCTCGACGCAGCCGGGAGACCTCCAGACCGTGCTCCGCAGTGTGCCCGACAACGTCACCACGCAGATGGATCTCGAACTGTGGGACGTCGCGGTGCGCGCGCGGCGCGACGCCGAGTCGGCTGCGGCGCTTCGCACCCGCGACGCCGAAGACCTCGCCGACGCCTACCTCGCGGGCGCGTTGCCGGCCGTGCTGCAGCGCGCGATGGCGAACTTCCTCGCCCGCTACGGCCACCGCGCCGTCGCGGAGATCGATCTCGGCATGCCGCGATGGGCTGAAGACCCCACCCACCTCTTCGGCGTGCTGACGGGTTACCTTCGCCTCGACACGGATGCTGCGACCCCCGCGCAGCACTTCGCCGCCGGTGCGCGCGACGCCGAGGCGATGATCGACACCCTCGTCCACCGCGCGCGTGAGCGCAGCCGGCTTCGCGCCGCCGCCGCCGGGTTCTGCCTTCGGCGGGCTCGAGCGCTCGTCGGCATGCGCGAGATGCCGAAGTTCCTCATGATCATCGCGATGCGCCGGGCACGCGCGGAACTGGTCGCCATCGGCGTCGAGCTCGCCGCCGCGGGTCGGGTCGCAGATCCCGCCGACGTGTTCTTCCTCGACTTCGACGAGACGAACCGCGCCGCGGCCGGCACCGACATGCGTGCGACGGTCCGCGAGCGCAGAGACCGGTACAACGCCGAGCTCCGCCGGCGGCACGTGCCGCGCATGCTGCTGTCCGACGGCACGGAACCGGAGGCCGTCGGCGCCGGCTCCGCCGCTGATCAGCCCGGGGCGCTGCGTGGCACTCCGGCGTCGGCCGGGACCGCCACCGCCCCCGCGCGCGTCATCCTCGACCCGGTCGGGGCGCACCTCGAGCCCGGCGAGATCCTCGTCGCCCCCTCGACCGATCCGGGCTGGACCCCGCTGTTCCTCACGGCGGGCGGCCTCGTCATGGAGATGGGCGGCGCCAACAGCCACGGCGCGGTCGTCGCGCGGGAGTACGGCATCCCCGCGGTCGTCGGAGTTGCGCACGCGACCGAGACGATCACGACGGGCGTCGATGTGACCGTCGACGGGGCATCGGGCGTGGTGACCGTGCCGCTTCGCAGCGCCGGTTCCTAGCGGGCCTGCAGGCCGACCTTGGGCTTCGCCCACGAGCGACCGCGGGTGTCCTTGAGGATGTCGTACTCGACGTCGACGTGCGGTTCGATGGCGCTGTACTTGTCGTTCGGCGCACCGATCACGAGCTGGAAGCCGAGGCCCCGCCACGCGCCGATCGCGCGCTTGGTGAAGTGGGCGTCGGCCTTGATCAGCGCCTCGTCCATGAACACCGGGGCGTAGCGCGGACGCGCCGCACCGGCATCGCCGAGCTGATACCGCAGGGCCGCGCCGACGATGAAGGCGATCAGCTCCTGCGACTCGCCGCCGGACTTCTCGCCGATGTGGTCGTAGAGCGCGACGTGCTGCTTGGTCGCGGCGTCGACGCGCTCGGCGCTCACGCGCACATGGTTGCGCACGTCGATCAGGTCGCCGAAGTCGGGGGCCGAGCGGCGCATGTGGCCGATCAGCTTCGACATCCGCCGGTAGACCTGCTCGCGCTCGTCGTCGGACGATGCCGCCTCGATGAGCGCACGCACCTCGCGCAGTTCGCGGCGGAAGCGGCGGCGCGCCTCCGACTGGTTCTCGCGCGTCGTGATCTGCAGGCGGTGATCGTCGTCGTAGAACGGCAGATCCTGCATGATCTCGTTGATCGGCTCGATGCGATCGCGGATCTCGCGGATCGAGCGGCTCAGCGTCGAGTCGAGGTTCGTGAGGTCATTGCCCGACAGCTTCAGCAGGCTGTCGCGCCACTCGGCCTCGAGCTCGTGGAGCCCGCTCGTTCGGAGCGCCTCCAGGATGCGCTCGAAGTCGTCGACGGACTCATCCGGGTCGGGCAGGAGGTTCGGGTTCGGCCAGCGCTCCAGGAAGCTCACCATGATCCGCCGCACGCTGTCGCGCTGCTGCTCGAGCGAGTCGGCGGCGGCCCGGCGGTCCTCGGTCAACCGCTGCGCGGCGGTCGTGAGCGCGGCGACGAAACCGGCCAGCGCGTCCGATGCGCTCGCCTGCCGCGATGTCTCGGTCAGGCTGAAACGTTCGTCGAGGAACGCGATCTGCTCGGGGCGCAGCATCCGTCCCGCGTCTTCGGCGGCGTCGATCACCGTCTGGTCCGCGTCGACGTCGTCGATGACGTCGCTCCACTGCGACTCGATCTGCTCGCGCTCGACCGTGGTGCGCGCGATCTCTTCGCGCAGGCGTGCCGCCTTGCCCTTGGCCGCGGCGATCTGCCCCTGCACGCGGGCGATCTCGGGATTGGCTGCCGTCACGTCGTCCTGCACGGCGAGCCAGCGGTCCCGCTCGGCCGTGACGGCGGCGACGTCGACCTGCTCCCACGTGAGATCGCGGACCTTGGCGTACACCGCGAAGCGAGCGTCGACGGCGTCCAGCGCGGCATCCGCCCGCTTGCGGTTCTCCGCCGCGCGCTCGAGCCGCGGACGGGCGTCGTCGAGCTGCCGCGCGAGGTCGGCGAGCCGCCGGTCGTTGGAGAACCCGAGCACGTTCTCACGGCCGTGGCCGCCGTGCGCACCTCGACTGCCCTGCGACATCTGACCGGTGATCGTGAGCGCCATGCGGTGCTGCGACAGGCCGGTGGCGGAGTCGACGCACACGAAGCCGAAGCGGTCGGCGAGGCGCTCCTGCAGCCAGCCCGTGAACGGCGTGCTCTGGTAATCGAGACGACCGGGCAGCGTGGTCGTGTCGCGCAGGTCCGCCTCGTCGAGTCCGGCGTGGACGCCCTCGTAGCGCAGCCGCACCGGCGTGCGCACCGCGTCGATCGCCGTGCGGAACCGCCCGAGATGGTCCACGTCGATGAGCAGCGTCGTCGCGAAACCACCCAGCGCGAGGTTGAAGGCCTCGCGCCACGGCTCGAACTCCGTGCGCACCTCGACGAGCTCGCCGACGAACGGCAGGTCCTCGACCTCGATGCCGGCCGCACGCGCCACGAGCTCGCGCGATTCGTGCAGCGCCCGCGGGATGTTGCCCTGCAGCCCGGTCGCGCGCCGCACCTCGGCCTCCAGCTCGGCGATCTCGCGTGCTGCGGACTTCTCCGCCGAGATCGCCTCGGCATACTCGGCCCGCACGCTGCCCTTCGCATCGCGGTCTGCGAGGCTTGCGCGGGCGCGGTCCATCAGCTCGGTGAACTCCGCCTGCGTGGCGGCGGCCTCGCCGATGGCGCGCAAGTCTGCGTCGAACCCCGCGCGGCGGCTCTGCGTCGCGGTCAGCCGCCGCTCGACCTCGCGCAGCTCCCGCTGCGCGGTCTCGAGGCGATCGCCGCCCGAGAGTCGGAGCACCTCGACGAGTCCGTCGCGCTCCGCCTCTGCGGCGTCGGCCAGCGCACGCTTCTCACGAAGCGTGGTGTCGGCGGCGTTCTTCCGATCGCGCAGCTCGGTCTCGACCTCGCGCAGCATGCCCAGTCGCCGATCGGCGCGCCAGAGCGTCGCCAGCGATGCCGGGTCGGAGAACTCGCCGACCTCGTCGATGAGCCGCACACGTTCCACCGCTGCCGCGATCTTCTCGCGCAGTTCATGGATCGGCTCGAGTGCACTCACCTGCTGGCGCGCCGTGAGCATGCGCGTGCGCGTGCTCTCGAGGCCGTCGAAGTGCGCGACGACGGCGTCGGCCGTGGTCATCGTCTCGGGCTCTTCGAGCACGAGCCGCTTGTACAGATCGTCCACCGTCGTGATCTGCTGGCCGGCCTGGATGCGGGCGAGCAGGCTCATCGCCTTGCCACCCGCGCCCGCGGCGCCGATCCCGAGCACCGCGTGCAGCCGCGCCGAGAACTCGCGATCGGTGCTCACGGGGTCGAGTCCGGCGTTGCGGAGCGAGAGGTCGGAGAGGCGCAGCGCCGCAGCCTGCTGGAGCGAGCTGAGATCGAACGCGCGGTCCGTCGTCGCGCGGACACGCACGGTGTCTTCGAGCACGCGCGCGCCGGCCGGGATGTACCACGCGCGCACGGCGGTGAAGCGGGACCCGTCGTGGTCGATCCACGTCATCGCGACGGCGGTCCACGTGTCTTCGCCGTCGCCGCGGAGCACGCGCATCTTCGTGCCCTCCTCGGTGCGCGACTCGTCGAGCTTGCCGCGTCCGTAGGAGAGGATGTTGCGCTGCTCGTCGCCGCGCGGACGCCCCGTCACTCCCCCGTTCGACGCGCCGTTGAACGGCGTCGTGTGGGGCATCATGAGCGCGATGTACGCGTCCATCAGCGTCGACTTGCCCGAGCCCGAGCCGCCGCACAGCAGGGTCGCCTCGGGTGAGAACCGCACGCGGTGCGCGCCGTCGTAACCACCCCAGTTCACGAGCTGCAG
Organism: Microbacterium trichothecenolyticum; assembly: GCF_000956465.1. GTDB lineage: Bacteria > Actinomycetota > Actinomycetes > Actinomycetales > Microbacteriaceae > Microbacterium > Microbacterium trichothecenolyticum. The sequence continues at coordinate 188,115 of NZ_JYJA01000034.1, forward strand.
GTCCTCGGCGAGCCACTGCTGCCCGCGCGATGCCGCCGGGATCAGCCCGAACAGCGTGTCGAGCATCGTCACAGCGCGGCCTCCTCGAGGTCGTCTTCGTCGTCGTCTTCGGCCTCGTCGAACACATCGACGGAGGCGACGGATGCTGCGCCCCCCGCGACGGCCGGATCCGACTGGGTCCGCAGCCAGTCGCGCAGCTCGCGCAGCTTCTCGGCACTCAGCACGATCTCGACGAGTGGGCTGATGCGGAACCGGCCGGTGGTCTCCTCGTCGACGATGCCGTCGCGCGCGAGCCGGTCCATCGCCTTGCGGATCGACCGCTGGCGGCGAGCGGTGTCGCCGTCGGCGTCCACGAAGTAGCTCATGACCGTCTGCTCGACGTCCTCGATGTCCACGCGCGCCGCCGGCTCACCCGCGGCCGACTCGCGCTGATAGACGGTGCGCAGGTGCACGAGCACGAGGGTCTCGGAGCGCGTGTAGGCGGCATCCCTGAGCAGGATCGGCATCTCGAACTCGTCGGAGCGCACCTGCTGCTTGTATGCGACGCCGCGGTCGTGGTCGACCACGAGGCGCACGAAGAGATCGTTGAGACGCGACTCGATGAGCTGCTGGTTGTCGAGCAGCACCGTCCACTCCTCGCGGTTGCGGTCCGCCATGAGGAACCGCCGCTGCAGGACGTGGACGAACAGACGCCGCACGGCGGGGTCGAGCACGCCGCGGTCGCCGGGGAAGAGCTCGTCGAGGTCGTTCTCCATCGCAGCGGGCGCGATGAACGCCTCGCCCGCGGCAGCGTCCTCCACGGCGGCGTCGGTGGCGTCGAGATCGCTCTGTGTGGCGGTCTCAGTCATCATCGTGCTCCTTCGCGGTGCGGGCGGTCACGGATCCGAACGCGAACCGTCGCGTCGTCCCGTCAGGGCGCAGGGCTTCGACGACAGACACCCCGCCGGGTTCGCTCATGCCGTTGCGGTGCGCGATCTCGAGGAGGCCGACGAGGTCCACCGGTCGTCGGGCGTCGTCGTCCGCCCCCTGGAACGCGTCGCCCAGATCGAACTCGTCGCCGAGGCCGGCGACATACGCCTCGAGCTCGGCGTACCGGGGTCCGCCCCACGCGCGGGTGTCAGCATCCGTGAACACCGCGTCCTCGTCCGAGGTGGGAAGCGGAGCGGGCGCGCCGGGAGGCCGGATGTCGCTCACCGACTGCCGCAGATGGCCGACGTCGGCCATCGGAAGACTGCGCAGCGGCTCGACCGGTGCATCAGAGGACGAACTGCGGGTCCACGTCTGCAGACCCGACATGACGTCGCGGAGCAGATCGTCGACCTGACGGTCGCGGATCGGGTCGTGGGTGCGGACCTGTCCGGTGATGACGCGCGAGGCGCGGCGCTGCGCGGTGAGCACCTCCTCGACGCCGAGCTCGACGCGGCGGCCGATGGCGTCCAGCTCCTTGCGCTGTTCCCCGTCCATGAGGCGTGTGAACGGCTGGGCGAGCAGCGTGTGCAGCTGCTCGGTGAGGTTGTCGATGCGTTCCGGATCGCCGATGAGGCGCAGCGCGCCGGCGAAGGCGCGACCCTCGGCGGTGGACTGCATGACGTGCTGCCCGCGCTGAAGGTACTCACGCAGCACCTCGCCTGTCGGGCGGACGTCACGACGCAGGTCGGCGACGACGTCGCGCTGCATGGCCTTGATGGATTCGGCGACACGCGTGAAGTCCGCCGGCAGCTCGCGCGCAAGGTGCAGGACGTTCTCTGCCTCTTCGAGGAGCTGCTCGTCGTCGATCGGCTCGGACTGGCCGAGCTCGAGGCGGGCGATCTCGGCGTCGAGCGCGTCACGCTCCTGGATGAGGCGGGCCATCCGGACGGCAGGATCCGTCTCGGCGTGATCGGAGAGCCGCTCGACCGCCTCGAGCAGGGTGCGCACGCGCGAGTTCGACACGCGCGTCCGGGCGCCGGCCGTGCGCCCCGTGATCTCCAGTGCGCCCACCGCGTGCGCGGTCAGGCGGTACACCTCGGCGTCGCCGTCGATCTGCGGCACGAGCCAGCCGACCCGCACCCAGTAGCGGCAGATCTCACGGGCGGTGCCGACCGGGAGCGTGCGATCGCCCTCGTCGTAGCCCGCGGCTCGGAGCTCGTCGAGGATCTCGGCGACCTCGGCGTGCGCATCGGAGATCTCCACCGACGGGCGATCGACCGTGAACACGATCGAGAGCGCTGCGACCACGAAGGGCGCGTAGCGACCGTGGAGCAGGTCGAGGGTGGGGGTTCGGAACGCCGCGAGAGCCCGCAGATATGCCGCCTCGGCACGAGTGTTCCCCATCGGGTCCAGACTACCTGCGGCGGGCACGGGACCACGATTCGGGTCTCGGTCGGTCCTACTATTGGACTCGATCCACTATCTCTCGGAGTTCTCCTTGCGTCGCACCCTGCTCAAGTCCAAGATCCACCGCGCCACCGTCACCGGCAGCGACCTGAACTACGTCGGCTCGATCACGATCGACGCGGATCTGCTGGATCTCGCCGACATCGTCGAGCACGAGCAGGTGCACGTCGTCGACGTGAACAACGGCGCGCGCTTCGAGACGTACACGATCGCCGGCGAGCGCGGCACCGGGGTGATGCAGATCAACGGCGCCGCCGCGCGACTCGTCCACACCGGCGACGTCGTCATCGTGATGTCGTACGCGCAGTACGAGCGCGAAGAGGTGCTCGAGCACACCCCCATCGTGGTCAACATCGACGAGTCGACGCCCGGGGCCCGGGCGAACAGCGTCGCGCGCGTGCTGACGACCGCGAGCTGAGCCACTCGTCCGGCCCCACGCGGGCACACGGGTCGTCCCCAGGTGATCGAGGTGGGAAAGTGATGACCTCCGCGCCCCGCACGGCTTGACAGTGCAGCGGGCAGCAGGCGACTTGATGCGGGGACGTCATTCCTTCCGACCCGGTCGGCCGGCCGGAGCTCGGCCCCCTCGTACCGCCGGCGAGCCGCCCTCGGCAGGGGAAGCGGTGTCCGTCTCGGACGCGATCCGGCTGTTGTCGGCATCCCAGGAGGCAAGGAGTCTCAGGCGCTCGGCGGAGGGCGAGCCCGGCTCGGCGGTGTAGATCAGGAGGACGTTGCCGGGTTCGGCCGTGATCGCGAGTTCCTCGTAAGCGAGGATCAATTCGCCGACCATCGGATGCTGGAAGCGTTTCGTGCCGGCCCCGTGGGTGCGGACGTTGTGTGCCGCCCACAGTGTGCGGAAGGTGTCGCTGCGCAGAGAGAGCTCTCCGACGAGGTCTTGCAGACCCTTGTCATGCGGGTCGCGGCCGGCTTCCGCGCGCATGACCGCGACGCACATCTCCGCGAACTTGTCCCAGTCGGGGTAGAAGTCTCGCGCGGCCGGGTCCAGGAACTGGAACCGGGCCAGGTTGGGCGTGCGCCCGCCGTCGCCGATGACCGGAGAGTAGAACGCCCGGCCCAGATCGTTGAAGGCGAGGAGGTCGTGGTGCTGGTCGCGGACGAACGCGACAGCGTCGGTGATCGAGGCCAGTGCCCACTGCAGACTGTGTCGCGCCGCGGTCGGCTTGCTCGCGCGACGGCGGGGGCGACCGCTGGTGGGGATGCCGTCTGCGGCGCGGGCGAGGTCCAGAAGGTGGGCTCGCTCGGTGTCATCCAGCTGCAAGGCACGCGAGACGGCGTCCAGGACGGATGCGGATGCCCCGGCGACTGCCCCCCGCTCGAGCTTGGAGTAGTACTCCACGCTCACTCCCGCGAGGCTGGCGACCTCGCTGCGCCGCAGACCGGCGACGCGCCGATTGGGACCGACCGTGAGACCGACGGCGTCAGGGGTGACCCGTGCGCGACGTGTCATGAGGAACTCGCGCACCTCTGCTCGGTTGTCCATGGCATTCAGGCTAGAGCGGTCCCGGGTCGCCGAGGGAGTCTCTGTCATGGCACCCTTCAGCGTCGTCGGTCTGTCAGAGCCGATCATGCAACGGGATTCCGGTGTGCGACTCGAGCGCTGCCAAGAGCCGAGCCTGGAAGTCCTCGTCCGCGGCCGAGGGATCGGGTTCTTGTACGCGCTTGTGGTACCAGTAGCCCCCCGTGACGGGCGTGACGTCGGGGTGGGTCGCGAGCCATAACTGGGTCTGGTGTCCCGCTGTCAGGTCGTCCGGTGCGTGCGCCCCACCCATCCGGGTCGGCACCCATCCGGGGTCCACGGCGTGGCTGGTCGTGGTCGGCCACCGGTGCGCGAGGGCGAGTGCGAGGGCGGTCACCCATAGTTTGCTGTCGCCGTAGGAGGCTGCGCCGGTCTCCAGCCCCTGGAGATTCGTCGACCCGCCGCGGTGCATGGAACTGCTGAGGTAGATCAGCCGGGCAGGTTTGTCCATCAGCGCCGTGAGAGCGTACGGAGCGATCGTGTTCACCTTGACGGCGTCCGAGTGGTGGAGCGCTCCGGCGTTGTGGACGACCGTGTCGAACCGGCCGAAGTGCGCCGCCTGATGCGCGACGTCTCGCACCTGATCCAGGTCAGCGAGATCGCCATAGAGGATGCCGTTCCAGGCCGCCGCTGCAGGTTCCGGCGGGCGACGAGACGAATCGCGCGCGTGGACGACGACGGCGTGCCCGCGGGCGGCGAGATCGATCGCGGTGTTGAGGCCGAGGCCGGCCGACGAGCCGGTGACCAGGATGAGCGCCACGTGGTTCTCCTTCGCGTCGGTCGGGCTTCTCGCCCGTCTCACGGTAATCGGCCGTCCGGGGACGAAGGGTGCCCTCTCGGTACACCCCTCATCAGAGACTCCCCCTCGTCGGCGGGCGCGGTCAGGCTTGACACATGCCCGAACAGTCGCTCACCGCCCCGCCCGCAGTCCGCCGCGCACTGCCGACCCTGCTGTTGCTCCTCACGGTATTCGGTCCGATCTCGATGGACCTGTACCTGCCCGCACTCCCTGCACTGACGGCGGCGCTGGGTGCGGTCACCTCGGTCGCTCAGCTGACGGTCACCGCGTGCCTGATCGGCCTCGCTGCCGGGCAGCTGATCACCGGGCCGCTGTCCGACCGGTTCGGACGGCGAGGGATCCTGCTGATCGGCATCGTGGCGTACATCGTCACGTCCGCGCTCTGCGCGATCAGTCCCACTGTGGAGCTGCTGATCGCCGCCCGGTTCGTGCAGGGTCTCGCCGGAGGTGTGGGGATCGTCATCGCCCAAGCCGCCGGTCGTGACATCTACACGGGCGGGGCGTTGATCCGCTTCTACGGGCGACTGACGGTCGTCGGCGGGTTCGCGGCGATCATCGGGCCGCTCCTGGGCGGCATGCTCAACTCCTTCACCGATTGGCGCGGGCTGTTCGTCTTCCTCTCCCTGATCGGTGCCGGCATCCTCGTCGTCACCTTGCTGGTGTTCCGCGAGACCCTTCCGGCCGCGGACCGCACGCGCGGAGGGTTCGGGCAGACGATCCGCGACTATCGGACTCTCCTGTCGGATCGCGTGTTCCTCGGAGCAGTGCTGAATCAGGGGTTCTTGTACGCGGCGCTGTTCGCCTACCTGGCCGGGTCGACGTTCGTGCTGCAGGACATCTACGGCCTGTCCCCGCTCGGCTACGCGCTGGCCTTCGGACTGAACTCGGCCGGATTCATGACGTTCGGATACCTCGCCGGCCGTGCCGCCGAGAGGTGGAGCGTCCCCGGCACCCTCGCCACCGGCATCCTGGTCGCCGGATTCGGCGCCCTCGGTCTGCTCGCCGCCGGCATCATCGCCATGCCGCTGTGGGTCGTGATCGTGTCGCTGTTCCTCCTTGCCGCCGGCGTCGCCATCTCTTCACCCCCCGCCACCGCGCTCGCACTCGTGGAGTACCCCCACATGGCCGGGACCGCATCCTCCCTTCTCGGCATGGTCCGCTTCGGTTTCGGTGGTGTCGCCGCGCCCTTGGTCGGCGTCGCCGGAGCCCTCAGCATCCTTCCCCTCGGCCTCGTCACCACCGTCTCGGTCCTCCTCGCCGGCGTCGCGTTCTTCCTGCTCGCCCGTTCGAAAAGAACAGTGCCGGATGCCGCCGCCTCGAGTCGGCCCACACTCATCAGTTCGACCAACTAAGGAGAAACATCACCATGCGTCAGGTCGCCATGTACGCCCCAGGCGACGTCCGGGTCGAAGACCGCGACAACCCCGTCATCCTCGAGCCCACCGATGCGATCATCCGCCTGTCGGCATCGTGCATCTGCGGATCCGACCTCTGGCCCTACCGCGGCGCCGAGCCACTGGCCGTGACGCCGCAGCCGATGGGCCACGAGTACGTCGGCGTCGTCACCGCGATCGGCGCGGACGTCCAGAACGTCAAGGTCGGCGACTTCGTCGTCGGGTCCTTCGTCGCCTCCGACAACACCTGCGAGATCTGCCGGGCCGGCTACCAGTCCCGCTGCGTGCACAACGTGATGATGGGCGCGATCGGCACCCAGTCCGAGTACGCCCGCATCCCGCTGGCCGACGGCACCCTCGTCGCCACCCCTGGGCAGCCCGACCCTGATCTGATCCCGTCGCTGCTCGCGGCGTCCGACGTGCTCGGCACCGGCTGGTTCGCCGCCGTCGCCGCCGAAGCCGGCCCGGGCAAGACCGTCGCCGTCGTCGGCGACGGCGCCGTCGGACTCCTCGGCATCCTCGCCGCACGCGAGCTCGGCGCCGAGCGGATCATCGCGATGTCCCGCCACGCCGACCGACAGGCCCTCGCGCGCGAGTTCGGCGCGACCGACATCGTCGAAGAACGCGGCGACGCCGGTGTCGCGAAGATCAAGGAGCTCACCCACGGACTCGGCGCCCACAGCGTGATCGAGGCCGTCGGCACCCAGGAATCCATGGACCAGGCGATCCGCGCCACCCGCCCCGGCGGCCACATCGGCTACGTCGGCGTCTCCCACGACGTCTCACTCGACGGGCTCGAGCTCTTCTTCTCCGGCGTCCACCTGCACGGCGGACCTGCCCCGGTCCGCCGGTTCCTGCCCGAGCTGATCCAGCTGATCTGGGACCGCAAGATCAACCCCGGCGTCGTCTTCGACCTCACTCTCCCCCTCGAGGACGCCGCCGCCGGCTACACCGCGATGAACGAGCGCCGCGCCACCAAAGTGCTGCTCACCCTCTGACCCGACTCCTCCGGCGGGAGGCCCGACGACGTCCGGCTGGACAGAACGAAGAAGCCACATGAAACTGCGAAGGGCCCTCCCCGCCTGGGCCGCGGCGATTATGGTCGCCGTCCTGACAGGGTGCGGGGCGAGCACGGCGGCACCACCGGCGCCCACGACGTCCAGTGCATCGGCGACGCCGACGCAGAAGGCGACTCCCGTGCCGACGAAGACCGAATCCGCGGCCGTCGATCAGGTCGTGGGCACAATCGTCCGATTCACCTCCGACCGAACCACAGTGGACGTCACGATCGGTGGAGACAATCCCACCGTGCGTGACTTCCTCTCTCTGCTACCGGCAGAGGTCGCGGTCGAAGAGTTCAACGGCCGCGAGAAGATCGCCTACTTCAGCAGAGAGCTGACCACGCAGGGATCCCCCGGATCGGATCCGGAGGACGGCGACCTGATCTACTACGCCCCGTGGGGGAACATCGGGTTCTACTACAACGCCGACGGCATCGACTACTCCGACGCCACCATCCACATCGGCACGTACTCCGCCACCGTCGACCAGCTCGCCCTCCTCGAAGGCCAGGTCACGATCGAGATCGCCAACGAATGACCCGCTGCATCAGACCCCTCGCCGTCGCCGCCCGGAGACCTGACATGACCTCACGCCATACCGCTATCGACATCGAGCTTCCCGGTATGCACCTGACCGGGTCAGTGGATCACACACCGATCGCGTCATCGCTTCTCGCGCTGCTGCCGCTGACGCTGCAGTTCACCGATTTCGGAGCGCAGGAGAAGATCGGCAGGCTGCCCGCCGCCCTGAGGATCAGCGGCGCGCCACGCAGCAGCAATGCTCCCGCGGCGACGATCGCCTACTACCAACCCGCACAATCCCTCGTGCTCTACTACGAGGATGTCGGCACATTCCCCGGAATCATGCCCGTCGGCTGGTTGGACGAGGTCACAGGGCTGCGCGAGATCACGTCGGATTTCACCGCGACGATTCGTCGCGCGACCTGAGCTCTGAGGCGGGGTGGTCCACCAGACCACTGTTCGACTCGCCCTTCCCCGACAACGCGCCGATGGCTTGACTCGAGAAGAAAGTGAGAGGACTGGCATGAGCGACAAGACGATCATCCTGAACAACGCTGTCGAGATCCCCGCCTTGGGGCTGGGTGTACTGCTGAGCGACGGCGAAGAGGCGACGTCGGCGGTGACCACCGCGCTGCAGGCCGGTTACCGGTTGATCGACACAGCGGCGGCGTACTTCAACGAACGTGAAGTCGGGCAGGGTATCCGTGACTCCGGGGTCGATCGCGGCGACGTCTTCCTCACGACGAAACTGTGGATGACTGACTACGGGTTCGACAGCGCTCTGCGCGCGTTCGACATCAGCACCGCCAAGCTCGGCGTCGACTACCTCGACCTCTACCTGCTGCACTGGCCGTGGCCGGCGAACTGGAACGACACCATCGCCGCATACAAGGCGGCCGAACGCCTCCTCACGGACGGGCGTGTCCGCGCGATCGGAGTGGCCAACTTCAAGACGGAGCACCTGAAAGCGCTTCTGACAGAGACGGACGTGATGCCCACCGTGAACCAGATCGAGCTGCACCCAAACTTCCAGCAGCCCGACCAGGTCGCCCTGCACCGAGAACTCGGCATCCTGACCCAAGCGTGGTCGCCGATCGGCGGCGTCTACGGGTGGGCAGGCGACCAGGGCGCGGTGCCGCCGTTGCAGAACAAGGTGATCCAGGGCATCGCTGCTGCGCACGGCCGGAGCCCCGCCCAGGTGATCCTCCGCTGGCATCTGCAGGAGGGGCGCAGCGCCATCCCCAAGTCGGTGAACCCCCAGCGGATCGCGGAGAACTTCGCCGTCTTGGACTTCGAGCTGACAGCCGACGACCTGGAGGCGATCGCAGCGCTCGATACCGGCACGCGCGGCGCCATCGACCCCGACGACGCCACCCCCGACGTCATCGAGCTCACGATCGACGCTGCCTGACTTGTCCACTCCCGACGAGATCCGCAGCTTCCTCACCTCGCGGCGTGCCAGGATCACCCCCGAGCGGGCCGGCGTGCCCGTCTTCGGCGGCGCCCGGAGGGTCCCGGGCCTTCGACGGGAGGAAGTGGCCCACCTGGCGGGAGTCAGCACGGACTACTACGCGAAGCTGGAGCGCGGACGCACCCGCGGCGCATCCCGCGAAGTGCTCGACGCGATCGCGCGCGCACTGCAGCTGGATGACATCGAGCGGGAGCACCTGTTGAATCTGGTGGACGTCACCGCGGCGCCCCACCGACGAAAGCCACGACCGAAGACCCCGGCGGCCGCAACCCCCGGGACCCAGGCCGTGCTCGATGCGATCACCGTGCCGGCGATCGTGCAGAACGCCCGGCTGGACGTCGTGGCCGCCAATGCGCTCGGGGCAGCACTGTACCCCCTGCCGCCGAAGGGCGCTGCGCTGTTCAACGCGGCGGCCTTCCAGTTCCTCGATCGGCGGGCTCGGGACTTCTACATCGACTTCGCCCGCGCCAAGAGGAATGCCGTCGCGCTGCTGCACCAAGCGGCCGGGAGGGACCCCTTCGACGACGCGCTCATCCGCCTCATCGGCCAGCTGTCCACGCAGAGCGACGAGTTCCGGTCACTGTGGGCTTCGCACGACGTCATCAGATACCAGCGTGGAACGAAGCGGTACCGGCATCCGGCCGTGGGAGACCTCGAATTCGGATACGAATCCTTCGACCTCACCACCGAACCAGGGCTAACCATGCTCGTCTACACGGTCGAGCCCCATTCGCCCACCGCCGAGCGAATGGCGGTTCTGGCCTCGTGGGCGAAGACCCCCTTGGACTCGCCACCACACCGAGCGGAAACCTCGTGAACGACACCATCACCCTGAACAACGGCGTGCGCATCCCCTCGATCGGCTTCGGAGTCTTCCAGAGCTCACCGGAAGAGACAGCGGTCGCCGTCGAGACCGCGCTGAAGGCCGGCTATCGGCACATCGACACCGCGGCCGGGTACGGCAACGAACGAGAAGTCGGCGACGGCATCCGCCGGTCAGATATCGACCCCGCCGAGGTGTTCGTCGAGACCAAGGTCTGGGTCAGCGACTACGGCTACGACCAGACGCTGCACGCGTTCGAGAAGAGCGCGACCAAGCTCGGGATCTCGCAGATCGACCTCCTGATCCTGCACCAGCCCATGCCGCAGCACTTCGAACGAACCGTGGGAGCCTACCGAGCCCTCGAGCGACTCCTGGATGACGGGCACGTGCGGTCCATCGGGGTCAGCAATTTCATGCCCCACCACCTCGCGGCCCTGCGCGAACAGACGACCGTCGTACCGGCAGTCAACCAGGTCGAGCTGCACCCCTACTTCACTCAGCCTGACGTCCAGCGCGCGAACGCAGAGAGCGGCATCCTCACTCAAGCGTGGTCGCCGATCGGAGGAATCACGTTCTACCCCGGCTGGGGTGAGAATCGTGCCAGCGTTCTCGAGGACGGCACCATCCGTCGCATCGCCGAGACGCACGGAAAGACCCCCGCACAGGTCATGCTCAGATGGCACCTGCAGCAGGGACGCTCGGCAATACCCAAATCGACCGATCCGGGACGAATCGCGCAGAACATCGACGTGTTCGACTTCCAGCTCGACACCGACGAACTCACCGAGATCGATGCGCTCGATCGTGGAATCCGCGGCGGACCCGATCCCGACGGAGTCGATCCCTCCACCTGGGACGTCGAAATCCCCGAGCCCTGATACGCGAACGAGGAGCTCGCCGGCGACGCCCTGGGACCGGTTCACGACCAGGTGGTGATCGCTACGAGACTCGGATGGCGCATCACGCAGAACAAGGCCAGAAGCCGCGTGAACTCGTCGACGTCGTCGGCGCTCATTCGGCGCTCTCCCGGGAGGACGCTCCACAGACGACAGATCCCCGGTAAGACTTTCGCAGTCTCACCGGGGATTTTTCTGAACTGTCGGGATGACAGGATTTGAACCTGCGACCCCCTGACCCCCAGTCAGGTGCGCTACCAAGCTGCGCCACATCCCGTTGACCGCGCTTGCGCGTGGACAACTCCCCCATCCTACCCGCTCCGCGGAGGCCTCGCGAACCGAGGAACGCCCGGGCGTGGCATCCGTCGATCGCTTGCCCGTGTCGGTGGGGCGCACTAGCGTCGCGACATGGCGCACATCACCATCGAACCGGCCACCGCAGATCGCTTCGACGACGCGCAGCACGCGCTCAGCGGCGGAGGCGACGGGCACGGCTGCCAGTGCCAATGGTGGATGATCACGAACGCCGAGTGGCAGAAGACGTCGCGAGATGAGCGCGAGGGTCTGCTGCGCGACGAGATCAACGCCGGTCCCCCTCCCGCCCTCATCGCATACGTCGACGGCGAAGCGGCCGGCTGGGTGCGGATCGGGCCGCGCACGAAGCAGGTGCGGATCGGCCGCACGCGCAACTTCACGGATGGGTCGCAGGAGCCCTGGGACGACGAATCGGTATGGTCGGTGAGTTGTTTCGTCGTGCGCAAGAACCACCGCAACCAGGGACTCAACGCGAAACTGCTCGACGCGGCGATCGATTACGCACGCACGAGCGGCGCCCGCGTGATCGAGGCGTACCCGCTCGACCCCGGCGCCGGGAAGAAGATCCCTGCCAACGACCTGTTCCACGGCGTGCTGTCGACGTTCGAAGAGGCCGGGTTCCGCGAGGTCGCGCGCCCGAAGCCGCACCTCGCGATCGTCTCGCTCGACCTCGCGGGGTGAGCCCGAGCCTCAGTGCACCGGGGTCGCCTCCCGACGCACCCGATCGACCTCGAGCACGACGACGACGCCCACCAGGAGCGCAGCGGCGACGACGTACTCCCCCGACGGCAGCAGGCCGGCCAGCGCGATCAGCACCGCGCCGGCGAGCACGGCGGCCGACGCCCACCGCGACAGCGACGCGCGCAGCAGCACGACCCACGACCCCGCCACCACGATCGCGATGGGCAGGGTCAGTGCGAGGCCGGCGATCGCGTGCGGAATCTCGGTGTGGCCGGTGATCTCGTCGATCTCGACCTCCACACCGGCCGACACGGCGCCGACGGCCGCGAAGATCACGTAGTGCAGGTAGCCGAAGCGGAAGGCGGACTTCCTGCCTTCGAGCCGATGCTGCTGCTCGCGCGAGAAGTAGACCCACCAGATCCCGGCGGTGACGACGATGCCCGAGATCGCGAGCGTCACGAGCTCCGGGACGTGCTCGCCCTCGCCGAGCGCGTCGATGATGGCGTTCGCCGAGGCGAGGAGGCTCTCGCCGAGGAGCAGCAGGGTGAATAGCCCGTACCGCTCGGCGATGTGGTGCGGGTGCCACGCGGTGCGCCCTGGTGCCTCGCCCCACACCGGCACCAGCAGTTCGAGCACGACGAGCACGAAGAACGTCCAGAACTGCGCCACATCGTCCAGCAGGTAGATGCGCGCGACCCAGAGCACCTGCACCACCGCCACACCGAGGGCCATGCGCAGCGCGGTGCTGCGAGATTCGGGATCGGATGCTGCGGCCCGCAGCCACTGCGCCACCATGGCCAACCGCATGATGACGTAGCCCCATGTCACCACGAGGAAGTCGAACTCCACCATCGCGTCGTGCACGCCCGCCGCGAGCACGAGCACCCCGCCCATCTGGACGATCGTGAGGACACGGTAGAGCCAGTCGTCGGTGTCGAAGGCCGACGCGAACCATGTGAAGTTCATCCACGCCCACCAGATCGCGAAGAACACCATGAGGTAGGCGAGCACGCCCTGGCCCACGTGGTCCTCGCTGATGAGGTGGTGCAGATTCTGCGACGCCTGCGACACCGCGACGACGAAGACGAGGTCGAACAGCAGCTCCAGCGGTGTCGACACGCGGTGCGCCGCACCGGTATCGCGTGCGGACATCCGGACGAGGCCCATCCGAGCCAGCACATCGGTCATGCGACGATTATGGTTGCCCTGCGTATCGAGGAGGATCATGCGTCGGCTCTGGATCGGGTTCGTGCCGTACATCGCGGTGGCGATCGTGCACATCGCGGCGCTCGCGGCCGGCTCCGACGTCCTGGCCGCCCCCACGAAGCTCGCGCTGATGCCGCTGCTCGGCCTCGCGGTCGTGTGGGGCGCGTGGGGGTCTCCATGGACGCCTGCCCACACCCTGCTCGTGGTCGCGATCGTGCTGTCGTGGCTCGGCGACGGCGCCGGCACGTTCGTCCCGTGGCTGCCGACGGTGCCGATGATGCTGCTGTTCTTCGGCCTCGCGCACCTCTGCTACATCTGGCTGTTCTGGCGGAAGCTCGCCGTGCGCCGCGTGCCGCTCTGGGCCACCGTCTACGCCGTGTGGTGGGTGGTGCTCCTCGCCGTGCTGTGGCCGCATCTCGGCGGTCTCGCCTTCGCCGTGGCGATCTACGGTCTCGTGCTCGGCGGCACAGCGGTGGCAGCATCCCGTTGTCATCCGCTGGTGGTGTGGGGCGGAGTGTTCTTCCTGACGTCCGACTCGGTGCTCGCCTTCCGGCTGTTCACGCCCGACGCGATGCCCGACTGGACGAGCCCGCTGGTCATGCTCACCTACTGCCTCGGCCAGGGGCTCATCGCGGCGGGCGTGCTCGTGAGCGTGCGCGTGCGGCGCGCGGCGCCGACACCGGCGGTGATCTCGTGACGGATGCCTCGGCCAGGGCCGTGCGCGTGGATGCCTGGCTGTGGGCGATCCGGGTCTACAAGACACGCTCGGCGGCGACCACCGCGTGCCGCGCCGGGCATGTACGGGTCAACGGCGAGCGCGCGAAGGCCGCACAGCCGGTGCGCCCCGGCGACGAGTTGCGCGTTCGGGTGAACGGGTTCGACCGCATCCTGGTGGTCAAGCAGCCGATCTCGAAGCGTGTCGGCGCGGCGCCGGCGGCAGAGGCGGTCGATGATCGCACTCCCCCGCGAGATCCCACTCCGGTCATGGCACAGCGCGACCGAGGCGCCGGCCGCCCGACGAAGCGCGAGCGGCGCGAGATCGATCGTCTGCGCGGGCGCGACGCCGAGTGAGCGCCGCGGGTGCGGGGCGCAGATCATCGACCGCCCTGCGCCGTATCGCCGCAGGCCGCTGCGCCACGCAGAGCACGCGCATGATGCCGCACGAGACGACGTAGAACGTGTGCAGCGCCCAGATCGGGCCCGGCGGGAGACTGAACCGGCTTGCCGAAGACGTTGGCGAGGTGTCGTGCGGCAGTCTTCTCGCTCAGCCAAAGCCTGGCGCCGATCCCGCCGGCCCCGCAAGGAGGCCTCCGGTCGTCCGGCGGGTCTCAGTTCTCCAGGAGGTCGAGCAGCCAGCGCGCACAGCGGACGGCGGCTCCGGCATCCGTCACCCGCGCGGCGAGGCCGCGGTCGCTCGTGACCACCGTCACCACACGGTCTGCGGCGACGGCCCGCTGAGCCGCGGAGACGATGGCGTCGTCACCGGATGCGTCGGCCCTGACCACCTCGACGCCAGGGGCACCCTCGACCCCGCGCGCCTGCCCCTCGACGACCGCAGTCCACTCCGGGTACCAGGTCTGCTCGGGCAGCTCCAGCGCGGACGCCTGCACACCGTGCACGGCGAGCCCGGCGATACGCGCGATGAGGCGGGAAGCTGCGCCGGGGCGGTCGCGCCACCAGCCGTCGGGCACCGAGCCCATGACGTTCGCGATGTCGACGATCACCGCCGGCCGCACGCTGAGGAGGCCGCGCAGCTTCTCCCACGAGGCCGCGAAGCCGGGGTGCAGCGCGTACTCGATGACCTCGTCGACGGGCACCCAGGCGAGCTCGCGACTCTCAGGGTCGCTGATGGTGGGCTCGAACGGCACCACCACGTCGCCCACGACAGTGGTGTAGCTCCAGTAGCCGAGGTCGAAGACGCTGAGCACGCGGGGTTGCACCGCGGCATCGGGCACACCGGCCTCCTCGGCTGCCTCGCGCAGCGCGCCATCGCAGGCGGACTCGCCCCGGTGGCGGGCGCCGCCGGGCAGTGCCCAGGTGTCGCCGAAGTGGCTCCAAGAGACGCGGTGCTGCAGCAGCACACCCCGCTCGGCGTCGACCGCGAGCAGGCCGGCCGCGCCGAATCGGCCCCAGTACCGCTCCCCCGTCGGCGCCACGACCCACGCGTCCCCGGGGTCGCGGGGTCCGTGCGGACGGCGCGGCTCACCGGGGGCGGGAGGCTCGATCGTCACCCTGCCAGCCTGTCACACGAGCGGGCCGCGAACGCCGGATCGGCCTCGTCGCCGTCACCTGGAGACTCGCCACAATGGGGTGCATGGATTACGAACTCGACGACGACCCGACCCGCGTCCCGCGAGACGCGGTGTGGGCGTGGCTCTCGACGGAGGCGTACTGGGGAGGCTGGCGCACGCGCGAGCAGGTCGAGACGCAGCTCGACAACGCCTGGCGGCTGGTCGCCGCCTACCACCGCCCGACCGGCGAGCTGGTCGGCTTCGCCCGAGCCGTCTCGGACGGCGTCGGTTTCGCCTACCTCGCCGATGTCTTCGTCACCGGCGCGCACCGCGGGCACGGACTCGGCAAGCGCCTCATCCGCCTCATGATCGACGACGGCCCGGGCGCCGACATGCGCTGGACGCTGTTCACCGGCGATGCGCACGGCCTGTACCGGCAGTTCGGCTTCGCCGCGCCCGACGCGACCGCGATGGTGCGCCCGGCTCTGTACCGGCACGACCGGAGCTGACGGATGCCTCGGGCCGAGGCATCCGTCATTCAGAGAGCTCGCGTCAGCGCTGGCGACGCTCGCGCACACGCATGTTGATCACGATCGGCGAGCCCTCGAAGCCGTACAGCTCGCGGAGGCGGCGCTGGATGAAGCGGCGGTAGCCCGGGTCGAGGAAGCCGGTCGTGAACAGCACGAAGGTCGGCGGGCGGGTCGAGGCCTGCGTGCCGAACAGGATGCGCGGCTGCTTTCCGCCGCGCAGCGGGTGCGGGTGCTCGGCGATGAGCTCGGTGAGGAACGCGTTGAACTTGCCCGTCGGGATGCGCTGATCCCACGACTCGAGAGCGGTCTCGAGCGCCGGCACCAGCTTGTCGAGGTGACGGCCGGTGCGCGCCGAGATGTTGACCCGGGGCGCCCACGCGACGTGAGCGAGGTCCTGCTCGATCTCGCGCTCGAGGTAGCGGCGGCGGTCCTGGCCGTCCATGTCGTCGTCGTTGAGGCGGTCCCATTTGTTGTAGGCGATGACGAGCGCACGACCCGACTCGAGGACGAGGTCGATGATGTTGAGGTCCTGCACGCTGATCGGCTGGGTCACGTCGATCACGACGATCGCGACCTCGGCCTTCTCGAGCGCCGCCGACGTGCGCAGCGAGGCGTAGAAGTCGGCGCCCTGCTGCAGGTGCACGCGGCGACGGATGCCGGCGGTGTCGACGAAGCGCCACAGCTTGCCGCCGAGCTCGACGACCTCGTCGACCGGGTCACGGGTGGTGCCGGCGAGCTCGTTGACGACGACGCGCTCCTCGCCCGCGGCCTTGTTCAGCAGCGACGACTTGCCGACGTTCGGTCGGCCCAGGATCGCGACGCGACGCGGTCCGCCGACCTCGGCCTTGGCCACCGCCGACACGTCGGGCATGACCTTCACGACCTCGTCGAGGAGGTCGGCGACGCCACGGCCGTGGATGGCCGAGACCGGCCACGGCTGGTCGAGTCCGAGGTTCCACAGCGCCGCGGCCTCGGGCTCCTGGCGGGCGTCGTCGATCTTGTTCGCGACGAGGAAGACGGGCTTGTTGGCCTTGCGCAGCAGGCGCACGACGTGCTCGTCGGTCGCGGTGGCGCCGACCATCGCGTCGACGACGAACAGCACGACGTCCGACAGGTCGATCGCGACCTCGGCCTGCGCGGCGACCGAGCGGTCGATGCCACGGGCGTCGGGCTCCCACCCGCCGGTGTCGACGAGCGTGAAACGGCGGTCCATCCACTCGGCCTTGTACGTGACGCGGTCGCGCGTGACACCCGGGGTGTCCTCGACGACGGCCTCGCGACGACCGAGGATGCGGTTCACCAGCGCGGACTTGCCGACGTTCGGGCGACCCACGATCGCGACGACCGGAAGCGCCGGCAGGAACTCGATGCCGTCCTCGCCGCGGACGATGCCCGCGAGCAGCGCCGCGTCCTCGTCGTCGAGGTCGTAGTCGTCGAGGCCGACGCGCAGGGCGACGGCGCGCTGCTCGGCGAGCTCGTCGTCGAGGTCCGCGAGGTTCTCGGCGAGGTTGTCGTCGCCGGCCTCGAACTCGTCGAAGTCGGCATTGTGGTCGGCGGCCATCTCAGGCTCCTGTCTGCAGTGGGTCGACCGTCGGCGCGCTCAGCGCGGCCTGGATCACGCCGAGCACGGCGTCCACGGTCTGGTCGAAATCGAGAGGGGTCGAGTCGACGACCTCGACGCCGGGCGCGGCGGTGAGGAAGTCGACGACGGCCGAGTCGGAGGCGTCGCGCTGGTGGAGTGCGGCGGCGACGGTGGCGGCATCCTGCGTCGTGAGTTCCGCGCTGCGGCGCGCGGCGCGGATCTCGGGCGCGGCCGTCAGGAGGATGCGCACCGGGGCGTCGGGGGCCACGACCGTCGTGATGTCGCGACCCTCGACGACGACGCCCGGACGCCCGGAGCGGGCCACGAGCGCGCGGAACAGCGCGTTCACCGACTCCCGCACGGCGGGCACGCGCGCGACGCCGCTGACGGCGTCCGCCACGCGAGGCTCGCGGATCGCGTCGGTCACGTCGCTCGCCCCGACCCGCACCCAGTAGGCGTCGGGATCGAGCGAGATCGCATAGTCGAAGTCACCCGAGACGTCGAGAACGGATGCCGCGTCCGACGTATCGATGCCGCGCTCGAGCGCGTGCCACGCCAGGGCGCGATAGGCCGCTCCGGTGTCGAGGTAGCCGTAGCCGAGACGTCGGGCGACCTGCTTGGAGACGCTGGATTTGCCGCTGCCGGCGGGTCCGTCGATCGCGACGACGACCGGATCGGGGCCTGGCTTGGTGATCGCGGGGTCAGTCATTGGTGGTGCTCGCTATCTTCCAGCCGCGCGATTCGAGACCGTCGATCGCCCGGCGCACGGCGCTCGGGACGACGCTGATCTCGGCGAGGCCGAACTGGGCGCCGGGCGAATGCTCCAGGCGCAGGTCTTCCACGTTCACGTCGAGGTCGCCGAGCTCGCCGAAAAGGCGTCCGAGCTGGCCGGGGGTGTCGTCGACCATCACGACGACCTGCTCGAAGCGGCGGTTCTGGCCGTGCTTGCCGGGCAGGCGCTCGACGCCGTCGTTCCCGCGACGGATCGTGTCGGCGACGGCACGGCGCGCACCCGGGGCATCGGGCTCGCGCAGGGCGTCCGCGACGGCGGTGAGGTCGGCCGCGATCAGGTCGAGCACGTCGACGACGGGCGCCGCGTTCGCGCCCAGGATCTGCACCCAGAGCTCGGGAGCGGATGCCGCGATGCGGGTCGTGTCGCGCACGCCTTGGCCCGCGAGCCGCAGCGACCCGTCGGGCGCGTCGACGAAGCGTCCGGCGAGCAGGCTGGCGACCAGCTGGGGCACGTGCGAGACGAGCGCGACGCCGCGGTCGTGGTCCTCGGGCGTCATCTCGATAGGCGTCGCGCCGAGGTCGAGCGCGAGGCCTTCGACCAGGGCCAGATCGGCCGACGGCGTCTCCTCGTCGCGGCAGACCACCCACGGCCGCCCGACGAAGATGTCGGCTCGGGCGGAGATCGCTCCCCCGCGCTCGCGTCCGGCGAGCGGGTGCGAGCCGATGTAGTGGGTGAGGTCCACTCCCCGCTCGCGCAGCGTGCGCAGCGGCTCGAGCTTGACGCTCGCGACGTCCGTCACCACGGCCTGCGGGTGGCGTTCCAGTTCCCGCTGGATGACATCGGCCGTGACATCGGGTGGCACCGCGACGACGACGAGCGACGGCGCGTCGTCATCGGCCGCGCGGCGGCCGGCGCCGTAGTCGATCGCGAGACGCAGCTGCGAGGGTGACGTGTCGTCCAGAGCGACGTCGATCCCGCGCGCGCTGAGCGCGTGGCCGATGCTCGCGCCGAGCAGGCCGGCGCCGACGATGCGAACGGTGCCCTGCACGCGCGGAGCAAGGGAGGTCGCTGTCACTTAATCCTCCTGTTGACCTGCGGCTTGGCGCGAAAGAGTCAGCAGAGCGCCCCGCTCCACTTTAGTCAACTCCCGGGTGCGCCCGGCTGGCAGCGTTCCCAGGTGGAGCGGCCCGAACTGCCGGCGCACGAGTTCGACGACCGGATGCCCCACCTCGGCCATCATGCGGCGCACGATGCGGTTGCGCCCCGAGTGGAGCGTGAGCTCGACGAGCGAGCCACCGCCCTCGGCCGAGGACGACAGCAGCCGCGCCTTGTCGGCGGAGATCGGGCCGTCCTCCAGGTCGACGCCGCGCAGGAGCCGCTGGATGGTCTGCGGCGTCACGCGGCCGTCGACCTTGGCGATGTAGACCTTGGTGACGCC
This sequence comes from Microbacterium trichothecenolyticum, assembly GCF_000956465.1. Classification (GTDB taxonomy): domain Bacteria; phylum Actinomycetota; class Actinomycetes; order Actinomycetales; family Microbacteriaceae; genus Microbacterium; species Microbacterium trichothecenolyticum. Next base: position 207,710 of record NZ_JYJA01000034.1, read on the forward strand.
GAACGACGGGTGCGCGAGCACGTGTGCGAGCTCACCGTCGTTCGTGAGCACGAGCAGACCGCTGGTCTCGGCATCCAATCGCCCCACGTTGTACAGGCGCTCGTCCCAGTCCTTCGTGAAGCGGCGGAGATCCGGGCGGCCGCGGTCGTCCTTCATCGAGCTCACGACGCCCGTGGGCTTGTTGAGCATGACGTACCGTTTGGACTGGTCGAACTGGACGGCCGTGCCGTCGACGTCGACCAGGTCGGTCTCGGGGTCGACGCGTGAGCCGAGCTCGGTGACCACCGCGCCGTTCACGCGGACGCGCCCCTCGACGATCAGCTGCTCGGCCACGCGACGCGACGCGACCCCCGCGTTCGCGAGGGCCTTCTGCAGGCGCACGCCCTCGGTCGATTCCGATCCGTCGGTCATCGACGCACTCCTTCGTCCAGGTTGTCGCCGACCTCGTCTGCGCCGTCCAGCAGCGGCGAGATGTGCGGCAGTTCGTCCAGCGAGTTGATGCCGAGATGCACGAGCAGGGCATCGGTGGTGCCGTAGTTGATCGCGCCGGTCTCGGCATCCGCGAAGAGCTCGGTGATGAGCCCGCGCGCGAGCAGCGTGCGCACGACCGAGTCGACGTTCACGGCACGGATGGAGGCGACCTGGCTGCGGGTCACCGGCTGCTTGTAGGCGATGACCGCGAGGGTCTCCAACGCCGCCTGCGAAAGGCGCGACGGCGCCTGCCCTCCGACGTACTCGCTGACGAGATCGTCGAGCTCCTCCCGCACGTAGAGACGCCAGCCGCCGCCGACCTCGCGCAGCTCGAAGCCGCGCACCGGCCCGCCGGACTTGCCGTCGTAGTCGTCGACGAGGGTCTCGATCGCCTGGCGCACTGCCGGCACCGGTGCGCCGACGGCGGCCGCCAGGCTCACGAGGCTCTGCGGCTCTTCGACGATCAGCAGGATCGCCTCCAGCCTGCGTGCCACATCGGTCGCGGTCACGACGGGTGCGTCGCCCCGGGCTGCTGAGCTCTCACTCCCGGTCGTCGAGCCTGTCGAAGCATCATCGGTCATAGTCGGCTCCCAGGGTGGCGAGGTTCTCGTCGCTCCAGCGCTGCGCGCTCCAGCGCAGAGTCAGCTCGCCGAGCGGCTCGAGCTGTTCGAAGGACAATGCGGCGTGGCGGTACAGCTCCAGCACCGAGAGGAAGCGGGCGACCACCACGCCCGGCTGGCCGACGCCCGCGATGAGCTCGCGGAACGTCAGCGATCCGGCGTCCCGCAGCAGGGTCACGACGATGGCGGCCTGCTCGCGGATGCTCACCAGCGGCGCGTGCAGGTGGTCGAACCCGATGCGCGGGATCTCCTTCGGCGTCATCGCCAGCAGCGCGGGCGCGGCGAAGTCGTCGGCGCTCAGCGACCACACGAGCTCCGGAGCGGCGTTGCGGTACTTCTCGTCCAGGCGCACGGAGCGCGTGTGGCGGACGGCCTCACGACGCAGGCACCGCTCGAACCAGGACGACACCTCCTTGAACGCGCGGTACTGGAGCAGTCGCGCGAACAGCAGATCGCGCGCCTCGAGGAGCGCGACCGACTCGGCGTCGACGAGCTCGCCCTGCGGCAGCAGCCCCGCGACCTTCATGTCGAGCAGGGTCGCGGCGACGACGAGGAACTCGGATGCCTCGTCCAGCTCTTCGCCCGGCCCCAGCTCACGGAGGTACGCGATGAAGTCGTTGGTCACGAGCGACAGCGACACCTCGGTGATGTCGAGTTCGTGCTTGGAGATCAGGGTGAGCAGGAGGTCGAACGGTCCGTCGAAGTTGGTGAGCGCGACCCGGAACCCCTCCCCGGCCGCGGGGCCCGCCCCGGTCGCTGCGCCTGTCGAAGCGTCAGGCGACGGCGCCACGGGCGACCAGCTCCCGCGCCAGCCGCAGGTAGGCCTGCGCGGCGGCGTGCTCCGGCGCGAACTCGGTGATCGGCATGCCCGAGACGGAGGCATCCGGGAACTTGACGGTGCGGCCGATCACGGTCTCGAGGACGTCGTCGCCGAAGGCGTCGACCACGCGCTCGAGCACCTCACGCGAGTGGAGCGTGCGCGCATCGTACATCGTGGCGAGCACGCCGTCGAGCGTGATGGTGGGGTTGAGGCGGTCGCGCACCTTGTCGATCGTCTCGATGAGCATCGCGACGCCGCGAAGGGCGAAGAACTCGCACTCGAGCGGGATGACGACACCGTGGCTCGCAGTGAGGGCGTTGACCGTCAGGAGGCCGAGCGACGGCTGGCAGTCGATGAGGATCACGTCGTAGTCGCCCGTGAGCTTGCGCAGCGCCCTCGAAAGGGTCTGCTCGCGAGCGACCTCGTTGACGAGATGCACCTCAGCCGCCGAGAGGTCGATGTTCGCGGGGATCACGTCGAGGTTGTCGACGCGCGTGTGCACGATGACCTCGTGCGGGTCGCGCTTGCCGTCGAGCAGCAGGTCGTAGATCGTCGGGATGTCGTGGGTCTGGATGCCGAGACCCGCCGACAGCGCGCCCTGCGGGTCGAAGTCCACCGCGAGCACCTTGCGGCCGTAGCCGGCGAGGGCTGCAGCCAGGTTGATGGTGGTCGTCGTCTTGCCGACGCCGCCCTTCTGGTTGCACAGCGCGATGATGCGGGCGGGGCCGTGACCGTCGAGCTTCGGCGGGGTGGGGAAGCCCTGATAGGGACGACCGGTGGGTCCGATCGGAGTGTCCCCCGTGGCGGCCTTCGTCGCCGCCTGTGCCTTGCCCGCCACCAATGCTCCCGCCTACGTGCTTCGTGTCCACCGATTCTAGTCACGCCCCGCCCCGGAACGCCTGCGGCGCGGCGGGCCGGACCGCGGATTCGCCGAGCCGGCGCAGCGGCGTCAGCGTGCCCGCGGATGCGATGTCGCGTACACGTCGCGGAGCGCGTCGACCGACACGTAGGTGTAGATCTGGGTCGTCGCGACGGAGGCGTGCCCCAGCAGCTCCTGGACGACGCGGACGTCGGCGCCGCCCTGCAGGAGGTGGGTCGCGAACGAGTGCCGCAGGGTGTGGGGCGACACACGCGCGGTGAGGTGGGCGCGCTCGGCCGCCGACTGGATGATCAGCCAGGCGCTCTGCCGCGACAGCGGCGCCCCCCGCGCGCCGAGGAAGAGCTTCGGGGTCGCTCTCCCGCGATGCGAGAGCTCGGGCCGCGCGCGGGTCAGGTAGGCGTCGACAGCCGCGCGAGCGTATGAGCCGACCGGCACGATGCGCTCCTTCGATCCCTTTCCCCGCACGCGGAGCACGTCGCCGTGCGCCGCGTCGTCGACGTCGAGCTGTACGATCTCCGACACGCGCGCACCGGTGGCGTACAGCAGCTCGAGCAGGGCGCGGTCGCGCATGCCGAGCAGATCGCCGGCCGCCGCTCCCCCGTTGCCGGACGCGTCGGCCTCGGTCGCCGGCGCGGGGCCCGCGGCATCCAACAGGCTCTCCACCTGGTCGATCGTGAGCGCCTTGGGCAGCCGACGCGGCTGTTTCGGCGGGCGCAGGTTGGACGACGGGTCGGCCGGCTCGATGCCCTCGCGGGCGAGGAAGCGGTGCAGCCCCCGCACCGAGGACTGCAGCCGCGCCAGCGACGATGCGGCCATCGGCGGCTGGGCGGCCGCGCGGTCGGCGATGAAGCTCGCCAGCGTCACCGCGGTGACCGCGGCGGTGTCGTCGATGTGCTGATCGCGCAACCAGTCCGCGTAGCCGGCGAGGTCGCGCCGGTACGCCGCGACGGTGTTCTCGGACAGGCCGCGCTCGATCGCGACGTGGCGCAGGTACGAGTCCATCGCTCGAGCGATCTGCATGTCAGGCGCCTCCTGTCACGAGGGTCTCACGTCCAGCCGGCTCGTCGGCGAACTCCGGAAGGTTTGTCAGGCTCCCCTGGGGTCGGCCTGGCGGAGGCGCTCGGCGGCAGCGAGCAGGCCCACCGCGAGGAAGCCGTTGCGCAGCCGCCCCGCGAGGATCCCCGCGACAGCGTCGGCGAGCGGCAGCCACTCGAGGCGGATGTCGGCCTCCTCGTCCTCGCGGGCGTGCACCTCGGTCGCGGGGGTGAGGCCCCGCGCGAGGAACAGGTGGACGATCTCGTCATTCCCGCCGGGAGTGGTGAAGATGCTCACGAGCGGCTCCCACGACGCGGCGACGAGGTCGACCTCCTCGGCGAGCTCGCGTCGGGCGGTCTCGAGCGGCGTCTCGCCGGACACGTCGAGCAGGCCGGCCGGGATCTCCCAGTCGCGGTGGCGGATCGGGTGCCGGTACTGCTGGATCAGCAGCACCCGCCCCTCGTCGTCCACCGCTACGACGGCGGCCGCACCGGGGTGATCGACGTACTGGCGCACGATCTGCCCGTCGCCGTACGCCACGGTGTCGCTGCGAACGTCCCACACCCGGCCCTCGTAGACCAGGTCGCTGTCGAGGATGGTGGCGTCGACGGGCTCGTCGGCGAGGAGTTCTGCCATCACGTCAGTCGTTCTCGACCTCGAACAGCTCGCTCGAGCGGTGCCGCTCGAGCGCCGCGCCGACGAGACCGCGGAACAGCGGGTTGGCGTCCGTCGGACGCGAGCGCAGCTCGGGGTGCGCCTGCGTCGCGATGTAGTACGGGTGCACGTCGCGCGGCAGCTCGACGTACTCGACCAGATTCAGGTCGGGGTTGATGCCTGAGAAGACCAGACCGGCGTCCGCGATCTGGTCGCGGTAGCGGTTGTTCACCTCGTAACGGTGGCGGTGGCGCTCCGACGCGCGCTGCGCGCCGTACACCTCGGCCGCGATCGAGCCCTCCGCGAGGTCGGCCGGGTACAGGCCGAGACGCATCGTGCCGCCCAGGTCGCCGTGGTCGAGGATGTCGACCTGCTCCTCCATGGTCGCGATGACGGGATGCTGCGTGTCGGGGTCGAACTCGCTCGACGAGGCATCCTCGATCCCGGCGACGTGACGGGCGTACTCGATGACGATGCACTGCAGACCGAGGCAGATGCCGAGCGTCGGGATGCCCTGCTCGCGCGCGAACTTGAGCGCACCGATCTTGCCCTCGATACCGCGGATGCCGAAGCCGCCGGGGATCACGATGCCGTCGAGCGGACCGAGCGCCTTGGCGGCGCCCTCGGGCGTCTCGCACTCGTCCGAGGGGATCCAGCGGATGTTGACGTGGGTCTCCTGCGCGAACCCACCCGCCTTCAGGGCCTCGGTTACCGAGAGGTAGGCGTCCGGCAGGTCGATGTACTTGCCGACCAGGCCGACCGTGACCTCGTGCTTCGGGTTGTGCACGGCGTTCAGCACGCGCTGCCAGCGCGACCAGTCGACGTCGGCGGCCTTGGACAGGCCGAGCGCGCGGACGATGTACTCGTCGAGGCCCTGCTCGTTGAGCATCGAGGGGATGTCGTAGATGCTCGGCACGTCGACCGCGTTCACGACGGCCCCCTCGTCGACGTCGCACATGAGCGCGATCTTGCGCTTGTTCGACTCGGTGACGGGGCGGTCGCTGCGCAGCACCAGCGCATCGGGCTGGATGCCGATCGAGCGGAGCGCGGCGACGGAGTGCTGCGTCGGCTTGGTCTTCTGCTCCCCCGACGCGCCCATGAAGGGTACGAGCGAGACGTGCACGAAGAAGACGTTGTTGCGGCCGAGCTCGTGACGGATCTGACGCGCCGACTCGATGAACGGCTGCGACTCGATGTCGCCGACCGTGCCGCCGATCTCGGTGATGATCACGTCGGGCTTGGGCGTCTCGTCGGCCTGGAGGCGCATGCGGCGCTTGATCTCGTCGGTGATGTGCGGGATCACCTGCACGGTGTCGCCGAGGTACTCGCCGCGGCGCTCCTTCGCGATGACCTGCGAGTAGATCTGGCCCGTCGTGACGTTGGCGGCCTGGCTCAGCTCGATGTCAAGGAAGCGCTCGTAGTGGCCGATGTCGAGGTCGGTCTCGGCGCCGTCGTCGGTCACGAAGACCTCGCCGTGCTGGAACGGGTTCATCGTGCCCGGATCGACGTTCAGATACGGGTCGAGCTTCTGCATCACGACACGCAGTCCGCGGGCGGTGAGGAGATTTCCGAGGCTGGCCGCGGTGAGACCCTTGCCCAACGAGGAAACGACACCACCGGTCACGAAGATGTGCTTGGTGGTGTCGTTCGAAGTGTCGCCGCGGAAAGAATCAGAAGTCTGCATCACGGGCTTTTATCCTATCAGGCAGTGTGTCGGTGAGCTTCGCGGAAGCTGGGACACGCGGGGGCCGCCCCCGCGATCAGTCGACTTCGGTGCGCAGGCTGAGCAGCTCGCGTGCATGGGTGAGGGCGGCGTCCGAGTCGGGCATGCCCGACAGCAGACGCGCCATCTCGGCCTCGCGGTCGGCGCCGTCCAGGCGACGGACATCGGACGCCGTGACCGAGCCGTCGTTCGCCTTCACCACCGTGAGGTGGTTGGCGGCGAACGCCGCGACCTGCGCGAGGTGGGTGACCGCGATCACCTGCGACGACTCCGACAGGCGCGCGAGGCGGCGGCCGACCTCGATGGCGGCGGCGCCGCCGATGCCCGCGTCGACCTCGTCGAAGACGAACGTGGGCACCGGATCGACGGCGGCGATCACGACCTCGATCGCGAGCATGACACGGCTGAGCTCACCGCCGCTCGCACCGCGCGAGACGGCCCGCGGCTCGGCGCCCGGGTGCGGCGCCAGCAGGATGGCGACGTCGTCGCGCCCCGACGCGGACTCGGTGCCCGCCGTCACGGCGACCTCGAGGCGCGCGTCCGGCATCGCGAGTGCCCGCAGCTCGGTGCTCACGGCGCTACCCAGCCGGGCGGCCGCCTCGGTGCGAGCCGCGGTGAGCACACCCGCGGTCTCGTCGAGGACGGATGCCGCGGCATCCCGCTCCGCCGTCAGCCGGTCGATGCGATCGGAGTCGTCGTCGAGCTCGGCGAGGCGGGAAGAGCCGGTGTCGAGCAGCTCGATGGCTGCGTCGAGCGTGCCGTGCGCGCGGACCAGGCCGGCGAGCACGGCGCGGCGCTCTTCGACCGCGGCGAGCTCGTGCGGCCCCGATTCGTCGAGGTCGGCGAGGTAGCCCGCCAGCGCTGCGGCGATATCGGCGACGCGGTAGCCGACGTCGGCAAGCTGCCCCGCGAGCTCTGCCAGCACGGGGTCGTGCACGCGCTCGAGGGCGCGGCGCGCCTCGGCGAGCAGCGCCCCGGCGTCGGGTTCGTCACCCTCGCCGGAGAGCCCGTCATGAGCGGTCGCGGCGGCGACACGGAGCTCCTCGGCGTTCGCCAGACGCTCGGCGCGAGTCGCCAGCTCGGCGTCCTCGCCGGGTTCCGGCGCGGCCTGCTCGATCTCGGCGAGCTGGTTCCGCAGATCTTCGGCCTCACGCGCCCGCGCGTCGCGGTCGTCGGTGAGCTCCGACAGCTCGCGGTCGATCGCACGCCAGTGTTCGAACGCCCGGCGGTAGGCGTCGCGTGCGGTGTGGACTGTCTCGCCGCCGAACCGGTCCAGCGCGTCACGCTGTGCGGCCGCGGATCGCAGTCGCAGCTGATCGGACTGCCCGTGCACGACGACGAGCTCGTCGGCGAGATCGGCGAGCACTCCAGCCGGTGCGGCGCGGCCGCCGACGGACGCCCGGCCCCGGCCCTCGCTCGAGATCGACCGGCCTATGTACAGCTCGGCACGACCGCCGCCGATCGGCTCGACGTCGCCGCCCGCCTCGCGCACGCGCGCGGCCACCGCTCCGTCCTCGGGGACGATCCACACGCCGTCGACCGTCGCCTGGGCGGCGCCCGCGCGCACGGCGCCGGAGTCGGCGCGCTGACCGAGCAGCAGCCCGAGTCCCGTCACGACCATCGTCTTGCCGGCACCGGTCTCACCGGTGATCGCCGTGAAGCCCGCGCCGATCGGCAGCGTCGCCTCGGCGATCACCCCGAGGTCCCGCAGGCGCATCTCCTCGATCACGGGGCGACCTCGCTGCCGACGATGTCGGTCTCGACGTCGTCGACGACCGCAGCATGCGCCTGCGACTGGGTGGGCAAGACGCCCGTGATCGCGGCCGGACCGCGCCACCCCTCGACGGGGAGGCGGAACTTGCGCACGAGGCGGTCGGTGAACTGAGCGGGGTGCAGGCGCGCGAGGCGCACCGGGCGATCCGACCGCCGCACCACGACGCGCGCGCCCGGAGGCAGGTCGTGCGACCGACGCCCGTCGCACCAGAGGATGCCGGTGCCGTTGGTGCGCTCGAGCACCTCGATCGCCACAGAGTGCTCGGGGCCGACGACGAGGGGCTTGGCGAAGAGTGCGTGGGCCGACAGCGGCACCACGGCGATCGCCTCGACGGTCGGCCAGATCACGGGGCCGCCCGCGGAGAAGTTGTAGGCGGTCGACCCCGTGGGTGTCGAGACGACCATGCCGTCGCAGCCGAACGTCGACAGGGGCCGGCCGTCGATCTCGACGACGACCTCGAGCAGGCGCTCACGGCTGGCCTTCTCGACCGTCGCTTCGTTGAGCGCCCACGTCTCGTAGATCACGGAGTCGCCGGTGTCTTTCACCCGCACCTGGAGCGCCATGCGCTCCTCGACCTCGTAGTCCCGCGCGATGACGCGGCGGACGGCCTCATCCATGTCGTCGCGCTCGATCTCGGCGAGGAAGCCGACGTGGCCCATGTTGATGCCGAGGACCGGCGCACGCCCTTCGCGGACGAGTTCGGCGGCCCGCAGGATCGTTCCGTCGCCACCGACGACGATCGCGAGCTCGATGTCGGTCACCGGCACGTCGATGCCCAGTACGGCGACGTCGGCCAGCGAAGGCCCCGCCTGCACGAGGTCCTCGCCGTCGTCGAGGGCGAGGACGGGCCTGGCGCCGGCGGCCCGCAGCGCGGCGACGACCCGCTCCGCGGCAGCGACGGTGTCGGCGCGATGGGCGTGCGCCACCACGAGGATGCTGCGCTGGGCCTCGGTCTCGGCGTCGTTCATCGGCTCCCCGCCAGTCGGTTCACAGTGCTCAACCATTCTGTCGGATTGCTCCCCCGCCCCGGCGCGAGGTGCGCGATGAACTCGGAATTGCCATGGGTACCCGCGAGCGGGGAGGAGACGACACCGCACGTTCCGAGGCCCACGTCCCACGCCGCCCACAGCACGCGCGCGACCGCGTCGGCGCGCAGCACGGGGTTGGTCACGAGGCCCCCCTTGACCGCTGTGCGCCCGACCTCGAACTGCGGCTTGATCAGCAGCACGAGATCCGCATCGGATGCTGCGACCGCCCGTGCTGCAGGAAGAACATGGGTGAGCGAGATGAACGACAGGTCGCCCGTGATCACCGAGGGCTCTTCGGAGACGCTGCTCGCCTCGGCGAGCGAGTCGGGGGTCATGTAGCGGACGTTGAACCCCTCGACCGCGACGACACCAGGATCCTCGGCGACGGATGCTGCGAGCTGCCCGTGACCGACATCCACGGCGATCACCGGCTCGGCGCCGCGCTCGCGCAGCACCTGGGTGAAGCCGCCGGTGGACGCGCCCATGTCGAGCGCCACGCGGCCGCGGACGTCCACCTGGAAGGCGTCGAGGCCGGCGATGAGCTTGTGCGCCGCACGGCTGACGTAGTGGTCGGAAACAGCCACGTCGATCAGGCTCTCGTCGCCCACGGGAGTCGAGGCCTTCACCACGGGGCGGCCGTCGACCGTCACGAGCCCATCCGCGATGAGGGTCGCGGCGTGGGTGCGGGAGCGCGCGAGACCCCGGGCTGCGAGAGCGGCATCGAGGCGGCTCGTCATGACGGGGTGCCGGGGGTCGCCTCGAGGCGACGGGCGAGCGTGTCATGCAGCGTGTCATACGCTTCGGCACGCGTGGCCAGCGGCTGCGCCTCGATCACCTCGAGAGTCGACAGCAGATCGCCGTGCTCGTCCTCATGCGCGTCGGCTCCATCCATGTCCCCAGAATACGGGGGCCCACCCGACACTCCCCGCTTTTCCGCGGCGAGGATCAGGGGCGGTGGAACGGATCCGCGTAGAGACGCTCGGGCACGCGGAAGCCGAAGATCGCGCGCCCCGTCGACCAGATCGCCGCCGCGCCCGCGCGCACGAGATCGACCGGCATGCCCTCGCTGAGGATCCGGATGTCGGCGCCGTCGATCGCGACACGAGCGTCTCGCACTGTGGCGACGCCGTCCTTCACCTGAACCTCGGGGTACGGTTCGTGGAGCTCGCGGAGGTCACCGAGGATGTACGTCGGACGCGAGTTCTCCGGTGCTGCCAGCACGTGCTTCGGACGGTCCACGCCGGTGAGCACCAGGGCAGACGCAATGCCGGCACGGTTGGCGCCGAGGATGTCGGTGTCGAGGCGGTCACCCAGGAACAACGGATGCTGCGCCTCGAACCGTGCGACCGCCTCCTGGAAGATCGGCACCTCGGGCTTGCCTGCGACGGTTGCGAGCCGGCCGACTGCGGTGTGCACGGCCGAGACCAGGGTGCCGTTGCCGGGCGCGATGCCGCGCGACTGCGGGATCGTCCAGTCCGTGTTCGTGGCCACCCATGGGATGCCGCCGTCTTCCTCGGGCGTCTTGAGGGCGAACGCCGCCTCAGCCAGCTGAGTCCAGCCGACCTCGGGCGCGAACCCCTGCACGACGGCCGACGGCGCGTCGTCGGCGCTGCGCGTCACGACGAACCCGGCCTTCTCGACCTCGACGACGAGACCATCGCCGCCGACGACGAGCACAGTGGACCCGGGCGCGATCTTCTCCGCGAGCAGCCGCATCGCGGCCTGCGGGCTGGTGACGACGTCACGCGGAGTGGTCGCGAGCCCGAGCTCGCTCAGATGCGCCGCGACCGAGGCATCCGTGCGCGAAGCGTTATTGGTGATGTACGCGAGCGAGCGGCCGTCGCGGGCGCGGTTGAGGCTCTCGACCGCGTGCGGCAGAGCGCCGGCACCCGCATAGACGACCCCGTCGAGATCGGCCAGCACCACGTCGACGCCGTCGAGCGGGGCGGGCGTCGCAGCCCGCCGCCCGAACAGCGCCATCAGCGGTCGGCCTCGTCGTCGCCGGACGCGTCGACCCCTGCCTCCACGAGGATCTCGGCGACCTCGTCGTCGACGGAGATCTCCTCGGGCTCCGTGGCGTCGGGCTCGGACTCGTCGAGGTCCTCAGGCGTGTCGGCCCCGGCGTGAGTGTCGTCGGAGTCGTCGTCCTCGGCGAGAATGTCGTCCGAGTCGTCGTTCTCCTCCTCTTCGTCGTCGAGGTCCATCTCGATGACCTCCTCGACGAAGACCGTCTCGAGATCGCCGAGACCGGATGCCGCGTCGATCGCCTCTGCGGCGACCACGGCACGACGCTGCCACTGCGCCGCCTCTTCCGCGCGGCCGAGCTCCTCGAGCACCGCTGCCCGGGCCGCGAACAGCGCCGGGCTCCACTCGAACGCACGATCGGGATCGAGCTCGGGGATGTCGAGTTCATGGAGCGCGCGCTCGGGCTCGCCGAGGTCCAGACGGGCGCCCGACATCGCGATCGCCAGTTCGACGCGTACGGGCGTCTCGAGAGTGGAGCGGTCGACGGCACGGCCGACCTCGAGCGCACGATCGGCGCGCCCGACGCCTCGCTCGCTGTCGACCATCAGGGCGATCTGGTCGTCACGCCCCGAGATGCGTCGGTATGTGCGCAGCTCGCGCAAGGCGAGCGCGAAGTCGCCCGTCGCGTACGCGGTGATCGCGAGCGTCTCGCGGACGACGGCGATGCGACCGGCACGGCGAGACGCGGACAGCGCGTGCTGATGCGCCAGCATCGGGTCCTCGTCGATCAACTGCGACGCCATCACGAGGTGACGCGCGACCTCCTCGGCGTTCTCCTTGCTCAGAGTCTTCAACTCGTTGCGTGCAGCCGGCGGCAGATCGCGGCCGGTCACATCCTCGGGAATGACCGGGTCGTCGTGCCGGGCGCGGACGGGACGGATCTCGCCCTCGCGCACGGCACGGTCGGGGCGGTCGGCTCCCCCGCGAGTCGGACGCGCAGAGCGCTCGTACGGCTTGCGGTCGTCGTCGCGCTTGACGTAAGGGCGGTCGCCGTCACGCTTGACGTAGGGACGGTCGCCGTCCCGCTTGACGTACGGACGGTCGCCGTCACGCTTCGCGTAAGGACGGTCGCCGTCTCGCTTGACGTAAGGGCGGTCACCCTCGCGCTTGACGTAGGGCTTGTGGTCACCGTCACGCTTCGCGTAGGGACGGTCGCCGTCACGCTTCGCGTAGGGACGATCACCCTCGCGCTTGACGTACGGCTTGTGGTCGCCGTCACGCTTCGCGTAAGGACGGTCGCCGTCGCGCTTCGCGTAGGGACGGTCGCCGTCGCGCTTGACGTACGGCTTGTGGTCGCCGTCACGCTTCGCGTAAGGACGGTCGCCGTCGCGCTTCGCGTAGGGACGGTCGCCGTCGCGCTTGACGTACGGCTTGTGGTCACCGTCACGCTTCGCGTAAGGACGGTCGCCGTCACGCTTGACGTACGGACGGTCGCCGTCACGCTTCGCGTACGGCTTGTGGTCACCGTCGCGCTTCGCGTAAGGACGGTCGCCGTCACGCTTCGCGTAGGAACGCTCACCGTCGCGCTTCGCGTACGGCTTGTGGTCGCCTTCACGCTTCGCGTACGGCTTGCGATCTGCGTCGCGGTTCGTGTGCGGCTTGCGGTCAGCGCCGGCCGACGAGGGCTTTCCGCTGGATCGTTCGCGCGGCGCGCGTCGATCGTCGCGCGGCTCCTGCTCTGCCATTCTTCGATCCTCCAGGATCCGTTCTACGTCGGCAATCCACCCTGTTAACGCGGAATGGCCACCCGTGGGGGTGGCCATTCCGTGAATGGGTGTCCGGCGGTGTCCTACTCTCCCACAGGGTCCCCCCTGCAGTACCATCGGCGCTGAGAGGCTTAGCTTCCGGGTTCG